>CAWFGY010000006.1:0-481078 GCA_963815545.1 uncultured Actinomycetota bacterium
CGATCGACGGCGAGGTCCACAAGCTCGCCACCATCGCCTGGGCCGAGGTCCAGGAGCTCGGCGCCAAGAACGGCTTCCGCAACGCCCAGGCCTCGGTGCTCGCCCCGACCGGGACCATCGGCTTCATGATGGACTGCGACACCACCGGCATCGAGCCCGACTTCTCGCTGGTGAAGTTCAAGAAGCTCGTCGGCGGCGGCTCGATGCAGATCGTCAACCAGACCATCCCGCGTGCCCTCCGCAAGATGGGCTACCAGCCCGAGCAGGTCGAGGCGATCGTCGCCTACATCGCCGAGCACGGCCACGTCATCGACGCCCCCGGCCTCAAGCCGAGCACTACGAGGTCTTCGACACCGCCATGGGTGCCCGCGCCCTCAAGCCGATGGGCCACGTCCGGATGATGGCGGCCTGCCAGCCGTTCCTCTCCGGCGCCATCTCCAAGACGGTCAACCTGCCCGAGAACGCCACGATCGAGGAGATCGAGGACGTCTACCTGCAGTCGTGGAAGCTCGGCCTCAAGGCGACCGCGATCTACCGCGACAACTGCAAGGTCGGCCAGCCGCTCTCCGACGGCAAGTCCGAGTCCTCCAAGAAGGACCAGGGCATGGCCGCCGACCAGGCCGGCGCGCCCGTCACCGAGCTCGAGCCCAAGGTCGTCGGAAGGTCGTACACGCCGCTGCGCAAGCGCCTGCCCAAGTCCCGCGCCTCGCGCACCACGTCGTTCACCGTCGGCGGTGCCGAGGGCTACATGACCTCCGGCGCCCACGACGACGGCGAGCTCGGCGAGGTGTTCCTCAAGCTCGGCAAGCAGGGCTCGACCCTGGCCGGCGTGATGGACGCCTTCTCGATCGCGGTCTCGATCGGCCTCCAGTACGGCGTCCCGCTCGAGACCTACGTCTCGAAGTTCACCAACCTCTCCTTCGAGCCCGCCGGCCTCACCGACGACGCCGACGTCCGGATGGCGAAGTCGATCATGGACTACATCTTCCGCCGCCTGGCCCTGGACTACCTGGACTTCGAGACCCGCCAGGGCCTCGGCGTCTACTCCGCCGACGAGCGCCAGCGCTACCTCGAGACCGGGTCCTACGAGCCCCTCGAAGAGCTCGGCTCCCCGTCCGAGGTCATCGCCGACGCCACCCCGCTGGTCGACACCGCCAGCGACGTCGTCGAGGCCGACGTCGTCGAGACCAAGGACACCCACGGCTCCGAGATCCGCGAGGTCCCCGCCGAGCCCGCCAAGGTCGCCCACACCAGCGCCGAGCTCATGGAGCAGATGACCGGCACCGCCGTCGACTCCCCGCTCTGCATGACCTGCGGCACCAAGATGCGCCCCGCCGGCTCCTGCTACGTCTGCGAGGGCTGCGGCAGCACCAGCGGTTGCAGCTGAATAACAAGCGGTTGCCGGCGGCCGCGCTGACCGCCGGCTCCCCTTGCCTCAGCTCGCTGCGACGGTGGCCGAGTTAAAGAAGTCCGTGGGCATGGGGTGCGTGAGCTCCCACGTGATCGCGATTGGCCTTTCGCCCTCATGGGTGACGTGCCGTCCTTCGCCGAGAAACAGGTACTCCTCGGCCAGCGACGCGTCGCCCGCCATCGCGCCGAAGTGGGCGAGCCTGCCGGCCAAGGCCTCGTGGAAGCGAGCGGCGTCCTGGTTGCCCCGCTCGAAGCACACGGCGGTGTCCGTCAGGGTGACGGAGTCGACGAGCACCCTCACCGCAGCGCACCCCACATCTGGGCGTTCGCCGAGGCCGCCGCGGAGTAGTTGGCCGACGCGGTCCGGATGGCTTTGCGCATCAGGGCCAGCGCCTCCCGCATCTCGCCGTACGACGACTCCCACGACCCGTGCGCGTCGACGTGCGCGAGCGATGCCAGCCCGCCCCACGACTCGTGCAGGTGCGCGACCCGCCAGCGCAGGTCGGTCACGACCTCGTCGAGGTGGTCCTCGACCGACGACAGCGTCGTCACCACCCGAGCGGCGAGCTCGAGGTCGGCGTCGTAGGAGAAGCTCATGCCAGCCGCTCCGCGAGCCGCCCGAGAGCGTCAACGGCGGACGAGTCGCGCGCGACGACGTCGGTCTGGAACCCGTCCAGCGCCTCCGCCAGCGAAGCGAGCCCCGACGACACCTCCCGCGACGACGCCAGCCAGGTCTCCCACGCCTCGGCGAAGGCGTTAGCGGCCGCGCCGTGCCACCCGTCGAGCAGCAGGTCGACCTCGCCGCAGGCCCGGGCTCGGGCCGACGAGAGCTCGGCGCAGGCGCTGCGGACCTCGGCCACGGAGGCATGGAACTCGGGGTGCTCGATCCGGATCGTCATGACCCCACGCTGCCCCGCCACAGCGCTCCTCAGCGGGTCAGAAACCAATCTGTGGAAAGAGGATTCAGTCCTCCCAGGGCGGCGTCTCGTCCATCTTCTTGTAGTACTTCGCGAGGTGGTTCTTGATCCGGGTCGCCTCGCGAGACGAGACCCCGTCGATGCCGCCGCGCCCACCCTGCATGATCCCCGCCGCCGCCATCACGCCGCGCGGTACGGCGACCAGCCGGTCGTCGACGACATCGGCGATGAGGAGCTTGTAGGCGGTGAAGTTGTCCTTGTTGTCGGCGTCGTACCAGAGGTGCACCGAGCGATAGCGCGCGTTGGGCGCGTCCTCCGCGCCGGTGAACTTCCGCACCCGCTTCTCCGCGGCGTCGCCGTCCCAGCGGCGGTCGCGGTCGGCGAGGGGAGGTCCTGAAAGCTGGAAACGGCCATGGAGTTTGGGTACCCGACATTCATGCAACGACGCATGACGATCACCGCGCTCGCCCTGGCCATCGCGCCGCCGGGCTGACCGCGCCCGCGACGTACGCCGCCGCCCCGGCCCGCGAGGGCCGAGCGCACCAGCACTGGACCGAGGCGGACAAGACCGGCTTCGGCACCGCCCGGGAGAGCAAGAGCCGGGTCTGGTTCACCCTCCAGGGCGGCCGGGTCAGCGAGGTCTTCTACCCCGACCTGTCCACGCCGAGCCTGCGGACCCTCGAGCTGCCGGTGACCGACGGCGGACCACGCCGACCGCCAGTCCCGCGACATGACCACGGTGGTCACGCCGGCCGGACGAGCGCAGCCTGCGGTTCACCCAGGTCAGCACCGACAAGGAGGGCCACTACCGGCTGACCGAGGAGATCGTCACCGACCCGGCCCGCAGCGCGGTCGTCATCCACGCGAGGGTCGAGTCGCTGGACGGCGGCACCCACACGCTGGGCGTCCGCTACGAGCCCGCGCTGGGCAACGGCACGGCCGGGGACCGCCTCCGCAGCACCAAGACCTCGCTCAAGGCCGTCGACCGCAAGGCCCGGGTGGCCAGCACGCTGGTGAGCAGCCCGAGGCTGACCGGACACCAGCCAGCAAGCAGGCCGACATCCGCAGCGAGCGACGGCCACGATCAGCCTGGGCTTCGGCCGTACGCCGCAGAAGTCGTCGAAGGTGGCCAAGCAGGCGCTGGCCCAGCCGTGGAGCGCGACGGCCAGCCAGTACGACGCCGGCTGGCACGGCTACCTCGACACCCTCAAGCCGGTGCCGGCCAGCGCGAGCGCCATCCAGCGGCAGTACCTCGCCTCCGCCCTGGTCCTCGCGGCCGGCGAGGACAAGGCCAACCCGGGCGCCTTCGTCGCCAGCCCGTCCGCGCCCTGGGTCTGGGGCGACGAGGTGAAGGACCTGAGCTCGCCGTCCGTCGGCCTACCACGAGGTCTGGTCGCGCGACCTCTACCAGATCGGTACGGCGCTCTACGCGATGGGCGACGTCGCCGCGGCCCGGCGGGCGGTGAGATGGCTGTTCACCACGCAGCAGAAGAAGGACGGCTCGTTCCCGCAGAACTCCGACGTCGACGGCCACGAGGAGTGGACCGAGATCCAGCTCGACCAGGTCACCCTGCCCATCGCCCTGGCCCACCTGGTCGGCAAGACCGACACCCGGACCTACCGCGGCATCAAGAAGGCCGTCGGCTTCCTCATGCGGTTCCGCGACGAGGAGACCGGCCTGAAGGCGCCGTTCTCACCGCAGGAGCGGTGGGAGAACCAGTCCGGCTACTCACCCGCCACCATCGCCGCCCAGATCAACGGCCTGGTCACCGGGGCGGCGATCGCCCGACAGCACGGTGACCACATGCTCGCCAAGCAGTGGCGAGAGACCGCCGACCGCTGGGCAGCGCAAGGTCGAGCGCTGGACGGTCACGAGCAACGGCCCGCTCAGCGACGCGCCGTACTTCCTCCGCGTCACCAAGGACGGCAAGCCCGACAAGGGCACGACCTACGCGATCGGCGACGGCGGCCCGGCCCGGGCCGACCAGCGCCGCGTCGTGGACGCGAGCTTCCTCGACCTGGTGCGGTTCGGCATCCTGCCCGCCAACGACCCGGTCGTGCTCAACAGCCTGGCCGTGGTCGACCAGGACCTCGCCGTGACGACGCCCAACGGCACGTTCTGGCACCGCTTCAGCTTCGACGGGTACGGCGAGACCAGCACCGGCGCGCAGTGGGAGATCACCGACGACGGCGCCCGCGAGACCCTCGGCCGAGCCTGGCCGCTGCTCGCCGGCGAGCGGGGCGAGTACGCCGTCGCTGCGGGCGGGAGCGGCGCGTCGTACCTCGCCAGCGTGGCCGCGGCCGCCAGCGGCTCGGACATGATCGCCGAGCAGGTGTGGGACGGACGTGCCCCCACCGGCCAGGCCTGCTGCCCGGCGGGCGAGGGCACCCGGTCCGCCACTCCGCTGCTCTGGTCGCACGCGGCCCTGCTGCGGCTGGCCTGGACGATCCAGACCGGCCACCCGGTCGACCAGCAGGCGGTGGTGGCGGACCGCTACCTCGGCTGAAATCGGAGGGGTCGGTCTGGACCGGCTGGGCCGGGAGTGTTTCTCGACCCCCTCGACACGGTAGGAGTGTCCCTGCAGGTCGGCGAAGCAAGGGGGGTCCGACGCATGCAGCTCTCGTGGAGCGACCCACGGCTGTCCGTGGCGAGCGACTCTCGCCGTACGGCGCGCTACCGGCTGCTGCAGTCGTGGTACCGCGAACAGGTGCTCACCTCGCGCTACGGCGACTACTGCGGCGGCGGCGGCCACAGCCGCCCGCTCGGCAGCCTGCTGCACATCGAGGACGTGATCGCCCGGCCCTGGCTCAACTTCCTGACCGAGGACGCCGCGAAGTACGCGCTGGAGCGGGCCAACATCGTGAGCGCGTCCGGCGGCACCATCGACAAGGCGCGGCTGGCCCGCAACATGCTCTCGAGCCTGCCGATGTGCTTCTCGATCTTCGGCGAGCTGCGGGCCCGCCCGGACCGCGGGCTCGACGTCGTCCGGGCCTTCCTCGACCCGCACGCGGTCGACGTCGAGGTGATGGAGTGCGCCTGGCGGCCGGCCGTCGACGTCCTCGGCGACCACTCCGGCTTCGACGCGGTGGTGATCACGGCGCGCGCGGACGGCTCGCGCCACCTCGTGGGCGTCGACGTGAAGTACACCGAGGAGTTCAACCGCACGATCTACAACAGCGACACCTACCGGCAGGCCCACGAGCACAGCGGCTGGTTCCACCCCGGTACGACGCGACCGCTGCTCGGCCCGGCCACCAACCAGCTCTGGCGCACCAGCCTGCTCGCCGCGGCCTGCGTGCAGCACAAGGTCATGGGCGTCAGCTCCGCCTCGGTCGTCGTGATGTGCCTGGGCGAGGACCCCGACGCCGCCCGGGCGCTGGGTGGGCTGAGCGCGGCGCTGCGCGAGCCGGAGGAGCGCTGCCGGATCGTCTCGCTCGAGTCGTTCGTCGCAGGGATGCGCGAGGGGCTGGGCGCCGGCGAGGTGTGGGCCGACGCGTTCGCCACCCGCTACCTCGACCCGCCGTCGATCCACGCCGAGCTGCCCGACCTGTCCGCCGAGGACGCCCCGCCGCTCGAGCTGTGAAGCCACACACGCCGGCGCACTGAGCGGGCGTCATCTTGGGTGAGCGCCGATCCGCTGTCACTGTGGACGGGTTATGCCTGAACGCGACACCGACTCCCCACCCACCCTCGACATCGACTGGCTCAAGACCGCAGCCGGTGCCCTGGCGGCGGTCACCACCGCCGTCCTGCTCTCGACCCTCGGCGCCGTCGGCACCCTGATCGGCGCCGCCCTCGGCAGCGTGGCGGCGACGATCGGCAGCGCGCTCTACGCCCAGGGCCTCGCGCGCAGCCGGTACGCCGTCCTCAAGGCGCAGGAGACCGCCATGCACAAGGTCGGCATCGCCCAGGCGGAGGTACGCCGGGCCGGCCGGCGCGAGGGCGACGAGCAGGAGGCGCACCTCGACCTCGCCGACGAGCGGCTCGGCGAGGCCAAGGAGGAGCTGGACGAGGCGGCGCAGGAGCCCGCTCCGCTGTCGATGCGCGAGCGGTTCGTCCTGCTGCCGTGGCGCCGGGTCGCGCTCGTCGCCGCCGGCACGTTCGTGGTCGTCGTCCTGGCCATCACCGCCTTCGAGCTCTTCACCGGCGAGAGCGTCGCGCAGCGCACCGGCGGCAGCGACAAGCAGGGCACCACCATCGGCGGGGTGACCGGCAACAGCGGCGGCAACAGCAAGCCCGACAAGCCGCAGCACAGCCAGCAGCCGAGCCCGTCCGAGACGCCCAGCGAGTCGCCCAGCGAGACCCCGAGCGAGACGCCGTCCGAGACGCCCGCCACCACGCCGACCCCGACACCCACGCCGTCGGACACGCCCACTCCCACCCCGACTCCGACCCCGACGGACCTGCCGACCACGCTCCCCGACGCCGACCCCGTGAACCCGCGGCAGCGGCTGGCCGACGAGCGCGCGCGTACGACGGCGCGGCTGGGCCGGCTGCAGAAGGAGCACGCCGGCTTCGTGGCGGCGTCGAAGGACTCCAACGCCGACGACGAGCACGACCCCGAGGGCGCCACGATCGCCTTCGAACGCTCCCAGGTCGCCACCCTCGTCCGCGAGGGGCAGCAGCACCTCGTCGACATCGACGCCGCCGCTCGCCAGGCTGGACGCCGGCACCTACGGCACCTGCGAGAGGTGCGGGTCGCCGATCCCCGAGGGACGGCTCGAGGCCCGGCCCGACGACGCGCCACTGCGTCGGCTGCGCTGCCTAGGATGTTGCGATGACCCCCCATCGTCTGATCGCCGGGGCGGCCACCGCGGCCGCCGTACTCACGACCGCCCTCGCCGGGACCAGCCCCGCGCTGGCGCTGCCGCCGACCAGCCGCGTCGTCAAGGACGCGGTGGAGCCCGGCAAGGCCTTCGACATCACCCAGGTCAAGCTGCGCTCGGCGCCCAAGAACAACCGGCCGGCCGTCGTGCTGGTCAAGCACGGCCGCAACGTGAAGTTCGGCGACGCGATCGACATCTGGTTCGACCTCGACAACGACAAGGTGCCCGACCTCCACGTCAGCGGCGACGCGTTCTCGGAGTTCACCGTGCACAAGACCGCGTCGTTCACCAAGGACGGCAAGGACATCTCCGACCAGGACTGCGCGCGGCTGTCGATGGCCGGCTCGGTCTCCAAGGTGCGGCTGTTCCCGGAGTGCGTCGGCCAGCCGGTCGGCTTCTCGGTCGCGGTGAAGTCGTCGAGCGAGGGCAAGCCGGTCAGCGCCGACGACTGGGCGCCGGCGACCGAGAAGTTCACCAAGCAGGTGCTGGCCGCGCCGCTGAGCTGAGCGCCACGTATTCTCGGGGGAGTGGCCGAGGAGTACTGCGATCTGTGTGATCTCCCGCTGAGCACCTGCGTGCACGGAATGCCCAAGCCGTTGCCGCCACCGCCCCCGCCGCCGCGCGCTCCCCGGACGCGTACGGCGACCCCGCGCGCCTCCGCGGCGCGGACGAGCAGCGCGCCGGCCCGGCCGCCGAGCAAGGTCAGCGACCAGACGGTCGTTCCGCCCCCACATCGTCCGGATCCTGCGGCTCGAGGGCAGCCTCGAGACCGAGGACATGCTGCTCGAGCTGGAGATGGCGATGGAGGAGGAGCTGCGCGAGCGCGACCGCCAGCCCACGCCCACCGGCGAGCTGCGCTGGCACGCCACCGCCCGCATGGAGCGCAAGTCGATGATCGACGCCGGCCTGATGGCCGGCGGCAAGCCCGGCATCTGGGAGCTCACCGACGCGGGTCGCGCGCTCGTCTCCTGAGCTACCAGTACTTCACGCCCGGGTCGTAGACCTCGATCTCGTTCCCCAGGGTGGCGCCCAGCCCGAGCTCGACGTCGTCGCCGGACCAGAACTTGCCGGGGTCGTAGTAGTTGGAGGGTCGCGAGCTGTCGAGCAGCCCCATCGCGATGTAGGCCTCGGCCACCACCTCGGCGCAGTAGGCCAGCTCCGCGGGCGCCGCCGGTGCAGCCGTCCGCGCGCGACCCGGCCGACCAGCCCGAGGGTGGACGGGAACGGCAGGCCGTCCATCCGGGCGATCGTCTTGAGCAGCTCGCCCTCCATCGTCGGCGTGACCGGGACCGACAGCTGGCGCAGCCAGCCGCGCTGCTCGTAGCGGTCCATCCACTGCACGACCGCCTCGCGCAGGTCGTGCAGCTGGACGCCGCGGTGGTGGCTGCCGGTCCACACGTCCTGGAGCCCCTTGCCGAGCTCGGCGTGCCACATCAGCGGCGGCAGGTCGTCGATCACGACCGCCATGCCGACGTGGTTGACCGGCGCGTTGGTGAAGGTCCGGATCGCGTGGTCGGCGATCGAGCGCCCGCGGAACAGCCACAGGTCGCCGGTCCGGGTGAGCTCCACCGCCTCGTCCAGGGCGATCCGCGCGTCGCGTCATGGCACGATCATCGCGTGAAGCTGTGGAAGTGGCTCGGCGTGGCCGGGCTGGCCGGCGTGGCGGCCACCGGCGTGGTGATCGCCCGCGACCAGCGCCAGCGCACCCAGATGACGCCGGACGACGTACGCGCGCGGCTGCACGAGCGGCTCGAGGACGGCAGCAGGAAACGGCACTGGGAAGAGCGCGGAGCCCGACCCGGGTGCGTGACGTCCCCGTCGTCTTCGTCACGGCCGGCCGGCTGTTCCTGCGGCACTGGCCTGCCCTGCTGACCCTGGCCTTCCTCGGCGGCGCCATGCGCAACGGCGCGGTCTGGGCGGCGACGCAGCTCAGCGACGTCCATGCGCCAGCTCGGGCAGCTGATGCTCGTGCTGGCGCCGCTGGGGTTCCTGCTGCCGGTGGTGGCGATGCTCTCGGTCTGCCGTCGGTCACTGCCGGCGCTGCAGGAGGTCGAGGCGCTCGACGAGGTCGCGCCCACCGAGGGCCGTCAGCTGCGCCTGCTCGACGTGGCGGTCAGCGTGATGGTGCCGTTCCTGGCCGTGTACGCGTCGTACGGCCTGCTGGAGCAGGACCTCTTCCGCTATCGCAACGTCAAGGCCGCCGAGCTCTTCATCCAGGGCCTCACGCCCGACGGCGAGGTGGTCAGCACCGCCGGCCGGCTCGGTGTCTACTCGGTGCAGGTGGCCCTGCTGATCGTCCTCGGCGCGTGGATCGTGCGCTACCTGCTCGGCCGGGCCGAGCGACGGTTCCACCTCACCGCGCTGGCCTACCTCGGTGCCTTCGTGGAGGTCTACTACACGACCCAGCTGGCCGCCCAGCTCGTCGTCCTCCGGGTCAAGGGCAGGCCGTGGCTGCAGGACCGGGTCGCGGCGCAGTGGCTCCAGGACGCCTACGACGCCGTCGTCGACTTCCTGGGCCCGCTCGCCGGCGCGTTCACCTGGCTGGCCCACGGAGCCCAGGACATCTCCGGGTCGTTCACCCTCGTGGTGGTCGTCCCGGTCGGGTGGCTGGCCCTGGCGGCGGTCGTGCTCGGCTACCGGCTCGCGGAGCCCGAGCGACCGAGCCTGAGTCCGAGACCGAGCCCGAGGCCGGCCCGCCCGACCAGGTCGGCTTCCTGCGCTCGTTCTGGCTCGACGTGAAGGAGCGGTTCTCGTCGCTGTTCAGCGGCGTCCGGCTGCTCGCGTCGGCGGGGCTCGCCCCGATGCTGGTCTTCTGCCTGGTGTTCCTGCTCGTGACGCGGATCCCGTTCGTCTTCCACCTGGCCATGCGCGAGCTCGTGGGGCCGCGCTACTTCGGCACCTGGGTCGCGATCAACCCGTACGAGGCGGCCTTCGGCTTCGCGCTCTCACTGATGGTGACGGCGCCGATGCTGGCCGCCGCCGTCGACTGGCTGATCAGGACGCGGACAGCTGCACGTAGTCCGGTGGCTCCCACCACACCCGCACCTGTGTGATCTCGCGGCCGAGCGGCACCAGGATCACCGGCGCTCGTCGACCAGGTCGCGGGCCGCTCCTCGCCCTCGGGGACGGTGCCCCGCTCGTCGGTGTTGCCGAACGGGGCCTGCGGCCCGGCGTGGCCCTCCGGCGTGCACGAGTGCAAGAACGTCGCTGGTGTCGACGTCGTAGCGGCGCCCCTGGTCGTCGACCACGGAGACGGTGCAGCCGCGCAGCACCTGGTCGGTCGGCGCCTTCCAGTCCAGGTAGACGACCACGGCGCCGACGCCCTCCGGTGGCCGACCGCGGGCCGCCGTCCTCCTCGTCCGGGTAGACGTCCGTCGTCCCGAGCGCGGCCAGGCGCACCGAGAAGGTCCGTGAGGTCGGGCCGAGCCCGTCGTCGTAGTGGTCGGTGGCCGACGCGAAGCTGCCCTGGCCGGCCGAGGCCAGCTCGTCGTGCAGGCCGTTGTCGTACCAGTACTCCTTGACGTTGTAGGACGACGCGAGCAGCAGCCCGGCCAGGGCGACGCGGCAGGGCCGGCAGCCAGAACCGGTTCTCCTGCCACCAGCCTCGGCTCATGAGCCGGTCTCCGTCAGCGTCACGCTCTCCAGCTCGATCGGCGCGAGACTGGTCGCCTCGGCGAGGTAGGCATCGTCCGTCTTCGGCCAGGACCGCTGGTCGGCGGCGGTGATACCGAGGTCGATGTCGGCGATGGCGTCGCCCTGGAACGTCGAGTAGATGAGCGAGCCGCGGCCGAACTCGAGGCGCAGCCCCGCCAGCCGGTCGGTCGGCACGTCGAAGCAGTAGACGGCGTACGCCGGGATGCCGGGCCCGCTCTTGAGGACGAGAGCGCACTCGGCCTTGGCAGAGGCGCGGTACTGCCGACCGCTCTGGTCGACCAGGTAGGCGCCGTAGAACGTGGTGGGCTCCCGGGTGGCGGTGGCCTTGACCGACACGAGGAGGAAGACGCCGCCGGCTATTCGCGCCAGCTCGGTCGAGACCTGGGGCACGACGTACTTGGCCGGGGTGACGTCCGTGACCTCCACGTCGGCGTACGTCAGGTGCGCGACGCGCCCCTCGGACGCCGAGGTGACGAACGGCTTGTCGCCGAGGCCGGTCTCGGACCGGCTGGCGATGAGGTGGCCCACCGTCACGGCGGCCAGGACCGACAGCACGGTGGTGGTCCGGCGGGCCCTCACGGTGCCACCTCGATCGGGACGTGGCCCTCGGCGAGGGGCTGGTCGTCCGGGACCCACCGGTCGGGGTCGAGGGTCTGGGGGTCGACCTCCTGGAAGTGGTAGCCGTAGACGGCCAGGGCCACCTTCTCGAGGTCGACGTCCGGACGCTGACGCAGCACGAAGGCGTAGGTGTAGGTCAGTCCGGGGTTGACCATCTCGCTCCGGGGGACCTCGACCGCGTCGTTCACGTCGTAGACGTGCAGCTGGAGGACCGCGTCGCCCTCGAACGCGAGGGCCCTGGTGTTCTTGCCGGACAGAGCCTGGGTCACCAGGTCGGCGGACTCGGGCCGGTCGGTGTGGTTGGTGACCGTGGCCTTGACGACGAGGAACCGGCTGGTCCCGTCGGCCTCGATGACCGGGAGGAGGTCGGTCACCTGCTTGACGTTCTCGACGGTGACGTAGAAGGGGCCGATGTCGATCTTCTGGCCGAGCTCGAGCGGGACGACGTCCTGCTCCGAGGCGGAGCGCCAGCCGCCGAACGGTGCCGAGAGCACGATCAGCACCGCGGCCACCGCACCGAGGCGCTGCGAGGTCGAGCGGCCGGCCACGAAGGACCGCGCCCGTCCTCGCCTCGGGCCGCCCCCGGCGGCGAGGTCGACCTCCCGATCGGTCACCCGGCTGATGGTAGGCGGCGTGGCCGCCCGGTGCTGTCGGTGCGGCGTCGTAGCGTTCCGTGCGTGGACCTGAGCGACGCCTTCGCGATGGCCGAATACCTCTTGGAGGTGCACGGCCTCGACGACTGGGAGGTGTCCTACGACAACGCGAAGCGGCGGGCCGGGATCTGCAAGTTCGGCGAGCGGACGCTGGGGCTGAGCGCGCCGCTCACCGCCGTGCACTCCGAGACCGACGTCCGCGACACGATCCTCCACGAGATCGCCCACGCGCTGGTCGGGCCGCGGCACGGCCACGACGCCCACTGGCGCCGGGTCGCGATGTCGATCGGCTGCTCGGGGGAGCGGTGCACCTCGGCCGAGGCGCCGACCGCGCCGGCCGCCTGGCTCGGCACCTGCCCGGGCGGCCACACCCTCGACCGGCACCGCCGCCCCGAGCGGGTGCTGACCTGCGGGCTCTGCTCGCCGACGTTCGACCTCGCCCACGTCTACACGTGGACCCACCACGGCCGGCCCGCGGTGCTGCACCCCAACTACGAGGCCGAGCTGGCCCGGCTGCGCGAGGGGCGCCACACGGTGCTGCTGCCGGTGGGCGCCCGCGTGCGGGTCACCGTCGCCGGCGAGCACCACGGCACCGTGGGCCGGGTCGCCAAGCGCGGCCGCACCAGCTATCACCTGCGAGCGGGGCGCCGACTGCTGCGCGTGCCGTTCGCCTGGGTCGAACCCGCGTGACCTCCGCACCCCTCGCTCGTTGATCAGCGCGTCGGACGGTTTGTCCCGCTACGGCGCACCCCACAGATCGGGGAAGTTCGGTCCCTGGTCCTCGCCCCTGTCCCGGGGAGGTCGAGCCCAGACCGGACTCGGGGTCGCCATGCGGGGCCACCGACGGCTCTTTCCACTACGTTTCTCCCGTGAGCACGCCGGATGGACGCGCGGACAGCAGGGACCGCAACGACGCCAACAAGCTGGTCGAGGACGCGCTGAAGGCCGGGCCGGATCGTCCAGGCCGACCGCGACATGCGCGTCAGCCAGCTCGAGCACGCCCAGACCATGCAGGACATCGACCTCGTGGTCCGTGACCTGCGCGCCCCTGGTGCGGCCCCACCGCCCACCGTCGCACCGGTGCCCGGGATGTCGGCCGGGCAGCAGCCCCCGGCGGGCGGCCAGCCCTGGCCGCTGGTCAACTACGGCCCGGCGTCCCACGAGACCGTCGACATCGCGACCGTTGTCGGCAAGACGGGTGGACGGGCGATCGGCGGCATCATCGCCGCGGTCGTGCTGGTCTCGGTCGTGGTCCCGATCGCCGGCGCGATCATCGCGTTCGTCAGCAGCCGCAACTCCTTCCCCGACTTCGGCAACATCGGCCCGACCGACGACACGACGTACGCCCCGGGCGAGGCGCCCGGCAAGAACGGCATCAACGTGCACACGGTCGACGGGATCAACGAGCTCGTCGGCGCGCTCGAGGACAAGACCGGCAACACCTTCGTCTACAGCGCCGTCCTCTACCCGCGCTACGCCGTGCTGGAGGTGCCGACCGGCACCAACAACCGCTACGAGAACTTCTACTGGGACGGCGAGCTCACGCTCAACACCATCAAGGGCACCACCGATGCGGAGCAGGTCGACCTGAGCCTGGTGGACCCGCAGCAGGTGATCGACATGCTCGATGCTGGTGCGCGGGCGCCTCGACACGCCGACCAGCTGGTATGCCATCGTGAGCGACCGCTCCGGCGGTGAGCCCCAGATCTCGGCCTACGCCAGCAACGAGTTCAGCGAGACGACCTACATCTCGCGAGGACCTGGCCGGCAACGTCGTCTACGACTCCGAGGTCAACTGAGCAGTCCGGAATCGCGAGTGGCCCCCCGGTGTTCTGAGCAGCATGACCGACAAGCAGAGGCTCGTCCCCGACGCCAGCCACCCGATCACCGTGACGCCCACCGAGGGCCGCGTGGTCGTCACTCGGGGCGACCGGACCATCGCCGACACCACCCGCTCGCTCACGCTGCAGGAGTCGACCTACCCGGCCGTCCAGTACGTCCCGCTCGAGGACGTCGACCCGGCGGTGCTCGAGCGGACCGAGCACACGACCTACTGCCCGTTCAAGGGCGACGCCGGCTACTACTCGCTGGTCGTCGGCGACGAGCTGGCGGAGAACGCCGTCTGGACCTACGACGCGCCGTACGACGCGGTGGCGCAGATCGCGGGCCATGTCGCCTTCTACCCCGACCAGGTCGCGATCACCATCAGCTGAGCGGGGTACCGGCCCCGCGTGAACATGCCTGACCACCCGATCGTCGCGATGGGGGTCTCCGGCTCGGGCAAGTCGACCGTGGGCGCCGTCCTGGCGGGCCGGCTCGGCGTACCGTTCGAGGACGCCGACGACCTCCACCCCGAGGCCAACATCGCCAAGATGAGCCGCGGTGAGCCGCTCGACGACAGCGACCGCTACCCGTGGCTCGAGCGGATCGGGGAGTGGCTCGTGGAGCACGAGCACGGCGGGGTGATCGCCTGCTCGGCGCTCAAGCGCAAGTACCGCGACCAGCTGCGCCACCACTGCCACACCGTCGAGTTCCTGCACCTCGCCGGCGGGCGGGACGTCATCGAACGTCGTCAGGCCAGCCGCCCGGGCCACTTCATGCCGGCCTCGCTGCTCACCTCGCAGTTCGAGACCCTCGAGCCGCTGGCCCCCGACGAGAACGGGGTCGTGATCGAGGTCGACGGCAGTGTCGACCAGATCGTCGAGGGGTACCTCGCCCAGAGCCGCTCCGAGAAGGACTGACATGAGCCTGACTGCACAGCTGATCGCCCTGGCGGACAGCCGGCCGCCCCGATCGAGCCGGTCGCCTCCGGGCCGGTGCTGGTCACCGCGGCGCTGGTCGTCCATCGGGCTCATCGTCGTCCTGATCATCTGGGCGAAGCTCAACCCGTTCCTGGCGCTGGTGCTGGCGTCGTTCGCCTTCGGGATCGTGTCCTGGCAGAACCTCGGCACGGTGATCGAGTCCTTCACCACCGAGTTCGGGAAGACCGCGGCCAGCGTCGGCGTCCTGATCGCCCTGGGTGCGATCTTCGCCAAGCTCCTCGCCGACTCCGGCGGGGCCGACCAGGTGGTCGACACCATCATCGGGCGGGCCTCCGGGCGGGGGCTGCCGTGGGCGATGGCCCTGGTCGGCGCGATCATCGGGCTGCCGATGTTCTTCGAGATCGGCCTCGTGCTCCTGATGCCGGTGATCTACCTCGTGGCCCGCCGGGCCCAGGTCTCGCTGATCACGGTCGGCATCCCCGCGCTGGCCGGGCTGTCCGCGATGCACGGCTTCGTGCCGCCCCACCCCGGACCGGTGGCGGCGATCGACATCGTGGGCGCCGACCTCGGGCTCACGCTGGCGCTCGGCGTCCTGGTCGCCGTACCGACGATCATCATCGCCGGGCCGTTGTACGGCGCGCTGGCCGGCCGCTGGGTGCAGGTCGAGCCGCCGGACACCTTCGGTGGCGCCGACCGGGAGCCCGTCCCCGCCGACAGCCGCCCGTCGTTCGCCGTCACGATCGGCACCATCCTGCTGCCGGTCGTGCTGATGCTGGCCAAGTCGCTGGCCGACGTGGTCATCGACGACGAGGAGAGCAAGGTCCAGCAGGCCCTCGACGTGATCGGCGAGCCGTTCGTGGCCCTGCTGATCGGCGTCCTGGTCGCATGTTCACCTTCGGGTTCGCCGCTCGGGCTGGACCGGCAGAAGGTCTCCGACACCGTGTCGTCGTCGCTGCCACCGATCGCGGGGATCCTGCTGATCGTGGCGGCCGGCGGCGGCTTCAAGGGCGTGCTCGTCAACAGCGGCATCGGCACGCTGCTGGCCGAGAAGGTGCAGGGCGTCCGACGCGTCGGTGCTGCTGGTCGCCTGGCTGGTGGCCGTGCTGATCCGGCTCGCGACCGGGTCGGCCACCATCGCCACGATCACGGCCTCCACGCTGCTCTTCGAGGTCGTGCAGGGGCTGGGCTCGACCGAGATCTCGCTGGTGGTGCTGGCGATCGGGCGCCGGGTCGGTGTTCTTCTCCCACGTCAACGACGCCGGCTTCTGGCTGGTCAACCAGTACTTCGGGCTGACGCGTCGGTCAGACGATCAAGACCTGGTCGATCATGGAGACGGTGCTGTCGGTGAGCGGGCTCGTCTTCGTGCTGCTGCTGTCGCTGATCGTCTAGAGCTCGAGGTCGTAGACGTAGCGGCTGCTCGGCACCAGGTCGATGTCGTGGTCGAAGCCGATGCGGGCGACGCTGGTCATCAGCCGGGTGAGCCGGTCGTTGAGCTCGGCGTCGTCGCCGCCGCTGCCGTAGAACGCGTGCATGTCGACCATCCCGGCGCTCGGGAACAGCTCCTCGACCAGCGCGTCGACCTGGCGCGGCGGGTCGTCGGTGAGCGGCCGGGTGACGACGTTCTGGACGTAGCCGAACGTCGCCTGGGTCGAGATCGCGATCGGGGTGTGGTCGACCAGCCAGCGGTGCAGCCACTCGTCGCGGTCGAGGTCGTCGGGGCGCTTCAGCACGGCGACGTTGGCCAGCGTGTCCATCCGCTCGCCGTGCGGGCTGTCCGGCGGCGGGATCGGCAGCCGCTCCTCGACCTCCCAGCCGGCCAGCCGGCTCGGTGGCGTCCCTGAGTGCGGCGGTCACGGCGGCCGCGACGTCGCGCGTCGCTCCAGGTGGTGACGATCGCGCCGATGTGGTCGGGGCCGGTCGCGATCCGCATCGCGGGGGCGACGTCGGCGTCGTCGAGGTTGAGCTGGAGCCGGCGTACGCCGGCGTCGCCGAGCCGGCGGTGCAGGCCTTCGTCGCGGAGCGTGGACGGGAGGTCGTCGCCCCAGGCGGCGTACATGAGCTTCACGAGGCCCGAACGTAGTCCGTCACGTCGTCCAGCGGGATCGGCGAGGACCTCCGTGTCGGTCGCCAGATGGATCGACGTCGTGCGCGAGGCCGTGCCGGCGGCACATGGCGTAGAGGCCGCCTGCCCAGGCGCGGTCGGCGGTGGTGGGGCCGCCGGCGCCCGGTCGGCTGCACAGCAGCGCCCAGCGGCCGTGCGGGTCCACGACGGGCGTCAGGTGGAGCAGGGATTGCGCCAGGCCGTCCGCGGTCGTCGGCGTCGAAGAGCTCCGGGAGGTCGGTCACCTCGGTGATGACGGGCGTGGGCCGGTCGTCTGCTCCGATGAGGAGGAGCCAGAGGCTCCGGCGGTGGAAGCCGAGCGGCCGGATGAGGTGGCGCCAGGCGGCCTCGAGGTCGGCCTGGGTGCGGATGACGGGTTCGAAGGGAGTGGTCATGGTCCACCGTGCCTCCACAGGCGACGCGCGCGACCGGTCATCCACAGGCACGGTGCTCGGCCGGCACGAGCGTCCGGAGGTCCGGGCAGGGTGGGTCAGGTCCGAACTCACCCGGAGGTTGCCGTGTCCCATCCCGACGACAGGTCGCAGGTCGTGCGGGTCCAGCCACCACTCGTGCCGCAGGAGGTCGAGCTGCTGGCCGGGCTCGCCGGCGCGGGGCGGGTGGTCCGGCGGCTGTGGCCGGGACAGCCGGGGCCGCGGTCGCCGTGGGTGCCGTGCGAGCGCGGCTGCTGCCTGATCGCGGAGGAGCGCGTCGGGCGTCGACCCGGTGGTCTGGATGCGGTTCCTGGTCAAGGAGGTGCTCGGCCCGCGGGCCCGCGAGGCCACAGGAGCGGGCGGCGCGCGTGGGGCTGCCGGGCGGCCACCGGCTGGACGGGCGGGTCCTGCTGAGCGGCGGCACAGCGGCTGCTGGCGGTGGCGGGCCGGCAGGTGCGGGTCACGAGTCCGACGGGAGGTGATGGGGCTGGCTGGTCTCGAGACAACTGAAGAGCGTCAGAGCACCGAGCGGTAGACCTCGGTCGTCCGGTCGGCGATGGCGTCCCAGCTGAAGGCGTCGATCGCCCGCTGGCGGCCGGCCCTGCCCATCTCGGCGGCCCAGCCCGGGGTCGGTCACCACCTCGATCAGGGCGGCGGCGAAGTCGGCCACGTAGCGGTCCGGGTCGAGGGGGGTGCCGGTGCCGTCGGTGGCCTGGTCGATCGGGACCAGGCGGCCGGTCGTGCCCGTCGACCACGACCTCGGGGATGCCGCCGGTCGCGGTCGCGACGACCGCGGTCTCGCAGGCCATCGCCTCGAGGTTGACGATGCCGAGCGGCTCGTAGATCGAGGGGCAGGCGAACACCGTGGCGGCGGTCAGCAGGGCGACGACGTCGGCGCGGGGGAGCATGTCCCGGATCCAGACGACGCCGTCGCGCGACTCGCGGAGCCCGTCGACGAGCGCGACCACCTCGGCCTCGATCTCGGGGGTGTCCGGAGCGCCCGCGCAGAGGACGAGCTGGACCTCGGGCGGCAGCTCGGCGACCGCGCGCAGGAACAGCGGCAGCCCCTTCTGCCGGGTGATCCGGCCGACGAACACGACCGACGGGCGGTCCGGGTCGACGCCGAGCGACCGCACCCGGTCGGGGTCGTGCACCGGCGACCACAGCTCGGTGTCGATGCCGTTGTGCACCACGTGCACCCGGTCGGGGTCGACCGCGGGGTAGGAGCGCAGCACGTCGTCGCGCATCGCGGCCGAGACCGCGATGACGGCGGCCGCGGCCTCGTAGGCCGTGCGCTCGACCCACGACGAGACGGCGTACCCGCCGCCGAGCTGCTCGGCCTTCCAGGGCCGCAGCGGCTCGAGCGAGTGCGCGGTCACCACGTGGGGCACGCCGTGCAGCAGCCCGGCGAGGTGGCCGGCGAGGTTGGCGTACCAGGTGTGCGAGTGCACGAGGTCGGTGCCGGCGCAGCCGTCGGCGATGGCCAGGTCGACGCCGAGGGTCCTGATGGCGCCGTTGGCGCGCGGCGAGCTCGGCGAGGTCGGCGTACGACGCGGTGCCCTCCTCGTCGCGCGGGCGCCGAAGGCGTGCACGCGGGTGGTGAGGTCGTCGCGGGCGCGCAGCGCCCGGACCAGCTCGGCGACGTGCACGCCGGCGCCGCCGTAGATCTCGGGCGGGTACTCCTTGGTCAGCACGTCGACGCGCACGTGCCGAACCTACCCGTCCGGCGGTGACGCGTGAGCGTCAGGTGTCGACATCGCATGACCGCCAAGCGACCGAAGGTGCTCGCGATCGTCCTCGCCGGTGGGGAGGGCAAGCGGCTGATGCCGCTGACGGCGGACCGGGCCAAGCCGGCGGTGCCGTTCGCCGGGATCTACCGGCTGATCGACTTCGCGCTGTCCAACGTCGTCAACTCCGGCTACCTCCAGGTGGTCGTGCTGACGCAGTACAAGTCGCACAGCCTGGACCGGCACGTCACCCAGACCTGGCGGATGTCGACGCTGCTCGGCAACTACGTCACGCCGGTGCCGGCGCAGCAGCGGGTCGGCAAGCACTGGTACCTCGGCAGCGGCGACGCGATCTTCCAGTCGCTCAACCTGCTCAAGGACGAGAAGCCCGACATCGTGGTCGTGGTCGGCGCCGACCACGTCTACCGGATGGACTTCTCGCAGATGGTCGACCAGCACATCGACGAGCGGCGCCGCGTGCACGGTGGCCGCGATCCGGCAGCCGATCTCGCTGGCCGACCAGTTCGGCGTGATCGACGTCGAGCCGGACGAGCCGACCCGGATCCGGGAGTTCCTCGAGAAGCCGACCGACCCGGTCGGGGCTGCCCGACAACCCCGACGAGGTGCTGGCCTCGATGGGCAACTACGTCTTCGACGCCGACGCGCTGGTCGAGGCGGTCACCCGCGACGCGACCACCGACGGCTCCAAGCACGACATGGGCGGCGACATCGTGCCGTCGTTCGTGCGCCGCGCCCAGGCCGGCGTCTACGACTACAAGGACAACGTGGTGCCGGGCTCGACCGACCGCGACCGCGGCTACTGGCGCGACGTCGGGACGCTGGGCTCCTACTTCGCCGCGCACATGGACGTCGTGTCGCCGCTGCCGGTGTTCAACCTCTACAACTTCGACTGGCCGATCTACACCTCCTACGGCCCGCAGCCGCCGGCCAAGCTGGTGCAGGGCGCCGACGGCAGCCGGCGCCACGGTCGACGAGGCGGTGCTGTCGCCCGGGGTCGTGGTCAGCGGCGGCACGGTGCTCAAGTCGGTGCTCTCGCCGGCGGTCCTCGATCGGCGCCGGCGCGCACGTCGAGGGCGCGGTGCTGATGAACGGCGTCCGGGTCGGTGCGGGCGCGGTGGTCCGCAACGCGATCCTCGACAAGAACGTCATCGTCCCGGCCGGGCGCCGAGGTCGGGGTCGACCCGGTGGCCGACGAGAAGCGGGGCTTCATCGTCCAGGACGGGCTGACCGTGCTGGGCAAGGACCAGCAGTTCCCCGAGGACTAGGTCGACTGGCGCGATCACGCCGGCCGCCCGCGCGGCGGCGGCGTACGCCGCGGCCAGCGAGTGCACGGTCTCGTGGGCGTTGAGCCCGCTCGGGTTGGGCACCACCCACAGCTCGGCGCCGCCGAGGGTCTCCTCCTGGCGGCCGAGCGCGGCCTCGGCGCCGGCCGAAGGCGGTGCGGTACGCCGTGATGCCGGCGACCGCGACGACCGCGGCCGGCTCCGCTCGACCAGGGCGACCAGCTGCGCGCCGCCGGCTCGCGGAGCTCCTCGTCGCTGAGCTCGTCGGCGCGGGCCGTGGCGCGGCGCGCGAGGTTGGTGATCCCGATGCCGCGCGGGTCAGGTGCGCGCGGTCGTCGTCGGTCATCCCGGCGGCCGGGTCGATCGGCCGCTCGATGATCCCGGCCTCGAGGAGCGCGGGGTAGAAGCGGTTCACCGGGTGGGCGAAGTGGGTCTGGGTGGCGGCGGTCCAGAGGCCGGGGTTGATCCCGACGAACAGCAGCCGCAGCGCCGTCCGGCCGGGGCAGCAGGTCGGGCACGACGGCGTCGCGGAAGGACTCGAGCTCGGCCCGGGTGAAGCCCCGGTCGGCACCCGCGCAGCCTGCCGGAACCCGGCCGCGGAGCGCTACCGTCCCATGACCATGCGACGCCTTCTCGGATCCGTCCTGCCCGCCCTCCTGCTCGCCGGCGCGCTCACCGCGCTGCGGCGACGACGAGGCCGGGTCCGTCACCGACGACCGGCGCCCACGGCGAGCGCCAGCCCGACCTCGACGCCAGCCCGACGAAGGGCCGACCGACCGGCGACCGCGGTCGACTTCGAGCTGGTCGAGCTGATCACCGAGACCGCGGCCGGCGGCACGGTCGAGCGCGGCCGCCGTACCGCTCGGCGACGACGCGGCCGTGCAGGAGTTCGCGCGCAGTTCGCGACCGAGGCGCTGGCGACGCGGGTGCAGGAGGCGGTCGACAGGGCCGACGGTCCCCGACGGCATGCTGCTCTACGGCGCGGTCGTCGGCGATCGGCTGCGACGCCCCGAGCGAGGTGCTCGGTGACCGCGCGGCGACCGGGGCTGGTCGATCACCGCGCAGCAAGGTGCCGAGCCCGCAGCTGGAGTGCTTCGCGCCGATGACCACGGTGGCGCTGGTGCTGGTGCCGGCCTCGGCCGTCAGCTGACCGGTCACGGCGGCGGCCGCGTCGTAGGTGACCTCGAGCCCGTTGGCGACCGGCCGCGGGTGACCGTCGGACGGCGAGTTGAGCACGCCGAGCGAGCCGTCGGCCTGCCGGGCGACGAGGATCGAGGAGCCGCCGCCGTCGAGGTTGAGCGCGTCCTCGGCGCCGAGCCGCTGGAACAGCTTGGCCAGCTCCTTCATCGTCGTAGCCGCGGCTCAGGTCCTGGCGGCCGTCGATGACCAGCAGCAGGAGCTGGCCGGTGTCGCGGTCGATGCCGATCGCGGTGCGCGGGTGCAGGTCGACGTCGTCGTCGCGACCCGGACGCCGTCGCGGACCAGGAACAGGTTGCCGGTGATGGCCATCGCGGCGTCCTGCGGAGAGCGCGACGTCGGCCGTGATCCGCTGCCCGGCCCGCAGCGGCGCGAGCCGGCCCGGCGCCGGCGTCCCGGCCGACCAGCACCATGTCCGTGCACCCGCAGGGACGTCGGGGAAGCGGGACCGGTTGGAGACCACCCGGCCGTGCCGGACCACGCACCATCCGCACGCCTGCGCTGCTGGCCGTCGACGACGCGGTACTGGCGCAGCGTGCCCCACTGCTTGGTGTAGAGCCCGACCCCGCCGGGCCGCGACGGACGGCGAGTTGACGGTCGGTGACGTCCAGGTCGGGCGCTGCCGGAGCACCGCGTCGGCGTACAGGTCGCCGATGTGCGGGACGCCGGCGGAGTCGACCCAGAACGCGCTGTTCCAGCCGCTCTGCGACGCCGTTAGGATGCCGCGCTGCCGGTCGCTGGCCACGCCCGAGCGGCGCCTCGGTGTCGCGGATGTCGAAGAAGTCGCCGTTGACGCCGACCACGGCGTCGGGATCCATCATGTCGGCCACCACGTGCCGCGAGGCGACGTTGCGCCCCGACACCAGGTCGAGCCCGACGCCCGGGCGTCGCGGGGTCGATCCGGACCAGCTGGCCGCGGGTCACGCCGCGCGACGCCGGTGAGGGTGAACTGCTCGAAGCTCACGCCCGGGCGCGATCGGGTAGGCCTGCAGCGTCGTCCAGGTGTCCTCGCGCGCGGAACGCGTCGGGCAGCGGCAGCGCGCGCTCGCCCCGGACGCCGTCCGAGGTCTGCGGCCGGCTGCGGCGGTCGCGGCTCGGCGGTCGCGTACGCGGGCGCGCCGATCAGCGGTCGCGACCGCGGCGACCGCGACCGCCGTGGCGGTGAGGATCCCGAGTCGGCTCGCATGCTTCGAGGGTAGGGAGACGGCGCGACCGGCGGAGTCAGCCGCAAGGCAGGGCGTGCAGCTGCTTCAAACCTTCGCGGTCGCCGGGGCCGAAGCCGTTCTGGCCGACGTACTCGGCGTTCATCAGCTCGCCGATGTCGTCGACGTGGTCGAGGCCCAGCACGTGCCCGAGCTCGTGGGCGAGGATCAGCCGCTCGGCGGTGGTCTCGCCGGTGACCTCCATCCGGTCGTAGGCCTCGGTGTCGAGGACGACGATCCCGGTGACGAAGTGGATCCGGCCGCCGCTGCGCACCGGCGTGCTGCCGCCGATGCCGGCGGTCGAGCCCTTGAGCTCGGGGACCTCGTCGAGTCGGCCCAGGCGATGAGCACCGGCGGCGGGTCCTCGGGGTCGGTGAGCCGCTGGTCGAACGAGCGGTCCTTCGTGGTGCCGTCGAACTCGAACGTGAAGCCGCTCGCGTCGCTGATCTCGTCGATGCCGTCCTCGACGGTGTTCTCCCAGTCGTCCGGCCCGCCGGCCGGGTTGACGACGTAGTGGATCGACTCGCAGTGGTCCCAGCCCACCGGGTCGCCGTCGGCGGTGGTGACGACGAACGCGTAGGCGCCTCCGCCCGACCCGGTCAGGTGGTCGACCAGCTGCCGGAACCGGTAGCCGGTCATCCCCGGGTCGTGCAGCATCACGAGCGCCGGCGAGGATGCCGCTGATCAGCAGCCCCGGCAGCACCGGGCCCGTCGTACGCCGCCGCCGGCGGCGGGCCGCGCGCCGACAGGTCCGTCGGGGTGCCGAGCGGCATCGCGCCGAGTCCCTGCTCGCGATCCACGCCGTCGAGCTGCTCGAGCCGGCGCAGCATCTCCTTGCGCCAGCGTCGCTGCTCGCGACGTTCGCGCCGGCTCGGACTCCACGCCGTGCATTGTTCCTTGTCGCCCCAGAATGCCGTGCGTCAGGCCTCCCACGCCTCGCCGTCCGGGCTGGCCACGGCGACGACGTACCCGTCGGGGTCGCGCACCCAGATCTCGCGGTGGCCGGGACCGTTGCCCTGGCCCTCGGGCGGGTTGCGGTGCGGCGCCTTCACGACCTCGGCGCCGAGCCGGGCGGCCCGCTCGACCACGCCGTCGAAGTCGGTGACCTCGCCGAACCAGACCAGGACGCCGTTGCCCCGCGCATCGGCAGGGTCGCCGATCGGGCCGTGGTGGTGGTCGACGTCCTCGCGGTGCAGCTGGAGGACCAGCTCGCCGTCCGACGAGCAGCCGCTCGTAGTCGGGACCGCCGTGGTCGCTGGCCAGGCCGAGCAGCTCCTGGTACCACCGGCTGCTCGCCTCGACGTCGCGGCACCATCAGCATGGTCTGCGGGCGGCCGGTGCGGACCGGCGCGACCAGCCCGAGCCGGTTGCCGGACGGGTCGTCGACCTCGACCAGCCAGCGGTCGCCCTGGTCGAGGCTGGGCCGGCCGTGCACCCGTGCCGCCGTGGTCCACGACCCGGCCCAGGGTGGGGTAGAGGTCGTCGACGGTGAACCACAGGACCGGCCCGCTCGTCGCCGGCCGGCGCCAGGTCGGTCGTCCACTGGCCGATCAGGCCGGGTGCCTCGAAGCTGGCGTACGTCGCCTCGCCCCGCCAGCCGAGGACCGCCTCGTAGAAGGCGATCGAGGCGGACACGTCGGTGGTCGGCAGCTGCAGGTAGCCGATCGTGCCGCGTTCAGTGGTGCTCACAGTGATTGCTCCTCACGGTGGAGATCGGGGACGAGCAGGTGCTCGGCCGAGCGGGCGAACCACTCCTGGTATCGGTCGAGCGACCAGCCCAGGCGACGGACCAGGCGGTCGTAGATCGCGGGGTCCAGCAGGGTCCAGAGCGTGTCGACGGCCTCGTGCTCGGACGTACGGAGGCTGGTCGTGGCGGCGAGCGCGGCGACGACCCACGTCGAGGTCGAGCGGCGTTGGCGCACCATCTCGTCGGCCAGCCGGTCCAGCTCGTCGTCGGAGGCGGCCCCCTCGAAGACGGCCAGCACCAGGCCGGCGGACCGCTGCTGGGCGGGGCCGACCGTCCGGGCCACCACGGCCAGCAGCTCCGCGACCGTCGTCGCCGACCGGACCTGGTCGGTCCAGGCCCGCTCGAGGACCGGCACGGCCAGGTCGTCTCCGGCGATGGCGACGTCGATGCAGGCCTTGAGCAGCCTGGGCTTGCTCCCGAACAGGGCCTCGACCATCGGCACGGAGACTCCGGCGTCGGCCGCGACCGCCCGGATCGTGGTGGCTGCGTAGCCCCGCTGCTCGAAGAGTCCCGCGGCGGCAGCGAGGATCCGGGACCGGGTTTCCCGCGCCTGGGCCGCCCGGCGATCGGAGCGGTAGGTGCGGGCCATGCCGCCGATGATTCGCTAGGGGGATCCCATAGTCAATGGTTGTCCACAGGGCTTGGCGCACGGCTCGTCACCAGGCCGGAGTGGCGGTAAGTTCGGGTCAAGGTTCTCTTGCTCGGGGAAGGACCGGCACATGTTCCGCACGCGCTGGGCACTCGCCACGCTGCTGGCTGGCTGCCTGCTCGGTGGGCTGCTCCGAGGACGACCCCGAGCCGAACATCGACTCGGACCCGACGCCTTCGGCAGACCTCGACGTCGCCTCGGCGAGCGTGAGTACGTCGCCGACCGTGACGCCGACTGCGATGCTCGGGCCGGACGAGACGGTGCGGGCGTGGGTTGACGCCTGGAACTCGGCGCTTGCGACGGGTGACACTGCTGCGCTCGCGAGCCTTCGAGCCGACGGACTGTCGCGGCTGCGACGAACTATCGTCGGTCATCGAGGAGGTCTATCGCCGCAGGAGGCCGCTTCGACGGCGGTGAATGGACCGTCGTCAGTGCGCGAGGACCTAAGTCGATCGATCGCCGAACGCGTCAAGGTGAATCGTGGGCGTGCGAGTCGCCGACGGAACGACCGTCGACGAGCAGCAGGTGGCAGAGCCCGTCCACTACGAGGCCGACGAAGCGGATCGTCTGTCTTCGAGCTTGAGCAGGACGGCGACGGTTGGCTGATTCGACGTCATCGAGTTCCTGTCGTGATGCGGCGCGGTCTGGCGATCGTCACTGATCGTGCTTGCGCTGTCGACGTTCGGGCGGCTGCCGCGGCCGCTGCAGCTGCCACTCGAGACCATGACACACGACCGTGAACGGGGCATCTCATGTGCAGTACGGTGACAGGTCTGCACCGGCAGCGGCCACCGATTGACCAGCAGCGGCGGAACGACGTGGCCGACCGATCCGAGACTCCGATCTGGACGCCGTTTGCGTCGCGACCGCGATCAGCTGCGGGATCGATCCGTTCGCGTTCTGTGACTCCCGCCCGACGAAGCGCCGGCCTGAATCACTCCGGGACTGGTCGCCGCGGCGTTGGCGCGCATCCCACTGCCGCCGCGGCGCTGAAGGTGCAGCCAGCCAACGGCCGCACCCTGGTCAACTTCGACACGAACTTCTACACCGAGATCGCGCCGTTCGACCGGACGATCACGCTGCTGGGCCAGCAGGTCGACCTGCACATCGTGCCCAGCCAGTTCGGCTGGCGGTTCGGTGACGGCGGCGTCGGCGACGACCGACCGGCCCGGCGCGCCGTACCCGCAGCTCGACGTGACCCACAGCTACCTGAAGCAAGGGGCGGGTGGCGCCGAGCGTGGACACGACGTACACCGCGACCTACCGCGTCAACGGCGGCCCGTGGCAGGACGTGCCCGGCACGGTGACGATCGCCGGCGCGCCGGTCGACCTCGAGGTGCTCACGGCCACGCCCACGCTCGTGGGCTACTGACGCGACTAGGGTCGCCGCGTGCGGCCTTGGAACACGTTCATCGAGGGCGACAACCTCGACGTGCTGCCGACGCTGGTGGCCGAGTTCGGCAAGGTCGACCTGGTCTACATCGACCCGCCGTACAACACCGGCAACGACTTCGCCTACCGCGACGACATCCGCGGCGTGGCCGGCAGCAGCCGGCACCAGGCCTGGGTGGCGATGATGCGGCCGCGGCTGGAGGCGGCCCGCGAGGTGCTCGACGAGCGCGGGCGCGATCTTCGTGAGCATCGACGACAACGAGGCGGCCCACCTGCGGCTGCTGATGGACGAGGTGTTCGGCGAGGCCGAACTTCCTGGCCCAGGTCGTGGTCAACCTCAACCCCAAGGGCCGCCAGCTGGGGCGGGGGTTCGCGACCAGCCACGAGTACCTGCTCGTCTACGCCAGGGACGCGCGGCGAGACGGTCCTGGACGCGAGCAGCGCCGACAGCGTGGTGGAGCGCGACTTCCCGCAGGTGGACCCGACGGGCCGGCGGTTCCGGCACCTGCCGCTGCGCAACACCAACAAGAAGTTCAACCCGGTCACCGCGCGCACCCTGCACTTCCCGCTGTGGGGCGACCCCGAGAGCGGCCTGGTCCGGACGGCGCCGTTCGAGGGCGGCCTCGAGATCGAGCCGGTCTTCGGCGACGGCAAGCCGGCGGTGTGGCGCTGGAGCCGGCCGCTGATCGACGAGCGCGGCGACGACCTGGTCTGCCGGCGGATCAAGGGCCGGCACGGCGAGCGGGTCGACGTCTTCCAGCGGGACTGGCTGGCCCGCGACGTCCCGGGCGGGCGGCGCAAGAAGCTGCGCACCATCTGGCTGGCCGAGGAGGTCGGCTCGACCGACACCGCGGTGGCCGAGCTCAAGGAGATCGTCGGCCACGTCTTCGAGTCGCCCAAGCCGACCGGCCTGGTGCGGCGGATCCTGGCGACGATGCCGGACGACGTGCTGGTGCTGGACTTCTTCGCCGGCAGCGGCACGACGGGGCACGCGGTCGCGCTGGCCAACGAGGAGGACGGCGGCACCCGGCGCTGCATCAGCGTCAACTCCGCCGAGCCGACCCGCGAGGGGTCCAACGCCCGCGCCGCCGGGCTGCTCACCGTCGCCGACATCACCCGCGCCCGGCTGCGCGCCGTCGCCGCCGACACGGCGGCGGCCTCGACGAGACGGCCCTGAGCGTCAGGTCAGACGCCGGCGGCCTTCTCCAGCGCCGTCGACCTCGTCGTCGAGGTGGCTGAGCAGCCGCTGCAGGTGCGGCACCGTGCGGCGGCAGCCGGTCAGGCCGAAGGCCATCTTGCCGTCGTACGACGTGCAGGTGATGTTGAGCGCCATCCCGTTGATCGGGATCGACAGCGGGATAGGTGCCGACCAGCCGGGCGCCGTTCCAGTAGTGCGTCGTCTTGGGCCCGGGGACGTTGCTGATGATCAGGTTGTACGGCGGCCGCACGATCCCCTGCATCCGCAGCATCGGCGTGAGGATCGCCGGCGCCTGGCCGAGCGCGCTCATCGCCAGGATCTGCACCGGCGTCATCGAGGACAGCGCCTCCTTGCCGTCCTTCATCGACTTGTGGATCGTCGAGAGCCGGTCGGCCGGGTCGTTGAGGTCGGTGGCGAGCTGGACCATCACCGCGCCGACGGCGTTGCCGCCCTCGGACGGAGGCGACGTGGGACTGCTTGGCGTTGAGGCCGACCGGCACCATCGCGACCAGCGGTGCCTCGGGCAGCGCGTCGAGCTCGAGCAGGTAGGTGCGCACCGCGCCGCTGCACATGGCCAGCACCACGTCGTTCAGGGTGGTGCCGGTGGCCTTGCCGATGGCGCGGAGCCGCTCGATCGGCCAGTCCTGGGCGGCGAAGCGGCGCGAGCCGGTGATGCTCTGGTTGAAGAGGGTGCGCGGGGCGTAGAGCGAGAGCGCCGAGGTCTCGTTGCGCGGCGGCCTTGGTGATCGTCTTGATCAGCGCGCCGGGCATGCCGGCGGCCTCGGCGGTGATGCCGAGCGCGCTGAGCGCAGCGCGGCCATCGGGACGTCGGAGAGGCTGCCGTCGCTCTTCGGCTTCGAGCGTGCTCGGCCGGCTCGACGGCCTGCTTGCCCCACAGCGCGGGCATCCCGCGCTTGTCCGGGTCGGTGGTCAGCACGCTCTGGAGCAGCCGCATCGCCGAGACGCCGTCGACCAGCGCGTGGTGGGTCTTGGTGTACATCGCCACCCGGCCGTCGCGCAGCCCCTCGATGACGTGCGCCTCCCACAGCGGCCGCTCCCAGGCCAGCCGGGTGCTGTGCAGCCGCGAGCACAGCTCGAGCAGCTCGCGGACCCGGCCGGGCTTGGGCAGCGCGCTGTGGCGGACGTGGTGCTCGATGTCGAACTCGTCGTCGTCCTTCCAGACCAGCTGGCCGCCGGTCCGCACCGAGCGGTAGGGGTGCTTGAGGAACAGCGGCGCGATCTCCTCCTCGTCGCGCATCTCCTCGAACATCTCGCGGATGTAGTTGCGTCCCGCGCCCTCCGGCTTCTCGAACAGCTGCAGGCCGCCGACGTGCATCGGCATGCTGCGGTTCTCGGCGAGCAGGAACCCGGCCGAGGTCGGATCGATGGGAGTGGCCACGGAGCTCCTTGGCTGACGGTAGGGGCGAGGCGGCCGATCCTTCCTCGCGGTGACGGGCGCCACAAGCCTGGGGTCCACGACCGCAGGTGATCGTCCCGCGGGCCACCAGCCGTCCACAGCCGAGCCGGCTCCGCGGCTCGTCCACAGGCCGGCGCTCACCCGGTCCGTCCGTCCCCGCTCGGCCCTAGCGTCGACGGCACGGACGACCTGCGCCCACCGTCTCGGGAGGACCCGTGCACCACCTCGCCCACGCCCGCTGCGCGCCCTCGGCCTGCTCGCCGTGGCGGTCGCCACCGCCGCCGCGCTCTGGGTGGCCGCCTCGCCACCGGCGACCTCGACGGTCGCGCCCGGCGCCGCCGCCGCACAGCCGGGCGGGCCTGCCGTGAGCCGGGCTCGGCGCCGCCGTCCGGCCGGTCTGGCACGCATCGACCGACATGGAGCCCGGTGCGGTCGAGGATGCGCCGCTCGACCGGCTCTGGCCGCGGCCGGATCTCCGTGCGCGCGCGGTTCGCCCGCCTCAGCGCCAAGCGCTGGCAGATCGCGCAGTGCGCGGCCGCCGCCGGCGTCGCCTGGCTGATCGCCGCCGACCTGCTCGGCCACCCGACGCCGTTCTTCGCGCCGGTCGCGGCCGTGGTCAGCCTCGGGACGTCCTACGGCCAGCGGCTGCGCCGGGTCGCCGAGGTGACCCTCGGCGTGGCGCTCGGGCGTGCTGCTGGCCGACCTGCTGGTCGATCGGCATCGGCTCCGGGCTGGTGGCAGATCGCGCTGGTCGTCGCGCTGGCGATGTCGGCCGCGCTTCCTGATCGACGGCGGCCAGCTGTTCGTCACCCAGGCCGCGGTGCAGTCGATCATCATCGCCGCGCTGGTGCCGGCGCCGTCCGACGCGCTGATCCGGTGGAGCGACGCCGTGATCGGCGGCTGCGTCGCGCTGGTGGCGGCGACCGTGGTGCCCGCCGCGCCGCTGCGCCGTCCGCGGGAGCAGGCGGCGACGTGGTGCGGAAGATCGCCGCGCTGCTGCGGGCGGCCGGCGAGGTGATGGTCGACGGCGTCGCCGCGCGCGGGCTGGAGCTGCTGGCCGACGCCCGGGCGACGGACAGCCTGATCCGCGAGCTGCAGGACGCCGCCGACGAGGGCATGGCGGTGGTGACCGTCCTCGCCGTTCCGGATCCGGCACCGCCCGACATCCGGCGGATGGCCGACCTGGTCGAGCCGCTCGACCGGGCGCTGCGCAGCACCCGCGTGCTGGTCCGCCAGACCGCGGTGGCGGCCTACTACGGCCGGCCGGTCCCGAAGTCCTACTCGCTGCTCGCGTTCGACCTCGCGGACGCCGCCGACATGGTGGCCGACGAGCTGGCCGCCGACCGGATGGCCGTCGCCGCCCGCGACGCGCTGCTGGCGGTCGGCGAGGCGTCCGGGCTGGTGGAGCGGGCCGACGAGCTGACCGCCGAGGTGGTGCTGGGCCAGCTGCGCTCGGTCGTGGTCGACCTGCTGCTGCTCACCGGGCATGTCGCAGATCGAGTCGACCGAGGCGCTGCCGCCGCCGCCGCGCTGGCAGCCGGAGCCGGGCGCGGCCGTCGGCGATGAGTGAGACCAGCGGCGACCGGTCCGGACGGCGTGCACCCGATCGAGCACTGGGTCCTGCACGTGGACCTCGACCAGTTCATCGCCGCGGTCGAGGTGCTGCGCCGCCCCGAGCTGGCCGGCCTGCCGGTGATCGTCGGCGGCGACGGCGACCCGACCAAGCGCGGGGTGGTGTCGACGGCGTCCTACGAGGCGCGGGAGTCCGGCGTCGGCTCCGGGATGGCGCTGCGGCTGGCCGCGCGGAAGTGCCCGGACGCGGTGTTCCTGCCGGTCGACCGGGAGGCCTACGACGAGGCCTCGGCGGCGGTGATGGCCACGCTCCGCTCGCTCGAGTGGGGCGGCCGCCCGGTCGTCGTGGAGGTGCTCGGCTGGGACGAGGCGTTCCTGGCCGCCGGCCCGCGGCCCGGCGACGAGCCGGACGCGTCGGCGCCGACGGGCGCCATCGGCCGCGGCCGTCCCTGGGGCGGCGCCGCGGACGAGCTCGAAGCAGCAACGGTGGTGGAGGCGGGGCAGGGGAGCCTCCCGACCGAGGGGAAGGGGGCCCTGGGTGGGTCCTCAGGCGACCCCCTGGCCGATCCGGTGCGGTTTGCGGGGCACATCCGGGAGCGGGTGCTGGCGCAGACGCGGCTGCACTGCTCGGTCGGCATCGGGGACAACAAGCTGCGGGCCAAGATCGCGACGGACTTCGGGAAGCCGCGGGGGACCTGGATGCTGACCGCGGAGAACTGGTTCGAGGTGATGGGCGACCGGCCGACCACGGCGCTGTGGGGGATCGGGTCGAAGACCGCGAAGAAGCTGGCCGCGCTCGGGATCGACACCGTCGACCAGCTGGCCCGGTCGGACGCGCGGCTGCTCGCCGCGGAGCTCGGGCCGACGATGGGGCCGTGGTACCACCGCCTCGGGCGCGGGGTCAGCGACAGCGCGGTCGACGCGGAGCCCTGGGTGCCGCGGGCGCACGGCCGGGAGACGACGTTCCAGGAGGACCTCGAGGACTGGGACCGGATCGCCGAGGAGGTGCGCACGCTGACCCGCGCAGGTGGTCGAGGACATCGACAAGGAGGGCCGGCCGGCGGCGCGGGTCGGGCTCAAGCTCCGCTACCGCCCGTTCATCACGATCAGCCGCAGCCTGACCCTGCCCGAGCCGAGCAACGACCCCGAGGTGCTGGCCGAGCGCGGCGGTGAGCCTGCTCGACCGGGTCGAGCACGACCGCCCGGTGCGGCTGCTCGGCGTCCGCCTCGAGATGGTGCCGCCGGAGGGCGGCTACTGAGCTCCGAGCTCAGCGCGTCGCGCAGCTCCTGCACCACCGAGTCGACGACCGCGACCAGGTCGCCGTCGGTCGCGCGCGGCGACCGCCCGCTGGCGCTGGTACGACGCCCCGCGCGCCGGGATCTCGAGCACCGACGCCAGCTCGGCCGCGCAGCCCAGCCGCTCGGCCACCGGCGCGAGCCGCTCGACCAGGTCGGCGAGGTCGTCGGTGATCAGCCGCTCGTTGGACGCGGCGTCGAGGATCACGATCGCGTCCAGGCCGTAGCGGGCGGCCCGCCACTTGTTCTCCTGCACGTGCCAGGGCGGCATGCACCGGCAGCTCCTCGCCGGCGGCCAGCCGGGCGTCGAGGTCGACCACCAGGCAGTGCGTGAGCGCGACCAGCGCCGACGAGGTCGGCGAAGGTCGAGACGCCGTCGCAGATCCGGTTCTCGAGGGTGCCGAGGTGCGGCGCCGGCCGGACGTCCCAGCGGACCTCGGTGAGCTCGTCGATCACGCCGGTGGTCACCTGGTCGCCGACGAACGCCTCGAACTCCTCCCACGTCGCGAACTGGAACGGCAGCCCGGCGGTCGGCAGCTGCTGGAACATCAGCGCCCGGTTGGAGGCGTAGCCGGTGTCCACGCCGGCCCAGATCGGCGAGGACGCCGACAGCGCCTGCAGGTGCGGGTAGTAGTTCAGCAGCGCCGACAGCACCGGCATCACCCGCGCCTGCTCGGGCAGCCCGACGTGCACGTGCACGCCCCAGATCAGCATCTGCCGGCCCCACCACTGGGTCCGGTTGATCAGCTCCTGCGTAGCGGTGCCCCTCGGTCAGCTGCTGCCCGGTCCAGTACGCGAAGGGGTGGGTGCCGGCGCCGAACAGGTCGATCCCGAGGTCGTCGCCGGCCGGTACGACGGCCTCGAGCGTCCGGCGCAGGTCGGCCATCGCCTCCGGCACCGTCGAGCAGATCGCCGGTGACGATCTCGACGGTGTTCTTCAGCAGCTCCTTGTGCAGCCGCGCCGGGTGCGGGAGCCGGGCCTTGGCCCGGGCGAAGAGGTGGGCGGCGTCGTTGCGCAGGTCGCGGGTACGCCGGTCCACCAGCGCCAGCTCCCACTCCACCCCGAGCGTCGGCTCGGGCGAGCCGTGGAAGTCGATGCGCACGCGGTCAGGCTTGCACAGCGGTCCGGCGAGCCGCTCGGCCGCCTGCGCCCACCGCTCGGGAGCCGCGTCGTCGACGAGCAGCGCGAACAGCTCGCGCGTCGTCGCTGACGTCGCAGGTCGCGGCGCCGCCCAGCGCAGGCAGCGTGTTCGCGCAGTGGTAGCGGACGAGGTACTCACCCGGTGCTCGTCGAACTCGTCCTGGTCGTCGACGGCCACCGACCGGTCGAGCCGTCGGCGGATCGACGTCGAGGTCGCAGGTCGACCGCGTCGCAGCGGATGCCGCCAGTCCCACGCCGGGACCGTCGGTCATGTCCACGTAGGTCCGCACGACTCCCGCCCGGTGCCGTGCGAACGTCGCCGGCCAGGCCTCGAGCCGCACGCCGCGTCCGCCGCGGGAGCGCCTCGGCACCAGCCACGACCTGGTCGTGCTCGGTGGTCGAGCGCGAGCTCCCGCGGGCGGGCACGCGGGTGCCGCTCGGCGAGGCCGAGCCAGTCACCCGCGGTCGTCCGCCCGGGTAGACGCCGTCCATCTCCCAGTGCGGGTGGTCGCCCCACTTCGTCATCATCGAGCCGTACGGCGTCGCCGACGGCTCAGCGGCGGCTCATGCCGGGCACCACGCTCGCGCAGCGCCGCCAGCCAGGGCCGGTGGCTGCCGTCGAACGGCGGCGGCCGGCGCCGGACGGCGCCTCGCACGGACCGCGGCGCGTGGCCAGCGGCCGCGGCGACGACCTCGGCGCGGGTAGCCGTAGGCGACCCGGTGCCGCTCGAACTCGTCCTCGTCGTCGAGCAGCACGTCGCCGTCGAGCCGCGCGACCACGTCGAGGTCGAGGTCGACGCGCGGTCACCGACGGCGCCGTCCCAGACCGGTGACCGTGGCGATGTCGACGTAGGTCCGCCGTCGGCCGCGCCGGGTCGTAGAAGCCGGCCGCCACCACGCGCCGTCCGGCGGCAGCAGCGTGACCCAGTCCGACCGCTGGTCGAGGAACGTCGCTCCCGGCGCCGAGCAGCGGGTGCCGGCGCGGGCGCCGACCCAGTCGCCGTGCGCGTCGGCGCCGAGGTAGACCCGCGTCGAACTCCGAGTGCGGCCGGTCGCCCCACTTGGTCATCTCCACCCGTACGGCGTCACCGGCGGGAGAGGTGCACCCGACGGTTCTACCCCAGACGGCGACCTCAGACGATGGTGGCCTTGTGCGGCAGCACGCGCTTCGAGGTCTTGGCCACGACGTCCTGGTAGCGCGAGCCGAGCAGCTTGGCGAAGTGGTGCACGGCGTGGGCGTCGATGCCGACGAGGACCCGCGCGCGGTTCTTGAGGATGCCGTTGACGATGATCTCGGCGGCCCGCTCGGGCGTCATCCGGGCCAGCTTCTCGTCGAAGAGCGTGGCGGTCTCCTCCTTGCTCTCCTTGGCCGAGACCCGGGCGTTGCGGGCGATCGCGGTCTTGATGCCGCCGGGGTGTACGGCGGTCACGCCGACCGGGTGGCCGGCGATGAGCATCTCCTCGCGCAGCGCCTCGGTCATGCCGCGCACGGCGTACTTGGTCGCGTTGTACATCGACTGGCCGGGCATCGAGACCAGCCCGAACAGCGAGGACAGGTTGACGACGTGGCCGTCGCCGGAGGCGATCAGGTGCGGCAGGAACTCCTTGGTGCCGTGCACGACGCCCCAGAAGTTCACGCCGACGATCCAGTCGATGTCGTTGTACTCGAGGTCGGTGAAGTCGCCGGCCAGCGCGACGCCGGCGTTGTTGATGACGACGTTGACCCGGCCGAACTGCTGGACGACGTCGAGGGCGTAGCGCCCGAACGCGTCGCGGTCGGCCACGTCGAGCCGGTCGCTGCGCACCTCGACGGCGCCGGCCCGCTGGGCCTGGGCGACGGTCTCGGCCAGCCCGGCCTCGTCGACGTCGGACAGCGCGAGCAGCGAGCCGCGGCGGGCCAGGTTGAGGGCGAGGGCGCGGCCGATGCCGGAGCCGGCACCGGTGATCACGACCACCTTGTCGTTCGAGCGTCTTCATGCGCAGCCTCCGATCGGCGGGGTCTCCTGGTAGGCGTCGGCGTCGAACGACGCCAGCCGGCGCCGGAAGTCGACGGTGGAGCGCGGCCACAGCGTGGTGTTGCGGCCGTGCGCGTCGAGGTACCAGCTCTGGCAGCCGCCGGTGGTCCACACGGTGCGGCCCATCCGCTTCTGCAGGCTCGCGGTTCCAGCGCGTCGGTCGACGTCCTGGGTCGGCTCGACGCTGGCGAGCCCCTCGCGCGCGCATCCGGCGCGAGCGCGTCGCGCAGGTAGGCGACCTGCGCCTCGATGATGAAGATCATGCTGGTGTGGCCCTGGCCGGTGTTGGGCCCGACGAGCAGGAACAGGTTGGGGAACTCCGGGACCGTCGTGCCCTTGTAGGCCGCCATGCCGGTCTCGCGCCAGCGCGTCGGCCAGCGTGCGGCCGGTGCGGCCGGTGACGTGCTCGGTGATCGGCAGCTCGGTCGTGTAGAAGCCGGTGGCGACGACCAGCACGTCGATCTCGCGCTCGACGCCGTCGGCGGTGACGATCGCGTTGCCGGTGACCTTGGCGATCGGGTCGGTGACCAGCTCGGTGTTGTCGGCGTCGAGCGCCGGGTAGTAGGTGTTGGAGCGCAGCACCCGCTTGCAGCCGAACGCGAAGTGCGGCGTGACCTTCGCGCGCAGCTCGGGGTCCTTGATGCCCTTCTCGATGTTCTTCAGCGCCACCTTGCGGGCCGGGCGCGGCGATCCTGGGCTCGATGGTGAACGCCGGCACGTAGGCCTCGTGGGCCCAGTAGAGGCCGGTGCGGTAGAGCTTCTGCAGGCCCGGGCACCCGCTTGCAGGGCGGTCCGCTCGAGCGCGCTGTAGGGCCGGTCGTTGCGCGGGATCACCCACGGCGCGGTGCGCTGGTAGACGTCGAGGTGGCCCGACCGACCTTCTGCAGCTCGGGCACGATCTGGATCGCCGAGGCGCCGGTGCCGATCACGGCCACCCGCTTGCCGGTCAGGTCGACGTCGTGGTCCCACCGCGCGGAGTGGAAGACCTCGCCCTGGAAGGTCTCGATGCCCGTCGATCTCGGGCAGCTTGGGCGCCGAGAGGCCGCCGGCGCCGACGATCGAGGGTCGCGCGAGACCCAGGTGCCGCCGCTGGTGCGGACCGTCCAGCGCTGCGCCTCGTCGTCCCAGGCGGCGTCCTCGACGGCGGTGTCGAAGACGAACCGGTCGAGCGTCCCGGACTCGTCGGCGACCTGCTTGATGTAGGCCTGGATCTCCGGCTGCGGCGAGTAGGAGCTCGACCAGTCGTGGGTCGGCGCGAACGAGTAGGAGTAGAGCTGGCTCGGGACGTCGCAGGTCGGCGCCGGGGTAGGTGTTGTCGCGCCAGGTGCCGCCGACGTCGGAGCCCTTCTCGAGGACCACGAAGTCGGTCTCGCCGTCCTCCTGCGAGCTTGATCGCGGCGCAGAGGCCGGCGAAGCCGGCGCCGACGATCAGGTGGTCGACGTGCTGGGCGGGTCGGGGGAGGCCATGGCCCGACGGTATTGGCGTTATTGAACAAGTGTCAATAGAGTGCGGCGCCGTGACCGCCGACCACACGCTCCCGGCTCGTCGCCGGACGAGCGCCGCAGCCAGCTCCTCGACCTCGGCGTCCGGCTGCTGGCCACCCGCTCGCTCGACGAGCTGTCGATCGACCTGCTGGCCGAGGAGGCCGGCATCTCCCGCGGCCTGCTCTACCACTACTTCGGCAACAAGCACGCCTTCCACGAGGCCGTCGTACGCCGCGCGGCCGACGACCTGATCGCCCAGACCGCGCCGCCCGCCGAGGGCGACCCGCTGGAGCGGCTGCAGGTCTCGGTGGCGGCGTACGTCGACTACGTGCTGGCCAACTTCGAGGGCTACGTCTCGCTGATCAAGGGCGCCGCCGGCGGCAACGAGGCGCTGCGCGCGATCTACGAGGAGGCCCGCGGCGTGCTCTCGCGAGCGGATCTTCCTGGAGGACCCCGACGGCGCTGCTGATCGCGGACACCCCGCACAACCGGCTCGTCGTCCGCGGCTGGTCGGCGATGACCGAGGAGCTGGTGATCGCCTGGGGCACCGACCCCGCGCGGACGTGAGCCGCGACGAGCTGCTCGAGATCATCGGCGGCTCGCTGCCGGCGCTGGTCTGGCCCGACTCGGCCTAGGCCTCGAGGCCTCGAGCGGCTCGCGCCCGGCGGCGACCTGGCGCGCCCGGTCCTCGGGGTCGAGGGCCTGCCACTCGGCCTCGACCGCGCGCATCCCGTCCTCGGCGAGGGCGCGGAACGCCGGCACCTCGGCCAGGTCGCGCAGGTCCAGCCGGCCGTTGAGCACCGCGTCGAGGTCGCGGCGCAGGGCGGCCGAGCCGGGGTCGGTGGCCATCCGGTCGCGCAGCGTGGTCAGGCTCTGGCGCAGCAGGGCAGCCGCCCGCGGGTCGCCGTCGACGAAGTCCGCGACCGAGTCGCGGCTCACGACGGCTCCAGGCTCGAGCGGCCGAGGGTGAACTGGTCCCAGGCGTCGAGGTAGGCGCGCGACTCGCGGCCCAGCAGCGAGGCAGCAGGGCCGGGGTCGAGGTCGCCGCGCGAGACGGCGCTGGCGAGCGCCTCGAGCAGACCGGTGGCGACCCAGGTCGCTGCAGCCGCGCCGAGGCCGGGTCCATCCGCGCTCGACGACGTCGAAGGCGGCGCGGCGCTGGTCCTCGGGCAGCTACGCCGAGCGCCTGCGCCGAGCGCGCGACCGGCGTCGCCCATCCAGATCGTCGGCATGTCGTGGTCCGGGAGCTCGTCGTCCCCCGCGAGGCGCAGCTTCTCGCGCACGGTGGGCGCGGCCGCGAACAGCGCGGCGGCGAAGCCGTCCAGGTCCATCGGTGTCCTCACTTCCCGGCGAGGGCGTCGAGCAGGTCCTTGAGCACGTTCTCCGCGGCGGCGCGGTCGCCCGGCGACGCCGTCGGATTGTTGCGCAGCCACTTCTCCAGCGCCGTCACCATGCCCTCGGCCTTCTCGGTGTGCGTCTTGCCGCCGACGGTCCCGCCCGTGGCCAGCTCGTGGCGGACCGCCGCGGCCGTGGAGCCGCTGCCGACCTGGGCGTTGTCGCGGTAGCATCTCGTCCATCAGCTTGCTGAGCTTGGGATCGGTCGTGTGCGGCTTGCCCATCTCGCGGCGCAGCTCGACCAGCATCTTCTCGTGCTTGGCCCGGTTGGCCGCGCCGCTGATCTTCTGGAACCCTTGCGCAGCACCGGGATCTTGCTCGCGACCTTGGTCAGCTTGGCCACCGACGCCGCCTTGACCACGGCCTTCATCGCGGTGAACGCGTGGATCACCTTGCGCGCGGCCGCCGCGAGCCGCCAGCCGGTCGACCGCACCACCCGCCGCGGCACCGCCGCCGAAGGTGAAGAACGAGGTGATGCCCGCGGCCACCGCGGTGATCCCGATCTCGATGGCCAGGTCGCTTCATGATGCCCTTGACGACGTCGCGGACCGCCTCGACCTGCGTCGGCGTAGTCCTCGCAGGCCTGGCCGAGGTCGTTGCAGTGGTAGGAGAACTGCTCGAGCTCGAGCTTGCAGCCCCTTCGTCACCTGGATCGCGATCTCCACCTCGGGCGAGCGCTGCGCCTGGAGCTGCGAGATCGCCGTGGAGAGGTACGACGAGATGGTGTTGTCCATCATCGAGCCGAACTGCCGCCAGGTGCCCGCGGCCTGCGCGCAGCGTGCCGGTGTCGGCGCCGGGCCAGGTGTAGCCCTCGAGGTAGTCGGTGAGCATGTCCCAGAACTGCGGGGTGTCCGGGTCGTCGCCGCCGACCGCGCTCGGTGGGGTGTACGCCGCGACGGTGACCGTGGTCTCCGGCGGCGCGTCGAACTGGTCGCCGGTGTAGACGGGCGGGTTGGCGCTGTAGACCGAGCTCGCGTTGGCGTTGCGGTGGTTGGTGCCGGTGGCCGAGGTGATCCGGGCCAGCGCCGGCGAGCGCGCCGACCAGGTCGGCGCGCGGCACCCATGGTGTCGGCCGCCGCGGCGTCGTACTGGGCCGCGAACTCGTCGGAGGTCTTGTCGTCGCCGGCCATCTGGCCGTAGCCGGACAGCGCCTCCTTCATCCCGCTGTAGAACTGCGCGGCGACGCCGTTGCCCATCGCGAAGGCCTCGGCTGCGGAGTCGAAGCCGCCGGCGTCGACGGCGATGGTCACGCCAGGCCCTGCCACATGGAGACGTTGGCCTGGACGGCGTTGGTGTAGTTGGTGTGCGCGACCCGGGCCGCGCGCCGCATGCCCGCGAGCGCCGTCCTGCATGGTGGCCATCCCGGCCTCCCACTCCTGGTGCGCCTCGCGCTGGGCGGCCGCCGACAGTCCCTCCCAGGTCGTCGTGCAGCTTGGCGATCTGCTTCTCGAGGTTGTCGGTGGTGGTCTGCGAGCCGTCTGCTGGGTGGTCTCGAGGTCGTGGACGATCGCGTCGAGCTGCTCGGGGTCGACGGCGTACTGGTCCGGGCTGCCGGCCATCAGCCGAGCCGGTCGATGAGTGCGGCGTCGAGAGCTGGTCGAGGGCGGCCTGCGAGGCGTCGTCGCCGCTGGATCATGTCGCGGTGCACGGCGTCGAGCAGCAGCGACATCGCGTCGAGGCCGTCCTCGACCTGGCCGGCGCCGGTCAGCCAGTCGCTGCCAGGCCTCGGCGAACGCGTCGGCCGCCACCCCGCTCCAGCCGCCGCCGAGCAGGCTCGACACCTTGTGCTGGGCGTCGGTCCGGGCCTCGGTGAGCTCCTGGTGCGCCTGCTGCACGTCGGCCACGGCAGCGCGCATGGCGGCGTGCTCGAGCCGAAGGGGTCATGCGGCAGTCGTACCCGTCGACACGACCCGAAACCGCTCAGGCGGTCGTGACCACGTCGGCGAGCTGGTCGAGGCCCCAGCCGAGGTCCTCGGGCGAGACCACCAGCGGCGGGGCCAGGCGGATGGTGGAGCCGTGGGTGTCCTTGGCCAGGACGCCGCGGGCCATCAGCGCCTCGCAGACCTGCCGGCCGGTGCCGATCGCCGGGTCGATGTCGACGCCGGCCCACAGGCCGCGGGTGCGGACGCCGACGACGCCGTGGCCGACGAGCGCGTCGAGCCGCTGGCGCACGAGCACGCCGAGCTCGGTCGCGCGGGCCTGGAACTCGCCGGTCCGCAGCATCTCGACCACCGTGAGGCCGACCGCGCAGGCGAGCGGGTTGCCGCCGAAGGTGCTGCCGTGCTGGCCGGGGCGCAGCACGCCGAGGACGTCCTTGTCGGCCACGATCGCGGAGACCGGGACGATGCCGCCGCCCAGCGCCTTGCCGAGCACGTAGATGTCGGGGACGACGTCCTCGTGGTCGCAGGCGAACGTCTTGCCGGTGCGGCCGAGGCCGGCCTGGATCTCGTCGGCGGCGAAGAGCACGTTGTTGCGCGGTGCAGGCCTCGCGGATGCCGCGCAGGTAGCCGTCGGGCGGGATGACCACGCCGCCCTCGCCCTGGATCGGCTCGACGAGGACCGCCACCGTGTTGGCGGTGATCGCCGCCTCGAGGGCCGCGAGGTCGCCGTACGGGACCGTGACGAAGCCGGGCGTGAACGGGCCGAAGCCGTCGCGGGCGTCGGGGTCGTCGGAGAAGCCGACGATGGTCGTGGTGCGGCCGTGGAAGTTGCCGGAGGCGACGATGATCTCGGCCCGGTCGGCGGGCACGCCCTTGACCTCGTAGCCCCACTTGCGGGCCACCTTGATCGCGGTCTCGACGGCCTCGGCGCCGGTGTTCATCGGCAGCACCAGGTCCTTGCCGCACAGGTCGCCGAGCGCGGCGGTGAAGTCGGCGAACTTGTCGTGCACGAACGCGCGGAGGTCAGCGTCAGCTGGTCGAGCTGGGTGTGCGCGGCGGCGAGCAGCGCCGGGTGGCCGTGGCCGAAGTTGAGCGCGGAGTAGCCGGCCAGCAGGTCGAGGTAGCGGCGGCCGTCGACGTCGGTCATCCAGGCGCCCTCGGCGTGCGCGACCACCACCGGGAGCGGGTGGTAGTTGTGCGCCGTGCGCTCCTCGGCGCGCTCGAACTGCTCCTGGGACCGGGTCTGCGTGCTCGGTGGTCGTCACGGGGCCAAGATTGTCAGACAATCTTCGTCTCGCCAACCCGGCGTCAGCCGGCGTGCCCGCTCGAACGCGGCCAGCACCTCGGCCGGCACCTCGTCGACGACCTCGCTCAGCGAGGTGGTGGAGACGAAGTCGGTCAGCCGGCTCCGGGTCCGGGTCGACAGCTGCTGGCCGGTCTCGCGGTCGAACACGTAGGTCTCGGTGCTCGTGGGTCAGCTGCTCGTCGTAGCTCACCTCGATCGCCGGCCGGCCGCCGACCTCGACGTCGTCGGTCGTGACGTCGTCGAGGGTGGCCAGCGCCTCGAAGGCGGCGGCCAGGGTGGCCGGCGGCAGGGTGTGGGACCCGGCCAGCTGGGTCAGGGCGCTGTACATCGCCTCGGCGTGCGAGCTGGAGCCGAAGACCCGCGGCGCCAGGTAGGCGAGCAGGCCGTCGGCGTCCGTCGGGCAGCGTGGCGGAGAACGCCGGGGTGGGCGACTGGTACGTCGCCGGGACGTCGCGCGTCGAGCACGGCGTACTCCACCGGCTGGCCGTCCGCGCGGTCGATCACCATGACCGTCCCGTCGAAGCTGGTCCAGGACTCGCGCTGGTGGGCGTAGACCGGCTCCTCGCCGCTGCCCGGGGCGTTGCGCTGCACCGACGTGCCCTGCTCGTGCAGCCAGGTGCCCTCGGCGAGCACCGGGCCGTCGTACGACCGCCGCGCCGGGCCAGGGCCTGCAGGTCGGCCGCCGCGTCGCGTCGCCGGAGTCGAGCGACGGCGGGCACGGCCACGGCGGCGAGCGGCCACGGCGGCCGCGACCAGCGCGCCGGCCCGGCGCCGGCGCCGCGCGGCGCGGCCGGACGGCGTGCAGGACGTCCGAGCCGGGCGGCCCGGTCGGCCGGGGACCACATCGCGTCGAGCTCGGCGTCGGTGGGGCGGGCGTCGGTGAGGCGGGTCAGCAGGTCGGTCATCGGGTCTCCTGGAGCGTGAGGGTCGGGGGTGGCTGCAGCCGCCGGCGGGCGCGGTGCAGGCGGACGGTGAAGGCGTTGCGGGTCAGGCCGAGGACGGTGGCCGCCTGGTCGGGGGTGAGCCCCTCCCAGGCCACGAGCAGGACGGCCTCGCGGTCGGTCTCGCTGAGGGCCGCCAGGGCGCGCAGGCACTCGTCGCGCTCGGCGACCACCTCCTCGGCCGAGGCGCCGGGCCGGCCGTGCCAGCCGTCGCGGACGGCCGCGCGCCACCACTCCTCCCGGGTCGCCTCGCGGCGGCGCCGGTTGGCGGCCAGCTTGCGGACCACGCCCACCAGCCAGGCCCGGGCCTCGCCGGTGTCGAGCGGCACGTCGGCGGCGCGGCGTACGGCGATCTCGAAGGCGTCGGCGACCAGGTCCTCGGCGGTCGCGGCGTTGCCGTGGCGCCGGGCGTAGGCGAACAGCCGGCCGGCGTGCTCGGCGTACAGCAGGTGCAGGCGCTCGGCGCTGCCCGGGTCGCGGTGGGGGCTCACACCATGGTCATGTCGTGGATCGGCCGGATCTTACGCGGCGCGACCTCCAGCCGGACCGCGATCGTGGTGCCGCCCGGGGCGCTCGTCGAGCGTCACCGACGCCGCCGTGCGAGCGCACGATCGCCTCCACGAGCGAGAGCCCGAGCCCGGCCCCGCCGGTCCGCTCGCGGGCCTCGTCGACCCGGGCGAACCGCTCGAAGGCCTTGCCCACGAAGTCGGCCGGGAAGCCCGGCCCGTCGTCGTGCACGTCGAACCCGTCCGGCCGCGCCGTCACGGTCACCACGGTGCCGGCCGGGGTGTGCTTGCGGGCGTTGGTGAGCAGGTTGGTGACCACCTGGTGCAGCCGCTGCTCGTCGCCGCGCACCTCGACCGGCTCCTCGGGCAGCTCGAGCCGCCACTGGTGGTCGGGGCCGAGCACCCGCGCGTCGGAGACCGCCTCGAGGAGCAGGTGGGTCAGGTCGACCGGCTCGCTCGCCAGCGGCCGGCCGGCGTCGAGGCGGGCCAGCAGCAGCAGGTCCTCGACGAGCGCGGTCATCCGGACCGACTCCTCCTCGACCTTGGTCGAGCGCGGTCGCGGTGTTGGCGGGGTCGGGGCGCCGGCGCGCGAGCTCGGTGTAGCCGGCGATCGTGGCCAGCGGCGTGCGCAGCTCGTGCGAGGCGTCGGCCACGAACTGCCGGACCTGCTGCTCGCTGCGGTGCCGCGCGGCGAGCGAGCTGCCGACGTGCTCGAGCAGGGTGTTCAGCGCGGCGCCGACCTGGCCGACCTCGGTGCGCTCGTCGGTCAGGTGCGCGGGGACCCGCTCGGTGAGGTCGATCTCGCCCTCGGACAGCGGGAGCTCCGAGACCCGGTCGGCGGTGGCCGCGACCTCGCGCAGCGGGCGGAGCTGGCGGCGTACGAGCAGCAGCCCGCCGCCCGCGGCCAGCAGCGCGCCGAGCGCGATCAGCGCCGACCTCGTAGCCGATCAGCGACCTGACGGCCTCGTCGACCTCGTCGGTCGGGAGCCCGACGACGACGGTGCCGCCTCGCCGCGGATGCTGCCTCGCTGGCCTGCGACGCGGTAGCCGCCGAGCCCGTCGAGCTCGAGGTCGTGGATCTCGCCGTCGGCGGGCACGTCGCGCGAGCGCGTCGCAGCGCGTCGTCGTCGAGCGGGGTCCTCGTCCGGGTCGCCGCCGCGGCCGAAGCGGTAGCCGACCGCGTCCGCGGTCGAGCCGTCGGGGAAGCCGGCCTGCGACGGTCTGCCGGGCCGGGTGATGCCCGGGCGGCCCGCCGGGCCCGGTCGCGCCCAGGCGCTGGACGCGGCTGGCCGCGAGCTGGTCGTCGAGCTGCCCGGTGAGCCGGTTGTGGATCGCGAGGGTGGCCGCCACCCCGATCAGCAGCGAGACGGCGAGGACCAGCGCGACCGCGGTGACGACGAGCCGCGCGGTGAGCGACCTCATGCCGGCTTGAGCACGTAGCCCGCCCCGCGCATGGTGTGGATCATCGGCGCGCGGCCGGCGTCGATCTTCTTGCGCAGGTAGGAGATGTAGAGCTCGACGACGTTGGCCTGGCCGCCGAAGTCGTAGTTCCAGACCCGGTCGAGGATCTGCGCCTTGCTCAGCACCCGCTTGGGGTTGCGCATCAGGAAGCGGAGCAGCTCGTACTCGGTGGCGGTCAGCGAGATCTCCTCGCCGTCCCGGGTCACCTCGTGGCTGTCCTCGTCCAGCTCGAGGTCGCCGACGCGCGAGCACCGAGGTGGCGGCGGCGCGCTGGGCGCCGGAGCGGCGCATCAGCCCGCGCAGCCGGGCCACCAGCTCCTCGAGGGAGAACGGCTTGGTCACGTAGTCGTCGCCGCCGGCGGTCAGCCCGGCCACCCGGTCCTCGACCGCGTCGCGGGCGGTGAGGAACACGACCGGTACGTCGGGCAGCGAGGACCGCATCCGGCGCAGCACCTCGAGGCCGTCGATGTCCGGCAGCATCATGTCGAGCACCACGGCGTCCGGGCCGAGGTCCTTGGCGGCGCTCACCGCGTTGGTGCCGGTGTGCGCCATCCGCACCTCCCAGCCCTCGTAGCGCAGCGCCATGGTGATCAGCTCGGCGATGTTCACCTCGTCGTCGACGACGAGGACGCGCAGGGGGCTGCCGTCGGGTCGGGTCAGGTCGGCGGCGGGAGCGGTGGTCATGGCCTCACAGTGGCGGGGGAGTCTGTGGGTTTCCTGTGACGAACCTACGCGCCCCCGGTGCGGATCCAGAGGTGCTGCACAGGTCCGCCACAGCCGGCCGCGCCGCTGCTCGTCGAACAGATTTCCGGCGACCGGCCAACCAAACGCCGTCCCGTACCGTCAGAGGGGTAGAACAGGCGGCAACCGGGAAGCGGAGCGACGCGTGGCGGGCACTCGGGACGACGGCTTCACGGCCTACGTCTCAGGCCGGCGCGCCCACCTGTTCCGCACGGCGTACCTCCTCTGCGGCGACCCGCACCGCGCCGAGGACATCGTGCAGAACGCCCTCGCCAAGCTGTACGTCGCGTGGCCGCGGGCGTCGAAGGCCGACTCGGTCGACGCCTACGTCCGGCGGGTGATCGTCAACAGCCACCTCGACGAGTGGCGCCGGCCGTGGCGCCGGGAGACCTCGACCGAGGACGACCGGCTCGACCGGGCCGCGCCGAGCGGGGTCTCGCCCGAGGACTCCGACGCACTGTGGGCCGCGCTGGAGACGCTCGGCCCCAAGCAGCGGCGCGTGGTGGTGCTCCGGCACTACTGGGGGCTGTCGGTCGAGGAGACCGCCGCCGACCTCGGTGTCAGCCCCGGAACCGTGAAGAGCCAGACTTCGGCTGCGCTGGACAAGCTGCGCACCGCCTTGCAACCCGAACCGACGAGACCCTGAGGAGGACGGCCATGACTGATCCCGCTGACCGCCACCTCGAGGAGCGGCTGCACGCGCTGGCCGGCGGCATGCACGCGCCGATCGTGCCCGCCGACGACGACGTGCGCCGCGGGCGCCGCCGGCTGTTCCGGATGCGGCTGGCCCTGGCCGGCGCGAGCACCGGCACGCTGGCGATCGTGCTGGGCATCACCGGCCTGACCGCCGGCGACCCGACGGCCACCGAGCCGCCGCGTCGTCACCCAGCCGCCGAGCGCGACGTTCCCCGTCCACCCCCGACAGCGCCCCGGTCGACGACGACGAGGAGCAGGCGGAGTCCACCGACGCCGCCGACGGCGGCGGCGGCAGCCGACGCCCAGGGCGGCGGCAACCAGCCGGCCGGCGGGTCGGACAGCGGCGCGGCCGACGGCTCGTCCTCGGGCAAGGTCGGCGACCACACCGGCAGCGGCCCGGGCCGCCGGCGCCGGCGCGGGCACCACCCACGGCGGCGGCCGGACCGGTCCCGGCAGCGACCCAGCCCGTCCTCCGACGCCGACCCGACGCCGACCGAGACGCCGAGCAGCACGCCGTCCGACCTGCCGACCGAGGCTCCCGACCCCGACCCCGACGCAGGTCCCGACCACGACGCCGCCGACTCCGAGCCGCGCCGCCGACCAGCCTGCCGACCGACCCGCCGACGACGCCCCCGGTGCCGCCGACGGTCGGCAAGGTCAAGGTGCACAAGGTGCTGTCGTACTTCAACGACGTCGTCGCCGAGCACGTCGACGAGGACCGCGACCACCTCCAGGACTACGACCGCACCGTCGACGAGCCCAGCGCGACCCGGCTCGACGGCGAGCTGTTCGCCCTCGGCTCGACGTACCGCTGGGAGGACGGCGACACGACCTCCGACGCTCGAGGTCCGCGTCGCGACCGGCTGGGACCAGGTCACGTGGCAGTGCGGCACCACGCCGTCGACCTGGACCTGTCGCGTCGCGGACGGCGCCGAGGTCGCCACCCACGACGGGCAGCGCGAGGCCGCGGTCGAGCACGAGGACGGCCAGGTCGTCGTGGTCTCCACCGACCTCCCGGTCCGCGACGTCGCCGACGACGCGCTGGTCGCCGCCGCGAGCGACGACCGGCTCATCGTCCCCGGCGACGCCCCGGTCGCCCCGCTCGGGCTCGACACCGGCGCCTTCGGCACCTCGGGTCAGGCCGCGATGGTCCGCGACGGCGAGTCGTTCGCCACCACGGCCTACTCCCGCGCCCCGCTGGTCCGCGGCACCTGGTCGGTCGACGGCACCGCCCGCGGCACGCTCGGCTGGACCGCGCTGCCGACGTACTCCGGCACCGGGTGGGAGTGCCTCACGACGTTCCGGAGCTGCACCGACGTGCAGGTCGGCGACGAGACGGTCCACGTCGGCGTGCTGAAGAAGAAGGCCGGCTGGGTCGTGCAGTACGACGGTCCGGCGTACGCCGTCCGGGTCACCTCGAGCGACCCGAAGGCGGCCAAGAAGCGGGCCTACCCGTTCGTCACCGACCCGAGCTGGCAGCCGGCTCGCTGACGTCGGGCAGCGCGAGCGTCACGGTGGTCCCGCGGCCGGGTGCGCTGCGCGCGCTCGCGGTGCCGCCGTGCGCCTCGGCGAGCTGACGCACGATCGCCAGCCCGAGGCCGCTGCCGCCGGTCGCGCGGGTGCGCGACGGGTCGACCCGGCGGAACCGGTCGAAGACGTGCGGCAGCTCGTCGGCCGGGATCCCCTCGCCGGTGTCGGCGATCTCGACGGTGCCGTCGCTGCCGCGCAGCGTGACCCGGCCGCCGGCCGGCGTGTGGCGCAGCGCGTTGGCGACCAGGTTGGTCGTCGCCTGCCGCAGCCGCACCGGGTCCGCGCACGACGCGCGCGTCGTCCGGGCAGTCCACGACCAGGTCGACGCCGGCCTCGCGGGCGGCCGCCTGGAACGACGTGGCGACCTGCTCCAGGAAGGCCCGCAGCTCGATCGGCTGACGCTCCAGGCGCAGCTCGCCGGCGTCGGCGAGCGCGAGGTCGTGCAGGTCGTCGACCAGCCGCTGGAGGTGCAGGCTCTCCTCGAGCAGGCTGCCCATCAGCTCGCGGTCGGGCTCGACCACGCCGTCGCGCGCCGCCTCGACCCAGCCGCGGACGTTGGCCAGCGGGGTGCGCAGCTCGTGGGACACGTCGCTCACCATCCGGCGCCGCGCCTCCTCGAGCTGCTGGCGCCGGTCGGCCATCCGGTTGAACGCCCGGGCGAGCTGGCCGACCTCGTCGCGGCGCCGCTCGGGCACCCGCGCGGTGAGGTCGCCGTCGCCGGCGCGGATCGCGGCGGCCGACAGCCGCGCGCAGCGGTACGACGATGGTGGCGGCGAGCAGCGCGCAGAGCAGCAGCGTCACCAGCAGCACCCCGCCGGCGAGCAGCGCGATCCGCCGCTGGCCGTCGCCGGACAGGTCCCAGAACACCTCGGCGCTGGTGCCGGTCGCCGGTCACGTGGAGCAGCGCCGGCGGCGCGACGTACGGCGTGAGCACGGTGCGCAGCGAGTCGTCGAGGCAGCGCTCGACCCGGCGCTGGTGGTCGGCGTACGGCACCCGGACCGAGAGGTCGCGCAGCACCTCGTCGGTCGGCGCCGAGGCCGGCCCGCGCGCAGGCAGGCGTCGACCGCGGGACCGCAGGGCGTCGTAGACCGTCGCGCCCCGGTCGCCCTCGAGCGTCTTCGACGCGCGAGTCCAGCGCGAGGGTCGGCGCCACGACCCGGACGAGGCAGCCGCGCGGCGCGACGGCCCCGGTGCACGGCCTCGTCGACGGGCTCGGCGCTGGGCTCGGTCTGCGGCGACTCGGCGGTGGCCAGCAGCGTGGTGTCGACGTCGAGCGGGTCGATCCGGGCCCGCGCCTGCGCGGGGTCGCAGCGGCTCGGTGCCCTCGCCGGAGCCGACCAGCACCCGGCCGGTCGTGTCGGTGACCGTGACCGCGCCGTCCTGCTGGCGGGCCAGCCGGTCGACCAGCGCCTGCGCGTCGGACCAGGAGCCGTGCGTGGCGGCGTAGCCGACCAGCGCGTCGTAGGCCTGCGCGTCGGCGTGCAGCGACTCCTGCTGCTCCTCCTGGACCGCGACCGTGGTGGCGTTGACGGTCGCCCACGTCGCGGCGACGACCGCGACCAGCGCGATCAGCGCGCCGGCGCGAAGAGACGGACGACAGGCTGCGGAGCCAGGGCACGCGCTCACGGGCCGCTCGCGCCGTGGAACGCGTAGCCGACGCCGTAGACGGTGCGGACCAGGGCCGGGTCGAGCTTCTTGCGCAGGTTGGCGACGTGCACGTCGACGGTGCGGCGGGAGACGAAGTCCTCGGCGCCGTGCAGGTGCCGGAGCAGCTGGTCGCGGGTGAAGACCCGGCCGGGCTCGGAGACCAGCAGGTCGAGCAGCGCGAACTCGCCGGGCGTGCAGTCCACCGCCTCGCCGCGGAAGGTGCACCTCGTGGCTCGCCGGCGCGACGGTGAGCTCGCCGACGGTCGAGCGGCGGCCGGGCCGCCTCGGTGGCCGCGGCCCTGCTCCGGCGCAGCAGGGCGCGGCCCCGGGCCATCAGCTCGCGCGGGCTGTAGGGCTTGGTGATGTAGTCGTCGGCCCCGAGGTCGAGCCCGCGCAGCAGGTCGTCCTCGCTCGCCCGCGCGGTGAGCATCAGGATCGGCAGCGCCGCCGACTCCGGTGCCGCCCGCAGCACGCGGCACACGTCGTGCCCGTCCAGCGCCGGCATCATCACGTCGAGGATCGAGCAGGTCCGGCAGGCTGCTGCGGACGGCGTCGAGGGCGGCGCTGCCGTCGCCGACGACCGTGACCGAGTGGCCCTCCGCGACGGCGTACCGGCGGATCAGCTCGGCCTGCTTGGGGTCGTCCTCGGCGACCAGGATGCGTGCCACTCCGGGAGTCGTGCTCAGTCGCTCCCGAAGGTGCCGACCAGGCAGGCGTCCTCGATCTCGGCGTTGTCGTCGGGCACGTCGTGGCCGGCGCGGTAGGTCCAGTCGAGGTTCTCGTCGTTGAGCAGCCGGACGCACTCGCCGTGGTCTGCCAGGCAGGCGACGTAGGTCTGGGCCATGCGCGGCGAAGTCGGGTTGGTGGCGGCCTCGAGGGCCGGCGGGAAGACCGGGTCGACGGTCGGCGCAGGCCTGCGCGGGCGTCGGCGGGCGGCGGCCAGGCCAGCGTGACGCCGTACTGTCGCGGAGATGTTCTCCGCCGGCACCGGGCGCGGCTCGGAGCTCGGGTCGATGGTCGGGGCGCCGTGCCTCGATCAGGCAGTCGGTGTAGGCCTGGTTGAGCCGGGTCGTGGCGGTCGCTGCCGTGGCTGGTGACGTCGCGTGACGTGCAGCACCGGGCGCTCGCGGTCGGCCGTGCTGCGGCCGGGGCGCTCTCGGCGGGCATCGCGCGTGGCCGACGAGTGGGGCCAGCGCGAGGGCGAGGGGGGCGATGGTCAGGGCGAGGAGTCGTGTGGTCTTCATGGGCAGGACTGTGCCGAGCGATTGTCAGGAAGCTGGTCAGGACGGTGTTCGAGACGGTCGCTGCGTCAGCCTCGCTGCAGTGTCCTCGACCGCGAGCGCGGCGAAGACCATCGCCGAGCCGAGCGGGGCGCCCGGGCCGGGGTAGACCGACGCCGAAGACGGACGCGGCGGTGTTGCCGGCGGCGTACAGGCCCGGCGATCGGCGTGCCGTCCTCGCGCAGCACCCGGCCGGCGGCGTCGGTGACCAGGCCGCCCTTGGTGCCGAGGTCGGAGAGCACGAACCGGGCGGCGAAGTACGGCGGCTGCGTCGCACGGGGTCAGCGCCTTGTTGGGGCCGTCGCCGCCGGCGAAGAAGGTGTCGTACTCGTCCTCGCCGCGGCCGAACTCCTCGTCGACGCCGGTCTCGGCGTAGCCGTTGAACCGCTCGACGGTCTCGACCAGCGCGTCGGCGGGCAGCCCGATCGCCGCGGCCAGCTCCTCGAGCGTGTCGGCGCGTGACCCAGGTGCCGGCCGCGAGGTGCTCCGCCGGGTCGCCCTCGGGCATCGCGATCGCGGGCAGCCGGCCGCCCTCGCGGGAGTCGAAGACGTACCAGCGACGGGATCCGCTCCGGTGCCTTCGCCATCTCGCGGCCGAACCGGTCGTAGGGCAGGCACTCGTTGGCGTAGCGGCGGCCGGTCTGGTCGACCATCAGCCCGCTGCGGAAGCCGAGCGTGAACGAGCCGCCGCCGTCGGGCTGCTCGAGGCCGGGGCAGAACCAGCCCGAGCGCGCTGAAGTCGGTGGCCGCGCCGAGCGCGACCGCGGCCTGCGATCGGCTCGCCGGTGTTGGTGCCCCGCGGCGCCATCGTCCACGCGCGTGTCGCCGGGTACGCCGTGCTCGCGCGCGCAGCTCCTGCGTTGCCCTCGAAGCCGCCGGCGGCCAGCAGCACGCCGCGGCGGGCGCCGATCTCGACCGGCCCCTCGGGCGTCATCGCGGCCACGCCGGTGACCCGGTCCGTCGTCGTCGGTGACCAGCCCGGTGACCGGCAGGTTGGTGCGGAGCTCGCCGCCCTCGCGGACCACGATCGTGGCCAGCCGGGCGATCAGCGCCTGGCCGCCGCTGAGCGTGTTGCGGCCGCCCTCGCCGGCGCGGTCCCGCTCGACCGGCGGCCGGACCAGCGTCGGCGACCTCGGGCGGCAGGTCGGCGCGCTTGACGTTGGTCGGCTGGATCGAGCGGCCGAACGGCACCCGGCCGGGCGCGTCGTAGTACTCCGAGAACGGCAGCCACTCGAAGTCGAGGTCCGGGTCCGTCCTCGAGCTCGGCCACCAGCCGCGGCGCGGTGCGCCAGGAACGCCTCGACCTTCGCCTGGTCGGGGTCCTCGAGGATCGCCGCGAGGTAGTCGCGGGCGCCCTCGGTCGAGTCGGGGATGCCGGCCCGCTGCTGGACCTGGCTGCCCGGCAGCCAGCAGGCGCCGCCGGAGTACGCCGAGGTGCCGCCCAGCTTGTCGGTCTTCTCGACCACGCACACCGAGAGCCCGGCCTTCGCCGCCAGCGCCGCTCCCGTCAGCGCACCGCCGCCGGACCCGACCACCACGACGTCGTAGCTGTCCACGACGCGCGATGGTCGCAACTAGAACGTGTTCTAGCAAGGGCTCAGAGCCGGGCGAGGGCCTCGCGCATCGGGTCGAGGCCGAGCGAGCCGAGGTCGAGGGCGGCGCGGTGGAAGGCCTTGAGGTCGAAGTCCGCGCCCTGGCGCGCCTTGACCTCGTCGCGGGCCTGGAGCCAGATCCGCTCGCCGACCTTGTACGACGGGGCCTGGGCCGGCCAGCCGAGGTAGCGGTTGACCTCGAAGACGATGTTGGCGTCGTCCATCCGCGCGTGCTGGCGCATGAACTCCAGGCCGAGCTCGCCGGTCCAGCGCTCGCCGGGGTGGAAGCCGAACGGGTTGTCGCGCGGGATCTCGAGCTCGAGGTGCATGCCGATGTCGACGATCACGCGCGCGGCGCGGAAGCCCTGGCCGTCGAGCATCCCGAGCTTGTCGGCGGGGTCCTCGAGGTAGCCGAGCTCGTCCATCAGCCGCTCGGCGTACAGCGCCCAGCCCTCGCCGTGCCCGGAGACCCAGCACAGGCTGCGCTGCCAGCGGTTGAGCACGTCGCTGCGGTAGACCGTCTGCGCGCACTGGAGGTGGTGGCCCGGCACGCCCTCGTGGTAGACGGTCGTGACCTCGCGCCACGGGTAGAACGTCGTCACGCCGTCGGGGACCGACCACCACATCGCGCCGGGCCGGCTGAAGTCCTCCGACGGCGGCGTGTAGTAGATGCCGCCGTCCTGGGTCGGCGCGATCCGGCACTCGATCCGGCGGACCGGCTCGGGGATGTCGAAGTGGGTGTCGGCCATGTCGGCGAGCGTGCGGTCGGCGAGCTCCTGCATCCACGTCGCGGAAGGCGTCCTGGCCCTCGATGCGCCGGGCCGGGTCGCTCTCGATGTGCGCCGACCGCGTCCTGGATCTGGCGCCGGCGCCGGCGAGCTCGGCGGAGATCTCGAGCATCTCGCTCTCGATCCGGTGCAGCTCCTCCCAGCCCCACGCGTAGGTCTCGTCGAGGTCGATGTCGGTGCCGAGGAAGTAGCGCGAGTCGCGCGCGTACTGCTCGCGGCCGACCGCCTCCTTGTCGCGGCCGCGCGGCGCGAGCTCGCTGCTCGAGGAACGTCGCGAGCTCGGCGTACGCCGTGCTGGCCAGCACGGCGTTGCGGGCCAGGTCGGACTCGAGCGAGGCCGGTACGTCGCCCGCCTGCGCGACCAGCTGGGCGAAGACGTCGCCCGCCGCTGCCGGACCGGCCGGTCCAGCCGTGGATCTGCTTGGCCGCCTCGAGCAGCTGGCGCCGCGGGCCGACGTGGCCGTGGTCGGCCTCGTGCAGCAGCGTGGCGCGGTGGTCGGCCAGCGCCTGCGGTACGCCGGCCAGCCGGGTCGAGATCGCCGCCCAGTCGTCCTCGGTGTCGGTCGCCATCAGGTCGAAGACGCCGCGCATCTCGTGGGCCGACGCTCTCGATCACGCTGACCCGCGACTGCGCCGACGTGCGCCTCGTGCATGCGCCAGCGAGGTGTCGGCGCGCTCGAGGAACGAGTCCTGCGCGACCTGCTCGCGGTCGTCGGACGGCGTGGCCGCCGCCATCGCGGCGCGGGCGCGTGCGCAGCAGCTCCTCGCGCTGCGCGTAGCCGTCGGGGGTGAAGTCGGGCAGCTCGTGCTCGTGGCCCGCGATGCCGGCGTAGGTCGCCAGGATCGGGTCGGCGGCGGCCAGGTCCACGACGTACTGCTCGGCGATCTCGTCGGCTTCTCGCATGAGTCGGCAACTTAGTCCCGCGCGACGGCAACCTGGTTGGTCGACTCGGGACACAATGGGTCGGTCATGTCCACCGAGCAGCTCGAGATCACCTACCCGCCCGAGCTGCCGGTCAGCCAGCGGCGCGACGACATCGCCGCGGCGATCCGCGACCACCAGGTCGTCGATCATCGCGGGCGAGACCGGCTCGGGCAAGACCACGCAGCTGCCGAAGATCTGCCTCGAGCTCGGCCGCGGCGCGGCGACCAGGGCGGGATGATCGGGCACACCCAGCCGCGCCGGATCGCGGCGCGGTCGGTGGCCGAGCGGATCGCCGAGGAGCTCGGCACCGAGCTGGGCGACCTGGTCGGCTACCAGGTGCGGTTCACCGACCGGACGTCGCAAGCGCAGCCGGGTCAAGCTGATGACCGACGGCATCCTGCTCGCCGAGCTGCAGCGCGACCGGCAGCTGCGAGCGCTACGACACGATCATCATCGACGAGGCGCACGAGCGCGTCGCTCAACATCGACTTCCTGCTCGGCTACCTCAAGCGGCTGCTGCCGCGGCGGCCCGACCTCAAGCTGATCATCACCAGCGCGACCATCGACGTGGAGCGGTTCGCCGCGCACTTCGACGCGCCCGGTGGTCGAGGTGTCCGGCCGCACCTACCCGGTCGAGGTCCGCTACCGGCCGCTGGTCGGAGCTGCCCGAGGACGACGACGAGGGCGAGCCGATCGTCCGCGACCAGACCGAGGCGATCGTCGACGCGTCCGCGAGCTGTTCGCCGAGGGGCCGGGCGACGTCCTGGTCTTCCTGCCCGGCGAGCGGGAGATCCGGGACACCGCCGACGCGCTCGACGAGGCTGGCCGACGCGGCCGGACCGAGGTCGTGCCGCTCTACTCGCGGCTCTCGGCCGCCGAGCAGCACCGGGTCTTCGCGCCGCACACCGGCCGCCGCGTCGTGCTCGCGACCAACGTCGCCGAGACGTCGCTGACCGTGCCGGGCATCCGGTACGTCGTCGACACCGGCGTCGCGCGGATCTCGCCGCTACTCGGTGCGCACCAAGGTGCAGCGGCTGCCGGTCGAGGCGATCAGCCAGGCCTCGGCCAACCAGCGCTCCGGGCGCTGCGGCCGGCTCGGGCCGGGCATCGCGATCCGGCTCTACTCCGAGGAGGACTTCGAGGGCCGGCCGGAGTTCACCGACCCCGAGATCCTGCGGACCAACCTGGCCAGCGTCATCCTGCAGATGACCTCGCTCGGGCTCGGCGACATCGCGCGGTTCCCGTTCGTCGAGCCGCCGGACCGGCGCAACGTCAGGCCGGCGTCCAGCTGCTGGAGGAGCTCGGCGCGTTCGCCGCCGGCGGCCGGCTCACCAAGGTCGGGCGCCGGCTGGCCCGGCTGCCGATCGACCCGCGGCTGGCCCGGATGGTCGCTCGAGGCCGAGCGGCGCGGCTGCGTGCGCGAGGTGATCGTGATCGCGGCGGCGCTGTCGCTGCAGGACCCGCGCGAGCGGCCGGCCGAGCTCCAGGCGCAGGCCGACCAGCAGCACGCGCGGTTCAAGGCCGAGGGCAGTCGACTTCCTCACCTGGCTCAACCTGTGGCGCTACCTCAAGCGAGCAGCAGCAGGAGCTGTCGTCGTCGGCGTTCCGGCGGATGTGCAAGCGCGAGTTCCTCAACTACCTGCGGGTGCGCGAGTGGCAGGACTTCGAGTCCCAGCTGCGCCAGGTCTGCAAGGAGATGGAGATCAAGGTCGGGCCAGCCCGCCGACGAGCCCGACGCCGACGGCATCCACCAGTCGCTGCTGGCCGGGCTGCTCTCGCACATCGGGCTGCTGGAGGAGCGCGACACGCGAAGGCCGGCGGACGGCGCCCGATGCGCGAGTACCTCGGCGCCCGCGGCGCGCGGTTCGCGATCTTCCCGGGCAGCGGGCTGTACCGGAAGAACCCGCAGTTCCTGATGGCCGGCGAGCTGGTCGAGACCTCGCGGCTGTGGGCGCGGCAGAACGCCGCGATCAAGCCGGAGTGGGCCGAGGAGCTCGGCGCCGCACCTGGTGAAGCGCACCTACTCCGAGCCGCACTGGTCCAAGAAGCGCGCCGCGGTGATGGCGTACGAGCGGGTCACGCTGTACGGCGTACCGCTGGTCGCCGACCGGCAGGTCTCCTACGGCCGGGTCGACGTCGGCGCTGTCGCGCGAGCTCTTCATCCGGCACGCGCTGGTGTACGGCGAGTGGCACAGCCGGCACCGCTTCCTCGACGACCAACCGGCGGCTGCTCGAGGAGGCCGAGGAGCTCGAGCACCGGGCCCGGCGGCGCGACATCGTGGTCGACGAGCACACGCTGTTCGACTTCTACGACGCCCGCGTCGCCGGCCGACGTCGTCTGCGGCGCGCACTTCGACCAGTGGTGGAAGTCGGCGCGCCGCTCGGCTCCGGAGCTGCTCGACCTTCGACCCGGCGATGCTCACCCACTCCTCGGCCGCCGACGGTCTCGCGCGGCGGACTACCCGGAGGCGTGGTCCAGCGACGAGGGGCTGACGTTCCCGATCAGCTACCACTTCGAGCCGGGCGCCGCCGACGACGGGCTGACCATCGACGTGCCGGTCGCGACCCTCAACCGGGTCGAGGCCGACGACTTCTCCTGGAACGTGCCCGGGCTGCGCGAGGAGCTGGTCACCTCGCTGATCCGGTCGCTGCCCAAGAACCTGCGGGTCTCGTTCGTGCCGGCGCCCAACAAGGCGCGCGAGTTCCTGGCCGCCGTACCGCCGGGCGAGGAGCCGCTCCTCGACGCGCTCGAGCGGTGGATGCGCTCGACCACCGGCGTCGTCGTGCCCCGCGAGGCCTGGGACTGGTCGAAGATCGCGCCGCACCTGCAGCCGACGTACCGCGTGCTGTCCGACGACGGCGCCGAGCAGGCGCGCGGCAAGGACCTCGAGGCGCTGAAGGCGCCGCTGCGGCCGCAGTTCGAGTCGGCGCTCGCCGCGGCGGCCTCCGAGTCGGGGCTGGCGCGCACCGGCGCCACCTCGTGGGTCTTCGGCGAGATCCCCGAGTCCGAGACGCTCACCCGCGCCGGCCACCGGGTCACCGTGCACCCGGCGCTCGTGGACGAGGGCTCGACGGTCGGGCTCGCGGTCTTCGGTACGACGGACGAGGCCGCGGCCCGGCACCGGCTCGGGCTGCGGCGGCTGCTGCTGCTCTCGGTGCCGCTGCCCTCCGACGCCGCGCTCCAGGAGCCGCTGTCGCTCCAGGACCGGCTGGGGCTCGTCGGCTCGCCGTACGCCTCGGTCGGCGGAGCTGCTCGCGGACAGCCGGGCCGCGGTCGTCGGCGGCCTCGTCGACGCTCGGCCGCAGGTCAGGTCCGAGGCCGACTTCGACGCGCTGGTCGGCGCGGGCGCGGACCGACGCCGAGCCCGCGCTGCGTGCCTTCCTCGGCGAGGTGGTGCGGGTGCTCGACGGCTGGCGGACCGTCGACAAGCTGCTCAGCGGGCGCGCCGAGATGGGCATGCTCCCGGCGCTGGCCGACATGAAGGCCCAGCTCGAGCGGCTCGTGCACCCGGGCTTCCTGTCCGAGGCCGGTCCCGAGCAGCTGCGCCGCTACCCGACCTACCTCCGCGCCCTGACGCTGCGCCGCGAGGCGCTCGACCAGGGCGGCGCGGCGGTCAACCGCGACCGCCAGCTGATGGACCGGATCTCCGACCTCCAGGACCTCTACCTGCACCAGGTCGCCGCGCTCCCCGACGGGCCGGCCCGCGGGCGAGCGGCTGCGCAAGGCGCGGTGGATGCTCGAGGAGCTCCGGGTCTCGCTGTGGGCCCAGCAGCTCGGCACCGCGCACCCGGTCAGCGACGAGCGCGTGCGCAAGGCGCTCGCGCAGGCCTGACCGCGCGAGGTTTGAGCGGCTCGCGGGGTGAGGAGGCTGCGCCGACAACCGTCTCGACCCGCTGCGCCGAGGCACCGGCCGCGACACCGCCGGTGTCGCAGCCAGGTGGTCGCTGCGCCGAGCTCCTCGTCCAGACGGCGCGTCATGCGCGGCTCGAGGCAGCCGGGTCGGCGGCGCGTGGCAGGGTCGAGCGTCGTGGTGACGTTCGCAGGCGGTCAACGCGCGGCGGCTGGCCCGCCACGGGCTGGCTGACGGACCCGGGCCGCTCGGGTCGCTGCCCGAGGCGGCGGCCGCGATGGCCGGCGTGCACGCACAGGTGATGTCGGCGGCCGAGCTGTCGCTCGGGCTGCGCGTCCAGGGCACGACACGCGAGGACGTCGCGGCGGCGCTGTGGGAGGAGCGGTCGCTGGTCAAGACGTTCGGGCCGCGGGGGACCGTGCACCTGCTGCGCGCCGACGACCTGGGTGGTGGCTGGCGGCGCTGGGCTCGGTGCCGAGCCAGGCGAGCCACCCGGACGGCGTACGGCTGACGGCGAGGAGACCGACGCGGTGGTGGCGGCGCTCGACGCGGCGCTGCGCGAGGAGGACCGGACGACGGAGGAGCTGGACGCGCACGTCGCCGAGGTCGTGCGGTCCGTGGGCGGCCGAGGAGACGATGGAGGCCTTCGGCGGGCACTGGCCGCGCTGGCGGATGGCGCTGCGGGAGGCGGGCCAGCGCGGGGTGCTGTGCTTCGGTCCGAACCGCGGCCGCAAGGTGGCCTACGCGAGCCCGAGCCGCTGGGTGGGTGAGCTGGAGACGCCGGACGAGGGGAGGCGCAGCTGAGGCTGCTGCGGCGCTTACCTCACGGCGTACGGCCCGGCCGCGCCGGAGCACCTCGCCCGCTGGCTGGCGACCACGCCGGCGTGGGCCAGGGCGCTGTTCGCGCGGGCCGACCTGGAGCAGGTCGACGTCGAGGGCGAGCCGGCGTGGGTGTGGCGCGGCGACACGGCGTTCGAGGCCGAGGCGGCGCCGGCGGTGCGGCTGCTGCCGTACTTCGACGCCTTCCAGGTCGGCTCGCAGCCGCGCGGCGCTGCTGTTCCCGGGCCGGGCGTGGGACCGCGCGCTCGCGCGCAGCCAGGCGGGCAACTACCCCGTCTGCTGCTGGACGGGGTCGTCGGCGGCGTCTGGCACCTGAAGCGGTCCGGCAAGCGGGCGCGCGATCACGGTCGAGCCGCTCGGGGAGCTCACCGCGCGCAGCGGCGAGGCGACTGGAGCGCGAGGTCGAGCGGATCGGCGCGATCGCCCAGGTGCGACCCGACCTGCACTGGGGGAGGTGGAGGTCGGGCCGCACGCCTGAGCGTCGCTGCCGAGGACCGAAGAACCGTGAGTCCGCTCCCAGGCCTGCTGACGGCGTCGCCCAGATCGGTCCCAGGGTACCCGCGTAGCGTGGCCGGGTGTCCGACCGCCAGCACCACCGGCCGATGCGCCCCGGCTCGCAGTTCTTCGCCGAGATCATGGGCGGCGCCGACCCGGCGCTGGTCAGCGAGGCGGCCGACCGCGCCGCCAACCTCCTGGTCCGCGGGGCGCGCGGCTCCGGCGACCCCGAGGTCGCCGAGCGGGTGCTGCGGCTGGCCGAGACCGAGGGCATCGAGACCATCGCCGAGGTCTGGTCGGGCTCGCCGGCCGACTCGCTGGCCGGCTGCCTGTGGCGGCTGTTCGTGCTCCGCTCGTGGGTGTACGCCGACCCGGCGGCGGCCGCGCGCGAGTACGACGCCGGCCGGCGCACCGCCCAGGTCGCGCAGGTCGTCGCGGGCGTCGCCGACCCGCCCGGCCCCGAGGAGCTGCGCACGATGGTCGACGAGGTGCTGCGCGGGATCGCGGGCAGCGACTTCGCCGACGTGCTGTTCCGCGCGGCGGCCTTCGCGCGGGTGATCGCCACCGGGCGCGCGGCCCTCGACGACGCCAGCGAGGACGAGGTGGCCCGGATGCTGCTGCTCGCCGAGCAGGTGGAGGCGGCCGGTCACCTCGAGCTGGCGCACGGGCTCGCCTGAGACTGACCCGAAGTGGAATGACGGCCCGGGTGCCCTCGTTACAATGTCCGAGGAGCATGTCGGACCGCGGCAGCCCCGGGTCCCAAAATTAGCCGCTTCGAGCGGCCACGCGCCGTGAGGCGCTCCCGGTCCGGCATGCTCCTCCTCTAGTCAGTGACGTCGTACTCACCCGAGGCCGACGGCGAGCCCGATCCCGGTGAGGTCGTGTGGGGCTGGGTCCCCTACGAGGACGACCCCGCGCAGGGCAAGGACCGGCCCGTGCTGCTGATCGGCCGCACCGAGTCCGACGGCGAGGAGTGCTTCGCCGGGCTGATGCTCACCAGCAAGGACCACGACCGCGACGCGGAGGACGAGGCGCGGTACGGCCGCTACTGGATGGACGTCGGCACCGGCGCCTGGGACTCCGAGCGGCGCCCGAGCGAGGTCCGGCTGGACCGGCTGATCCTGCTCGAGGGCGACGACGTACGCCGCGAGGGCGCCGCGCTCGACCGGGCGGTCTTCGACCAGGTGCTGGCCGAGGCCCGGCGCCGCCACGCGGTGCGCTGAGCCGGCCCGACCCCGGGCGCGTCCGAGCCGTCACGACCGCGCCGGTAGGGTGACCGGGCCGAGAGGAGTGGTGAGTGCGTCGGAAGTGGGCGGTGGTGCCGCTGGTCCTCGCGCTCGGCGCGTCCGTCGCCGGCTGCACCGGCGGCGACGACGACCCGGGCCCGGGCCAGCCGACGACCCCGGCGGTGGTCCGGCCGGCCAACCTCACCTTCGGGGTGTGGGGCGCCGAGCCGGAGGTCGCGGCGTACCAGAAGGTCGTCGACGGCTACAACGCCGAGCTCCGACGGCCTCGCAGGTCAAGATCAAGGCCTACGGCACCCACGAGGACCTGGTCGCGGCGCTCGACGAGGGCAAGGTGCCCGACCTGTTCCTGGTCCGGCGCCAGGACCTCGCGCACCTGCAGGACGCCGAGCTGAACCGGCCGCTCAGCACGCTGCTCGACGAGCGTGACGTGGACTTCGGCGACGGCTACTCGCGCCCGGCGCTCGAGGCGTTCTCCGGCGACCGCGAGCTCCAGTGCATGCCCTACGGCATCTCGCCGATGGTCATCTACTACAACAAGGCCCTCGTCGACTTCGACGCGATGCGCGAGCGCGGCCTCGACGTGCCCAACGTCGACGACGAGGACCTCACGAAGCGGCCGGCGTGGAGCTACGAGCAGTTCCAGGCCGCGGCCGAGTACGCCAGCCGCCCCCGCCGCGGCGAGGCCGGCTTCTACGTCGCGCCGACGCTGCGCGGGCTGGCGCCGTTCATCTACTCCGGTGGCGGCCAGATCTTCGACGACGAGGACCAGCCGACCTCGCTGGCGTTCTCCTCCGACGACACCCGCGACGCGCTGGAGAAGGTGCTGCCGCTGCTGCGCGACCCCAAGGAGACGCTCTCCACCGAGATGCTGGCGCAGAAGACGCCGCTCGAGTGGTTCCGCGAGGGCAAGCTCGGCATGATCGCCGGCTTCCGCGACCTGATCCCGGAGCTCGCGGTCGACCGCGGTCGACTTCGACATCATGCCGATGCCGATCGTCGACGACCCGGCCACGATCGGCGACCTGACCGGCATCTGCATCGCCAAGGACTCCGACCACGTCGCCGAGGCGGCCGACTTCCTCGTCGACTTCGTCTCCACCGACTCGGTCTCCGCGGTCGCCGCCGCCGGCTACCTGGCCCCGGCCAACACGCAGGTGGCGCTCTCCGACGCCTTCCTCCAGTCGCGCAAGCGGCCGGTGCACGCCTCGGTCTCCAACAACAGCATCCGCTACATGCGGATCCCGCCGCTGATCGACGACGCGGCCGCCCTGGAGGCCGCCGTGGCCCTGCCGCTCAAGCAGATCCTCGAGGTCGAGGTGCTCGACCTCGACCTGCTCACCGAGCAGATCGACCTCGCCTCGCAGGCGGTGCTGGCGCCGGCCGAGGAGCCCACCGACGGCTCCGAGGAGGACGGGTCGTCCGACGACGACCAGTCCGGCGAGTAGGGCTCGTCCGCTAGTCGCGAGGGCTCGGCGGTCGGCGTCGGCTCGGCGGCGGGCGGTACGTCGCCCTCGAGGATCGCCGCGGTGACGACCGGTCCGGCCAGCTCGACCTGCCAGGCCCGCGCGCCGAGGTCGGCGAGCGCGACGGCCACGGCCGCCGCCAGCGAGTCGGGGTCGCGGGTGCCGGGCGGGGTCCAGAGGACCCGGCGCAGGTAGTCGGGGGTGAGCACGTTCTCGACGGGGAGCCCCTGCTCCTCGGCGAGGGCGCTGAGCGCCTCGCGCGCGATCGCCAGCCGGCGGGCGGCGACCGGGTCGCGGTCGGCCCAGGCGCGGGGGAGCGGCGGGCCGTCGGTGCGGGGGGCGCGGGTGGGGAGGTCGTTCTCGTCCATCGCCTCGACGGCGCGGAGGGCGGCGACCCAGCGTGCGGCGTAGCGCTCGGCGCCGCGGCCGTGGAACCCCTTGGTCGCCAGCAGCGCGTCGCGGTCCGCGGGCATGGCCTGCGCGGCGATCACGATCGAGGAGTCGGGGATGATCCGGCCGGGGGTGACGTCGCGCCGCTCGGCGATGTCGTCGCGGGCCTCCCACAGCGCCTTGACCGCGCCGAGCCCGCGGCGGCCGCGGACCCGGTGCATGCCCGACGTACGGCGCCACGCGTCGACGCGCGGGTGCAGCTCGAAGGAGAGCAGCGCCTCGAACTCCTGGCGCGCCCACTCGTCCTTGCCGGCCTCGACGAGCTGCTCGCCGAGCGCGGTCCGCAGCTCGACCAGCACCTCGACGTCGAGGGCGGCGTACTCGAGCCACGGCTCGGGGAGCGGGCGCCGCGACCAGTCGACCGCGGAGTGCTCCTTCTTCATCCGCTTGCCGAGCACGGTCTCCACGAGGGTGGCCAGGCCGACGCGCGGGTAGCCGAGCAGCCGGCCGGCGAGCTCGGTGTCGAACAGCGAGTCCGGGTGCAGCCCCACGTCGGTCATGCACGGCAGGTCCTGGGTCGCGGCGTGCAGGATCCACTCGGTGCCGGCCAGCGCCTCGGCCAGCGGGGCCGAGGGACTCGAAGGCGATCGGGTCGACCAGCCAGGTGCCGGCGCCCTCGCGGCGCAGCTGGATGAGGTAGGCGCGCGAGGAGTAGCGGTAGCCCGAGGCCCGCTCGGCGTCGATCGCGACCGGGCCGGTGCCGGCGGCGATCGCGGCGCACGCGGCGGTGAGCCCCTCGATCGGTGTCGGTGATGGGCGGCAGGCCGTCGCGCAGCGTCAGCAGGGGTGGGGGCTCCGGTGCGTCCTCGGCCCGGCTCCGGGGCGCCTGGGTCCTGGGGAGTGTCTGCCATCAGGTCCCCGAGCCGCGCTGGCCCCGGCGGCTCGGGATGACGGCCACGCCGTCGGGCACCGGCGGCAGGCCGACCGCCGTGCAGAGCAGCTCTCCCCATGCCTCGACGTGCGGTCCCACGTCGAGGTCGGCCCCGGCGGGCGCGTCGGGGCTGTGCACCGGCGTCCACGAGGCCCTGATCTCCAGCTGTGCGGCCGCGCTGTCGTCGGCCATCCCCCCGAAGCTCTCGGTCGCCACGCGCGTCACCGTCCCCGACGCCATCGTGTACGACGCGCCGTGGGCGTCGAGCGCGTCGGTGAGCCAGCTCCAGCCGACCGCCGCCAGCATCGGGTCGGTGATCAGCTCGACGTCGATCTCGGCCCGGGCGTAGGCGACGCAGCGGAATCGCCGTCCCACGCGTCGTTGCCGGCCGGGTCGTGGAGCAGGATGATCCGGCCGGTGCCGATGTCCTCGCCGTCCACCGTCACGTCGGCCGACAGCGCGGCCGCGAACGGGGCGATCCGCTGGGGTGCGGGCATCTCCTCGCAGAGGATCTCCGGGCGCAGCGGGGCAGCACGCATGGTCGCGACGGCCGCCCTGAACTCGGGTGGCTCGCCAGCAGCGCCCGCTCCCGGGCGCGTCTCCTGACGCACGACCATGTGCCACACAGTAGGTCGGCGCCCGGATTCTCGATGCGCGAACACGCCGAGCCGGGTGGCAGGGTGTGTGGGTGAGCACGGCTGCCGAGACCCCCGGGGACGGGCCCCTGACCAGCGCCTTCATGCGGGCCGTGCGCGGTGAGCCGGTCCCGCACACGCCGGTGTGGTTCATGCGGCAGGCGGGCCGCTCGCTCCCGGAGTACCTCAGGGTGCGCGAGGGCACGGGCATGCTCGAGTCCTGCATGGACGCCGACCTGGTCACCGAGATCACCCTCCAGCCGGTCCGCCGCTACGGCGTGGACGCGGCGATCTTCTTCTCCGACATCGTGCTGCCGCTCAAGGCCGTCGGCGTCGACCTCGACATCAAGCCCGGCGTCGGCCCGGTCGTCGCCCACCCGGTCCGGACCCTCGCCGACGTCGAGGCGATCCCGGACCTCACCCCCGAGCACGTGCCCTACGTGACGCAGGCGATCGGCCAGCTCGTCCGCGAGCTCGGCGCGCACCCCGCTGATCGGCTTCGCCGGCGCGCCGTTCACGGTCGCGTCGTACCTCGTCGAGGGCGGTCCGTCCCGCGACCACGCGAAGACCAAGGCGATGATGTTCGGCGCCCCGGAGGTCTGGGCCGCGCTGATGCAGAAGATCGCCGGCATCGCCGCGGCGTACCTCACGATCCAGGCGCGGGCCGGCGCCTCCGCCGTCCAGCTGTTCGACTCGTGGGCGGGCGCGCTGACGCCGGCCGACTACGAGGCGTCGGTGATGCCCTACTCCGCAGCTGGTGCTCTCCCACGTCGGCACCCTCGGGGTGCCGCGGATCCACTTCGGCGTCGGTACGGCGAGCCTGCTCGGCCTGATGGGCGAGGCCGGGGCCGACGTGGTCGGCGTCGACTGGCGCACCCCGCTGGCCACCGCGATCGGCCAGGTCGGCGACCGCGCCGTGCAGGGCAACCTCGACCCGACGCTGGTCTTCGCGCCGACCGACGTGCTGACCGCCCGCGCCGCCGAGGTGATCGAGGCCGGCCGCGCCGCGAAGGGCCACGTCTTCAACCTCGGCCACGGCGTGCTGCCGAGCACCGACCCCGACCAGCTGAAGCGGCTGACCGAGTTCGTGCAGTCCTACCCGCTCTGAGCTGAGTCCGCTCTGCGGCTTGCGCTGGGAGCGCTTGCGGGTCGTCACCTTCGGTGCGGACGCGACCGGGGCCGGCTCCGGCTCGGCGACGGGCTCGACGACGGGCTCGACGCGGCCGGCGCGGCGGCCTTCTTGGCCGCCTTCTTGGCCGCCGACTTCCGGGTCGGCGCCTTGGCCGTCGGCGGGCGCCGTGCTCTCGCGGACCCGGACCCGCACCTGCCCGCCGTTGGCCTGGGTCGTCTCCAGGTAGTCCTGGGCCTGGGCCAGCGCGCTGAGCCGCGGGAAGCCGTAGTTGCGCGAGTCGAACGACGGGTAGCGGGTGCTGAGCATGCTGCCGACGCCGCCGAGGTTGGCCCAGCCGTCGTCGCCGGAGGTGTCCGTCACGGCCGAGGTGAAGATGGCCGCGCAGGTCGGGAGCGGGGTGGCCGGGTCGTCCGGGCGTCTCGGGCGCCGGCTCGGAGGTCAGCACCTCGAGGAAGAAGAACCGGTCGCAGGCGTTCTGCAGCGGCTCCGGGGTCTTGCGCCGGCCGAACCCGTAGACGGTCACCCCGGACTCGCGCAGCCGGGTGACCAGCCGGGTGAAGTCGGAGTCGCTGGAGACGATCGCGTAGGCGTCGACGTTGCCGCTGTACAGCAGGTCCATCGCGTCGATGACCAGCGCGAAGTCCGTCGAGTTCTTGCCCGTCGTGTAGGCGAACTGCTGGACCGGCTGGATCGCGTGCCGGTTCAGCTGGTCCTTCCAGCCGCTCAGGTGGTTGCTCGTCCAGTCGCCGTACGCGCGCTTGACGGTCGGCAGGCCGTACTTGGCCACCTCCTCCATCAGCGCGACGGCATCGCTCTTGGACGTGTTGTCGGCGTCGATGAGCACGGCGATCCGCGCGTTCTCGGGTGAGGGCACGCCTCCGAGACTAGGGCGCGTCGGTCAGGAAGCCGGCGTCGTCCTCCACGTCCGGACCCGCGTGGCCGAACGGAGCCGCGCGCGCTAAAGTCCATGTTGTCACCTAACTTAAGCAACACAGGTGCAGACGTTCCGCCTCACCGATCGGCCGTTCGCGGCCTCCTGAGCTCCTCGCACCGCCCCGACCCGCACCCGGTCGGGGCGGTGCGAGGTCTGTTCCGCCGCTGGTGACACCCTTGACCACGTGCGGGTGCTGGTCGTCGGAGGCGGGGTCGCGGGGCTGACCGCGGCGTACCTCCTGGCCCAGCGCGGCGACGACGTCACGGTCCTCGAGGCCGCGCCCGCGGCCGGCGGCAAGCTGCGCCGGGTCGAGGTCGGCGGCGTGGTCGTCGACGTCGGCGCCGAGGCGATGCTGAACCGGCGGCCCGAGGGGGTCGAGCTGGCCCGCGAGCTGGGGCTGGCGGTCGAGCACCCGGCCCTGGCCGCCTCGCGGATCTGGACCCGCGGCGGGCTCCGGCCGCTGCCGCGCTCGGTGATGGGCGTCCCGGTCGACCTGGCCGAGCTGCGCGCGTCCGGGGTGCTCTCGGCCGAGGGGCTGGCGCGGGTCGAGGCCGAGCGGCCCGGCGTACCTCTCGACGACGACGTCTCGGTCGGCGACCTGGTCGCCAGCCGGCTCGGTGACGAGGTCGTGGACCGGCTGGTCGAGCCCCTCCTCGGCGGGGTGTACGCCGGCCACGCGCGCCGGCTGTCCGCCCGCGCGACCGTCCCGCAGCTCGTCTTCCTCGCCGAACAACGGCCCGCTGCTCGAGCGCCGTCGCTCCCGCACAGCGACGTGCCGGTCTTCGCCGGCCTGCCCGGCGGCATGGCCGGGCTGACCGAGGCGCTGGCCGAGCGGCTCGACGTGCGCACCGGCACCACGGTCCGCGCGCTGGCCCGCACGCGGCGACGGCTTCACGGTGACCGCGGGCCCGACCACCGCGGCGGAGCGGCTCGACGCGCCGACGCCGTCGTGCTGGCCACCCCCGCCGCGCCCGACCGCCCGGCTGCTCGGCGAGCTGGTCCCGGCCGCGGCCGAGGAGCTCGCGGCGGTCGACTACGCCTCGATGGCCGTGGTCACCCTCGCCTTCCGCGCCGAGGACGCCGCCGGCCTCGACGGGCTCGTCCGGCTTCCTCGTCCCGCCGGTCGACGGCCGGCAGATCAAGGCCTCGACGTTCTCCTTCGCCAAGTGGGACTGGGTCCGCGCGGCCGGCGCCGAGCAGGGGCTGGTCCACCTGCGCACCTCCCTCGGGCGGTACGGCGAGGAGGCCACCCTCCAGCGCAGCGACGAGGACCTGGTCGCGGCGTCGCTCGCCGACCTCGCCGAGGCGGTCGGGCTCACCGCCGCGCCGGTCGCCAGCCACGTCCAGCGCTGGGGCGGCGGCCTCCCGCAGTACGCCGTCGGCCACCTCGACCGGGTCGCCCGGGTCCGCGCCGCGGTCGACGCCGTGCCCGGGCTGGCGGTCTGCGGCGCGGCGTACGACGGCGTGGGGATCCCGGCCGTGATCGGCTCGGCGCGCAAGGCCGTGCTCGGCCTGTAGGAGCTTTGCCGCGTTGTCCCTCCGCAGCGGGACACCGCGCCGGGCACGGTGCTCCCATGAGCACCGTCACCACCCACCCGATCCGCTCCGACCTGGCCGCCGCCGAGGCCGCCGCCGCTGGCCCGACCTCGCGCCTGTGGGCCGTCGCCGGGCTCGGGGCCGGACTGCTCGGCGCGGCCACCCTCGTGACCAGCGGCCTGTCCGGCTTCATCTACGCCGAGGAGTTCCTCGACGGCTCGGTCGAGGGCGCGGGCGCCGCGCTGGCCGAGCACACCGGCGATCCTCCTGGCGTTCCACTCCGTCACCGCGCTGGGCGCGGTGCTGATGCTGGTCTTCGCCGCCGGCCTGCACCGCCGGCTCCGCGCGGTCGCTCCCGACGGCATCGCGCCGGTGGTCGCGCTGATCGGGCTGGCCGGCACCGCGGTCGTCTCGATCATGGGCTCGGGGCTGGACACCGAGTTCGCGATGACCGGCGGCGACGTGCAGGTCGACGACGGCACCGCCGCCTTCTACGGGCACTGGGTCGGCACCATCCCGTGGCTGTGGACCCTCGCAGGCCTCGCCGGGGTCGCCGTGTTCGTCGTGTCGCGCTCCGGCGGCGTCGCCCGCTGGCAGGGCTGGGTCGGGCCTGGTCCTCGGCGGGCTGACCGTGCTGCTCGGCGTCTCCCCGATGGAGTACATGGCCGGCTTGACCGGCGTGCTCTGGCTGCTGGTCGCCTCGACCGGCTTCGTGCTCGGCGACCGCCCCGCACGTCGTACCGCTCCCTGAGGGGCTCCCACCCGAGAATGACGCACGTGAGCGACGCCGTCCGCCTCGACCCGAGCCCCGCTGGGGCCCGGGGCGTGGGCTGGGCGGCGCCCGTGCGTCGGTCCCGCTCGCCACCGTCGGCGTGCTTCGTCGCCACGGTGCTCATCGAGGCCGGCGTGTGGGGCCGGGTGCACGACGCCGGCGAGATCACCGACCCGGGCTGGAGCACCGCGCTCACCGGGGTGGTCTTCGCCGCCTGCGGGGCCGTCGTCCTGCGCCACGACCGGCGGCAGGGGCTCGGCTGGGCGCTCGGCTGGTTCGGGCTGTTCTGGGCCGCCGACGGCGTGGCGGAGTCGTACCTGCGGCTCGCGCTCGGTCGCGACGAGGCGCTCACCGGCGTCACCTTCGCGGCGTGGTTCCTGATGCGCTTCACCGCGCTGCTGCCCGCGACCGTGGCGGTGCTGCTCGCGGTCTTCCCGACCGGCCGGGTGCTGCCCGGCCGCTGGGGGGTCGCGACCTGGGTCAGCCTCGCGGTGATGGTCCTCAACGGCGCTCGTCTACGTCGTGCTGCCGTCCACCGGGATGCGCGGTGTCGCCGAGCTCCCGCCCGGCACCGACCCCGACCCCACCTCGATCCAGGCCCTGGAGCCGGTGGCCGAGACGCTGCGCCAGTTCTCGCTCGCGGCCTCGCTGGTCGCGATCGCGGTGGTGATGGCGACCGTCGTGGTGCGCTACCGGCGGGCCCGTCGGCGTCGACCGCGAACGGATGCGCTGGCTGGCCTGGGCCGTCACCGCGATGGTCGCTGCTGTCCGTCGCCGGGCTGGTCGTCCACCTCGGCCGGCTCGAGACGGTCGGTCTTCTTCTTCGTCATCAGCCTGGCCCCGGTCGCGATGACGGTCGCGGTCATCAACCCGCGCGTGGTCGCGATCGACGACCTGTTCAGCCACACCGTCGTGTACGGCGGCATCTCGATCGTGATCCTCGCCGTCGACCTCGCCGCGCTGGCGGCCCTGTCGCGGCTGCTGGGCGAGTCGCTGGGCCAGCGCCAGGTGGTGCTGCTGGTGCTGCTGCTCTCGGCCGTCCTCTACAACCCGCTGCGGATCGCGCTGTGGACGCTCGTCCGGCGCCGGGTGCTGGGGGAGCGCGACGACCCCTACGACGCGGTGTCCCGGCTCGCCTCGACCCTCGAGGCCGCCGACGAGGAGGGGGCGCAGCTGACCGCCGTCGCCCAGGCGGTGGCGGTCGCCTTCGGGATCGGCTTCGTCCGCGTCGAGGTCGAGCGCGCCGACGGCGAGACCGTCGTCGCGTCGTACGGCGTGCCGGTGGTCGAGACCCGCTCGCTCCCGATCGCCTACCGCGGCGAGGAGGTCGGCCGCCTGGTGCTGCCGGCCCGCGGCGTGCGCGCGCGGCTCAGCGGCCGCGACCAGCGGCTGCTCAGCGACCTGGTCCGGCAGGCCGCGACCGCGACCCGCACCGGCCGGCTGGCCGACCAGCTCCAGGCGAACCGGCAGCGGCTCGTCGTCGCCCGCGAGGAGGAGCGCCGCCGGATCCACCACGACCTGCACGAGGACCTCGGCCCCACGCTCGGCGGGCTGGTGCACCAGGTCGAGACCGCCCGGCTGCTGGTCAAGGAGCGGCCCGAGGACGCCAAGGAGACCATCGCCCGGACCAGCGCCCAGCTGCGCGACGTGGTCGCCGACGTGCGCCGCGTCGTGCACGACCTGCGCCCGCCCGCGCTCGACGACCTCGGGCTGGTCGGCGCGCTGCGCCAGCAGGCGACGCTGCTCGACGAGGAGACGCTGGCGGTCGCCGTACGCGGACCGGGGCTCGAGGGGCTGCCGGCCGGGGTCGAGGTCGCGGCGTTCCGGATCGCCAGCGAGCTGCTCGCGCACTGCGCCGCGATCGAGGCCGACTGCCGGCTGGAGCTCGAGCTGAACCCCACCGGGCTGGTGATCGAGGCCGGCACCGACGCCGATCCCCAGGCGTGCATCGAGCTGGTCCAGGGCCAGGCGCACGAGGTCGGCGGTCGCTGCGAGAGCACCGCGGCCGGCGTCCGGGTGACGCTGCCGGTGCGGAGGGCGTCGTGACCCGCCGCTCGCTCGTCCTGCTCCCGCTCGTCGTCGGCGCGCTGGTCGCCGGCGCCGCGGTGGCCCTGGAGGTCGCGGCCGGGCCGGACACGTTCGGCCGCGAGGTGGTCCCGGGCGGCGTGTGGATCTACGCGGTGCTCGGCCTGGCGCTGGCCGGGCTGACCGCGGTGCTGGTGGCCACCGGGCGGACCCGGCTCGCGGTCGGCTGCGCGGTCTTCGCCGCCAGCGCGCTGCTCGCCGCGCTGCTCCGCGCCCACGTGCACTGGTCGCTCGAGCGTGCCCCCGACCGGCTCGACCGACCTGCTGCTCGCCGAGATCTGGGTGATCAAGGTGACCACCCTCGCTGCCGCAGCTCTTCACGTCGTACGCGCTCGTCGTCTACCCCGACGGCAGGCTGCTCCCGGGTCGCTTCGGCCGGCTCGCGGCGTGGTCGGTGGTCGGCTCGACGTTCTCCGGGCTGACGCAGGTCTTCGGCCCGGGGACGATGGACGCCGTCCCGCTGGTCGGCACGGACGCCGGGCACACGGTCCTCACCGGCTCGCACGTGCTGGTGGCGCCGGTGATCGGCCAGTACGTCGAGCCGCTCATGCCGATCACCACGATCATCGCGGTCGCCGTCCTCCTGCCGATCCAGCTGGCCGTGCCCGTCCTGCGGTGGCGGCGCAGCACCGGCGTCGAGCACGAGCGGCTGTTCTGGCTGCTCTGGGCGGTCGCCGCCGTCGGCCTCGCCGCGATGGCCGACGTGATCATCCGCGAGGGCACCCTCGACGCCTGGCTGATCGGCATCGGCACCGCGGTGTTCGCGGTGGCGATGGCGATCGGGCTGCTCGACCAGACCCGCGTCTCCGGCGAGCAGCTGCTCACCAACACGGTCCTGTACGGCGGGCTGTGGGTCGCCGTGCTCGGGCTCGACCTGGCGTTCCTCAGCGTGCTGAGCCTCGGGCTCGGCGACTCGCTGGAGGAGCAGGACGTGATCCTGGTGGTGCTGTTCCTCTCGGCGGTGCTCTACGCGCCGCTGCGCAACGCGCTGTGGCGGCTGGTCCGGCGGCTGCTGCTCGGCCAGCGCGAGAACCCCTACGACGTGGTCGCCGGCCTCGCCGCCGGCCTCGAGCAGGCCGACGAGGGCTCCGAGCAGCTGCTCACCGTCGCGCAGGCGGTCGGCCAGGCGTTCGGGGTCTCGTACGTCGCGGTGGAGGTCGAGCGCGGCGCCGGGTCCCGGCTGACCGCGACCCTCGGCACCAAGCCGCGCGACACCCGCGCGCTGCCGATCACCTACCGCGGCCGCGAGGTCGGCCGGCTGCTGCTGCCCGCCCGCGGGCTGCGCACGAGGCTGAGCCGCCGCGACGAGGAGCTGCTCGGTGACCTGATCCGCCAGGCCGCGGTGGCCGCGCGGACCACCCAGCTCGCCGACGCGCTCCAGGACAACCGCGAGGAGCTGGTCCTCGCCCGCGAGGAGGAGCGCCGCCGGCTCCGCCGCGACCTGCACGACGGGCTCGGCCCCTCGCTCGGCGGTGCGGTGTTCCAGCTCGACTCCGCGCGGCTGACCGTGGACCGCGACCCCGACGCCGCCGTCGCCCAGCTCCAGGCCACCGAGACGCACCTGCTCGGCGTGATGGACGACGTCCGCCGGCTGGTCAGCGACCTCCGCCCGCCGGCGCTCGACGCCGTCGGCCTGGTCGGCGCGCTGCGCCAGCAGGGCGACCTCGTCGCCGGCGTCGACGTCCGCGTCGAGTCCTCCGGCGTCGCTCGCGGCCCTGCCCGCGGCGGTCGAGGTCGCGGCGTACCGGATCGCCGGCGAGGCGCTCACCAACGTCGTGCGCCACGCGGGCGCGAGCCACTGCACGGTCCGCATCGCCGCGGACGCCGACCAGCTGCTGGTCGAGGTCGCCGACGACGGCGTCGGGCATCGCCGCCGAGCGCGAGGCCGGCGTCGGGCTGCTGTCGCTGCGCGAGCGCGCCGACGAGCTCGGCGGCCGCACCGAGATCACCTGCCCGCCGGCCGGCGGCACCGTCGTGCGTGCGTGGCTGCCCACGTCCGTCACCGCACCCACCGCACCCAACCCGAGGAGTCCCTGCTGTGAGCACCATCCGAGTCGTCGTGGTCGACGACCACCAGATCGTCCGCGACGGGCTGGTCGCGCTCCTCGGCGCGCTGGACGGCGTCGAGGTCGTCGGCACGGCCGAGGACGGCCGCGAGGCCCTGCACGTCGATCGAGGAGACCAGGCCCGACGTCGTGGTGATGGACATCCAGATGCCCCGCCTCGACGGCATCGAGGCCACCCGCTTCGTGACCGGCAAGCACCCCGAGATCCGGGTGGTGATGCTGACGATGAACGAGGACGACGACACCGTGCTCTCCGCGATGCGCGCCGGCGCCTCCGGCTACCTGCTCAAGGGCTCCGGCGCCGAGGAGGTGCACAACGCGATCCGGGCCGCCGCCCAGGGCGGGATGATCTTCGGGGCGTCGCTCGCCGGCAAGGTCGGCCAGTACTTCACCTCGATGACCGCCCCCCAGCAGACCAAGGAGCCCTTCCCGGACCTCACCGAGCGCGAGCGCACCGTCCTCGACATGCTCGCCGCCGGCAGGACCAACGACGCCATCGCGCGCGAGCTGTTCGTCTCCGGCAAGACCGTCCGCAACACCGTCTCTCGATCTACGCCAAGCTGCACGCGGCCGGGCGCGGCGAGGCGATCGTGAAGGCGCGCGAGGCGGGCTACGGGCGCGAGTAGCTGCAGGCCGAACCGGCCCGTCGACGGGTCGTGTGCCTGTGCCCGGCGTCTGGCTCGGTCTCAGGCACACGACCCGGCACTGAGGGCCGGCCGACTCAGATCTCGTGCGCGGCCTGGAAGACGCCGTCCGGGTCGACGTCCGCCCGCACCGACCGCAGCCGGGCCAGCGCCCACTCGTCGCACGCCGCCGTGGTCTCGGCCTCGGGGCGCTCGGTGAAGTTGAGCACCCGCTGGCCGCTGGACCACGGCGCCATCGCCGCGACGACGGCCGCCGCGTCGGCGAGCCCGACGGCGGCGGCCTCGGGGACCGGCGCGACGGCGACGCAGAACAGCGCGTAGCCGGCGGGCAGCCGGTCCAGCACGCCGCCGCGGTCCGCGGGCCGGGCGAGCGCGCCGCCGAGGTGGCGGAGCTCGGCGAACATCAGCGAGGTCGTCGTACCGGGTCCGACCTGCGCCAGCAGCGCGTCGACGGCGTCGTCGGGCAGCGAGTGCACGACGGCGTGGTCCGAGACCGCGGGCGTCGGGCCCGGCGGGTCCATGTGCACGTCGAGCAGCCCGGCGGCCGGGATCCGCGCGAACGTGTCCATCTCCGGCGCCAGCGCGCGCAGCGGCGCGGAGCAGCTCGACGGCGCGGTCGTCGTCCTCGAGCACCGCGCCGTCGACGACCACGATCCGGCGGCCGCTGAGGAACGGCGGCAGCTCGGGGAGCGGCGGGAAGCTCATCACCCGCAGCGACGTGGTCACCGAGTCGGGCACCGACTCGGTCCAGCGCGCCCACGCGCGGACGACCTCCGGCGCGCGCTCGATCGGCCACAGCAGCATGCCGGCGACGACGTCGGCGATCGGGAGCAGCGCGAGCTCGATCGCGACCACGACGCCGAAGTTGCCGCCGCCACCGCGCAGCGCCCAGAACAGCTCGGCGTTCTGGTCCGCGGAGGCGCGCACCAGGCCGCCCGAGGCGGTGACCAGCTCGACGGCGGTGACGCTGCTGGTGGCCAGGCCGTGCTGCCGCCCGTAGAACGACAGCCCGCCGCCGAGCACGTAGCCGGCGACGGCCACGTCGGGGGAGGAGCCGTGCAGCGCGGTCAGGCCGTACGGCGCGGCCGCGGCGACGACGTCGCGCCACAGGGTGCCGCCGACCACCCGCGCGGTGCGGGTCGCGGGGTCGACGGTGACGCCGGTGAGCGCGGCCAGCCGGAGCAGGACGGTCCGCTCGAGCCGGCCCTCGAGGCGGCCGGCGCCGTGGCCGGTGCTCTGCGGGGCGACCCGCAGCCCGGCGGTGGCGGCCGCGCTCACCACGCAGCTCACCTCCTCGACGGTGCGCGGGGTGGCGACGGCGGCGGGCCGCTGGTCGACGGCGGTGTTCCACGGGACGCGCTCGGCGTCGTACGCCGGCTCGCCCGGGCAGCGAGACGCAGTCGGGACAGGCCTGCTGGACCGCGGTGGCGGCGTCGAGGACGGTCGGGGTGATGGTCATGGTGGTTCCTTCTGGGGCGTCTCGGGGTGTGAGGGTGACGGCGAGGGCGACCAGCTGACCGGGTCGGTCGAGGCGGTCGACCTCGCTGATGCGGGTGTGCGGACGTGCTCCGGTCGCGGCCAGCCGGTCCGTGAGGACGTCCAGCACCCCGAGAAGGGCGATCCGGTCGGTGGTGCGCACCTCGACCTCGGCCAGCCCGGCCGGGGTCCGGCCCCGCGCGGCCAGGGCGGCCTCGAGGCGGGTGGTGGCCAGCGCGAGCTGGGCCGCCACGTCGTCCTCGTGCAGGAGCCGGCCCAGGTCGTCGACGGGCTCGGCGGTCGGTGATGCGGTCACGACGAGAAGGCTGGCCGCCGGACGACGTCCGCGACCATCCCGAGAGCGCGGGGAGTTCGACACCCCAGAGAATTGGGATGTCGCGCAGGCGCCCGGCGCGCCGATACTGGTCGGGTGAACACAGCCCTGACCGCTGAGCGCGTCCGGGGCGACGTGGAGGTGCTCTCCCGGGCCGGCCTGGACCTGGAGACGTTCCTCTCCGAGGCGGTGGCCTCGGTCTCTCGGGCCGTCCCCTGGGTCGCCGCCTGCATCGGCACCCACGACCCCGCCACCGGGATGCTCACCAGCTCCCGCAAGTACGGCGACCTGCTCGGCCAGAACGCGCACGACCCGCTCTTCGCGCAGATCGAGTACGACGCGACCGAGGACACCACCTACCCCGAGATGGCTCGCCGCCGACCGGACCTCGGTCGGGGCTGCAGCCTGTGGACTTCGGCGGCGAGGTCGAGCACTCGGAGCGGATGACGCGGCTGATGGTGCCGGAGTTCGACTACCACGACGAGGCGCGGCTGGTCTTCCGCGAGGGCGGCCGGTTCTGGGGCGGCCTGGCGCTGTTCCGCGGGCTCGACGACCGCGCGTTCAGCCGAGGACGAGGTCGGCTTCCTCGGCGTCCTGGCCGAGCACTTCGCCCGCGGCGTGCGCAGCGGGATGCTGACCCGGATGGCCGAGGCCTGCGCCACCGGCCGCGGTCGGCGGGCCGGCCGTGATGATCGTCGACGCGCAGGGCGAGCTCGTGCAGAGCACGCCCGCCGCCGCGGCCCGGCTGGCGGAGATGCACTCCGCCGCGCACGGCGGCGACCCCTGCACGACCGTCGATCTCGGCCCTCGTCGGCGCCGCCCGCCGGCTGGCGCCGCGGCGAGAGTCGACGCGCCGCCGCGCGCCCGGGTCCGCACCGCCAGCGGCATGTGGCTGGTGCTGCACGCCTCGCCGCTCTCCGGGGCGGTGACCGCGCGCGGCGACGTCGTGGTCACCATCGAGGAGGCCCGGCCGCCCGAGATCGTCTCGCTGGTGGTCGCCGCCTTCGACCTGACCCCGCGCGAGCGCGACGTGACCCAGCTGGTCCTGCAGGGCGTCGACACCAAGGAGATCGCCGCGACGCTGCACATGTCGGCCTACACGGTCCAGGACCACCTCAAGTCGGTCTTCGACAAGGCCGACGTGCGCAGCCGCCGCGAGCTGATCGCGCGGGTCTTCTTCGACCAGTACGTCCCGCGGATGGGTGTCCTCGGCTAGCCGAACCGCTCGACGAGCAGGTCGTAGACCTGGTCGTCGCGGGCGTGGGTGCCCAGCCCGCGGGTGACGTACGCCGCGGCGCAGCGCCCGCTGAACGAGAACCACGCCGAGCAGCCGCCGGCGCCGCCCATCCCGATGTCGTGCTCGTCGACCTGGAAGCCGAGCGTCCAGGTGACCTCGCGGTCGAGCAGCAGGTCGTGGCCGGTGACCTGCGGGCCGACGTACTCGCGGTGCAGCTCCTCGCCGAGGAGCCCGGCCACGGTGCCGTCGTACAGGTGGCCGTAGAAGGTGGCCAGCCCGCGCGCCGAGGCGTGCAGGTTGATCGCCGCGAACGGCGTGGTGCGCCAGCGCTCGGAGTTGAGCACGGCGGGGTCGAGGGTGCCGGCCGGGTGCGCCATCGCCGGGCCCCAGCGCGGGTCCTCGGTGTAGTGGGCCGGCCAGTCGTCGAGGGCGACGACGTCGGCCACCCGGGACAGGTCGGCGTCCGGGACGCGCAGGTGCAGGTCCCACCCGTGCTCGGCCGCGAGCGCGGCGAACCGGGTGGCCAGGTCGGTGCCGGTGGCGCGCCGCACGAGCTCGTCGCACAGGTGGCCGTAGGTCAGCGCGTGCTCGGCACAGGCGGTGCCGGGCTCGTGGACCGGCTCGGCGGCCGCCAGCAGGTCGACCAGGGTCGCGCGGTCCGCCCAGTCGGCCGGCGACGTCCAGGCCGGTACGCCGGCCTGGTGCGACAGCACGTGCCGCACGGTCGTCGCGCCCTTGCCGTGCGCGGCGTACTCCGGCCAGACGTCGCGGACGGGCTGGTCGAGCGCCAGCGCCCCGTCGCGGACGGCGGTCAGCACGACGAGCGCGGCCAGCGGCTTGGCGCACGAGTAGGTCATGACCAGCGTGTCGGTCGTCCACGGCCGCACGCCGTCGAGGGTGCCGCTGACCGCCTCGTCGACGACCCGGCCGTCGCGCACCGCGCACGCCGCGGCGCCGAGGTCCTGCTGGGCGTCGAGGAGCTGCTGGAGGGAGCGGGCCACCGGACGATCCTGACCCATGACCGGGCAGAATGGGCGTCATGAGCGAGGGGCAGTCGAACGCCAGCCGGATCCGCGAGATCAACGACTCGATCCGCTACACGATGTGGTCGGTCTTCCGGCTGGCCACGCCGCTCGGCGACGACGACCGCGCCGCCGAGGGGGCCGAGGTCGAGAAGCTGTTCGCCGCGCTCGCCGAGGAGGACGTCGTCGTCCGCGGCGTGTACGACGTCAGCGGGCTGCGCGCCGACGCCGACCTGATGGTCTGGTGGCACGCGGCCGACTCCGAGCCGCTCCAGTCGGCGTACCACCGCTTCCGCCGGACCGCCTTCGGTCGCCGGCTCGAGCCGGTCTGGTCGCAGATGGCGCTGCACCGGCCGGCGGAGTTCAACCGCAGCCACGTGCCGGCGTTCCTCGCCGACGAGGACGCCAAGCGGCACGTGTGCGTCTACCCGTTCGTGCGGTCCTACGAGTGGTACCTCCTGCCCGAGGAGGAGCGGCGCGAGCTGCTCAAGGAGCACGGCCAGATGGCGCGCGACTACAAGGACGTGCGGGCCAACACGGTGTCGTCGCTTCGCGCTCGGCGACTACGAGTGGCTGCTCGCCTTCGAGGCCGACGACCTGTCGCGCATCGTCGACCTGATGCGGCACCTGCGCGCGTCCGGCGCGCGGCGCCACGTGCGCGAGGAGGTGCCGTTCTACACCGGCGCGCTCGTGCCCGTCGCCGACCTCGTCGACCGGCTGCCCTAGACCTGGTCGGAACCGTCCCGGCTCTCGCCACGTCGGAGCGGGATGCGCACGCCCGCGACCCTGCTCGCTGCCCTGGCCCTCCTCGTCGCGGTCGGGTCCGCCTGCGGTGACGACGGCGGCTCCGACGACGTGGCCACCGACCCCGGCTCGTCGCCGTCCTCGCCCTCCGCGTCCGCCGGCCGCCGGCGCCCGCCGTACCGGACGGCCCGGTGCGCACCGCCTCCATCGCCACCGTGATGGACACCGGCTCGCCCGAGCTCTGCCTCGGCCCGATCGCGGAGTCCTACCCGCCCCAGTGCGGCGGCCCCGCGCTCGTCGACTGGGACTGGGCCGACCACGAGGGCACCTTCGACCAGCAGGGCGACATCCGCTGGGGCGCCTACGCGCTCACCGGCACCTGGGACGGCACCGCCTTCACCGCGACCGACGCGATCACCGCCGCCCTCTACGACCCGGCCTCGCCCGAGCCCACCCCGACGCCCAGCCCCGCCACGGCGTACGACGACACCGAGCTCGAGGCGATCGGCACCGAGCTCGCCGACGGTCGACGGCGTGCTCGGCGCCTACGGCGGCGAGGGCACCGACGGCCACGTGCTCGTCGACGTCTACTACGACGACGGCACCTTCCAGACCTGGGCCGACGACGACCTACGGCGCCGGCGTGGTCCTGGTCAACGCCGCCCTGGTCGACGCCGGCTGACCCGTGCGACGCTCACGGCGCTCGGCGGTCGGCGGTCGGCGGGCTCCAGCGTCAGGCTGATCGAGTTGATGCAGTAGCGGTCGCCGGTCGGGCGTGCCGTAGCCGTCGGGGAAGACGTGGCCGAGGTGCGAGCCGCAGTTGGCGCAGCGGACCTCGACGCGCTTCATGCCCATCGTGGCGTCCTCGATGTACTCGATCGTGTCGGTGATCGGCTGGTAGAACGACGGCCAGCCGCAGCCGGAGTGGAACTTGGTGTCGGACTCGAACAGCTTCGAGCCGCAGGCCTTGCAGGAGTAGACGCCGGTGGTCTCGGTGTCGGTGTACTTGCCGGTGAACGCGCGCTCGGTGCCGGCCTTGCGCAGCACGGCGTACTCGTCGGGCGAGAGCTCCTCGCGCCACTCCTGGTCCGTCTTCTCCACCGCGTAGCCCATGTCGACCAGCCTACGATCACGCCCCAAGGGTGGTTGACGGGTTGGGTGAACATGTGTTCACTGAATCAGGTGTCCAGCACCATTCCCTGGGAACGGGTGCGGCGGGCGGGCTCCAAGCTGACCACGCCGCTGCTGCCCGACGACTACCTGACCCTGATCAACCCGCTCTGGAGCTCGCGCGAGCTGCGCGGCCGGATCGAGAAGGTGGTCCCCGAGACCGAGGACGCCGCGACGCTGGTGATCCGGCCCGGGCTGGGGCTGGCGCTACGACCACCGCCCCGGGCAGTACGTCGGCATCGGCGTGCAGGTCGACGGCAAGTTCGCAGTGGCGCTCCTACTCGGTCAGCTCCCCGCCCAAGCGCAGCGGCCGCACGATCGCGATCACCGTGCGCGCGATGCCGGAGGGGCTGCTGTCCGCCCACCTCGTCAACGGGCTCGAGCCGGGGACGATCGTGCGGCTGGCGCTGCCGGAGGGCGACTTCATGCTGCCCGACCCGCCGCCGGCCAAGGCTGCTGTTCCTGGTCGCGCGGCAGCGGGGTCACGCCGGTGATGGCGATGCTGCGCACCCTCGACCGCCGCGGCTCGATGCCCGACGTCGTCATGCACTACTCCTCGCCCACGCCCGAGCGGATGATCTTCCGCGAGGAGCTGGCGCGGCTCGACGAGAAGCACGACGCGCTCACGTTCCACCAGCCGCCACACCGACACCGAGGGGATCCTCGAGCTCGCCGACCTCGACGAGCTGTGCCCGGACTGGCGCGAGCGCGAGACCTACGCCTGCGGGCCCGGCGCCGATGCTCGACGCGATCACGGAGCACTTCGAGGCCGCCGGCCTCGAGGACCGGCTGCACCTCGAGCGGTTCTCGCTCGAGCTGGGCGGCGACGGCGGCGAGGGCGGCACGATCACCTTCCGCAACTCCGGCAAGACCGTCGACGCCGACGGCGCCACCACGGTGCTCGAGGCCGGCGAGGAGGCCGGCATCGGGATGCCCTACGGCTGCCGGATGGGCATCTGCCACACCTGCACGCTCACCCTCGTCTCCGGCACGGTGCGCGACCTGCGCAACGGCGACGAGTTCGACCAGCCCAACGAACAGGTGCAGACCTGCGTCACCGCCGCCGTCGGCGACTGCACCCTCGACATCTGACCACCACCGCCACCGCACCACCGGAGGGACACCCATGGCCATCGCCGACGTCAAGGAGTACACCCACCTCACCGAGGAGGAGGTCGACCAGCTCGGCCGCGAGCTCGACGCGATCCGCAAGGAGATCGAGGAGTCGCGCGGCGACGCCGACGCGGCGTACATCAACCGGATGATCCGGATCCAGCGCGGCCTCGCGGTCGCCGGCCGGCTCACGCTGCTGCTCGGCACCCACTCGCAAGAAGACCCGCGAGCCCGCCGCGGTCGCCGGCGCCACGCTCCTCGGGCTGCACAAGATCCTCGAGAACATGGAGATCGGCCACAACGTCATGCACGGCCAGTGGGACTGGATGAACGACCCGGAGATCCACTCCTCCAACTGGGAGTGGGACACCGCCCAGCCGGCCGAGCAGTGGAAGCACTCCCACAACTACGTGCACCACCAGTTCACCAACGTGCTCGGCTACGACAACGACATCGGCTACGGCATCCTCCGGATGGCCCGCGAGCAGAAGTGGTCGCCGTTCAACCTCGGGCAGCCGGTCTACAACGCGCTGCTCGCGACGCTGTTCCAGTGGGGCGTCGCGCTGCACGACCTCGACCTCGAGCGGATCCGCAAGGGCGAGAAGGACCCGAAGGAGATGAAGCGCCAGCTCAAGCAGATCGCGCGCAAGGGCCGCAACCAGGCGCTCAAGGACTACGTCGTCTACCCGGCGCTGGCCGGGCCAGCAGTGGAAGACCACGATGGCGGCCAACGCCACCGCCAACCTGATGCGCAACCTGTGGTCCTACATGATCATCTTCTGCGGCCACTTCCCCGACGGCGCGATGCACTTCACCGAGGAGGAGATCGAGGACGAGACGCGCGCGGAGTGGTACCTGCGCCAGATGCTCGGCGCGGCCAACTTCGAGGGCGGCCCGCTGCTGCACATCATGTCGCGGCAACCTCGGCTTCCAGATCGAGCACCACCTCTTCCCCGACCTGCCGAGCAACCGCTACGCCGAGATCTCGGTGCAGGTGCGGGAGCTGTGCGCCAAGTACGACATCCCCTACACGACCGGCCCGCTGCACCAGCAGTACGGCCAGGCGCTGCGCACGATCATCAAGCTGTCGCTGCCCGAACTCGTGGACCACGAGCGACAAGCCCGAGCCGCCCACGCCGCCGCTCGACCGCGGGCCGCAAGTCCGACGCCGAGCGCCCGTCGCGGATCCAGGAGCTCGGCGAGTGGTCGCGCGGCGCTCGCGCGAGGCGAAGGCGTCATGACGCTGACCGAGGCCGCCCGGGTCCACGACACGAGCTGGGTGACCCAGTGCGCGCTGTCGCGGATCTGCGGCGGCTGCGCGATGTCGCTGGGCCGGCCCGGTGGTCTTCCTCGGTACGCCGGACGAGGTGGCCCGCAACGCCTTCCACCTGCCGCCGATGCACCTGGCCTGCGCCGACGAGCTGCTCGGCTCGCCCGGACGCGGACCCGGCGCTGGCAGCTGGTCACGACGGCCGGCTTCGAGTTCGTCCGGCCCGGCGCGCGAGGACCTCGACCGCAGCCGAGGTTCGAGCCGAACTCGCTGCTCTGACCCGGTCGAACGCGGTGCCGCGCGGCGAGTACGGTTGCCGAGCATGGACGGGAGCCGGCACCGCCGACGACCCCTGGCAGCTGACGACCGCGCCGGGCAGCTCGTCGTACACGATGACAAGGACGAGGCGGCCGACCCGCCGCTGCTCGTCTGCCAGGTCGGCTCCACCAGGCTCGACCTACCTGCTCAGCGCCGTCGCCGACCTGACCGCCTGGCTGCGGGAGCAGGGCGACTGGGTGCCGCTGGGCGCCGCCGACGAGAAGAAGCCGGCCGCGGAGGGCACCGTCGAGGCGTTCGGGCGCGCCGGCGGACAACCCGGTCGGCGGCTGGTACGGCCAGCGCAAGGGCTACCGCGGCCGGTTCGGCATGTACCTCCCGCCGCTGCTCGAGGGGCTCGGCCTGGTCGAGCTCGAGCACCACCCGCGCAACAACCGGGTGCGCGCGCTCTGACTACGGCCTGGCGTCGTACGCCGTCGGTAGGGTCGCGGCATGGAGCTGTCGTCGTTCTGCGCCGAGAAGGGCTGAGCCGTGCCCAAGGCCGCGGCGGTCGAGGTGCAGGCCGGCGAGCGGACGGTGCGGGTCTCCAGCCCGGACCGGGTGATCTACGAGGCGACCGACCGGACGCCCGAGGTGACCAAGCTGATGGTCGCCGAGTACTTCGCCTCGGTCGAGGACGGGCTGATGCGCGCGCTGCGCGAGCGGCCGACGGCGCTGGAGCGCTGGACCTCCGGCGTGCGGCCCGGGCATGAAGCTGGCGACCGTCGCGGATGGACCGCGACGCCGACGCGTTCTACCAGAAGCGGGTGCCCAAGGGCGCGCCCGACTACCTCGAGGCCGTCGAGATCACCTTCCCCTCCGGCCGCACCGCCGAGGAGATCTGCCCGACCGAGGTCGCGGTGCCGGTCTGGTGCGCGCACATGGGCACGCTGACCTTCCACCCGTGGCCGGTGCGCCGCGCCGACGTCGACCGCCCCGACGAGCTGCGCATCGACCTCGACCCGCAGCCCGGCACGTCGTTCACCGACGCCGTCGGCGTCGCCGCCGGGGCCCGCGAGCTGCTCGCCGAGCTCGGCATCGAGGCTGCGCTGCAAGACCTCCGGCAACCGCGGCGTGCACATCTTCGTGCGGATCGAGCCGCGCTGGGAGTTCGTCGACGTGCGGCACGCGGCGATCGGCTTCGGCCGCGAGCTGGCCCGCCGCGCGCCCGACGCCGTCACCGTCAACTGGTGGAAGGAGGAGCGCGGCGAGCGGATCTTCATCGACTACAACCAGAACTGCCGCGACCGGACCATCGCCTCGGCGTACTCGCTGCGGCCGATCCCCGGCGCCCCCGTCTCGACGCCGCTGACCTGGGACGAGCTGGCCGGCGTCACCGACCCCGGCGAGCTCAACCTGTTCACCGTGCCCGACCGGCTCGCCGCCGACGGCGACGCCTGGGCCGGGATCGACGACACGGCGTACTCCCTCGAGCCGCTGCTCGCGCTGTACGACGAGCTGCCCGGCGGCGAGATGCCCTACCCGCCCGACTACCCGAAGATGCCCGGCGAGCCGCCGCGCGTGCAGCCCAGCAAGAAGGTCGCCGAGCACTGGGACGCCGACGGCAACCGGATCGAGCCCGCGTGAGCCGGCGCCGGTCGCGAGCCGGCTCGCGTCGCCGTCGGGCGCTGTGACGACGCCCTCGCGCGCTCGGCCCGACCGCTGACGGCCGGCGGCCCTCGGCGATCAAGAAGGTCTGCGGCTCGCTGCTGTCCGCGGTCGCCATCGCCGCGCTGCTGTACGGCTGGTCGAGCCTGCTCGCTCGACGACCCTCGCCGGCCTGATCGCCGGCGTCGCTCCTCGTCGGCGGCGGCGCGGTCGCTGGCCCGCGTGGCCTGGCGGCTCTACCGCGGCTGGCCCGGCGCCTGGTCCCTGGCCGAGGGCCGGACCCCCGACGAGGTGCGGGCGGTGTCGCGGCGAGCTGGCGCGCAAGCAGTGGCTCACCGCCGCCAAGTTCCTGCTCTGCCTGGTGCCCGTCTACCTGCTCGTCGCGCTGCTGCTCGAGGACCGCGAGGCCGCCCTCGGCGCCGCTGCGCTGGTCGCGATCACCTCCGGCGGGCTCGGGGTGCTGTCGTGGGTGCAGGGGCGCCGGGACGCCTGAGCGGCGCGATGGCCAGCGAGGCCGAGGTGGCCCGAAATGCGAAAGGGCCCGCCCGGCGCATCCCCACGATCGCCTGGGCGGGAACCCTTTGCGAAGGAACCTGCGGCTCGTCCCCCAACGAGCCCCGCTCGACGGCGTCCCCCGACACCGCTCAGCAGAGGTCCTTTCCTGCTGAGCTCCGCCGATCCGCACTCCCCCCAGAGTGCGCGGCTCACCGTTGCTCAGGTCGGCCGCCCGTGGGCTCCCGACACTCAAACGGTAGGCGGACGGCTGCACTCCAGGGCACACGGACTGCACAACGACTCCAGCGTTGGGTAACAGAACGGCCACAACGGCCGCGTCGACTGGCGCAGGTGGTCCAGATCAGTTGCCGCGCTCCCACGGCGCGGCCACAGGGAAGTACGCCGCCATGAAGGCCTCCAGGGTGCGGTCCAGCCGCTCCTGGTCCAGCGCGTGGTCGTGGTGGTCGGCCAGGCAGAGGAAGTCCTGCTGCGCGCTCGAGGGCCTTCGTGCAGCTGCCACTCGAGGTCGCTGTTGCTGATGTTGACGTAGGCGCGCTCGGACTCCGCGGCGTACGCGCGGCCGGTCAGCAGCGCCGTAGTGCTGGGCGAGCGACGCGAGCAGCGACACGTCGGTGTCGGAGCGGAACGGCGAGCGCGCGGTCGCGCCGACCTCGTCGGGGAAGCGCCGCTCGATCTCCTCGAGCACCGAGCGCCGGTGCGGGTACGGCGCGTGGGCCAGGTTGTCGGTGAGCGCGGCGCCGAAGGCGTCCTGGAGCAGCCGCCGGTTGTTCCACGCGGCCTTCAGGTACGGCGCGGCGTCGGCCGCGCCGGTCGAGCCCGACGGTGTTCGGCGAGAACCAGACGGCGGCGAGCCCGGCGGGGGAGAAGAACACCTCCGGGCCGAGCGGGCGGCCGAGGAAGAAGTCGTCGTTGAGGTAGACGAAGTGCTCGGCCAGGTCGGGCACCCGGTGCAGCGCGGACTCGATCGCGTGCGAGTTGAACGTCGGCAGCGCGTCCGCCGGCAGGATCTCGGCGTGGTCGACCACGCGCACGCCGGGGTGCTCGGGGTCGAGCCAGGACGGCACCTGGCCGGCGGTGACCAGGTGGATCCTGCGCACCCACGGCGCGAAGAGGTGCAGCGAGCGCAGCGCGTAGCGCAGCTCGTCGCGCGAGACGAACCGCGCCTGGCCGCTCGACTCGCGGGTGGTCGCCGTGCCGGTCAGGCCGCCAGCCGGTCGCGCCGCGCGGCGTTCCAGTCCGGGTCGTCGCCGTCGACCCAGGTGAGGACCACGTCGACCGGGAAGCGTGCACTCGTGCACGGTCGGGGCGGCCATCAGCGGCAGCGTGCGGCACGTCGAGCCCGTGGACGGAGGTCGTCACGGTCGCCGCACTGCGCGGGAGCCGCTGGGTGAACCGGTTGCGCCGCGGCGCGACCAGCTGCCCGTCGACGTCCTCCTCCCAGAACTCGACCTCGACCGTGCAGCCCTGGCCGAGAGGTGGCGGGGGCGACGCGGTTCGAGCGCGACCACCGACGTCCGGCCGCGCAGCAGGTCGGTGGCGAGCTCGGCGACGGGGCCGCGCCGCTCGGGCCAGCCGTTGAGGGCGGGGTCGCGGTCCGCGATCCCAAGGACTCGTTCAAGCTGGTGATCGTGCGCGACATGTGGCTCACCGGCTTCGACGCGCCCTCGCTGCACACGATGTACATCGACAAGCCAATGCGCGGGCATGGGCTCATGCAGGCCATCGCGCGCGTGAACCGTGTGTTCAAGGACAAGCCCGGCGGGCTGGTCGTGGACTACATCGGCATTGCCACGGAACTCAAGGAGGCCCTGCACACGTACCGGGCCGAGGGCGGCAAGGGGGCGCCGAGCCTCGACATCCGCGAGGCGATCGCTGAGATGCTGCGCCGCTACGAGAGCATCCGCGACTTCTTCCTGAACCAGACAACCTCGAAGGGCGTGCAACCCGGATTCGACTACGGGCCGTTCCTGATAGGGAAGCCGAGCGAGCGGCTTGCATGCATCGGCAACGGGCTCAACTACATCCTGGGCTTGCCCGACGGCAAGCAGCGGTACATGGACGAGTTCCGCGAGTTCAAGAAGGCGTACGCGCTGGCTGCGGCGACCGTCGAGGCGGAGAAGATCCGCGAGCAGGTCGCGTTCTTCGAGGCCGTGAACGTGCAGCTGGGCAAGCGTTTCCTTCACCGTGCATCGGCGCGACGATGCGGAAATGGCGATCCGGCAGATCGTGTCGCGGTCCGTGCTGTCCGAGGGCGTAGTGGACATCTTTGAGGCCGCTGGGCTGGACCGGCCGGCGATCTCGCTGCTCTCGGAGGAGTTCCTGGCCGAGATGCAGAACATGCCGCAGCGCAACCTCGCGGTAGAGATGCTAGAGCGTCTGCTGCTCGACGAGATCAAGGTGCGCGGCAAGCGAAACGTGGTGCTGGAGCGGCGCTTCTCACAGCTGCTGGAGGCTTCGGTGATCAAGTACCGCAACCGCGCGATCGACTCCGCGATGGTGATTCAGGAACTTGTCGATTTGGCGCGCGAGTTGCGCTCTGCCGGTGAACGTGGCGAGGCACTCGGGCTGAATGATGACGAGTTCGCGTTCTACGAGGCGCTCGACGCGAACGGTGATGTGCACTCGATCATGGGTGACGCGCAGTTGGCGGTGATCGCGCGCGAGCTGGTCGACAAGGTGCGGGCGAACGCTGCGATCGACTGGACGCTTCGCGAGTCAGTGCGCGCCCAGATGCGCGTCATGGTGAAGCGAATTCTGAAGAAGTACGGGTACCCGCCGGAACTCGCGGAGGGTGCTGTCGCTACGGTGCTGCTGCAAGCTGAAGCGCTGAGTGAAGAATGGTCCAAGTGAACGGATCCAAGCGATTCGGCGTCATCGGCGTAGAGCGAGGCGTCGCGTGCGCCCCGAAGCCTCGGTGCGACTCCCCTGTAGGCACTCGGGGTGCACGAGGCGAGCCCGACAAGTTCGCATCTTCAACCGGTGGGTTCTTAAGCCTGATGGCCATCAAGTAACACTCACCGCAGTCGATCAGACCGCGTCTGGCTGCACGACGGCCCAGCCCGATGAGTTTGAATGCGTTTACGCATGGCTCGGTGGATCTGTCCTCGCAGACAAGAGTGGGCCCGCCGCTCCCTAGCAGATCGTCTAAGGCGCGATAGGCATCGGGCAATCGGCATTGCCTTGTCCGCCAACTGCAGCTGGGTAACTTATCTCAAGGACCGGCTCGGGGACACGTCGGGGACACATGTGCGGCAGTCCACTCCAGAAGTTGGCCATCAACGACCACCAACCAGGCAAGGACGTCGAGCTCAACTACCGCGCCGAGATCCGTCGCTCAACATTCCGTAGGTTGTGGGTTCGAGCCCCACGGGGCCCACCATCGCCGCAGTTCAGGCGCCTGGGAGGCATCCGTTTGATCAGCAGATGAAGGGGACGAGCGCCGGCCATACGCCCCGCACCGTCGTGGCGGGGCCCCCGCAGGGCCGCGACTCAGCGGTGCGGGAAACCGGCGCTCCCCACCCCGATTCGTCGCACCACTGGGCAGCGTGCTGACGCCTGCACCTCGACTCGCGACCCGCGGCGTCAGACGTCGAGCCGCGCCTCGGCCTCGTCGAGCAGGGCCTCCACCGACACCGCACCGCCGACCGCGTGGACGGCGCCCGCCGCGAGGGAGAGCAGCACGCCGGCCGTCCGCACCCCCAGCGCGGCGGGATCGACGACCTCGCGGGCCTGGCTCTCCCACCGCTCGGCCACCACGGCCCCGGCGGGCCCGAGGGCGAGGGTATGGGCGACGAGGCAGGCCAGGTCGTCGACCCGGTGGCCGGGACCGACGGTGTCGACGTCGAGCAGACCGGCGACCCGCCACCGCCCCTCGTCCCGACGCACGGTGAGCTGGCCCTCGTGGAAGTCGCCATGGGTCGCGACGACCGGCCCGAGGTCGACCACAGCGGATCGCTCGCGCACGGCCGCACCCAGAGCGGTCGCGCGATCACCCCATCGACCGGAGGCCGCGACGGCGGCCGCGTAGTCCGTAGCGCGCTGCGACCACGCGGGGCGCCGCGGCAGGTCGACGACGGCATCGGGCAGGGCGTCCAGGACGGCGAGGAGGTCGGGGAGCTCGAGCCCCTCGGCGTCGTCGGCACCGACCGCGTCGACGAGGGCGATACCCGGGGCACGCTCGAGGACCACGAGCCCGTCCGCGCTCGAGGCGAGCACCCGCGGGACCGGAATGCCGGCCTCCTCGAGCAGAGCATGACGGTGCAGGACGTCCGGAGCGCCACCGCGCCCGGCAGGTCGCAGCACCTTGACGTACGCCGTGGTGCCACCGCGCACGACCCGCAGCACCGCGCGTCGCAGTGGCCGGTAGCCGACGAGCTCGAGGTCGGTGACCGGGCCCTCCCCCGGAACGACGGTCGCCGCCGTCACCGGGTCGCAGGCCTTCCCGAGTGCCGGCAGAGCGGGGTCCTGCGGGTGCCGCCAGACGAGGAGGCGGCCGTCGGGCCCGTCGAGGCGCACCACACCAGGGCTGTCGTCGGGCACGTCACGGCCGAGCGTCGAGCTGACCAGCACGTACTCCTCAGCCGGCGCGCGGTCCTCGGCGGAGGTCTCCAGCCCGCGGACCCACACGCGGTAGCCCACGGTGACACCGTCGCCGGGCCGATGCTGGACGGCGTGGACGACGTGGTCGCTCACCGCGACGCCCGCGGTGCTCAGCGCGAGGCCGAGCAGGTCGCGGGCGTCGGGACCGGTGAGCAGCGCGAGAACGTCCGCCTCACCCGAGGGCACGCGTCGGTCCCCTCGACCGATCTCGGGGACCCTCGGCGTGCGGGCACGGAGCAGGGCGTCAGTCGGCGCTGGGCGCGGACGCGGGGCTGGACGCGCTGGCCGGCGACGCGGCACTGGCGGCACTGGCGGCGCTCGGGGCGCTCGGGGCGCTCGCCGGGGAGGCCGCGCTCTGCGCCGACGCCGGGCTGGCAGGCGTGACGGCAGACGCCGGGGAGGCCGCCGACGCGGTCGCATCCTGCGACTCGGCCGCTGCGGAGGCCTCGGCTGCAGCCGCCCGGGCCTTGGCTTCGGCGGCCTTCGCCTTCTTGGCCGCAGCCTTGGCCTTCTTGGCCTTCGCGGCTGCCTTGGCGGCGGCGGCCTTCGCTGCGGCGGCCCGGGTCTCGGCTGCCGTCGCCTTGGCGGCCCGCGCCTTGGCCGCCGCCTTCTCCTGGGCCGCGTTGGCCCTCTCGACGGCGGCGGACGCCGTGGCGACCTTGCTCGTCGTGCTCACCCGGGCCATGGTCTCGGCGGCGGTCGCCGAGGCGGCGACCGACCCGGTCATGGCGATGGCGCCGAGCGCTCCGGTGACGACCCAGGCTTTGCGGGGCAGGGGGTTCATGCGGGTTCTCCTCGAGTCGAAGCGGCCGGCGGCCGCTGCGGTGAGACCACAGCCCCTGCGGTTCACGTGTGGTCGTGATAACCGGCGAGCGTAGCCCCACCGGGCCGATCCCGAAGCCGGATCGGGAGGAGACGCCACGACCGCGTGCGACGGGCGTTCAGGGAGATCTCAGGAATCGTTCAGGGAACGTGCAGAGGTCGCGGGGCCCGGAAGCACACCCACGTCACCTACGAGGTGAGGCGGCGGTAGTGCTCGGCCGTCTCGGAGTCGCCGAGCGCGTCGTGGATGGCGGCCAGCTCGGACCAGACGTACGGGTCCGCCGACCCGGCCGCCTCCCACGCGGCCTCGAGCCGCTGCTGGATCGCGAGCGCGGTGTCGAGGTCGCCGGCCAGCCGGGCGTTCCAGGCCACCATCCACTCGGCGACGCGCACCGCCTCGTCGTCCCCGCCGTCCCGGCGCCGGGCGAGCGCCTGCTCGAACTCCTCGGCCGCGGCGTCGTACTCACCGGCGGTGGCGAGCTCGTAGCCGAGGTTGTTGCGGAGGCTGGCCTCCCAGGCCTGCGCCTCCGGCTGGTCCGAGGACAGCGCGAGCGCGAGCGCGAGGCGCCCCAGCCTGACCCGCTCTGCCGCGTCGGCGGCGGCCATCGCCCGCATGTGCAGGGCGTCGACCTCGAGCCCGTCGAGCCCACCCTCGCGGGCGGCGTCAGCGGCACGGGTGTACGACGACTCGGCTTCGGCGCGAGCGGCATCGGTGATCGTGTCGGGGTCGTGCGCGGTGGAGACCGCGCAGCGACCCCACTCGAGCCAGAACCGGGCCCGGGCCTCGGGGTGCGAGGTCGCGACCTCGTCCCGGATCGCCGACAGCTCCTCCCGGGCCCGGTCGAAGTCGCCGGCCAGCCCGTAGGTCCGGGCGACCTGGGTCCGCAGCACGAGCGCGGCGTCGCCCTCGGACCCGGCGAGCGCCGCCTCGAAGCGCTCGCGCGACCCGGCCGGGTCGGACATGTCCCACCACTGGTCCAGCTGCTCGATCAGCACGGCACCTCCCTCGATCCTGCCGCTCAGAGGCGGACCACCATCTTGCCGGTGTTCTCCCCCTTGAGGACGCCGAGGAAGCCGTCGACCGCGTTCTCGATCCCGTCGACGACGGTCTCCCGCGAGGTCAGCGTGCCATCGGCCAGCCAGCCCGCCGCCTTGCCGAAGTACTCCCCGGCGAGGTCGTAGTGGTCGCCGACGAGGAAGCCCTGGATCCGGCCGCGGGTCTGGATGAGGCGGGCGAGGTTGCGCGGGCCCGGGCGCCGGCTCGGTGTCGTTGTAGACCGAGATCATCCCGCAGACGGCGACCCGGCCGCCGAGCCGCAGCGAGCCGATGGCCGCCTCGAGGTGGTCGCCACCGACGTTGTCGAAGTACACGTCGACGCCGTCGGGGGCGGCCTCGCGCAGCTGCGCGGACACGGGGCCCGCCTTGTAGTCGAACGCGGCGTCGAAGCCGAGGTCCTCGACGAGGTGGCGGACCTTCTCGGGCGAGCCGGCGCTGCCGATGACGCGTGAGGCGCCGAGCGCCTTGGCGATCTGCCCGACGGCACCCCCGACGGCACCGGCCGCCCCGGAGACGAAGACGACGTCGCCCTCCTGCAGCCCGGCGATGCGGGTGAGCCCGGCGTAGGCGGTGAGCCCGGTCATCCCGAGCACGCCGAGGTACGCCGACGCTGGAGCGGCCTCGACGTCGACGACGCGAGCACCCGGCGCGTCGAGCACCGCCACCTCGCGCCAGCCGAACGCGTGCAGCACGTGGTCGCCGGGCGCGACGCCGTCGGCACGGGACTCCTCGACGACCCCGACGGCACCGCCGCTCATCGCCTCCCCGACCGCGAACGGCGCCGCGTACGACTTCGCCGCGCTCATCCGGCCGCGCATGTACGGGTCCACCGACATCACGACGTTGCGGACCCGGACCTGCCCCTCGCCGAGCGCGGGCACCTCGCTCTCGGCCAGCTCGAAGTTCGCGGGAGTCGGCCACCCCACGGGGCGGGAGGCGAGCCGGACCTCACGGGGCGTGCTGCTGGCGTCGGACATGCTGGGCCTTCCGGTCGGTGGGGCAACAGGCAGGTCCAACGACGGGCCCGCCCGGCGTATGCCGTGACCCCGGCCACCCCGGTCGAGCCCGTCGTTGCGGGCCGCTAGGGCCGTGGGCCGGATGGATCCTCGGGACGGCGGCCGTGCCGTGCCGCCTCCACGCGGGCCGCCCGTTCCCGGCGCAGCCGCTCCTGTGGGTCCTCGTCGGCCCCGAGCTGGGCCGGGCCGAACATGATCGTCAGCACATACCGCACCCGCCATCCGATGCGGTAGCCGAGTGACAGACCGCCGTTCCTCCGCGCTGTCATGGCCATCTCCGTTCGTCGGAAGTGCCATCTCCAGGGTACGTCGCCCCTCGCGGGGCCCCGACGAGCCCTGTGCGCCCGCCCGCTAGCGTGGGTGGCTTGAACGCGTTCCTGCTCAGCACCGCCGTCATCTTCGTCGCCGAGCTCGGCGACAAGAGCCAGCTCATGGCGATGACGTTCGCCACCCGTTACCGCGTCCGGGACGTGCTCGTCGGCATCACCGTCGCGACTGCGATCGTGCACCTGGCCTCGGTAGCCCTGGGCGCCGCGGTCGGCACGGCCCTCGCCCCGTACCAGGGAGCCGTGGCCGTCGTCGCCGGCCTCGCCTTCCTCGGTTTCGCCGCCTGGACCCTGCGCGGCGACGAGCTGACCGAGGACGAGGCCGCGAAGGCCCGGCGCAGCACCGGCGCGGCGGTCCTGGCGGTCGGGACGGCGTTCTTCCTCGCCGAGCTCGGCGACAAGACGATGCTCGCCACCGTCACCCTCGCGACCCGGGAGGACTGGTTCGGCACCTGGGTGGGCAGCACCGTCGGCATGGTCATCGCCGACGCCCTCGCGATCGGGGTCGGCGCCGTGCTCGGTCGTGCGCTGCCGGAGAAGGTCATCCGCTACGGCGCCGCCGCGCTCTTCGCCGTCTTCGGCCTCCTGCTCGTCGGCGAAGGACTCGGCTGGCTCTGAGGCCAGTAGGGTCGGCCCATGGCCGAGACGACCCCGGAGGCCCCGGCGACCCCCGAGAAGGCCCAGCCGTCGACCCCGGCGCCCGCTCCCCCGACCGACGACTTCGTCACCACCGAGCACACCTTCGGGCGGGGCCGCAAGGCGCTGACCTACACGGCGACGACCGGCCGCATCGTCCTGCGCGAGGAGGTCTCCGAGGACGGCACGTTCAGCGGGCTCCAGCCCAAGGCCGAGGTCTTCCTCACCTCCTACGTGGCCGAGCCGACCGGCGACCGCCCCCGGCCGGTCCTCTTCGCCTTCAACGGCGGCCCGGGGTCCAGCTCGATCTGGCTGCACCTGGGTCTGCTCGGCCCGCGCCGGGTCGTCTCCGGGGACGTCGGGTCGCTGGAGACCCCGCCGTACGGCCTCACCGACAACCTCGAGAGCCTGCTGCCGGTCACCGACCTCGTGTTCATCGACCCCGTCTCCACCGGCTACTCCCGCGCGGTCGAGGGCGGCAAGGCCGCGCCGTACCACGGCTTCACCGGCGACATCGAGAGCGTCGCCGAGGTCATCCGGCTGTGGACGACGCGTAACGACCGGTGGCTCTCACCGAAGTTCCTCGCCGGCGAGTCCTACGGCACGGTCCGCGCGGCCGCGCTCGCCGAGCACCTGCAGACCAGGCGCGGGATGTACCTCAACGGCGTCGCCCTCATCTCGAGCGTCCTCGACCTCGGCTCCATCGGGCTGCACGAGCCGGAGGACCGCGGCCACGTCGGGTTCCTGCCGACGTACGCCGCCATCGCGCACTACCACGGCAGACACGGCAAGCGGTCGCTCGCCTCGGTGCTCGAGGAGGCCGAGGAGTACGCCGAGCACACCTATCCCTGGGTGCTCTCGCGCGGCGACCGCCTCACCGGCCCGGAGCGCGAGCAGGCCGTGCGCACGCTCGCCGGCCTCACCGGGCTCAGCGAGGAGTACGTCGACCTCGCCGACCTGCGCATCGAGCACCTGCACTTCTTCGCCGAGCTGCTCCGCCGCGAGCGCAAGGTCGTCGGCCGCATCGACGGCCGCTTCACCGGGCCGGCCGGCAACGCGCTCGCGGAGACGATGGAGGCGGACCCGAGCATGGACGCGATCACCGGGCCGTACGTCGCCGCGTGGCACCACTACGTGCGCGCCGAGCTGGGCTACGAGAGCGATCTGCCGTACGAGCAGCTGTCGACGAGCGCGCACGAGGAGTGGTCGTACAAGGAGTTCGAGGGCAAGCCGGTCGACGTCACCGGGCGCCTGACCCGGGCGATGCGGGCCAACCCGCACCTCCAGGTGCACGTCGCGTACGGCTGGCACGACGGCGCCACCCCGTACTTCGCGGCCCGCGAGACGTTCTCGCGCCTCGGGCTCCCGCCCGAGCTCACCCGCAACATCGAGCACACCTACTACCCGGCGGGACACATGATGTATCTCCACGACGACAGCCGACGCCAGCAGAGCGAGGACCTCGCGGCCTTCGTCCGACGGGCGAGCAGCTCGTGACCCAGCGCGCCGAAGGTCCGGAGCGCGTCGTCGTCGACGTCGAGCTGTCCGCCGACGTCGAGACCGCCGGTGGCCTCGCCCTCTGCCTCGCAGTGGCCGACCACCTCGGGGCCGATGACCGGCTCGTCGCCACCGGGCCGGACGGCCCCCTGGATGCCCGGGTGCTGCATCTGCCGCACGGCACCCGGGTGCATCTGGTCGACGTCCCCACCGGGACCCTGACGATCGGCTACCAAGCCACCGTCCCGACCAGCGGGCCGTCCGAGGCCGTCGAGGTGACCGACGTCGACCGGCTCACCTACGTCCTCCCGAGCCGCTACTGCCCCAGCGACCGCGTGGGCGGCTGGGCCGCGGGCCAGTTCGGCGCCACCGCCGACGACGCGACCCGGGTGCAGCGGGTCGTCGACTGGGTGGCCGAGCGCACCGTCTACACCCCCGGCTCGACCGGGCCCACCGACGACGCGCTCGCGCCGCTGCTCACGGGCCAGGGCGTGTGCCGTGACTACGCCCACCTCGTCGTCACGGCGTGCCGGGCCCTGGACATCCCCGCCCGGTACGTCTCGGTCTACGCCCCGGGCCTGTCCCCGATGGACGCCCATGCCGTGGTCGAGGTCGCGCTCGAGGACCGCTGGCACATCGTGGACGCGACCCATCTGGCGCCGCGGCGGTCGATGGTGCGCAGCGGCACCGGCCGGGACGCGACGGACGTCGCCCTGATGACGACGCTCGGGGCCGTCACCGGGGCACCGACGCTGAAAGTCACCGCCACCGCTGACCCCGCCCTGCCGGACGAGGACCTCACGGCGCTCGTGACGCTGCGTTGACGACGGGCCCGGGGTCTCGCCACGCCCGGGCCCGCCGGGTCAACGGACCGGACTCAGCTCCATGTCGAGCGAGATGTCGCTCGAGCTGGGCTTGTCCTGGTGGACCTCCACGGCGATGACGTTCTGGCCGGGGACCAGGGCGTCGGCGGGGAGGTCGATGGTGCGCCAGTAGTTCTCCTCGCCACCCGCGACGTACCGCAGCGCCCGGGTCTCGAAGTCGATCGGCCCGTCGGGGAGGTTGAACCGGTAGACCTCGGTGCCGTTGACGTAGACGACGGCCGAGTCGTCGACCAGGATGCGCATCTGCAGACCGGTGATGCCCGCGGTGCTCGGCCCGACGTCGACGGTGGTGCGGCCGTAGGCGGTGGTGGGCCTGGGGTTGCTGGCCCAGGTGAGGACCGTCTGCTCGTCGCCGTCACCGAAGCCCCATTGGCTGGGGCCGCGCTGCCAGGTCGAGTCGTTGTACGACGGCGCTCGCCAGGCGGTGCCCAGGTCGGCGCCGCTGCCGTTCATCCGCCACTCGTCCCCACTGAGGAGCAGGGTCCGGGTGCGCACCGACAGCGCGCTGCTCGGCGCGCTCGAGCCGTTGCCGTTGGTCGCGACCACCGTGTACGCGTACCCGACATCGGCCGAGAGCCCGGTGTCGGTGTAGGTCGTGCCGGCGACGTTCGCGACCGCCGTGCCGTCACGGCGCACCGTGTACGAGTCGGCGCCGGCGGAGGCTTGCCACGAGAGCGTGGCGGCCGTCGAGGTCACGCCCGAGGACGCCAGGCCCGTGGGCACCGGCGGCGGGGCGGCCGGTGCCGCCGGGGTCGTGACCGAGGCCGCGGGACCGGGCTGGCTGGAGCCGGACCCGTTCGTGGCGACGAGGCGGTAGCTGTACGACGTCTCGGGCGACAGCCCGGTGTCGAGGTAGGACGTGCTCGACGTCGTCGTGACGGCCTGGCCGTCGCGGCGCACCTCGTACTCGGTGGCGCCGCTGACAGCGGTCCAGCCCAGCTGGACACTCGTCGAGCTGACGGCCGACAGCTGTGGTGCGCCGGGCGCCGGCGGCGGGGCCGGGGCTGCCGGCGTCGTCACCGCCACCGACGAGCTCGGGGCGCTGGAGCCGTTGCTGTTCGTGGCGATGACGCGGTAGCTGTACGTCGTGTCCGCGCTGAGCCCGGTGTCGACGTGGGACGTCGATGCCACCGTGGCGATCGTCGTGGTCCCGCGCTGCACGAGGTAGCTGGTGGCCCCTGCCGACGGGTTCCACGACAGCCCGACCGACGACGAGGACTGCGCCGTGGCGGCGAGCCCCGTGGGCGTGGCCGGCGCGGCCTGCGCGGTGTACTCGATCCGGGCGGCGTAGCTGATGTCGGAGGACGACGACGACGAGTTGTGCACCTCGACCGCCAGCACGTTGGCGCCCTGCACGAGCCGGCCGGCCGGGATCGTGTACGTGGACCAGTCCATCTCGGCCGACCCGCCCACACTGTTCGACGCCAGCGTCGAGTTGGTGATCGTCCCCGAGGGCATGTTCTCGCGCGCCAGCTCGGTGCCGTTGAGGTAGGCGACGGCGCCGTCGTCCAGGAGCAGCCGCAGCCGCGGGTTCGAGACCGCCGACAGGTCGGGGATGGTGAACGCGGTCCGGAAGTAGTGCGCGACGCCGAGGGGGCTGATGAAGGTGTCCTCGTCGCCGTCGCCGTAGCCGTGCTCGCCGGCACCGACGGACCAGCCGCCGTCGTTGTAGCCGACGGTGGTCCAGGCGCCGGAGGGCAGGTTGCCGGTGGACCAGAACCGGACCGGGGTCGAGGACCCGATGAGCAGCGCCCGCGCCGACTCGGAGGTGACCGTGACCGCCGAGCTCGCGGGACCCATGTTGCCCGAGGTGTCGACCGCGCGGACGGTGTAGCGGTACTGGGTCCCGGGCAGCACGGTCCGGTCGCGGAAGAACGGCTTGTTGGTGTCGCCGATCTCGACCCCGTCGCGCAGCACGGCGTAGTGGGAGATGCCGACGTTGTCCTGCGACTCGTACCAGTACAACGCGATCTCGTCGGAGAGGACGGCTGGGGCACGCAGCGACGTCGGCGCGGTGGGGGGCGAGGTGTCGGCGGGGTCGGGGAGCACCGCGAAGGCGGCGTACCGCCGGGTCGTCACCCCGTTGACCGTCTCGAAGTGGCCGCCGATCCCGAACCTGGACTCGTCGAGGGACATCGACCAGACGCCCGACCAGCCGACGACGGAGGCCTTGAAGTCGGGGAGCACGGCCCCGCTCTGGGAGTCGAGGACGGCGACCCCGGCCCGGTTGGAGCCCGCGAACGAGTCGCTGAAGTGCCCACCGACGAACAGCTTGCGGCCGCTGAGCTTCAGCGCCTGGACGTCGCCGTCGGCTCCCATCCACCACCGTTCGAAGCCGCTGCTCCGGTCGAGGGCGGTGACCCGGCCACCCGGCCCGCCGACGGCGAGGTACACGAGGGTGTCGGTGACCACGACGTCGAAGACGTAGCACGGGTTGTTGGCGTCGTTGCACGAGCTCCGGGGCAGCCACGAGGTGACGTCGCCGGAGTCGGCCGAGACCGCGCCGACGTACTCGCGCGCCTCCCCGCCGAGGGTCGTGAACGCCCCGCCGAGGTAAGCCGTCTGGCCGGACGGCCCGAACGCGACCGAACGGATGCCGGCGTTGGCGCGGGGGTTCCAGGACCGCAGGGCCGCCGTCGACGGGTCGACGGCAGCGCCACGGCTCCGCCACTGACCGCTGACCTGGGAGAACGACCCCACCGCGTACAGATCGCCGTCGTGCAGGGCCAGGTCCCAGACCTGGCCGTTGGTGTCGGCGCGCCACGACGACACCGCGCCCGAGGAGACACTGACCCGCGCCAGGTTGGCTCGTGTGGCGCCGCCGATGCTCGAGAACGTCCCGCCGACGAACACGTCGGCCCCGTTCGAGGAGAGCTCCAGCGAGCGCACCGTGCCCGACACCGCCGGCGCCCAGGGCAGCAGGTCACCGGTCGACAGGCTGATGGCCGCCAGGCCGTACCGCCGTGTCACCGCGCCGTTGGGCGCCTTCATCCACGAGAAGTCGCCACCGATGATCATCGTGTCGCCGGCACGCACCATCGCGTAGGTGATGCCGTTGTCGGGGCGCCACGACGCCAGCGGCGCCCCGTCGTCGATGGCCGCGGACGCAGCGCCGGGAGAGAGGACCGAGCCCATGACGGCCAGGACCGCCGAGATGAGGACCAGACCTGCCCGGATACGCCCGCGCATCGCCATCAGCCGATCACGACGGTGAGGACGGGTGAGCCGCTCGGCGCCTCGCTCGTATCGAACTCGGCGTTGTCACCGCCGGTCCCGACGATGGCCAGGCTGATGTCCTTGCCCGCGTACGCGGCCACGGTCGCCGCGTCGAGCGTGATGGTCTTGGTGTCGTCGACACCGATGTTCGCCAGCGACCCGACGACGGTGGCCGAGACCGCCGGCGCCGTCGTCCAGGTCATCGTCGACTGCGACCACGTGGAGTCACTGACGAGCCGGATCTGCTGCTCCTCCGCCGTGGACGCCCAGCTGTTGGCCGAGGTCGACAGCTGCAGCGTCGCCGACTGCAGGGACGCCCACTCCGGGACCGCCGGGATGCGGAACTTCAGGTACGAGACCTGCGGGTTGGCTCCGGCGCGGACTCGCATGATCCAGCTCCCTCCGGCAGTGGACCCGGGGCTCGTCGAGTTGACCCAGGTGTCCTCGGTGGGCCCGAGGGCGGTCGGCGTCGGCGGGGCCGCCTGGACGGTCGCCGAGGCGGCCGAGGACGCCGCGCTGACGTTGCCCGAGGGGTCGGCGGCGGCCACCTTGTAGTAGTAGGTGCCCGGCGCCAGCCCTGCGTCGACCGTGGACAGCGACCCCGTGCTCGCGATGAGCGAGCCGGCGTTGGCCGTGAAGCCCGCCGACGAGCCCCGGTAGACCCGGTACTCGGCGATCGAGTCGTTGTCGGTGGAGGCCTGCCACGAGACCGTGACGGCGGAGCCGTTGACCGACGCTGCGACGCCGTCGGGCACGGTCGGTGCCTGGGTGTCGGCGACCGGGCCGCTGGCCGCGTCACGGTGCCGCACGACCTGGCCGGAGGTCATCGGGTAGTCGTACAGCGCGAACTGGTCGATCGTCCCGGCGAACCAGTCACTCGACGGGCGCGACGGCCACCCGCTCAGGGTGTCACCGCCGATCCGCCAGTAGCCGCTGAGCCTGGCGATGCTGTGCGCGTCGGGCTCGGTGCCCACCGCGACACCGTCGACGTACAGGGTCGTCCCGACGAGCGAGTCGACCGTCGCGACGACGTGGTGCCACTGCCCGTTGTTGAGCCCCGGACCCGAGGTGACCGTGCGGCGGACGTCGCTGGAGACGCCGAAGGTGATCCGCCCGTCGTTGGTCATGTAGAGGATCCGGTCGGTGGTGCTCGACGTCCCGGTGGTGCTGCGCGAGTTGCCCAGCCCGGCGAGGTAGCCACCGGAGTTCGTCGTGGTGTTGAACCACAGCTCGACGCTGGCCAGCTTCCGGCCCCACTCCTTGCTCTGGTCGGCGAGCGCACCGCCGCTACGGCCGTCGAGCCGCACCGCGGTACCAGGGAGGTTGGGCACCCCCGCCTGCCCGAGGTACGCCCGGCTCCCGACCGCCAGCGACCGGTTGCTGACGACGTCGCGGACGGTCGAGCCGCCCGTCTCGTCGAGGGGGTAGAACACCCGGGCCGCGTCGACCTTCGGGACGTCGGCGGGGGCCGGGGCGGTGCTCGGCACGGTGAACGAGGTCGCCGCGGAGACCGAGCCCTTGTTCCCGTCGGCGTCGACCCCGCGGATGGCGTAGCTGTGGGTCGAGCCCGGAGCCACCGAGGCGTCGACGTACGACATCCCGCCGGGGTACCACGGCTTGGTCTCGGTGGTCACCGAGTACACCGGGGACGCGGTGTTGCCGTCCTTGATGACCTGGTAGGTGACCATCCGGCTGTCGCGGTCCTCGCCGGTCGACCACACGACGGTCGCCCGCCCGGGGACCGCGCTGTACACGGTGGGCGCGTCGCCCCCGCGGGGCGGGGTCTGGGTGCCTCCGGCGTCCTCGTACGCGAAACGGGTCAGGCCCTGCTGCGGCTGGTTGTCGTTGACGAGGGTGAACTCGCCACCCACCCAGAGGATGTCGTTGCCGACGACCGCCATCTCGCGCGGCCCGTTGCCATCGTTGGTCTGCGGGGTCCAGTTCAGCAGCTGGAACTTGCCCCCACCGACGGCGACCTCGGCGCGGAGCTTGTAGCGGCGGGCCGTCTCGGGGTTCGTGCCCTGGTACTGCTCGCTGAAGCCGTCGACCATCGCGTTGCAGTTGTGCGCGTGCGAGCCCGCGTAGACGATCCCCCGCAGCACAGCGACCGAGTGCGAAGCGCCGAGACAGTTGTCGAAGTTCTGGCGGACGCCCGCACTGTTGTAGGCGTCGACGCCCTCGTTGATGGAGCCGGACGCCTCGCCGGTGACGTAGAGGGTGTCGCCGAAGGTCTCGAGGTCGGTGACCCAGGCGGCCGTCGAGAAGTTGTTCGTCTCGTTGAACGGCACGCGGGCACCGCTGACGGGGTCGACGGCCGCGAGCCGCCGCGGGGCGCTGCCGTTGATCGTCGAGAAGTTGCCACCCACGACGAGCTTGGAGCCGTCCGGCGTCATCTTCAGCTTGCGGACGAGGTTGTCGGCACTCGGGGCCCACGCAAGGGTGTCTCCGGTGGTCCGCGAGAAGGCGGCGAGGCGGTTGCGCAGGCTGCCGTCGGACAGCTTGGTGAAGTTGCCGCCGACGTACACCGTGGTGTTCGTGGCCGTGACGGCCATCGCCCGACCGTAGATGCCGGCCCGGTAGACGTCGGTCAGCTGGCCCGACGCGGTGTCGAAGCCTGCGAGGCCCAGCCGCCACTGGCCGTCGACCTTCTCGAAGTCCCCGGAGAGGTAGAGGGTCCCGCCGTCGGGCGTGACGTCCATGTCCCAGACGGTGCCGCACTCCCGCTTGCCGCCCCCGATGGAGGGGCAGTTGCTGTCGGAGGACGTCGTGATGGGCCCGGTGATGATGGGGTTCCACGGCAGCAGTGCGCCCGTGCGGGCGTCGAAGGCGGCCGCGAACCGGCGAGGCACCTCCTGCGTCCCCGGGGCGGCACCCGGCGGCCGGACGGCCGTGAAGCTGCCCCCGACATAGGCGACGTTGCCGACCACCTGGATCGCCCACACCGTCCCGTTCGTCTGCCAGGTGCTCAGCGGTGCGGCGGTGACGGTCTCGATCCCAGCATCGACGGCGAGCGCCTGCTGGACCGGGGCGGTGATGATCATCGATGCGGCTGTGACCAGCACGCAAGCGAGACGACGGATCATCGTGATCCTCCTGAGGGAGCAGCCCCGGACGAGACCGGGGCGGGGTGATGCACGTCGGGACTGAGCGCCCGGTCGTGGTGGCGCGGCACGGGCCGAGCGGGGGTGCGGAGCCGGGACGGTGAGGTCGCCGACACCGCGGTGGTCGCCGCGCGTGAGAGAGCGGAGATGGAGGGCACGGGTGAGACGTGCGCCGTGATGAGGTCGCGGTAGAGCCGGTCGAGCTGCCCGGCGCCTGCCAGCCACGTGGACCGCAGGCGGCGGCGAACCAGGGGCGCGCTGCGCTCGGCTGCGGCGGCGAGTTCCGAGCAGCGGGCGAGCGCGTCGGTGAGGGCCGCGGCGAGGGCGCCGGCGTCCTCCGGCGGAAGGATGGAGGCGGGCGTGCCCACGAGCGCCTCGCGCATCCCGCCGACGTCGCTCGCGAGGACCGGCGCACCCATGGCGGCCGCCTCGAGCACCGCCAGGCTCAGCGTCTCGTACCGCGACGGGGCGACGACGAGGTCTGCGGCAGCGCACCACAGCAGGGCCTCGGTCCGCGAGCGCGGGGTGACCACCATCGTGCCGGGCGGGGCGGTGGCCAGGATGCCCTCGTCCCCCGCCATGCTCCCGACGAGGACGAGCTGGGCCTCGGGTGCAGCCCGCCGCCACGCCTCGAACAGCGTGTCCTGGCCCTTCTGGTGGCTGACCCGGGCCGGACAGACGACGAGGGCGCGGGTGGGCGCCAGGCCCAGCTCACCGCGGGCCGCGTCCCGTCCGACCGGCGGGAGGTCGTCGACGTCGACGACGTTGGTGAGGACCTCCCAACGCGCGGCGCCGAGCCCGGCCGCGCGCCCGGCCCGGGCCTCGTCCGCGGCACCGCACATGACCGCCGAGGCCCGCCCGGCGGCGAGCCGCTCCCAGCCGAGGGCCGCGACGGACACCGGGCCGGTGGCACCGAGCCAGCTCCACGCGTGCGGGGTGAACACCACGGGGACCCCATGCCCTCGCACGAGCCGACCGGCGAGGCCGGCCTTGCTGCTGTGCAGGTGTACGACGTCGGGGCGCACCTGCTCGACCACCCGGGCGAGCGCCCGCGCCTCGCGCATCGCCGACGGGCCGGGGGCCCGGCTGGCATCCCAGCGGACCCACTGGGCCCCGGCCGACTCGGCGGCGTGGGCGAGCTCACCCCCGGGCGGGCAGGCCACGACCGTGTCCCAGCCCTCGGCGGCGAGCATCTTGACGTACCCCGCGACCGCGACGGCCACGCCGGCCGTGACCGGCTGTGCGACGTGCAGGACGCGGGGCCGCGGTGAGGAGCTCACATCGCCCCCCGACGCCAGAAGACCGCCGGGATGGTGAGGAGAAGGATGCGGAGGTCGAAGGCGAACCCGCGCCGGCGCACGTACTCGAGGTCGAGCTCGAGACGCTCGTCCGACGTCGTCGTGGACCGCCCCGACACCTGCCAGAGACCGGTGATGCCCGGGAGCACCGTCAACCGCTCCTCGCCGGACGAGCCGAGCGCCTCGACCTCGGCCGCGATGAGCGGCCTCGGGCCGACGAGCGACATCTCGCCCGTCACGACGTTGAGCAGCTGTGGAAGCTCGTCGACGGAGGTCTTCCGGAGGAAGGCCCCGAGGCGCGTGATGCGCGGGTCGTCGGAGATCTTCACGAACGGCCCTGCGCTGTAGACGTTTCCGCTGGCCGCGAGGTCGCGGAGGCGAGCCTCAGCGTCGCTGACCATGGTGCGGAACTTCCACATCCGGAAGGTTCTGCCCTTGGCGCCGATCCGGGTGTGCCGGAAGAACACCGGGCCGTCCGAGTCGGCCTTGATGAGGACCGCCACCACGAGGAACGGGATGGCGAGCAGCATCAGCGCCGTGGAGGCGAGAAGCACGTCAACCGTCCGCTTGACTCCGCGCTCGAGGCGCGGCGCCATCGGAAATGGCCGTGCGGCAACCGGATACGCCGGTCGGGAAATGAGGTCGTCAATGAACGCCACGATGAGCTCCCCCTGCAAGAGCGGTGTCGCGGAAAAGGCCATAGTGCCCACACCCCGGACGGTCGCGCAACCGGCCCGATCGGGCCATGTGGACGACCACCGGCGGCGGCCACCCGGCCGTCTGGAGTTGTCAGCGATCAGGAGTGCCGAGCGGCCCCTCCTGATACCCGCGAACGCAGCGGATTCCGCACATCAATCGAATCAGTTGCTACACAGCACAATTCGGCTCATCCGGCAGTGCCTTGCATCCATCCTCGCGGCGTCAACCACTGATCTGGAGAGCCAGTTCCTCGCCCTCCAGGACCATCGCCCGGGCGTGGTCGACGTCGTCGGAACTGCGGTGCCGGGGGGGCGCAGCGACATTCTCCGCAAGCAAGCGCAGGGTCAGATGACGGACGAGGACCGCCAGATGGTGGTGCCCGGCCGCCGGCACCACGTCCTCGAGATGCCCCACCGCGACCGCCCGGTCGGCGGGATCGGTGAGGGTCGACCAGAGCCGGACGTGGTCGCTCCAGCGTGGGTGGGCGCCCAGGAACTCCCAGTCGATGACCCGGATGTCGTCGCCGTCGGCGATCACGTTGCGGCGGTACAGGTCTCCGTGCCCGCTGACGACATCGGTGAGGGCGTACGCAGCGGCCCGGGCCTCGCGGAACCGGCGCAGCGGCAGTCCTCCCACGACGGACCTCGCGACGCGGACGGGGAGCGTGCGGCGGTCCCCCGACCACGTCGAGGGCGCGATCGCGGGCCGTGCAGCGGAGCAGGCGGCCACGCGGTCGGCCGCGTCGAGGGCGGCCAGGACGGCGCCGGAGCCGCGGCAGGACACCCCGTCGGCGCGCTCACCCACCATCCAGTCCCCTCCCGGTCCGACGGCGTGGACAGCGGGAACGGGCACCCCGGCGGCGTGCGCCCAGGACCGGCCCTCGACCTCGAGGCCGACGAGCCGGCGCCCGTGCTCGGACGTGGCGACGTCGACGAGCACCTCCGCCCCCCGCCATCGACGGATCGGACGCGGGGGCCCCGGCTTGCGAACCTCCTCCAGCGCAGCAGGGTCGACGCCCACGGACGCCAGGGCCTGCCGGACGTCGTCAGGGAGCATCGACACACTCGCGGGACGCCACACACCGGAGCGCGAACCACGCCGGCTTGCGCGAGCCGTCGGCTCTCAGCAGCCCGAACCCGTCCTGGTGCACGTCCCCGAGCCGGGTGTCGCGCACGGTGTACCAGAACCACCCCTGCACCTGCGGGTAGCGGCTCGAGACCAGGCGGACCGAGTCGTAGAGGAACCGCGCCTGGTCGGTCTCACTCACCCCGAGGGCCCAGACCTCCGCGTCGGCGTCGTTCTCGTGCGCGGACCAGCCGACCTCGGTGAGCCACACCGGGACCTCGGCCTCGCCGTGCTCGCGCATGACGACGACGAGCTCGTCGAGGTTGCGGAACCGGTACCGCGTGCCGTCCGGCGCGGCGCCGGGAGGGAGGTCGCCGGGACTCGGGTAGGGGTGGACCGCGAGGACGTCGTACGAGCCCGCGGCCCCGGCGTCGTACAGCTGCTGCAGCCAGTCGAGGTCCACGTACTCGAGCCCGCCGAGCACGACCTCGGCCGACGGGTCGGCAGCCTTGACGGCGGGGTAGGCGGCGGTGAGCACCCGCGTGTAGGCCTCGGCGTCGGTGGGCTTCCAGAAGCGCTTGCCGTTCGGCTCGTTCCAGATCTCGTACGCGTCGACATCGTCACCCCACCGCTGGGCGACCCAGCCGATGGCTCGGGCGTACGCAGCCGGGGAGGGGTGGGCCGCCTTGCCGCCGCCCCCGGTGGCCCACTCCGGTGCCCAGTAGAAGGTGAGAAGGACGCGCAACCCCTTCGCGCGCGCGGTCGCGATCGCCTCGTCGACGCGCGGAACCCCCCACGCGAGGTCCCAGCGGTCCGGCCCGTCCGGCTGGAGTGAGGCCCAGGCGACGTCGAGCCGGACCCATCCGGCTCCCGCACCCGCGACGGCATCGGCCATCTGCTCGCGGTCGGCGGTCTCGACCCCGTCCCACAACGCCGTGTACTGGACGCCGAGCACGGGCGGCGTCGACGCGAGCGGGGTCATCGGCGTCGGTGACGCGGCCCCCGATGCGGTCCGTACCGCGTCGCTCATCGCACCACCGGTGGCCTGGACCGTCGCCGCGACGGCCGCGAGGACGCCGACCGCGGCCGCGGCGGCCACCGCTCGGCGTCGAATCACGGGACCTCGACGCGCGCACGCTCGATGTCGACCCGGTCGACCGCGGCGGGCAGACCTTCGGTGGTCGCGAGGAACGCCGTGCCGGTGGCGTCGTAGGTCAGCGCCTCACCCTGACGGCTCTTCGGCAGCGGGACCTCCCGCGGGGTGGCCGTGACGAGTGCCTGGGCGATGTCGCCGTCCGGCACGTCGTACTCCCAGGCCGCGGCATACGTGCGGAGCGCCACGAGGATGCCGCTGCCGGAGACCGCCCCACCGGTGACGAGGCGTTCGGGGGTGGAGGCGCCGTCCCCGCCGAGGGCGACCGTGCCCTCGCGGACGAGGGCTTGCGTGGTGCCGTCGAGGAGCGGGTCCGGCGTGGAGAACACGGTGGCGGGGCCCTCCTCGTCCTTGGTGACGAGCACGGCGCGTCCGTCGAGGCCGACGAGCATGGCCTCGACGTCGTGCGCGCCGCTCGGGTAGTCGAGGCGCAGGCTCTTCACCCGGTCCGTGGCGGGGTTGTACCCGACGACCTGGACCCGGGACCGCCCGTCGACCCGGTTACCCCCGGTGTCGGCCAGCCAGAGCCAGCCGTCGACGCCGGCGACGAGGTCCTCGACGTCGCGCAGCGTCACCTTGCGGTCGACCAGCCGAGGGGCGAGGTCGACGACCTCGGAGACGCGGCACCCGCCGTCGAGCCGGTACAGCGAGGACGTCTGGTCGTCGACCACCCACAGGTCGCCGTCGAGCACGGCCATCCCGCTGATCCCTGCCAGGCGCTTGTCGGTGACCGAGCAGACCGGCTCGGCGACGGTGTACGAGGACTCCACACGCGTCGGCACTGGCTGCGCCCGCGACCCGAGGGCGACGGCGAGGACGGCGACGAGCGCGACGAGGACGGTCACGGCGGCAGCGACGACGGCACGCATGGACACCCCTTCTTCGAGCCCGCCGACGCGTCGACCGGGCGGTCGCCCTGGCTCTCGTCCACAGATCGTCCACGAAACGATCACCACTGCGAGAGGCAGGCTCTACCGTGTCATGGTAACGACCTGCCAACGTGGGCCGACGGGTGTCCGCGCCCACGGCTTGAGAGGGAGCGACCCATGCTGCGCCGTCGATTCATCGTGAGCGCCGCCGTCGGCCTGCTCCTCGCCCTGGCCGTCGGCGTCGTCGGGCAGGCGTACGCTGCCGGGCTGCCCGACGAGTACACCGCCCAGTCCGTCGTCATCTTCGGGTCCCGGCCCACCGAGAACGGCAGCATCGCCAGCTCCGATTCCGTGCAGGCCGCGGCGGCCGGCTACGTGGCCTACCTCTCGGCCCCGTCCACCCTGCGCGAGGTCGCCCAGGGCATCGGCGAGGAGTCCGCCGACCTCAAGGACGGCTTGGCCGTCACCCAGCTGCCGGCCACCGGGACGATCCGGATCGACTACGCCACCACCGATCCCGACCGCGCGGCCCGCGGAGCCAACGCCCTCGCCTCGGCACTTGCCAAGCGCACGGTGTCCGACCCGGTCGTCTACGGCCAGGTCCTCGCCCGGGCGGCCGTCCCGCTCCAGCCCTCCGGTCCGCCGCGCACCGTCCTCCTCGCCGCGACCGTGCTCATCGCGCTCCTCGTCGGCGCCGGGGCGGCCACCGCCACCTGGGCGCTCCTGGGCCTCGTCGCCCGCCGCCACGCGACGTCGTCGGGGCACCCGCCCGCGGTCCTGCCGCCCGCCGCGGACGGCGCGGCGGCTGCGGCGGTCCGCGCCCGGCTGGCTGCGGCGACCACCGCCCCCGCCGGCCTCCGGACCGACGACGGCACGACGGCGGCCGCGACGCCGCCTGACGAAGCGGACGACGACTCCGAATCGGGTGCGGCGCAAGCGGGTCCCACCCCGGCTGCTGAACCGGCCATCGCGCCCGAGCCCCCGGTGGACGACGAGCCGGCAGCCTCCGACGTCGACCAGGCGACCGTCGACGTCGACGCGGCTGACCACGCCGAGGTGACCGCCGAGGACCCCCCGGCCGACGACGCAGCTGGCCGGCCCGAGACCGGGACGCCCGAGGCCGACGGCTCGAACGCCGACGGCGCCCCGAAGGGTGCCGCCCGGCCGAAGCCCGGACCCAACGGGCGCCGTGGCCCGCGCGGCCGTAGTACCGCGCGGTCGCGCAAGGCCCGATGACCCACCGCTCCGGCCGGGGTCGCTCCGCCCAGCCGGGCGCTTCCGAGCCGGCACCTCTGCGGACCCTCGTCGTCGCTCCGAAGGGCTTCATCGGCGGCGCGGAGGCGTGGCTTCTCGCGCTCCTCGACGCAGCCGCACCCCGGCTCGACGTCGACGCCGTCGTCCTCGACGACGGCCCCCTGGTGCCCGAGCTCGAGTCCCGCGGTGCCCGGGCCCGGGTGCGCCGCACCGGCCCTCGACCCGTGGATCTCGTGGCCGCTGCCCTCGACCTGCGTCGGGTGCTCCGCGAGGTCGAGCCCGACGTCGTGCTCGCCAACGGCATCAAGGCCGCTGCTGCCGTGGCCCCCGTCGCCTGGAGCGCGGGCGTCCCCCTGGTGTGGGTCCGGCACGATCCGAGCTTCGATGCCTCGCTGGGCCGGCTCGTGCACCGTCTGGCCACCCGCACGGTCACCGTGACCCCCCGTGGCGGCGCCGACGTGGAGCATGACGGCGCGGTCGTGGTCGCTCCCCCGCTGCTGGCCGAACCACTCCCCCGCACCGACGCCCGCCGCCGGCTCCTCGACCTCGGCGTCCCCGACGACGGGCTGCTGCTGCTCGGCATGACGACCCGCCTCGCGCCGTACAAGGGCATCGACACCGCCATCGAGGCACTCTCCCGGCCCGGGGGCGAGGCATGGCGGCTCGTCGTCGCGGGGGTCGACGACCCCGGCGCTCCCGACGAGCAGGCACGGCTCGAGGGCCTGGCCCGTCGCCACGGAGTCACCGACCGCGTCACCTGGCTCGGCGCGGTCGAGCGCGCGGGGCGGCTGTCGGCCGGGTTCGACGCCGTCGCACTGCTCACCCGCGCCGGGGTACCGGGCTACCCGTCCGCCGAGGGGCACCCGCTGGCGATGATCGAGTCGTTCGCCGCCGGGACGGCGGTCCTGGCGGACCCGCGCACGGTGCCACCCGCACGGGACGGGGCGGTTGCCCGGGGGTGCGTCCTGGTCGACGCGACCAGCGCAGCGGAGGTCGCCGAGGGCCTTGGCCGGCTTGCGGACCCCGCTGTGCGGCAGCGGATCTCGCACCATGCGGCGGACCTCGGGGCGGCACATCCGCGCCCGGTGGACGTCGCCGACTCGATCGTCACGATCCTCGCAGAGGCAGCCACCCGGCCGGGCGCCGGCGTCACCGGCGGCCCGCCGCTCACCGTCGTCACGACCGTGCTGAACGAGTGCGCGGTCGTCGACGACCTCATGAAGCTGCTCGTCGACCAGTTGGACGACGACGACCACGTCGTCGTCGTCGACGGCGGATCAACCGACGGCACCTGGGAGGCGCTGCAGGACTGGCAGACGCGGGAGCCACGCGTCGAGGCCGTGAGCGCGCCGGGCGCCGGCATCTCGGCCGGACGGAACATCGGTATCCGGGCCGCGACGACCGACTGGGTGGCGTGCACCGACTTCGGCTGCCGCCCCGCCCCCGGATGGTTGAGCGGCCTCCGTCGGGCGGCCGCCACAGGGCACTACGACCTCGTCACGGGGGTGTACGAGGCGAACGGGGACGGGTCGGACTGGGAACGCGGTCTGGCGGCGGTCGCCTACCCCCACCCGGCGGAGCAGCGACGCCGCACGCCGCTCGTGCGCGTCTACGGGCGCCTCTTCGGGCGCACCTACGACGCCCGGCTCTGCACCGGACGCTCGGTCGCCTTCACCACCGCGACGGCCGAGGCGGCCGGGGGCTTCCCCGAGCACCTCGCGACCGCGGAGGACGTGCGCTTCGGGATGGCCGCCGTCGATGCCGGGGCACGGCCGGTGCTGAGCCTCGACGCGGCCGTCACGTGGGACCAGCGGCCGAGCATCGCCTCCAACGGCCGGATGTTCCGCGGCTACGGCCGGGGCGACGGGCTGTCGGGCGACCCGGTCCTCGTGGGGCGCAACTTCGCGCGCGGGCTGGCGTACGGCGCGCTGCCGGTGCTCGCGCTGCACCGCTACGGCCGGGTCGCGGCGGTCACCGGCCTCGGGGCCTACCTCTCCCTGCCGCTCCTGCGGGCCGTCCGCGGCCGGCGCCCGGCCGCCACGGCGGCGTGGGTGCCGGTGCTTGCGGCGTACCGCGACGTCATGAAGGCGCGCGGCTGCGCGGAGGGCCTGCTGGCGGCCCGCCGTGATCGGTCCGGGCCATGACCACCACCCCACGACCGGTGTCGATGGTCGTCGACCACCGGTTCCATCCGGCCGGGGTCGCGGTCCTGGCCGCGGTCTTCGCAGCAGCCCTGGTGGCAGTCATCGGGTGGCAGGGGCCGGTCGTCGCGCTGGCCGGTCTCGGCGCGGTCGGGGTCGTCGCGCTCCTCACCCGCCGGGCGTCCGTCGCGATCGCGGTCCCGCTGCTTGCAGCGCCCGTCGCGCTGCGCGAGCTGCCCGGCGCCCAGGGCGCCCAGGTCGTCCACGTGCTCGTCGTCGCGGTCCTGGCGGTCGTCGCACTCCAGGCGGCCCGCGGCCGGCTGCCCGCGCCCCCGGCCTCGGTGGTCGCAGGGATGGTGTTCGTCCTGGCCCTCCTCGTCGCGACGGTCGGCTCCGTCGACCCCTTCCGCGGCCTCAAGGTGTCGGTCAACCACCTGCTCGGTCTCCTGCTCTGTGTGGCCGCGGCCATGGTCGCGCGGCACTCCCATCAGTGGCTCCGCGAAGTGCTGCGGCTGTGGACCCTGGCCTCGCTCGTGGTCGTCGTACCGAACCTCCCTCAGGCTGCGGCCGGAGGCGCCCGCTTCGGGGGCTCCATCGTCACCGACCGCGCCCAAGGCGTCTTCAGCCAGCCGAACGACTTCGGTGAGTTCTCGCTCTTCTGCATCGGGGCCGCGTTCGCGCTGCTCGTCGCCGCCGAGCGTCGGGTCGACCGGGTCATCGGCGTCGTCGGGCTGCTCGCCGGGACCGCCGCCCTCGCCCTGTCGTTCTCGCGCGGCTCGTGGATCGGCGCGACAGCGATGGTCGTCCTCGTCTGCGTCCTCGCCCCCCACCTCGTCCGCACGATCGTCCCGGTGGCGCTGGCCGGCGGGGCCCTGGCGGCGGTCGCCGCCGCCTTCGCCATCCCGCCGTTCGGCGTGCTGGCCGCCCGCCTCGCGACCCTCGCCGGTGGCCTCCCGAACCCGGAGGACGACCGGCCGGTCATCTACGCCGAGGCCGTCCGACTCTGGCTCCTGCACCCGGTCCTCGGCCAGGGGCCCGGGACCTTCGCCGACGTCGCGGGCACCCCGGAGGCTCTGCTCGTCCGCAGGCCCTACATCCATGCGCACTCGATCCCCCTCGACATCGCCGCCGAGGCGGGCGCCATCGGGGTGCTGGCGCTCCTCGTGGTGACGGGCGTCGCCGTCACGTCGGTCCTGCGCGCGCTCCGCCGGCTCGGCCGACGGACCTCGGACCCGACGGCCCGGCGGGACCGGACCACGCTCGCGGTCCTTGCCGCACTCCTGGGCGGAGTCGCGGTCCACGGCCTCATCGACGTCGTCTACACCAACCCGTTCCTCATCATGGTGGCGTGGACGATGCTGGGGCTCGTGCTGGGCGCCGCCGCCCGTGCCGGCGCACCGCCCGTCGACGCCGGTGCGCCCCAGCCGGGTCCGGAGCGGACGGACCTGGTGCCCGCCGCAGTGAACGGCGGCACGGTGCGCACGTGAGCCACTCCACGACGACGCCCGAGTCGCCCGTGACCCGCCAGGTCGCCCGAGCCGGCGCCCTGACCGGGGTCGGCGCGGTCGTCTCGGCGGTCGCGGGGCTGATCTTCACCGTCGCCGCAGGACGCTTGCTGGGGACGGCCGGAGCCGGTGTCGTCTTCGTTCTCACCTCGCTGTTCACCATCGCGACGACCGTCCTCAAGCTCGGCACCGACACGACGGCGGTGCGCGTCGCCGCCCGGCTCGTCGCCCTCGGCCGGGGCCGCGACGTGCGCTCCGTGGCCTGGAGGCTCGGGCTCCCGGTGCTCGTCCTGACCGTGCTCACCGCGGTGGCGGTGCTGCTCCTGGCGCCCGAGGTGGCGCGGGCGGCGCTGGGCCGGTCCTCCAGCACCGAGGGCGCGGTTGCGTCGGTCCTCGCCCTCGCGATCCTCGTCCCGGCCCAGACGCTGACCGTCGTCCTCCTCGCCCTGCTCCGCGGGGTGGGCGACATCCGCACCCTCGTCCTCGTCGACCAGGTGCTCAAGCCGGTGCTGCGCGTCGTGCTCGTGGGCGCCTTCGCGCTGCTCATGCCCGGGGTCCTCGGCGTCACGATCGCCTGGGCCGCACCGGTGGGGGTGGGCATCGTCATCACGGTCCTCGTCCTCCGCCGCCGGCTCGCCCACCTCGGCTCCAGCGCCGTCCCTGCCTCCGGGGCCGGGGCGCCGACGATCCCCGATGCTCCCGAGGACTCCTCGTCGCGTGCCCTGTGGGCGTACGCGATGCCACGGGCCCTCGCCCAGGCGGTCGAGATCCTCACCCTGAGCATCGGGGTCACGCTCGTCGGTCGCCTCGCCGGCGCATCCGAGGCCGGGCTCTTCGGTGCGGTCAACCGGCTGGCCCTCGCCGGCATGCTCGTCTGGCAGGCCGTGCGGATCGTCGTCGCGCCCAACTTCGCCGGGCTCCTTGCCACCGGTGACGTCGCCGGCGTGCGGCGCCTGCACCAGACGGGGTCGGGCTGGATCGCCGCCGTGGCCTGGCCCGGCTACCTCGTGCTCGCGGCGGCGAGTGTCACCGTGCTGCGGCTGTTCGGCGAGGGCTTCACCGCCGGGGCGCCGGCCCTCACGGTCATCGCCCTGGCCATGCTCGTCCCCTCGCTCGTCGGGCCGGCGCAGGCGCTCGTCCTCATGGCGGGATGGAGCTCGCTCGGGCTCGCGATCTCGGTCGTGGCCCTCACGACGAACCTCATCCTCCTGTTCACGCTCGTCCCCGGCCACGGGGCCCTCGGCGCGGCGGTCGCGTGGGGCGCAGCGGTCGTCCTCGAGAGCGGTCTGTACGTTGCGGTCGTACGGGTCCGGTTGGGACTGTGGGCGATCGGGCGCCCGGCGATCACCGCAGCGCTGCTCGCCATCGGAGTGGTCGGAGTCCCCCTGGGCGTCGCCGCCCTGGCCGGCGGTGGCGAGTGGGTCACGATTGGCGTGACCGTCGGCGCGCTGCTCATCTACGCGGCTAGCCTCGGTGTCATGCGACGGCACGTACGGCTGGACGAACTGGTGGGGGCTCTGCGGCGCCGTGGGGCCGGACCTGGGCGGGAGACCGGTCGATGACCGCTCCCGGTGCCCCGCAGGGCGTTCGCCAGCTCGAGGTCCCGAGTCGACTGCGCCACCTCAAGAAGAAGGTGCCGCTGCCGGTCAAGACGGTGGCCCGGCACGCCACCCGCGGCGTGGGCCTCGCCACCGCCTCCAGGCGCACCGAGCCGGACTTCCTCGTCATCGGCACCAAACGTGGCGGGACGACCTCCCTGTGGAACTACCTCGTCGCCCACCCGGACGTCCTCCCGATGTTCCCGGCCTCGCGCGAGATCAAGTCCCCGCACTACTTCGACATCCACTACGACCGCGGACCGCGGTGGTACCGGTCGCACTTCCCGACGGCCCGGGAGCGGGAGCGCCACCACGAGCAGACGGGCCGACGGGCCCTGACCGGCGAGGCGTCGCCCTACTACATGTTCCACCCGCTCGCGCCGCAGCGCATCGCGGCGGACCTACCGGCCGTCAAGCTCGTCGTCAGCCTGCGAAACCCCGTCGACCGCATCTGGAGCCACTACCACGAGCGGGTCGCCGGGCACACCGAGAGCCTGTCGTTCGACGAGGCGATCGACGCGGAGCCGGCACGTCTGGCCGGGGAGGCCGAGCGGATCGTCGCCGAGGCGCCGCACTACTACAGCCAGCACCACGACCTGTCGTCCTACCTCGCCCGGGGGCACTACGACGAGCAGCTGCGGGTGCTCATGGGGCTCTTCCCCCCGGAGCGCCTCCTCGTCCTCCGCGCCGAGGACTTCTACGCCGACCCGGCGAGCGAGGTGGCCAAGGTGTGCGACCACCTCGGGCTCGCGGTGCACGGTGCCGACGAGTTCCCGCAGTACAACAAGCTGCCGCGGTCCTCGCTCGCCGCGGACGCCCGGACCCGCCTCGAGGAGTACTACCGCCCGCACGTCCGGGCCACCGAGGAGCTGCTCGGCCGGTCGATGGACTGGTTCTGACGTCGGCTGAACCCCGGGTCAGACCTCGAGCGGGGTGACCAGCGCGCCGACGCAGTGGTACACATCCGGACGGCCCGGCCAGATCCGCCCGCCCTCGGCCATCTGCTCGTCGAGCTCGTTGCGCCACGTCCCGCGCTCGTCGATGAAGTATCGGGCGGCGTGGTCCCACAGGCGCCGGTACCACTGCTCCCAGTGCTCGTCGCCGGAGCGGCGGCGCAGGAGGGCGGTGATCTGGAGGCCCTCGCACACCGGCCAGTGCAGCCGCACGTCCGCCACCGGGCGCCCCTGCCAGTCCGCGGTGTAGACGAGCCCGGGCCGGCCGTCGAGCGCCCACCCGCCGTCGAGCGCGCGCCGCGTCAGGGCCTCGGCGGACTCGGCGAGCCACGACGGCGACTCCACGAGCGGGGACTCGTCGAGCTGGAGGAGGAAGCGGGCCCACTCCAGCGAGTGCCCGAAGGTCGCCCCGTACGGACGGAAGGGGTGCAGCGGCTCGTCGCGGTTGTACTCGGGCAGGACCTCCCAGTCGCGGGTGTAGTGCTCCGGCAGCAGCCAGCCGTGCTGGCGGGCCGCACCGTCGATGAGCCGCTCCGCGACGGCCAGCCCACGCCGGTGCCACATGGCCTCGCCGGTGGCCGTGCCCATCGCGAGGAAGGCCTCGAGGCCGTGCATGTTCGCGTTCGCGCCGCGGTAGTCCTCGTCGTCGGACCAGTCCGGGGCGAACGACTCCCGGAGCGCCTCGGCGTCCGGGTCCCAGAGGTGCGCGTCGACGACGGCGGCCACCTGGTCGAGAAGCCCTGCGGCGGAAGGGTGCCCGACCGACATCGCCGCTGCCGAGGCGAGGCCGACGTGCACGTGGTCGTACGTCATCTTGCGGGTCTCGCGGCCGGGCTCGCTGAGCCAGCCCCCGTGCACGGGGTCGGCATGCAGGCCCGACAAGGACGCCATCGCATGGTCGAGCAGCTCGCCCGCCCCGGGGACGCCGTGCCGCACCCCGAGTGCTGACGCGTAGGCCATCCGCGCCGTGAGGAACAGCTGCGGGGCGCGGTCCGGCAGGGGCACGCCGGAACCGTCGAGGTGGTGGAAGCCGCCCTCGGGTCGGATCGAGCGCAGCGAGAAGCCGAGGACGTCGGCCAGTCCCTGCTGGAGCCACTGCCGGTGGCCCGGGGCGTCGAGCCAGGTGGTCACAGGTCCTCCACGGTGATCCGGTAGGTGAGAGTGTGCGAGTCACCGGGTGCGACGGTCACGACGTCGTCGCGGGCGTTGGCGGCCTCGACGCAGACGAAGCGGGGCCAGGCCTCGTCGACGTCGTCGAGGGCGCGGGCCTTGTCGTCCCAGGGGTTCCAGACGACCCGGTTGGCCGCGCCCTCACTCTCGATCCGCAGCCGTCTGCGGAGCACGGGGTCCTCGACGAGAACCGCTGAGGTCGACCGGTACACACGGTCGGTCTCCTCGGTGAGGACGAGGTCGCCCTCCTGCACGGCGTCGACGCCGAGCACCTTGTCGAAGTACTCGGCGCCGTCCAGCCCCGTCACCGTGATCTCCCGGACGTCGCCGACGGCGAGGTACGCGTGCAGCGCCTCGCCGACCACCACGGGGTCGGGCCCCTCGTTCGTCGTCGTGAGCGAGACCTCGAGGACCTCCCCGAAGGACACCACGAGGCGGAGCCGGTACGGCGTGCGGCCACCACTCGCTCGTCGCGTCGTCGGAGGTCAGGAGGTACTCGACGGTGGTCGCGCCGGCTTCCGTGGTCGTCGCGGCATGCCGCCATTCGGCGGTACGGGCGAAGCCGTGCGTCGGGGCGTCCTCGGCAGCTCCCGGGCCGAACCAGGGCCAGCACACCGGGATTCCCGCGTGCGGGGGCTTGCCGGAGCGGACACCGACCGCCGGGTGCACGAAGAGCACCTGGTCCCGGCCGGCCGGGGCCCATTGGAGGACGAGGGCTCCCTCGTCGACCACCGTCCCGGAGCCGTGGGTGTTCTCGACGGTGCGGGTGTGCGGCTGCTCGTTCACGGACACCAACCTAGGGCGCCTCGGGCCCGGGTGCCGCGCCGGGGACGGCACACTCCTCGTCCCCCGGAGAGCCGGGGCCGGGTCCACCACGGACCCGGCCCCACGTCGCCGTGACGGGAGTCGTCAGAGCAGCTCGGACTCGACGGCCTCGCGACGCGCCGCGGCGTCCGCCTCGACCGCCTTGCGCGTCTCGTCCCGGCGCTTGGCCGCCAGGCTCGTGGCGGTGACGAGCGCGAGGATCCCGACGATGACGCCGAGCGAGGCGAGGGTCGGCACGACGGGGACGGCCTCCCAGATGCCGTGCGCCCAGTGCAGGACGAGCTTGACGCCGATGAACGCGAGGATCGCCGCGAGCCCGTGCCCGAGGTGGGCCAGGGCCCCGAGGAGCCCCTCGAGGACGAAGTACAGGGCCCGCAGGCCGAGCAGGGCGAAGGCGTTGGTCACGAAGACGAGGTAGGCGTCACCGGTGATGCCGAAGACGGCCGGGACCGAGTCCACGGCGAAGACGATGTCGGTGCCGAGGATCGCGACGGTGACGAGGGCGAACGGGGTCAGCGCCCGCCGGCCGTTCTCGAGGACCGTCATCCGCGGGCCGCGGTAGTCGTCCGTGACCGGGCGGAAGCGCTTGAGCAGGCGGACGGTGCGCAGCGCCCCGATGTCGACGTGCTGGTCCCCGTCGGACAGGGCGTCGCGCAGGACCTTGACGGCGGTGGCGAGCAGGATGGCGCCGAAGAGCAGGAACGTCCACGAGAACATGTCGATGAGCTGCGCGCCGGCGGCGATGAAGATGCCGCGCAGGATCAGGGCGCCGGCGACGCCGATGAGCAGCACGCGCTGCCGCAGCTCCTTCGGCACGGCGAAGGCGGTGAGCAGGAGCATGAAGACGAAGAGGTTGTCGACCGACAGCGACTTCTCGACGAGGTACCCCGTGTAGTACTCCAGGCCCCGGTCGCCGCCGTAGCTGCTCCATATGAAGAGGCCGAACGTCAGCGGGAGGGCGATGTAGAAGGACGACCAGCCGACGGCCTCCTTCATGGACACCTCGTGCGGCTTACGCGTGACGACGAAGTCGACGGCGAAGAGCAGGAGGACGGCGCTGATCGTGATGGCCCACAGCATGGGCGTGCCGATCGACTCCCCGGCGGCAGCGGTATGTCCGGTCGTGAACACGGCAGGGACGGATGACATGAGACTCCTCAGGAACGACGAACACTCCTGAGGTCTCCTTCACCGCCCGCGGGCGGCGCCGAACCGGGAGCGCGCTGGGACGCTCGTACTGACCGGAACGGACTTGGGAAGTACTCCCCTCGTCCGCACGATGATACGCGTGGCCGGCGCCCTCGCCCAAGTCGCACTGTCGAAGGTTCGTCCACCTCGACCCTGACGTGACCAATAGGTCGATGTGGGGACGGGTGCGGGCGTACCTGACGTGACCAATAGGTCGATGTGGGTACGCCCCACGCCGTACCTGGCGTGACCTATTGGTCGATGTGGGGACGGGTTCGGGCGTACCTGGCGTGACCTATTGGTCGATGTGGGGACGGGCTCGGGCGTACCTGGCGTGACCTATTGGTCGATGTGGGGACGGCCGGGGTCAGCGCTTCGTGGCGTCGAGACGGTCCAGGGCCTCGCGGCGCTCCTCGGCGTGGTCGACGATCCGGCGCGGATACCCGTGCGCGTACCCGTCGTCGTGCTCCCACGGCTGATGCGCGGCCTTGCCGGCCAGGTGCCGCAGCTCGGGCACCCAGCGGCGGACGTACTCGCCGTCGGGGTCGAACTTCTCGCCCTGGGTCACGGGGTTGAACACCCGGAAGTACGGCGAGGCATCGGTGCCGGTCCCCGCCACCCACTGCCACCCGTGGTTGTTCGACGCGAGGTCGCCGTCGACGAGGTGGTCGAGGAAGTACCGCGCCCCGACCGGCCACCAGACGTGCAGGTCCTTGGTGAGGAAGCTCGCCGTGATCATCCGGACCCGGTTGTGCATCCACCCCTCGGCCAGCAGCTGACGCATCCCGGCGTCGACCATGGGGTAGCCCGTCTCGCCGCGCTTCCACGCCTCGATGGCGTCCTCCGGCTCGTCGTACCGCATCCCCGCCAGCGCCGGCCGCAGGTCCTGCCAGGCGCTGCGGGGGTTGTGGTGCAGCACGTCGGCGTAGAACTCCCGCCAGGCCAGCTCGCTGCGGAAGGTCTCGACGCCCGTGCCACCGCGGCCCGCCAGGTCGGCCAGCAGGGTGCGCGGATGCACGACCCCGAGCTTGAGGTAGGGCGACATCCGCGAGGTGCCGTCGACGGCGGGATGGTTGCGCGCGTCGTCGTAGTCGTCGAGGTCGTCGTCGCGGAACCCGCGGAACCGGCGCAGCGCCGCGTCCTCCCCCGGCTCGGGCAGCTCGGGCAGGTCCGGCGCGGACAGCGCGGCGTCGAGCGCCGACGTGGCATCCGCGTCGTTGCGCGCGTGGCGCAGCGGCAGCTCGCGCGGGGTGGCGGCCGGCTCGGGCCACCCGTGGCTGCGCCAGGCCCGCGCGAACGGCGTGAACACCTTGTACGGGTCCCCCGACCCGTTCGTCACCAGCCCCGGCCCGACGGCGTAGGGCGTGCCGGTCGGGACCCACTCGACGCCGTCCGCGGCCAGCCGGGCGCTCACGGCCTCGTCGCGGCGTGCCCCCGCCGGAGTCGTCTCCCGCGAGACGTGGACCGACGAGGCGGAGACCCGCGCGGCCAGCTCGGGCAGGACGCGTCGGGGGTCGCCGTGCAGCAGGGTGAGGTTGCCGTCGAGGGCGCCGTCGAGGGCACGCAGGTTGGCGGCCAGCCAGGCCCGCCGCACCGGGCCGCCGCCGTCCCACAGCGCCGGGTCGACGACGAAGGCGACGACCAGGTCGCCACCGTCGGCGGCCTCGCGAGCGGCGAGCAGCGCGGGGTGGTCACGGCGACGGAGGTCGCGGCGGAGCCAGAGCACGGAGGTCATCGCGCCCTCGATCAGCTGAGCCGGTCGAGGACCGGGGGCAGGAGGAAGAGCATCCCGAGCGACCACGTCAGGTGTGTGACGACGGGCCCGAGGATGCCCCCGGTGACGCGACGCTGGAGCCCGACGACGAGCCCCACCACGGCCGCCGCGAAGACGAGCAGCGGGATGCCGGACGCCGCGGTGACCAGTGCGTACACGACGGTGGTCACGGCCACGCCGTGGCGCCGCCCGACCCCGGCGTACAGGGCGCCCCGGAAGTACAGCTCCTCGGCGATCCCGTTGACGAACGTCGCGACCGCGACGATGCCCAGCGACCCGAACTCGGCGTGGTCGAGCAGCTCCTCGACCGGGTCGCGGAGCACCGGGATCTGCGCGACGACCACCGCGCCCGCGAGGAACAGCGTCAGCAGCATGGCCCCGAGCGCGAGGGACTGGACGACCGCGCGGCTGTGCCCGTCCCCGTCGCGGGTGTGCGCCCGCCCGAGGTGCAGCGGACCGGACGCGAACGCGCCGACGGCCCACACCCCCGCCAGCGCGAACGTGGCGACGTAGAACAGCGGGTCGCCCGGCTCGATGCGCAGCGCCCAGGCGAGCAGGCCCGCCCCGACGAGCAGGGTGGCGACCGCGACGACCCGGCGCCGTTTGAAGGCCCACTCCGGCTCGGTGTGGTCGCGCGGCACCGGCACGACGAGCGCGGCTCGGATGAACGCGCGGAACTCGCGGAGGGGGTTCACCGCACCCACCTGCGCCCCGGTGTCGGCGTCACGAGCCCGCCGCGCGGCCGCCTCCGGCCCAGTCGGGGTCGGCGGCGGTGACATGGGCGGGGTCGACGGTGCCCGGCTCGGGGCGCGGGTCCGCGTCGTCGCCGGCGATGGCGTCGGTGACGGCCCGGTCGAACCCGAGGGCGCCCCCGGGCGGTGCACCGACGAGGTCGTCGATGTCCGACTCCTCACAGACGACCTCGTGGAGCAGGCTCTCGACGAGCGGCTTGGCGAGACCGGTGGGCACCGGCGTGACGAACCCGACCCACTCGCTGGCGAGTCGCGGGGTGAGCACCGGGACGGTGAGGATGGTCCGGCGCATCAGGCCCGCCAGGCGCGCGAAGCGCAGGATCATCTCGCTGTAGGTGAGGACCTCGGGGCCGCCGATGTCGAGCGTCCGGTTGACCTCGGGCGGCAGGTCGGCGGACCCGACGAGGTAGTGCAGGACGTCGCGCGCCGCGATCGGCTGGATCCGGTTGCCCAGCCACTTGGGGGCGATCATGACGGGCAGCCGAGACGTGAGGTGCCGGAGCATCTCGAAGGACGCCGAGCCCGACCCGAGGATGACGGCCGCCTGCAGCACGGCCGTCGGGACGCCGCTGGCCATGAGGAGGTCACCGACCTCGACGCGGGAGGCCAGGTGGTCGCTGAGCCGCTCCCCGCGCGGGTGCAGCCCGGACAGGTAGACGATGCGGCCGACCTCGGCCTCGTACGCGGCGCGGCCGAAGCCCTGCGCCATCTCCCGGTCGCGCTCGACGAACCCGCCCTCGGAGTCCATCGAGTGGAGCAGGTAGTACGCGACGTCGACGCCGTCGAGGGCCTCGGCGAGGGTCGTGCGGGACGTCGCGTCTCCCTCGACCACCTCGGCCCGGTCGAGCCATGCGCGGCCGCTGAGCTTCGCGGCGTCCCGTGTGAGGACCCGCACCGTCCAGCCCTCGTCGAGGAGCGCGGGAACGAGCCGGGACCCGATGTAGCCGGTCACCCCGGTGACCAGTGCCCGGCGGCCCTCGCCGCGACGGTTGCTCACCGCCGGTCCAGCGCCTCTTTGAGCTGGGCGGCCGTCCGGTCGCCGAGGCGCTCGAGCAGCGGGGTCATGATCGGGCCGAGGAAGCGCGCCGGGCCCGTGAACTCGAAGTCGGCGCGGTACGTGACCGTCGACCCGGTGCCGTCGGGGCGCACCGTGATGGTGTCGCGGCTCGTCGTGGACTTGTTGCGCCCGACGACGACGAACTCGGGCTCGGCGACCTCTTCGGTCGTGTACTCGAGCTCGACGGTGTTGCCGGCGAAGGTGGACACGTTCTTGTACACCGTCCCCGGCCCTCCGTCACCGGACACCCGCTCGCACGAGACGGTGCCCGCATCCCACTCGGTGGCGTTGCGGAAGTCGACGAGGTAGGGGAAGACGACCTCGGGAGCGGTCGCGGTGTGGATCGTGCGTTCGACGGTCGTCGTCATGCGGGGACTACCTCCTGGTGAAGCGGATCTGGGCGACGTCCAAGTACCCCGTCGCGAAGCCCGCCTCACAGTACGCGAGGTAGAACTCCCACATCCGACGGAAGGTCTCGTCGAAGCCGTGCCCCTGGATGTGGGGCCACTCGGCGTTGAACGTGTTGCGCCAGCGGCGCAGGGTCTCGGCGTAGTCGGCCCCGAAGCCCTGCACCCGCTCCACGCGCAGGGTCGTGGAGTCGCGGGTGACGTCACGGATCGCCTGCAGGGAGGGGATGAGCCCGCCGGGGAAGATGTACTTCTGGATCCAGCCGAACGAGCCCTTGGTCGCGAGCAGCCGGTGGTGCTCCATGAGGATCGCCTGGATCGCGACCGCGCCGCCCGGGGCCAGGAGGTCGTCGATCTGCTGGAAGTACGTCTCCCAGTACTCCTCGCCGACGGCCTCGATCATCTCGACGCTCACGATGGCGTCGAACTGGCCGATGGTCTCGCGGTAGTCCTGCAGCAGCACGGTGACCCGGTCGGAGTACCCCGCCGCGGCGATGCGCTGGAGCGCCAGGTCGCGCTGCTCGGCCGAGAGGGTCACCGACGTGACGGTGGCGCCACGGGCGGCCGCCCGGATCGCGAGCTCGCCCCAGCCGGTGCCGATCTCCAGCACGCGGGTGCCGTCGCCGACGTCGGCGGCGTCGAGGATCGCCTCCACCTTGCGGATCTGCGCCTCGTGCAGGTCCTGCTGCGCCAGGGGCAGCGCCGGGTCGAACAGCGCCGAGCTGTAGGACATCGACGGGTCGAGGAACTTCGCGAAGAGGTCGTTCGACAGGTCGTAGTGGGCGCTGATGTTGGAGCGCGAGCCCTCGAGGGTGTTGCGCATCCCCTGCGGGATCGCGCGGTCGACGAGGCCGCGCAGCGACAGCAGAGGCTTCGGGACGATCTCGCCCATCCGCGCCGCGAACGGCATGAGCGCATGCGCGAGGTCGGTGCCGTCGGCGGCCTTCCAGTCGCCCGCCATGTACGCCTCGCCGAGTCCGATCTTGGGGTGGGACTCGAGGCGGTGGAACAGCGCGCGCGGACGCACCACCTCGAGCACGGGGCTGTCCGGGCCGCCGCCGCCGACGAGCCGCCCGCCGGGGTAGCGCAGCCGCACCGGCATGGGCCGCACGGCGACCTCGGTGATCGCCTTGGCGATGGCGCCCCGGGTGAGGACGCGGGGGAACCCGAGCCGCGGGGACGCGAGCTCGAGGCGGGGGGTGTCGGCGGTCATCGCACACTCTCCAGGCTGTGGTCGGGTCGGGGTCGGACGGGCAGTCTCCGCAGCCACAGCCAGATGCCGTGGGCACGGATGAGCCCGCTGACCCGCTGGGGCATCAACGGGTGTCGCGCGGCGGTGCGGGCCACGGCCGAGGTCGTCGCCGGTCGCGGCGTCCCCGTGACGGTGGCCGTCACCAGTGGTTCGTCGCCGACCCGCAGCCGGATGGCCACCCCGACCGTCCGGGGAGTCAGGGTGAGCCGGATCGCGTACTCCCCCTCGACGTCGTTGAACGGCGAGACGTAGAACGCCTTCTCGACGTCGTCCCGTCCGCCGCTGTCGGGGCGGAGCACGTAGGCGTGCCGCCCGCCGTAGGTGTTGTGGACCTCGACGAGCACGGCGCGCTGCGTGCCGTCCGGTGCGAAGACCCAGAAGGCGCTCATCGGGTCGAAGACGTGACCGAGCACCCGCGCGTGGGCGAGCATGACCACGCGGTCGCCGGAGCCGACGTCGACGCCGTCGCGCTCGAGCACCCGCAGGACGTTGGCCTTGAGCGCCGCGATGCCGGGGTTGCCCGACAGGTGGTCCTCGCCGCGGAACGTCGCGAACGGGCGCAGCCAGCGCGGCAGCCGGGGCATGTCGTCGAGGTCGACGAGCCACTGGGTGTGCGCCGTCGTGAACGAGTGCCGCAGCGGGCGGAAGCGCGTGTGGTGGACCTGCCCGACGACGAGGGCGGGCAGGCGGGGCAGGTCGGCCGTCGTCGTCACCAGTCCACCCCGAAGGCCCGGGCCGCCTCGACGCCCGAGCGGCAGCCGTCCTCGTGGAAGCCCCAGCCCTGGTAGGCGCCGGCGAACGCGGTGCGGTCCGTCGTGATCTCGGGGATCCGGCGCTGGGCCTGCACGGCGCCGAGGTCGTACAGGGGGTGGGTGTACTGCATCGTGGCGATGATGCTGGCCGGGTCGATCCGCTCGGTGGCGTTGAGGGTGACGAAGAACGGCTCGTCGTCGGGCAGGCCCTGGAGCCGGTTCATCCAGTACGTGACGACCGCGCCCCGGGCCGGGTCCGAGCCGACGAGGTAGTTCCAGGACGCCCGGGCCATCCGGGCCCGCGGCATGAACGAGCCGTCGCGGTGCAGCACGGTCTCGTTGGCCGAGTAGCGGAAGGCGCCGAGCACCTCCTTCTCGGTGGGCGTCGCGTCGGCGAGCAGCCGGAGGGCGTCGTCGGCGTGGGTCGCCACGACGATGCGGTCGTAGTGGTCGACCCGGCCGCCCAGGGTGCGGACCTCGACGCCGTCGGGGGTGCGCAGTACCGAGGCGGCGGGGTCGCCGCTGCGGACGTCGGCGAGCCGGGACGCGAGGGCGTCGACGTAGGTGCGCGAGCCGCCGACCACGGTCATCCACTGCGGGGAGTCCCCGACGGTGAGCATCCCGTGGTGCTCGAGGAAGCGGAACAGGTAGCGCGCCGGGTAGTCGAGCGCGTCCCCTTCCCCGCTCGACCACACGCAGGCGACGAGCGGCAGGGCGTAGAGCCGCAGGAACGACTCGCGGAAGCCGTGGTCGGCGATGAACTCGCCGTAGGTGGTCGTGTCCTCGTCGTCGGTCTGCTCGAGGAAGGCGGTGGCGAGGGTGTGGAAGCGCTTGACGGCACGGAGCATCCCGACGTACTCCCGGTCGAGCAGCTGGCGCGGGCGGGCGACGAAGCCCTTGACGCCGCGGCCGCCGGCGTACTCCAGGCCCGTCGACTCGTCGCGGATGCTCATCGACATCTCGGTGTCGCGGGCCTGGACCCCGAGCTCGCCGAAGAGGCGCCGCAGATAGGGGTACGTCCGGTCGTTGTGGACGATGAAGCCGCTGTCGACGCCGATGTCGCCGTGCCGGGTCGGGACGGTGTGGGTGTGCGCGTGGCCGCCGAGGCGGGCTTCTCCCTCGATGAGCGTCACGTCGTGCCGGGTCGAGAGGATGTGCGCGGCCGTGAGCCCGGAGACCCCGGCTCCGACGACGGCGACTCGCTCACGGGCGCCGGGGCGCTCGATGGGGTGGGACTTCATGCTCACGACCGTAGAACCTTCCATGGGGGGCCGTCAAAGGTTTGTCAAACTTACCTCAGCCGCGTACCGTGCTGTGCCATGAGGCGTTCGGTCCCCCCAGCGATGCGGATTGGCGAGCTAGCCACCCGGGTCGGCGTCAGCACGCATGTCCTGCGGGCCTGGGAGTCGCGCTACGGGCTCCTCAACCCGTCCCGGTCCTCCGGCGGCTACCGCCTGTACAGCGCCGATGACGAGCGCCGGGTCCGCGAGGTCCTCTCCCTGCGCGACCAGGGAGTCAGCGCGATGGAGGCCTCCCGCCAGGTGCTGGCCGCCGAGCGTGCCGGCACGGCTGCCCGGACCGGCGCCGACGGCTCCTCCCCGGACGACCGGCTGGCGAGCCCCGACGCGGCGGCCGAGACGAGCCTGCGCCTCGACCCACCCCTGCTCGTCACCCAGCTGCTCGACGCCATCACCGCGCTCGACGAGGACCGCGCGCACGCCGTCCTCGACACCGCCTTCCTCGACCGCTCCGTCGAGAGCGCGATCGTCGACGTCCTCGTGCCGTTCTTCGTGCGGGTCGGCGACCAGTGGGAGCTCGGCCGGCTGGGGATCGCCCAGGAGCACTTCGCCAGCAGCCTCGTGCGCCGGCGCCTCGGTGCGCTGTCGCTGACGTGGGGCCTCGGCACCGGGCCCGTCGCGGTGCTGGCCTGCCCCCCAGGCGAGTTCCACGACATCATCCTGCTCAGCTTCGGCGTGCTGCTCGGCCGTGCCGGCTGGCGGGTGCGCTACCTCGGTCCCGACACCCCGATCCCCTCGCTCGCTGCGGCGGCCCGGCTCGCGAGGCCCGACGCCATCGTCCTGGCCTCCCGGCGCCCGTCCGGGTTCCGCGCGCACGCCGGCGAGCTGCGCGCTCTCGGCGAGACCTATCCGCTGTGGCTGGCGGGGCGGGGCACCACCCCCCGGGTCCTCGAGGAGATCGACGCCCACCACCTGGGCCCCGACCTCGTCGCGGATGTCGAGCTGCTCACGAGGACGGCACGCAGCCGCCGCCGCGTCGACGGGCCGGCGTCAGGCCGCGGCGGGCTGCGCGACGACGCCCCGGCCGAGACCCCATCCGAGGTCCGCGCCGACTCCGAACCGCACCCGTGACCGCGCGGCGGTAGCCGCCGCCGACCCTGCGAGGAGCACCGATGACGACGACACACCAGGGCACCGAGTCGACGACCAGGACCCGCGGAGGATCCGCCGGCCGCATCGAGGCGGCGCTGCGCCCACTGCTGGCCGGCCCACTGCCGGTCCGCCTGCGCGCCTGGGACGGCTCGGAGGCCGGGCCCGAGGACGGCCCCCTCGTGGAGCTCCGCACCCCGCAGGCACTGACCCGGCTGCTCTGGCACCCGGGCGAGCTCGGCGCGGCTCAGGCCTACGTCACCGGCGAGCTCGAGGTCCACGGCGACGTGGGGACCGCCCTCGACGTGGTCCGCCGAACCGTCGCGGCCCGCGCCATTCCGCCGCTGACCCCGGCTCGCATCGCCCGGCTGCTGCCCGACCTCGTGCGCCTCGCCCGCGACACCGGGGCGCTCGCCCGCCCGCCGGCGCCGCCCGCCACCCAGGCCGTCGTCAAGGGTCGGCTGCACTCGCCGGCCCGGGACCGGGCGTCGATCAGCCACCACTACGACCTGTCGAACGAGTTCTACGAGTTCCTCCTCGACCCGCACCTGGCGTACTCGAGCGCGTACTACGTCGACGGTCCGGACATGCCGCTCGAGGCCGCGCAGGCCGCCAAGCTCGACCTCGTGTGCCGCAAGGTGGGCCTGCGCGCCGGGTCCCGCTTCCTCGACGTCGGCTGTGGCTGGGGGTCGCTGTCGCTGTACGCCGCCGAGCGCTTCGGAGCCCAGGTCACCGGCGTGACGATCGCCGCCGAGCAGAAGGCCTTCATCGACGATCGGATCCGGGCGCGCGGGCTCCAGGACCGGGTCGAGATCCAGCTGCGCGACTACCGCGAGGTCGACGACGACCCCTACGACGCCGTCGCCTCCCTCGAGATGGGCGAGCACGTCGGCGAGAAGAACTACGGCGCCTACGCCTCGGTACTGCACCGCAGCGTCAAGCCGGGCGGGTACGTCCTGGTCCAGCAGATGTCGCGGCGTGGTGTCCACCCCGGCGGCGGCCCGTTCATCGAGCAGTTCATCGCCCCCGACATGACGATGCGCCCCGTCGGCGAGACGCTGACCTTCCTCCAGGACGCCGGGTTCGAGATCCGCGGGGTGCATGCCCTGCGCGAGCACTACGTCTGGACCGTCGACGCCTGGATCCGCACCCTCGAGGAGGGCTGGGACCGGGCGGTCGAGCTCATCGGCGAGGAGGGCGCGCGCGTGTGGAGGCTGTATCTCGTCGGCAGCGCACAGGCGTTCCGTGACAACCGGATGGGCGTCGACCAGCTGCTGCTGCGCCGCCCCGGCGGTCCGCTCGTCGTCTCGGACCCGGCCCGATGACGGGCGAGGGCTTCTCGGGCGGCACGCTCGTCGCGGTGCTGCTGGCCTCGCTCGCGACGTCCGCCGTCGCGATGGGCGTCACGGCGCTCGTCGCGCGACGGACGGGCAAGATCGCCGTCGTCGACATCACCTGGGGTCTGGTGTTCGTGGCCATCGGGTGGGTCGCCTTCGCGGTCGGCCAGCACTCCGCTCGCTCGCTGCTCCTCGCCGTCCTCGTCACGATCTGGGGCGGCCGGCTCGCGTGGCACATCCGGGGCCGGGCGCTGGGGCAGGGCGAGGACCCGCGGTACGAGAAGATGCTGCCCGCCGACTCCCAGGAGGAGCGCTGGCGGTCGGCCTTGGTGCGGGTGTTCGGCACCCAGGGCGCGGCGGCGTGGTTCGTCTCCCTGCCGCTTCAGGTGGCCGCCGCCACGGACTCCCCGCTGGGCTGGGTCGCGGCGCTCGGGGTGCTCGTGTGGCTGGTCGGGGTGACCTTCGAGTCCGTCGGCGACGCCCAGCTCAAGGCGTTCAAGGCCGACCCCGCGAACAAGGGCAAGGTCATGGACCGGGGGCTGTGGGCGTGGACCCGGCACCCCAACTACTTCGGCGACTCCGCGATCTGGTGGGGGCTGTGGGTCATCGCGGCCGGCGCCTGGCCGGGGGTTCTCACCGTCCTGTCGCCGGTCGTCATGACGTACTTCCTCGCGTTCGCGACGGGGGCGCGGCTGCTCGAGTCCGAGATGGCCAAGCGCCCGGGCTACCCCGAGTACATGGAGCGGACGAGCATGTTCTTCCCGCTGCCTCCGAAGAAGCGCTGACTCAGCCCCGGCCGAGGCGGCGCAGCACCGAGAGGACCACCGCGCTCGTCACCGTGCAGACGGTGGTGCCCCACGCCATGTCGATGAGGACGACGTCGAGCGGGAAGTCCTTCAGCACCGCCATCGAGGTGAGGTCGAAGGTCCCGTACGTGACCAGCCCGAAGGCTGCGGCGTCGCGCAGGCTCGGGCCCAGGGACGCGCGGTCGAGGCCCGGGCGGATGACGAAGTACACGATGCCGAGCACGAAGACGACGTAGAAGGCGGCCGCAGCGGCCGCGTTCGGGCTCTCGGCGAGCAGGTGCCCGATCCGGTCCTGGTACAGGTCGCCCGACACGACGGTGAGCCAGAGCCCGTCGAGGACGCCGAACACGAGAGCGGTCAGCGCGACCGCGAGCGCCAGCCGCCGGCCCGCGGACGCAGTGGTGCGGGGGTGCGCGGGCGTCGTCCGGTCGGGGTCCGTCATGACCGAAGCGTAGATCCCCCGTCGGCTCAGCCCAGCGCCTGCGCCACGGCGTGGATGACGAGCCCGGCCAGCGCTCCGACGACGGTGCCGTTGATCCGGATGAACTGCAGGTCGCGCCCGACGTGCAGCTCGATGCGCTCGGAGGCCTCCCGACCGTCCCACCGGTCGACGGTGACCGAGATGACCTCGGCCAGTTCGCTGCCATAGGTGTTGACGGTGAACGAGACGGCCTCGCCGAGGCGGGCCTCGAGCCGCCCGCGCCACACCGGGTCGGAGGTGAGCCGGCGCCCGAGGTGCTCGAGCAGCTCGTCGCCCCGGCCGTGGAAGTACGAGTCCTCGTCGTCCATGGCGGTCTCGAGGGCGGTGCGGAAGGACCGCCACAGCCCGACCGCGGTCTCGGCGGCCTGGGGGTGCAGCAGGAGGCGCTCCTTGAGCGCCTCGGCGCGCGCCATGACGTCGGCGTCGTGCTGCAGGTCGAGCGCGAGCCGGCGCAGCAGGTCGTCGAGCGCGAGCCGTGCGGGGTGGCGGGGGTCGTCGCGGATCTCGCGCAGGAAGGCGAGCACCTGGTCGAAGGTCCACCCGATGACCCGGTCGTCGAGCCACGGCGGGCTCCACCACGGGGCCCGCGACCCGAGCACCGCCGCGTAGGTGCCGGGGTTCTCGCGGAGCCAGTCGTGCAGCTCTTCGAGCCCGAGGTCGACGAGCCCGTGGTGGGTCCCCTCGGCCACCACCCCCTCGAGCAGGGCTCCGGCGATGGGGCTGACGGGTTCGCGGACGAGTCGCGGGACGAGGAAGTCCTCCACGAGCGTGCGGACCTCGGCGTCGTCGAGACGACCGAGCCCGGCCCGGGCCACCCGGGTCACCTCGGTGAGGACCGTCCGGCGGTGCTCCGCCACCGCGAGCCAGCGGCCCACCCGCCCGCTGACGTCGGCCGCGGCCAGCCGCTCGCGGGCGATCTCCTCGGTGAGGAAGTTGTCGGTGACGAAGTCCTGGAGGTTGCGGCCGATCTCGTTCTTCCGCTTCGGGATGATCGCGGTGTGCGGCACCGGGATCCCGAGGGGGTGCCGGAACAGGGCGGTGACCGCGAACCAGTCGGCGAGCGCCCCGACCATCGCCGCCTCGGCCCCGGTGTTGACGTACCCCCACGGGCCGTCGTGGTCGAGCCGCAGGGTCGCGAGGAAGACGACGGCGGCGAGGACGAGCAGCGACAGCGCGAGGAGCCGCATCCGGCGCAGGCCGGTGCGCCGTCGCTCGTCGGCGGGCGAAGGGGCCAGGAGACTCACGGCCCCGATCCTGCCCGACCTCCCTCCCTCGGCACGGCTCCTCCCCCCACCCGCCTCGACATTTCGGGGTCACCCCGGAATGTCAGCGCGGCACGGGATGGGAGGTCCTGCCAGGCTGACGAACCGGTGTGTCGGCGGCACCCGCGCCGGGTTCGGGCCCGCCGGCCACGCCTACGCTGGGGCGGTGCACTTCCTCAACGGCCTGATGCCCCAGCACGACCTCACGTACGACGACGTGTTCATGGTCCCGAACCGCTCGTCGGTCACGAGCCGGCTCGACGTCGACCTGTCGACCTCCGACGGCACCGGCACGACGATCCCGCTCGTCGTCGCGAACATGACCGCCATCGCGGGGCGGCGGATGGCGGAGACGACGGCCCGGCGCGGCGCGCTCACCGTCATCCCGCAGGACATCCCGGTCGACGTCGTCGCCGACGTCATCGCCTGGCAGAAGTCGCGCCATCTCGTGTACGACACCCCGATCACCCTCGACCCGTCGACGACCGCGGGCGAGGCGCTCATCCTGCTCCACAAGCGAGCGCACGGGGCGGGGGTCGTCGTCCACGGCGAGAAGCCGGTCGGCATCGTCACCGAGTCCGACCTCACCGGCGTCGACCGCTTCACCCAGCTCGCCGACGTCATGGTCCGCGAGATGGTGACCGTGCCCGACGGCGTCGACGTCGAGTCCGCCTTCGACACGCTCTCGCACGCCCGTCGGCGGCTGGCCCCGGTCGTCGCGCCCGACGGGCGGCTCGTCGGGCTCCTCACCCGCGCCGGGGCGCTGCGGGCGACGCTCTACTCCCCGGCGGTCGACGCCGCGGGCCACCTGCGGGTCGGCGCGGCCGTCGGCATCAACGGGGACGTCGCCGCCAAGGCCACGGCGCTCGCCGAGGCCGGCGCCGACGTGCTCGTCATCGACACGGCGCACGGCCACCAGGAGAAGATGCTCGAGGTGCTGTCGACGCTGCGCGGCCTGGACCTCGGGGTGCCGCTCGTCGCCGGGAACGTCGTCACCGCGTCGGGGACCCGCGACCTGATCGAGGCGGGCGCCGACATCGTCAAGGTCGGCGTCGGCCCGGGCGCCATGTGCACGACCCGGATGATGACCGCCGTCGGCCGGCCACAGTTCTCGGCGGTGCACGAGTGCGCCACCGCCGCACGGCAGCTCGGCAAGCACGTGTGGGCCGACGGCGGCGTGCGGCACCCCCGCGACGTCGCGCTCGCCCTGGCCGCCGGCGCGTCCAACGTCATGGTGGGCTCGTGGTTCGCGGGGACGCTGGAGTCCCCCGGCGACCTGTACACCGACGAGAAGGGCCTGCAGTACAAGGAGTCCTTCGGGATGGCCTCGGCGCGGGCCGTCCGCAACCGGACGGCGGCCGACTCCGCGTACGAGCGGGCCCGCCGGGGGATGTTCGAGGAGGGCATCAGCACCGCCCGGATGTACGTCGACCCGGCCCGGCCGAGCGTCGAGGACGTCATCGACGAGATCGTCGCCGGCCTCCGCAGCTCGTGCACGTACGCCGGCGCGCGCACGCTCGAGGAGTTCCACGAGCGGGCGACGGTCGGCATCCAGTCCACCGCCGGGTTCGCCGAGGGACGGCCCCTCCACTCCTCCTGGTAACCCAGCCCCACCCCGCCCCCGCCTCTTTCCCGACTTTTCATGCCAGCGTCCGCGGGACACGCCGTCTGGACGGGGTGTCGCGCGGACGGCAGCATGAAAAGTCGGGAAAGCCGGGTGGGGGAGGATGACGCCATGGCCTACGACGTCGAGCACATCCGGTCCCACTTCCCCTCCCTGACCGACGGCGGGTTGGCGCACTTCGACGGCCCGGGCGGGAGCCAGGTGCCGGACGTCGTCGGTGCCGCCGTCGCGCGGACGATCACGGCGTCGATCAGCAACAAGGGGACCGTCACCGCGTCCGAACGGCGCGCGAGCGACGTCGTCGCAGCGTGCCGCCAGGCGCTGGCGGACCTGCTGGGCGCCGACCCCCGCGGCGTCGTCTTCGGCCGCAGCGCGACGGCCCTCACCTACGACCTGGCCCGCGCCCTGGCGAAGCAGTGGGGCCCCGGCGACGAGGTCGTCGTCACCCGCCTCGACCACGACTCCAACATCCGCCCCTGGGTCCAGGTGGCCGAGGCAGCCGGCGCCACCGTGCGCTGGGCCGACTTCGACCCGGCGACCGGCGAGCTCACCGTCGCCGACCTCGAGGCGGTCCTCTCCGACCGGACCCGGCTCGTCGCGACGACCGCCGCGTCCAACCTCATCGGGACGCGCCCACCGACCCGCCAGATCTCCGACGCGGTGCACGCGGTCGGCGCCCTGCACTGGGTCGACGGCGTCCACGCGACCGCCCACGCGTCCGTCGACGTCCAGGCTCTCGGCGCCGACGCGTGGACGTGCTCGCCCTACAAGTTCCTCGGTCCCCACTGCGGCGTGCTCGCCGCCGACCCCGGCCTCCTCGAGACCCTCCAGCCCGACAAGCTGCTGCCCTCCTCGGACGCCGTCCCGGAGCGGTTCGAGCTCGGCACCCTCCCCTACGAGCTGATGGCCGGCACGACGGCAGCGGTCGACTTCCTCGCCGGGCTGGACGACCTCGACACCCCGGTGGACCCGGCCGACCGCCGCGAGCGGCTGCTCACCTCGTTCGAGGCCCTCGAGAAGCACGAGGAGGCCCTGCTCGCCCGCCTCGAGCCGGCGCTGCGCGCCATGCCCGGCGTCACCGTCCACTCCAACGCGGGCCGGCGCACCCCCACACTGCTGTTCACCGTCGACGGTCTCGACCCCCAGGACGTCTACCGCAGCCTCGCCGAGCACGGCGTCAACGCCCCCGCCAGCAACTTCTACGCACTCGAGGCCTCGCGCCACCTCGGCCTCGGCGATGCCGGCGGGGTGCGCGTCGGCCTCGCGCCGTACACGAACGACGCCGACGTCGACCGCCTGCTCACCGGGCTGAACGCGCTGCGGTGACGGCCGGGGCGGGGCAACCCGCCCCGCCCCGACCGACGCGACGTCAGCCGATACAGGCCGGGGTCACCGCGGCACCGGTGACCCACAGGTCCCCGGTGCGGTCGCCCCGCCACTGCATGTGCGCCTTGGCACGGATCTTGTCGCCGTACATCTGCAGCTCGTTGCAGCCGCGCCGCAGGCTGAGCCCGACGTCCTGCGCCCCGTGCCAGCCGTCGGCGTCGACGGCGTTGGACGACATGACGTCGACCCAGCGGCCGCCGCTGTACGCCTGGATGCGGACCTCGTCGACGCGGACGTCGACGTTGATCCCGTCTCCGCCCACGTCGGTGATGACGCCCTCGGCCTGCCAGACGCCGTTGGCGACCGACAGCGACACGCACTTCTTGACCGCGGTGCCCTCGCACGACTCGCCGGCGGCGGAGGCCGCCCCGGCGGGCACGGCGACAGCGGCCGCCGCGACTGCGGCAACCACCCCGAGGCGACGGATGGATGTGTTCATGAAATCCCCCTTCATGTCATGGAGGACCCCCCAATGGCTCCCCCCGTCAGGGACCGTAGCGGCAGCGGCCGCCGGCGGCAACGGCTGCGGGAACGGGCCGCCCGCACGGCGGCAGGGGATACGAGCGGTGTGACAGCATCGGCCCATGGTCGCGCTGCTCGAGCCCTTGGAGGCTCCGGTCGAGCCGGTCGACGCCCTGCGCCGCATCGCCTTCCTGCTCGAACGCACGCGGGCCGGGACGTACCGGGTCGAGGCCTTCCGCAACGCGGTCAAGACGTTGCGCACACTCGAGCCCGACGAGGTCCGGACCCGAGCCGAGGCCGGCACGCTGCAGGAGATCGACGGCATCGGGAAGTCGACGTCCGGCGTCATCACCGAGGCACTCACCGGCGAGCTCCCGACGTACCTCGAGTCGCTGCAGCAGAAGGCCGGCGGTCCGCTCGTCGACGGCGGCGAGGACCTCTACGCCGCGCTCCGGGGCGACGCCCACCTGCACTCGGACTGGAGCGACGGCGGCTCCCCCATCGACGAGATGGTCCTCACCGGGGTCGAGCTCGGCCACGAGTGGATGGTGCTCACCGACCACAGCCCGCAGCTGCGGGTCGCCAACGGCCTCACCGTCGACCGGCTCCGGCAGCAGCTGAAGATCGTCGACGGCGTCAACCGCTCCCTGGCCGGACACTTCACCCTCCTCAAGGGCATCGAGGTCGACATCCTCGACGACGGCGCCCTCGACCAGACCGAGGAGATGCTCGGCCGGCTCGACGTCGTCACCGCCTCCGTCCACAGCAAGCTGCGGATGAACGCCGAGCCGATGACCCGCCGGATGGTCGCTGCCGTCTCGAACCCGCGGGTCAACGTCCTCGGGCACTGCACGGGCCGGCTCGTCGAGGGGTCTCGAGGCACCCGCCCGCAGTCGGAGTTCGACGCGCGCGCCGTGTTCGAGGCCTGCGCGGAGCACGGCACGGCGGTCGAGATCAACAGCCGCCCCGAGCGCTGCGACCCGCCGGACGAGCTGGTCACGCTGGCCCTCGACATCGGCTGCCTCTTCTCGATCGACTCCGACGCGCATGCTCCGGGGCAGCTGGACATGAAGGCGTACGGATGCGCGCGGGCCGAGCGGCTCGGTGTCCCGGCCGAGCGCATCGTCACGACGTGGGACCTCGACCGCGTCCTCGACTGGGCGGGAGCGTCCCGATGAGCGCCGGCCGGCACGTGTCGGTGGCTCTCGGCGGTCTGCTGCGGGTCGACCACGAGGGGCCCCGACCACCGTTCGACCAGGTCCGCAGCCAGCTCGCCGAGGCCATCGGCGACGGCCGCCTCCCGGCGGGGACGAAGCTGCCGACCATCCGGTCCCTCGCCGAGGAGGTCGGCCTCGCGGTCAACACCGTCGCCCGTGCCTACCGCGAGCTCGAGGCGGCGGGGCTCGTCCTCACCCGGCGCCGGCTGGGGACGGTCGTCTCCCCCGACGGAGCCACGACGTCCCCGGCCGGGGGCGGCCCCGACCCCGCGCTGCGGCTGGCCGCGGCCGACTACGCCCGGGCGGCGAGGGCCGCGGGCGCGTCGGAGCAGGAGGCCGTCGACCTGGTCCGGGGCGCCTACCGGCGCCTCGGCTGAGCGCCGATCCCGACCGCCGCCATCCCCGTTTTGGTCACGGGCTCGGCGTCCCCTATGCTTTCGGAGTCCTCGACGGATCCGAGCCCGGTCTGCGTGACGAAGAGGGTCCGACGAGGTCGGGTCCCCATCGTCTAGCGGCCCAGGACCCCGCCCTTTCACGGCGGTAGCACGGGTTCGAATCCCGTTGGGGATACGGTCTTGCACCAGTCAAGGCCCCGTAGCGCAGTTGGTTAGCGCGCCGCCCTGTCACGGCGGAGGTCGCGGGTTCGAGTCCCGTCGGGGTCGCTCCTCCATGTTGGGGCCGGATTCGTCCGGCCCCGGCGTGTAGGTCCGGCCAGGTAGCTCAGTTGGTACGAGCGTCCGACTGAAAATCGGAAGGTCGGCGGTTCGACCCCGCCCCTGGCCACCAGTTCACGAAGCCGCAGCCAGCCCCGCTGACTGCGGCTTTCGCCGTCGCCGACTCGGGGTCCTCCCTGATGCGCCGCCCCGCGGCCCGGGGTCGATCCCCGGCAAAAACCTGATGCGCCGCCACCGGTGTGCACGTCACTCTCGACGTATGTCGAGGTGGACGGGGCCCGCGGCGCGGCTCGCGCTCTGCGGGGGAGCCGGGGCGGCGATGGTCGTCCTGGCGCTGCCGGCGGTGTCGGGCGCGCGATGGGACGAGACCGGTGCCGCGCTGGGCGAGGTCGGGTTCACCGAGCTCGCGTTCCTGTTCGCGCTCTGGGCGGCCGGCCTCTGGGTGCACACCCCGTCGCTCACCGCGGCCCTGCCGGGGCTGTCCCACCGCCGCGCCCTGCTGCTCAACCTCACCGGCTCGTTCGTCTCCAACCTGCTCCCGCTCGGGGGCGCCGCCGGCACGGTCGTCAACTGGCGGATGGCGCGCACCTGGGGCTTCGGCGGCGTCGCGTTCGCCCGGTGGGCGGTGCTCACCAACCTCGCCGACACCGTCGTCAAGGTCGCCCTGCCCGGCGTCATCCTCTGCTGGGTCGCGACGTCCGGCACCGTGACCCACGGCGCCGTGGGGGCCGCGGCGGTCGTCGGCACCGTGCTGCTCGGGGTGCTCGCGCTCGGGGTCGGCCTGGTCACGCGCGACGATCGGGCAGTGCGGTGGGCCGGGGGCCGGGCCGATGCCGTGGCCGCGAGGGTGCGGTGGGTGCCGTCCGCGCCCGAGGGGTACGGGGAGCGGGCAGCCGGCTTCCGCCGGGACAGCACCCGGGTGGTCCGGGCCGGCTGGGGCCGGATGATCGGCGGGAAGCTGGCCTACGCAGCGCTTCAGGCGGTGCTGCTCTGGGCGTGTCTCCACGCGGTCGGCGGTCATGTCGAGCCCGTCCTGGTCGCCTGTGCGTACGCGGTCGAGCGGGTGCTGTCGATGATGGTCCTCACGCCCGGCGCGGTGGGTGCCGTGGAGGTCGGGATGGTCGGGGTGCTCGGCACCCTCGGGACGACACCCGTCGTGGCCGTCGCCGGGGTCCTCGTGTACCGGGCCCTCGTCATCGGGATGGAGGTGCCGGTGGGCGGGCTTGCACTGCTGGGCTGGTGCGCCCTGCGCCGGCGGGCGGGCCTCGGGTGGCGCCTGCCGACCGATGAGGACGCTCCGGCGCCCGTCGGAGTGAGTCCCGCGAGCACGGTGGCCGCGCCGGTCGCCACCACGACGGGGTCGGTCGTCACCACGACGGAGTCGGTCGTCACCACGCGGTAGCCGATGCAGTGGGAACGTCGTCGCCCACCGAGCGCGCGGCCTCCTGCCTGCCGCCGGTAGCGTGCGCCACGGGCCCGATCCGCGCCGGGAGGTGGTCATGGGCGAGATCCGCGTCGGTATCTCCGGCTGGACCTACGCGGGCTGGCGCGGCGACTTCTACCCGTCCGGGCTCCTCCAGCGCCGCGAGCTGGCGTACGCCTCGGAGCGAATGGGGTCGATCGAGGTCAACGGCTCCTTCTACTCCCTGCAGCGGCCGACGTCGTACACGTCGTGGCGCGAGGAGACCCCGGACGGCTTCGTCCTCGCCGTCAAGGGGGGCCGGTTCATCACCCACATGAAGCGGCTCCGCGACGCCGAGTCCCCGCTGGCCAACTTCTTCGCCTCCGGGGTGCTCGCGCTCGGGCCGAAGCTCGGACCGGTTCTGTGGCAGGTGCCGGAGAGACTCGAGTACGACGCCGACCTGCTCGCCGCCTTCTTCACCCTGCTCCCGCGCACGCTCGGCGAGGCAGCCGATCTCGCCCGGCGCCACGACGACAAGCTGGCCGAGGGGCGGGCGCTGACGACGCTCCCCGACGAGCTCGCCGGGCAGCGGGTCCGCCATGCGCTCGAGTTCCGCAGCGAGTCGTTCTGCACCGACGAGGCGGCCGCCCTGCTCCGCGCCCACGACGTCGCCACGGTGGTCGCGGACAGCGCCGGCCGCTGGCCCATGGCCGAGGCGGTGACCAGCGACCTCGTCTACGTGCGCCTGCACGGCGCCACCGAGCTGTACGCCAGCGGCTACAGCGACGACACCCTGGACGCGTGGGCGGCGAGGTGTCGACGGTGGGCGGAGACCTGTGACGTCGTCGCCTACTTCGACAACGACGCCAAGGGTCACGCTCCCCACGACGCCCTGCGCCTCATCGCGCGGCTTGGGACCGACCACGTCCCCGTCACCGTGCCGCCCGGGATGGACGGCTGAGGCGGGTCAGGCCGGGGCGTCGCACGCGTCGAGCACAGCGCGCATCCCGGTCTCGACGACGCCGGAGTCGGTCGTCACCGCCAGGTAGCCGATGCCGTGGGCACGGAAGCGCAGGGCGTTGAGCGGGGTGCCGGCGAACGCCGCGACCTCGATCCCCTGGCGACGGGCCGCAGCCACGACCCGGGCGATAGGCCCGTCCGGGGAGTCGTCGTCGAGGAGCGCGTCGACGGTGGTCCCGTGCGACAGCGCGAGGTCGTACGGCCCGATGAACAACCCGTCCACCCCGGGAGTAGCGGCGACGGCGTCGACCTCGTCGAGCGCCCCGGGCGTCTCGATCATGACCCAGCAGCGGACAGCCTGGTTCGCCGCCTCCGGCGTCGGCGCCTGACCGCCCCAAAGTGGTGCGAAGGGGCCCCAGCTGCGTTCTCCGAGAGGCGGGTAGCGGGCGGCGAGGGCGGCGGCCTGCGCGTCCACGGCGCCCGCGACGGACGGGACGACCACCCCGGCCGCGCCCGCGTCGAGGGCCGCGCCGACCCACGCGGCGTCGACCGACGGCACGCGCACGAGCCACGGCACCGGCGAGTCCGCCAGAGCGCGTCCCACGCCGTGCAACGCGCCGCGGTCGACAGGGCCGTGCTGGGCGTCGACGGCGAGCCAGTCGAAGCCACCCTGCGACAGCCGACGGAGCAGGTCGACGTCGGCGGTCATCGTCCAGATGCCTCGGAGGTCCTCCACGGGCTCATCGTGCCAGCGCGACCGGAAGCAACGGGTGACGTCGGCGCGTCGGCTCGAACTCCGTTGCCGGCCCGACGCCCGCTCGCGAGGATGGGCGGGTGGATCGCACCCAGACCTCCCGTATCGCGCACACCCACCACCCCATCGCCGCACCGCTCGCAGACCTCTCGGTCCGGGCGCTCCTCGAGCGGCTCGACCCCGCCCCCGACGGACGGGTCGTCGACCTCGGGTGCGGAGCCGGGGAGTGGCTGCTGAGGCTGCTGGCGCTGCGACCTGACCTGACGGCCACCGGAGTCGACCTCCACCTGCACCCCGAGCGCGAGGTCCGCGCGACCGACCGCGGTGTCGCGAGGCGCATCACCTGGGTGGAGGACGACGCCGCGACCTGGGCCGACGGCGTCCACGACGCGGTGCTCTGTGTGGGGGCGAGCCACGCGTTCGGGGGGCTGGACCCGATGCTCGAGTCGGTGCGCGGCCACCTGCGGCCCGGCGGCAGGTGTCTCGTCGGCGACGGCGTGTGGGAGCGCCCACCGTCGGCCGCCGCCCAAGAAGCGCTCGGCGCGACGCCGCAGGACTTCCCGTCCATCAGCGGTTTCGTCGAGACGGCACGTCGACACGGCTTCGGCGTCGCCTATGCCCACACCAGCTCGACGGCGGAGTGGGACGAGTACGAGTGGTCCTGGACGGGGTCTCTGACCGAGTGGGCGCTGCAGCCGGTCACGGCGCCCGAGGACCGGGCCGCGGCGCTCGCAGCCGCGGAGGACCACCGCCGCGGCTGGCTCGAGGGGTACCGCGGCGAGCTGGGCTTCGTGAGCGCCGTCCTCGTCGACGCCCGCTGACCGACGGCTCAGCCGCCCGGACCGAGGGCCCGCACGGCGTCGATGGTGTCGGCCTCATCGGCGGCCTTGTCGTCGCGGTAGCGCAGCACCCGGGCGAACCGCAGCGCGACGCCGCCCGGGTAGCGGCTGGAGCGCTGGATGCCGTCGAGCGCGATCTCGACGACCTGCTCGGGGCGGACGGTGACGACGTAGCCGTCGGTGGGGCCCTCGGCGAGCTCGGTGAACCGCTGGGTCTGCCAGCGCAGGGTCTCGTCGGTCATCCCCTTGAACGTCTTGCCGACCATCACGTAGCCACCGGTGGCGGGGTCGCGCGCTCCCAGGTGGATGTTCGACAGCCAGCCCTGGCGGCGCCCCGACCCACGCTCGACCGCGAGGACGACGAGGTCGAGGGTGTGGGTGGGCTTGACCTTGACCCAGCCGCTGCCGCGCCGGCCCGCGGCGTAGGGGGCGGCGGCGTCCTTGACGACGACGCCCTCGTGCCCGGCCGCGACGAGCCGGTCGAAGAAGTCACCCGCCTCGCTCGGGTCGGACGTGAGCAGCCGCGGCACGAGCAGGTGCGGCGCGAGACCGGCCAGGACCTGGTGGCGCTCGCCCGCCGGCGCATCGAGGAGGTCGCGACCGTCGGCGTGCAGGACGTCGAAGAGGTAGGTGGTGAGCGGCACCTCGGTGCGGAGCCGGGCGACGTCGGCCGAGCTGGCCGTGCGCGCCCCGGTGACCTGGAACGGAGCGGGACGCCCGTCACCCTCGAGGACGATCGCCTCGCCGTCGAGCACGAGGTCGCCCCCGGGCAGGGCCACGACGGCCTCGACGACCTCTGGGACGCGTTCGGTGATCTCGTCCAGGCTCCGGGTGAAGACGGTGACCTCGGCACCCGCCCGGTGGACCTGCACCCGGATGCCGTCGAGCTTGCCGTCGACGAGCATCTCGGCTCCGGCGAAGGCCTCGACCGCCGCGGCCGTCGTCTTCGCCGAGCCGGCGAGCATGGGCCGCAGCGGGCGGCCGACCACGAGGCCGACCTGCTCGAGGGCCTGCGACCCGCCGCGCGCCGCGAGCCCGGCGACCACGTGGGTGAAGCCGGCGAGCATGGTGGCCCGGCGCACGAGCGCGTCGGGCACGTCGAAGGCGCGGGCGACGGCGGCCAGCACGACACCGTCGAGCGCACCCTGACGGAGGTTGCCGGTCATGAGGTCGCGGAGGAAGCGCTGCTCGTCGGCGGTGGCACGGCTCATCAGCGCGGCCAGCTCGGCGCGTCGGGTCGTCGACGACCCGGAGCCGGCCGCCGCCGCGAGCCGGTCGAAGGCGGCGTCGGTGTCGCCGACGGTCAGGGACGGTTCGCCGGCGGGCTCGGGCGGCGACCCCAGCGAGCGATACCCGACGCCCAGCCGGCGCTGCGGGAGTACCCCGGACAGGAACGCGACGACGGTGCCGACCTCGTCGGCGTCAGCGCGCGCCAGCATCGCGGCGATGGCCTCGGTCTTCGCGGTGCGCGACCGGGTGGCGGCGACGGCCCGGGACACGGCGACGAGGTCGGCGAGCGTCGTCCCGGGTCGGGGCGCGGCGGCGTCCATCCCCTCATCCTGCCGGTCGGCGCCGACATCGCCCCTGTACCCGACTCGACCAATAGGTCACGCCAGGTACGCCTCCCTCACGTCCCGCCCGGCGCCTGCCGTACCGGACGTGACCAATAGGTCACGCCAGGTACGCCCCCCTGCCGTCCCTCCCGTACCCGACGTGACCTGTTGGTCGATGTCGGGACGGCGAGGTCACGGGGCGGACGACCGCGCTCAGCGGTCGAGGCGCATCGGCACGTGCGGGATGCCGTCGTCGAGGAACTCGGCGCCGTCGCGCTCGAACCCCAGCCGCGCGTACCAGCCCTCCAGATGGCTCTGCGCGTCGAGGACCACCGGGCCCGCACTCGCCGCCAGCACCGCGCGGACCAGCGCGGCCGCCACCCCGGAGCCCCGGGCCGACGTCGCCGTCGCGACCCGCCCGACCCGCACACCGCCGCCCGGCTCCTCGAGCACCCGCAGCGTCCCGACGACCGCCCCGTCGCCCGCCTCGGCCCAGTACTGGCGGGCGCCGGGCTCGAGGTCGCGTCCGTCGAGGTCGGGGTAGAGGCACTCCTGTTCGAGGACGAACACGTCCTGGCGCAGCCGCATCAGCGCGTACAGCGTCTCGGCGGGCACCGCGCGCGTGGGCGCGGAGTGGATCGTCGTCACGGCGCTCCTCCGGCGGGGTCGCTCGTCACCCTACGACGCACCGATGCCGCGCCGACGTCACCCCTGCGGCCCCACTGCGGGGACGTACGCGCGACGATGGACCGATGACCGACATCGTCCAGGCGCCCCGGCTCATCGTCTTCGACGTCAACGAGACCCTCTCGGACCTGACCCCGGTCAGCGCCCGGTTCGCCGACCTCGGACTGCCCGAGCATCTCGCCGCCCCGTGGTTCGCCGGGGTGCTCCGCGACGGCCTCGCCCTCACCGTCACGGGCGAGAACCCGGCCTTCGCCGACCTCGCCCGGGCCTCCTTCCACTCCCTCGTGCACGGCCGACCGGATGCCCCCGACGACGTGGACGCTGCCGCCTCCGAGATCCTCTCGACCTTCATGGACCTGTCCCTGCACCCGGACGTGGCGCCGGGCCTGCGGGCGCTGGCCGACCTCGGCATCCGGCTCGTCACCCTGAGCAACGGCTCGGCCGCGGTCGCGCAGGGGCTCGTCGAGCGAAGCGGGCTCGAGGGCGTCTTCGAGCACCTCCTCTCGGTGTCCGACGCCCCGCTGTGGAAGCCGGACGCCCGCGCGTACGCCTACGCGCTCGCGACCTGCGACGTCGAGGCCGAGGAGGCGATGCTCGTCGCGGTCCACCCCTGGGACATCCACGGCGCTGTGTCGGCCGGCCTGCGCACCGCCTACCTCGCCCGGACCGGCACCCCGTACCCGCCGACCATGCGACCCCCCGAGCTGACGGTGGCCTCGCTCACCGAGCTCGCCGAGCGCCTCGGCGGCTGAGCGGCGTCGCCCGGGAGGAGCCGGTGCCTGAACCGGTGACGGTCAGTGGCAGGCCTCGGAGCCGGAGTCGGTGAAGGTGCCGCCACCCTCGGGCAGGAACTCCCACTCGTAGCTGTCGTCGTGCAGGACCATCCGCAGCACCCCGAACGTCGACGCGTCACGCACCTCGCTGTTCGCGGCGACGCTCGGGATCGAGGTGTGGTTCGCCCCTCCGGTCCCGACGACGAACTGCCGGACCCCGGCCGGGGTCGCCGCGCCCGTGGAGTCCATCGGGGCGAACCGCTCGTAGGTGTGGTCGTGCCCGGTGAGGACGACCTCGGCGCCGGCGTCGACCAGCGCCTTGACCAGCGCCCGGGAGTTGGGGGCCGCCCGGCCGCCCGAGGACCACAGCGGGATGTGCCAGTAGGCCATCGTGCACCGGGCCGGGTGGGCCGCGAGGTCGGCGCGCAGCCACGTCTCCTGCGGCGACCCGCTGCCGCAGCCACCGGCGTCGGAGCAGTTCGTGTTGAGGACCACGATGTGCCACGCGCCGAGGTCGTAGCTGTAGTAGCCCTTCCCCTGCTCTCCCGCGGCGGCGCCGAAGTAGGTGAAGTACCCGGTGGCGGTGCCGGTGGGGTCGCAGTCGGTGGCGTTCGGGCCGCCTTCGGCCACGTCGAGGTACTCGTGGTTGCCCACCGCGGGTCGCGTGATGGACCGGAACCGCCCCCAGCTCGGGTCGTACGACGCGAGGAACGCGTCGTATCCACCGCACTGGTACTGGATGTCGCCGAGGGCGGCGACGACGCTGACGTCCGTCTGGGCGAGGACGAGGTCGGACACGGCCTTCTGGCGGCACGCGTGGGAGGCGCCGGCCCCGCCGTTGAAATGGCCGTTCGTAGGGTCGCAGGCGATGTCGCCGGCCGCGAGGAGTACGGGGTCCGAGCTCGTCGTGGGCGGCTCCTTCGTCACGGCGACCGTGTCGTACACGAGGTCGGCCGTCCGGCCAGGGACGTTCTCGCCGAGCTGCACCCGCCCCACCGCCGTCGTCCCCAGGTCGGTCGTCAGGTCGAGCACCGTCGTCCCGTCCAGGGCCAGCCGGGCAGACCCCTGCGCCCCGGCGACGACGGCCTCCAGGGCCACGGTGTGCCACCCACCGGTCGGCAGGGACGCCGCGGCGTTCGTCGCGACCCCGGTGACGGCGTTCCGGACACCGAGCACGCCGCTGGAGGTCACGTAGACCTCCGCGATCGCCGACCCGGTGCTCGTCCGCAGCTTGAGAAAGTTGACCGCCGGGCTCCCCGCGTGGCTGAGCCGGTTCACGCGCACCGAGACGCTCAGGTCGTCGACCGGCGGTGGCGAGCGAGCGGTAGGCGAACGCCGGCCCACCCGTCATCTCGCCACGCGCCGCCCAGTCCCCCTCGTCGACCACGGACTGCTGCACCGCCAGGCCGCTGCCCCCGGTCCACGCCGACAGGTCACCGGACTCGAACCCGTCCGCGAACAGCGCCGGGACCGCCGGCGGCGGCGCCGGCGCGGGACCGGTCACCGCGACCGCGTCGTAGACCAGGTCGGCCGTGCGACCCGCAACGTTCTCGCCGACCTGCACCCGCCCCACCCCGGTCGTCCCGAGGTCGGTCGTCAGGTCGAGCACCGTCGTCCCGTCCAGGGCCAGCCGGGCAGACCCCTGCGCCCCGGCGACGACGGCCTCCAGGGCGACGGTGTGCCACCCGCCCGTCGGCAGGGACGCTGTGGCGTTCGTCGCGACCCCGGTGACGGCGTTCCGGACGCCGAGCAGGCCGCTGGAGGTCACGTAGGCCTCCGCGATCGCCGACCCGGTGCTCGTCCGCAGCTTGACGAAGTTGACCGCCGGGCTCCCCGCGTGGCTGAGCCGGTTCACGCGCACCGAGACGCTCAGGTCGTCGACCGCGGTGGCGAGCGAGCGGTAGGCGAACGCCGGTCCGCCCGTCATCGCACCCCGCGCCGCCCAGCCCCCCTCGTCGACCACGGACTGCTGCACCGCCAGGCCGCTGCCCCCGGTCCACGCCGACAGGTCACCGGACTCGAAGCCGTCCGCGAACAGCGCCGGGACCGGCGGCGGTCGGCGCCGGCGCGGGACCGGTCACCGCGACCGCGTCGTAGACCAGGTCGGCCGTGCGGCCCGCGACGTTCTCGCCGACCTGCACCCGCCCCACCGCCGTCGTCCCCAGGTCGGTCGTCAGGTCGAGCACCGTCGTCCCGTCGAGCAGCACCTCGGTACGACTTGAGGCGCCGTCGACGACGACGTGGAGCGCGACGCGGTGCCACGTACCGATGCCGAGGGTCCGCGTGCTGTTGGTCGAGGCGCCCAGGACGTCGTTGCGCACGCCGAGGACCCCGGCGGCGGTGACGTAGACCTCGGCGATGGCGGACCCGGACGAGGTGCGGACCTTGACGAAGTTGACCGCGCTCGACGTCGGGGCGCTGACGACCTGGACGCGCAGCGACGCGGTCAGCTCGGACACCGCCGAGGAGAGGGAGCGGTACGTGTACGCGGAGTCACCCGCCATCGTCGCCCGCGCCGCCCAGTCCCCCTCGGCGACCACGGCCTGCTGCGCCACGAGCCCGCCCCCGCCCGTCCACGCCGACAGGTCACCGGACTCGAAGCCGTCCGCGAACAACACGGGGGGCGCCGTCGCAACCGTGGCGACGTGTGCGGGGACGTCTGCTGCGGCAGCCTCGCGCCCGGCGCCCGGCGCCAGCACTGCCACCATCCCCAGGGCGACGGCGACTGCGGTGCCGGCCGGTACGAGAGACCGCGTCCATGCCATGACCGGACCTCCGGTTCGTGAGGTGACCCCTGTCGAGCGCCGACGAACGCCTTCGTGCGCCCACGTGCGCAGGCTATCGACGCGCGCAATGACCCGATCGGGTCAGCCGACGGTCCCGTCGCTCGCGGCTCCGGCCCGGCATGCGGGCCGGGGTGGGTCAACGGCCTCGGAACTCCGCGGGACGCTTCGCGACGAACGCGGCGGTGCCCTCCCGGTGGTCCTCGGTCGCGGCCAGGCGGGTCTGGCCCCCGGCTTCGACGGCGAGCGCGGCCTCGATGTCGACGGTCGCCGCGTTGATCGCGGCCTTGGTCTCGGCGAGTGCGAGCGTGGCGCCCGTCGCGTAGGCGCCGAGCAGGGCGACGGCGCGGTCCGCGAACTCCGCGGCCGGGACGCACTCCGCCACCAGCCCCCAGTCGGCGGCGGTCGCGGCGTCGAGCTTCTCGCCGGTGAGCGCGAGGCGCATGGCTCGGGCCCGTCCGACCGAGGCGGCCACCAGCGCCGTCGCCCCGCCGTCGGGCATCAGCCCGATCCGGGCGAAGGCGAGGACGAAGGACGCCGCGTCGCTGGCGAGCACGTGGTCGCAGGCGAGCGCCATCGGGACGCCGATGCCCGCCGCGACCCCGTGGACGAGCGCGACGACGGGCGTGCGGGTCGAGAGAAGGGCGCGGACGACGTCGGCCCCGGCGTCCAGGACGCCCATCTGCGCCCCCTCGGCCGACAGCGGCGCTCCGGAGCAGAAGCCGCGGCCGGCGCCGCCGAGCGCGATCACCCGGATGGCGGGGTCGGCGTCGAAGGCCTCCAGCGCCTCGACGACTGCGGCGCACATGTCCGGGTCGACGGCGTTGAGCCGCTCCGGCGCGTCGAGGGTGATGCGTCCGATGGCCCCGTCCGCCTCTACGCGGACCCGCTCGCTGCTCATCACGCCATCCAACCGCATCCGCCGGCCGCCCCCCGCGCCGGCCGCCCCCGCGCGCCCACCGCCCCCGCCGCCCCCGTTTGGACGCCATGGCGGCCAATCGCACCGATGGCGGCCGAATCCGAACGCCATCGACGTGGTTGAGCGCCATGGCGTCCAAACGCGACGGGCGCGTCCAAACGCGGCGGGCGCGTCCAAACGCGGCGGGCGCGTCCAAACGCGACGGCGGCGCGGCGGGCGCGTCGGGCGCGTCAGGCCTGGTGGACGGCGCCGGCCGCGAGGAGCGACGCCACCTCGGCGGGCGCGAAGCCGTGCGCCGTGAGCCAGGACGTGGTGTCGGCCCCCGGCAACGGCTCCTCCCCGGGCTCACGCTGCGGCGTCCCGGACAGCCGGGGCGACGGCCGCGGCACCGGCGCCCCACCGGGGCCGGGCACGAACGACCCGCGCGCCGCCAGGTGCGGGTGGTCCCGCGCCTCGACGAGCGAGAGCACCGGCGCCACGCACGCGTCCGTGCCGTCGAACACCGCCGCCCACTCGTCCCGGGTCCGCCGCAGGAACGCCGCCGTGAACGCCTCGCGCTGCGCCGGCCAGGTCCCCCGGTCGTACTGCTCCCCCTCGACCTCCACCCCGAGCGTCGCGACGAGCTCGCCGAAGAACGGCGGCTCCAGCGCCCCGACCGCGACGAACCGCCCGTCGGCGCACTCGTAGACGTCGTAGAACGGCGCCCCGCCGTCGAGGAGGTTCGCGGCCCGCTCGTCGCGCCATCCCCCGACCCCGAGCATCCCGTGCACCATGGTCAGCAGATGCGCCGCCCCGTCGACCATCGCGGCGTCGACGACCTGCCCGCGCCCGGTGCTCCCTCGCGACACCAGCGCCGCGAGGACCCCGGCGACGAGGTACATCGACCCGCCCGCGAAGTCCCCGATGGCCGGCACCGGCGCGATCGGCCGCTCCCGGGGCCCGAGGGCGTGCAGCGTCCCGGACACCGCGGCGTACGTGATGTCGTGCCCGGCCCGCTGCGCCCACGGCCCGTCCTGGCCCCAGCCGGTCATCCGCGCCACGACGAGGCGGGGGTTGCGCGCGAGCAGGTCGTCGGGGGCCAGCCCGAGCCGCTCCAGCACCCCCGGCCGGTACCCCTCGAGCAGGACGTCGGCGTCGTCGACGAGCCGCCGCACCACCGCCGTCCCGTCCGGGTGCTTGAGGTCGACGGCGATGCTCGGCCGCGAGCGCCGCAGCCCCCCGGAGGTCGCCAGCAGGTTGGACTCCCCCGGCCGGTCGACCCGCACGACGTCGGCACCGAGCTCGGCGAGCACCATCGCCGCGAACGGGGACGGACCGATGCCGCCGAGCTCGACGACCCGGATGCCCGCCAACGGCCCAGGCCCGGCGGTCGCGGCGGCCGGCGCCGGCGCGCCGTCGCTCACCGCGACGCGGGGACGAGCTCGCGCAGCCCCGGGAGCACCTGCTCCGAGAAGGTCCGGAGGAAGCGCTCCTGGTCGTGCCCGGGCCCGTGGACGACGAGGTGGTCGAAGCCGAGGTCGGTGTAGAACCGCAGCGCGTCGACGACGTCCTCCGGGCGGGACGCGACGACCCAGCGCTGTGCCACCTGCTCGATCGGCAGCTCGTCGGCGGCCCGCTCCATCTCCTGCGGGCTGTGGATGGAGTGCTTCTGCTCCGCGCTGAGCGACAGCGGCGCCCAGAACCGGGTGTTCTCGAGCGCCCGCTCGGGGTCGGGGTCGTAGGACACCTTGATCTCGATCATCCGGTCGATCTCGTCGCGCGCCCGCCCGGCCTTGTCGAGCCCCTCGTCGACGGCCGGGACGAGCTGGTCGCGGTAGAGCGCCTCACCCTTGCCCGAGGTGCAGATGAAGCCGTCACCGTGCCGCCCGGCGTAGCGCGCCACCATGGGTCCACCTGCCGCGATGTACACCGGCACCGGCGCGTCCGGACGGTCGTAGATCGCCGCGTCCTCGGTGCGGTACCAGTCGCCCTCGAAGGTCACCCGGTCCTCGGTCCACAGCCGGCGCATCAGGACGACCGCCTCGCGGAGCCGCCCGAACCGCTCCTTGAACTCGGGCCACTCCCCCTCGGCCACCGACCCGACGGCGATCTCGTTGAGGGCCTCGCCCGTGCCGACCCCGAGCATGACCCGCCCGGGGGCCAGGCACGCCATCGTCGCGAACGTCTGCGCGATGACGGGCGGGTTGTAGCGGAAGGTCGGCGTCATGACCGACGTGCCGAGCATGACCCGCTCGGTGCGCGCGAGCACCCACGACATCCAGGCGATCGAGTTGGGCGCGTGCCCGCCCTCGAGCCGCCAGGGCTGGAAGTGGTCGGAGATCGTCACCGAGTCCAGACCGAGCTCCTCGGCGAGCACCGCGTACCCGGCGAGCTCCCCCGGGGCGAACTGCTCCGCCGACGCCTTGTAGCCGACCCGGATGCCGCGCGAACCCGTCATGGGCCCATCCTGCCCCAGGCAGGTGGGCGGCGGCCCGGGTGAGCGCCCATGGGCCGCCGGCCCCGGACACACGGTTCGGGGTGCGGACCGTCCCCCTCGCGACGGTCCGCACCCCGAACGTGGTGGTGCGGTCCCGGGCCACCAGCCCCCCGATGGCCCGGGGTCACGCACCGCCGTCCCCCGGTGGTGCGTGGTGGCTACGTTCCCGGGTCCTACTACGCGATCGCTGTGAAATCGCTGCGAGCCCCGGTGCAGCTCAGCAGCGGGTGCGCGTGAAGTACTGCTCGGCGTCGTAGTACTCCGCCCACGTCGAGGTCCCGAACCGGATGCTCTTCGGCTCGCCGAAGTTCCGCTGCTCGTAGTGCAGGTGCGCGTACTCCTGGCCGCCGGACTTGCCCACGGTCCCGATCGTCGTGGTGTCCTCGACGTGGTCCCCGACCTTGACGTTGATCGACTTGAGGTGGGCGTACAGCGTCGACCAGTTGTCGCCGTGACCGACGATGATCCGGTTGCCGTAGCCCCCGCCGCCCACGCCGGCCGCGACGACCTTGCCGGGGGCGCTGGCCTTGACCGGCTGGCCGAGATCGGTGTCGCCGCCGGAGGGCAGGTTGAGATCCATCGCGCGGTTGCTCGGCGAGTGGTTCGAGCGGGTGGAGCCGCGCCAGGTCTGGTTGCACTTGAACGGCACCTTGAGCAGCGGACGGGTGCCGGCGGCCTCGGCGGCGCCGGCGGCGGCCATCGAGACGGCTCCGGCGGTGGCGACGGTCGCCGCGAGGACGGCGACGGCGGCCGTCGCGCGGCGGCGGACGGATGTGACGGACATGGGGTCCCTCCTGGGTCGGCCCCGGCTCGGCTGGCCGGGATCGAGGCCCACGCTGCGGCAGGGCCCTGCGCCGATGCTGCGACCTCGCTTCGAGCCCGATGCCGACCAGCGGTCTACCGTGGAACCCATGGCCACCGACCTCATCGACCTCGTCGGACACGAGCAGGTCGTCTTCTGCTCCGACCCCACCACCGGGCTCCGTGCAGTCATCGCCCTGCACTCGACGGCCCTCGGGCCGGGGCTCGGCGGGACCCGGTTCCACCCCTACCCGTCGATGGACTCGGCCGTCGCCGACGCGCTGCGCCTGTCGCGGGCCATGTCCTACAAGAACGCGCTGGCAGGGCTCGCGCACGGGGGCGGCAAGGCCGTCATCGTCGGGGATCCCACCACCAGGAAGACCCCCGACCTGCTCCGGGCCTACGGTCGGTTCGTCGAGTCCCTCGGCGGGCGCTACGTCACGGCGTGCGACGTCGGCACCTATGTCACCGACATGGACGTCATCGCCGAGGAGACCCGGTGGGCCACCGGCCGCTCCCCCGAGCGCGGCGGCGCGGGCGACTCGTCGGTGCTCACGGCGCTCGGGGTCTTCCAGGGGATGCGGGCGGCCGCGCAGCACGTGTGGGGCGAACCCACGCTCGCGGGCCGCCGCGTCGGGATCGCCGGGGTCGGCAAGGTCGGCTCGCGGCTCGCCGAGCACCTGCTCGAGGACGGCGCCGAGCTGACCGTCACCGACGTCGACAGCGGTGCCGTGCGCCGGCTCGTCGAGAAGCACCCGGGGGTGAGCGTCGCCGACGACGCCGAGGACCTGGCCCGGTCCGCGCTCGACGTCTTCAGCCCCAACGCCCTGGGCGGGGCTCTCGACGACGACACCGTGGCGGGCCTGCGGGCGGCGATCGTCTGCGGCGGCGCCAACAACCAGCTCGCCAGCACCTACAGCGCGGAGCGGATGGCCGCCCGCGGCATCGTCTACACCCCGGACTTCCTCGTCAACGCCGGCGGAGTCATCCAGGTCAGCGACGAGCTGCGGGGGTTCGACATGGAGCGGGCCGCGGGCCGGACCCAGGCCATCTTCGACAGCACGCTGGCCGTGCTGCAAGCGGCCGACGAGGACGGAGTGAGCCCCGCGGTGGCGGCCGACCGGCTCGCCGAGCAGCGGATCGCCCAGGGTTCCGCCGCCCCGTGGCTGCCTGCCGACCGGTCCGACGCCCCGTAGGTCGCGCGACGTCACCGAGCCGTGCGTCTGAGGCGTCCCCGAACCCCCCGAGTCCCATGTATCGTTGGACCCACGATATGCACACCATTCCCGGAGCCGCTCCGCGACGTGGGATGACCCCGAGGTCGGGGCCGTCCCATCAGCGTTGCCGCCCCGGCAGACGCACGAGGGGGTCACGCCATGGGGCGCGGCCGAGCTAAGGCCAAGCAGACGAAGGTCGCCCGCGAGCTGAAGTACTTCAGCCCCGACACCGACCTCTCGGCGCTTGAGCAGGAACTCCACACACAGTCCGGTCACGGCAACTCCGCCAGCGAGCGCAGCCGCGACGACGAGGACGATTACGACTCGTGGGCCTCGGGCCGACGTTGACGTCGGCCTAACCCCTCTGCCTCCACCCGCGACACACGTCCCGGGGCTGCCACGAACCGGTCCCGCCACGGGCTCGCGGGGCGTGCCATGCTCGGCCCATGAGTGCTCCCCCCACGACCGGGACCACGCGTCTCGGCGTCGAGACCACCGGGATCGAGATCATCGACGAGGCCGAGCGCACCGCGCGGCCCCGTGACCTCTTCTGGCCGTGGTTCGCCGCCAACGTGTCGGTCTTCGGCATCTCCTACGCCGCCTTCGTCCTCCAGTTCGGCATCTCGTTCTGGCAGGGCGCCGTCGTCACGGTCCTCGGCATCGTCGTCTCGTTCCTGCTCTGCGGGCTCGTCGCGGTCGGCGGGAAGCGCGGGTCGGCCCCCACGATGATCCTGTCGCGGGCCTCGTTCGGCGTCGTCGGCCAGAAGGTCCCGGGAGTCATCTCCTGGCTGGTCTCCATCGGCTGGGAGACCTTCCTCGCGATCCTCGCCGTCCTCGCCACGTCGACGATCTTCGAGCGGCTCGGCTGGGGCGGCGGGACCGGCACGAAGGTGGTCGCCGCCGTCGTCGTCGCGACGCTCATCGTCGCGGCGTCCGTCGCCGGCTACCACGTCATCATGGCGATGCAGTCGGTCCTCACCTGGGTGACCGGCGCCGTCACCGTGGTCTTCATCGTCGTGGCGTCCGGGAGCATCGACTGGTCCGCGGTCGCCGCCGTGCCGTCCGGCCCGCCCCAGGCCGTCGTCGGGGCGTTCGTTCTGCTCATGACCGGCTTCGGCCTCGGCTGGATCAACATCGCCGCCGACTGGTCCCGCTACCAGCGCCGCGACGCCTCCGGCGGGTCCATCGTCCTGTGGAACACCATCGGCGGGGCCACCGCGCCGGTCCTCCTCGTCCTCTTCGGGCTCATGCTCGCCGCCTCGGACGAGACCGTCCTCAACGGCATCCCCAACGACCCCATCGGCACCCTCGCGACGGTGCTGCCGACCTGGTTCCTCGTCCCGTTCCTCGTGGCGGTCATCCTCTCCCTCGTCTCGGGCGCGGTCCTGGGGATCTACTCCTCGGGCCTGACCCTGCTCTCGCTCGGTGTCCGCATCCCCCGGCCCGCCGCGGCGGCGGTCGACGGCGTCATCCTCACCCTCGGCACGATCTGGGTCGTGTTCTTCGCGCAGAGCTTCCTCGGGCCCTTCCAGTCCTTCCTCATCACCCTCGGGGTGCCACTCGCCGCGTGGGCCGGCATCTTCATCGCCGACCTCGCGCTGCGCCGCCGGGACTACGACGCCGGCCCCGACGGCGCCACGGCCCTCTTCGACGAGCGTGGCCGGTACGGCTCGTGGGACTGGGTCTCGATCGGGACGATGGCCGGCGCCTCCGTCATCGGCTGGGGCCTGGTCGTCAACGCGTTCGCCGAGGACGCGGCCTGGAACAACTGGCAGGGGTACCTGCTCGAGCCGCTCGGGCTCGGCACCTTCGTTCCCGCCGCCGAGGGCGGCCCGTACTGGGACGGCGCCTGGCCGTACTCGAACATCGGAGTGCTCCTCGCGCTGACTCTGGGGTTCGGGGTCACGTTCGTGGCCCGCCGGGCGACGGTCCGGCGGCAGGAGCGTGCCGCCGGCGCCCCGGCGGCGACCGCCGAGCCGGTGGCCTGATGGCGGCACGGGAGGGCTGGCTCGTCATCGTCGACCCGCAGGTGGTCTTCGCCGACCCGGGAGTCTCGCCGTGGGGGTCGCCGCTGTTCGCCGACGCGGTCCCGCGCATGGCGGCGCTGGCCCGCGAGTTCGGCCGCGACCGCACCGTCGTCACCCGCTTCGTCGCCGACCCCTCGCTCGGCGGGTCCTGGGAGCCGTACTACGACGAGTGGCCCTTCGCCCTGGTCCCCGGCGACGACCCCCTGTACGCGGTCGTGCCCGAGCTGGACGGCCTCGCGGGGCACGTCGTCACCGCGGGCACCTTCGGGAAGTGGCCGGTGCTGGCCGACCTCGTGGGGCCCGAGGCGCGCGTCACGCTCGCCGGGGTCGCCACCGACTGCTGCGTCATCTCGACCGCCCTGCCGATGGCCGACGCCGGAGTGACGATCGAGGTCGTCGCGGACGCCTGCGCCGGGTCGACCCGTGAGAACCACGAGCACGCACTCGCGACGATGGCGCTGTTCGGGCCACAGATCACCATCACCTGAGGCCCGGCGGCACGGGATGCGGGGTTGCGAATGAACGTCATCCCTCGAGCTGCGTTGCCGGGACGCGGTTGTCGGCGGGGGGCGGGGCTACTTGGCCGTCCTGCGCCGACAACCCCGTCCGTCCGACGCCGCGGCGCGGATGAGGGATCGTCGGCGACGGAGTGCACTGGGGTCTCGCGAGGGACCCGAGTCAGAGCACCCCGGTGAGCCGCAGCACCAGCGCCCCGGCCAGGACGCCGAGACCCCCGGCCGTGGCGCCCGCCATCCGGGACCCCATCTCCTCGCGCCGAGCCAGTACGGTGACGGCCGCGAGCCCGGTGCACCAGCCGACGAGGAGCCCGGGCACCAGGTCCGCGGCGGCGGCGACGAGGTCGATCCCGCCGGAGTTGCGGGCGGTGACGACGTCGAAGGCCGAGGCGACGAGCCAGACCGCCGCGAGCACCGCCGCCAGGTACGCCACGGCGGCGAGGCTCCCCGCGACCAGCACGCCGACCGCCCAGCGGCGGGCCCGGGCGTAGCGCCGGTCGAGGTCGGCGGCATGCCGGGGCCCGGCCGGGGCGGGGAGGGCGCTCGAGGTGCTCATGGCACGAGCGTGACGGAGTCGGCGCACCCTGGTCATGAGTTCCGCTACTCAGATGTCCCGCCCTGTCGGCCCCCGTTGACCGACCGCTGACCGGGCCCTGGGACAACCCTGACCAGAGGTTCACCCGCGGGACCCCCGCCCGGCGAGCGGGGGCGGGCCCGCTGGTGCAGGGTCTGGGAGCGTGACCATCGACTACCGCCGGCGCCGGGCCCGGACCCCGTGGCTCGCCCTCGTGACCGCCCTCCTGATCTCCCTCGGCCTGGCGGCTCCGGCCTCCCAGGCGGCGACGCCCCTGACCGTCGCCCAGGCCGTCGCCGGCCAGGACGGCTCGACGCAGACCGTCCGGGGGTTCATCGTGGGTCAGCCGACCGCGACGAACACCGTCGTCACGTCGAACTACCCGAACGACTACGCCTTGGCGATCGCCGACTCCGCCGGCACGACGAGCACGGCGTCGATGCTCTACGTCCAGATCCCGTCGGCCTTCCGGGCCCAGTGGGGGCTGAAGTCCAACCCGGGCCTCAAGGGCCGTCAGATCGACGTGACCGGGAAGCTCGCCGCCTACTTCTCGCACCCCGGGATGACCGGCACGACGGCGTTCGCGACGGTCGGCAGCCCCAGCGACCCGCCCCCGGGCGGGACGAGCCCCTGGGACAGCACGTACTACGCCCCCGCGATGGGCAAGACCGGCGCGGCGCTCAAGGCCTCGCTGCACGACATCATCGACGACCAGACGAGGCTCACCTACGACCAGGTGTGGACCGCGCTCAAGGACACCGACCAGGACCCCGCCAACACGAACAACGTCCGCACGCTCTACTCCGGGCTGTCGCTGCCGAAGTCGACCAACGGCGGCGGCGTCGACGACTGGAACCGCGAGCACGTCTGGGCCAAGTCGCACGGCGACTTCGGCACGGCCACCGGGCCGGGGACGGACGTGCACCACCTGCGCCCCGAGGACGTCACCGTCAACAGTGCGCGCGGCAACAAGGACTTCGACACCGGCGGCGGCACCGTCAGCCAGTGCGGCGGCTGCCTCACCGACGCCGACTCCTTCGAGCCGCGCGACGCGGTCAAGGGTGACGTGGCCCGGATGATCCTCTACATGGCCGTCCGGTACGAAGGGGGCGACGGCTGGGCCGACCTCGAGCCCAACGACGCGGTCGGCAACGGCAGCGCGCCGTTCATGGGGCGGCTGTCGGTGCTGCTGGCGTGGAACGCGGCCGACCCGGTCGACACCTTCGAGATGCGCCGCAACGACCGCATCCACTCGACCTGGCAGGGCAACCGCAACCCCTTCATCGACCACCCGGAGTGGGCCGCCTCCATCTGGGGCTGACCCCGTCGGGTCAGGCGGCCGGGTGGTCGCCCACGAGCTCGACCGAGCCGCCGTCGACGCCCTTGGCGCCGCGGACGACCTCGCCCGTGGCCCGCTCGGCGGCGTCCGCGCCGGACACCTCGCCCATGACCCAGGTGTCGATGCCGCGGGCCGCGAGGTGGGCGGTCGCGTCGTCGACGGAGCCGGCGGGGAGGACGGCCACGAAGCCGACCCCCATGTTCAGGGTGCGCTCGAGGTCCGCGCGCGGCACGCTGCCGAGAGCCCCGACCGTGGTGAACACCGGCGGGGGCGTCCACGTGGCGCGGTCGATCCGGGCGTGCACGGAGTCCGGCAGCACCCGGGCGAGGTTGGCCGCGAGCCCGCCGCCGGTGACGTGCGACAGGGCGTGCACGTCGATGCCGTCGGAGCGGACGAGGTCGAGCAGGTCGGCGGCGTAGACGCGGGTGGGCTCGAGCAGCTCCTCGCCGAGGGTGCGGCCGAACTCCTCGACGTGCCGGTCCAGGGCCCAGCCGGCGTGGGCGACGACCCGGCGCACGAGCGAGTAGCCGTTGGAGTGCAGGCCACTGGAGGCCAGCCCGAGGACGACGTCGCCGACCTCGACGCGCTGCGGGCCGAGGACGTCGTCGTGCTCGACGACGCCGGTCGCGGCGCCCGCGACGTCGTACTCGTCGGGCCCGAGCAGCCCGGGGTGCTCGGCCGTCTCGCCGCCGACGAGCGCGACGCGGGCCTGGACGCAGGCGGCGGCGATGCCCGAGACGATGGCCGCGATCCGCTCGGGGACGACCTTGCCGCAGGCGATGTAGTCGGTCATGAACAGCGCCTCGGCGCCGCACACGACGATGTCGTCGACGACCATGCCGACGAGGTCGAAGCCGATCGTGTCGTGCCGGTCCAGCGCCTGGGCGATGGCGACCTTGGTGCCGACCCCGTCTGTGGACGTGGCGAGGACCGGCCGCCGGTACGCCATCAGGCCGCTGGCGTCGAACATCCCGGCGAACCCACCGAGCCCGCCCAGGACCTCGGGGCGGGTGGCACGGCGCACGGAGGCCTTCATCAGCTCGACGGCCTTGTCGCCGGCTTCGACGTCGACCCCGGCCGCGGCATAGGTGATGGGCTCGCTCACGCCCGGCAGCCTACCGAGGGCGGCCTGCGGCACCGACGGGCGTCCGGCCGACCGGCCGTGACCTATTGGTCGATGTGGGGACGGGCCGAGGGGTGGAGGCGTACCTGGCGTGACCTATTGGTCGATGTGGGGACGGGTGGAGGCGTACCTGACGTGACCTATTGGTCGATGTGGGGACGAGCTGGTGGATGAGGCTCTGGCTCAGAGGGCCTTGAGGATGTCCTCTACCCGCTCCTTGGCATCGCCGAAGAGCATCTGGGTGTTCTCGCGGAAGAACAGCGGGTTCTGCACGCCGGCGTACCCGGTGGCCATCGACCGCTTGAAGACGATGACGTCGTTGGCCTCCCACACTCGCAGCACCGGCATGCCGGCGATCGGCGAGGACGGGTCCTCGGCTGCGGACGGGTTGACGGTGTCGTTGGCCCCGATGACGAGGACGACGTCGGTGTCGGCGAGGTCGTCGTTCACCTCGTCCATCTCGAGGACGATGTCGTAGGGCACCTTCGCCTCGGCGAGGAGGACGTTCATGTGGCCCGGCAGCCGCCCCGCGACCGGGTGGATGCCGAACCGGACGTCGACCCCCCGCTCGCGCAGCGTGCTGGTCAGCGACGCGACGGGGTACTGCGCCTGCGCCACCGCCATGCCGTAGCCGGGGGTGATGAGCACCGAGGAGGCGCCCGCGAGCAGCTCGGCGACGCCCGTGGCGGTGATCTCGCGGTGGTCCCCGTAGTCGGCGTCCGCGGCGGCGGTGCCGCCCTCGACCCCGAAGCCCCCGGCGATGACCGAGATGAAGGACCGGTTCATCGCCCGGCACATGATGTAGCTGAGGTAGGCACCCGAGGAGCCGACGAGCGCACCGGTGATGATGAGCAGGTCGTTGCTGAGGAGGAACCCGGCCGCGGCCGCCGCCCAGCCCGAGTAGCTGTTGAGCATCGAGACGACGACCGGCATGTCGCCGCCGCCGATCGAGGCGACGAGGTGCCACCCGAGCGCCAACGCGAGGATCGTGACGACCCCCAGCAGCAGGTGCCGCACGAAGACGGAGGACTCCGGCACGGCGAGGTAGACCGCGGTGAGCACGACGAACAGGGCCAGCGCCCCCAGGTTGAGCCAGTTCCGGAACGGCAGCATGAGCGGCCGCGACGGGATGCGCGCCGACAGCTTGAGGAAGGCGACGATGGAGCCGGTGAAGGTGACCGCTCCGATGAAGACGCCGACGAACACCTCGATGTCGTGGATCGTCGGGTACGGGGTCTGCTCGTACGAGCTGTTCCAGCCGACGAGCACGGCTGCGAGCCCGACGAAGCTGTGCAGCAGCGCGATGAGCTCGGGCATCCCGGTCATCTCGACCTTGCGGGCCCGGTCGAGGCCGATGACGGCGCCGATCCCCATCGCGGCGACGATGAGCAGGAACCCGAGCCCACCGGACCCGTCCTCCCCTGCGGTCGCCGCGAGGACGGTGGCGACGAGCGCCAGGGCCATCCCGGCGATGCCGTAGCGGTTGCCGGACCGGGCGGTCTCGTGCCGCGAGAGCCCGGCCAGGGCCAGGATGAAGAGGAGTCCGGCGACGATGTAGGCGCCCTGGACGAGGGTGGCGCTCATCGGGTGGCCCCCTCGCGGCTGAACATGCCGAGCATTCGCGCCGTCACCCGGAACCCGCCGAAGACGTTGATGCTCGCGACGAGGATCCCGACGAAGGCGAGGACCGAGACCCACACGCTGTCGTGCCCCACCTGCAGCAGGGCGCCGACGACGATGATGCCGCTGATCGCGTTGGTCACCGACATCAGCGGGGTGTGCAGCGCGTGGTGGACGTTGCGGATGACGTAGAACCCGATGACGACCGAGAGCACGAAGACGAGGAAGTGACCGAGGAAGGGCGCGGGCGCGAACGTCGAGACGAGGAGGAACAGGGCGGCGGCGCCGGCCGCGATGGTGAGCTTCGAGGTCGAGGACATCGGCTGCTTCGCCGCGGGGGCCGGGGCCGGGGGTGCGACATCCGTGCCCGGCGTGGGGGCCGCCGAGACCTGGACCGCCGGGGGCGGCCAGAGCACCTCGCCGTCGCGCACGACGGTCATGCCCCGCTGCACGACGTCGTCGAGGTCGAGGTGCGCCTCGCCGTCCTTGTCGGGGGTCAGGAGCTTGAGGAGGTTGACGAGGTTGGTCCCGAAGAGCTGCGAGGCCTGGGTGGGCAGGCGGCCGGGGAGGTCGGTGTAGCCGAGGATGGTCACGCCGTTGTCGGTGACGACCTTCTGCCCGGCGACGGTGCCCGCCACGTTGCCGCCGTTGGCGGCGGCCATGTCGACGACGACCGAGCCCGGCTTCATCGAGGCGACCATCTCCTCGGTGAACAGACGCGGAGCCGGACGCCCCGGGATGAGCGCGGTCGTGATGACGATGTCGACGTCTCGCGCCTGCTCGGCGTACAGCGCGGCGGCCTTGGCGTCGAAGTCCTCGCTCGTCTCCCTGGCGTAGCCGTCGGCGGACGGGCCGTCGTCGGCGACGTCGATGCGCAGGAAGTCGGCCCCCATCGACTCGACCTGCTCGGCGACCTCGGGACGGGCGTCGAAGGCCCGCACGACGGCCCCCAGGCTGCTCGCCGTGCCGATGGCAGCCAGCCCCGCGACGCCCGCGCCGACGACCAGGACCTTCGCGGGTGGCACCTTGCCGGCCGCGGTGACCTGGCCGGTGAAGAACGACCCGAACTCGTGGGCCGCCTCGACGACGGCTCGGTACCCGCCGATGTTCGCCATCGACGACAGCACGTCGAGCGACTGGGCGCGCGAGATGCGGGGAACGGCGTCCATCGCCAGCGCCGTGACACCCCGGGCTGCGAGCTTCTCGACGAGCGCGGGCTCGAGGGCGGGCGACAGCAGCGAGGCGAGGATCTGTCCGTGCCGCAGCAGGGCGATCTCCGCGTCGCTGGGGGCGTTGACCTTGAGGACGACGTCGGCGTTCCACACCGCGTCGTCGATGACGTCGGCCCCCGCGGTGCGGTAGGAGTCATCGTCGAAGCTCGCGGCGCGGCCGGCGCCCCGCTGGACGAAGACGGTGTACCCGAGCCCGACCAGCTGCTCGACGGTCTTCGGGGTCGCGGCGACCCGCGTCTCGCCGGGCCGGGACTCGCGGGGGACGCCGATGCGCACAGTGCTTCCTCTCCGGAGGGGACGGTCGGGTCGAACCTAGCGGGTCAGGCCCGGCTCGGCACGACAGGTCTCACGCGCGCCGCGGCGGCGTCCCGGAGCCCGGCCCGGGGCGACGCCCAGGCCGGTGGGCGTGGCCGGTGGACGGCGTCAGCCCTCGGAGCGGCGGAACCCGCTGCGCTCGGCCGCGCCGGCGTCGTAGAACCACACATCGGCTCCGGCCTCGTCGTAACCGGGGTCCCCGGGGACGCGGTAGGTCATCGTGTCGCGGTACGCCTGGACGGGGTGGTCCAGGGGCTGGGCGCCGTCGTCGATCGGGGCGGCCGAGCCCATCCCGAAGCCGCCGTCGCGGATCTCGTGGAACTCCGAGACCCGGCGGGCGGGGCGGTCCTCGGCGGCTGCGGGGCTCTCCGCGGCCGGAGCATCCTGCTCGGTGGCGTCCGCGTCCGAGTCCACCTCGACGGCGGCGTCCTGCTCGGCGGCGTCCGCGTCCGAGTCCACCTCGACGGCGGCGTCCTGCTCGGCGGCGTCCGCGTCGACCGAGGCCGCCGCGGGCTCCTCCACGGACGGCTCGGGCTCGCTCTCGGGCTCGCTCTCGGGCTCGGGCTCGTCCTCGTGCGGGGTGTCCATGCCGGCCGCGGCTGCTTCCCGCTCCATGTCGGCGCGGTCCTCGGCCAGGCGCTCGGCACGCTCCTCGTTCTCGGCGAGGAGGGTGCCCTCGTCGGCGGCCCAGTCCCGCTCCGGCGTCGGGTCGTAGCGGTCGTCCGTGGCCTCGCTCGCCACGTCGTCCCGGGCCTCCGGGGCTGCGGTCTCGCCGCCGTCAGCGACCGCCGGCTCGTCCTCGACGGTCTCGTCGTGCGGCCCGCCCCACTCGTTCGTCGGGGTCTGGGCGTCGGTCGCCGGGTCGACCGCGTCGTCGTCGAGGTCGGGCGTCGCGCCGTCGGCCACCAGCGGCTCGGACGCAGCGTCCGAGCCGGTGCCGGTCCCTGTGCCGGTGTCGTGGGAGTCGGAGCCGGTGTCGTCCCGGAAGTCCGTGGCGGCCGCGATCCGGGCGCTGCGCTCGTCCGCCGGGGCATCGGCGTCGTCCGCAGGGGCCTGGCTCCCGGACTCCTCGGCAGCGCCCCAGCCGGACACCTGCTCCTCGGGGGCGGTGTCCGCGGCCGTCGGCTCCTCCCAGGTGTCGCGCGCCGGGCCCTCGGCCTCGGCGACCTCGCCGGCTCCGGCCTCCTCGACAGGCTGCTGCCCGAGGCTCGCGGCCTCGTCCTCGCGCTCGGCCTCGTGCTCGCGCTCGTCCTCGTGGGCCGCCCACGTGTCGGCCCCCATGACGGCGGCACCTGCGGCACCCGGGATCGGGGCCGCCGGGCTGCCCGCCCACGCGGCCCGCTCGGCCTCCTCGCGCTGCTGGCGTGCCTCGGCCCGCGTCAGCGGCGTCGAACCGTCGGCGGCGACGTCCGCGTCAGCATCGGCGCCCGCAGGGGCCGCGTCGCTCGATTCCGGCTGGGCCGACTGCGCGGTCGACGCGTCGGAGGCCCGGACGTCGGGGTCCACCTCGTCGGCGCGCGCGAGCATCGCCTCGTAGTCGCGCCGGGTGACCTCGGCCTCGGTGCGGTGCTGGTCGGCCTCCACGATGAGTCGGTCGGCCTCCCGGGCGGCCTGCTCGGCCTCGGCCCGGGCGAGGTCGGCTCGCTCCTCCGACTGGGCCGCGTAGGTCTCGAGCCCGGCCACGGACGCCGCCACCTGCTCCGCCTCCGCGCGGACCTCGGCCGCCTCGGCGCGCGCCAGGTCCTTCTTGGCCGAGGAGCGGCGCACGAGCAGCCAGACGAGGAGGAGGGCACCAACGATGACGAGGAGAAGGATGAGCAGCTGGTTGGTCGGCATGGGGTCTTCCTGTCGTCGGGTCACCGGCGGATGCCGTCGGCGGAGAACCTACCCCCGGCAGCGAGGTGGAGACGGTACCGCTCACCGAGGCGCTCAGGGCGTCTCCGTACGGCCAACGTAGAGCGTCCGCGCCGTCCGGCGCCACTGCCCCGGACGGGTCGCTGCTGGTCAGAGGCCGAGCGCTGCGATCGTCGACTCGCGCATCTCGACCTTGCGGACCTTGCCGGTCACGGTCATCGGGAACTCCTCGACCACCGTGACGTACCGGGGGATCTTGTAGTGCGCGAGCCTGCCGGTGCAGAACTCCCGCACCTGCTCGGCGGTCAGCGGCGCAGCGCCCTCACGCATCCGGACCCAGGCGCACAGCTCCTCGCCGTACCTCGCGTCCGGGACGCCGATGACCTGCACGTCCTGGATGTCGGGGTGGGTGTAGAGGAACTCCTCGATCTCGCGGGGGTACACGTTCTCGCCACCCCGGATGACCATGTCCTTGATCCGGCCGGTGATCTGGACGAAGCCGTCGTCGTCCATGACCGCGATGTCGCCGGTGTGCATCCACCCGTCGACGAGGACCTCGGCGGTCCTGTCGGGCTCCTCCCAGTACCCGAGCATCACCGAGTACCCCTTCGTGCAGAACTCACCCGGCGTGCCGCGCGGCACGGTCTCGCCGGTCAGCGGGTCGACGACCTTGACCTCGAGGTGCGGGTGCACCGACCCGACCGTCTGCACCTTCTGCTCGAAGGTGTCGTCGGTGCGGTTCTGCGTCGACACCGGCGAGGTCTCGGTCATGCCGTAGCAGATCGTCATCTCCTCGATCCCGGCCTCGATGAGCTTCGTCATCATCGAGGCGGGGCAGGGCGAGCCGGCCATGATCCCGGTCCGGACCGAGGACAGGTCGTAGGAGTCGAGGTCGGGCAGGTTCCACTCGGCGATGAACATCGTCGGCACGCCGTAGAGCGAGGTGCAGCGCTCCTCGCTGACCGCGGCGAGCGTGGCAGCCGGGTCGAACCCGGGCGCCGGGATCACCATGCACGCGCCGTGCGAGACGGCCGCGAGGTTGCCCATGACCATCCCGAAGCAGTGGTAGAAGGGCACCGGGATGCAGATCCGGTCCGCCTCGGTGTAGCCGCACACCTCCCCGACGAGGTAGCCGTTGTTGAGGATGTTGTGGTGCGAGAGGGTGGCGCCCTTCGGGAACCCCGTGGTGCCCGAGGTGTACTGGATGTTGATCGGATCGGTCGGCGCCAGCTCGTGCTGGATCATCGTCAGCCGTTCGGGGCTCACCTCGTCGGCGCGGGCAAGCAGCGCATCCCACGACTGCTGCCCGATGACGATGACCTGCTCGAGCGTGGGGCACTCCGGGCGGGCCTCCTCGACCATCGCCACGTAGTCGGAGGTCTTGAAGGCGGGGGCGGCGACGAGGCAGCGGATGCCGGCCTGGTTGAGCACGTAGGTCAGCTCGTGGGTGCGGTACGCGGGGTTGATCGTGACGAGGATCGCCCCGATCTTCGCCGTCGCGAACTGGGTGAGCGTCCACTCCGCGCAGTTGGGCGCCCAGATGCCGACCCGGTCACCCGTCTCGAGCCCCGCCGCGACGAAGGCCCGGGCCAGGCGGTCGACCTGCTCCCCGAGCTCGGCGTAGGTGAGGCGCACGTCCTGCGCCCGGTCGACGAGTGCGTCCCGGCCGGGGTACCGCTCGACGGCGGCGTCGAGGTTGTCGCCGATGGTCTGCTCGAGCAGCGGCGGGTCGAGCGGGCCCACGGCGTGCGAGAGCGTGGGGTCGGTCGGAGTGGTCATCGTCGTCCTTCCGGCGGGGTGCCTGAGGGTTCAGCCAACACGCCGCCGACCCGCGCGGCAACCGGGTCGGGCGCGCGGCGCGCGGGGCGGGATGATGGGGGCGTGGCAGCGCGACGACGGTTCCGTGGACGGATCGCCGGGGTCGGCTCGACGTCCGGGGTGCGGGTCGTGCTGGGCTGGTGGCACGAGTCCCCGTTCGGCGGTTTCGCCGACGCGATGGTCGAGCGGGCGGACGGGCACCGGGTGCTGCTGGCACCGACGGCCGAGGTCGCCGACCTGGTGTCGACCACGTACACCTTCGACGAGGTGCGGATCGAGGCGGTCGAGGTGGCCGCGGCGCCCGCTGAGGACGGCGGATGGGCTCGCTCGTGGGTGGTGTCGACGCCGTCGCTCTCGCTGCGGGTCGAGGTCGGTGCGCGGACCGCCCTGGGCCACGTGCTGCGCCTCGTCCCGGCACCGGTGGCGACGAGCCCGGCGTTCGCGACGCTCGCGGACCCCGTCGCGCGCCTGGTCCTGCGCGGGGTGCGGACCCGTGGCGTCGCCCAGGCCGGGCGCCGCGAGTACTACGGGGCGACGGACATGCGGGCGGTCACCTCGATGACGGGCACCTTCGACGGGACGGACCTCGGCCACCTGGCGCCGGTGGACCCGCCGTGCCGGTTCGGCTTCTCGTCCACTCCGCGCCGCCCCGCGGTGACGAGCGTGACGACGACGATCGTCGACGTGGGGCCGGGTCGGTCGAGGTGAGGTGACACGCCGGCACACGCCGGCGCCGGTCCGCGTGTCACCTCATCTCGACCCGAGACCGGGCCGGTGGTCGTCAGGCGCGCGGGGTGATCCGCAGCAGCTTGTCGTCCTCGCCGTTCGTCGTCGTCACGTACAGCGCGCCGTCCGGGCCGATCCGCGCCGCACGCAGCCGCCCGTAGGGGCCGTTCGTCTCCTCGGGCACCGACACCTCGGCGACCCCGCCGTCGTCGTCGAGGGTGAGGACGAGCAGCTTGGCGCCCTTGAGCGCCGTCACGACGAGCGCGCCGTCCAGCGCCCCCCACTGCTCGCCCTCGAGGAACTCCGCAGCGCAGACCGCCTGGGTCGTCCGTCCCGACTGCCAGACGGCCTGCACGGCGTCGGGGTACCGGTCGGTGTCGGTCATCGGGACCCCCTCGTCGTAGCCGCCGACGGTGCCGCCCTGGGCCGGGTCCCACCCGTAGTTCGCCCCCGCCTCGATGAGGTTGACCTCGTCGTTGTTCGACGGCCCGTGCTCCGCCGTGTAGACGCGGCCCGTCCCGGGCTGGAGAGCGACGCCCTGGATGTTGCGGTGCCCGTAGCTCAGGACGTAACGCTCGTCGGGGTCGTCGCTGTCGGCGAACGGGTTGTCGGGCATCGGGTCCCCGGTGCGCAGGTCGAGCCGCAGGGTCTTCCCGCCGAGGCTGGTGCGGTCCTGCGGGATGGACCCGACGGCGGTGTCCCCGGTGCCGACGACGAGGGCGCCCCCGGCGTCGATCTCGGGGCGGCAGCCGGAGTGCCTCCCGGTCGAGAGCGGCAGGCCGTCGAGCAGGGTCCGGACCCGCTCGGCCGACGCCGCGTTGCCGGCGAGCCGCCACGTGACGAGCCGGATGTCGACCGGTGCGCCGCCCTCCTGGTGGGTCTGACACGTCGTGAACTCGCGCGAGGACTCGAAGTCGGGGTGGACGACCATGCCGAGCAGCCCGCCCTCGCCCCGGACGTAGACGTCGTCCAGGTCGACGTCCAGGCGGGCGACGTCGGCGCCCTCGCGCAGGGACGACACGAGCGAGATCCGGGCCGGCCGCTCGGTGACGAGTGCCGAGCCGTCCGGGAGGAAGCCGATGTCCCAGCCGTGCTCGAACTGGTCGGCGACCACCTCGACGTCGAGCGCCGGCACCACGGTGCTGCGCGGCGCTGGGCTCGGGGAGGCGGCGGCGGTGCTCGTGCCGGTCGACGGCCGGGCCGGCACCTCGCCGAAGCCGTCGTCGTCCGCGGACGAGCAGGCGGCGGTCAGGACGAGCGCGAGCCCCGCGAGCGCGGCGGACGCGCGAGCGGGGGCGTGGTCGGATCGCGCGGGTCGCATACCCGAGTCTCACATCCCGGCCCGCTGCCCGGCACCCCTGCACGTCGGTGGGTGGGCCCCCTGTCGAGGGCGGGGCGTCAGGGTGCCAGGTCGGCGGTGACCCGGTGGTAGGCGTCCCCGAGGGCAGCGAGGTCGGCGCGGTAGTCGGCGATCCGGCAGCCGAGGCCGTTCGGCTTGACGAGGATCCCCTCGTCCGCCCAGCGCAGCCGGGCCGGCTCACGCAACGGCGCGGGCAGGTCGCCGGCCGCGTTGGTCACGCGCCACCAGGTGACGTTGCCGCCGTACAGCCTCATGATCGAGCCGACCTGTCGCGGGCCGATCCCCACGAGTGCGGCCAGGTCGCCGTACGACACGACACGCCCCCGCGGCACCTGCTCCACGGCCCGGAGCACCCGCTCCACGACGACGTCGTCCACGGCCCCGAGTGTGCCCGACCGGGGAACCCCGCACGAACCCCCCGGACGGGCCGCCATGCGCCCTATCCTCCTGGGAGGGCTCCCCGGGACGGAGCCCGGAAGGTGGTGGCTGCCATGTCCGCACCTCGAGCGCTCGCCGTCGTGGGCCTGCTCGTCCTCGGACTCCTCGCCCTGCCGCTGCTCGCAGCGGTCTTCGACGGTGAGGGGACCGAGAACCTGATCATCCCGCTCGACCTCGTCGTGATGGCCGCCGTCGGGGCGTTCGTCTGGCAGGCGTTGCCGGCCGCGCCACCGGGCCCGCGGACCCTCGCCGTCGGCGCCGGTGTCGGGGTCGTCGCGGCGCTCTTCGGGATGCTCGTCTTCTTCTTCCTGCTCAGCGGCTTCGGCGGGGCCTGACCCACGAGGCGGGCGCGCTCAGCGTCCGATCTCGGACCCGATCTCCCACGGCGCGACGGGTGAGTGCTCGAGCAACCACGCCTCGACCTCGAGCATGAGGCCGGTGGCGATGAGGACGCCGACCACGACGAACAGCACCCCGAGCCCACGCCGCAGCGGGGAGTGGGGGTCCGCCGCCCAGCGCAGCCGACCGACGACCCGCTGGCCACCGAGGGCGACGGCGACGAGCACGCCGACGAGCCCGGCGACGTACGCGGTGAGCAGGGCCAGCCCGCGCCCCGGCTCGGCCGGCAGCACGGTCACGACGACGTAGCCGTACAGCGGGCTGCACGAGGTGAAGACGGGGCCGAGTGCCGCCCCGGTGAGGATGGCCCCGACGGAGCCACCCCGCCGGTGCGCGGCCGAGAGGCCACGGGCGCTCCCGGCGGACAGGCCCGACGCCACCGAGACCCGGTCCCACAGCTCGGGCACCGCCTGGGTGAGGCCCAGGACGACGAGCAGCCCCCCGCTCAACCACTGCCAGACCGACGGTGACACGCCGATGAGGGCCGTCGTCGCCCGCAGCAGGAGCGTGAAGACGAAGACGGAGACCCCGAGCGAGGACACGACGAGCAGCGCGCGGCGCGCGGCTCCACCGCCGGGCGCGCCCGCGACGGACCCGCCGACGACCACGGGGAGCAACGAGAGCGCGCAGGGGGCGAGGGTGGTCAGGGCTCCGGCGAGCAGCGCCCCACCGAGCGCGACGAGCACCTCAGACCGTCTCGGCGAGGATCGCCGCGCCGTCCGGGCTGCCGGTCCAGATGCCGAGGCGCTCGCCGTCCGGCCCGACCTGGACGAACGTGTGCTGGGTGGTGACGCCGTAGCGCTGACGCAGCTCGGTGTCGCTGTCGTAGTCGGCCTTGACGAGTGTCAGCCCGGCCGGCACCCCGGTCTCCGCGATCGCCTTCTCCGTCGCCCGGCAGCTGGAACACCACGACGCGTGGAAGAAGTACACGACCTTGCTGCCCTCGTAGGCCGCGGGGTCGGCCTCGTAGTCGGCGCGCGTCACGTAGGCACCGTCGGCCGGCGCCGGACTCTCGGCGGTCTCCCCCGCCGTCGACCCCGCCGTCGGCTCCGCCGAGGACCCCGCGGAGACACCCGCCGACGGACCACCGGACGCCGCCGGGGTGGGGTCACTCGTCGCCGTGCCGGTTCCGCAGGCTGCGAGGGTGAGGGCGGCGACCAGGGAGGCGGCCGCGACGGCCATCGGGCGAGTGCGCATCGGCAGCTCCTTCGTGGGGGAGCCTCCAGTGGACCCCACCGGCAGGCGCCGATCCAGCCTGCGCGTGCGGCCGTGATCTCCGGGTAAGGACTGCGGTCAGGCGTGGGCCGGGGGAAGCGCGCGCCGGGGCACCTCGAGCCGGACGATGCAGCCCGTGCCGTCGGGGAGGTTGGCCGCGGTCGCGTCACCGCCGTGCGCCCGGGCCACCTCGCGCGAGATCGTCAGCCCCAGACCCATCCCCCGGTCGTGCCGGGAGGGGTCACCGCGCCAGCCCGGCTCGAAGACCTGGTCGAGCGAGGCCTGCGGGAGGCCTCCGCAGCCGTCCGCGACCTCCACGACGACCGAGCCGCCCCGGCGGGCGGTGCCGACATGCACGCTGCCCCCCTGCGGCGTGTGCTGCAGCGCGTTGCGCACGACGTTGGAGACCGCGCGGGTCAGGGCACGGGCCTCGCCGAGGACCGTCGCACCCGCGAGCTCGCCCGCGACGAGCGCGACCCCGGCGGCGTCGGCGAGCGGCATGACCCCGGCCACGGCGTCCGAGACGACGTCGTCGAGGTCCACCGGCTCGCGGAGCACCTCGGGCGACCCCTGGAGCCGCGACAGCTCGGCGATGTCGTCGACCATGCCGTCCATCCGGTCGACCTCGTGGACGATGCGGCCGTAGGCGTGGGCCGGGTCGGCGACGGCGCCATCCTCGAGCGACTCGGCGAGGGCCCGGATGCCCGCGAGCGGCGTGCGGAGATCGTGCGAGAGCCACCTGATCGTCTCGCGCCGGGACGCCTCCACCTCGCGGTCCCGTTCGCGCGCGGCCCGGTCGTGCGCAGCGTTCTCCTCGAGGCGGCGGACGCGCCGCGCGAGCACGAGCCCGACGCCGATCGCGACGGGCATCCCGGCGAGCAGCACGACGACGAGGGTCTTCTGGTCCTCCCCGGTGATGAGCATCGCCCCGCTCGCGGTGCCGACTCCGGCCGCGAGCGCGGCGACGACGACGAGCGGAGCGCCCAGGGCGGCGATGTGCGCCCGGCCGCGCGAGACCCGGGTGAGCAGCACCGAGCCCAGCACCCCGACCGCCGCCGTGACCAGGACGCAGATGACGACGGCACCGAGCTCAGCGCCCATCGACGTGCCCTGTCGCGTCGGCGGGCGAGGCGTCCCACCGGTAGCCCCGCCCGAAGACGGTCGCGAGCCGCCCGGGGTCGCCCGGGTCCTCCTCGACCTTCTCGCGGACCCGCCGGACGTGGACGGTGACGGTGGAGGCGTCGCCCACGTCCCAGCCCCACACCTCGCGCATCAGCTCGTCACGGGACCACACGACGCCGGGGTGCTGGACGAGCCAGGCGAGCAGGTCGAGCTCGCGGGCCGTCATCGGCACCGGGTCCCCGCCGCGGGTCAGGGTGCGCGCCCCGAGGTCCAGGACGAGGTCACCGTCACGCAGGACGTCGGTGACCTCGGGTGCCGGGCCGCTCGTGCGGCGCAGCAGCGACCGGACCCGCAGCTCGAGCTCGCGGAGGCTGAAGGGCTTGGTCACGTAGTCGTCGGCCCCGTGCTGCAGGCCCTGGACCCGCTCGTGCTCCTGGCCCCGGGCCGTGACCATGATGAGCGGCAGGTCGCGGCGCATCGACCGCAGACGCCGCGTCACCTCGAACCCGCCGAGCCCGGGCAGCATGAGGTCGAGGAGCACGAGGTCCGCCGGGGTGCTCGTGTAGGCCTCGATCGCGGCCTCCCCGTCCCCCACGGCCTCGACGTCGTGCCCCGCGCGCGCGAGGTACGCGGCGACGGCCTCGCGGACCGTCGCGTCGTCCTCGACGACCAGGATGCGCACCACCCGCCCAGGCTAGGGCGCCGGCCCGCCCCGGGTGCCCATCCCGCAGCACCCGGTAATCCCCCCACAACCCCCCGCCTCTCCCGACTTTTCATGCCGGCGTCCGCGCGACACCCCGTTTCGACGGGGTGTCGGGCGGACGCCAGCATGAAAAGTCGGGGAGGCACCGGGGTGGACGGGGCGGCGGGGGCGGGAGCGGGCTGGAACACTGGGCCCATGCGCCGGATCGTCCAGAGCAAGAAGCTCCAGCACGTCCGCTACGACGTGCGGGGCCCGATCCTCGTCGAGGCCCACCGGCTCGAGGCCGAGGGCCACAAGATCCTCAAGCTCAACATCGGCAACACGGCCCCGTTCGGGTTCGAGGCCCCGGAGTCGATCGTCGCCGACATCGTGCACAACCTGCCCGACAGCCAGGGCTACGCCGACTCCAAGGGCATCTACTCGGCGCGCACCGCCGTGGCGCAGTACTACCAGTCGCGCGGGCTCAAGGAGACCAGCGTCGAGGACGTCTTCATCGGCAACGGGGTCTCCGAGCTCATCACGATGGTGCTCCAGGCCTTCGTCGACGACGGCAACGAGGTGCTCGTCCCCGCGCCCGACTACCCGCTGTGGACCGGCGCGGTGTCGCTGTCCGGCGGGACGCCGGTGCACTACCGGTGCGACGAGGCCGACGGATGGAACCCCGACCTCGAGGACATCGAGTCCAAGATCACCGAGAACACCCACGCGCTCGTCATCATCAACCCGAACAACCCCACCGGGGCCGTGTACTCGGCGGAGACGGTGCGGGCGCTCGTCGACATCGCCCGGCGGCACCAGCTCGTCGTCATGGCCGACGAGATCTACGAGAAGATCCTCTTCGACGACGCCGTCCACCACCACGCGGCGACGTTCGCGGGCGAGGACGTCCTCTGCCTCACCTTCAGCGGCCTGTCGAAGGCGTACCGGGTGTGCGGGTACCGCGCGGGCTGGGTGATGATCAGCGGACCCCAGCACCTCGCCGAGGACTTCCTCGAGGGACTGACCCTCCTGGCGAACATGCGGATGTGCGCCAACGTCCCGGCCCAGCACGCGATCCAGACGGCCCTCGGGGGCTACCAGTCCGTGACCGAGCTCATCGGTCCGGGAGGCCGCTTCCGCGAGCAGAGCAAGCTCGCGTCCCGGCTCCTCAACGACATCCCCGGGGTCTCGTGCGTCGAGCCGCGCGGCGCTCTCTACTGCTTCCCCCGGCTCGACCCCGAGGTGTACCGCCTCGAGTCCGACGAGGCGTTCGTCCTCGACCTCCTGCGGGCGAAGAAGATCCTCGTCACCCACGGGACGGGCTTCAACTGGTTCGAGCCCGACCACTTCCGCCTCGTCACGCTGCCCGACGAGGAGACGCTCACCGAGGCGATCGGCCGGATCGCCGAGTTCCTCGAGACGATCCGCGACTGATGGGGCAGGTGCGGCCGGATGCTCGGCTGCTGGCGTCGGTCGCGGTCGGGGGTGCGGTGGGGTCGCTCGGCCGATGGGCCGTGGGCCTCGGTCTCCCCCATCGTGCCGGCGAGGTGCCGTGGGGCACCTTCCTCGTCAACGTCACCGGGGCCCTGGCGATGGGCCTGCTCGTCACCTACCTCGTCGACCGGCCCGGCGCGCACCGCCTCGCCCGACCCTTCGTCGGGGTCGGGCTGCTCGGCGGGTGGACCACGTACTCGGCGCTCGCGGTCGAGACGGTGGGCCTCGGGGCCGGCGAGCACGTCCAGGTCGCCCTCCTCTACGTCGCCGCAACCTTCCTCGTCGGGGTGCTGGCGGTCGGCGCCGGCATCCGGCTGGGACGCAAGGTCTGGCCGGGCCCATGACCGGCACGCACGCGCTGCTCGTCGCGCTCGGGGCCGCCGTGGGCGCCCCGGCTCGGTTGCTCGTCGGCCACTGGGTGCGTGACCGCTCCGGCACCACGGCAGCGGGCACGCTCGCCGTCAACCTCATCGGCTCGTTCGTCCTCGGGGCGCTCGTCGGCGCCGGGGTGGGCACAGGGTGGGTCGCCCTGCTCGGGATCGGCTTCTGCGGCGCCTTCACGACGTTCTCGAGCCTCGCCCTCGAGGTGTGGGAGGCCCTGGAGGACGGCCGCCGCGTCGAGGCGACGAGCGTCGTCGCCGCCTCGTTGACGCTCGGGATCGGCGCTGCTGCCCTCGGCTGGTGGATGGTCCGCCCGTAGCGCGGCCCGTATGCTCTTGCCCCATGCGTCGCCGCGAGCCGGGGCCCGCCCCCGACGTCTTCGAGGCCTTCGCCGACCGCGTGGACGCCCCCGAGGAGCGCCGCAGGGCCATCCCGCCGCTGCGCGCGCTCGCCCGCTCGGCGGGCCTCACCCTCGGCCTCATGCTGCTGACGAGCCTCGGGTTCATCGGCGGCGCGTGGCTCGCGGCGCAGCGCACCCCCGACCTCGCGTACACCAGCGTCCTCTGGGAGGGCGTCGTGGTCCTCGCGTGGTGCGTGCTCTGGGGCCTGCTCGCCGGGGCCTCGGCCCTCGCGGTCGGTGTCGTCGCCGTGGCCCTGCCGTGGGTCCGGCGCCAGCGGGCCGGCCACCGGCCGTCCTGAGCCGGGGCGCGGGTCAGTCCACGGGACGGGCCACCTCGACCTCGATCCCGTAGGACCAGCCCGCTGACAGCGGCAGCGAGTCGCCGCTCCAGAACCGGCCCGGGTCGTACCAGTTCGTCGGCACGTCCGGGCGCAGGACACCCATCTCCTCGAGGGTGGCCGCGACCACCTCGGCGCAGTAGGCGTCCTCGGGTCGCAGGGCCTTGCGCTCCCGGGCGCGCCGGGTGACGTGCGCGTCGCGGCCCCGGAGCCACCGCAGGCCGAGCTGCAGCGTCGAGGGGAACGAGACGCCGTCGAGCCGGGCGATCGTGCGCAGCGCGGCATCCTCCTGCTCGGGCCCGGCCCCCGGGTCGAGCTGACGGAGCCAGGCCTGCTGGCCGTAGCGGACCTGCCACGTCCGCACGGCCTCGCCGAGGTCGTGCAGCTGCACGCCGCGGTGATGGTCGCCCGTCCACTGGTCGCGCAGGGACCGGCCGAGCTCGGCGTGCCACATGAGCGGGGGCAGGTCGTCGACGACCAGCGCCATCCCGACATGGTTGACCGGGGCGTTGCTTGCCGTCTGGATGAGCCGGTCGGCGACGGTGCCGCCGCGGAAGATCCACAGGTCGCCGGTCCGGGTCGCCGCGACGGCCTCGTCGAACGGGACGGCCTGGGTGCCGGTGCGCGCCATGACCCCAGTGTGCCCGCCGGCCCTCGCTAGGGTGGCGAGGGTGAACCGGAACAGGTGGGTGAAGATCCTCGGCGTGGCCGGGGCGGCCGGCGTCGTCGCGACCGGCGCGCTCATCGCCCGCGACGAACGGGCCCGCCGCGCCTACACCCCGGACGAGGTGCGCGAACGCCTGCAGCGACGCGCCTCCGCAGGTGCCGGCGGGGCCCCGGAGTCCGACGGCGCCGCGCGCTGACCGACCACGTCAGGGCGTGCCGTCCTCCCGCGGGATGAGGGGCCGCTGCGCGCGGGCCGCGATCTGCTGCACCGCCCACGAGTTGCCGTCGGGGTCGCGGAAGCCGAAGAACGTGCTGCCGTCACGATCGTCGAACGCCGTGATCTCGTCGCACTCGACCCCACGACCCACGAGCTCGGCCCGCGCGGACTCGGCGTCGGCGACGACGAGCTGGAGCCCGTGGAGGCTGCCCGGCGTCATCGACTGCAGGTTCGGCATCGTCCCGACGACGATCGAGCAGCCCGACCCCTTCGGGGTCAGCTGGACGACCCGTCCGAGACCGGCGTCCACGTCGTGGTCGAGGTGGAACCCGACGAGGTCCCGGTAGAACGCGATCGCCGCGTCGACGTCGGAGACGGGGACGACGACCACCTCGAGCGTCCAGTCCATGGCGTTCACGCCCCGCTCCCGGCCAGGACGGCGTCGAGCCGGACGTAGCCCTCACGCATGCCGCTCTCCATGCCGGACTCGACCATCGCGTCGCGCCCCTCGACCGTCCGCCCGACACTGCGCCCACGGAGCCGCGTCCGACCGCCGCCGAGGTCCTCGAAGGTGAGGAACTCGAGCGCGACCTCGTCGGGGGCACCCGCGTACTCGAAGGTCTGGAGGACGAAGTCGTCGTCGCGCACCGTGTGGAACACCCCGCGGAACCCGTACTCGGCGCCGTCGGGGTCCCGGTGGATGTAGGTGTAGCCGCCACCGTCGACGAAGTCCCAGCGCAGGATCTCCATGTCGTAGCCGTGCGGGCCGAGCCAGCGGCGCACCTTGTCGGGGTCGCGATGCGCGTCGAACACCGCGTCGACCGGAGCGTCGAACTCGCGGGTGAAGTCGATCCACGGCACGTCGGCCGGGACCTCGAGGTACAGGGAGTTGCTCATCGGGTCTTCCTTCTCGTGGTGGGAGCGGGATCGGACGCGAGGAGGGCGTCCAGGCGCCGGAAGGACTGCTCGTGCGCGAGCCGGTAGCCGTCGATCCATGCGGTGAGGCGCTCGAGGGCCGCGGGGTCGAGGCGGACCGGCCGGCGCTGGGCCTGCCGTCCCTTCGTGACCAGGCCCGCCTGCTCGAGGACCTGGATGTGTCTGGACACCGCCTGCAGCGAGATGTCGAAGGGCTCGGCGATCTCGTTGACGGTGGCCTGCCCCCGGCTGAGCCGCGCGACGATGGCGCGACGCACGGGGTCGGCCAGCGCCGTGAAGCCGGCATCGACGAGGGTGTCGTCGAGGTCGGACCGCGCGGGTCTCTGCGTGCCCATGTCCACCTCCGTCGTGACCGGCACGCTTATTCAACCCTTCTGTTGATCAACCGTCAAGTTGACCACACCAATCCGTTCGGAGCGCCGGCGGCGAACCGCTGCGGGACACCCTGAGACCGGCCCCGCCGTCGGCTACCTCCGCCGCCGCCGGGGTCCAAGAGCCGCCGACACTCTCGGCGGATCGGGGACGACCCCGGGCTCCGGCCCGGGGTCGTCTTGGGTTGACGGGACGACGACGCTCAGCGGACGGCGAGCCGGGCCACGATGTACAGGACCCCCAGCGGGTCGCTGGCCTCGAGCTCGGTGCACCGCGGTTCGCCCCGGCCGGCCATGGCCGCCGCCGCGACCTGGAGAGGGGCGCGACCGTGGGCGAGGAGGTCGGCGCACAGGCCGGGGTCGAGCGCGAGCAGGCGCTCGGGGTCGGCCGTGCGCAGCGCGGCGACGATCTCGTCGTCCAGCGCCGCGGCCCGGTCGTCGAGGTGCCCGGGCGCCTTCTCGCCCCGCCGGGCGCTGCCGTCGGCGACGACGACGAGCGTGGCGGCGGGGCGCCGGGCCAGGTGCTCCCCGACCGCGCGGCACTCGTCGACGGTGGCGTCCCACGACACGGCGACGACGCCGTCGACGCCGACCCCGGCGAGCTCGCACAGGTGCCGGCCCACGCGCTGGCCGAGCGGGGGTCGGGTGCCGCGCTGCTCGCGGTCGGTCGCCACGACGAGGACAACCCGGTCGCTGCCGTCGGCGTCGGTGGCGGCGCGGATCGCCTCGACCGCGCGCTCCCGCAGGTCCGCGCCGACGTCCTGGCGGCCGGTGTACTCGGGCAGCAGCAGCGGCGCGCTCGGGACGATGACGACGGACCCGCTCATCCGAGGCCCCGGACGGTCCGGGCCGGCGGCAGGTCGCCGCTCACCGTCGAGACGAGGTCGAGCACCTCGCGGGTCTGCGGCACCTCGTGCACCCGGTAGATCTGAGCCCCGTGCCAGGCACACAGCGCCGTGGCGGCGAGCGTGCCGGTGAGCCGCTCCCCGACCGGCCGGTCGAGCGCCTCACCGACGAAGTCCTTGTTCGACAGCGACACGAGCACGGGCCAGCCGAGGCTCGTCAGCTCGTCGAGCCGGCGGGTCACCTCCAGCGAGTGCCAGGTGTTCTTGCCGAAGTCGTGTGCGGGGTCGATGACGACGCGCTCCGGCTCGACCCCGGCCCCGACGGCCCGCTCGGCCTGCCGCAGCAGCGAGTCGCGCGCGTCGGCGACCACGTCGTCGTACTCGATGCGGTGAGGTCGGGTGCGCGGTGTGACGCCACCGGTGTGGGTGCACACGAGGGTGGCCCCGAACTCCGCGGCCACGTCGGGCAGACCGGCGTCGACCCCGCCCCAGGCGTCGTTGATGACGTCGGCACCGACCTCGCAGACGGCCCGCGCGACCTCGCTGCGCCACGTGTCGACGCTGATGACGAGGTCGGGGTAGGCGTCGCGGACCCGCGCGACGAACCCGACGACCCGGCGCCTCTCCTCGTCGGTGTCGATCGGGGCCCCGGGCGCCGCCTTGATCCCGCCGATGTCGACGAGGTCGGCGCCCTCGTCGACCACCTGGTGGACCCGGTCCATCGCGGCGTCCTCGCCCCAGGTGAGGCCCTTGTCGTAGAACGAGTCCGGGGTGCGGTTGACGATGGCCATGACGAGACGCGCCGTGGGGGCGTACTCGCGGCGGCCCAGCCGCAGCGCCGCTCCGCGGCTCATCGGGCCGCTCCCGCGTAGCCCTCGACGCTCACGGCAGGAGGGCGCTCGGTGAGGTCGACGTGGCGGGGGTGCGGCGCGAAACCCGACCCGGTCCGGTCGTACTGGGTGAGGCGGGCGGTGTCGCGCGGTGTCGCGGAGCGGTCCAGCCGCGCCTCGACGGCGGCGATGACCTGTACGGCCATGGGCCCCAGGGTGTCGTGGCGGTGGTGCCGGTGTGCACGCCGGCCGAGGTCGACCTGGGCGATCGACGACGCCCCGAACGCGGTCGCCGTGTCGACGAGGGCGGCGATCTCGACGCCGTAGCCGACCGGGACCCGGAACTGCTCGATGACCGAGCGGCGCACCGCCCACTCGCCGGCGAGCGGCTGGACGAGCCCGGCCAGGTGCGGATGGTGCAGGGCGATGAGGGGCCGCGCGACGAGCTCGGTGACCCGGCCGCCCGTCTCGGCCTCGTGACCCTCGGCGTCGAGGAGGGGCCGGTCGTAGACGGCCTTGACGAGGGCGACGCCGGGGTCGGTGAGCAGCGGACCGAGCAGGCCGCTGACGAAATGGGGCCCCCACTCGATGAGGTCGGCATCGAGGAACGCGAGGACGTCGCCGGTGCTCACGTGCAGCGACTTCCACAGCGCCTCGCCCTTGCCGCGGGCCGGAGGCAGGCCGGGCAGCACGTCGCGGGCTGCGTACACCGTGGCCCCTGCGGCGCGGGCGACGTCGGCGGTCCGGTCGGTGGAGTCGGAGTCGATGACGATCAGCTCGTCGACGAGGGGGACGTCCTGGACCCAGGCCTGCCGGATCCCGGCGACGACGTCGCCCACCGTGTCCTCCTCGTCACGGGCCGGGACGACGACCGTGACCCGGGTCTCGCCCTTGGCGGCGAGCAGCACGTCGGCGGCCCAGTCGCCCGGCAGGGTCCGGACGGCCATCAGGACTCGGCGGGGACCGGCCGACGGAACACCGCGAGCATTCCGAGGGCGGCGCCGACACCGCCCACCGCGGCGACGGCGCCCCAGCCGATGCCGGAGAGCGGCAGGCCGAGAGCGGCATCGAGCGACCAGCCGCCGGGGCCGATGACGGCGAGCGCGACGGCGACGATCGCCACGAGGACGACGTACTCCCAGCCACCCTTGAACACGAAGTACCCCTTGCCCCGATGGTCGGTGAGGGCAGCGACGGTCATGAGTCCGACGAACGCCGTGGCCGCGAGCCCGGTGGCGAGGCCGAACGTCACGAGCAGTCCGGCGGCGATCTCGGTGCCGGCGGCGATCCGGGCGTGGAGCCACCCGGGGCGGAGACCGAGCGACTCGAACCAGCCCGCGGTACCGGTGAGCCCGCCGCCGCCCCACACCTTGTTGGCGCCGTGCAGCACGAGCATCGGGCCGAGGGCGAGCCGCACGAGCAACATCCCGAGGTCGAGGTCCATCCCACTCCGTTCGTCGAATCGGGCAGCCGGAGCCGACCGCCCGACCCACTCTAGGTCGCGGGTGGCGACCCACCTCGCGGGCGGGGGCTTGTCGAACGTCGGGCCCGAGGCGATGCTTGCCGCCATGCCCCAGGACACTGCCGCCCTCGCCGCCTCGTTCCTCGAGCTGCATCGGTCCCCGACGCTGCTCACGCTCGTCAACGTGTGGGACGTCGCCAGCGCCCGCGTCGTGGCGGAGACCCCCGGTACGGCGGCGCTGGCCACGGCGTCGCACTCGATCGCGGCCTCACTCGGCTACCCGGACGGCGAGCACATCCCCCTCGACGAGATGCTCGCGGCGATCGCCCGGATCGTGAACACCACCAGCCTGCCGGTGAGCGCCGACCTCGAGGCGGGCTACGGCGACCCCGCCGGGACGGTGCGGCGGGCGATCGACCTCGGCGTGGTCGGGGCCAACATCGAGGACGGCATGGCCCCCCTGGCCGAGTCGGTGCGTGCCGTCGAGGGCGTCATGGCGGCGGCAGCGGACCTGGGCGTCCCCGACTTCGTCCTCAACGCCCGCACCGACGCCTTCGTGCGCCCCGAGGGCCGCTCTCCGGCCGAGTGCCTCGAGGAGGCCGTGACCCGCTGCCGTGCGTACCTCGACGCCGGGGCGCCCATCGTGTTCGTGCCCCGGGTCACCGAGCGGGCGGACATCGAGCGCCTCGTGGGCGAGCTCGGCCCCCAGCGACTCACCGTCATCGGCATCCCGGGCACCTTGCCGTTGCCCGAGCTCGAGGCGCTGGGCGTCGCGCGGGTCACCTACGGGCCGTGGTCGCAGCGGGTGGCCCTGACCGCGCTCCAGCAGCTCACCGAGCGCGCGCTCGCCGGGGACGGGGCGCTGCCCGAGGACACCCGCCCGCTCAACTGACCACGGCGCCGCGCGGGGGGCCGAGTCGCCGGCGCGATCCGGCGGCCGGCGGTGTCGGGCTTGCGGTGGGCGTCCTGACCCGAATGAATGGACCCATGACGCAGCCGCCCGTCCGGGTCTTCCTCCTCGACGACCACGAGGTCGTCCGGCAGGGGCTGCGCACCCTGCTGGAGTCAGCCGGCGACATCGAGGTGGTCGGGGAGTCCGGGACCGCCGGAGAGGCGACAGCCCGCATCCCCGCGCTGCGCCCCGATGTCGCCGTCCTCGACGCGCGCCTGCCGGACGGGTCCGGGATCGAGGTGTGCCGCGCGATCCGGTCCGTGGACCCCAGCATCCGGGCACTCATCCTCACCTCCTACGACGACGACGAGGCCCTGTTCGCGGCGATCATGGCCGGCGCCGCCGGCTACGTGCTCAAGGACGTCAAGGGCCTCGACCTCGTCGACTCGATACGCCGGGTGGCTGCGGGGCAGTCCCTCATCGACCCCGCGCTCGTGACCCGGGTCCTGGACCGGGTGCGGAACGGCCAGGAGACCGCCCCCGAGCTGGCGGGGCTCACCCCACAGGAGCTGCGGCTGCTCGGCTACATCGCAGAAGGCCTCACCAACCGCCAGATCGGCGAGCAGATGTCGCTGGCCGAGAAGACGATCAAGAACTACGTGTCGGTCCTGCTCCACAAGCTCGGCCTCGAGCGGCGCACCCAAGCAGCCGTGCTCGCCACCCGGCTGCTGGGTCCTGATCGATGACGGCGCCCGGCCCGGGTGACGCGAGGTTGCAGCGGCTCGTCGCCGCCAACGAGAGCATCGTCGCCGACCTCGACCTGCCCACGGTGCTCCGCCGCATCGTCGAGGCGGCCCTCGAGCTCATCGGCGCGAGGTACGGAGCCCTCGGCGTCGTCGCCCCCGACCGGCTCGGCCTCGAGCAGTTCGTCCACGTGGGCGTGGACGACGACGTCATCGACCGGATCGGCCACCTCCCCGAGGGCAAGGGCCTGCTCGGGGCCCTCATCGAGGACCCCCACCCGATCCGCCTGCCCCACCTCGCCGGCGACCCGCGGTCGGTGGGCTTCCCTGCCGGCCACCCGCCGATGGACAGCTTCCTCGGCGTGCCCATCCGGGTCCGCGGCGAGGTGTACGGGAACCTCTACCTCACCGACTCCCGTGCGGGGCAGTTCGACGCCGAGGACGAGGCCATCGCCGTCTCCCTCGCGGCGACGGCCGGCATCGCCATCCACAACGCCCGGCTCTACACCGACAGCGGCCGACGGCAGCAGTGGCTGCTCGCGTCGTCCGACCTCACCCGCCGGGTCCTGGCCGACGCCTCCTCGGTCACCCCGGCGCTCGTCGCCCGGACGGTCCGCACCCTCGCGGGCAGCGTCGCCGTCGCCGTCCTCGAGGTCGCCTCCGCCGAGACGGCGACCGTCACCGCTGTCGCGGGCGATGTGGAGGGGTCCGCGGTGGGGGCCCACCTCCACCCCCCGGACGCCCTGCATCGCACGATCGCGACCGGGGACGCTCGCGCCGTGGACGTCTTCGAGGCGTCCCCTGGAACAGCCCTCCCGGTGGGCGGCCCGGCCATCCTGCTGCCACTGCTCGGCTCGCCCCCCACGGTCCTCGTCGCGCTCCGCGAGCCCGGTGCACGCCCCTTCACCGGCCCCGAGCTCGAGATGGCCTCGACGTTCGCCACCCAGGTGTCCGTGGCGCTCGAGCTCGCGCGGGCCCGGGAGGACCAGCAGCGGATGGCGCTGCTCGAGGACCGGGCACGCATCGCCCGCGACCTGCACGACCACGTGATCCAGCAGCTCTTCGCCGCCGGGATGTCGGTCCAGGGCATCGCCTCGACGATCGACGACCCCGACCGGTCGCGGGTGCTGGGGTCGGTCGTCGACACCCTCGACGAGGCGGTCCGCCAGGTCCGGACCTCGATCTTCCAGCTCCGCTCCGCCCGCCCCGATGCGCACAGCCTCCGGTCGCTGGTCCTCGATGTCGCCCGCGAGGTCGCGGAGGCACTCGGGTTCGACCCCGACGTCTCGTTCGACGGCCCGGTCGACGCGGTCGGCACGGGCGATCTGGGCGCTGACGTCGTCGCCGTGGTCCGAGAAGCGCTGACGAACGTGGCCCGGCACGCCGGCGCCGGCGCGGCGGTCGTCCGGCTGCGCGCGGACGCGGCCACGCTGTCGGTCGAGGTGGCCGACGACGGTCGGGGCGTCAGCGACCCGACCCGCCACAGTGGCCTGTCCAACCTCGAGGACCGTGCGCAGCGACGGGACGGCTCGTGCGTGGTCGGTGCGGGTCCCTCGGGCGTGGGGACTCTCCTCATCTGGTCGGTCCCGGTCGCCTGAGCACGGCGGGGTCGAGCGGGAGAACCGGATCAGGACGCGGGTCCAAAGTCCCTGTGCCCGGACGGCCTCGGCCGTGAGGCTTGGAGGCACAGGGCCGGCCGATCCGGCGTCGGCCCCGGCCCGGAGGAGGCCCCCGATGACCACGACGTCGGCCACACAGCACCGTACGGACACCACGCCCCGGACCGGCAGCCCGGTGGTCGTGGGGATCGACGGCAGCACGGCCAGCAACGCCGCCCTCGACTGGGCGGTGAGCGAGGCCGAAGCACTCGACCGTCCCCTCAAGCTGCTCCACGCGCACACCGTCCCCCTGCCGTGGCCGGAGTCCATGGCACCGGTCCCGGTACCCCCGGAGGCGGACGACCATGTCGTCGAGGACGGCCTCGCACGGGTCGGCCACGTGGTCGACGCCGTGGGCGTCACCGCGGCGAGCGTCGGCGGCAGCGCCGCAGGCTTCCTCGTCGAGGCCTCCGAGACGGCGGCCCTCGTCGTCGTCGGCGGGCCGAGCCACGGGGCCCTCGGCAGCGCCCTCGTGGGGTCGACGACGGTGGAGGTGGCGGCCCAGGCCCGCTGCCCGGTCGTCGTCATCCGCGACCGGCTGCCCGTCACGAGCCTGCGTCGTGGTGTCGTCGTCGGGTCCGATGGGTCCGAGGGCAGCCGCGCCGCCGTCGAGGAGGCCTTCCGCCGGGCCGCCCGGCTCGGCATGTCCCTCACCGTCGTCCATGTGTGGTCGGTGCAGTACGCGGGCGCGGACGTGCTCGTGCCGGACCTCGAGGTCGAGAGGCTGCGCGCCGGCGAGTACGGGCGGGCCCTCACCGCGGAGATGGTCGCCTCCATGGCGGAGCGGTACCCCGAGGTCGTCCTCCAGCAGGAGGTCGTGCACGGCGACCCCCGGCGGGCCCTCACCGACGTGTCCCGGGGCGCCGAGATGCTCGTCGTGGGCAGCCGGGGCCGCGGCGAGGTGACCGGACTGCTCCTGGGCTCGGTGAGCCAGGCCCTCCTCCGGCACGCCTCCTGCCCGGTCATGGTCGTCCGTCCCGGAGCGATCTCGCACTGACCGCGACCGGGCCCGAACCGGCGACCGAGGTCCCAACAGGTCGGGTCCAAAGTCCCTGTGCGACAGGACCCGCCCCGCGCCACTGTGAAGGTGTCACCACAGCCCGACCACATCGAAGGAGACCGGGACCATGACCACCACCGCCAACCGTGAGAGCACGACCCCCACGTCCGGGGCCGTCACCGAGCCCGTCGGAGGCAAGGCGTTCCGGGCCGTCGCGGCGGCCACCCGCCTCGCCCTCGGCTGGATCTTCCTGTGGGCCTTCCTCGACAAGCTCTTCGCCCTGGGCTTCGCCACCGGGCGGGACGCCGAGACCGGCGTCGTCGACCGGTTCGGGCCGGCCGCCTGGTTCAACGAGGGATCCCCGACCATGGGCTTCCTCAGCTTCGGCACCAAGGGCCCGTTCGCGGAGTTCTACCAGAGCTTCGCCGGCGCCACGTGGGCCAACTGGCTGTTCATGGTCGGCCTCCTCGCCATCGGCGCCGCGCTCATGCTGGGCGTGGGCATGCGGATCGCCGCGGCCTCCGGGGCCCTCATGCTCGTGCTCATGTGGACCGCAGTCCTGCCGCCGGACAACAACCCGTTCATGGACGACCACATCGTCTACGCCCTCGTGCTCGTCATGCTGGCCCTCGTCGGCGCCGGCCGCACCTTCGGTCTCGGCCGGTGGTGGGAGTCGCGGCCCATCGTGCAGCGACACCGTTTCCTCGTCTGAGCCCACACAGAGGGGCGCAGGAGCCTCCGACCCTCCGGTCGGAGGCTCCTGCGCGTCCGCCGCGGATCGTGCCGACCCGTTTCGCGGGGATGGCAGTGGGTACGGCTCCTCGTGCACCACCCCCACGACGAAGGAGAAGACATGTCGGTTGACGAGAAGGTCGCCCAGGACCTGGTCGAGACGCTCAAGGACGGCCGCGACGGGTTCGCCGCCGCAGCGGACAAGCTGCGCGACAGCGACCGGCCGCAGTGGGCCGAGACGATGCAGCGGTTCTCGCAGCAGCGTGACGGCTTCGTCCGCGAGATCGTCGAGCTGGGCCACGCCTACGGCGACGAGGTCGACGAGAGCGGCTCCCTGGCGGCCCGCCTGCACCGCGGCTGGATCGCGATGAAGGACGCCGTCACCGGTGACGACGCCGGCAGCGTCCTGGGCGCCGCCGTCACGGGTGAGGACCACGCCGTGTCCGAGTACGAGAAGGCTCTCGAGCAGGACCTCAGCGAGGGCTTCCGCGGGGTCGTGCAGCGACAGCACTCCGCCGTCGTCGCCGCGCGCGACGAGGTCAAGGCGCTCCAGGCAGCCGACTGACGCCTGGTGGGGCCGCGGGGACCTCACCCCGCGGCCCCACCCCCGCCCGTCCCGACATCGACCAATAGGTCACGCCAGGGACGGCCCCCCTCACCCCGCCCGTCCCGACATCGACCAACAGGTCACGCCAGGGACGCCCCCCTCACCCCGCCCGTCCCGACATCGACCAATAGGTCACGCCAGGGACGCCCCCCTCACCCCGCCCGTCCCGACATCGACCAATAGGTCACGCCAGGGACGTTCGTCCGCGAGCGCCCCCGGGGCCGGCGAATCTCGCGTGTTCGCAAGGGTTTTCACGGGCTCTTCCGTGGGTACGGTGACCCGAGCATCAGACCCTTCGACGAACGGAACCCCCTCATGGACGACACCAACGGCCTGTCCGACCAGGAGCTCGCAGCCGAGGGCGCCGTGGCCCTGCCGGACAAGGAGGTCGTCTCGATCCTCGACCTCAACGCCGACCTCGACCTCGCCATCGATGCCGCCGCCCCGATCGACCTCGCCGTGGCGGCCAACGCCAACGTCGCCGCCCCGATCGACGCGGCCGTGGGCGCCAACATCCTCTCCACCGGCTCGACCGCCCAGGCCCTGGCCGACCAGGGGGTCATGATCGACCAGAACGTCTCGGCCGACGCCACCGCCGACTCGACCCAGGACAGCGGGATCACCCAGGGCGCGAGCCCCGACGCCCCGGCCGACGACTCCGGTGTGGCCGCGCCCGACGGCACCACCACCGACCCGACCACCGCCCTGCCCGGCGACGCCACGGGCGACGTCGGCGGCACCGTGGGCGACCTCTCCGACGGCGACCTGCTGAACGTCGACGTCGACCTCAACGCCGACGCCAACATCGCGGCCCCGGTCAACGGTGCGGTCGCGGCCAACGCGAACGTCGCCGCCCCGATCGACGCGGCGGTCGCCGCCAACGTCGGGTCGATCGACAGCGACGCGGTCTCGGTCGCGCAGCAGGACGCGATCATCACCCAGAACATCGAGGGCTCGGCCACCGCGAACGCGGACCAGACCTCGACCATCGACCAGCCGTAGTCCTCGGGTGAGCGAGGTCACCGACGCCCCGGCCGCCGGGCGCACCAGCGGCGGCGGCCCCCCGCCCGACCGGGCCGACGGGGTCCGGCTGATGGGCGAGATGAGCGGGTCCGGGTACCGGCGACCCCCGGCGCTGGCCCGCCGGGCGGACGGCCAGACCATCCAGCTCACACCGATGCTCTACCTCCTGCTGGAGGCCATGGACGGCCGCCGCGACCACGACGAGCTCGCGGCGGCCGTCTCCGGCGCCACCGGCCGCAGCGTCAGCGCCGCCAACGTGGAGACACTGGTGGGCAAGCTCCGCGAGATGGGGCTGAGCACCACCGCGGACGGCGCCCAGCCCGAGGTCCAGCGCTCCAACCCCCTGCTCGGTCTGCGGTTCAAGGCGGTCGTCACCGACCCCGAGCGGACGCGGCGGCTGACCACGCCGTTCGCCGCCCTGTTCAACCCGGTGCTGGTGGCGCTCGTCGTGGCGGCGTTCGTCTGGATCTGCTGGTGGGTGCTGTTCGAGCGCGGGCTGGCCGGCGCCACCCATGACGCGTTCGCTCGGCCGGGGCTGCTGCTGGCCGTCCTCGCGATCACGGTGCTCTCGGCCGGCTTCCACGAGTTCGGCCACGCCGCCGCCGCGCGGCGCGGGGGCGCCCCGCCCGGCGCCATGGGGGTCGGGCTCTACCTCATCTGGCCGGCGTTCTACACCGACGTCACCGACTCCTACCGGCTCGGCCGCGGCGGACGGCTGCGCACCGACCTCGGTGGCCTGTACTTCAACGCCATCGTCGCCGTCGTCACCGTCGCGGCGTGGTGGGTCACCCGGGACGACGCGGTCCTCCTGCTCGTCGCGGCGCAGATCCTGCAGATGCTGCGCCAGCTCCTGCCGCTGGTGCGCTTCGACGGCTATCACGTGCTCGCGGACCTCACCGGGGTCCCGGACCTCTTCCAGCGGATCGGGCCGACGCTGCGCGGGCTGCTGCCCTGGAACTGGGGCAGCCCGGAGGCGCAGGTGCTCAAGCCGTGGGCTCGGGCCGTGGTGTCGGCCTGGGTCCTCACCGTGGTCCCGGTCCTCGCCGTCACGCTGCTGCTGCTCGTCACGACGTTCCCCCGGATCGTGGGCACCGCCGCAGCGGCCTCCGCCGCCCAGTGGGAGCAGTTCACGGCGGCGTTCGCAGAGGGCGACCTGGTCTCCGCCACCGCGCGCGGACTGTCGGCCCTCGTCGTGCTGCTCCCCGTGGCGGCCATCGGCGTCGTCCTGGTTCGCGTCGCCCGCCGCCTCGTCACCTCGGTCCGGACCCGGACCGAGGGCCGCCCCGGACGCCGCGCCGTGGCCGCGGTCACCGCGCTCGCGATCGTGGGGGGCCTGGCCTGGGCCTGGTGGCCGTCCTCGGAGCGTTACCGCCCGATCCAGGCCTACGAGCGCGGCACGCTCGCCGACGCCGTCGCCCTCGCCAGCCCCTCGACCGGCTTCGCTGTCGGGTCGACCGGCCAGGGCACGATCAACTGGCCGGCCGACGCCGAGCTGCCGACGCGGGAGCGCCCACAGCTGGGGATGGTGCTCGTCCCCCGCGACGCGGACAGCGCGCCGGTCGGCACCGACGCGAACTCCCCTGCGCCGCAGACCTGGATCTTCCCGTTCTCGGAGCCACCCGCCCCCGGCGAAGGTGACACCCAGGCCCTCGCGGTCAACACGACCGACGGCACCGCCGTCTACGACGTGGCCTTCGGGCTGATCTGGGCGGACGGGGGCGCGCCGGCCACGAACACCAACGAGGCGTACGCCCTCGCCAGCTGCACCGGCTGCGCGGCCGTGGCGGTCTCCTTCCAGGTCGTGCTGGTGGTGGGGCAGACCGACGTCGCGGTTCCCCAGAACATCTCCGTCGCGGTCAACAGCGACTGCGTCAACTGCCTGACCTTCGCGCTCGCGGTCCAGCTCTTCGTCACCCTGGACGGGCCGCTGAGTGCCGAGGCGACCGCCCGGATCGAGCGCATCTGGCAGGACGTCGTCGCGTACGGCGAGAACATCGGCGAGGTCCCCCTGGCCGACATCCAGGCGCAGCTCACTGCCTTCGAGCAGGCGATCCTGGCGGTGATCGAGGAGGAGCAAGGCCCCCTGGGCGGCCAGGCCACACCGTCCACCTCCCCCTCGGCGAGCCCCACCACCAGCCCGTCGAGCAGCCCGACCTCCAGCACCTCCTCCTCCGCCGAACCGTCGGGGACGGCCTCGAGCTCCCCCACGACGTCCCCGAGCCCGACGCCGACCACGACGCCGACCACGACGACGGCCTCGCCGTCGCCGTCGCCGTCGCCGTCACGCAGCTCGACGCGGTCCCCCTCGCCGACCGCCTCCCCCACCGTCGCGCCCTGAGGGATCTGCGGGTCAGCGACCGGCAGCCGCCCGTTCGGCACACTCGGCGAAGGTGAGCAGCTGCCGGCGGGCCATCACGAGGTCGCCCACCGCGACGAGGGGCGCGACGGCGCGCCCCCGAGCCAGGACCACCTTCAGGAGCAGCCGGGTCGACGCGTCGGCGTGCGGGACCAGGAGGTAGGACAGGACGGCGCCCATGATCCGGCCCGTCAGCTGACGGCCCTCGTCGACGGCGAGGATCTCGCCCACGGGTCGGCCCGCTGTGCGCGTGAACGGCTCGCCCACTCGTGGGGGTTCGAGCCCGCGCAGCGTCCGCGGCGACCGCCGCCCCAGGTTGTCGACCCAGTCGTAGGAGTACGGCGCCAGGCGGATCTGACAGACCCACGGCCAGACCTGAGCCGGCGTCGCCGCCACCGTGACGCCCCGCCAGGCCTCGAGCACCGGTTCGGGGACCACGTCGTCGCAGGCGTAGGGCCGCGCCACCTCGGCGTCGGACACGCCCCAGCGGTCCCCGAGCACCGGCGGTCTAGGCCCCCTGGCGGGCGGCGAGCTTGGCCGCCCGCTCCTCGCGTCGGGCGACGAAGCGGGACGCCTCCTCGTCGAGGTTGGCGACGGCGGCGGCCAGCTGGTCGCGGGCCTGCTCGCCCTCGGCGTCGAGGCCCTCGAGCTCCCAGACGCCCCACTGGCGCAGCAGCGGCGCGACGATGTCGTCGTGATGGATGCGCAGGTCGTAGATGCCGGCCATCGCCATCTGCACGGCCTTGCGCCCGAACCCGGGGATGATCGCGCCCGGCATCTGGAAGGTCACGACCTCGTCGGTGATCGCCCGCATGGTCTGGCTCGGCGTCAGCTCCAGCGCCGCCTGGATGATGTTGCGGTAGAAGATCATGTGCAGGTTCTCGTCCTTGGCGACCCGGATGAGGAGCTTCTCGGCGATCGGCTCCTCGGTGAAGCGGCCGGTGTTGCGGTGCGAGACGCGGGTCGCGAGCTCCTGGAAGGAGACGTAGGCGCAGACGTTGAGCAGCGGCTTGTCGCCGGAGTCGTAGCCGGCCTCCATCGTGTCCATCCGGGCCCGCTCGAGCTCGTCGGGGTCGACGCCGCGCGTGACGAGCAGGTAGTCGCGGATGCAGAACGCGTGCCGTCCCTCCTCGGCGGTCCAGCGGTTGACCCACGCCCCCCACGCGCTGTCCCGCCCGAAGGCGCGCTCGATCTCGCGGTGGTAGCTGGGGAGGTTGTCCTCGGTGAGGAGGTTGACCTCCAGGGCGGTCCGGGCGATGGGCGAGAGCGGGGACTGCTCGACCGACCACGCCTCGCCGCCGAGCTCCTTGAAGTCGCGGCCGAGCGACCACGGCACGTACTCGTGCGGCATCCATTCCTGGGCCGCGCCGAGATGCCGGTTGAGGTTCTCCTCGACCGTGGGCTCGAGGGCGGCGAGCAGCTGGGCGCTGTCGAGTGTGGCCATGGATCCTCCTCGGTGGCGAACGCGCGGGGCCGCGCCCTACCCCTTGCCTACACCCTCCGGGCGGTCCGGACCAGAGGTCGCGCCGGATCGACGTGCCTCAGAACACGACCTTGGTGCGAAGGAGGCCCTCACCCTCGGCGCGGCCGGACAGGATCCGGCAGAACTCGACCGCGTCGAGCACCAGGTGCTCGCCCCCGTCGCCCTGCACGAAGTGGCCACCGGCCGGACCGGTGAGCTCGAGGTCCACCGGCAGGCCGTGTCGTGCGGCCCAGTCGGCCACGATGTCGGCGACGATCCGGCCGTCGACCTCCTGGTCGAGGTCGGGCTGGCGGCCCGCGGCCCGGCAGATGTCGATGCGGTGCAGCCACACGTCGCGGGTGAGGATGACATCCATGAGCTCGCCGAGGCCGATGGACGCCGGCGTGCCGCTCGGGACCGAGCCGGAGGGCGCCATCGGGATCCTCCGGCGACGGAGGAGACCAGGCACCCGCGCCCGGCCGCGCACCGCGCGTGGGGCCAGGGCGCGCAGCTCAGCGATGAGCTCCTCCGGCGAGAGGTGCTCGTTGCGCTCGACCTGGTAGGCGTTCATCGCATCCATGTCGTTGCCGTCGTACGCGCCCTTGGCTCGCTGCCCGTGCGTGACCTGCCGGACGAACTCCAGCCGCGACGCGTGGCCGCGCGCCGCACCGACGAGGTGGGCCACCATGCCGTGCACCGTCCACGCCGCGCAGTCCGTGGGTCGACCCCAGGCGTCGTCGGGCAGGTTCTCGAGCAGTCCGATCAGCCGGTCGTAGGCGGCTGCGGCGAGGCGGTCCGCCTCGGGGCCCCGGTGGATCCGGGGGACGGTGTCGATGTCGACCTGGGTGGTGGTCATGGTGCGGTCCTCTCGTTGATCTCGTGCAGCACCATGCGGACGGCACGGTCGGTGAGGGCCACCCACCGCTGCCCGCCTGGCTCGTTCGCGATCTGCTGTGCCGCCAGACCTGCCACCAACGCGGTCCACAGGTCGACGTCGCGGTCCTCGCGGATCCCCGCCCGCGCCAGCGCCTCGCGCATCCGCGCGAAGCTGTCGGTGCTTGCCGCGTACGCCTCCGCCGAGGGCTCCCACCCCGGGACCGCACGGGTGAACATCAGCTGGTAGCGCGGCACCGACGCCTGGCAGAACGCGAGCCACCGGCGGGCCCCCGTGACGAGTGCGGCGTGCGGGTCGGCGGCGGGATCCAGGGTCACCCCGGCGTCCCGCACCCAGACCGCAGCATCCAGGTCGCGGTAGGCCTGGGCGAACATGGCGTCGTAGATCGCCGCCTTGCTGTCGAAGTAGCCGTAGAGAGAAGGGGCGCGCATGCCCACCTCGGCCGCCAGGTCACGCAGCGTCAGTCCCACCAGGCCGTCACGCTCGGCGAGGCGCCACGCCGCGGCGACGATGTCGTCACGAGTGCGGTTGCGCCGCGTCGCGATTCGCTGCTCCATTTCTCGCCTAACGTCGTTCGCATCTCCGAACGCTGTTAGGTTAGCGGCCGACCGGGGCCGCAGGGCATCGCCGTCAGGCCGCTGAGCGTACGTGCTAGTGACCTATCGGGTCGATGGAGGGACGGGCGGGCGGGGAACTGATCCCTGCGACTGGACCCATCGGTCGATGGGGACGGGCTGGACGGGCCGGAGCGCACGGGCCGGGGAGCGTCAACGGGCGAGCGGGCCCGGACCTCAGCGGTACTCGGGGTTGGGGTGCTCGGGGTCGCTGAGGTCCCAGTTGGTGCTGACGTTGCCGTGCGCCGGGATGCCGCCGTGGTCGGTGAGCCGGCGGGCGGCGTGCAGCATGTTCCACGCGGCGAACACCGTGTTGCGGGTCGTGAAGTGGTTCTGGGCGCCGTGCTCGTCGTCGAGGTAGGACGGGCCCGGCCCGGCCTCGCCGACCCAGTAGGAGTCCGCCTGGGGAGGGATCGTGAAGCCGATGTGCGAGAGCGCGTAGAGCATCTGCGCGGCACAGTGCTTGCCGCCGTCCTCGTTGCCGGTGACGAGGACGCCGCCGACCTTGCCGTAGTACGACCACTGACCGGCGTCGTTGAGCTTGCCGGACCAGCCGTAGAGCCGCTCGATGACGAGCCGGGTCATCGAGGACTGGTCACCGAGCCAGATGGGCGAGGCGAGGACGACGATGTGCGCCGGGGCGATGAGGTAGCGGTAGAGGTCGGGGAAGTCGTCGACGTCGTAGCCGTGCTCGCGCATGTCGGGTTGCACGCCCGGCGGGATGGTGTGGTCGACGACCCGGATGGTGTCGACGCGCGCGCCCACCCCACGCAGCACGTGCTCCGAGATGGCGATGAGGCCGTCGGTGTGGCTGGTCGTCGGCGACGGCTTGAGGGTGCCGTTGACATAGACGGCCCGCAGGTCGCTGAAGTCGGTCTCGTTCGCGGCGATCTCGGCGTCGATGAAGGCTTGGACGGGCTCGGGCAACATGACGGACTCCGCGGGTCGTCGGCACTGACACCGCGAATCTAGTCCGCACCGCGTGCCACGGGAACAGCCCGCCACCCCCGGTGCCCCGGCGACGGGCGTGCCACGATGACGCAATGGTCGAGCTGCTGGTCATGGCCGGCGCGGTCTTCGGATTCGCGATGGTCTCGCGCCGGGCGGCACTGTCCTCGGTCACCGCCCCGATGGTCTTCACGGGGGCGGGCCTGCTCGTCGGCACGGTGGGAGCCGACCTGTTCGACCTGTCGCTCGACGGTGAGGTCGTCGCGGCGCTCGTCGAGGCGACGCTCGTCCTCGTCCTGTTCACCGACGCCGCCAGGATCGACCTCCGCGCGCTGCGGGCCAACGCCGGGCTGCCCGGCCGACTGCTCGGGGTCGGGCTGCCGCTCACGATCCTCGCCGGGGCCGGCCTGGCCGGCCTCGTCTTCGGCGACCTCACCGTCGTCGAGGCCGGGCTCGTCGCCGCCATCCTGGCCCCCACCGACGCCGCGCTCGGGCAGGCCGTGGTCAGCGACCGCCGGCTGCCGGTCCGCGTCCGCCAGACCCTCAACGTCGAGAGCGGCCTCAACGACGGGATCATGGTGCCGGTCGTCACGGTGCTGCTCGCGATCGCCGCCGTCGAGGCCGACGCCGGCGGCGCGGGCGGCTGGGGAGGTCTGCTCGCCCGGCAGCTCGGCTTCGGCCTCCTGGCCGGCCTCGTCGTCGGCGGCGTGGGGGGCCGGCTGCTCAACAGGCGGTCGGCGGCCGGAGCGGTGGACGGCATCTACCGGCAGCTGGCGACCCTGGCGGTGGCGGCCGGAGCGTTCGCGACCGCCGAGGTCCTCGAGGGCAACGGGTTCATCGCGGCCTTCGTCGCGGGCCTGACCTTCGCGAGGGCGGCCAGCACGGAGTGCGCCGACGTCCAGGACTTCACCGAGGACGAGGGCGAGCTCCTGACGGCGGTCACCTTCTTCATCTTCGGAGCTGCCCTCGCAGGCCCCCGGCTCGCCGACTGGACGTGGCAGATCGGGCTGTACGCGCTCGCGTCGCTCACGATCGTGCGAGTCGTGCCGGTCCTGCTCGCACTCGCCCGCTCGGGGACCCTCGTGGAGACGCGGTTGTTCCTCGGGTGGTTCGGGCCCCGCGGGCTCGCCTCCATCCTCTTCGCGCTGCTCGTGTCCCAGGAGCTCGAGAGCCCGCGTGTCGACACGATCCTCGACATCGCCGTGTGGACCGTGCTCGTCAGCGTCTACGCCCACGGGTTGAGCGCCAGCCCCTGGGCGGCGCGCCTGGGGACCCGGCTCTCGGGCGGCCACCCCGACATGCCCGAACGCGGTCCGGCGACCGAGCTTCCCACCCGGCGGAACCTGGGGTGACGGACCGGTCGACGGCCCGCAGCGGTCAGATCCGCACCAGCTGCGGCTCCGGGGGCAGCGCGAACGGGTCGGTGCGGGCCACTGCCGCCCGCGCCTCCTGGGGGCGGCCGAACCGGAGGTAGAGCGACGGGACGACGAACAGGTTGAGCAACGTCGAGGTCAGCAGGCCGCCGAGGATGACGATGGCCATCGGGTACTCGATCTCGTGGCCCGGCACGTCGCCCATGACGACGAGCGGCACGAGGGCGAGCGCGGTCGCGAGCGTCGTCATGAGGATCGGGGCGAGACGCTCCCGGGCGGCTCTGACGACGAGCTCCGGCCCGAAGGTCACCCCCTCCACCGCTTCGAGGTGCTGGCAGTGGCTGATCATGAGGATCCCGTTGCGGGCGGCGATCCCCAGCACGGTGAACAGCCCGACGAAGGACCCGATGGTCATCGTCCCGCCGGTGAGCCAGGCGGCGAGGACCCCGCCCACCAGGGCCATCGGCAGGGTCAGCAGGCTGAGGAAGGCGAGCCGCCAGCGCCGGAAGGAGCCGTAGAGCAGCCCCAGGATCGCCAGGAAGGCGACCCCGGACAGGAGGCGCAGTCGCTGCGAGGCCGCCGCGCGCTCGGTGTCCTCGCCGCTGACCTCGACCCGGTAGCCCACCGGCAGCTCGACGGCCGCAGCCGCGGCGCGCACGTCGGCCGCCACATCGGCGAGCGGCGCGGCCCTCGACGTTGGCCCCGACGTCGAGTCGGCGGGACCCGTCGATGCGCCGGATCATGCTCGGCGTCGAGCTCATCTCGACCGAGGCGATGTCGGCCAGCCGCACCGTGCCGCCGCCCGGGGTGTCGATGAGCAGGTCCCGGACGTGGTCGGGGGTCTGGCGCGCCTCGGGCACGCTCCACACCATGACGTCGTACGCCTTGCCGGTGCGGAACACGTCGGACAGCTCCTGCGGCCGCCAGGTAGACGGCCGCCTGACGGCGCACGTCGCCCGGCTTCAGCCCCACGGCTTGGGCCTTGTCGAGGTCGACCTGGACGACGAGGTGGGGGATCCGGGTCTGCAGGTCGGTGTGCGGGTCCTTGACGCCGGGGATGCCCGCGATGGCGTCCTCGATCTCGTGCGCCTTGTCCTCGATGACGTCGAGGTCGTCCCCGAAGACCCGGACGACGACGGCCTCCCCTGCTCCGGTGAGCACCTCGCGGATGCGCTCCTTGAGGTAGGTCTGGACGTCCCGGCGGAGCCCGGGGTACCCGTCGACGACGGTCTGGACCCGGTCGAGGGTCGCCTCGTAGTCCTGGTCCGGGTCGATGCTGATCCAGTTCTCGACGAAGTAGATGCCGTACACCTCGTCGCCCATCGCGGCCTGCCCGACATGCGCCCCGAAGTTGCGCACCCCGGGCACCTCGCGCAGCTCCCGGCTCGCGGCCCGGGTGACCGACATCGTCTCGTCGTAGGACGCGCTGGGTTCGAGGACCCAGTGCATGAGGAAGTCGCGCTCCCGGAACGTCGGGAGCAGGTCCTGGCCGAGCCGGGGCACGACCGCCGCCCCGCCGACGACCAGCGCCGCGACGACCGCGTAGGCCGCGAGGGGCCTGCGCACGGTGCGCCGCAGCACCCGGGTGTACCCACGCCTGCAGCCCGCGCACGTGCCGGGGGGCCTCGGCCTGCAGCGTCGCGCGACGGAGCAGGATGAGCGCCATCGCGGGGGTCACCGTGACCGCGACGAGCATCGACGCCGCGACGGCCAGGGTGTACGACAGGGCCAGCGGCTGGAAGAACGAGCCCATGAGGCCGGTGAGGAAGAAGACCGGGATCGCGGCGGCGAGGATGATGAGGGTCGCGTAGACGATCGGGCTGCGCACCTCCATCGAGGCGTCCAGGACGATCGACGCGGTCGAGCGCGTCCCCCCTTGGGCCCGATGCTCGCGCAGCCGGCGCACGATGTTCTCGACGTCGATGATCGCGTCGTCGACGACCACCCCGACGGCGATCACCAGACCAGCCAGCACCATCGTGTTGGTCGTCTCCCCACGCAGATGCAGGACGTACGCGGCGGCCACGAGCGACAGCGGGATCGCGACGAGGGAGATGACGGCGGTGCGCCACTGGAAGAGGAAGAACACCAGCACGAGGGCGACGAGCAGGATGCCCAGGGTGAGGGCCTGCGTGAGGTTCTCGATGGCCAGCTCGACGAAGCTCGCGGGGCGGAAGATCGTCGTGTCGATCTCGAGGTCCTGGAGCGCCGGCTGCATCGTGGCGAGGGCCTCCTCCACGTCGTGGGTCACATCGAGGGTGTTGCCCCACGGCAGCTTCTCGACGATGAGCAGCAGGCCGTCGCCGTCGTTGATGACGGCGTCGCCGATGAGCAGCTGGTGACCCTTGACCACGTCGGCGACGTCGCCCATGAGGACCGTCCGGCCGCCGTCGCGGCTGACGACGATCTGCTTGAGGGTCTCGGCGGAGTCGAGCGGGAGCACGTGCTGGACGACGTACCGCTGATCGCCGGAGTCGACGTAGCCACCGGTGCCGATCTTGGTGCCGGTGCGGTGCTTGAGGAGACCGGCGTCGGTCCCGGCTGACGCAGCCCCCATCACCTGCTCCAGCGTGACGCCCTCCGCGCGCATGCGGTCGGGGTCGATCTGGATCTGCCACTGGTTCTTGCGCATCCCCCACACGGCGACGTTGGCGACGCCGGGCAGCGACATCAGCTCCGGCCGGATCTTGTAGCGCACCAGGGTCGCCTGCTCGATGAGGTCGAGGGAGTCGGACCTGACGCCGATCTTCATGACCCGGCTCGTCGCGGACAGCGGCTGCAGCACGACCGGCGGGGTCGCCCAGCTGGGCAGGGTCGGCGTGATCGTCTGGATCCGCTCGGACACGAGCCGCCGGGCCTCGATGATGTCGGTCCCCTTGACGAAGATCAGCTCGATCGAGGACTGCTGGGGGATCGACTTCGACCGCAGCGTGTCGAGACCGGGCATGCCCGTGAGCCCCTGCTCCAGCGGCACGGTGACGAGCTCCTCGACCTCCTGCGCGGACAGGCCCAGCGCATCGGTCTGCACCTCGACCCGCGGTGGAGCGAACTCGGGGAAGACATCGACCGGGGTGTCCCGCAGCTGAAGCCCGCCGACCACCAGCATGGCCACCGACGCCGCCACGACGATGAACCGGAACCTGAGGCTCGCGGTGAGGATCCGACGCATCACGGTCCGGCCCTCCTAGTGACCGCCGCCGACGCCGGTCTCGGCGCCGTACAGCTTGATGGATGCCCGGGTGACGATCCGCGCACCCGCGGCCGGCCCGGCCGACACCAGGGCCGTGTCGCCCTCGACGCGTTCGATCGTCACGGGGACACGGATGAACGTGCGGTCCTGCGGGCTCGAGTAGACCCACGGGGCCCCGGTCTTGTCGTAGACCACCGCGGAGTACGGGACGGACCCCGGGTCGGCGACGAGCACCGTCACCAGCTCCAGGCGGCGGACCGCGTCCGCGGTGAGCGTGAGGGTCTTGGGGGCCGAGTCGTCCGCTCCGTCGACGATCTCGACGGCCGGGGACGGGGTGTGCACTGCTCGCGTCGACCGTCGTGCAGCCGGCGGCGGGCACCGTGACCAGCACAACGGCCACGAGGGCGGGGGCGAGCACCGACCTACGCATGGGCGCCCACGCCTCGGAGCCCCAGCCGGGCCTCGTCGTCGAAGGACAGGTCCTCGACGGCCTCCAGTCGTTCCCCGTATCTGACGGCGACCGCCGGCAGCACCACGAGCGCCACGAGACCGGTCGTCACGGCACCGCCCGCGACGACGAGCGCGAGGTGCAGGATGGCTTCCAGGCCGGCACCGACCGCCCAGGACGGCGACCCCGAGCCCGACCACGAGGGTGAGTGCCGTCGCGGGGAGGACCGCTCCGGCGGCCACATCGAGGTGCCTGCGGTCCTCGTCGCCGGACCGGGTGGCCCGCAGGACGGTGAGCGCGTTGTGCACCCCGAGGACGGCGAGCGCGAGCAGTCCTGCCAGGGCGCCCACGGTCAGGTCACCGATGAGCAGGGCAGCGACGAGGCCGCCGGTCAGTCCGAGCGGGAGCGTGGCCATCGCCGCGACCGAGCGTCCACCAGTTGCGGGTCGCCGCCTGGAGGAGGAGCAGCACACCGAGCACCGCCGCGATGCCGTACAGCAGCACGTCGCGCTGGTTGCCGGCGATGAGCGCCGCTTCGTGGCGCACCTCGGCGTGGTACTCCGTCGGCAAGGACATCCGGCCGAGGGACGCGGCGACGGCGTCACGGACCGCGCCGTCGGAGACGTCCGCGACGATGTCGAGTCGTCGCTGCACGGCCTCCCGTTCGATGACCGTCGGCTGCTGCGGCCACGGTGACCGTGGCGACGTCGCCGAGCGGGACGTGCGCGCCGCCGGGGGTGTCGATCGGGAGGGCCAGGACCTTCTCCGGGCTGTTGCGCATCTCCTCGCCCGACCACACCTGGACGTCGAAGACCTTCTGCTCCTGGAAGATGGCGCCGACCTCGAGGCCGCCGACGAGCGTGGCGGCCTGGCGCCGGATGTCACCGGGTGTCATGCCCAGCGCCTCGGCCTTCGCGAGGTCCACCGCGATCTGGATGTTCCCCTCGGTGGGGGGCTCGACGAGCCGGGCCCCGGTGACACCGGCGGTCCCCGAGACGACCTGGAGCACCTCGGCGGCGCTCGTGCGCAGGATGTCCGGCTCGGGCCCGTACACCGTCACGACGAGGGGGCCGTCGGCGTCCGGGAGGATCGTGTCGACCCGGCCGTCGAGGAAGCCGTGCACCGTGGGATCGAGGTCGCCGGCGGCGCGTGCGGCCGCCAGCGCCCGGCCTGCCACGGCATCCCGGTCGGCGCCCGTCGTCCAGGGCGACCCACAGCTCCCCGGAGTTCGACCCGACGATGCGCTCGCCGCTGACCGCGCGCCCCAGGTGGCCGCCGACCCCGGCGACCCCGTCGATCTCGCGCAGGTCGCCGGAGAGCGCCGTGAGCGTGCGCGCCAGCGCCTGGGGCGAGGTCCCTTCGGGCGCGACGGCCTCGAGCACGAGGGTCCGCTCCTGGAACGTGGGCCGGGTGTCCACCCCCAGCCCGACGGCCAGGGCCACCGAGGCCCCGACCCCGACCGCGACGACGGCCACGACCGCGACGGTGGACGCCGCGACGCGGCCGACCGCGGAGGTCAGCCGCGAGGAGGTGGTCCGCTCCGGGGGGAGGTGCGCCGCGCGGGGTGCACCGATGAGAGCGGCGACGGCGGGAGCGACGAGAAGCGCGACGAGGAGCGAGCCGGTCGTGGCCGCGAGGAAGCCGAGGGCGACCTCGGGCAGGAACGCGCCGGCGCGACCGGCCAGCAGGAAGGCCGGGACGGCCAGCAGCACGACGGCGGCTGCCGTGTAGACGGCCGTGAGGCCGGTCCCGGTGTACGCGTGACCGACACGCTGGAGCGGGGTGAGATCGCGCGGTGACCGCGCCACCCCGTCCGCCGCCGAGACGGCTTGGCCGATCGCGAGGACCGCGCCGGCCGCCAGCCCGGTGAGGGCGAGGAGCGCTCACCGGCGCTGGCTCGCAGCCAGAGGAGGAGCCAGCCGCCGAGCAGCGCGAGCGCGACGGTGGTCGTCACGGACACCGCGGGCCGCCAGGCGCGGTAGATCAGCGCCGAGGCCGCCGCGACGAGGAGCAGGGCGAGGCCGGCGGCGAGCGCGAGGTTGCGGCCGGCGTCCGCGACGTAGTCGGCGGGCCGGTAGAGCGTGGGGTCCATCGTCACCCCGGGGAGTCCGACGGACAGGCTGGCCAGGGCCGACTCGATCCCGGCGCTCACCTCGGCGGTGCTGACCCCGGGCTGCTTCTCGACGACGAGGACGAGCCCGGAGGCGTCGCCGACGATGCCGTCGCCGATGATCGTCGGTGGTGCCTCCACGATGTCGGCGACGTCGGACAGGACGACCTTACCGTCCGCTCCCTCGACCGCCACGCGACCCAGCGCCGGTGTTGTCGGTGATGGGCGAGATGTGCTGGACGTTGACCCGCTGCTGGGGCAGGTCGAGGAAGCCACCGCGCCCGGGCGTCGAGGCCTCGAGGAAGCTGAGCGGTGAGACCCACAGCGCGTTGCCGGTGGTGGCCACGAGCTCGTCGAGGGTCACGCCGTGCTGCTCCATCCGCGCGGGGTCCGCCTCGACGTGCAGCTGGCGGTCCCGCATCCCCCAGACCGCGACGTTGGCCACGCCCTGGACGCTCATGAGCTTGGGGCGGATCGTCCAGCGGGACAGCACGGACAGGTCCATCAGCGACTGGTCCTGTGACGACAGGCCGATCATCATGACCCGGTTGGCCGCCGACACGGGCTGGAGCATGACCGGCGCCTTGGAGGCGTTGGTCAGCAGCGCACCCTGGGTCAGCCGCTCCTGGACCACCTGCCGCGCCCGGATCGGCGTCCGTGCCCTCCTCGAACGTCATGACGATCGAGGAGAGGCCCGGGATCGAGGCGGAGCGCATGGAGTCGACCCAGGCGACCCCGCTCAGGAGGTTCGACTCGAGGGGGACGGTGACGAGGTCCTCGACCTCCTGGGCCGACAGCCCCAGGGCCTCCGCCTGCACCTCGACCGTCACCGGAGCGAACTCCGGGACCGGCTCGATCGGGGTCGTCGCGACCTGCACCGCCCCGAAGGCCGTCGCCCCGACAGCGAGGATGACGATGAGGATCCGCAGACGGATTGCCGCCGTTACAACATGACCGACCATGAGACACCCCTGCCCGTCCGGCTGCGACCGGGGGGCGCTGATGAACCGGTCCCCGACCGCTTCCCGGCGAGACTAGTGACGACCGACGGGCTTTGGTAATAGCCCGTTCTGCTCATCTATGGGTTCATTCCTGGCGAGGGCCACGGGGCCTGCCCACCAGGACGGCGACGACGAGGACCGTCGCCGCTGCCGCCGCCGCCACGGCGAGCCCCGTGGAGAAGGCCGCCTGCGCAGCCGCGGTGCTGGCGGGTCCCGACCCGGGTCGGATCGCCGTCCTTCGCTGTCTAGCAGCCGAACCCGGACCGTGCGCGGCGTCAGGGCTTGCCTGCACCATCCCGAACAGCGAGGTGCCGGAGCAGCGCCGGGTCGGCCGAGGTGAACCGGTCGACCTCCTCACCCGCGTCGCAGCGGCAGAGCGCGATCGTCACCCGGCCGTCGCGCAACGTCAGGACCTCCCACGTCCCGCCGGCGTCCTCCCACCGGGTGAGCCGGAGCAGGTCCTCGGACGCAGCGTCCGGATGCGGCATCACCCCGGGCCTCACGTCACGGTCTTGACGACGGTGAGCAGGACGGCCGCGTCCTCGAGCGCGGTCAGGGCGTGCCGGGACCGCGGGATGATGACGTGGTCCCCGACGGTGCCATCCCACCGTTGGTCACCGGCCGTGAGCCGGACCCTCCCGCGGAGCACCTGCAGGGTCGCCTCACCGGGACTGTCGTGCTCGGCCAGCTCGTGCCCGGCGAGCAGCGCGATGACGGTCTCGCGCAGCATCCGGTCGTGTCCGCCCTGGATCGTCCGCGACGACCGGGCGCTCGGCGCCTGCCGGGCCGCCTCCAGCTCACCGTCGGCAAGGTCCAGCAGTGGGGTTGACTCCATGACGACCGCCTCCTGACTCGACGATAGCGATCGACGGCGGGGCCGTCGATCGCTGTCGTCGCGCGGTGGTCATCCCTTGACCGCTCCGGCCAGGACGTCGGCCATCGGCTGCCGCCCGCGAAGAAGAGGACGACGATGAGCGGGCAGGTCGACCTCTCGGCGGGCACGCCGGCGTTCACGTTCTGACCGGTGCCCGTCGTGGACCGACGCGGCGGGCCGTAAGGCATAGAGGTGAGCCTCGACGACGGCGCCACGACCTCCTACGACTCGCCGCATCTCCCCCGGAGGTCAGTGCGCACGTGTTCGCCCGGGACCGGCCGGGTCCGTCGGGTGGACGTCCGGCTCGGCGGGTCGGCTACGCGGACTCCCTGACGACGAGCTCGACCGGGAGGGAGACGCGGCGCCCGTCCGCGTCCACCTCGGCCTCGGGACCGGCGCCGAGCGGCTCGCCGTCGAGGTCGGTGAGGAGCAGCCGCACCATCAGGCGTCCCTGCTCGACGGTGTGCTGGCGGATGGTGGTCAGCGGCGGGTCGGCGACCGCGGCCAACGGGATGTCGTCGAACCCGACGACGGCGACGTCCTGGGGCACGCGGCGACCCGTACGTCGGATGGCCTGGATCGCCCCCAGGGCCATGAGGTCGGACGCGACGAAGAGCCCGTCGAGGTCCGGGTGCCGGTCGAGCAGGGCCGCGGCCGCGGCCGCCCCGGACTCCGAGGTGAACTCCCCCGCCTCCACCCGGCCGGCGTCGTACAGCGACCCCAGCTCGGCGCTGAACCCCTCGAGACGGTCGATCCCGGCCGACATGTCGGTGGGGCCGGTGATGCTTCCGATGCGCTCGCGTCCGAGGCTCATGAGGTGCCGGGCCGCCAGGCGCGCGCCGCCGATGTTGTCGTTGTCGACGAAGCGCAGCCCAGGGGACGGGGACAGCGGGCGACCGCCGACGACGAGCGGGACCCCGGATGCCGCAACCTGGGAGGCGAAGTCGGCGTGGCTGTGCTCGGAGATGAACAGGACCCCGTCGACGTGCCCGCCCATGAGGAACTGCTGGATCCGGGCGGTCTCGGTCCCGTCGTGGGCCATGGCGAGGATCAGCTGCATCCCGGCGCGGCTCAGCTCCTGGGTCACCCCCCGCACGATGCCGCTGAAGAACGGGTCGCCGAACACCCGGGTGTCGGACTCGGCGACGACGAGGGCCACCATGCCGGCTCGCCCGGTCATCAGCGAACGGGCCGCCTGGTTGGGCACGTAGTCGAGCGCGCGGATCGAGTCGGCGACCCTGGCCGCGAGGGCCGGGTCCACCGTGGGGGAGCCGTTGACGACCCTGGACACGGTGGCGCGGGACACCCCCGCGTGGTCGGCGACCTGCTCCAGGGTGGGTCGCAGGCTCGGCACGACACGTCCCTTCGGATGGTGGCCCCGCTCGGAGCCTCGTGGGCGAATCGTCCCACGCCGGAGCCGGTCCCGGTGAGCGGGCTCCCCCACTGGCGACCGTTCGGCGCGGGCTCCCGGAGCACCTCAAGAAGGCGCCGGACCTCGCGCGCCACCGCGTCCCGGCCCGGGCCGGGGTCTCCAGGGTCGCGGTGCGGTCGACCATCGCATGTGAGCTGCCCACGGCGACGTCGAGGCCGGCGACCGCGGTGGCCTCGACGAACGACAGCGCCTCCGCCGGGGCGGTCACTCCGACGATCCTCCACAGCCGGTGTGGGCGGCCCAGGGACTCACTTCTTCTGGAGCTCGGAGCGGTCCCAGCCACGCTGCGGCGCGCGGCTGCCAGGCCGCTCGTCCCGGGAGCGGTAGACGAGGTACGGCCGGGTGAGGTACCCGATCGGTGCCGAGAAGACATGGACGAGCCGGGTGAACGGCCACATGGCGAAGAGGAGGAACGCGAGGAGGGCGTGGGCCTGGAACCCCAGCGGCGCCGCGGCCATCAGCTCGGGCTCGGGCTGGAACAGGAAGATGCTGCGGAACCAGGGACTGACCCCCTCGCGGTAGTTGTACTCGCCTCCGAACTGCAGCAGGCTCCCGGCGACGGTGTTCCACATGCCGAGCAGGATGACCGTGCCCAGGACGGCGTACATCACCTTGTCGTTGACGGTCGTGGCGCTGAACACCGGCCCGGTCGTGCGCCGTCGGTAGACGAGGATCGCGAGGCCGACCACGGCGGCGACTCCGGCCGGGATGCCGCCCGCGAGCGCGATGACGTGGTACGCGTGCGGGCTGAGGCCGAGGGCGTTCGTCCACACCTGGGGGATGACGAGCCCGATGACGTGGCCGGCGACGACTCCGAGCATGCCGAAGTGGAACAGCGGGCTGCCGATGCGCAGCAGTCGGTCCTCGTAGAGCTGGCTGGAACGGGTCGTCCAGCCGAACTTGTCGTAGCGGTAGCGCCAGACGTGGCCGACGACGAAGACCGCGAGGCAGACGTAGGGCACGATCACCCAGAGGAACATGGTCATCGCGGGGCTCCCACGGGGATGGTCGGGCCGAGCAGGGCGGTGGTGTCGGCGGGTTCGGGTCGCGGGTTGAGGCGCGGGTCCATGGCGTAGGGCTCGAGGCCCACCTCCTCCTGCGGCGGCCCCTCGGCGACGAGACGCAGCAGCGCCTCCTCGTCGTCGCCCTCGAGCCGCGGCAGGGTCGTGCGCAGTGCCTCGACGACGGGCAGCCACGGCGAGCTCCGTTGCGCGAGCCCGGCCCGCAGGACCTCGATGCCCACCCGGTGCCGGGTGAGCAGGTGCCACCCGGTGGCCCAGTCATGCGCGGCGCCGAACTCGAGCACCACGCACAGGTGGTCGGGCAGCTCGACGTCACTGTCGAAGTCGACGCCCGCCTTCCGATAGGCCTGCTTGAACTCCACGAGAGCGACCCCGCGTCGGCGGGTGTCGCCGTGCGTGAAGTACGTGAGGTGCATCGAGCACTTGCGGGTCATGTCGAAGGTGTCGACGTACTCCTGCTGCAGCGCGGTGAGGTCGCCGTGCTCGAGGGAGTCCAGCGCCTCGGCGAGCGGCAGCCGCTGGGCCTCGGGCAGCGCGCCGACGACCCCGCGCAGCATCGGCAGCCTGGCGATGAGGCCGTCGTCGGGGTAGTCGAGCAGCAGCGAGGCGACCTGCCAGGTGTCGGCCAGCGCCTGCTCGCCGATGCCGGGTCGCTCCTTGCGGTGGCGCCGCCAGCTCATCGGTCGGCCCTGCCGTCATCGCCGTCATCGCCGTCGGAGCTGGGGAACATGCCCTCGGGCATCCCCCTGCCGTCCCAGGTGAGGAGGTTGACGCGGCCGCGCATCGGGTTGTCGGAGGGCAGGGCCTCCATGGTGTCGGCGGTCTGGGCCTGCTGCAGCACCCGGAAGTTCTCGACCGCGACCGGCGTCGGCGCTCCGCCCGACCCCTCGCCGAAGATCTCCTGACCGCCGCCGTGCTCGGACACGGCACACTCGGTGGCGAGCTCTTCGAGGGCATGGGCCTGCTCGGCGTGCGCGGTGGGGATGACGTACCGCTCCTCGTACTTCGCGATGGCGAGGAGGCGGAACATGTCGTACATGGCCTCGCCCTCCATCCCGACGGCGGCCGGGATCTCGTCGCGGGGGTCACGGCCGAGGTTGATGTCGCGCATGTACGACCGCATCGCGGCGAGCTTCTTGAGCACCCCGTTGACCGGCTCGACGTCGCCGGCCGTGAAGAGGTTCGCGAGGTACTCGACGGGGATCCGCAGGGTGTCGATCGCCCCGAAGAGGTTGTCGACGTCCTCCGCGTCGTACCCGGTGTCCTTGATGACGTCGACGACGGGCGACAGCGGCGGGATGTACCAGACCATCGGCATCGTGCGGTACTCCGGGTGGAGCGGCAGCGCCACCTTGTAGTCCATGATGAGCTTCTTGACGGGGCTGCGCCGGGCGGCCTCCATCCAGTCGCCCGGGATACCGGCCCGCTCGGCCGCGCGCTGCACCTCGGGGTCCTCGGGATCGAGGAAGACGCCCAGCTGGGACTCGTAGAGGTCGGTGTCGTCCTCGGCGCTCGCCGCCTCGAGGACCCGGTCGGCGTCGTAGAGGACCAGGCCGATGTAGCGCAGCCGGCCGACGCAGGTCTCGGAGCACACGGTCGGGATCCCGACCTCGACGCGCGGGTAGCAGAACGTGCACTTCTCGGCCTTGCCGGTCTTGTGGTTGAAGTAGATCTTCTTGTACGGGCACCCGGTGATGCACATCCGCCACCCGCGGCAGGCGTCCTGGTCGACGAGGACGATGCCGTCCTCCTCGCGCTTGTAGATCGCCCCGCTCGGGCACGAGGCCGCGCAGGAGGGGTTGAGGCAGTGCTCGCAGATGCGGGGCAGGTAGAACATGAAGGTCTGCTCGAACTCCATGCGGACCTTGTCCTCGATGCCCTTGAGCATGACGTCCTTGGCCGCGTGCTCGCGCGAGCCGCCGAGGTCGTCGTCCCAGTTGGCGCTCCACGAGATGTTGATCGGCTTCCCGGAGATGAGGGAGTACGGCCGGGCGACGGGGAAGTTCTTCTGCGCCGGCGCGTTGAGCAGCGTCTCGTAGTCGTAGGTCCAGGGCTCGTAGTAGTCCTGGATGGAGGGCATCTTCGGGTTGCTGAAGATCGTCGCCAGCTTGCGGAAGCGGCCGCCGGCCCGCAGCCGGAGCCGCCCGTTCTTGACCACCCAGCCGCCCTGCCACTCCTCCTGGTCCTCGTAGCCGCGGGGGTAGCCGAGCCCGGGCCGGGTCTCGACGTTGTTGAACCACACGTACTCGGTGCCGGCCCGGTTGGTCCATGCCTGCTTGCACGTGACCGAGCAGGTGTGGCAGCCGATGCACTTGTCGAGGTTCATCACCATCGCCATCTGAGCCATGACGCGCATGTCGCGGTTCTCCTCTCGTCCTGGTTCAGTACTCGACCGGTGTGGTCCGCTTGCGGATCATCGTGACCTCGTCGCGGTTGTTGCCCGTGGGGCCGATGTAGTTGAAGAAGTACGCCAGCTGGGCGTAGCCGCCGATGAGGTGGCTGGGCTTCATGAGGATCCGGGTCAGCGAGTTGTGGATCCCGCCGCGCTTGCCGTCCCGCTCGGTGAGCGGCACGTCGATGAGCCGGTCCTGGGCGTGGTGCATGTAGACGGTGCCTTCGGGCATCCGGTGGGACACGATGGCCCGCGCCGCGACGACGCCGTTGCGGTTGACCGCCTCGATCCAGTCGTTGTCCCGGACCCCGATCTTCTCGGCGTCACGGTCGGACAGCCAGATCGTCTGCCCGCCGCGGGACAGGCTGAGCATGAAGAGGTTGTCCTGGTACTCGGAGTGGATCGACCACTTGTTGTGCGGGGTCAGGTAGCGCACCGAGACGCCGAGCTCGTTCTGCTCGCCGAGGGCCGTCTCGCCGAAGAGCCGGGTCATGTTCAGCGGCGGCCGGTAGACCGGGAGGGCCTCGCCCATGCCGAGGATCCAGTCGTGGTCGAGGTAGAACTGCTGGCGCCCGGTGAGGGTGTGGAAGGGCTTGAGCCGCTCGATGTTGATCGTGAACGGGGCGTAGCGCCGCCCACCGGACTCCGACCCCGACCACTCGGGTGAGGTGATGACCGGCACGGGGGCGACCTGGGTGTCGGCGAAGGTGATCTGCTTGCCCTCGTGCTCGGCCGAGAGGTCGTGCAGCCGGGTGCCGGTGCGCTTCTCGACGTTCTTGAAACCGAGGGTGGCGAGGTGCCCGTTCGAGACGCCGGAGAGGTGCAGGATCGCGTCCGCGACCTGGATGTCGGTCTCGAGCCGGGGCTGGCCGTCGCCGGCACCTCCGTGCGTGACGCCGTTGCGGTGCCGCAGGATGTCGACCTCGCGCGTGACGTCGTACGGCACGCCCTTGGTGAGCATCCCGACCTTCTCCAGGAGCGGGCCGACCGAGGTCATCTTCTCGAACACCGCGGGGTAGTCGCGCTCGGCGACGGCGAGCACGGGCAGGGTCTTGCCCGGGACCGGCTCGACCTCGCCGGTCCGCCAGTCCTTGACGACGCCGTGGACCGTGGCGAGCGCCTCGGGGGTGTCGTGCCACAGCGGCTTGGCGACGACGTCACGCCGGGTGCCGAGGTGGTCGACGGCCAGCTCGGAGAACCGGCGGGCGATGGCCTTCCACGCCTCCCAGTCGGTCTTGGCCTGCCACGGCGGGGCGATGGCCGGGTTGAACGAGTGGATGAAGGGGTGCATGTCCGTGGTGTTGAGGTCGTGCTTCTCGTACCACGTGGCCGCGGGGAGGACGACGTCGGAGAAGAGCGTGCTGCTCGTCATCCGGAAGTCGATCGTCATGAGCAGGTCGAGCTTGCCCTCGGGGACCCGGTCGGGCCAGGCGATGCCGGCCGGACGCTGCTCGGGCGGCGCCTCCTTGGCCGTGACCGCATCGTCGGTGCCCAGGAGGTGCCTGAGGAAGTACTCGTTGCCCTTGGCGCTCGAGCCCAGCAGGTTGGCCCGCCACAGGCTGAGGATCCGGGGGTGGTTCTCCTCGGCCTCGGGGTCCTCGATGGCGAAGGTCAGGGCACCGGACTTCAGCTGCTCGACGACGTAGTCGGCGGGCGCCATCCCGGCGGCGTCGGCCTCGTCGGCGAGGGCGAGGCTGCTCCGGTTGAACGTCGGGTAGCTCGGGGTCCAGCCGAGCCGGACCGACTGGGCGAGCAGGTCCATGACGCCCTTGCCGGCGAACACGCCGGTGCCGGCGTCGACGTCGTCGGCGGTGAAGGTGTCGTACCGGTACTGGCTGCTGTTGACGTACCAGTACGCGGTCTGGTTCATGTGCCGCGGCGGCCGGTGCCAGTCGAGGGCGAAGGCCAGGTGCTGGAAGCCCATGATCGGCCGGATCTTCTCCTGGCCGACGTAGTGCGCCCAGCCTCCGCCGTTGCGGCCCTGGCACCCGGTGATCGACGTGAGGACGAGCATCGCCCGGTAGATCTGGTCGGAGTGGAACCAGTGGTTGGTCCCGGCCCCCATGAGGATCATCCCGCGGCCCTGGGTGTCGATCGCGTTCTGGGCCCACTCGCGCGCGAGCCGGACGACCTGCTCGGCGGGGACGCTGGTGATCTCCTCCTGCCAGGCCGGAGTGGCCGGGGTGGACGGGTCGTCGAAGCCCTCGGGCCAGACCCCTGGGAGGCCGTCACGCCGGACGCCGTACTGCGCGAGCATGAGGTCCAGGACGGTGGTGACGAGCCGGCCGCCGACCCGCCGCACGGGCACGCCGCGCACCACGTGCTCGACCTTGCCGTCGGCGGTGTCGAAGCGCGGGAGGGCGATGGGGACCGACTCGGTGGCGGTGTCGAACAGGCTGAGGACGGGCTCGATCCCCTGGAGGTCGAGGTTCCACTTCCCCCAGCCCTCCTCGCCGTAGCGGAAGCCGACGGAGCCCTGCGGCACGGCGACGTCGTCCGTTCGCGCGTCGAGGAGGACGGGCTTCCACATCGCGTTCTCGGAGGCGGCCTCGGGGACGTCGAGGTCGCCGGCGACGACGTACTTGCCGGGCCGGTAGGCCGTCGCGCCCTCGTGGTCACCGCCGGCGGAGTCCTCCTCGAGCGCGATGAGGAACGGCAGGTCGGTGTACTTCTGGTTGTAGTCGGTGAAGAAGGGGACCTGCTGGTCGGCGAAGTACTCCTTGAGGATGACGTGGCCCATCGCCATCGCGAGCGCGCCGTCGGTGCCGGGCTGGGCGGGGACCCACTCGTCGGCGAACTTGACGTTCTCGGCGTAGTCCGGCGCGACGGCGACGACCTTCTGGCCGCGGTAGCGCGCCTCGGTCATCCAGTGCGCGTCGGGGGTGCGGGTCATCGGCACGTTGGAGCCCCACATGATGAGGTAGCCGGCGTCCCACCAGTCGCCGGACTCCGGGACGTCGGTCTGGTCGCCGAACATCTGCGGCGAGGCGTTGGGCAGGTCCGCGTACCAGTCGTAGAAGGAGAGCATGGGGGCGCCGATGAGCTCGAGGAACCGCGCACCGGAGGCGTAGGAGACCGGTGACATCGCGGGGATCGGCGAGAAGCCGGCGATCCGGTCGGGCCCCCACCGCTTGACGGTGTAGACGTGGGCCGCGGCGATGATCTCGACGACCTCCTCCCACGAGGAGCGGACGAGCCCGCCCTTGCCACGCGCCGTCTTGTACCGGCGGGCCTTCTCGGGGTCCTGGACGATCGAGGCCCACGCCACCACGGGGTCGCCCCCGACGGCCCGCTTGGCCTCGCGGAACATCTCGAGCAGGACGCCCCTGACGTACGGGTAGCGGACCCGGGTCGGTGAGTAGGTGTACCAGCTGAAGGCCGCACCCCGAGGACAGCCGCGGGGCTCGTACTCCGGGCGGTCGGCGCCGGTCGACGGGTAGTCGGTCTGCTGGGCCTCCCACGTGATGATGCCGTCCTTGACGTAGACCTTCCACGAGCACGAGCCGGTGCAGTTCACCCCGTGCGTGCTGCGGACGACCTTGTCGTGGGACCAGCGGTCGCGGTAGAAGGCGTCGCCGGTCCGGCCACCCTTGTGGTGCAGGGCCCGGCGGTCGGCGGACACCTCCCCCCGGGTGAAGAAGCGGCGCGTGCCGACGAGCGCGTCGGCCAGTGGTCCATCGAGTCCGGCGGTGGTCATCGAGGCCCTCCTGGTGGGCTTACGCGGAGCGGAAAGGGGTGGTGGTGCGGATGTGGGCGAGGCAGCGGTGCTCGGTGACGAACGGCTCGAGGGTGACCTCGGCATCGGCCTCCCCGGCCTGCTTCATCGACTCGGCGATCAGCCCGAGGTGCACCCCGCAGACGACGGCCTGGTTGTCGCGGGCCAGGTCGAGGAACGGGCAGTCGCTGAGCTCGACGCGCGCCGTGCGGCCTCCCTCGGAGGTCGACACCTCGGGGTGGTACCCCCACCCGTCGAGGACGTCGATGACCTCGCCGACCCGGCCGAGCCACACGCCGGGGCTGTCGGCCGGGGTGCGGTCGGGGTGGTCCTCGAGGTGCTCGCGCGCCCACCGGCGGCCCGCCTCGTAGGGGGTGACCGTCTCGCCGTGCACCGTGGCCGTCATCGCCTCGGTGAGCAGCTGGGTGAGCAGCCGCAGCGGGTCGCCGCCCTGGACGAGCGGCCGGGCAGCCGGACGGTAGACCTTGCGCGGCCGGCCCGCCGTCTCGCGCCGGCGGAAGTCGGCGACGAGGACCCCCGCGGCGACGAGCTGGTCGAGGTGGAACCTGACCGTGCTCACGTGCAGGTCGACCAGCGGCGCCAGCTCGGCGGCGGTCATCCCACCGCTGTCCGTGCCCGTCCCGGCCGGCTGCCGTTCCAGGGCGGCGACGAGCGACCGGCGCACGGGCGAGGCCAGCAGCACCGCCGCGTCGTGCTCGTCTGTGGTGGTCATCATGTCCTCGGTCGGCGCATTTACATGAGTCTGATGCGCTATATAACCACATCCCCACGATCGGCGACACCCCCCAGCGCGACCGCCACGATGCGCGCTTTCATGCGGTCCTGCGACAGGCTGATATCTCACTACCGAATGTAGTTTGACGTGCGCACCATTGGGGCGGTACGGTGCCGCCGTCAGGATTTAGAGGATGAACGTCCGCCAAATGGAGGAGCCGATGACCGCATCCACGACGGGCGTGCGACCCGGCCCTCCCCCGGCACCGGCCGGGCACCCAGGAGCGGGCCGCGTCCTGTGGCTCTCGACCACGGCGTTCACCCTGATGTTCGCCGCCTGGCTGATGTTCGGCATCCTCGGCGTCCCCATCCAGAAGGAGCTCGGGCTCTCCGACACCGAGCTCGCCTGGATCAGCGCCGTCGCCGTCCTCAACGGCTCGCTGTGGCGGCTGCCGGCCGGGATGCTCACCGACCGGATCGGCGGACGGAAGGTGATGACCTCCCTCCTCGTCCTCACCGCGATCCCCGCCTGGTTCGTCGCCCAGGCACAGAGCTACGGGGCGATCCTCGCGCTCGCCTTCCTCGTCGGGTTCGCGGGCAACTCGTTCAGCTCCGGCATCGCCTGGAACGCGGCGTGGCAGCCGCGCGAGCACCAGGGTTTCGCCCTCGGGCTCTTCGGGGCCGGCAACGTCGGGGCCTCGGTCACCAAGTTCATCGGTCCGCCGCTGATCGCGGGCACGGCGGGCGCGGTGTACCTCGGCGGGACGGTCGAAGGCGGCTGGCGGCTCGTCCCCGTCATCTACGCCGGGCTCCTGCTCGTCATGGCCGCAGCGCTGTGGTTCGGCACCCCCACCGTCGACAAGATGCCCGGGCGGTCCTCGACCCTCTCCGCCCAGCTCGCGCCCCTGCGGCAGATCCGGGTGTGGCGATTCAGCCTCTACTACGTCGCCTTCTTCGGCGCCTACGTCGCCCTCGCGGCCTGGCTGCCGAAGTACTACGTCGACAACTTCGGGGTCACCCTCACCGTGGCGGGGCTGCTGACCGCGCTCTACATCTTCCCGGCCTCGCTGCTGCGCCCGGTCGGCGGGTGGTTCTCCGACCGCTGGGGCGCCCGCCGCGTCATGTACTGGGTCTTCGCCGTCATGCTCGGGTCCTCGGCCCTGCTCATGATGCCGAACGGGCACATCGTCATCGACCACGCCGACGGCCGCGAGACCTCGCACCTCGGCTACTCGCTCGGGATCATCCCGTTCACCCTCCTCCTCGTCATCCTCGGCAGCGCGATGGGCGTCGGCAAGGCCGCGGTCTACAAGCACATCCCCGAGTACTTCCCCGAGAACGTCGGCTCCGTCGGCGGCCTCGTCGGGATGCTCGGCGGGCTCGGCGGCTTCTTCCTGCCCCCGCTGTTCGCGTACACCAAGGCGTGGTCGGGCTTCCCGACCTCCACGTTCTTCGTGCTCTTCCTCCTCATCGCCGCCTGCGCGCTGTGGATGCACTGGACCGTCCTGCGGATGCTGCACGGCGAGTCCCCCGAGCTCGCCCGGCAGCTCGAGACCACCACCCCCACCGCCGCCCGCTGACCGCCCCGCACCCCAGGAGTCACGACATGAGCACCTCGACCGCGAAGAACCCCGGCGGCTGGCTGGAGTCCTGGGACCCCGAGGACGAGGCAGACGTGGGACAAGTCGCTCGCCTGGCGCACCCTGTGGATCACGACGTTCTGCCTCACCCTCGCCTTCGTGGCGTGGTTCCTGCCGAGCGCGATCATCCCCAAGCTCAACGCCCTCGGGTACGACTTCACCAAGAACCAGCTGTACTGGATGGCCGCGATGCCGGGCCTGGCCGCGGGGCTGCTGCGGCTCGTGTGGATGGTGCTGCCACCGATGCTGGGGACCCGGCGGATGGTCTCGCTGACCAGCCTGCTCCTCATCGCCTCCACGCTCGGGTGGGGCGTGCGGGTGCAGTCGCCGACGGCGCCCTACTGGGAGCTCATGGTGCTGGCCTTCCTCGCGGGCATCGGCGGCGGCGCCTTCTCCGGGTTCATGCCGAGCACGTCCTACTTCTTCCCGCGCCGGATGCAGGGCACGGCGCTCGGCCTGCAGGCGGGCATCGGCAACTTCGGGGTCTCCCTCGTCCAGCTCCTCACCCCCTACCTCATCGCCCTGTCGGCGCTGGCGGTCTTCGGGGGGAGCCAGCAGCTGACCCAGCCGGGCAAGGAGCCGACCACGGTCTGGTACCAGAACGCGGCCTTCGTCTGGATCCCGCTCATGGTGGTCGGCGCGATCCTGGCGTGGACGATGCTCCGCTCGGTGCCCGTCAAGGCGAACTTCCGCCAGCAGTTCGACATCTTCGGCAACCAGGACACCTGGTGGATGACGCTGCTCTACATCATGACCTTCGGGACCTTCTCGGGCCTGGCCGCGCAGTTCGGCCTGCTCATGGCCAACCTGTACGGCATCGGCAACGACGCCATCGTCCAGGGCGCCGGGGCCGACGCCACGGTCCTCGTCGAGGGCTACGCGGTGCCGGACGTCGTGAAGTTCGTCTTCCTCGGCCCGCTCATCGGCGCCGGCGCGCGGGTGGCCTTCTCACCCCTCACCGACCGGATGGGCGGCGCGAAGTGGACCCTGATCTCCGGCCTCGGGCTCATCGCCTCGATCGCCTACACGATCCCGGCGCTGACCCCCGACGTGTCCTCGGCCGCGGCGCTGGACGCCGGCTTCCGGCAGTTCCTGTACGGGATGCTCGCGATCTTCCTGTTCAGCGGCATCGGGAACGCCTCGACCTTCAAGCAGATGCCGATGATCTTCGAGCGCCGGCAGGCCGGCGGGGTCATCGGCTGGACCGCTGCGATCGCCGCCTTCGGGCCGTTCTTCTTCGGTATCGGCGTCACCACCCTGGGACCGGTCGCCTTCTACTCGGCCGGCATCGCCTGGGCCGTCATGTGTGTCGTCATCACCTGGGTGCGCTACGCCCGCCCCGGGGCGCCGAAGGTCAGCTGACGCCGCCGGTCAGGCCTGGGGGCCGGGCTCGTCCAGCGCCCCCAGGAGCCGCCGGACCTCGCCGGCCACGGCCTCCCTGCCCGGGCCCAGGTACTTGCGCGGGTCGACGAGGGCCGGGTCGGCCAGGGCCGCGCGCACGGCGGCGGTCAGGGTGACGTTGAGGATCGTGCCGATGTTGATCTTGACCATCCCCGCGGCGACGGCGGCCCGCAGCGTGTCGTCCGGGACCCCCGAGGAGCCGTGGAGGACGAGCGGCACCGGGAGGGTCGCCGCGAGCCGTCGGATGAGGTCGAGGTCGAGCGCGGCGGTGCGGTCGACCATCGCGTGCGAGCTGCCCACCGCCACCGCGAGCCCGTCGACACCGGTGGCCTCGACGAACGCCAGCGCCTCGGCCGGGTCGGTGCGCACCCCCGGGGCGTGCGCCCCGTCCTTGCCGCCGATCTCGCCGAGCTCGGCCTCGAGCCAGATCCCGTTCGCGTGGGCCCACTCCGCGGCGGCGTGGGTGGCGGCCACGTTCTCGTCGTAGGACAGCTTCGAGGCGTCGAACATCACCGAACTGATCCCGTGGTCCGCCGCTGCACGCATCAGGTCGGCGTCCTCGACGTGGTCGAGGTGCACCGCCATCGGCACCCCGGCTTCGTCGGCCACCGCGACCACTGCCGCGGCCAGCGGGCGCAGCCGCCCGCCGTGGTAGCGCACCGCGTTCTCGCTGATCTGCAGCAGGGCCGGGCGGCCGGCCGCCTCGGCGCCCGAGGCGATCGCCTCGGCGTGCTCGAGGGTGATGACGTTGAAGGCGGCGACCGCCTGACCGCGCCGGCGCGCGGTCTCGATGAGGGTGGCCGTCTGGGCGAGCGGCATCGGGCTCACTTCCTGTTCGTGGTCCTGGCGAAGGGGGGTCGGTGCCAGTGTGGCCTTCCCTCACCGACCCCGGGAACCGACGTCCGGGCCCAGGTTGCAGATCGGCGTCGACGCCCTGCTGGCCGGACGTCCTACGTCGACTCCGGACGATGTCGTCGCGGCACCGTGACTCCGGGCTGCGCGGACGCTCGTCAGCCACCGAGCGCATTGCGACGACCGGCCCCCCCGTGGTCCGGTCGGGCTTGTCATGCTTCCCGCCGGCCACTCCGCGCGATCCGTACGATGGCCCGGTGAACCGCTCGCCGGCTGCCGACCTGCCGTCGTACGCGCTCGACCTGGGGACCCGCGAACGCCCAGGCTTCACCGTCCGGGTCGAGGCCTGTACGTGGGACATCGTCGTGTTCCGGGTGGCGCCGGCGGGTGACGGCCGATCCGTCGTCGTCGCCAGGGCGGCCGACGAGGTCCGCGGCTTCCTCCGCGACCTCGATGCCGGCCGGCTCGACTCGGAGCTGGGTCGGGCACTGCGCCGCCCGCCGCGGCGGCTGCTGACGCGGCCGCCACGCCGGCCCACCACGCTGCGGGCCGGCGTCGAGCACGAGTACCGGGTGCTGTCCGACCGCGGCCCGGTCGATGCGCGGGCGATCATCGACGACCTCGACCTCGGGCCGAGGGTCGACCCCACCGACCCGCACGCTCACCGCGGACCGTGGGGTGGTGTCATCACGGCCGACGGCGCCGAGGCAGAAGTGGCCACCCCGCCCGTCCTCCTGGGCCCCGGCGCCGTCGCCACCGTGGCGGCCCTGGCGCATCGGGGGCGTGCGGTCCTGGACGACGCCCTCGGCGACGACCGGTGGCTCGAGGGCTACAGCACCCACCTCAACGTCAGTGCCCCGAGGCGGGGTGACAGGCGGGTGGCGACGAGGTTCGCGCGCGTCTTCGCCGCCCCCCTCATGCTGCTCCTCGACCGGTCCACGTCACCCGGTCTCCTCGTACGCCCGCGCCCCGGACGGCTCGAGCTGGGGGGTGAGTTCGCCGACTCGACGGAGCTCGAGGTGGCCCTCACGTTCGCCATCGGGGCCGCGCTCGCGTCGCGATCCGCCAGACCGCTGCGCGGGCTGGCTCTGGACGTCGACCTGGAACCGGCCCGCGAGCGGTATGGCTGGTACGTCGACCGCCGGGCTTTCGGCGCAGACCTCTACACGCTGGGGAGGTCGACTCCCCTGCGCCTGAGCGGGTCCGGGGCGACGATCCTTGCGGGGCGACACCTGGAGGTGACGTGGTCCGCCGCCCGCCCGCGGCTGGTCGGCCTCCTCGGGGCCGACGAGCTCGCGCTGGTCGACGCAGTCGTCGGGTCCAGCGAGCCGCTGCCCCGGCCGTCTCAGGACGGCGTCGCGTCGTAGCGGTACTCGTCCTCCGCGCCGAGGCAGTTGACGTCGCCGAGGTCCTCCGCGGGGCGACTCTTGGTCACGGTGCCGACGATCCGAGCCGGGTGGCGAATTCCCTCGGTCGTCGCTTCTCCGACCGGGGCCAGGTCGAGGGTCCACGCCGTCGGCTCGCATCTCCCGTCGGCGGCAGGCACCGTACCGCTGCGGCGGAGGGGCGCGTCGATCGGCCCGTCCTCGATCGAGTAGACGGTGCACCCGTCGGCCGTGCACCGCACCGGGAGCGGGGTGTAGTCGTCCGGGTAGTACGCACACTCACCGTCGCCGGTCGCGTCGCTGCACTCGTGACGCACGAGCTCGCCGCCCGCGTAGTCGAGGAGGATGGCCGTCGCCGGCGCCTCGGTCGGCGGCGCCGAGGTCGCCGGCGCCGAAGTCGCCGCGGTGGGCGCCGGCAGCGCGACGTCGTCCGGAGCCAGCAGCTCTCGGGCACCGACGAATCCACCGGCGACGACCACCACCGCCGCGAGGGCGGACGCCACCCAGGTCCGGGGGGCGATCCGTGGAGCCTGCTGCTCGCCCCTGCGGCCCTTGTCGTCCCGCAGTGCGGTCCGCCGGCCGGTGACGACGTCGCGCTCGCGGGCCAGGAGCCGACCGGGATCGGCGAGGTCGCGGTAGACCTGCTTCACCGTCCCGCGCCCTGGGGCACGATGAGGATCCGCCCCTCCCAGACCGCCAGGCTGCACGACGCCTTCAGGCCGGCGGCGTTGGGGTTCTGACGCAGGCGGTACCCGCCGGTGAAGACGGGTTCCGCATCGGCGGTGAGCGCGATGGCGTGGAGGTCGGTGAACTGCTCGGTCGCATCGGCCCCGTCGGGTCCCGCGCTCCCGTCCGGGGCGGAACAGTCCATTGCCGCCGTGGGGGTGGTGCCGGACCAGCCCGGCGGCCCACCCGCGAGGGGGGCGGCGGACCCGGTGAGCCCGGTGAGGGTAGGTGCCGCGGCGTCACCGGCTGCGCTCATCTTGCCGAGGGTGAGCATGGTCCCCACGGGCGCGAGCTTCGCGGGTGTCGACGAGGTCGCGCTCAGCGTGCCTTCGTAGTCGCCGGCCGGAGGGGTGTCCGCGGGGAGCGCGCCGGTGGGGACGCCACCGACCGCCTCTGTCTCGACGAAGTCGGTGCAGCCCTTGGCGCGGCTTGCCTTGGTGCCCTTGTTGTCGTGCGTGATCGTCCCGTGAACACGCGGTGGCACGCCGTCCGTGGCCGCGACGAAGGTCAGCGTCAGCGTCCTGGTGGACGTGTAACCCTCGGGGACGGACTTCCCCTCGGCGGTCGTGCAGGACTCGGTGCGCGGCGGCGTCGTGGAGCGGTACGTCGTGCCGTCCCACGAGAAGGCGATGGGCTTCTTGGTTGGTTTCGCATCGGGTCCGCCGGGCGCCTCGGGGTCGCGGAACGAGCCGTCCGAGCCGGCGGGGTTCAAGGTCACGTCACAGGGCCCGCTCGGGCAAGACGGCTCGAACGACCCGAGGATGGTGCGCGCCTCTTGGGGGGTCTTGTCGGAGTCGGAGCGCTCCGCGGTCCAGGCGACGAGGGTCCAGTTTCCCTCCGGCCGCGTGCCGTCACCCGTAGCGGGGGAGGGCGCGGTCGCTGACACGGCCGGTTCCGGACTCGTGGCCGGCGCCGCCGCACCGCCGCCCCCGCAGGCGGCGAGCAGGCCGGACGCGAGGAGCACCCCGACCGCCGTACCCCCCCGGGTAGCGCGGTCAGGCGCGGCGCGCATCGTCATCGCCGGCGGGGTCGGTGGAGTCACCCGGATCCGTCGGGGCCGCCGGGTCCGCCGACGTCGCGGCGTCCCGTCGGACGCGGGACCGTGCCTCGTCGATGACGGCGTCGGCGCCGTGGTCGACGGCCTTGTCCTTGATGGTCGCTGCCAGGTCCTGCCCCGCACCGATGACGGTCTGCGTCGTCGTCGTCGTGACCCGCTCGACGAGCGACCCCTCGCCGGACCCGGCCACGGTGGTGGCCATCCCCTGACCCACGTCGTTGCCCTTCTCGCCCATACCGTGCCTCCTGCAACACCAGATGGACCGTGGGCCGAGACGCGGCCTCACGCTGTTGCGTCAGGGTAGGGCCTGGAGAAACCGTGCGGGTAGGGGTCGGCGAAACCCGTGGCCGGACACGAGCGAGCCCCCGGCAGCGTCTCCGCGGGCCGGGGGCTCATCCTCTGTCTCAACACAGAGCGCGCCCGAAGGGATTCGAACCCCTAACCTTCTGATCCGTAGGCACGCCAGAGGCCCGACACGACTCGACTGATGATGCTCTGGAGCGACTGCGATGACCGCGTTCTCGCAGGTCACGGTACCCATGGCGGCTTGGGTCGGCTCAGGCCGCATCGTTACGGTACCGACACCGAGAGCGAATTCTGGGGCCCATTTTGGGGCCCACGGGGCCGTCCCGACCTGTCTCGAATGGGTGGGTCAAGGCAGCCGGTCGATCGCGCTGTTGACGGCGTCGACCATCGCCGGGAGGTCGCGCTCAACGGTGCTGCGCACGACCGCCGGCTCGACGAGGAGGTAGCCGTGCGCGATGCGGTTGCGCATCCCCCACATCTGGTTCCACACCGAACCGAAGAGCGCGTCGCGGTCCACGGCGTCCAGCCCGGACAGCGCCTCGATCCCCGCCGACAGCCGCATGCAGATCGCATCGACCGTCTTCTGGTCGGACAGGTCGCCAGTGCCGTAGTCGGCGACGACCTCGAAGTGAGCCAATGCCTCTTGCAGCAGCTGCCTGGGCGGCCGCCTCCTCACAGCGCCACCGCTTCGGCCAAGGCCCGTTCGCGCAGTGCGGGGCGCAACGAGCTCTCTGGGACCAGATCGACAGACATCCCCACCGCGGCGGACACCTGCTCCTCCAGCCGGCCCAGCTCCATCAGGCTCAGCGGCCGCCCCATGGCGAACAGCAGGTCGACGTCCGAGTCCTCGTCGTCCTCGCCCCGAGCGACGGACCCGAACACGCGCACCTGGCTCCCCCCGGCCTCACTCACCAGGCGCAGCACCTCGCCACGCGCCGCCCGCAGGCGCCGAGCCAACGGCGTCGTTCCATGGAACCGCAACAACCGCGACACCTCAGGCTGGCTCCGCCCGATCTCCTGCGCGATCTGCGCCTGGCTCATCCCCGAGAGGGACGCCTCCCGCACGGCCCGCACCAGCTCGTTCCTCGCCCGACGGACGGCGGCATCGCTCCTCTGAGCAACCTCCGCGAGCCGCGTTTCCATGTAGGAAGTATAGCAACTACTATCGCGATCCCTGGCATGTGGTCCTCGGCGCCCGTGTGAGGCGCTTGGGCAACCTCGCCCAGCAAGCGACATGCGTCCCTTACGCCCGGAGCGCCGGCCGAGACCTGCTGCATACCGCCCAGATAGGGCTACCCCCTCCCCGGCTACCGGACCCTCGCTCTACTCCTGGCCATCTGCGGTACTCCAGGTGCGGTGGCGCCAGGAGTACCGCAGATGGCCAGGACCACGCGACGGTCCTTTCGCCGCCTGAGGCGGCCCGTGCGCTGGTGAGATATGGCTTGGTGCGAGCCGGATGCGCGCTAGTCAGCAGCAGTGAGCCCCATGCGCCACCATGGCTGCGTGCCCAACGAACTTGCTCTTGGTACCTCGCGTCTCGGCTGGATGGTTGACGGCAACCCGGACACTCCTCACGTATCGGTCATGCTTGAGAACGCAGATGACGAGATCCGGTTGACGATCCCGACCGGGGGCATGGGCGACCGTGGTCAGTACAGCCGCTGGTTCGGGTTTAACACTCAATACGGCGATGACCCTCAGCGGACTAAGTTCGCTTACCGGCCGCCGGATGTGTTGCAGGTTCAGGATCCCCACGGCTCGGTCATCTTGGTCGGCTGTCGCGCATCGCGGACGGTCAGCACCTTGGGGGCGGGGCAAGGGCAGGTTGTGGCCGATTTCGCTGTGATGGGCGGTGACCATTTGCGATACAGCACGTTGCATGGCATGCGGACCGTGATCCCTGCCCTCGCGGCCTGGACTGAGATGAAGAGCATCGAGATCGCAATGGAGAGCGACGGAGCGAATCGGGTTCAAGAGGTGCGCCTGTCCATGAGGGCGCAACCGGAAACCCCGGTTTCCAGAGCCCTTAATCTGCGACTGCGTCCCAGCTGGTTGCTGAACGAGTCGGAGAGCGAGGGCACGTTCACGGCCACGAACCTTGTTTCCGTCGTGACGAGCGCACAGCGCGCGCGGCCGTGGGAAGAGCACCTCGAACCTCATCAGGCCATACGCGAACTGGTTGCGCTGTCCGCTTGGCGACGGTTCGGGTTCTCGGGCGTACAGGTCAATCGGAGCGATGATCCTCACCGCGTCCTCAGCGGCCGCGCCATTGAGGAGCGTTGGGCCAGCGTGGTCACCCATCGTCTTCGCTGGCACCAGCCATGGCAAGGGACACCACGGTTCCTATGGCTGTATTCGGACTTTGGTCCAGGTGGCATCCGCCGATGGCTACGAATTCGGCGGCACTTTGAAAGGGCCATCCAGCCACTCGTTGGAGTGCTGAACCAAGAGGGGGGCTTCTTAGAGACGCAGATGGTCCAGACCGGGATCGCCCTCGAGTCGTTGGCCTTCCAGCTCGAGCTGGACGGGGATAGGTCGGGCCTCAACAACCGAGGACAATTGAGCAGCTATGCACGGGGACTCGAACGGATTCTGCAAGACATGGACTTCGAACCTTTAGCGGATACTCCTGGCTGGATCCAAAGGTCTACGTCCTGCCACCGGGCATTGAAGCACCCCGATAAGCCAATGCCCGACTCTGTCGACCTGGCCAACACTTACAGAGAAAACCTCATCGTGCTTCGCAGTTGGGTGGCGCTGCGCCTCGGCGTCTCCGCGCCTCAGCTCGCTAAGCGGCTGACGATGGACCCTCTCTCACGGTCCTACACACGCCGGTGACGGTCGGTCCGCCCGCTTTTCGGGCGTTTCGGGTCGACCGAGTACGCGGGAAGCACATCCACGGAACACTTCGCGCAGGGAACCGGCTCGGTGTCGTGCATGAGCAGGGGCCATAGGAACCCCACCGTGGTTGAAAACCGGACTGCGTCTATCCGCCGCCTGACGGGCTACTCGTCGCCACGTTTCGGAACGGGTGCCGACCGGAGGGGTTTAGCGGGCGAGGAACACGTCGTGCTCGGCGCATTTGTTGGGCACCGTCACTCCTGAGACCTCGAGGGGGTCGGCCACTCGCTCGCCTGATGAGTGTTCAACGACATAGCCGCCGCCAACCTGTACTTCGTCGCCGAGCGTGAAGGTGCCGTTGTCGGGGATGTCAATGGTGAGCGGTTCTTCCTCGACGACCTTGGTGCCGTAGGGCCAGACGATCACGGTACCGTCGGCGCCCAGGCATCCACCGACGATCTCGAGTTGGCCGCCTCCTAGGGCGTCCATCCCGCTCTTGGGTCGTTCGGATACCAGCACCGAGACCTCGCCGGCGACGATCACCTTCCCGGCACAGCCCGTCAGCGCCAAGGAGATGGCCAGACACGCGGCCAAGTGCGTGCGTCGACCCGCCACCGTGGCTCCCTCCGATCTCCACACGCGGACATCTTGACTCGAAGGTACAGCTGCGGAGTTTCAACCGCGGCCCGATGGAGGGCGCGGCTCGGCACCCGGAGGGCCTCGACCTGCCCCACTCCGCCGCGAATCGCCGTACAAAGTCACCGTGCACTCGCGCTCAGGCGGGCAAGTAGCCGTTCCCCCAGCACCACGTCGTGCGGTAGCTCCCTCAGCGCCGACCCTTCGACGTCGGCGCTCTGACGTCGAAGGACAGCCGCGAGGAAGGCCCAGTGGCTCGCCGCCATGTCCTCCTGCGAGTACCCGTCGAACGCCTCATCGGGCCCGACGACCACCCGTGCTGTGTCCTCGATCTCCTCCGCCGACGTCGAGGACCAGATGTCTGGAGGGCCAGAGACACTCCAACCCCGAGCCTCGAGCAGGAGCACTCGGTCGCCGTTCGAGAGGACGGCCTCGTGCCTCGCTGACACCGACAGCCGTCGAGGGTCAGCGATCGCGTCGTCGACCTCTACGGACGTCACCAAGCGCGTCACATGCACCACACGCTCATGATCACACCGAGGTGCCCGGGACCGCGGCCCGTAGGGTCGCAGACCTGCTGCATTCCGCCGCCAGTCGACCACAGTTGTCCTGCCTCAGAGGTGCTGCTGCCTATCGCCTCGCGGCGATCAGGTGGCGGGTGGAGTGCGCCACGAAGGGTCGACCGGCCCGCATGTCCGCGTCGAGCTCGCGCAGTTGTTGCTCGTAGCGGTCGACGCTGAAGTCCGGGACCCACCAGATGCACTTGCGCAGAATCCACACGACAGCGCCGATGTCGTAGAACTCCATCCGGCACCTGGCCGTCCGGAGCGTCTCGACGGTGAACCCGGCCTCCTCGGCGTCGGCCGCCTCACGATGGGGGTCGCGTCCCAGACGTTGCTCGGGGAGGGGCCCGAGCAAGCGCTCGATCAGCTCGAACGCGGAGGCAGGGCCGACGTGCTGGGCGAAGTAGAGCCCGCTCGGTCGCAGGACACGATGGATCTCGGGCCAGTCAACCCGGACAGGGTGCCGGGCCGTGACCAGGTCGAAGGACCGGTCCTGGAACGGCAGCGGTGACCCGTCCGTCGTCTCGACGACCCGAACACCGCGCGGTCCCAACGTCGCGCGCGCCCGCTCGGCGTTCGGTGGCCAGGACTCGGTGACGACCGTCGTCGCGGGAAGCACAGGAGCTTCGTTGACGACCTCCCCACCGCCGGTGTCGATGTCCAGCACACGATCGACTGTCGCGAGCCGCTCGGCGAGGAGGTGGATGAAACCCCACGGAGGGCGCTCCTCGAAGGCCCGACCCTGCAGCCAGCCAAAGCCCCACCCCGTGACGTCGGCCGCCTCCGCCTCGGTCACCAACTCGTCAAACGTACGCACAGAAGCTCAGCCTCCCAGATTCTCCGGACTCGCCGGGCGGTTCACTCGGCGCCATTCGCCGAGCCCACCGAACCTGCTGCACTTCGCCGCCAGTCGACCGGTCGGAGATCGGCAGGGTCAAGCCCCGTTGACAGCTGCGACCAGCCCCGTGAGGAGCGTTGAGTAGAGCACCGCACCAACTCGCTCGTACTCCTTTTGGGCATCCGCGTCCGCGCATCCGCCGTCATTCCAAGAGCCCATGCCACCGAATACCCAGCCCTGCACGACGGCAGCTGCCAGTTGCCGCCGGTCCAGCGAGGCCCCCGGCGGCAGTAGATCGGCGTGGTACGGCGGAACGGGGGCCGGGTCGTCGAGCAAGGCCTCGGACTTGGCGAACCACGATTCCCAGGAGCGGACCTCGTCGGTGGCCGTGGCGAAAGACCTGATCCTGCGAAGAGCCTCGCGCAGCTGACCGCGCGACTCGGCGACGTTCACACCCGGGACCACTGTGCCCAGAGCCGAGCGGTGCCTTGCTGTGAGAGACCAGATGCGCGAGTCCGTCCGATTGCGCTCGCCTACCTCCCAGGCGATGGTCCACAAAGTCGACTGCGTACCGGCGGAGGCAAGGAGGCCCCAAGTGCCTGAATTCGTGAACGCGGAGGCAATCCGGGGCGGCAAATTGCCAGCAGTGGGGAGATCCGTCAACAGCGAGAGATCGGTAGCGCCACGTGTGCGAAGGGACTCGAGCCAATTCTCTGGGCTCGTCGCCGGCGCGGTCTTTCGTCGCCACCCATGGGGCGGCAGCTGCGCTGTGAACGAACCGACGTACTGGAACGACGAGTTGCCACGCGCAAGATCAGGCGCAGGGCCGGCACTCTGTCGGAGCCAGCGTCCGCCAACTGCCGCGACTGACGCCAACAGGGCCAGCTCTCCATTCATAGGCCGATGTTAGGTACTCACCCTCATCGTGCTTTCATCCGCCTGATGGATCGGGCAGACGGTGCGTCACTTCGCCGCCAAACGTGCGGGTTGGGGACCTGGGTCAGATCTGAAGGTGTAGCCGCAAGGCATCGTCCAGCTGCGCCATCAGCTGCGCTGGAACGAGCCCGAGGGGTGAGCCGATGCGTTCGACCGAGACCGAGCGGATCTGTTCCGCCTGGGCCTTGGAGTCCAGCCGCAGGCCGGTCTGCTCGGCGGGCAGGGCGACTTGGAAGGGGTAGACGCGTGCCAGGTTGCTGGTGACTGGGACGATGGTGACCACGCCGCGGCCGAGCCGGGCGGCGGTGGCGTTCGCTCGGTCGTTGCTGACGACCACGGCGGGGCGGCGCTTGTTCGCTTCCGCGTCGCGGGCCGGGTCGAGGTCGACCAGGCGGATCTCACCGCGAAGCATCGGTGAGCCCGTCGGCGGAGGTCTCTTCCCACGCCGCGGCGTCGCCGGAGGCCTCCCATTCCTGCCAGGCAGCGGCATAGGCATCGTCGAGCTCGGGCTGTGCGAGGAGCCGGATTGCCCGCTGGATGGCAGCGGACCGGCTGGAGATGCCGGCCTCGCGGGCGTACCGATCCAGTGCCGCGATGTCCTCTTCGGGAAGGCTGATGCTGAGCTTCATAGCCTTATCCTACTCCGGTCCTACCCAGGTGCTACCACCTGGCCGAGGCGTGACGGAGATGTGCGGCACTCCGCCGCCTAATGGGCGGGGACTCCGTCACCGACGGAGGCGCTTTCGCCGACTTCGTGTGTACGACGCCATGCCCTTGGGGAGGGTGGGATCCCACGCCGGGATGACCGCGGAGTCCCGCTCTCGCGTCCTGAGCCGGCGGAGGTCGTGCCTGAGCCCTGCCCATACGGCGCCGAGCCACATGACGCCAGTTGAGCCTGCCGACATCCGCGGGCGAGGGGCGAGGGAAGCTCGGTGTCCGGAGCTACTCACCCGCCGCCACCCGACCATCGGGACGGGGACGCCTTCGTTCGCCGCGCCAGGCCCCCGAGGCTCACTTCACGCTGCGTGCGCATCCGTCGTCGCCAACCCTCGTAACGTCGACGCCCGCCGCCCCCCGCCACACGCCGTCACCGCGACGGCCCACTCGACAGCGCCACCGACAACGTCCCTCCCTCGAAATCCAGAAAACTCATGGCCCACACACCTCTTGCACTCCGGGGTCGCGCTCTATCGTTGGTACGAATAAGAATGCGGCGAACGGAGGGGTTGGAGCGATGACGTCAGAGCCCGGACATCCTCCGGAGGCCAGGGAACACACCTCGCCGAGCGTCCACACACGGCCTGCGCCGCGGGTTCCGGGGCAGGTCGTCGCATGCGGCTGGTGCGGCGTGCAGGTGGCCGTCCCGGCCCGCGGTCGCGTTCCCAAGTGGTGCTCGGGGACCTGCCGGCACCGGGCGTGGGAGCAGGCGCGGGCTGCCGCGTCCGGGCGTGCGGCCGTCACCGTGGTGGACCGCGTCGTGGAGACGGTGCGCACCCAGACGGTGGTGCAGCACCACCGCACGACGGTGCCTGTCGCCGTGCAGCCCGCGAGTGCGCATGAGTGGGCGCGACTGCTGGAGGAGCTCGCCGCAAAGCTCGACACGGGGCGGGTCTACAGCCGCGACCTGCCGGTGCTGATCCCGGCGGCCAACGCGCTGATCGACGCCCTTCAGCGACGGATCGAACACCACTGACGGGCGCGCCGGGTGTCAGCCCGGCAGCTGATGGCCACTGGTCGGAGCCGCAGCGACGCCGCCCCACAGGGCCGCTCCCATGCGTCGGGCGGCTTCGTGGCGGAGCTCGTCGACGGCGTGCACGTAGCGCTGGGCGGTGGCCATCTCGGTCCATCCCATGATCGCCATGACGGTGCGGATATCGACGCCCTGGAGGAGAAGGAGCGTGGCCGCGGTGTGCCGGGCATCGTGCAGGCGCACCTGGCGGACGCCCGCGTCGCGCAGGATCTGCTTCCAGTCGCGGTAGTCGGCGTGGGGGTCGATGAGCGCGCCCCAGTCGGTGCAGAAGACGAGGTCGTGGGTGTGGTCCCAGACGTTGGCCCGCTCGAGCTTGAGCCGCAGCTGGGCGGCCCGGTGGGCCCGCAGCTCGGCCACGAGCGGCGGCGGAAGGGCCACCGAGCGTCGTGACGAGCGGGTCTTGGGCTCGACCAGCACCAGTCCCCCGTCGCGTCGCTGCGGGCACTCCGCGCCGCGGAGGTGGCCACACGCCGGCTCCGCCCGCCGTCGAGGGCTGCAGCCGTGGCTCCAGGTGCGTCGCTGCACGGCACGGCGCACGCGCAGGACGCCGGCGTCGAGGTCGACGTCCTCCCACATCAGCCCGAGCGCCTCGCCCTGGCGCAGTCCGAGCGACAGCGCGACCGACCAGCGGGCGCCGTTCGCCCGTCCCTGCGCCGCCTGCAGGATGGCCCGGCACTCGTCCGCGGTCAGCGGCTCGATCTCGGTCCGCTCCACCCGCGGCGGCCGTGCCAGGGCGGCCGGGTTGGTCACCAGCCGCTGGCGCCTGACGGCCTCGTTGAGGCTGGAGCGCAGGACACGGTGCACGCCGTGGACGACGTGCGTGGACCGGCCGTCGTCGATCAGCTGCCGGTAGAGCCGCTCCAGGGTCTCGGGCCGCAGGTCGGTCAGCCGCGCGGCGCCGATGGACGGGATGACGTGCACGCGCACGTGGCTGGCGTAGCCGGAGCGGGTCTTCCACCGCACTGAGAGCGGCAGGATCTCCTCCAGCCAGTGCTCGAGCCACTGCTCAACGGTGATGTTGTCGAGCAGCCAAGGCCGCTGCCCGCTGTCGCGGGCGTTCTCCAGCTCGCGCACCGCGGCATCGAGCTCGCGTTTGGTCGCCCGGCTGAGGTGCCGGCGGTCGCGCTCCCCGTCCAGGCGCCGCCCGACGGTCACCCGGGCGTGCCACCGGCCGTCGGCGCCGCGGTACCTCGTCGTGGCGCTGTCGCCGGTCGCGGCGCGTGGCCTACCGCGCATCCGGCCTACCCCGCATCGGCGTCTCGCATCGACGCGACGAACCGGTCGAGCTCGGCCCGCTCGACCCGCACCGAGCGGCCGAGGTGGACCGCGCGCAGCCGGCGGCCCGAGATCTGGCGCTCGACGCTGCGGCGGGTCCAGCGCAGCTGGGTCGCGACCTCGTTGAGGTTGAGCAGGAGGGTGGGCTGGGTGTGGGGTGCACTGTCCATGCCCCCAAAAGCCGCCGAGGGTGGGCCATGTGGTCAGTCACGACCCGATTCGTTGTGCTCACGACCTCAGTGTCACCCCAGGCGACCCGAGCACCCCGGCGCGAATTTTGGGGCCCATTGTGGGGCCCAGACCCCCATCAGGCACCGTCCGGATGCCGGGCACGAGTAAGCCCCCGACAGCGTTTCCGCTGGCCGGGGGCCCGTCGTCTGTCTCAACACAGAGCGCGCCCGAAGGGATTCGAACCCCTAACCTTCTGATCCGTAGTCAGATGCTCTATCCGTTGAGCTACGGGCGCCCGTCGCGCGTCAGCGCAACGACTGAGCAGACTACCGGAGGCCCGCCCGCCCGAGAAATCCGTGGTGGGCCCCTCAGATGTGCGAGCCCGTGGAGGGCGTGCCGTTGGCGTCCGAGGGGTCGCTCGAGCCCGGCGCGTCCTGCCCCGGCACGCCCCGGTCGCCGTCACCGCCGCGGCGCTCGCCCTCGGATCCCCGGTTCCCTCGCCCGTCGTCGCGGTCGCCGGCCCCGCCGCCCGGAACGCCCGGGAACTGACCCTGACCTCCGCGGCCGACGTCACTCCGCCCGCCGCTCTCGGACTGGGCGATCGCCGCTCCGGCGCCGAGGGCCCCGAGGGCTCCGACGACGGTGGCCGCCACGACGGCGACGAGGGTCCGTGTCCCCGACCACTGCCCGGGCGCCGACCAGCCGGACCACGGTCGCCGCCAGGACCACCCGCCGCTCTCGACCCGCGCCGCGCCTGCGGCCGCCGGGTCGGTGGTCTCGTCGTGGGCGGGCGTCGGGTCGGGCGTCGCGGACGGCGTCTGCTCGTCGGGGCGCTCGGTCATCGGGGTTCCTTCTCTCGTCGACGGGACTCGGCGACTGAAGCGTGGCGACGGCTGCTGTGGCGAGCCTGTGGCGGACCCAGGGCCACCCTGGCAGCCTGGGGCGGTGGCACACAGGAAGCACACAGCCGACGCATCGGTTCCGCGCAGCCGGGGCACACAGACTCGACCCATGCAGACCCGACAGCAGCCCGCCCCCGCCCCGGCGCTCGCCCGTCTCGACGGCAGCCCGGTGCGCGTCCTCGTCGTCGACGACGAGCCCAACCTCACCGAGCTCCTCTCGATGGCCCTGCGCTACGAGGGGTGGGAGGTCCGCACCGCCGCCAGCGGCATCCAGGCCGTGCGCGCCGCGAAGGACTTCGGGCCCGACGCCGTCGTCCTCGACATGATGCTGCCCGACTTCGACGGCCTCGAGGTGCTGCGCCGGATGCGCGGCGACGACCCCAACGTGCCCGTCCTCTTCCTCACGGCCAAGGACGCCGTCGAGGACCGCGTCGCCGGGCTCACGGCGGGCGGCGACGACTACGTGACCAAGCCGTTCAGTCTCGAGGAGGTCGTCGCCCGGCTCCGCGCGCTGATGCGGCGCACCGCCGTCGCGGCCGACGAGAGCGACTCGATGCTCGTCGTCGGCGACCTCACGATGGACGAGGACAGCCACGAGGTGACCCGTGCCGGCACCGAGATCCAGCTGACCGCCACCGAGTTCGAGCTGCTCCGCTACCTCATGCGCAACCCCAAGCGGGTGCTCTCCAAGGCGCAGATCCTCGACCGCGTCTGGAACTACGACTTCGGCGGCCAGGCCAACGTCGTCGAGCTGTACATCTCCTACCTCCGCAAGAAGATCGACGTCGGCCGCGCCCCGATGATCCACACGATGCGCGGCGTCGGCTACGTGCTCAAGCCGGCCGACTGACCTCGATGGCACCTCGCCTCCACCTTCCGACGGCCCCGCCCGGGCCGTCGCGCTGGACCCTGCGCACCAAGCTGCTCGCCTCCGTGCTGGCCCTGTTCACCGTCGTCATGCTCGCGACCAGCGCCTTGACGGTCCTGGAGACCCGGCGCTACCTCGACGCCCAGCTGACCGAGGACCTGCAGGGCGCCCTCGGCCGGACCGGTGACCGGCAGGGGCTGCCCGACCTCGACGCCGACGGCGACGGCCGGGTGCCCCCGTCGACGGGCCGGGGCGGCGCCCCGGGCGGCGACAAGGTCCTCGTGCTGGGGCTCACCTCCGACGGCGGCGTCACGACGGACCCGCGTACCGGGGCCGAGCTCAACAGCGTTGTCCTGCGCAACGGCGACTACGGCTCGCTGGACGCCGACGCCGTGGAGCGGGTGGCGGCGTCCGTCGACGGTCAGGAGCCGGTCCGGGTGGCTCTTGGCGGCTCCGTCGGCGAGTACCTCGTCACGGCCCGTGAGGTGCGCGGCGGTGGCACCCTCGTCGTCGGTGTCTCGACCGCGCCGGTCGACCAGCTGCTGGCCAAGCTGCTCGCGCTCGTCGTGGGCGGCACCGTCGTCGGCCTCGTCCTCGTCGGCGCGGGCGGCGCCGTCGTCATCCGGCGCAGCCTCGCGCCGTTGGACCGGGTGGCCGCCACGGCCCGCCAGGTGTCGACGCTCCAGCTGGACTCCGGCGACGTCGCCCTCGCCGTGCGGGTGCCGGACCGGGACGCCGACGGGCGCACCGAGGTGGGGCAGGTCGGGCTGGCGATCAACACGATGCTCGACGACGTCGAGTCCGCGCTGCGGGCCCGCCAGGAGAGCGAGATGCGGGTGCGGCAGTTCGTCGCCGACGCCTCGCACGAGCTCCGCACGCCCCTGGCCTCGATCCGGGGGTACGCCGAGCTGACCCGGCGCGAGGACGACCCCGTGCCGCCGACGGTGACGCACGCCATCGGGCGGGTCGAGTCGGAGGCGCTGCGGATGCAGGAGCTCGTGGAGGACCTGCTGCTGCTCGCCCGACTGGACTCGGGCCGGCCGCTGGACCGCGAGCCGGTGGACCTCTCGCTGCTCGCCATGAACGCCGTCAGCGACGCCCACGCGGCATCGCCGGACCACGCGTGGGAGCTGGACCTGCCCGACGAGCCCGTCGAGATCACCGGCGACGAGGCCCGGCTGCACCAGATCCTCGCCAACCTTTTGGCCAACGCCCGCACGCACACCCCGTCCGGGACGCGGGTCGTCACGTCGCTGCGCCCCGAGGGGTCGATGGTGCGGATCTCGGTGTCCGACAACGGCCCCGGCATCCCGACCGGCCTACAGGGCAAGGTCTTCGAGCGGTTCACCCGTGGCGACGACTCGCGCAGCCGGGCGCAGGGGTCGACGGGGCTCGGGTTGTCGATCGTGGCGGCGGTCGGGCAGGCGCACGGGGGGCGCGTCGAGGTCAGGTCCGAGCCGGGGGACACGACGTTCTCGGTCCTGCTGCCGGCCACCTGACCGTCCCGGCCGCGCCGCCCGCGTCGCACGACGTCGTCAGCGCCACACGACCTCGCAGCCCCTGCGTGCCTGACATTTCGGGGTGACCCCGAATTGTCGGGGCTCCTGGGTCAGAGGGGGAGGCGGTAGGCGACGAGGTCGATGCCCGGCCGGGGCGACCAGTCGCGTTCGGGGGTGCGGACGAACCCCAGCCGCTCGTACAGCCGGTGTGCAGCCGTCATCCACGACCCGCTCGACAGGGCGACGGCGTCGCAGCCGTCGGCCCGGGCCCGGCGGACGCACTCGTCGCTGAGCAGCCGCCCCACCCCCGCCCCCCGGGCTTCGGGCGCGACGGCGAGCATCCGGATCTCTGCCTCGCCGGCCCCACCCACCTCGGCGAACGGCGTCCCTGGTCGCACGTAGGTCGCGGTCCCGAGCAGCGACCCGCGAGCGTCGGTGGCGACGAGGAGGACGGCGTCGCGAGCACGCGAGGTGGCGTCGAGGAGCCTTGGCGCGTAGGGATGTTCGGGCGTGATCATGCCGTCGGCCGCGTAGGCCGCCAGCGTCAGCGCACCGACGGCATCGTGCTCCCCGGCGAGGGCCGGGCGGATCGTCACGTCCACACGCCCCATCCTCGCTCAGGGGCTCCGCAGGGGCCCTGGCGGTCCGCCCTCGGTCGCCGCCCGTCGCTCTGGCGGGAGCGACAGGAGCGCCACAGGCGCCCCACAGTCGGCCCCACCACGGTTGCTCCATGGACACCGCGACCCTGCCTGAGACGACCTACCGCGACGGAGCCACGCCACCCTCCCCCACGCCGGCCGTCTCGCCCGACCGCAGGTCGAGCGGCCTCCGTAAACGCGCCCGCAGGGCCCTGCGCGGGACCGAGTCCGACCCGGCGTGGGCCCGCCCGGGCCTCATCGCCCTGCTCGTCCTCACCGGCGCCGCCTACCTGTACAACCTCACTGCCAGTGGCTGGGCCAACAGCTTCTATGCGGCGGCGGTCCAGGCGGGCAGCGTCTCGTGGGAGGCGTTCTTCTTCGGCAGCTTCGACGCGAGCAACGCCATCACCGTCGACAAGCCCCCCGCATCGCTGTGGATCATGGCGCTGTCGGTGCGGCTGCTCGGGCTCGGTTCGTTCGCGATGCTGCTCCCCCAAGTGCTCCTCGGCGTCGGCACGGTCGCCGTGGTCCACGCGTCCGTGCACCGCTGGTTCGGGCACGGCAGCGCTCTGCTCGCCGGCGCGGCCCTGGCCCTGACCCCGGTCGCGGCCCTGATGTTCCGCTTCAACAACCCGGACGCCCTGCTCACCCTGCTCATGGCCCTCGCCGTGTGGGCCACGCTGCGGTCGCTCGAGGCCGGGTCCATCCGGTGGATCGCGCTCGCCGGGGTGTTCACCGGCGTCGGCTTCCTCACCAAGAGCCTCCAGGTGCTCCTCGTCGTCCCGGCCATCGCCCTGGTGTGGATGCTGTGCGCGGACACGTCCCTGCGCCGGCGCCTGCTGGGCGGGCTCGCCTCGGCGCTGGCGTTCGTGGGGTCGGCCGGGTGGTGGGTCGCGATCGTCGAGCTCCTCCCGGAGTCGATGCGCCCGTACATCGGCGGCAGCCAGACCAACTCCTTCCTCGAGCTGACCATCGGCTACAACGGCCTCGGCCGCCTCGACGGGTCCGAGGTCGGCGCTGTCGGCGGCGGGGCGAGCCCCTTCTCCAGCGGGGTCGGCCTGTTCCGGATGTTCGACAGCTCCGTCGGCGGGCAGATCTCGTGGCTCCTGCCGGCCGCACTCGTGCTGTTCGTCGCCGGGCTCGCGTTCCGGGGCCGTGCCCCCGTCACCGACCGGCGCCGCGCCGCCTACCTCGCAATGGGGCTGTGGCTGCTCGTCACGGCTCTGCTCTTCTCCCTCATGCAGGGCATCTTCCACGAGTACTACACGGTGGCCCTGGCCCCGCCGATCGCGGCTCTGGTCGGGATGGGCGCCGGCGAGGCCTGGGAGCGCCGGCACCGGGCGTCGGGCGCCGTCACGCTCGCCGTGGCGACGCTCACCACGTCGGTGTGGGCGTTCGTGCTCCTGTCCCGGACGACCGCGTACAGCGGTGGCCTGCGGTTCGGGGTGCTCATGCTCGGCCTCGCGGCCGCCATCCTCTTCCTCGTCATCGGCCGGCTGCCGCGCCGCGCGGCCTGGGCCGTCGCCGCGACCGCCCTGGTCGCGGCCCTCGCCGGCCCGGCCGCGTACACGGCCACGACGATCACCACCGCACACACCGGGTCCATCGTCACGGCCGGCCCCTCGACCGGCGGCGCCGGCGGGGGACCCGGAGACGGCGGCGCAGGCCCGACCGGTGGCGCACCGGGCACCCCGCCGGGCGGGACCACCGGGACAGCCCCCGTGGGCCCGGGCGGCACCGGCACGACGCCGGGCGGGGCCACGGGCACGGCACCGGGAGGCGGGGGCACCGGTGGCCTGCTCGACGCCGCTATGCCCGACAGCGTCGTCGTCGAGGCCCTCTCGGCGGACGCCGACGGCTTCGACTGGGTGGCGGCCGCCGTCGGCTCCCAGAACGCCGCCGGCCTCCAGCTCGGCACCGCGCTGCCCGTCATGGCGATCGGCGGGTTCAACGGGTCGGACCCGGCGCCGACGCTGGAGCAGTTCCAGCAGTACGTGACCGACGGCCGGATCCACTACGTCCTCGCCGGTGGCGGTTTCGGCGGCCAGCAGGGCGGGTCCGGGGCTTCCTCGGAGATCGCGGCCTGGGTGTCGCAGAGCTTCACCGAGGTGACCATCGGCGGCGACACGTTCTACGACCTCACCCAGCCGCTCGGGTCGGCGTCGTGACGACCACTGCGGCGCCCCGGTCAGCCACCGAAGCAGGGAGCCGGGCCACCACCGACCGCCGGCGCCGGGTCGCCACCCAGCTCGTGACCTTCGCGGCAGTCGGCGCGGCCAGCACGCTCCTCCACCTCGGCGGGTTCGTCCTGCTGCGGCAGGTGGGCTCCCCGCAGATGGCCAACACCGTGGCGCTCCTCGTGGCGGCCGTCGCCAACACGTGGGCCAACCGGCGCTGGACGTTCGGGATCCGGGGGCCGGAGGGTGCTGCCCGGCACCAGGTGCAGGGCCTCGTCGTGTTCGCACTCACCCTCGCGATGACCTCGGGCGGGCTGGCGCTGCTCAGCGTCGTCGCGCCCGCCGCGCCCACCTGGCTGGAGACCGGGGTCGTCGCGATGACGACCGTCGCCGCGACCGCGGTCAAGTTCGCGGCGATGCGCTGGTGGGTGTTCGGGGCGGCCCGGAAGGCGCGGGCTCAGAACTCCGCGACGACGAAGGAGCCGCTCGCGTCCTCGAACAGGACCGCGCCGGTCCAGTCGAACCCGTCCACGGCGCCGGTGCACACGACGACCGTCGAGGTCGACACCGCGGCGGTGTCGGGGCACGACAGGTCCTCCATGTCGTAGCCCCAGTCGCGCTGGAGGGCGTCGATGGCGTAGGCGAGCCGGTCCCCGCTGAGCGCGGCACCGTCGCTGAGCCCGACGACCTCCCCCCGGAGCGGCTCGAAGTACCCGTCGTCGCCGAGGCCGGAGCCCCCGACCACGCTGCTGCCGAGCGCGGCGAGGGCCACGACGAACGCCAAGCCTCCCGCGACTGCGCCGGCGATGCCCCAGCCCATGGCGGTCCCGGCCTTCTCTCGGGCGGCGACGACCTCGGGGTCGACCGCCGGATAGCCCCTGGGCGTGGAGGCCGGCGCGAAGTCCGCGCCCTGGTGGGCGGCCGGGGCGAGCGGCCCTGCAGAGGGAGGGCTCGGCGGGAACGGGAACGGGGAGCCGGGCGGCTGGGCGCTCATGCCTCGCTCCCGGTCGTCGGTGCGGTACAGGTCCCCCGGTGCTGTGCAGTCGTCACCGCGGGAGTGTGACACCGCGGACGCGGAGCCGTCCGGCGATTCGGCGGGACACGCCCGGGTCGCGGTGCTGGCGCCCGGCGCCCGGCCGAGTTCACGACACGACACCCTTTTTGCTCGGCGGCGGCGCCGACGGCTACCCTGTGCAGGCGTTGGAGGCGTCGCCTAGTCCGGTCTATGGCGCCGCACTGCTAATGCGGTTTGGGTCTCAAGCCCATCGAGGGTTCAAATCCCTCCGCCTCCGCACATGGAAACCCCCGGGAGCTTGCGACCGGGGGTTTTCCATGTGCGGACGCGGGTGGATGCCGGGAGCGGTTTCGCGCCGGTGAGGAACGAGCCGGGGCGAACCGCGGCTCCCCTCCGCCGAACACCGCGGACATGCGAGGCGGACGGAGGATCGTCGGGGTCAAACACCCTGACGATCCTCCGATAGATGCGCCGCCTCCCGAGGTCAGTGGTTCTCGGCGAGGCTCCACATCGTCCACAGCTCGGTCCGCATCCGGCGCGGCTGCTGCAGCGTGTGCAGCACCGCGCCCGCGATGTCGCCCGGCTCCATGAAGTGGCCCGACGCCGGGTCGCCGTCGCCGAACCTGCCGTCGGCCGCGGCGAAGGCCGTGTTGACCCCTGCCGGGGCGATGACCGTGGTGCGGATGCCCTCGGTGCGCAGCTCGCGGTCCAGGGCATACCCGAGGTTGATCTGGGCGCCCTTCGTGGCCGCGTACACGGCCTCCTTGCCGCCGCCGATGAGCAGCCCCGCCACCGAGCCGAGGATGACGATGTCGCCACCGTCACCCTGGGCCCGGAACTGCCGGACCGCCGCCCGCGCGAGCCACACCGTGCCCTTGACGTTGACGTCGACCATGAGCGAGATCTGCTCCGGGCTCATGTCGAGCAGCCCGCCGTAGAAGCCGACCGCGGCGTTGGCGACGACCGAGTCGACCCGGCCGAACGCCGCGACGCCACCGGCCACGAGAGCATCGGCCGTCGCCTCGTCGCGCACGTCCCCGACGACCGACGCCACCCGGTCGTCGCCGAGCTCGTCGACCAGCGGAGCCAGCGCCTCGGCTCGCACATCGCCGGCGACGACCCTGGCACCGGCCTCGACGGCCTGGCGCACCGTCTGGCCGCCGATCCCGCCGCCCGCGCCGGTGACGACGACGACGGTGCCCTCGAGGCTTCGGACGGGTGCGGGCATCAGGTGCTCCTCGGGGACGTGGGCCGGATCAGACGACGGTAGCGCCGTCGGTCACTTGATGGCTCCCATCGACAGACCACGGACGAGCTGATTGTGCGCGACCCAGCCGGCGATGATGACCGGCAGGGCAGCGACCGTCGCTGCCCTGCCGACAGCACGGCGAGGAACTGACCGCGCCCGTCGACGAAGCTCCCGAGGAACGGCGGCGTCGTGCGTGCCGAGGAACTCGTGGGCAGCGTGGAGAGGAAGTACTCGTTCCAGCTGAAGATGAAGCAGAAGAGCGCGGCCGCGGCGACCCCGGGCAGGACCAGGGGCAGGACGATCCGGACGATCTCGCGGTACAGACCGGCACCGTCGACGCGGGCGGCCTCGATGATCTCGAACGGCACCTCGAGGAAGAACGAGCGCATCATCCACACCGTCACGGGCAGGTTCACCGCGGCGTAGACGATGGCGAGCGCGTAGATGTTGTCGAGCAGCCCCAGCTCCTTGAAGATCATGAACAGGGGCAGCACGACCGCGGCCAGCGGCATGAACCGGGTGGAGATGAAGAACGTCAGCGATCCCTCGACGTTCTTGACCCGCCGGATGCTCAGGGCGTACGCCGCGGGGATCGCGAGGAGCACGGCGATGACGGTCGCGGTGACCGACGCGGTGAGCGAGTTGATGAGGTAGCCCTGCATCCCGCGGTCGAAGGCGGCCTGGAAGCCCTCGAGTGGACGGGCTGAAGAACAGGCTCGGCGTGGTCGAGGACGCCACCGACTCCGGCTTGAACCCGTTGAGGAACATCCAGAAGACGGGGAAGAAGAAGATCAGGACCAGCACCCAGGTGCCGATCGTGGTGAGTGTGCCCTTGGTCTTGGTGTTCATCGTGACCCTCCTGCCATGAAGACCTTGAAGAGCGTGCGGAGCGCGACGGTGGCCACGATGATCGTGAGGACGACCGTGACGACGCCGTAGGCGGCGGCCTCCCCGACGTCGAGGCCGATGAACGCTCGTTCGTAGAGCAGGTAGGCGAGGGTCTTGGTCCCGCCCGTGCCCTTGGTGAGGATGGCGATCGGGTCGAAGACCTGGATGATGATGACCGAGCCGAGCAGCACGCCGATCTCGACGTACATCCGCAGGTGCGGCAGCGTGATCCAGGTGAAGGTCCGCCAGGTGCCGGCGCCGTCGACCTGGGCGGCCTCCATGATCGCCTTGTCCTGACCCTGCAGGCCGGCGAGCAGGATGAGCATCATGAACGGCGTGAACTGCCAGGTCAGGACGATGACCACGGACGCCAGCGGGTGCTCGGTGGACCACGACACGACCGGCAGGCCCGAGATCCGGGAGAGCCAGTTGAGGATGCCGATGTTCGTGTCGAACATCGAGTACTTCCAGATCAGGGCGGCCGCGGCCGGCATGATGAGGAACGGGGTGATCATCAGCGTCCGGGCGATGGCTTGGCCGGGGAACTGACGGTCGAGCAGGAGCGCGAAGAGCAGCCCGAAGAGCAGCGACAGCGTCACCGACAGGGCGGTGATGAGGACGGTCGCGACGATCGAGGGCCAGAGCGCCCCCGAGGACAGGGCGGTGACGTAGTTGTCGAAGCCGGTGAAGCCGCGGTCCTGCGGGTAGAGCAGGTTCCACTTCATCGTCGAGAAGCCGATGGTGACGAGGAACGGGACCTGCGTGAGGAGGATGAGGAAGATGATGGCCGGGGCGACGAGCCCGCGGGCGGAGCGGAACTCGCCCTTCTTCGCCCGCCGTGGGATCGGTGGCGGTCTTGGCCTCCACCGTGTCGACGTCTGTCATGGACATCCGAGCACTCCCTTGTGCGACGTGGTATTGCGACGGGGTTGGTGCCGGGGCCGACCGTGTGCGGTCGGCCCCGGCACCGTTGATCAGACGGTCACCGATGGTGGGTCAGCCCTTGTGGGCGTCGCCGGCCTTCTGCGCGACGGACTGGCACTGTGCGAGCGCGTCGTCGACCGAGGTCCGGTTCGCGATGTAGTCCGCGATGAGCTGCGCGCACTGGTTGCCGACGTCCTGGAACTCGGGGATCGAGACGTACTGGATGCCGACCCAGGGCTGCGGGTTGACGCCCGGCTGCTTCGGGGTTGACCGACGCTCATGACGTCGAGGGTGATGGGCGCGTAGGCGGCGGCGGCGTCCTTGTACTCCGGGATCTCGTAGGTCGAGGTGCGCGAGCCCGGCGGGACGTTCGACCAGCCGATCTTCTCGCCGACGAGCTTGATGTACTCCTTGCTCGTCGCCCACTTCACGAAGTCGATCGCGGCGTCCTGGTTCTTCGTCGGTCGCGGGGACCGCGAGGTTCCAGCTCCACAGCCAGCCGGACTCCTCGGTCTTGTTCGACGGGCATGTGGGCGTAGCCCATCTTGCCCTTGACCGGGGAGTCGTCGGCCTCGAGGAGCGAGGCGGCGACGGAGGCGTCGGCCCACATCGCGGCCTTGCCCTCCTTGAGCGCGGTGAGGCACTCGTTGAAGCTGTAGGACACCGGGTCGGACTGACCGGACTCGTCGAGCATCGTCTTGTAGAAGGAGACGGCCTCCTTCCACTCCGGGGTGTCGACGGTGGCGTTCCACTCCATGTCGTACCAGTTGCCGCCGAAGGTCTGGACCACGGTGGTCAGCGGGGCGAAGAGGTCACCCCAGCCGGGCTTGCCGCGCATGCAGATGCCGGCCATGTCGGAGGTCTTGACCTTCGCGGCCGCGTCCGCGACCTCCTGCCACGTCGGGTTCTCCGAGAGGGTGACGCAGGCCTCGTCCAGGATCTCCTTGTTGTACATGAGGATCGAGGACTCGCCGTAGAACGGGCACCGCGTACTGCTTGCCCTCGTTCGAGATGGCCGTCGCGGACGGGCGGGAGGATGTCCTCGACGTCGTAGTCGGCGTCGGCGGCCAGCGGCTCGGTGAGGTCCACGAGCCAGCCGTTGGCGCCCCACTGCGGCGTCTCGTAGGCGCCGATGGTGACGATGTCGTACTGGCCGGCGCCGCTCGCGACGTCCGCGGTGACGGCGGCGCGGAGGTCGGCCTCCTCCATGACCTGGAAGTTGACGGTCGTGCCGGGGTTGGCGGTCTCGTACTCCGACTTCAGCTGCTCCATGTCCTTCATCTGGCCGTTGTTGACGGTCGCCAGGTTGAGGGTGACGTCACCACGCACCGGCCCCGTCGTCCGACGAGACGGCACCGGACGAACAGGCGGCCAAGCGCCATGGCCGAGGCCATCGCCCGGCACTGAACGTGAGTGCTCGCTTCTTCGAGAGCATTCCTAACTCCTTCGGTAGGTACACCGCTCCCGACGACGGGTGCGGGGTGAGTTCGTTGGAGCTGGGGCTCCGAGAGTCCCTGAGCGCTGCGGACCAGGTACCCCTCGAAACTACGGAGAGGCGCTGACTCGCCGACAAGGACCAAGTCCACGGCTAGTTCGGTACTATCTTTCTCGAGTACGGCCGATCGCCCCACCGCTCCAGCCGAGGAATTCGCCACGCAGGCGGCTCACTGGACCGGCCAAGGTCACGAGGGCAACCAGGAGGTGGTGACGATTTCGTATCGATCCACGGGGACTCCTCGGGCCCATCTCGCCGACTTCCCGTCCATGACCGTCGAGGGCGCCTCCCATGACGAGACCCTGGTCCGCAGCCCCTACCCCAGCGCCCCCCGGCGCGAGGTGATCCCGCCGGACCCGCAGCACGCGATCCGCGCCCTGACCCACGACTTCCCGAGCGAGATCTGCGGCTGGGGCGCGCACCCCGAGTACGAGATCCACCTCATCACCAAGACCCATGGCAGCTTCATCGCCGGTGACCACGTCGGGACGTTCTCGCCCGGCCACGTGAGCTTCATGGGGCCGAACCTCCCCCACGACTGGGTCAGCGACCTCCCCGAAGGCCAGGTCGCCGTCAACCGGGACGCGGTCGTCCAGTTCACCGACGAGTGGATCCGCCAGTGCATGGAGCTCATCCCCGAGATCCAGGAGATCGACGGCGTCCTCGCCGCCTCCACCCGCGGGCTCGTGTTCTCCGGCGCCACGGCCTGGCGGGCCGCCGAGACCATCCTCGACGTCGTCCGCAGCCGGGGGGCCGAGCAGATGTCGCACCTGTTCGCTCTGCTGAGCCTGTTCGCCCGCTCCCCCGAGGACGAGCACGAGGTCGTCGCCAGCGAGTGGCTGGGGCGCCCGGCGGACGCCAACTCGCTCGGGGCCGTGGAGGCGGGGCTGTCCTACATCTTCGAGAACCTCACCGGCGACATCCGGCTCGCCACCGCAGCCCAGATGGCGTACATGTCGGAGCCCACCTTCTCGAAGTACTTCAAGAGCGCGACCGGCACGACCTTCAGCGCGATGGTCAAGAAGCTGCGCATCGCGCACTCCCGGCGCCTGCTCGACACCACGGAGGACTCGATCGCCCAGGTCGCCGCCAAGAGCGGCTACCGCAACATGGCGAACTTCAACCGGCAGTTCCTCACCGAGGTGGGGACGACGCCGACGGCCTACCGCAAGCTGGAGTCGTCGCAGAAGCCGCCCCCCGAAGTGTTCAGCCTGGGCCGGCGCGCCGAATCCGACTAGCCCCCGACCGGCCCGGACCGGACGCCTCAGGGAGTGACGAGCCCCAGCGCCCGGTCGAGCGCGCTGTGGACGCCGTACTCGGCCACCACGCCGCGGGCCCGGAGGAACTCGCCCCGGAATCGCGGGTCGTCGCCGAGGTCGCCGAAGACCCGCTCGAGCCCGATGAAGGCCGCGGGGTCCTGAGCCGTCGCGGCGGCAGCCAGGGACTCGGCGTGGACGTCGGGCGGGACCTCGCCCGGGCCCAGACCGCCACGGCCGATGAGCGCCCAGTACTCGGCCCAGGCGGCCACCATGAGCGCGCCCAGGGCGATCGGCCGGCCCGCCGCGAGGTTCTCCCGGATCGGCGGGAGGGTGAAGGTCGCCATCCGGTTCCCCCCGTCGGTGGCCAGGCGGACGAGGGTGTCGCGGATCTCGGGGTTGGCGAAGCGCTCGAGCAGCGTCGCGATGTAGGCCGGCAGGTCGATGCCGGGGAGCTCGCCGAGGGTCGGTGCTGCCTCGTCGGCCATGTAGCGCTCGAGGAAGGCGCGGATCCGCTCGTCGCGCATCGTCTCGTCGACGAAGAGGTAGCCCAGCGGGGCGCCGAGGTACGCGAGCGCCTGGTGGCTGGCGTTGAGCATCCGCAGCTTCATCAGCTCGTACGGCTTCACGTCGTCGACGAACTGCACGTCCACCGCCTCGAGGTCCGGGCGGCCGAGGGGGAACTCGTCCTCGACGATCCACTGGGTGAAGGGCTCCGCCGGCACCGGCCAGCGGTCCTGCACGCCGAACTTCTCGGCGAGCATCATTCGGTCGTCGTCGGTGGTGGCCGGGGTGATCCGGTCGACCATGCAGTTGGGGAACGCGACGCCGGCCTCGATCCAGTCCGCGAGGTCGGGGTCCACGAGGCGCGCGAAGCCGACGACGGTCTGGCGGCAGACGTCCCCGTTGCCCTGGAGGTTGTCGCACGAGAGGACCGTGAAGGGCGCCAGGCCGGCCGCCCGACGCCGGCGCAACCCCTCGACGATGAACCCGAACGCGGTCCTCGGGGTCTCAAGGTGGGCGGCGTCGTGGACCACGGACTCGTCCGCGGGGTCGAACCGGCCGGTGCCCGCGTCCTTGAGGTAGCCGCCCTCGGTCACGGTGAGCGACACGATGCGGACCGCGGGGTCCAGCAGCCGGGCGTAGACCGCCTCGGGCTCCTCCGGCGCGAACAGGTACTCCAGGAGCGACCCGACGACGCGGGGCTCGAGCGAGCCGTCGGGATGCCGCACGACGAGGGTGTACTCGCAGTCCTGGGCACGCATGGCGTCGCGCATCACCGCGTCCTGCGGCAGGACCCCCACGCCGCAGATCCCCCAGTCGAGGCCCCGGCCGGACTCCATGAGCCGGTCGAGGTACATCGCCTCGTGGGAGCGGTGGAAGTTGCCGACGCCGAAGTGGACGACACCGACCGAGGCGGCCGCCCGGTCGTAGCTCGGGGTGGACACGTCGGCCGACGACAGATCGGCGCTGATCTGGGGCGTCACAGCGGGACTTCCTTTCGAGGGGGGCGAAGAGGGCCCAGCCGCATACAACCAAGGTCCCGGCTCGACGCCAAGGGGTCACGGCCTGCGGCGCGGGAAAGCATCGACAGCCCACGGGATGGCATCGAGCGAAGACTCACCGATCGGTCAGGAGCAGATGTCCTCGTCCGCGGTCCGCGCCTCGATCGAGGTGGTCGGGGCGGGAGCGGTGACCGTCGGGGACGGGATCGGGTCGGACCCGAGCCGGTTGGGCACCTCGACGACGGGTGCGGCGCCCGCGCCGACGGTGACGCGGAGCGCCTCGACGAGGGAGGTGTCCTCTTTCGTCGTCGAGCGGGGGAACGCCGCTGCCACCGTCCGCGCAGCCTCCTCCTGGCCGGGGCCGTACGTGACGACGACGCCGGAGGGCCGGTCCGCGCTCGACTCCGTCGTCACGGCGGGGAAGCCCTGCACCTGGAGTGCCTCGGCGACCTGGGAGGCCAGCCCGTCGGCCCCCGTCGCGTTGACGACGACGACGGAGATGTCGGCGGGGCTGACCGTGAGCGGGGACGCGGTGGCCGACGGCGTCGGGCTTCCGCTCGCGGTGGGCCCGGTCAGCGGCTCGTCCGCGGCCAGGGCCTGCCACAACGTGTCGGCCGCGGCAGTCCACTGCACCCGGTTTGGGTCCTGCGGGTACGTCTCGGTGGGGACGGTGATGAAGGCGATGTTCTCGATGCCGGTGTCCTTGACCGACGACGCGATGTCGCGCATCTCGCCGACCCCGAGCTCCTCGTCGGTCGTCAGGGACTTCGTCGCCGCGTCGAGGAAGGAGAGCAGGCGGTCGGGCCGGAGGAGCAACGAGGTGCGGGTCGCCTCCTGGACGATCGAGGACAGGAACGCCTGCTGACGCTCGATCCTCCCGAGGTCGGAGCCGTCGCCCTCGGTGTAGCGGACCCGGACGTAGCCCAGCGCCTGCTCACCGTCGAGCACGTGGCGCCCTGCCGGCAGCGTCAGGTGGGCCTTGGGGTCGTCGATCGCGACGTTCGTGCAGACCGGGACCCCGCCCAGCGCGTCGACCATGCCCTTGAAGCCGGTGAAGTCGACGACCGCGAAGTGGTTGACGAAGATCCCGGTGTCGGCCTCGATGGTGTTGATGAGGCAGGCGGGCCCACCCAGGCTGTAGGCCGTGTTGAACTGCTGCACCGGCCACTGGTCCGTCGGCACGGTGGCGTCGCAGTCCGGCGCGATGGGGACCATCGAGTCCCGTGGGATCGACACGACCGTCACGTGCTGGCGGTCGCCGGACAGGTGCGCGATGAGCGTCGTGTCCGAGCGGGCCCCGCTGACGGACCCTTCGTCCGAGGTGCCCTGACCCTCCCGGGTGTCGGACCCGATGAGCAGGATGTTCAGCGGGCCCTCGGGCTCCGAGGGGCGCTCGTCGGACAGGTCCCCGCTGACGTCGACCCGGGTGATGTTGCCCTCGAGCCGCCACCAGACCACACCGGCCGCGGCCGCCACGACGAGGACCCCAGCGACGACGGCGGCCACGATGCGTCGCCGACCACCGCGACGCTGGGCAGCGGCCCGGGCAGAACGGGATGCCTCCGCCATCGACGACTCCTTCACCGATGAGCGCCCGCCCCACGACCACGTCGCGGTGACGTGCGCGGGCGCACGACGGTCGAACTCTACGGAATGCCGGTGTGCCGTGGTACCGGCCGTCGGCGTCGGAACGCGACGAGACCTCGGAGGGGGCCGACACCTCGGCGCACGACCCTCACGATGCGGCGTCGCAGCAGCGGGCGCGGCGCCAGGATGAGTCCGACCGCGATGAGCACCGGGACCCCCAGCAGGACCGCGAGGTCGAGCCAGGTGAGCACCGGCATGACGACGACCTGATCGCGGGACAGGATGAGATGGCGGTCGATCCGCAGCCCCGGTGCGTCCGCCACGACGTCGTACGTGCCGCGCGGCACCTCGGTGAACAGGGCACCACGTTCCTCCAGGGGCAGCTCGAGGTCGAGCTCCCCCTCGCGGACGAGCCGCACCGAGGACCCGGTGGGCCAACGGAACAGCCGGTCCACGACCTCGACCCGGACGTCGAAGGCAAGCAGGGGGACCCGCACGACGGCCCGGTCCGCGGGGTAGAACTTCACCTGCGACCGGTTGACCACACTCGACCCGGCCACCTCCACCGAGTCGACGGAGTAGTAGATACGACGTTCCTCCAGGCCGTCGGGGCCGCGCAGGACCCGGATGGCGCGCAGGTACACCGGGTCGAGGGAGGTGTGGGTGGTCACGTCACCGGTGCTCGAGCGCAGGGTGAAGCGTTCGATCCGACGGGCGGGCAGGCCCGAGAAGGCGAACGAGACCTCGCTCTCCATCTCGAACGCGACCGAGACCAGCGAACCCCGTGAGGTGAGGAAGACCCGGTCGAAGACCGCCCGGCGCGCGCCGGGGAGCTCCACGGGCGCCTGCGGACCCTCGATGTCGCGGGCGGTCGTCAGCCGGCACGTCCGCACGCTCGCATGCCCGGCGCCGTCGGTCACCGCCTCGACGCCGCCGACCACGAGCCGGGCGCCGGGGACCACCGGGACGGTCCGGACGGCGATGTCGACCTCCGGCCGGTCCGCCGGGCAGGCGGCGGCCGCTGCGGTGGGGGCGACCGCGACGGTCGTCGCGGTCAGGGCCACGAGGGCGGCGGCCGCGGCGAAGCGGCAGCGGGTCCCCGGTCCCCGTCGCCGCGTTGGCTCATGTCCTGGCACGGCGCCTCCAGCGTGCGGGGCTCGTGACGGCCCCCAGGAGCAGGGGCGGAAGCAGCAGCGCCGCACCGTAGACGACGTAGATGACCCGTTGCGGCGAGAGGAACTCCGGCGGCGGGTCGCGGTGGTCCGGGAGCAGCTCGGCAGGTCGCGGAGGCGCGTCGAAGTCGAAGGCCCCGGTGATGTCGTTCGCTGCCGCGTCCCGGGCGGCCAGGGGCTCCACACCCCAGTTGTTCTCGATGAACTTCAGCCCGGAGGTGAAGTCCAGGGTGGCGCTCTCGACGTGGCCCCTCTTGGCGTACGGGCTGATGAGCAGGGTCGGCGCGCGGTAGCCGAAGCCGAACTCGTCGACCTGGGGAGGGATGACGTGGTCGTACCACCCGCCCCAGTCGTCGTAGGTCCACAGGAACGCCGAGCTGTCCCACGCGGAGCTGCGCATCAGCGCCGTGTGCAGGGTGCGCACGAACCGCTCCCCGGCCGCGATGCTCCCCGGCGGGTGCTCGCTGGCACCCGACGGAACGATGTAGGCGACCGAGGGCAGGGTGCCGGCCGCGAGGTCCCGGTAGTAGTCCTGGAGTGGGACGATCTTGGCGAACAGCTCGGGGTCGTCGAGGTAACGGGCGTAGGCGAGCAGCGGGACCCAGACCACCTGGGCGCCCTTGTTCGCGTCGTCGACGGTCCGGTAGGTGCGGTAGGTGACCGACGGGTCGTAGTTCTGGACGTAGAACTTCCACGACACCCCGGCCTCCTCGAGACGATCGAAGATCGTCGGGATGTCGCCGAAACCCTCGGCGGGGATGCTGTCGCCCTCGGGGTTCCCCGGGACACCGGCGACCCAGTACATGTGGTTCCACACGCTGCCCCCGCCGGCCGAGGTGAAGAACCGGTCGAAGAGCACGAACTCGTCCGCGACGTTCCAGTAGTACGGGATGTCCCGGTCGTCGTAGTAGCCCATCGCCTGCTCGGTGGGGTCGCCCTCGTCGGCGAACGCCTCGATGAAGCCGTCGTTCTCCCCCGCGTTGAGCTGGGCGCGGAACACCTTCTCGGTGTGGCCGAGGTCGCTGATCGCCTTCTCCCCGATCCAGAACGGCTCGACGCACTCTCCCGCGGGGTCGTCGACCCGCACCGGGACGCAGGTCCCCGGAGGGAACCCGTCGGCACCCGGGTAGGTGCCGAAGTAGTTGTCGAAGCTGTGGTTCTCCTGCATGAGATAGAGGAAGTGCTTGATCGGCGTCGTCGTCGGCGTCTCCTCCGCCGCGCCGACCTCGTCGGCCGGCGGCGCTGCCACCGGCCGGAGGTCGGGTGGGGGTGCGGCCACCGGCGGGGTGGTGGCCTCCGCGGACGGCGCGCCGGCGGGGGATGGCTCACCGACGAGCACCGGCGCCACGCCCGCGACGACCGTGGCGAGGACGACGGCAGCGATGCGGTGGCGGCGGGCGCTCATGGCCGCACCTCGTAGACGATGATGACCGGCACCCGCGTGGGGTTGCCCGAGCCGTCGGTCCGCACGATCTCCTCGCGGTGCACCTCACGCCCGTTGTACCGCTCGACGTAACGCATGACCGACGCGGAGAAGAACTCGGACCGGTCGGCCGAGAAGCTGTCCCAGACGACGTACTGCACCTCGTTGCGGCGGATCGCGAGGTCCGGGTTGGGGATCGGGTCGTAGACGGGGTTGCGGTACAGCGGGTTCGGGCTGACCGAGAGGCCCAGCGCCTCGCGCCGCCCGTACCACTTGATGATGTTGGCCATCGACGGCCCGATCGTCATCATCGTGACGCCGGCCGGCACGTTGTCCTGGATCCAGCTGCCGAGCTCACGGCCGCCGGGCAGGCCACCGGTGCCCGCGAGGGCGGTGTCCCGCTCGGTCCCGGTCAAGGCCCCCACGGCCGGCACGAGGGCGCTGAGGACCACGGCGAGGACGACGAGCGGGGGCACTCTCCGGTGCACCGGCGCCCGCCGGGCGGCCCACCACTGCGGCCAGACGAGCAGCGCACGGGCCGCCAGGACCGCGATCGGGACGGCCGCGGGGAGCAGGTACTGGTAGCCCTTGACGGGGAAGAGCTCGAAGAAGGCCACGGGGACGGCCACCCAGCACCAGAGCAGCGTCTCGCGCCACGTGGACCGCCGCCACGCGATGACCACCAGGGCCAGTGCGGCCAGCACGACGCCGACCCCGACCGCGGGCGGGACGACGAGGGGGTAGAACTCCAGACCGTGGTTCGGACGCCGGAACAGCTGGTAGGTGATGAACGCGCCGCCGGTGCTCGTCGCGCCGGCGAAGCGCAGTGACAGGGGGTACGCGGCGACCACGCCGATGAACAGCGCGGACGCTCCGGCCAGCCGCCGCACGCCGAGCCGCAGACCCGGTGACAGGGCGAGAAACGCGAAGACCGAGCCCCCGAGGATGATCGAGGTCTCCTTCGCGAGAACGGACAGGCCGAGGAAGACCGCGGCCCCGAAGAGCCAGGCCGTGCTCCGTCGGTTGACGAAGCGCGCGAGCGCCCAGATCGACATCCCGGCGAGGAAGGACTGCGGGCCGTCGAGCAGCACCTGCCGGCTCACGACGATCCAGTACGGCATCACCGACACCAGCAGTGCGGCGAGCAGGCCGGCGGTACGCCCGTACAGCTCGACCCCGATGAGGTAGGCGACGACGACGCCCCCCACCCCGAACGCGACGGCGGTGAGCCGGGCCGCGAGGTCGCTCACCCCGAAGGCCTCGAAGACGGCCGAGACGGTGGCGTGGAAGAGCAGCGGATGAGCCCGGAACACCGGGAAGAACGGGAGCGACTCGGGGTCTCCGGCGATGCTGGCCGCCTGCCCGGCGTACACGGCCTCGTCACTGTTGAAGCCGACAGCGTCGAGTCGCCACACCCGCAGCGCGAGCGCCAGCGCCAGGATGGCGGCCAGCGGCAGCTGCGGACCCACCCGCGCGTGGAAGGCCCGCCGGTACTCCCGAAGCCGGTCGACCGCGGAGATCGGCAGGTGGGCCTCGCGCTCGATCGTCGAACCGGGCGGCAGGTACCGGCGCAACACGGCCGTCCGCGGGGCCGGAGTCATGACGCCGCCCCGTCGTCCGCCGGGTCGGGCTCCCGCCGCCAACGGGTCCACACGAGGAGGCCGCCGAGGACCGTCGCCATGATGATGAGCGCCGTCACGCCGTTGACCCCCGACGCTGTGGGCCGGGGGGGCGGTGCACTCGAGTCGAGCACCGGCAGCGTCGCGCCGCTGCCGGTGAAGGAGGCGACCGTCCGCAGCGCAGTCATCCCGTACCGCTGGCTGGGCTCGACGTGCGAGTTCTCGCTGAACTCGTTCCACGAGATCAGCCCGATGGCATCCGCCGACGACAGCGTCGCCGCCTCGAGCTCACGGGTGAGGGTGCGGTCACCCTCGCGCGGGACGACCGTCTTGCCTCCGATGAGGCGGGCGTCGAAGCCCGGGGCGGCGGGCGCGACCCACAGCCCGCCGTCCGCGTGGACGGCGTCCCCCATCTCCGCGAGCTTGCGGGGGTACCACTCCTTCCGCGGATCGACCGAGGACCAGTAGTAGGCGCTCCCCTCGAACACCGAGGAGGCGCGGTCCCACTCCTCGATGCTCCGGGAGGACGCGAGGACCCGCAGACGGTCCCGGACCGGGGCCACGCACTGCTCGAGGTCCGCGGTCGAGAACTCGTCGGTCCCGGTCCAGACGACGATGGGCCGCTCGCCGCGCAGATGGAACACCGGGTCGGCCGCCCACCTCGACGTGAACTTCGCCAGGTCCGCACAGGCCTGCCGGGTCTCGATGGGACGCCGGGCGAAGTCGAGGCCCTGGTACACGATCCCCAACCGGAAGTCCGCCTCGCGGGCCACGTCGGCGAGCCGCTCGAGCCGGTCGCTCAGGGTCGCCATGTCCTTCCACGACACGAGGAAGCCGTCGATGCCGGCGGACTGCGCGAGCTCGACATGACGGCGCATCACCGTGCGCTCGTCGGAGCTGTACGTCCCCAGGAGCGGGGTGTCGGACTTGGCGCGGTCCCACGAGGAGGGGTCGAACCAGATGTAGTAGTAGGCCCACACGGGCACCGCTGCCGGGGCGAGGGCCTCCGTCTCGGTGTCCGGCCCGGCTCGCACACCCGACGTCGCGGCCGTCGCGGTCATCGGGACCAGCGCAAGGACGAGGGTCAGCAGGAGCGCGCGGAGGATCGAGGTGACCACGAGGTCCCTCCCTCCGTCGGCCGAACCTCGGAGGTTCGGCAGCATAGTCCTGACGGCTGTGCGGGTCACGGGTCGACCTCGAGGACGACGACGAGGATCCGCGGCTGGGCCCCGGGCTCGGCCAGCTCGACGTGCGCGACCCGCGCGCCCCGCCCCCGCGCCTCGGCCAGCAGCGCCGTGGTCCCGGAGGGGTCGGAGGCCGCTGACCAGGCGTCCCAGACGACATGCACGGGACCACCGGGCAGCTCCGGCGGGCCGCCTCGGTACGCCGGGTTGACGGTATCGAGGTCGAGGTCACGGCTGAGGCTCGTCACGGTGACCCCCGGGGTGTAGTGCCGGACGATGTTGGCCACCCACGGCGCCGCGGTGACGACCGTCCGGGCATCCGCCGCGCGGAGCCACGACGAGGCTTCCCGCAGGCCGGCGACGCCGCCCGCACCGGCGACGTCCGGCGGCTGGGGGCTCGCAGCCGCCGGGCCGGCGAGCGCCACCGCGAGAGCGAGGACCCACGGGGCGAGGCGCAGCACCCGACCCCGCCGAAGTCGTTCCGAGAGGGCCGCGACCGCGACCCCCACGAGCGCCGAGAGGGGGACGACGATGACGAGCAGGTAGGGGTAGCCGTGCACCGGCCACACGAGGTAGAACCCCAGGGGGACGACGACGGCGAGCACGACGGCGGTCACCCCCGGCAGCCGTGACCGCCCCGCGACGACAGCGCCCACGCAGGCGGCGGCCACCACGGCCCACCCGACGCGCGGCGCGACGAGGTCGAGATAGAACGGCATCGGGTCGGTGCCGCGACGTCCCGTCTGCCAGAACGCGTAGTCGGCGGCCCGGGCGAGGCTGCCGGTCGCCGCGAGCCAGCCGGGGTAGAGCGCGGCGACGCCCGCGAACCAGAGCACAGCCCGCAGGGCCACGCGGGCCGGGACGCGCGGGTCACCGACGACGATCGCCAGCACGACGGCCAGGACCGTGAGGAGCGCGGTCTCCTTGAAGAGCGTCGCGACGCCGAACGTGGCGCCTGCGGCTGCGAGCAGCCGTGGCCGCCCCGTCCGTGCCCCCCGGACGACGAGGAGGAGGCCCAGCCCGGCGACGGTCGCCATCGGCACCTCGACGAGCGCGAGGCGGGTGACGTCCCGGTGGTACGGCATGAGGGCCACCACGGCACCGGCGGTGAGCCCGGCCGTGACCCCGCCGAGCTCACGAGCGAGCAGCGCCGCGACGACGACGGCGGCGAGGCCGAACACGACGCTCAGGGAGCGTGGGCCGAGGTCACCGACGCCGCCGCCGGTGAGGACCTCGACGAGGATCCCGAGCAGCGGAGGGTGGGCTCGCACAGCCGACCACGACGGGTCCCCCGCCACCGCGACACCCTGGCCGATGTACACCGCCTCGTCGCTCGACAGACCGGCACTCGACAGGCCCGACATCCGCACCCACGCCGCCCCGACGAGCATGGCCGAAAGCCCGGCGGGAAAGACCCACCGGGCTCCGACCGCGGACCGTGGGGCGGGCAGACGACCTCTGCCGCCCGCCACCACGGGCGTCTCAGGATGCAACGACTGGCGCATGGACCTTTCCCCGACGAAGCCCACGTCGCGCGTGCCGATCAGCCCGCTCGCCGTTCGCATCACGAATGGAGTCCTCGGCCACCAGCGACCGGATCGCTGACGGCCAGCCGAAGTCGTCGCGGACGACCCGACGGACTCGGATGTGGCGCAACGCCTTCGCCAACAGCTCCTCCTCGCGCTGGCGGAGCTGGGCATAGTCCATGCCGCCCACCACCAGCGTCGGCGCCAACGTCGCGAACGGTGGGAACCCGTACGCGTCGTCGGTGTTGTCGATGAGCTCCGGGAGTGCGTCCCCGGCGGTGACGTCGGCGACCTCGTTCAGTCCCCGCTCGATGATGAACAGGTCCGACACGTCCACGCGCCGGGCCACGTCGCACGGGACGAGCCGGTCCACGTCGTACTTCGGCGGCGGGACCACGGCCTGAGTCATCGCGTTCACGGTCATGATCGGGAGGTTCATCGCAGCCAGCCGCATCCCGAACTGGCGGCCCTCCTTGGAGTGGAGCCGGCTCTGCAGCCGCAGCCACCGCCACTCGCGCTTCGACAGGCCCTGGGAGTCCACCGCGAGCAGCGTGTGATGGCTGATCGTCAGCGGCTTGGGGAAGCAGTGGGCCCGCCCCTTCGGCGAGATGATCGTCATGTCGTCCGAGAGGAAGGTGGCACCCTCCTCACGGATGAGCCGCAGGATCGTCCCGGTCTTCCCGGTGTCGGTCCGCGCCGACAGCATGATCCCGGTGTTCCCGAGCCGCACACATGCGGAGTGCAGCAGCACGCGCTTCTTGGTGACGGCGAGGAAACGCAGCAGCGCCTCGACGACGTTGGTGTACAGCACGTGCGGCGAGTGCTCGAGCAGCGGCCCGACGGTGATCCGGATCCGCTCGCCCATCTCGATGTGGAAGTTCGCCCCGAACGCTCCGAGGTGCTCCTCGTAGCGGCGTGACTCGTCCTGGGCCACGAACTGGACATGTCCGTGGAGATGGCCGATCCGGCCGACGCGGATCTCGATGTCGAACGGTCCCCGGGTCCGGAACGGCGTGAGGAACCACTGCAGCTCGGGCAGGGGGACCTCCGAGCCGATCGTCGCCACGCCGGGGACGTCGTACCGGTGCGGCAGATAGCCGTCCCGCACAGGTGCCGTCGTGGCGGTTGCGACCACCACCGGCTCCTCGGGGCGGACCTCGTCCAGGGTCGGTCCGACCGTCCCCACGACCGCGCTCGAGGCCGCCGCAGCAGGTGCCGCAGCGGGCGGGGCAGCGGGCGCGGCAGCGGATGCCGTCGCAGGTGCGGCAGCGGATGCCGTCGCAGGTGCGGCAGCGGCCATCGCGTTGCCCCGGAAGATGACGGAGTCACTGAGGACGAACCGCAGCGCGAAGATGAGAACGATGGTCGCGGCGTTCGCCACGAGGTAGTTGACCGCGAGGGACTCGACGAGCAGCGCGATCAGGGGCACCCGCAGGAGCAGAGCCAGCACGTTGAGGCCGCCGAAGGCGCCCAGCCGCGCCATCCTCGCCCGGCGTGCGCCCGAGGGGTACACGAGCCGCTCGAGCAGCGCCCAGTTCCAGAGTGTCGAGACCACCGTCGCCAGGACCACGCCGGGGGCGTAGTGCAGCCCCACCACCTGGGCGACGAACCACAGGGCGACGGTGTTGACGAGCAGGCCGCTCAGGCCCACGAGACCGAACCCGAGCATGCGCCCGGCCGGTCGGGTGCTCCGCGCGGCGAACCACAGCCGCGACAGCGAGGTCACCAGACGCGCGCACTCGGCGAGGTTGGCCTTGCTCTCGCCCGCGAAGCGCCGGCCGAAGTGGAAGGGCACCTCGACGGTCCGCAACGGTCCGCACCGCACCGCGATCTCGAGGAGGATCTTGAAGCCGTGTGGGCGCAGCGCGGTCACGTCGACCGCGTCGCGCCGGACGGCGAAGAAGCCGGACATCGGGTCGGAGACCGCCGCCAGCCGGCGGGGGAAGAACGCCTTGGTCAGCCGGGTCGCCCAGGTCGACAGCGCCGCCCGGCCCGCACTGAAGGTGTCGGCGTCCCCGACTCCGCCGTACCGGCTCGCGACCACGAGCTGGCTCTCGGACGCCTGCCCCTCGGCGACGAGCGCCGGAACGAGCTCGGGAGGGTGCTGGAGGTCCGCGTCCATGACGACGCACCAGTCGCACCTCGCCCGGGCGAGACCAGCGGTGACGGCGCCACCGAGCCCGTCGCCGCGGTCGCCCGGTTCGCGGTGGTGAACCCGAACCGGCAGTGCGAGATCGGCCGCGGCCTCCTCGATGACGGCGACCGTGTCGTCGTCGCTGTCATCGACGAAGATCACCTCGCTGCCGGCCGGAAGCACGGGCACGAGACGCCGGAGCAGCTCGCGGACGTTCCCCTCCTCGTTGCGGGTCGGCACGATGACCGTCGCCGGCGTCCGAAGACGGACCTCTTCGGCCGGTTCGGTGTGGTCTCGGATCTCAATGTCGTTGCGTGGTGCGTCGATTGCCGTCATCGGAGACCCCCCGGCCTTCGGCTCGGCGTTGGTCTCGGCAGCCGACTCACCGGCTCCGGGCCATGGCACGTCAACAGTCCCTGCATGATGGACACCCCTGTCCTGTACCGCCATCGCCGACGCAGGAGCCCTGTATTCCCGTCCGTCCGACGTTGACAGTGGCCGAACCTAACGCAACCTCGCCGAGTCGGGAATGCCTCAGTCGGGCTATAGCCCCGTCAACCGCACGGACCCTACGTTGTGTTCGGGCCGCAGGGGTGCGTCAAGCTCCTCGGCGAGCCCTCCGCGCACGGCGCAGTCCGCCCGGACGACTCGTCGGATCGCCGGATCGAGGTCCGCCCCGGAGGCGGGACAGGAGCGCCAGCGTGGACATGGCCGGTAAGCGCAGGTGGACCGTCGCTGTCGCGGTCGTCTCGACTCTGGTGATCGCGCTGGCCGCGGCCCCCGCCAGCGGAGCGGACGTCAGTGCCTGTGCCACGACGACCGGCGGGGGGTGGGCCGCGTCGACGTGCTTGGCCATCGGCAGCGCGAGCACCGCGTCGGGCCCGGTGCAGGTCTCCACGACCGTGACGATGAGTGGCTCCGGCCCGCGGGTGGCCAAGGTGGAGTACTCGATGCGGGGCCAGCACCTGATCACCGACTACCAGGTGCCCTACCAGTTCAGCCTCGACACCAGGGATTTCGTCGACGGGACGGCAACGGTCGTGGCCACTGCGGTCTTCCGCGACGGGACGACCGCCGACCCTGTGTCGGTGACGGTCGACCTCGCCAACGGCGTGACGACTCAACCCGGTCCGACCGGCTCCTGGACGCCCCCCACGGCGCCGGCCGCCACGGCGGAGACGCCGGTGGTCTTCGCCGCCGTCGGCGACGGTGCGGGCGGCGAGCAGGCGGCGACCGACGTGACCGACATGATGGCCTCCTGGACCCCCCAGCTGTTCACGTACCTCGGCGACGTCTACGAGGACGGGACGATGACCGAGTACCGCAACTGGTACGGCGACAGCACGTCCTGGTTCGGCCGCTTCGCCGACATCACCGCCCCCGTCGTCGGGAACCACGAGTACAACAAGGACCAGGGCCAGTTCGTGGCCGACGGCTACTTCCGGTACTGGAACGACATCCCGCACTACTACAGCTTCGACGCCGGCGGCTGGCACTTCATCGGCCTCGACTCCACGACGCAGTACGGCCAGACGGCCGTCGGCTCCCCGCAGTACCAATGGCTGGCCGAGGACCTCGCCACTCGAGCGAACCCGTGCACGGTCGTCATGTACCACCACCCGCTCAACACCATCGGCAGCGAGGCCCCGTCCCAGCGCATGTCGGCGATCTGGAGCCTGCTCCGCCAGCACGACGTGACCCTCGTCCTCAACGGGCACGACCACCAGTACCAGCACTGGATGCCGCTCGGGGCGGACCAGCAGCCGGATCCCGACGGCGTGACCCAGGTCGTCGCGGGCGCCGGCGGGCACTCGAGCCAGGGCCTGCAGAGCACGGACGCCCGCGTCCTGGAGTCCGCTCAGGCCTACGGCGCGCTCCGGCTCGAGGTGTACCCGGAGCGCATCGACTACACCTACCGCACGCCCAACGGCGGTAGCGGCAAGGTGCTGGACTCCGGCTTCCTGGGCTGTCAGGCCCTCTCCCCCGACACCACGGTCCCGAGCGCTCCGACGAGTCTCACCGCCCAGCTCGGCGCACCGGTCGGGTCGACCTCCACGGCCGACCTCGCGTGGTCCGCCGCGGCCGACGACCGGGGCGTCGCCCAGTACCGGGTGCACAAGGACGGCGCCGTCGTCGCGACCCTGCCCGCGGGCACCCGCACCTACCAGGCGAAGGCGCTCCAGGCCTCGACGCACTACACCTTCACCGTCACTGCCCTCGACGCCGCGGGGAACGAGTCCCCGGCGTCACCGCCGGCGTCCGTCACGACGCCGGCACCCCACCCGGTGACGCTGTCGGTCGTCGCGAGTGAGGACACCTACACCTCGGAGCAGTCCCCGACCCGGAACTACGGGCGCAGCACCACCCTGCGCCACGACTCCGACCCGCTCATGCAGTCGTACGTGAAGTTCGCTGTCACGGGGTCGTATTCGACGGTGACCAAGGCCACCCTGCGGGTGTGGGCGAACCAGAAGGCCACGGGGCTCACGGCCCGCACGGTGCCACCCTCGTGGTCCGAGCTCACCATGACCGCGACCAACGCGCCGCCGCCGGACGCGGTCGCCGGATCCGTCGGCTCCTTCCCCGCGGGTGGCTGGGTCGACATCGACGTCACCCCCGCCGTCGCCGGCAACGGCACGTACGCGTTCCAGCTCCGGTCGACCCAGACCACGGCGTTCACCGTCGACAGCCGCGAGGGCGGGGCCACCGCCCCCACCCTCGTCGTCGACAGCGTCCCCCCGCCCGACACGACGCCGCCGACGACCCCGACCGGGCTCACCGCCACGGCGCCGAGCCAGAACCGGGTCGAGCTGGCGTGGAACCCGTCGACCGATGCCGACTCGGTGGTCTCCTACACCGTGTACCGGGACGGCGAGGCGGTCGACAGCGTGCCCGGGACGTCCTTCGTCGACACCGACGTCAACGCCCAGCGCACGTACACCTACACGGTCGACGCCGTCGATCCGTCCGACAACCACTCGGCGACGTCCGCGCCCGCCTCGGTCCGACCCCCGGACGAGACCCCGCCCGAGCTGCCCGACCCCTTCGACGTCGTCATCACGGGCGCCACGTCGGTGGGCGTGCGGTGGGGCGGCTCCACGGACAACGTCGGCGTCACCGGATACCGGCTGCTGCGCAACGGGGCCACCGTGGCCCAGCTGGGGCCGGGAGCAGAGTCCTGGGACGACGACGGCCTGACCCCCGGCGAGTCCTACACCTACGCCCTCACGGCGAGCGACGCCGCCGGCAACTCCTCGGAGCCGGTGACCGGCTCGGTGACCATCCCCGCGGACACCAGCGACACGACGCCACCGACGGTGCCCGGTTCGGTGCAGGCCGCGGCGACCGGCGAGACGGCCGTGTCGGTCGGGTGGACCCTGTCCACCGACGACAGCGGGGTCAGCGGGTACGAGATCTTCCGGGACGGCGTCTCGGCAGGCCTGGTCAGCGCGTCGACCGACGCCTGGCTGGACACCGGGCGCACCCCGGACACGACGTACACCTACCGGGTGCGGGCCGTCGACCTCGCCGCGAACTACTCCGCCCTCTCGCCGCCGGCAACGGCGACGACCTGGGCCGTCGACACCACCCCGCCGACCGTCCCCACCGGCGTCGCGGCGACGGGAGCGAGCCTCACGTCCATCGCGGTGTCGTGGACGGCGTCCACCGACGAGCGCGGGGTCGCGGGCTACCGCGTGTACCGGGACGGCGCAACCGTCGCGAACCTCACGGCCACGCAGACGTCGTGGACCGACACCGGCCTGACCACCGGGGCGAGCCACGACTACGCCGTCGACGCGATCGACGGGTCGGGCAACCGGTCCGCCGCGTCCGACCCGGTGACGGCGCGCACGCAGGTGCCGGACCCCGTGACGCTCTCGTTCCCGGTCGCTGCCGACACGTACGTCAACGCGGGCTCGCCGACGTCACGGTACGGCTCGGCGACGACGCTGCGGCTCGACGGCGACCCGGAGATCGACACGTGGCTGCGCTTCACGACGAGCGGGCTGCAGCCCACGGTCACGTCGGCGGTGCTACGGATCTACGCGAACGGCAAGAACGTGAGCCCGGTCGACGTCCACACCTCCGCGGGCCCCTGGGACGAGGGGTTGCTCAGCTTCGCGACGGCGCCTGCGTTCGGGGGCACCGTCGCGACGGCTGCCCCGACCACGCAGGCCGGCTGGGTCGAGATCCCCGTCACGGTCGCCGTGGCCGGGAACGGGACCGTGACCTTCGTGCTCGCCCAGTCCGGGAAGACGGCGGTGTCGTACGCGAGCAGGGAGGGCGGGGGGGCCACGGCGCCGACCCTCGTCGTCACCTCGTCGTACTGACGTCGCCGCACGACGAGTGGCCGGTCGCTGCTCCGGGGCCGGGCGGCCGGCCGGGCTGCGTTCCAGCGGTCGACGCACGACATCGTCAGCGCAGCACGGTCTCGCACGCCCTGCTGCGCTGACATTGCGGGGTGACCCCGAAATGTCGGGACGGGTGGGAACGCGGACGACCCCCGTCCGGCAGGCCGGGCGGGGGTCGTCGTGCGACTCGGTGGGACCGGGTCAGATGGGGCGGACCTGGTCGGCCTGCGGGCCCTTCGGACCCTGGGTGACCTCGAACTCGACCCGCTGTGCCTCGTCGAGGGACCGGTAGCCCTGGACGTCGATGGCGGAGTAGTGAACGAACACATCGGGGCCGCCATCATCCTGGGCGATGAACCCGAAGCCCTTCTCGGCGTTGAACCACTTCACGGTGCCCTGTGCCATATGGGGACAACTTCCTTTGCATCTGTAGCGCTCGCCCGGCGCACCTCGCGCCGGCCGTGGATGCGACTCCAGCCCCCTGTGGCGCGTGGTGTTTCGACCGTTCGAGGTACTGCTGTTGCTGCAACCGCCAGCGAACCTAGCAGACCCTCAGGGGGCTCGCCGGGTGTGCGGCGGGGCGGTTTCGGGGAGCGGACGCACCGGCCCGCGACGGCAGCGCGACGCCCCCACGTGGGCGGTGGGACGGGACGCCGCACCCGGTCGTCCGGCGGGTGCGGCGGCCCGCGTCTTCAGGGCGTGGGCTCCAGAGTGGTGGCGCCGGTCATGATGGCGACGCCCTCGCCCATGTCGTGCGACTGCGGGGTGATGACGCCGGCGCAGCCGCCGAGCCGCTGGATGTGGATCCGGTCGGCGACCTCCCACACGTGCGGCATGTTGTGGCTGATGAGGATGATCGGCCAGACCGCTATCGCGCAGCTGCTTGATCATCTCGAGGACGGCGGCCGACTCCTTGACACCCAGCGCCGCGGTCGGCTCGTCGAGGACGACGACCTTGGACCCGAACGCCGCGGCGCGGGCGACCGCAACCGCCTGGCGCTGGCCACCAGAGAGGGTCTCGACGGCCTGACCCATGTTCTGGATGGTCTGGATGCCGAGCTTCTGGACCGAGTCACCCGCCCGTTGGGCCATGCCCTTCTTGTCGAGCATCCGCAGCACCGAGCCGAGCGGGCCCGGCCGACGCTCCTCGCGGGCCAGGTAGAGATTGCTCGCGATGTCGAGCGCCGGGATGACCGCCAGCTGCTGGTAGACGGTCTCGATGCCGGCCTCGCGGGCGTCCTGGGGGCGTCGTAGCTGAACCTGTGACCCGTCGACGAAGATCTGCCCCGAGTCCGGAACGTACGCCCCGGTGATGCACTTGATGAGCGTCGACTTGCCCGCGCCGTTGTCGCCGATGACCGCGAGAACCTCGCCCTTGTACAGGTCGAGATCGACCCCGTCGAGCCCGATGACGCGCCCGAAGGTGATGACGACGTTGCGGGCCGAGACCAACGGTTGCGACTCGTAGATGTGCTGCTTCTCGTCAGGGATGTGGTCGATGGAGAGCGGAAGCCGTTCGAGTGTGCTCATGCCTTGACCCTCCGGATCCACTGGTCGACCGAGACCGCGACGATGACGAGGACACCGATCGCGAGGAGCCGCCACTGCTGGTCGACCCCCGCGAGCGAGAGGCCCAGGGTGAACGCGCCGACGATGATCGCGCCGAGGAGGCTGCCGATCAGGCCACCGCGGCCACCGAAGAGCGAGGTACCACCGATGACGACCGCGGTGATGCTGTCGAGGTTGGCGTCGGGGATGCCGTTGGGGGTGGCGGCGCCGGCCCGGCCGATCTGGATCCACGCGGCGATGCCGTAGATGAGCCCCGCGACGGTGTAGACCGAGAGCAGGACCCGCTTGCTGGCGACACCAGACAGGCGCGCCGACTCGGGGTCGTCGCCGACGGCGAAGACGTGCCGGCCCCACGCGGTCTGCGACAGGGCGAACCCGACGATCGCGTAGAGCGCGAGCACCATGACGACCCCGATGGTGAGCCGGAACCCGCCGATCGAGAACGTCTTGCCCGTGACGTTGATGATGTCCGGGCAGGCGGTTGTTCTGGATGCTCGACCCGCCCGAGTACAGCAGCGCGATGGCGGTGAAGATCGACAGCGTCCCGAGCGTCACGATGAACGGCGGGAGGTTGACCCGCGTGACGAGCAAGCCGTTGAGCAGCCCGGCGCCGACGGCGAGGGCGACACCGATGAGGATCGCGAGGAACCCCGGCACGCCGTTCTCGGCGGCCAGGGTGGCCATGACCATCATCGCGAGGATGGCGACCGCGCCGACCGACAGGTCGATGCCGGCGGTGAGGATGACGAGCGTCTGCCCGATCGCCAGACACGCGATGACCGCAACCTGCTGGAGCAGCAGTGACTGGGCGTTGGGGGAGATGTAGCGCGGGTTCAGGATCGTGAAGACGATCGTCGTGAGGACCAGCAGGACCAGAGGGCTGAGCCACGGGTAGCCGTGGAGCAGGTGCTGGACCCGCTGGAGAGGGCTGTGCTGCCGCCGAGCGAACTCGGCGGCAGCAGAGGTGGACGACGACATCAGGTCAGCCCCAGCAGATCTGCGATGCCTCGTCGGTGTCGATCGACTCGACCCCGTCGACCGGCTTGTCGGTGACGAGCGCCACCCCGGTGTTGAAGAAGTCCAGGCCCTCGGTGGTCTGCGGCTGCTCGCCGCCGCGGGCGATCTGCGCGATCGCCTCCATCCCCATGCGTCGCCATCTTCAGCGGGTACTGCTGGCTGGTGGCTCCGATCGTGCCGTCCTTGACCGACGCCACGCCGGCGCAGCCGCCGTCGACCGACACGATGAGCGCGTCGGTGATCCCGGCGGTCTTGAGGGCGGCCGAGGCCCCGACAGCCGCCGGCTCGTTGATCGTGTAGACGACGTTGATGCCGTCGCTCTTGGTCAGGCAGGTCTCCATCGCCGTCCGGCCGCCGTCCTCGGCGCCGTTGCTCGGCTCGTTGCAGACGATCTCGTAGTCACCACCGGAGTAGGAGCCCGTCTTGGCCTCGTCCCCGTTCTTCTTGGGGTCCGCGACGTCGATGCCCATCCCCTCGAGGAAGCCCTGGTCACGGTCGTAGTCGACCGACACGATCTTGTCGTTGAACAGGTCGAGCAGGGCGATCGTCGCCTTCTCTCCGTCCAGCTGGCCCGCGGCCCACTGGCCGATGAGCTTGCCCGCGAGGCGGTTGTCGGTGGCGAAGGTGATGTCGACGGTGTCCGGCGGGTCCGGCGGGGTGTCGAGGGCGATGACGTAGAGGCCGGCGTCGCGGGCCTTGGTCATGGCGTCGTTGACGCCCGTGGACATCGGGGTGATGAGGATGCCCTTGTCGCCGCGGACGACGGCCTGCTCGATGGCGGCGATCTGGCCGGCGTCGTCGCCTTCCTGCTTGCCCGAGGCGATGGTGAGCTCGACGTTGTTCTTGGCCGCGTCCTCCTGGGCGCCCTTCTGCATGGCGACGAAGAACGGGTTCGAGGAGTCCTTCGTGATGAGGGCGATGCCGATCGTCTCGTCGGCGCCGGCGGCGCCGCCACCGGCGCCGCCGTCGTCGGAGCCGCACGCCGCGGCGGTGAGGGCGAGGCCGACGATGCCGGCGGATGCGACGATCCGGCGGGCAGCGGGTACTGCCGAGAAGTGGCGAGTCTGCATGTCCGTGACTCTCCTTCGAGTGCGGTGTGGGCGCTGAGGTCGCCCGGATATGACAACGTTGTCCGGCCCATGTCTAGCGAATGCTTGCGCCGAGGTCAAGACATCCGTTACACATCGATATGTGAAAGTGACATCGTTGTCAGGTTCCGGGTCGCATCGGGCCACCATGCGGGACGTCGCCGCCCTGGCCGGGGTGAGCCTGAAGACGGTGTCCCGCGTCGTCAACGAGGAAGCCGGGGTGTCTCCGGAGGTCCGTGACCGCGTGGCGGCTGCGGTGACTCGCCTCGACTACCGGCCCAACCTCGCGGCGAGCAACCTGCGCCGCACCGGGGCCCGCACCGGCCTGCTCGGGGCGCTGGTCCAGGACCTGTCGAACTCCTACTCGGCCGGCCTGCTCCGCGCGCTCGAGGACGGCGCCCGGCTCCACCGGACGGTGGTCCTCGCCGCCAGCCTCGACGAGGAGGCATCGACCGCGAGCAGGAACTGGTCCGTGACCTCGTGACCCGACGGGTCGACGGCCTCGTCATCATGCCGGCGAGCGACCGGCAGGACTACCTCGCTGCCGAGCTGCGGACCGGGACCCCGGTCGTGTTCGTCGACCGGCCACCGCGCGGGGTCGACGCGGACTCGGTGACGATCGACAACGCCCTCGGCGCCCGGCTGGCGGCCTCCCACCTCCTGGCCCAGGGCCACCGGCGCGTCGCGGGGCTGTTCCACCTCGCCCGGATCACGACGGCCCAGGACCGGATCGCCGGGTATCGGGCCGCCCACGACGCCATGGGGCTCGAGCCCGACCCGCGGCTCGTCGTCACCGACCTGTCGACCGCGGACGAGGCGACCGCCGCCGTCCTCGGCCTCCTCGACCTCGCCGGACCCGCCGACCGCGATCTTCGCCGGGCGCAACATCCTGGCCGTCGGGGCGGTCGTCGGCCCTGGCCGCGCGCGGGCTGCGCCGGTCCGTCGCCCTCGTGGGCTTCGACGACTTCCCGCTCGCCGACCTGCTCGACCCGCCGCTCACCGTCATCCGCCAGGACGTCGGTCGCATCGGGCGGACGGTGAGCCGAGATGATCTTCGACCGGATCGGCGGCGACACCCGCCCCCCGGCAGGTCGTCGTCGCGCCGACCCTCGTCCCGCGCGGCTCCGGCGAGATCCCCCCGCCCGTCTGACTCCCGTCCCGCCCGCTCAGGCGCGCAGGTGCCGGGCCCGGGTCATGAGGTAGACCCCGAAGGCCACCAGTCCGGCCGAGAGGAGCGCGAGCGCCGCCTCGCCGCCCGGCACGCTCCTGGAGGACGCGCAGGGCGCCGTCGATCCCGGTGGACCGGTCGACGTCGTGGGTCCAGGCCGCGACGAGGAAGAGGACGCCGACGAGGCCGTACACGACGCCGCGGGCGACGAAGCCGAGGATGCCGACCCCGATGACGAGCCGGGCGGGGCGCTGCGCGAGGTCGAGGAGGAAGTCGCGGGACACCCCCGACCAGACGCTGAAGGCGCCGACCCCCGCCACGGCGATGCCGGTGCCGACGACGAGCAGCACGCCGGCGGGGAGGGCGAGCAGGGTCCGCGTGATGGTCATCGTCGAGTCGCGGCTCGTCTGGCCCGTCGCCACGGCGAAGGCCGCGGCCGACCAGGCGACCGTCACGTAGGTGAGGCCGTCGGCTGCGTGCTCGAGCCGCTTGCGGCCGGTCCGGCAGTGCCGCCCGGTGAGCCCGCGGGACAGGTTCCAGAGCGCGACGACGGCGAACCCGAGGAAGGCGACCCACAGCACCGCGCGACCGCCGAGCGAGGACGCGATCCCGGTCAGGGCGCCGGACTCGTCCGCCGTGCTGCTGCTGCGGCCCATCCACACGATCTGCAGGCCGGCCCACCCCATCGCCGCATGCAGGAGGCCGTCGAGGAAGAACCCGACCCGGGCGCCCAGTGCTGACCGCGGCGTGGGTCTCGGCGATCTCGGCCACCTCGGCCGTGGCGTCGAGGACCTGATGGGTGACCTCGGCGACGGCCTCGGACTGGTGCCGCACGGTCTCGACGGCGTCCCGCGTGGCCTCCACGACCGGGGCGGCGGCGTCCTCGATGCCCCGGACAGCGGCCGCGAGGAGCCGTCCGCGGGGTGAGCCGCGCGGCTCGTCGGCGGCCGCCGCGGGGCGCGGCCGGCGCTCACGGCGCGACCCGGTCAGGACCGACGCTCGCGCCACGGGAGGCACGGACATCAGCGGTGCGGTGGGGGCGCGGACATCGACGTTGACCGTGGGGATGCCGATGCCCGAGCGCGCGATGACGGCGAGCGACGGCTCCGGCCCGGGGTTGGACTCGCGGTGGACGGTGAACGCCGGCACGTGGACGTAGCTGCCGGCCACCGCGTCGAGCCACCCCTCGACCCCTTCGCACTCCAGCCGCAGCACGCCGCGGACGACGTAGAGCATGCTGGAGTTGGAGTCGTGGTGGTGCCAGCCGGAGACGGACCCGGGGGCGGTGACGACCTGCCCGGCCCACAGGCCGGGCACCTCGAACGCGCGCCGCCGGAGCATGCCCGAGGTCGGGTCGGCGGCGACGAGCTCGTCGTCGTCGATGACGCGCACGGGCTCCCGGTCGACCATCCCGCCACGCTAGCCGCCACGGCGCTGGTGGCGAGGGCTCAGTCCCCGGCGCGTTCCGCCGAGGGCTGCCAGCGCCGCATGCGAGCCGTGCGTAGCGCGTCGGCGGCGACATCCCCGAGGGCCTCGTTGCCGGTGACGGTGACCATGACGCGCGGGTCCATCGCCTCGACGGCGGTCCGCCCGTCCTCGAGGGACCGGACGACGACGTTGCAGGGGAGCAGCAGCCCGATCGACGGCTCGGCCTGGACGGCGGCGTGGGCCAGGGGCGGCCGGCAGGCACCGAGGATCACCTGGGGGGCGATGTCCGCGTCGATCTTCTCCTTGAGCGTCCCGGCGAGGTCGATCTCGGTGAGGACCCCGAAACCCTGGTCCCCGAGGGCGGAACGGACGTCCTCGAGCGGCCCGGTCGAACGAGGTCGTCGACGGTGGTGGTCATGGCGTAGCCCATGGCGTGCTCCCTTCGCTGGTGGTGGCATCGGATTGTGCCGTGCGGGACGGTGGCCGTGGCCCGGAGTCGCCTCCGACCTCGTGGATGGCCCCGTTCCGCTCGGTTTGAACTATACCCCCCGGGGTACTAAAGTGGTCGTCGACGTCCACGGCCGGCCGCGCCGACTCGACCGCGCCACCATGGATTCCCCCGACAGATACCAGGAAGGTCCCAGCCATGAGCAACGGCACCACCCCTGTCATCCTCCCCGTGGAGACCCCCACGCTGGGCGACCGTTCGTACCTCGCGCACGACGGCTCGGTCGCCCTCGTCGTCGACCCCCAGCGCGACATCGACCGGGTCCTCGACCTCGCCGCGGAGGCCGGCGTCACCATCACGCACGTCTTCGAGACCCACATCCACAACGACTACGTGACCGGTGGCCTGGCCCTGGCCGAGGCGACCGGAGCGGCGTACCACGTCAACGCGGCGGACGACGTCTCGTTCGACCGCACGCCCGTCAGCGACGGTGACGTCGTCGAGGTGTCCGCCGACCTCAAGGTCCGCGTCATCGCGACCCCCGGGCACACCTACACCCACCTCTCGTACGCCCTCGAGACGCGGAGCGGCCGAGACGGTCGCCGTCTTCACCGGCGGGTCGCTGCTGTTCGGCGCGACCGGACGGCCGGACCTCCTCGGCCCCGACCACACCGACGACCTCGTCCACCACCAGTTCGCCTCCGCGCACCGGCTGGCCGACACCCTCCCCGACGACGCGGACGTGCTGCCCACCCACGGGTTCGGCTCCTTCTGCTCGTCGGGCTCCTCCGGCAGCTCCACGTCGTCGACGATCGGCACGGAGCGCCGCGAGAACCCCGTCCTGACCGATGACGAGGACCGCTGGGTCGCCGACACCCTCGCCGGCCTCGACGACTACCCCGCCTACTACGTGCACATGGACCCGTTCAACAGCGCGGGCCCCCAGGCCCCCGACCTGTCGGCGCCGGAGTCGGCCGACAAGGACACCGTCGCGGCGCGCATCGCCGCCGGCGAGTGGGTCGTGGACCTGCGCAACCGCACGGCCTTCGCCGCGGGTCACGTCACCGGCACCCTGAACATCGGCGTCGACGGGCAGTTCGCCACCTACCTCGGCTGGCTCATCCCGTGGGGCACCCCCCTCACCCTGCTCGGCGACACCCCGGAGCAGGTCGCCGAGGCCCAGCGCGAGCTGGTGCGGATCGGCATCGACCGGCTCGAGGGCGCCGCCACCGGCGACCCGAGCGAGTGGACCGACGCCCCGCTCGGCACCTTCCCGCGGGCGGTCTTCGCCGACCTCGCGGAGGTCCGACACCACCGGCCGGTCACCGTCCTCGACGTCCGCCGCGACTCCGAGGTCGGGGACGGGCACATCGAGGGTGCCGTCGCGATCCCCCTGCACGAGCTGCTGGACCGGATCGACGAGGTGCCGGACGGCGAGGTGTGGGTCCACTGCGCCAGCGGCTACCGCGCGTCGATCGCCGCCTCCGTGCTGGCCGCCCGCGGTCGCCGGGTCGTCGCCATCGACGACGAGTTCGAGAAGGCCGGTGAGACCGGGCTGCCGATGGTCGACGCCGCCTGACCTTCCGCTCGTCCGCCTTTCCTGTCCTCCCCCGCATTTCCCACCCCCCAACCTCTCGAGGAGATTCATCATGTGCCGACCCGCCAACTGCTCCGTCTGCGGCAAGACCACCTGGGCCGGCTGCGGCCAGCACGTCGACCAGGTCATGGCCGGCGTCCCGCAGCCCGAGCGCTGCCCGGGCCACGCCGACGAGCCGCAGGGGGCGTCCTTCCTGGACCGCGTCCTCAGCCGTCGCTGAGCCCGGCGAGAGCAGCACGTGCCGATCCTGGCGATCCCGCTCGGCCTGCTCATCGGTCTCTCGCTCGGCGCGCTGGGCGGGGGCGGGTCGGTCCTCACCGTCCCCGCCCTCGTCTACGCGCTCGGGCAGGACCCCCGGACCGCGACGACGACCTCGCTCGTCATCGTGGGTCTCACCTCGCTGGGCGCGGTCGTCCAGCACGCTCGGGCCGGTCGGGTCCGGGCCGGTCAGGGCCTGCTCTTCGGCGCCCTCGGCGTCGGCGGGGCGGTCCTCGGGTCTCTCCTGGCGGCTCGGGTGCCCCAGCAGGTCCTGCTCACCGCCTTCGCGGGGCTGATGCTCGTCGTCGCGACGCTGATGCTGCGCAAGGCCCTCCGACCCGGGCTCCGCCCCCGCGGCGGACCCCACGGCCGAACCCATGCTGAGCCTGCGGCCGCTGCGCTGCGCCTGCCCCCGAGTCGCCAAGCTCGTCGTCACGGCCAGCGTCGCGGGCCTGTTCACCGGGTTCTTCGGTGTCGGCGGCGGGTTCGTCGTCGTTCCCGCTCTCGTGCTCGCGCTGGCGTTCCCCATGCCGGTGGCGGTGGGCACCTCGCTGATCGTCATCGCCGTCAACAGCGCGACCGCCCTCGCGAGCCGTGTCTCCGCGGGCGCGGGGCACCTCGACTGGCGCCTCATCGCGGGGTTCACGGTGGCCGCCTTGACCGCCAGCCTCGTCGGTGGCCGGGTCGCGAGCCGGGTGGACGCCCGCCACCTGTCCAGCACGTTCGCCGTGTTGCTCGTCGGGGTCGCGCTGTACACCGGGGCGCGCAGCGTGCCGGCGCTGTTCTGACCCGGGCGGCCCCCAGGCTGCACCCCCCGCAGGGCATACCCTGGACGCGCGCCCGGCCGGACCGGGTCAGGAGGGCTCGCATAGTGGCCTAGTGCGGCGGTCTTGAAAACCGCTATGGCGGCAACGTCATCGTGGGTTCGAATCCCACGCCCTCCGCGGGGCCCAGCGGGAGCTTGCGACCGCCGGACCCGCGAAGGGCCGTGGATGACGGGGAGGCTCGAACGGAGTGAGAGCCGGAGCCCCGCGCCCTCCGCGGGCTCCGAACGGAGTGAGAGCCGGAGTCCCGCGCCCTCCGCGCATGCCGGCTCCGGATGGACTACAGCGTCGATGCGGTGGGTAAGGTCGACGACGACGAAAGGAGCCCCCATGGGCAAGCTGTCCTTCCTCGCGGGCATGGCCGCGGGCTACGTCCTCGGGGCCAAGGCCGGGACGCGACGCTACGAGCAGATCCAGCGGACCTCGGCCAAGGTGTGGAACTCCCCGCCGGTGCAGAAGCAGGTCGCGAACGCCAAGGAGGTGGCCCGGACCAAGGCCGCCCCCGTCGTGGCCGACATGGTCGCCGACGCCGCACGCGCCACCGCCTCGACGCTGCGCCAGGGCAAGACCATCGCCTCCGAGGCCATCGCGCACGACTCCTCGGGTGGGAAACCCTCCGGTGGCGCGTCCGCCGGTGGCGGGTCCTCGGCGAGGTCCGACACGAACGGGTCCGAGCACGCGGACGCCTGGTCGGCGGCCACCCGGCCACCCGCAGGCACCGACTGACCGTCCGTCCCGGACGAGCATCGACACCTCCCGACGATCGTCGGCAGCCGCCGAACGACGCCCCGACGCCTCCGCCCCTGCGCGCAGACCTCGGAGGCGCCGCCACCACGGGCCCTCGAACCGAGGAGTGCCCTGACGACCCCCTGATACCTCGGGTCCCGGGGCCGCCTTCGGCCGCCAGGTATCACCGACCCCCCAGCACGCTCCTGTTCAGCGTCGACGATCATCACTACGCTGAGTCGCCACGGTCCCTTGACCGCGGTCTCGCGCACAGGAGCTGCCCATGGACGCCAACGGTCCCGAGTCCGCGACCGGCGGCGATGAGCGCGGCCGACGCCGGCCCCCGACGCCCGTCTTCGGGATCCCCGACTCGGCGCTTCGGCGCTTCTCCGCGACGGTGCTCGACCCGGGGACCGCCGACCGCATCGGTGACGAGCCGGCCCCACACCCGGTCGGCTACATCCCGCACCGGCTCCTCGTCCCGGGTCTCACGCAGGACCAGCTGGGCGACCCGCTCGGGATCCTCGCGGACCTCGGCGAACAGATGGGCTTCACGACGCGGGTGCTGCCGAGTGCGGTAGCCGGCCCCGCCGCCGAGCTCGGGTACGACGACCGGCTCGGTCGGGTGATGCACTCCGCGGTGGAGCTCGTCCCCGCGGCTGCGCGGCTCGCAGCGCCGCTGGACGCCTGGAGCGTCCTCCAACGGGCTCGTGCCGAGTTCGGCGAGAAGGTCGCGCGCTGGGGGCTGAACCACGTCCTCATGAGCGCCGGCTCGCTCGAGGGGGTCGGCTACATGGGCGGCGTCGGGTACATGGGCGGGGTCGGCTACATGGGCGGGGTCGGCTACATGGGCGGCGTCGGCTACATGGGCGGCGTCGGGTACATGGGCGGCGTCGGGTACATGGGCGGCGTCGGCGCCCCGGGCACGGCCACCGGGCGGGGCCCCGTCGTCCTCGACGTCCCGGCGCCGGCGGGCACCGGGCGGCGCTCCCCCGTCGTCGCCGTCCTCGACACCGGCCTCGGCGAGCACCCGTGGTTCGACGGGTCCCCGCTCGTCGAGCGTGACCCGCGCGTCGGCGGTGTGCCCATCGGCCTGCGCTTCCCGGCCGCGGACGACCCCGAGCGCGCCGGGGTGACGATCGACCACGTCAACGGCACCCTCGACGCCCTCGCCGGCCACGGCACCTTCGTGGCCGGCGTCATCCGGCAGCACTGCCCCGACGCGCGCCTCCTCATCGTCCCGGTCATGTACGGCGACGGCGCCGCCGACGAGCGCGACGTCATCGAGGCGCTCGGCGCCCTGGCGCTCTACCACTGGGCTGCCCTCGACGGGCGCGTCGACGGCGACCCCGTCGACGTCGTCAACCTGTCGCTCGGCTACTACCACGAGAGCCCCGACGCGGTGGAGCACGAGGGAGCCCTCTTCGCCCTCCTGCGAGCGCTGGCGGAGGACGGCGTGGCTGTCGTCGCGGCGGCGGGCAACGGCGCCACGACCGAGCGCTTCTGGCCGGCCGCCCTCACCACCCGTACGACGACCGCAGTACCCGTGACCAGTGTCGGAGCGGCGAACCCCGCCGACGGCACCGTGGCCGTGTTCTCGAACACCGGCGACTGGGTCACGACGTACGAGCCCGGCGTGGCGGTCGTGAGCACCATGCCGGTCACGCTCGACGGGTCCGGCCGCGGCGGCCTGGCCGTCCCGGCGCACGGCGCCAGCCCCGCCCGGGCGAGCGCCGACCCCGACCGCTACCGCACCGGCTTCGGGACCTGGAGCGGGACGTCCTTCGCGTGTCCGCGGTGCGTGGGCCGGGTCGCGGCCGAGCTCGCCGGCACCGAGGCGCCGAGGTCCTCCGAGAAGCGCGCCGACCGGGTCCGCGCGGCGCTCGGCTCCGTGCTCGGTGGCTCGCCGTGATGCAGACCGGGGCCGGCGCCGAGAGCCTGGCGGTGCGTGCGGCCGACGCCTTCCGCGCCTTCCGCGACGGGGACCCGTCGGGGATGTCGACGCTCGTCGACGCCGTGACCCCGCTGCTCTGGGCGATCGCCCGGCAACAGGGGTTGTCCCGCCAGGCGGCCGAGGACGTCGTGCAGAACACCTGGCTCAAGCTCATCGAGCACGCGCCGTCGATCGCCGACCCGCAGGCCGTCCTGAAGTGGCTCATCACGACGACCAAGCGGGATGCGTGGACATCCACCCGACGCGGCCGGCGCGAGGAGACGGGAACCTACGACGACGTCCGCGACGTCGAGCCGGAGCAGACCGAGCCCTCCCCCGAGGAGGCCGTCCTCGCGGCCGAGGAGGGATCCGTCGTGTGGGCCCACTTCGCCGAGCTGCCCGAGCGCTGCCGGGCCCTGCTGCGCGCCATCGCCTTCGCCGAGCGCCCCGACTACGCGCACGTGGCCGAGGCCCTCGGGATGCCCGTCGGGTCGATCGGCCCCACCCGGGGCCGCTGCCTGGCCAAGCTCCGCGCCTCGCTCACCGCCGACCCCCGATGGGAGATGACGAGATGACCCCGACCCCCGAGCACGAGTTCCTGCTCGCCGCCGAGCCGATCGACGCCGTCGACGAGCTCGTCCTGGCCGAGCTGCGCGAGGCCCACATCCACCTCGACCCCATGCCCGGCGACCTCCTCGACCGGATCAAGTTCGCGATGAGCGTCGCCTCGCTGGAGGCGCAGGTGGCCGAGATCGTGTCCGGGTCCACGCTCACGTCCGTGCGCGGCGCGGACTACGACCGCGCCGACACCGTGACCTTCGCCCGCGACGGCCTGAGCGTCATGGTGACGATCGAGCACGGCGAGTCCACCCTCTCCGACGTCATCGGCTGGGTCAGCGAGAACGACGTCGAGGTCGAGCTGCGCGAGCGCGGCCGCACCCGGACGACGACGACCGACGACGAAGGGCGCTTCTCGTTCATCGGGGTCGAGCGGGGGCTCGCGAGCTTCGTGCTCCGGCGGCTGTCGGCCCCGGACGCCCCGCCCATCATCACCCCCGCGATCGAGCTCTAGGAGAGGCCCATCGAGGACGACCCGCTGATCGCGCACGCGCAGCGCCTCCTCGCCACGGCGCGCCACGACAACGAGGTCGGCCGGTTCGAGAAGGCTGCCGCGGGGCTCGACGACGCCCTCGGGATGCTGAGCCCACGCACCGACCACGCCGCGGCCTGGCTCCGCATCCGGATCCTCATCACCCGGTCGTGGGCCGAGCTCGAGCTGCGCGGGGTCCACCCGGCCCTCGCGATGCTCCGCGCCGCCCGGCAGGATGCCGTGACCCTCGGCGACCCGCTTCTCGTCACCCTGACCCACATCCAGGAGGGGACCATCCAGGGTCGCGTCGGGGCGTGGCGCGACTGCGTCGACTCGCTGAGCCGCGCGGCGGCGCACGAGGACCTGCTCGACCCGGCGCAGACGTGGGCGCTGCGGCTCAACCTCGGGCAGGGCGAGCTCGGCGTCGGCAACATCCGGGCGGCGGCCGAGCACGCCGACGCGGCAGCCGCCGTCGCGGCGCGTCACGGCCTCGTCGACCTCGAGTTCAAGGCGCGCCACAACCGCGCCGTCGTCGCATTCGTCGAGGGCGACCTGCCCCGTGCGCTCACGCTGATGCGAGCGGCCGACGCCATGGAGACCGCGGTCTCTCGCGACCGCAGCCGGCTCGACGAGGCCGACGTGCTCCTCGACGCCGGGCTCGTCGACGCGGCCCGCCGGGCGCTGCGGATCGCCCTCGACGCCGCGCATCGGGAGGGACATCGCATCGAGGAGGGCGAGATCGCCCTGCGGCTCGCGCGCTGTGACGTCCTCGTCGACGACCTCGGGACGGCCCGGCAGCACGTCCGGGCCGCGGTCGCCGCCTACCGGACCCGGCAGGCCTCCGAGCTCGTCCGCGAGGCCGACCTCGTCCGGGCCACGGTGGACGTCGCCGCGGGGACCGACCTCCCGGCAGTGGTGGCGACCCTCGCCGAACGTAACGACGCCGCGCGCACGGCCTCGGCCTCGGACCGGGCGGCGCTCCGTCTCGAGGCCGAGGCACGGGTCCTGCTCGGGGATGTCGACGGGGCGCAGCGCTGCCTGCGCGTCCTCGACGGCGCCGGCACGGACTCCCTCGCGGCCGGCCTGCACGACGCGCTGGTCCGCGCCCGGGTCGAGGCGGCGCGGGGCCATCGGGCCGACGCCGAACGCCACGTCACCGACGGCAACCGGCTACTGGCCGCGCACCAGTTCCTCTCCTCGAGTCTCGACGTCCGGGCCGCGATGGCCCTGCACGGCCGCCGGCTCGCGGAGTTCGACATCGCCGCGGTCCTGCGCTCGGGGACCCCCGGCGACGTCGCGAACACCGTCGAGCGGTGGCGCGCCATCTCGCACCGGATCAACCCGGTGAGCGCCTCGCCGGACCCCGGGCTCGCCGACCTGACCCGCGAGCTGAGACGGCTGCGGCAGCTGCTCGTCGACAGCGAGGGGGCGGTCACCCGTGACATCGCGGCCCGCGTGAGCGAGCTCGAGCCACAGATCGCGCAGCGGGAGTGGAGCCTGGCCACCGACGCCGCCGCTGGAGGGACCGCCCCGGCGGTGGCCGCGGATCAGGGTGCGGCCGCTGCGCGCGACCGCGCTGCCGTCGTCGTGGAGTTCTTCGAGTCCGGCGGCAGGCTGCACGCCGCGACCCTCGGCGCCGAGCCGCCCAGGGTCCACGACGTGGGAGCCGCCGCGGAGGTCGCGGCGCTCGGCACCAGGCTCCGGCGGGACCTGCGAGCGCGCGCCGCGCTCGGGCCGTCGTCCCCGATGACCCCGGTGCTCGCGCGAGCCACCCGCGCGTCCCTCGACGCCGTCGACGCCGTGCTGCGTCCACTGTGGCGAGGGGACGACCGGGTGGTCGTCGTCCCGTCCGGTTCGCTCGCGGCGATGCCGTGGAGCCTGCTCCCGTCGCTGCGCGGCCGGCCGGTCACCGTGGCGCCGAGCCTCACCCGCTGGGTGCGCGGTCCGGCGCAGGGGCCGGGGCGGCGGGCGACCGAGGCGCTGCGGGCCGTGCACGGGCCGGGGCTGGCCCGGAGCGCGGCCGAGGTCGACGCGGTCCGGGCCGCCTGGGCCGGCTCCGACGCGGCCGTCCCGGCCGGCGCCGGGCTCGCCTCCAGCGCCGACGTCCTCGAGGCCCTGTCCTGCGCGCGGGTCGTGCACCTCGCCGCCCACGGCGTCCATGAGCCGCAGAGCCCCCTGTTCTCGTCGGTCCGGATGTCCGACGGCCCCGTGTTCGCCCACGAGTTCCCCCGCCCCGTCGCCGCCGAGCATGTGGCGCTCGCGGCCTGCGACGTGGGCCAGTTCTCGAGCCGACCGGGGGCCGAGCCCCTGGGTCTGGCCGTCGCACTGCTCTCGCTCGGGGCGACGAGCGTGCTGGCCGCCGTGTCCCCCGTGGCGGACGACCTGGCCGCCGAGGCGATGGTCGGCTACCACCGGATGCTCGCGCGGGGTACGGATGCGGCCCAGGCGTGGGCCGAGGTCGTCGCGCTCCATCCGGAGGCAGGCGTCTTCTGCCTGTACGGGTCGGACTGGAGCCCCGCCGCCCGCTGAGCGCCCGGCTACCCCACCCCGTACCCCGCTCGACCAATAGGTCACAGCAGGTACGCCCCACCCCGTACCTGACGTGACCTATTGGTCGATGTCGGGACGCCGGGCGCCGTACCTGGCGTGACCTATTGGTCGATGTCGGGACGCCGGGCGCCGTACCTGACGTGACCTATTGGTCGATGTCGGGACGCGTGGGGCGCTCAGATGAAGATCGCGGGTTCGGCGAACAGCGCGTCGTAGGGGTCCTCGTCGGGGAGTCGCGGGAAGCGGACCGTGGCCGGCACGCCGGTCGCGACGGCACCGTCCGGGACGTCCTTGACGACGACCGAGTTCGCCCCGATCTGCGCGTCGTCCCCGACGCGGATGTCGCCGAGGACACGGGCCCCGGCGCCGATCGTCACCCGGTCGCCCACGGTGGGGTGCCGCTTGACCCCGCGCTGCAGGGACCGGCCACCGAGGGTGACCCCGTGGTACAGCATGACGTCGTCACCGACGACCGCGGTGGCGCCGATGACGACGCCCATGCCGTGGTCGATGAAGAACCGCTGCCCGATCCTGGCCCCGGGGTGGATCTCGACCCCGGTGACGGCGCGCGCCAGGGTCGACAGCAGGCGCGCCGCGGGGCGCCATCCGGGCCCCTTGCCCCAGAGCCGGTGGGCGAGCCGGTACGCCCAGATCGCGTGCAGCCCGGGCGAGTTGAGGGCGACATCGGCGCGTGTCTCAGCCGCCGGGTCGCGCCGCATCGCCGCGTCGAGGTCGTCGCGGATCGTCGCCCGCGCCTGGTGGAGGAAGGACATGGTCAGTCGACGAGCCCCTCGAACAGGATCGTCGACAGGTACCGCTCGCCGAAGCTCGGGATGATGACGACGATCGTCTTGCCCGCGTTCTCGGGGCGCGCGGCCACCTGCGCGGCGGCGGCGAGCGCCGATCCGGAGGAGATGCCGACGAGCAGGCCCTCGTGGGTCGCCGCCTTGCGGGCCCACTCGACCGAGGTCTGCGCGTTGACGTCGATGACCTCGTCGTAGATGTCGGTGTTGAGGATCTCGGGGACGAAGTTGGCGCCGATGCCCTGGATCTTGTGCGGGCCGGGCTGGCCGCCGTTGAGGATCGGGGACTCCTCGGGCTCGACGGCGATGATCTGGACGCCCGGCTTGCGGGCCTTCAGCACTTCGCCGACGCCGGTGATGGTGCCACCGGTGCCGATGCCCGCGACGACGATGTCGACCTGGCCGTCGGTGTCCTTCCAGATCTCCTCGGCCGTCGTCCTGCGGTGGATCTCCGGGTTCGCGGCGTTGGCGAACTGGCGGGCGAGGACGGCGCCCTCGCGCTCCGCGACGATCTCGTCGGCCTTCGCGACGGCGCCCTTCATCCCGAGCGACGGGTCGGTGAGGATGAGCTCGGCACCGTAGGCGCGCAGCAGGGCCCGGCGCTCCTTGCTCATCGACTCGGGCATCGCGAGGACGACCTTGTACCCACGGGCGGCCCCGACCATCGCGAGAGCGATGCCGGTGTTGCCCGAGGTGGCCTCGACGACCGTGCCGCCGGGCTCCAGCTGACCGGACGCCTCCGCGGCATCGATGATCGCGACCCCGATGCGGTCCTTGACCGAGCTCGCCGGGTTGTAGAACTCGAGCTTCGCCGCGACGGTCGCGTCCCCGTCGATGATCCGGTTGAGCCGGACGAGCGGAGTGTTGCCGACGGCCTGGGTCACGTCGTCGAGGATGGGCATCGCATCACCTTTCGGTCGGGGGCCACCGGCGTCCTGGACGGGGCGGCGGCGCGCTGCAGCGGTCGTTCTGTCGGGGCCAACCCCCGACACGTTATGTGTATTCCAACAGAGAGTTATCCGTACGGACAACGGTGTCTCGGCACCAGCCCCCGGCCGACCGCGGGACGGGACTCGACGGCGACGAACCGGCCTGCTGCGACGGGCCGGTTGATGGTCGTCACACAGCGGTGAGCGCTCGCTTACCCGGCGGTAGGCTGCGGCGCATGCTGCTCGCCGCGCCTGCCCTCGCACCCGCCCTGGCCAGCGACGTCGTCCCGACGCTCGACGAGCGGTTCGGCGGGGTGACCGCCGTGCAGGTCGTCGCGATCGTCCTGTGCGTCATCGTCCCGACCGTCGGCTGGGCGCTGCTCTTCCGGCAGGTCGGGCGCTTCGTCGGGCTCTACCGCATGGGCCAGCCGGACGGCAGCCGCACCAACGCCCCCGGTGCCCGGACCTGGACCCTGGCCAAGGAGTTCCTCGGCCACACCCGGATGAGCCGGCTCAAGGTGGTCGCCGCCGCGCACTGGTTCACCGCGCTCGCGTTCCTCATCCTCTTCGCCACCCTCGTCAACGCCTTCTTCCAGCTGATCCAGCCCGACTACCGGCTGCCCGTCATCGGGCACTTCCCGCCCTTCGAGTGGCTCATCGAGCTGTTCGCCTGGGCGGGCCTCGTCGGCATCGTCGTGCTCATGGCCATCCGCCAGAAGGAGCACCCCCGGCGGGCCGCAGGCGAGAGCGGGCGGTCCTCGCGCTTCTTCGGGTCGACGTTCTGGCAGGCGTACTACGTCGAGCTGACGATCCTCGTCGTCACCATCTGCATCCTGCTGCTGCGCGGGCTCGAGGCGGCCATGGTCACCCGGATCGAGCCGGAGAGCTCGCTCCTCCTGCACTTCCCGCTCACCGGCTGGATGGCCGGCTGGTGGTCGGGCGCGACCCTGCCCGCGCTCGCGGCCTGGGTCTACGTGGTGGCGACCCTGAAGATCCTCGTGTCGTTCGCCTGGATGATCACCATCGCCCTACAGCCGACGATGGGCGTTGCCTGGCACCGCTTCCTGGCCTTCCCGAACATCTGGTTCAAGCGCGAGGCCTCCGGGCGGACCGCGCTCGGTGCCGCCAAGCCGATGACGGTCGGCGGCCGCGCCTTCGACCTCGACGCCATGGAGGACATGGAGGAGGGCGACGCCCTCGGCGTCGGCGCCGTCGAGGACTTCACGTGGAAGGGCCTGCTCGACTTCTCGACGTGCACCGAGTGCGGGCGCTGCCAGAGCCAGTGCCCGGCCTGGAACACCGAGAAGCCGCTGTCGCCGAAGCTGCTGATGATGGCCCTGCGCGACCACGCCGACGCGAAGGCGCCGTACCTGCGGGCGCTGGCCGACACCGACGGCGACCCGCAGCGGGCGATGGCCTCGGTGGCCGCCGCGGCCCAGACCGTCCCCACCGACGGCATCGAGCCCGCCGGGTCGGTCGACGTCGTCGACTGGTCGCAGATGGCGCTCGTCGGTGACACCGGCTACGACCCCGCGGCGCCGCTGACCGCCTACAACCCGCACGGACCGGACGCCGTCATCGACCAGGACGTCCTGTGGTCCTGCACGACGTGCGGCGCCTGCGTCGAGCAGTGCCCCGTCGACATCGAGCACGTCGACCACATCATCGACATGCGCCGGTACGCGACGCTCATCGAGTCGGCCTTCCCGAGCGAGCTCGGTGGGCTGTTCAAGAACCTCGAGAGCAAGGGGAACCCGTGGGGCATGGGCGCCCGGGCGCGGCTCGACTGGGCCAAGGACCTGCCGTTCCCGGTCAAGGTGCTCGGCCAGGACGTCGAGAAGGCCACCGACGTCGAGTGGCTGTTCTGGGTCGGGTGTGCCGGCGCCTACGAGGACCGCGCGAAGAAGACGACCCGCGCAGTGGCCGAGCTGCTCGACACCGCGGGGGTGTCCTTCGCGGTGCTCGGCGACGGCGAGACGTGCACGGGCGACTCGGCGCGGCGCGCCGGCAACGAGCTGCTGTTCCAGACGCTCGCGCAGCAGAACGTCGAGACCTTCGGCGAGTTCGGCGTCACGAAGGTCGTCGTCACCTGCGCGCACTGCTTCAACACCATCAAGAACGAGTACCCCCAGCTCGGCGGCACCTACGAGGTGCTGCACCACACCCAGCTGCTCAACCGGCTCGTTCGGGAGAAGAAGCTGACGCCGGTCGCCCGTCCCGACGAGACGCCCGGGATGTCCTCGGCGAAGAACGTCGCCTCGACGGCACCCACCGTCACCTATCACGACCCGTGCTACCTCGGCCGGCACAACGGGGTATATGCCCCGCCGCGCGAGCTGATCGGGGCACTGCCCGGGGTCGAGATGCGCGAGATGCCGCGCTCGGGCGAGACGTCGTTCTGCTGCGGCGCGGGCGGCGCGCGGATGTGGATGGAGGAGAAGCTCGGTACCCGGATCAACACCAACCGCACCGACGAGGCCATCGCCACCGGGGCGGACCGGATCGCCATCGGCTGCCCGTTCTGCCGCGTCATGATGTCCGACGGGCTGACCGCCAAGCAGTCCGAGGGCGTCGCCGAGCAGGTCGAGGTCGTCGACGTGGCGCAGATGCTCCTCGCCGCGGTGCGCCGCGGGCAGGACGAGGACGGCGCGCCCGACCTCGTCGAGGCGGCAGCGCCGGTTGTCGCCTCCGAGCCGTCCGCCGCGGCCGCCGCCACTCTCGCGCCGGCCGAGCCTGAGCCGGCTCCGAGCGCGGCCACCACCTCGGCCCCCGCCGACACGGTCGACGCCGACCCCTGGGACGAACCAGCCACCGGCGCAGCGCCCGCCGCGACCACCACCTCGACCCCCGCCGACACCATCGACACCGACACGGCCGACACCGACGACGCCGACCCCTGGGACGAACCAGCCACCGGCGCAGCGCCCGCCGCGACCACCACCTCGACCCCCGCCGACACCATCGACACCGACACGGCCGACACCGACGACGCCGACCCCTGGGACGAACCAGCCACCGCCGCAGCGCCCGCCGCGACCACCACCGCGACCCCCGCCGACACCGCCGACACCGACGACGCCGACCCCTGGGACGAGCCCGCCACCGCCGCCACCGCCACGGACGCGGACGCGGACGCCACCGAGCAGCCCGAACCGACGAAGCGCGGCCTCCGACGACACCGACGAGCCCGACCCCTGGGACGAGCCGCCGCCACCGCACGGACGCGCGCCGGAGCCACCGACGCGACGCCGCGCCCGACCCGACGACGCCGCCGCGACCGACGGACGGACGGACGCCCAGCCGCGGCCGGACCCGGGCATCCGACGTCGACGAGGACCCGTGCAGCCGCCGCCGTCGGCCGCCGCGCCGCAGGACCTGGCTCACGAGCCCGCCGGCACTTCGCCGGCGACGCCGCCCTGCTCGACGAGCCGGACCCGTGGGACGAGCCGGCCGATGCCGCTCCGGCGCCCCGACCTCCGGCGAGCGAGGCCGGCGGTGCCGTCACGGACCAGGGACCGGACTCCTCCGACACGACCACCGACCCCGACCCGGCAGCTCCCGCCCGCGCCCGGTCCCGACGCCACGTCGGACCAGGAGCCCAGCGGGCCGGAGGACGACGCGGACGAGGCGTCGGTGGAGACGAGCGCAGCGGACGTCCCGGCCGTGCCTGCGACCGACGACGACCCTGCGAAGGCGCCCCGCAGCTCCCCCGCGGCGGCCGAGGGCTCGTTCGGCGGGGACCCCGGGCTCGTCGACGAGCCCGACCCCTGGGACTGAGCAGGGAGCGCGACGACGAAGCGCCCCGGTCCTCCGTGATGGAGGGCCGGGGCGCTCGGCGTTCGGGACCTGCGGACGACCCGAGGGTCAGGCCAGGCCGTTGCTCGTGAGGAACTCCTGCGCGACGTCCTTCGGGTCCTGCTTGTCGATGTCGGTCTGCTTGAGCATCTGGGTGATGGCCTCGGTGGTCAGCTTGGCCGAGACCGCGTTCAGGGTGTCCTGGACCTGGTCGACCTTGTCGGCGCGCACGAGCGGGATGATGTTCTGCGAGCCGAAGATCTTCTTGGTGTCCTCGAGGACGACGAGGCCGTTCTCGGCGATCGCCGGGTCGGTGGAGAACACGTTGGCGACGTCGGCCTGGCCGTTGACCAGGGCCTGGACGACGGCCTGGCCGGTGAGCGGGCGGATGGACCCGAACGTCACGCCGTAGACCTCCTCGAGGCCGATGGCGCCCTGCTGGCGCTCCTTGAACTCGGGCTGGGCCGCGATGGTGAGGTCGCCGGCGACGCCCGCGAGGTCATCGATCGTGGTCAGCCCCCGGGTCCTGGCGGTCTCCTCGGTCACGGCGAGGGAGTCGACGTCCTCGGCGGCCGACTTCTCGAGCACGGCGAGGGTGTCGGGGACGACTTCCTGGACGTGGGCGTAGACCTCGTCGGGGTCGGTGCCGGTGAACTCGTCGTCGTAGTACACGGCGAGCGCCCCGGTGTACTCGGGGAAGACCTGCACCGAGTTGTCCTCGAGGGCCCGCAGGTACACCTCGCGGGACCCGATGTTGGTCTTGGTCGTGGCGTCGACACCCTTGGCACGCAGCGCACCGGCGTAGATCTCGGCGAGGAGGGTGGACTCGGAGAAGTCGGCGCCGCCGACGACGATCGAGCCCCCGGCCGCGGCGGTGCCCGAATCCGTCGGCGCCTCGGACGCGAGGGGGTCGCTGCCCCCGCCACAGGCGGACAGCCCGATCGCGGCGGCGACGGCGACGGTGGTCAGGACGGTTCTGCGCTTCATCGGTCGGTCCCTTCGTGGTGGCCGGGAGGCCGCTGGTGTGTCGTCGTGCATCGCGAAGTGCCGCATCGCGGCGTCAGGCAGGCGCGCGCAGGTCAACCTGCTCCTGCGTCGTTTCCTTCCCCGTTCCGGCATCGTCATCGTTTCGTGACCTGCCGACAGCGCGCCCGGACAGGCCGGGCGAGACCACCTGCCGTTGCAGCAGAGCGAGCATCCCCTCGAGCACGACGGCGAGCAGCGCCACGAGCAGCGCACCCCCGGCCGCCCGCGGGTAGTCGCCGAGGGCGATGCCGTCGATGAGGTAGCGGCCCAGCCCGCCGAGGCCGATGAGCGCGGCGATCGTCGTCGTCGCGACCACCTGGAGGACGGCGGTGCGCACCCCGGACAGGAGCAGGGGGAGCGCGCACGGCAGCTCGACCTGGCGCAGCACCTGCCAGCCCGTCATGCCGACCCCCGCCGCGGCGTCCCGCGCCGCCGGGTCGACCGCCTCGACCCCGGCGTAGGTGCCCGCGAGCAGCGGTGGCAGCGCGAGCAGCACGAGCACGAGGGTGCTCGGCACGAGGTAGGCGAGGTCACCCCGGAAGGCCGGCCCCACCCACAGCGCCACCGCGAAGAGCAGGCCCAGGGTGGGGACGGCGCGCGCGGAGTTCGCGACGGAGACGACCCAGCGGCCGCGCCCCGAATGGCCCACCCACAGGCCCAGGGGCAGCGCGACGACCAGGCCCAGGCCCACCGCGAGGGCGCTGTACCAGAGGTGCTCGAACAGCCGCGCGGGGATGCCGTCCTGGCCCGACCAGTTCGCCGGGTCGAGGAACCAGTCGAGGAGGCTGGGGATCACGGCCGGCCTCCCGCCACGCGCTGCCACGGAGTGAGCGCCCGGGACGCCAGCTGGATGACGGCGTCGAGGAGGAGTGCCAGGAGCAGGGTGGCGACGATCCCCGTGAGCAGCTCGCCCCAGATGATCCGGCGGTACCCGTCGAGCAGCAGGTCACCCAGCTGGGAGACCCCGATGACGGAGGCGATGCTCACGATGCTGACGTTGGAGACCGCAGCCACCCGCAGCCCGGCGGCGATGACGGGGACCGCGAGCGGCAGCTCGACCCCGAACAGCCGACGCAGCCCCCCGTACCCCATGGCCGTCGCGGCCTGCTCGACGTGGTCGGGCACCGACATCAGCCCGTCGGCGACGGTGCGGGTCAGGAGCGCGACCGTGTAGATGGTCATCGCGACGAGCACGTTGACCGGGTCGAGGATCTTGGTCCCCAGCACCAGCGGCATGATGACGAAGAGCGCGAGCGAGGGGATGGTGTAGAGCAGCCCGGTCGAGGTGACGACCGCCGCGTACGACCGGCGCCACCGCTTCGCCGTCCAGCCGAGCGGCACCGACAGGGCGAGGCCGAGGACGAGCGGCACGCCCGCGAGGTACAGGTGGCTCAGCGTGAGGTCGGCGACGGTCCGCCAGTTCGAGGCCAGCCAGTCCACGTCAGGCCTCGTCCCCCGCGACGGTCACGGCCCCGCCTCGCACCGGGTCGCCCTCGTCGCGTTCGGGCCGGTCGGTGTCCTCGATGGCGCTGAGCACCTCGTGCGCCATGACGGTGCCGACGAGGGTGCCGCTCTCGTCGACGACCACGCCCCGCCGGGACGGGGACGACAGTGCGGCGTCGAGCGCCCCACGCAGCGTGCCGTCGGCGCGGGCCACGGTCCCACCCCGGTGCAGGTCGGCATCCTCGACGGGCCGGTCGCCGACCCGGGCCGGCTCCACCCAGCCGAGCGGCTTCCGGTCGTCGTCGACGACGAGGAGCCAGGTCGACCCCCGGCCGTCGGGCCGCTCGCCGAGCACGACGCAGCGCTCCGGGCGCAGCGGCAGCCGCGGGGTCTCCTGGAACTGCAGCGCCCGGTACCCCCGGTCGCGACCGACGAAGTCGGCGACGAAGTCGTCGGCCGGATGGGCCAGGAGGTAGGCCGGCTCGGCGACCTGGGCCAGCGTCCCGCCGACCCGCAGCACCGCGACCTGGTCGCCGAGCTTGATCGCCTCGTCGATGTCGTGGGTCACGAAGACGATGGTCTTGCCGAGCTCGTCCTGGAGCCGGAGGAACTCGTCCTGCAGCTGCTCACGCACGATCGGGTCCACCGCCGAGAACGGCTCGTCCATGAGCATGACCGGCGGGTCCGCGGCCAGCGCCCGGGCCACCCCCACGCGCTGCTGCTGCCCGCCCGAGAGCTGGGAGGGGTACCGCTCGCCGAGGTGCGTCTCCAGGCCGACCCGCTCGAGCAGCTCGCTGGACCGCGCCCGGATCTTCTTGCGGTCCCAGCCGAGCAGGCGTGGGACGGTGCCGATGTTGTCCAGGACGGTCCGGTGCGGGAAGAGCCCGGCGTGCTGGATGACGTAGCCGATGCCGCGTCGCAGCTCGGCCTGGTCCATCCGCCCGGTGTCCTGGCCGTCCAGCGAGATCGAGCCGCGGGTGGGCTCGATCATCCGGTTGACCATGCGCAGGCTCGTGGTCTTGCCGCACCCCGACGGGCCGACGAGGACGGTGATCTTCCCCGTGGGTGCGGTGAGCGTGAGCTCGTCGACGGCGACCGTGCCGTCGGGGAACTCCTTGGTCACGGCGTCGAACCGGATCATCCTGAGACCCTAACGACAAAACGGCGCCGGTCGTGGGCCCCCACTCCGGAACCTCGACACCCGATACCCCGTTGTCGAGGGTTGCGCCGCGGGTTCCGGGGCCCCTTGGACGGACCGGGCCGACGCGGCGGGGGAATGCGCGGACGGCCCGCGGGGTTGTCGGGCAGTGACCTCCGACGCCCGACGCATCCCGCTCTACCTCGGTGTGCTCTTCGGGCTGGCGGGCATGGGGTCCTCCTCGGCGTCCATCGTGCTGCGCGACCTCGCTGCCGACCTCGGTGTCGGTGTGGGCGTCGCCGCGTGGACCATCAGCCTCTACGTGCTCATGCTCGCCGTGACGACCGCCGTGTACGGGCGCGTCGCCGACCTCGTCGGCATCCGGCTGCCGCTCGTCGTCGGGCTCACCCTCATGGCCACCGGGTCGCTCGTCTCGGCACTCGCGCCGACGTTCGCCGTCGAGGTCGTCGCCAGGATGGCCCAGGGCGCCGGGGCGGCGGCCGTGCCGACGCTCGGCGTCGCGGTGCTCAACGGGCGGTACCAGGGCCCGATCCGCGGGGTCGCCCTGGGGCGCCTCGCGGCGACCGCCACCGTCATCGTGTGCGCCGGACCGCTCGTGGGTGGCCTCGTCGACCAGTGGCTCGGCTGGCGGGCCGTCATGGCGCTCCCGATCCTCGGGCTCGCCGTCCTCCCGGCGATCTGGCCCGCCCTGACGCGCGAGGGGACAGGCGACCGGCTCGACGTCCTCGGTGCGGGGCTCGTCGCGGCGACGGCCGGCGGGCTCGTGCTGCTCGTCCAGTCCCCGACCACCGGCTTGACCATCGCGGTCGCCGGCGGGCTCCTGCTGCTGCTGGGCGTCCCCGCCGTCACCGCCTGGGTCCGCCGCCGTCCCGACGGGTTCCTCCCGGCCTCGGTGATCCGCAACCCCACCGTCGTCCGGGGCGCGCTGGCCGCGGCCGCGGTTCCGGCGGCCTGGTTCGGGCAGCTCATCGCGGTGCCCGTCGTCCTGCTGCGTGAGGGGTGGGCGTCGTGGGAGATCGGGCTGCTCCTCGTCCCGAGCATCCTCGTGGCCCCCCTCATCCCACGGCTGACCGGGACCCTGCTCGAGCGCCTGGGAGCGCCGCGGACCCTTGCCGGGGCGGGCCTGCTGGCAGCGCTGTCGCTCGGCCTGGCCGCGGCGGGGACGGCCCTGGTCAACGTGCCGCTCGTCGTGGCCGGGCTGCTGGCCGTGGCCGTCGCCTTCGGCATCGGCCAACCCACCTTGAGTGCCGCCGTCAGCGACGCGGTCCACCACGACGTGCGGGGGGTCGCACTCGGGGTCGCGACCCTGCTGTTCCTCGTCGGCGGGAGCGTCGGCTCTGCGGGCGTCGCAGGGCTGGGCGATCTCGTCGGGGTCCCCGCGAGCCTCGCCGTCCTCGCCCTCCTGCCGCTGCTCGGCCTCGCAGCCCTCGCCCCCGAGCTGCGCCGGGCGGGCCCGCTGCCCGCCACCGAGCCGGCCTGACCCGCTGGGGGCGGCTCAGGGCGCCGCGGGGGTCCCGTCGGGGCACTCCATCGGGGTCGACGCCACCCCGTCCGCCACGTCGTAGCTCCGGCAGGCCAGGCCCCAGACGGCCTTCCCCTGGTCGGGCGGGAAGAACGAGCCCGACTCCACCCAGGCGTAGACGTCGAGCCGGACCGTGACACCGTCCTGGCCCCGCACCACCCACGTGGTGCCTCGCTGGCTGTCCAGCGCCGACGGGCCGGGGTCGGCCAGCCAGTCCGCTGCGGCGGCCGCTCGCTCCTGTGGCGTCTGCGCCCCGGACTCGGCGATGGCGCCGTCGAGGGCCCCGGGCACCACGTGGTCGGCGACCCGGGCCGCCTCGTCGTCGGCCTCCTGCTGCACGGTGCTGCAGCCGGTGAGGACGACGCCGGCGAGGCCGACCGCGATCCAGCGAACCGCCCTCATGACACTCGGCCCCGGTGCTTCTTCGCGGCGCTGCGTCGTGCAGGGTCGTGCGCGTCGATGGCGCCCGCGCCGCCGGCGGTGTTCATCCGGTCCGCCTCGAAGAGGTCGTCGGCCAGCTCCTCGACGACAGCGGACGACGGCGCGCCGGTGAGGTAGATCAGCCCCTGGTCGGGGACGGCGAGGTGCCCACCCCAGGCGAGGACCCCGCCCGACTCGGCGACGATGTCCTCGAGGACGACGGTCTCGTCGGGGAAGAGGTTCCCGGAGGTGCCGTACGGGAAGAAGCCCGGACGGACATGGATCGCGGTCCCGGAGAGCAGGTTCGAGCGGTGCGACGACATGACAGCACGGTCGCTCACCAGCCCGACCACGTCACCCGCGCGGAGGGTGTCGAGCTCGTAGTTGATCCGTCGTGCCGCGTGCAGGAGCACCACGGCCGGTGCGCCCGCCGCCAACGTCACCCGGAGGTCGGTGCCCTCGATCGGGTACTCCTGGGTCGCCCCGCCGATCCGCCAGCCGTTGTCGCTGCGCGACCGCGTCCAGGGCTTCGCCCGGGCCGCGTCGGCGGGGGCGGCGGGGGCGGCCGGCGCCGCAGTCGCGCTCGCGGCGGTGGCGACACCCACCGCCCCGGCACCCAGGCCGCCGAGGATCACGCGACGAGACACAGCACTCGTGGAATGCATCATGGGAGTCGTCCTCTCAGCCGTTCGCGGCCTGGGTCTTGATGGTCTCGGCGAACCCTTGCAGGAACGGGTCGAGCTTGTAGGCCGGCAGCGTCGGCGGGGTGGCGTTCATGTCCCGGAGGATCCCTGCGTAGATCCCGGCCCGCACGGTGCTCAACCCATCGTCGCTGGTGTCGAGCAGCATGTGTCGCGCGGCCCCCTCTGCCGTCGTCGCCGACGAGCCGAACCGGTGCCGGTAGAGGTCGTCGAAACGGGTGCTCGCCCCGGACGTCGTGAGGTGCGCCCGGAAGGCGGCCTTGAACGTCGAGCCGTTGCGGCACTCCCGGCCCATGAGGAAGCCGTCGGCGTCCTCGACCATGTCGGAGAAGCCGAACGACGAGGTGACACCGCGCTTGGCCATCCGGTCCATGCAGAAGGCGTAGCCCGAGGCGTAGCTCTCCTCGTTGTTCATCCAGTCGGCGTAGAACGTCGCGAGGTCGCCGCCCCAGCCGCCGAAGTCGCCACGGTTCGCCGTGTCCCCGCTGCCATAGCCCTTGAGCACCACGGCGTTGGCCGTCGCCGCGAGGTGGTCGATCGAGATCGTCTCGCCGTAGACGGGGTCCTCGAAGGTCAGCGGCCGGTCCTCGAAGATCCCAGCGGCGTGGTCGATCCAGTCCTGGTCCCAGGGGCCGAGGAGGATGTCCCACCCCTTGTAGTCCCTCGTGTACTTCGGCGAGCGGAGGAACTCCAGGACCCGGATGTTGATGAGCTCGGTGTCCGTCGTGCCCCCGTCGTAGGCGCGGGCCGCCTCGTGGACCTCGTCGATGTGGTCGAGCATCTCGGTCGCGGTCGAGCGGGTGCCGCCGCCGACCCCGTCGGCTCCGATCCCGGGGTCGAGGTCGGTGCGGTGGACCACACGGTCGAGGTCGATGGTCTGCCCACCGCCGGTGTACTGGAACTCCTTGATCTGGTTGAACGCCCAGTTGTACGGGAGCGGGAAGCCGAGGTTGCCGGAGAAGCCCCAGGACATCCCGGACACGAACGAGCTGACGACGAGGGTCTCGTTCGAGACCCTCGTGCACACGTTCCGCGACCCGTACACCCCGGCGCGGTAGCGGTGGCCGCGGTTGGCCAGCCCCGCCTGGACTCCGCGGAAGTAGGGGACGATGTTGCTCGTGATCTCGGGGTCGGTCGCGTCGTAGTCGACCGCGAAGTAGATGATCGCGCCGCGGTTGAAGCCGTAGTGCACCATCCGGTCGTGCGCCTTCTGCGCGTGGGTGTAGCCGTTGGACCACGTGAAGTCCACCAGCTGTCGCGCGTTGTACTGCCAGATCGGGAAGACCTTCATCCCGCCGGTGAAGATGGCGTCCAGCTCGCCGGGCTTGATCTCCTTGTCCAGCGTGCTCGACGGCTCCTCGTCCAGGTAGCGACCGACGACCTTGTACCCGTCGGCGGACAACGAGCTCGCCATGGCCTGGGTGATCTGGAAACGGGTGTCACAGGCACCCGCCGGACGATCGGGGTCCCCCATGGAGACGAGCAGCTGGCACCAGGTCTGGTAGTCCGCCCGCCGGTTGACGGTGAGCAGGCTGAAGGCCTGGAAGTCGCTCAGGTAGGTCCCCAGCGGCGTGTCGAAGGTCGACTTGAAGACCGTCGAGGTCGTGGTCCCGCTCGAGTTGGGGACCGGGCCGTTGAAGACGCACGCGGCCGACAGCAGCTGGACGAAGATCCCGGTGTCCCCCTCGTCGAGCTGGTGGTCGCGCAGCCCCTGCTGCGTGGCGGGCCCGAAGTTGCCGGTGACCGAGGCGTCCGGGATCCCGAACTCGGACTGCAGCGCCTTCATGAGCATCTTCTGCACGTCGCGCGAGTAGTGCCCCTCGGTGGGGATGAGGGTGGCGAAGCTGCGCTCCCAGTACCGCCCGTTGAGCCACTGCTGGATCTCGCGGACCTCGGCGCTGCCCCCGGAGACCAGCACGTAGGCGTCCATCGTCAGCAGCGCCTTGAACGTCTTGGAGTTCAGCGAGCCCTTCGACCCGATCCCCATGTCGGAGGTCATCTTCTGGACGGCGGTGTGGACGCTGTACGTCGTGCCCGGGCCCGGCAGGCCCCAGTAGCCGTTGATGCTCCCGGGGTTGTACCCCTTGCAGAAGCACGCGCACTGGACGATCTTGACGATGTTCTCGTTGGCCTCCCCGGGCCCCACCCCGCCACGAGCGTCGATCTTCGACATCGTCGTCGGGCCGAAGGAGTCCGACAGCGCGGTGATCCCCAGCTCGTGCTGCAGTGCCCGGGTCAACGAGTACATCGTCGACCACCCGGTCTTGCCGGTCTCCGCGCAGGCGTTGTACCCGGGCACCCCGGCATAGGTCTCGTTGACCCACTGCTGTGCCTCCAGCACCCGCTCGTCGACCATGGGTTTCGTTCCTCTCACCGGACAGCGCTGACCGCACGAACCCTCACCCACCGGCCGGGACGCCCGCGAGCTCAGCGCCCAACCCCGCATACCCCGCCTCGGCGGCGCATAGCCGGCTGCGCGGCGTCACCCTCCCCGGCCCCCTTCAGGGCCACCGGGCCGGCTCCAGGGCTAGCGTTCGGCCCATGAGCGAGCCCGTGCCCGAGGCCGACCTGCTCGACCGCCGCTCCCCCCGCGGACGGGCCGCCCTGGCCGGGCTGACCCTGGGGACCGGGGTCGCGATCCTCGACGGCACCGTCGTCAACGTCGCCCTGCGTGCCCTCGGCGCCGACCTGGGCGCCTCCCTCGCCCAGCTGCAGTGGGTCGTCAACGGGTACCTCCTGGCGCTCGCCTCCCTCGTCCTCGTCGGCGGCGCCCTCGGGGACCGGTGGGGGCGTCGCCGCGTCTACCTCGCGGGAGTCGTGTGGTTCGCCGTGGCGTCCGCCCTGTGCGCCGTCGCCCAGACGCCCGGGCAGCTCGTCGGGCTCCGCGTGCTCCAGGGCGTGGGGGCGGCGCTGCTGACACCGGGGGCGCTGTCCGTCATCCAGTCCTCGTTCCGCCCGCAGGACCGGGCCGCCGCCATCGGGACCTGGGCCGGGCTCTCGGGCATCGCCGCCGCCCTCGGGCCGCTGGTCGGAGGCTGGCTCGTCGACAACGCGAGCTGGCGGTGGGTGTTCGGCATCAACATCCCGCTGTGTCTGGGCGTCATCGCCCTCACGAGCGCGACGACGCCGGAGTCCCGGGATCCCGAGGTCCAGGGGCGCCCGTTCGACGTCACCGGGGCCGCGCTCGCGGCGGCGACGCTCGGGGTCTTCACCTACGTGCTCACCGCGGCGGCCACCCTCGGCACCGGCCTCGTCGTCGCCGTCTCGGTCGTGGCGGTCGGGACGGCGGCCGCCTTCGTCGCCGTCGAGCGCCGCAGCAAGCACCCGCTCGTCCCCCTGGTCATCTTCCGCTCGCGGGTGTTCTCCGCCGCCAACGGGATGACACTGCTCGTCTACGGAGCGCTCGGCGCGGTCAGCGTGTTCGTCGTCCTCGAGCTCCAGGCCACCGGCTGGACCGCGCTCGAAGCCGGGGTGGCCAGCCTGCCGATCACCGTCGCGCTCCTGCTGCTGTCCTCCCGGGCCGCCTCGGTCGCGGCGCGCATCGGCCCACGGATCCCGATGACCGTCGGTCCCCTCGTGTGCGCGGCCGGCACGCTCCTGCTGCTGCGGGTGGGCGACGGGGCCGGCTGGCTCGACGTCCTGCCCGGGATGGTCGTCTTCGCGCTGGGCCTCGCGGCCCTGGTCGCGCCGCTGACGGCGGCGGTGCTCGCGGCGGCCCCGGACCGGCACGCCGGGGTCGCGAGCGGGGTGAACAACGCGGTCGCCCGGGCGGGGTCCCTGCTGGCCGTCGCGGCGCTACCGGCGCTCGTCGGCCTGTCCGGGGACGACTACCTCTCCGCCGCGACGATGACCCCTGGGTACCGGGCAGCGATGCTGTGGTGCGCCGGGCTCCTGACGGTGGGGGCCGTGGTCAGCTGGGTCGGGCTCGGCCGAGGAGCTCGGCGCTGACGAAGTCGGCGACGGTGCGGTGCCAGTAGGACGCCCGGCGCAGCATGGCGTGGGCCTCGTCCGGCACCTCGACGTGCCGCACGTCGGCTCCCGACTCGTCCCAGCGCCTCGCGACGATCGCGGTACGCCGCGGGTCCGTCATCCGGTCGCGCGTGCCGTGCATGAGGAGCACCGCGGTCCCCGCGCGGGGCTGGCGGGTGTCGCCCTCGATCCACGGGGCGAGCGCCGCGACGGCGGCCACTCCGGCGTCGGACGCGAGGAGGAGCGCGACGCGTCCGCCCATCGAGTGCCCGACGAGGGCGATGGGCACCTCGGGCAGGACCCGGCGGATGCGTTCGAGAGCCCAGCGCGCGTCCTGGACCGGGTCCTGGCGGGTGCCGTTCCAGCCGCGGACCCGGTTCTTGAGCCGGAGCACGACGAGCCGGTCGCCGCCGCTCTCGCGCAGGGCGGTCGCGAAGGGGAGCATGCGCAGGACCGCGAGCCGCAGCCAGGTCACCGGGCTGCTGCCGCGCTCCGCCCCGCCGTGCAGGACGAGCACGACGCCCTCCGGCCGGTCCGGCACGTGGCCGCGCAGCTGGGCTCCGCCGCCACCGGCCGTCGAGAGGAGCGCGGCCCGCACGTCCGGGGAGTCGGCGTCCGGGCTCGCGGCCCGAGCATGCTGCACCTGCACCTGTCGACGGTTCATCGTGCGTCCTCGTCAGTCGTGGCGGGTCCGGCCGGTCCGCCCTGTCGGACTGCCTCCCGCACCCACGATGAGTACCGGGTTTCGGCGTCCGACACGGGGAAGGCGATCACCTCCGGCGTGTCGTAGGGGTGTTCGGCGCCGACCCGCTCACGGATGGGTGCGAACCGGTCCGCCGTCGACTTCGCGAGCAGCAGATGCTCCGCGTCCTCGTGCACGACGCCGTCCCACCGGTACACCGACGTCACGCCCGGCACGACCTGCACGCAGGCCGCCAGACCCTCGTCGACGAGCAGATGGGCGAGCCGCAGCGCGGTGGCGCGGTCGGGCGTCGCGACGCGGATCTCGACCAGGTCGTCCGCGCGCTCGGCCATCGGCTCAGACGTCGGCGCGGTGGAAGTTCTGGAAGCTGCGGCTGGCGGTGGGCCCGCGCTGCCCCTGGTAGTGCGAGCCGTAGCCCTGGGAGCCGTACGGGCTCTCGGCGGGCGAGGACAGCTTGAAGAAGGCCAGCTGGCCGATCTTCATCCCCGGCCACAGCATGATCGGCAGGGTCGCGACGTTCGAGAGCTCGAGGGTGACGTGGCCGGTGAAGCCGGGGTCGACGAACCCGGCGGTCGCGTGGGTGAGGAGGCCGAGCCGGCCGAGGCTGGACTTGCCCTCGACGCGGGCGGCGAGGTCGTCGGGCAGCGAGACGGTCTCGAGGGTCGAGCCGAGGACGAACTCACCGGGGTGGAGGACGAAGCCCTCCTGCGGGTCGACCTCGAGGAGCCGGGTGAGGTCGGCCTGGTCCAGCGCCGGGTCGATCACCTGGTACTTGTGGTTGTCGAACAGCCGGAAGAACTTGTCGAGCCGGACGTCGACGCTGCTCGGCTGGATCATGTCGGGGTCCCACGGGTCGAGGCTGACCCGTCCGGACTCGACCTCGGCGCGGATGTCGCGGTCGGAGAGGAGCACGGCGTCAGGCTACCGGGGCGGGTCGCCGACCGCGGGATGCGGGTGCGGACGACCCCGAGGTGTGGGCTAGACTTCCGGGCGCCGGGGAGGATCTTCAGTGGTCCTCGACCCGGCTCGCCGGTGTAGCTCAATGGTAGAGCGCCAGCTTCCCAAGCTGGACACGCGAGTTCGATTCTCGTCACCGGCTCCACGCGAAAGCCGCAGGTCGGGGTCGCCCCCCACCCGTACCTCCCTCGACCAATAGGTCACTCCAGGGACGCCCCCACCCGTACCCCTCGACCAATAGGTCACTCCAGGGACGCCCCCACCCGTACCCCGCGTCGACCAATTGGTCACTCCAGGGACGCCCCACCCGTACCCCGCGTGACCTATTGGTCGAGATGGGTACGTCAGGCCCGCGTATCCGTTCGGTGCGCATTCGCGCGTCCCGCGGACAGGGCGGGCGCCGACGGGTTAGCCTCCAATCGCTGCGGCGCAGGGGTGCGGCACGCATCGACTCCGGCCCGAGGGACCCCCCATGCGCACGACCGCTCGCCGCACCAGCCGACTCGCCGCCGCCACCCTGGCGTCCGCCCTGACCGCCCTCGGCACGCTCGGCGGAGCGTCGGCCGCGACGGCGACCAGGCCGCTCGCGGCACCGCCGGCTCAGGCTCCGGCGAACCAGAGCCTGGCCAGCACGGGCTACGAGTACACCGCCGCGGACCTGCGCATCCAGCGGGCCCTGAAGAACCGCGTCACCACCTCGCGGTTCGGCACCTCCTTCTCCGGAACCGTCATCGACGCCGCGTCGGACCGGCGCATCTGGTCCAAGAACGCGACCTCGTCGCTCATCCCGGCCTCGACGACCAAGCTGGTCACCGCCCACAACGCCCTGACGGTCTTCGGGCCGAGCCACCGGTTCAGCACGAGCGTCAAGCAGGGCCCGAGCTCGAACCGGGTCATCGTCCAGGGCTTCGGTGACCCGTCGCTCTCGAGCAGCCAGCTCGACCGGATGGCCGCGACGACCGCCTCCACGCTGAGGTCGCGAGGACTGACGAGCGTGCGGGTCTACGTCGACGACGACGCCTTCCCCAAGCCCAGCCTCGCCTACGGCTGGAAGTCGAGCTACGTCCCGAAGGCGGTCAACCCGGTCCGGGCCCTGGTCCGTGACCAGCGCGACGTCCCGGACACGAGCGCGGACGTCGGCACGTACTTCGCGAGCCGACTCAAGGCGCACGGCATCAGCAGCGTCCGGTACTGGGGCCGCGACAACGTCCGGTCCGGAGCGTCCACCCTCGCGTCGAGCCAGGGCTGGTACGTCTCCTCGATCGTGAGCCGGATGCTGCTCAGGAGCGACAACGAGGTCGCCGAGTCGCTGCACAAGATGGTCGCCCGCGCCACCGGGCGGTCGGCGACCTGGAGCAACGCGAGGACCGCGCAGGCCGGTGTCATGGCGCGGGAGGACCTCGCGATGACCGCGCTCCACGACGGGTCGGGCCTCTCCCGCGCCAACCGTCTCAGCTCGCTCCAGCTCGCGTCGCTCGTCGACCGCGGCCAGGATGCCGACGCGTCGGCACTGTGGCCGCTGCGTAGCTCGAAGGCGATGCCGACAGCCGGGCGCACCGGCTCGCTGGCCGCCAAGTACAGCCGCTTCGCCACGTCCCAGTCCCGCTGCGCCGTCGGGAAGGTGTGGGCCAAGACCGGCACGCTCAACGACGTCGTGTCCCTCGCCGGCTACACCTACGGCACGGACGGCCGGCTCAAGGTCTTCGCGTTCGTCGTCAACGGCAAGTCCTCGTCGCTGTCGCTCAAGCAGAGTGTCGACATGCTCGCCGCGACCGTCAACGGCTGCTACTGACCGGAGGGCCGCCGGCCGGGCTCACTCGCCGGGGACGACCCAGCCGAGCATCGTGACGAAGCCGATGACGGCGCACACGACGAACAGGGCACCGAGGATCCACCCGATGACCTGAGCCCCGTCGAGGCCCTTGCCGGACGCCGGCTCCGCCTCCGGCTCGTCGGCCGACGCGGTGTCGGGCACGAGCGGGGACCGGGGCGTGTCGAGGTCCGGGTCGCTCGCGAGCGCACGTTCGCGCAGCGCCTCGATCCGGGGCGGCCACGGTTCGGTGCGGAACGAGCGCGGCAGGGAGCGCCACATGACGGCGAAGTCGTCATGTGCCTGCTGGCGCCAGGCCGCGACCGCCTCGTCGGCCTCCGGGCCGCGGCTCCCGACCGCGAACCAGGCGGCGCCGGCCCGGGGCAGGTCCCCCATCCCGTGGTAGACGTGCCCGAGCATCAGCAGCGCGTCGGGGTCCCGCTCCTGTTCGATGTGGTCGGCCAGGACGTCGCGGGCCTGCCAGGCCCGCCCGGCGTCCAGAAGGCTGCGGGCCTCGGCGACGACCTCGGACGAGGACCGCGTCATGCCGGGGCCACCCTGGGGCGGACCGGCCGACGCTGCCGAACGAGGATCACGCTCACGACACCGAGTATGCCGCGCTCAGGCCGCGGGGGCTCGCCATCCGGGGCCACGGCGCCGACGGTGTCGCCCACCGGAACGCTTGCGTTTGTTACCCACTGGTAGCACACTGGTAAGCAAGCGCTCACTCGCCACGACCGGAAGGGACCGCCATGGGTCACTACAAGAGCAACCTGCGGGACATCGAGTTCACCCTCTTCGAGGTCCTCGGCCGCGGCGACGTGCTCGGCGCCGGCCCGTACGCGGACCTCGACACCGACACCGCGCGCGAGATGCTCAAGGAGGTCGCCCGGCTCGCCGAGAACGAGATCGCCGAGTCCTTCACCGACGCCGACCGCAACCCGCCGGTGTACGACCCGAAGACCCAGGCCGTGACGATGCCGGAGTCGTTCCGGAAGTCCTTCGACGCCTACCGCGAGAGCGGGTTCTGGGCCATCGACCTGAACGCCGAGCTCGACGGCACGGTCGCCCCGCCGAGCCTGCGCTGGGCGGTCAACGAGATGTTCCTCGGCGCGAACCCGGCGCTGTCGATGTTCGCGGCGTCGTACGGCTTCGCGAAGCTGCTCCACGAGCTCGGCACGCCCGAGCAGCAGCAGCTCGCCCGCTGGATCGTCGAGAAGGGCTGGCACTGCACGATGGTGCTCACCGAGCCCGACGCAGGCTCCGACGTCGGCGCCGGCCGCACCAAGGCGGTGCAGAACGACGACGGCACCTGGACCCTCACCGGCGTCAAGCGGTTCATCACGAGCGCCGAGTCCGACATGGTCGACAACGTCGTCCACTTCGTCCTCGCCCGCCCCGAGGGGGCCGGCCCGGGCACCAAGGGCCTCTCGCTCTTCATCCTCCCGAAGTTCCAGGTCGACCTCGAGACCGGCGAGCTCGGCGAGCGCAACGGCGTCTACGTGACGAACGTCGAGAAGAAGATGGGCCTCAAGGTCTCCCCCACCTGCGAGCTGACCTTCGGTGGGGACGTGCCGGCCACGGGCACCCTCCTCGGCGAGAAGCACGACGGCATCGCGCAGATGTTCCACGTCATCGAGAACGCGCGGATGATGGTGGGCACCAAGGCCATCGCGACGCTGTCCACCGGCTACCTCAACGCTCTCGAGTACGCCAAGGAGCGCGTCCAGGGCGCCGACCTCACCCAGATGACCGACAAGACCGCGCCGCGCGTCACGATCATCAACCACCCCGACGTGCGCCGGTCCCTCATGCTCCAGAAGTCCTACGCCGAGGGGCTGCGCGCACTCGTCCTCTACACCGCCACCCAGCAGGACGTCGTCGACCAGCACGTGCTCACGACCGGCCAGCAGAGCTTCGAGGAGGGCTCGGCCGCGGACATCGCGAACCGGGTCAACGACCTCCTGCTGCCGATCGTCAAGGGCCTGGGGTCCGAGCGCGCGTGGGTGCTGCTCGGCACCGAGTCGCTCCAGACGATCGGCGGCTCCGGGTTCCTCCAGGACTACCCCATCGAGCAGTACGTCCGGGACGCCAAGATCGACACCCTCTACGAGGGCACGACCGCCATCCAGGGCATGGACTTCTTCTTCCGCAAGATCGTCCGCGACAAGGGCCAGGCGCTCACCTACCTCGCGAGCCAGATCCAGGAGTTCGCCAAGGACCTCGGCCAGCACGAGGGGCGCATCGACCGCGAGCGCGAGCTGCTCGGCAAGGGCCTCGAGGACGTCCAGGGCATCCTCGGCGCGATGGTCGGCGAGCTGACCAGGTCCGACCCGCGGATGGGTGGCGACGTCACGAACCTCTACACGGTCGGGCAGAACACCTCGCGCCTGCTGCTCGGGGCCGGCGACCTCGTCGTCGGGTGGCTGCTGCTGCGCCAGGCCGCGGTCGCCCTCGACGCGCTCGCTGCCGGAGCCGAGGGCAAGGACAAGGACTTCTACGAGGGCAAGGTCGCCGCGGCACAGTTCTACGCACGGCAGGTGCTGCCGCGGCTCGCCGCCGAGCGGACCATCGCCGAGGCCACCGACACCAGCCTCATGGACGTCCCCGAGTCCGCGTTCTAGCCCCCCGACTCGGGTCGGGAGCGCCGCGAGCAGCGCGCTCCCGACCCGGCCCCACATGACGACGGCCCGCCCCTTCGCGAGGGGCGGGCCGTCGTTGCTGGTGGGTGCGTCAGACGCCGGGGTCGACGTCGGTGCGCTCGACCCGGGTGCCGGTGGCGGGGTCCACGGTGGACTGCCGGGTGGCGGTGTAGCCACGGCCGGCACGGCCACGCATCGCGAAGGACAGCACGATGGCGAGCAGGCCGGCGGCGATCAGGATGATGCCGAGCACGTCGTCGCTGATGAACGGGATGTTGACGTCGACGGCGAACACGATGGCGCCGATGACGAGCAGGAAGATGCCGAGTCCGATGTACATGCGGTCTCCTCTGGCAGTGGGAGTGGCGGGCGCGCCGACTCTACCTGCGGAAACACCGGTCGATGCTCGTTGGTGCACACGGGTCTCCGCCTGCGGCGCAGGCCTACCCGCCGTCGCCGGGCCCTGGTGACGAGCGGTTCATCACGTAGACGATGCCCCCGACGATGGCCGCGAGCGCGACCAGCCCGACGACGACCGCGATGACGAGAAGCAGGGTCAGTTCCATGCGACTCTCCTCCCGGGCCCCAGACCGGGACCTGCGCAAGCAGTATCGGCCCAGCTCGACCCCGCTGTCGAGGGTCAGACGAAGGAGCCGGGGTTGAGGATCCCCTGGGGGTCGAGCGCGGCCTTGACCTTCCGGTTGAGGTCCATGACGTCGGGGCCGACCTGGTCCTCCAGACACCCCGCCTTGAGCCGGCCGACCCCGTGTTCGCCGGTGATCGTCCCGCCCAGGCGGATCGCGGTGTGCATGACGTCGTCGAACGCGAGCCGGGCCCGGCGCTCGGAGTCGGGGTCGGTGGGGTCGTAGACGATCGCGGGGTGGGTGTTGCCGTCACCGGCGTGTGCGACGACCGGGATCTCGACGCCGTGGCGCTCGGCGATGTCGGCGATCTCGGCGAGCAGCTCCGGCAGCTGTGGCACCGGCACCCCGACGTCCTCGGGGAGCACGGCGCCCCGGGGCTCGAGGGCCGTGAAGTGCACGCGCCGCGCCTGGACGAACATCTCGCCGTCCTCGGGGTCGTCGGTGTCGATGACGTCCTTGGCGCCCGACAGCTCGCACGCCGCGACGATGGCCGCGACCTCCTCGGCGCGGGAGGCCCCGGGGGCGTCGGACTGGACGAGGAGCAGCGCCCCGGCGTCGCGGTCGAGGCCCATCGGCCGGAAGTCCTCGACGACGTTGATGGAGGCCTGGTCCATGAGCTCGACCATCGAGGCACGCACGGTGCGACCGAGCTCGACGACCGCGGCGGCCGCGGCGGCCACGGTGGGGAACGTGGCGACGACCGTCGAGGACGGCTGCTGGGCCGGGACGAGCCGCAGGACCGCCTTGGTCACGATGCCGAGCGAGCCCTCGGACCCGACGAACAGCTTGAGCAGCGACAGGCCCGCGACGTCCTTGACCCGCTTGCCGCCCAGCGTGACGAGGGTGCCGTCGGCGAGGACGACGTCCAACCCGAGGACGTAGTCGGTGGTCACCCCGTACTTGACGCAGCACAGGCCGCCGGCGTTGGTCGCGATGTTGCCGCCGATCGAGCAGATCTCGAACGAGCTGGGGTCCGGTGGGTACCAGAGGTTCTCGGCGGCGGCGGCCCGCTTGACGTCGACGTTGAGCGCACCCGGCTCGACGACGGCGACGCGGGCGGCGGTGTCGATCTCGACCGCGGCCATCCGCTCGAGGCTGAGCGTGATGCAGCCGTCGACGGCCATCGAGCCGCCCGACAGGGACGTTCCGGCCCCGCGGGGGACGACGCCCACGCCGTGCCTGGTGGCCCAGCGCAGGGTCTCCTGGACGTGCGCGGCGGTCTCGGCGCGGACCGCGGCGCGGGGGGTGCCGGCGCTGGCGTCGTGCGTCCAGTCGTGCCGGTACTTCTCGAGGGCGGCCGGGTCGGTGACGACCACCCCGGGCGGGAGGGCGTCCACGAGCTCCTTGACGGCATCGTCCATGGCCCAACTCTCGCACGGGCGGGCAGCGGTGGCGCCGTGGGGGACCGGGTCAGAGGCGGCGGTCGGCGAGCACCGGGAACGCGTCGCGGTACTCCGCGGTCGTCCCGAGGTCGACGTCGACGCTGAGCACCGCCTCGTCGGTGTGGGAGGCCTCGGCGAGGACGTCCCCGGTGGCGGCGACGACCTGGCTGTACCCGCCCATCGGGGTGCCCGCGTGCGTCCCGCCGGTGTTGGCCTGGACGACGAGGGACTGGTTCTCGACGGCACGGGCCCGCCCGAGGAGCGTCCAGTGGTGGACGCGCGCGGCGGGCCAGGCCGCCGGCACGACGAACATGTCGGCGCCGGCCTGCTGCTGCCGCCGGTACAGCTCGGGGAAGCGCAGGTCGTAGCAGGTCGACAGCCCGGTGCGCACCGTGCCGCCCGCGCCGTCCGGCAGGTCGAGGACCACGACGTCCTCGCCGGCCTCCATGAGCTTCGGCTCGCCGCTGCCGAAGCCGAAGCGGTGGATCTTGCGGTAGCTGGCGAGCAGGCTGCCGTCGGCGCCGAACACGAGGGAGGTGTTGGCGAGGTCGTTGCCGTCGGCGCCGGGAGCGGGGAGCCGCTCGATGAAGGAGCCCGCGTGCAGCGTCACCCCCGCGGCGCGTGCGGCGTCGGCCATCGACGCGGCCCAGGGGCCGTCGACGGCCTGGGCCTGGGCGTCCCAGCGCCGATAGTCGAAGCCGGTGGGGGCCCAGAGCTCGGGAAGGACGACGAGGTCGTGCCCGGCCTGGCGGGCCACGAGCCCGGCGACCCGGTCGACCCGCGCGTCGACGGTCTCCTCATCCCCGTAGGCGAGCTGGACGACGGCGATACGCATGGCCCCATCTTCGTCCATCGGCCATCCACACGGGGCCCCGTCCCCGACGTGACCTATTGGTCGAAGTTCGTACAGGCGAGACCGGCCGACCCGTACCTGACGTGACCTATTGGTCGATGTTCGTACAGGCGAGACCGGCCCGACCCGTACCTGACGTGACCTATTGGTCGAAGTTCGTACAGGCGAGACCGGCCGACCCGTACCTGACGTGACCTATTGGTCGATGTCGGTACAGGTGGGGGGGTCGGCATCCCCGGGGGCCAAGGCCCCTCAGTCGAGACGCTCGGCCTCTTCCCGCAGCGCGGCGAGGCGGGCGTTGTAGGCAGCGAGCTCGGCGTCGCCGTCTCGGTCTGCCTGCCGGTCCTGGCGGACGGCGTCCCGGGTCTCGCGACGGAACCACTGCACGGCGACGACGACGGCGAGGACGAGCGTGGGCGCCTCGCCGACCCCCCACGCGATCTCACCGGCGGTGTGCTGGTCGGCGAGAGGGTCCGGGGCCCACGGCAGATCGAGCGCGCGGAAGAAGTCGGGAGCGAGCAGGTCGGCGCTGCTGGTGAGCGCGACCCCGAAGAACGCATGGAAGGACACCGTCGCGAAGAGGATGACGAGCAGCATGAGCGGCGACCAGCGCGGCACCCCGGGGTCGATCCCGATCATGACCCAGACGAACAGGTACCCGGTGAGCAGGAAGTGGGCCATCATCAGCAGGTGGCCCGTGTGGGTCGTCAGCGCCAGCTCGAACAGGCCGGTGTAGTAGAACGCGGCGAGGCTGAAGAAGAACAGGCTCGCGGCGACGACCGGGTTCGCCAGCACCCGCATGGCCCGTGAGTGGACGACCTCCAGCAGCACCTCTCGCGGCCCCCACGTCCGGTCCGGGCGTGCGGGCAGGGCCCGCAGCGCCAGGGTGACCGGCGCGGCGGGGACGAGGAAGAGCGGGACGATCATCGCGACCGCCATGTGCATCACCATGTGTGCGCTGAAGAGCACCCGCCCCCAGATGCCCGGCGCGCCGCACGTCGCCCAGACGAAGACCCCCCAGCCGAGGACCCACAGGACGACCCGCAGCACCGGCCACCGGTCACCCCGCGCGTGGAGGCGGCGCACCCCGGCGAGGTAGAGCCCGATCGCGAGCACGGCGATCCCGACGAACAGCCAGTCGATGCGCCAGGTCCCCAGCCAGTCGGCCATCCCGACCGGCCCGGGGTCGGGGTAGCCCGTCAGCTCGAGGACCCGGCTGGGGTCGGGCAGGGCGTCGGGCACGGGGGGCAGGCTGCGCGCCAGCACCGCAGCGAGCCCGGTGGCGAGCCCCATCAGGACGATCTCGCCGACCGCGAGGCGCGCGAACGCCCTCCCGTCGGCCGGGTCCGCGGACAGCCGCCCCGCGAGCACCCGACGCTGCCGCCACCCCAGGACCCCGAGCGCGACGAGCGCCACCGTCTTGGCGACGACGACGACGCCGTACCCGGTGGCCAGGCCGGCCGGGCCCCCGATCCGGATCGAGGCCTGGAGCACCCCCGAGAGCGCGACCGCGGCGAAGGACCAGGTGGCGAGCACCGAGAAGCGGGCGACGCTCGCCCCGAGATCGCGGCCGAGCCGCGGCCGCAGGATGACGAGCGCGATCAGGCCGCCGACCCACACGACGACGCCGAGGAGGTGGACCGCGAGGCCGTTGACCGCGTCCTCGTGGCTGGCCGACCCGGCGGCGTGGCCGGTCAGGGCCTGGACGACGATCCCGGTGAGCGCGAGCAGGGCGAGCCAGCCCATCGCCGCCCTGCGCGTCGCGAGCTGCGCGCCGACCGAGACGACGAGGGCGGTGGCGGCGCTCAGCAGGAGCACCCGGGTGGTCTCGAGCTCCACCGCGAACGAGACGAGCTGGTCGAGGAGCCCGGGAGCGGTGACGGGGCTGCCGGCGAGGTCGGCGAAGGTGAGGACGACCTGGAGCACCAGCGCCACGAACCACCCCGCCGCGACGGCGCCGGCGAGGCGCGTCGCCTCGAGGCGGCGGCGCGTGTGCTGCCGCTCGGGCACGACGAACGCGGCCAGGCCCAGCAGCCCGACGACGGTGACGGAGGCGATGGTGGCGACGGCGTCGACGACGGGCACGCCCCAGCGGACGATCGGGCCGGGGTCCGCCAGCGCGAGCGGGGCGACCGCGCCCGTGAGAAGCGCTGCCGGGACGATGGCCAGCAGGGCGGCTCCGATGGCGACCGGGAGCGGCCGCAGCGTCGCGGCCGACGCCGGCGAGCCTGACGTGGAGCGCTCCGGGACGGCCATGGACGACAGCCTAGGTACTGTGGCTGCATGTCGCTGCACCCCCCGGCCCCCACGGGGTTCACCGAAACCGTCGACGCGTGGGCCCAGACCGTCCGGTCCGTCGCCGACCTCGGCCGCACCATGCGGCCCGAGCACGCCGGGCTCGCCACCGACTGCCCCGGCTGGACCGTGGCCGACCAGATCGCGCACGTCGCGAGCACCGAGGCCATGATCGCCGGCGAGGCCGTGCCCGACCTCGATGTCGGCGGGTACGACCACGTTCGCCACGAGTTCGGCACCCGGGTCGAGCAGCTCGTGGAGTCACGGCGGGGGCGTGCCCTCGAGGACCTGCTCGACGAGCTCGAGTGGCGGCTCGAGGAGCGCCTCGCCGTCTACCGCGCCGACGGGGTGACCGGCGAGGAGGAGATCGTCGGTCCGTTCGGGCCGACCCACCTCGAGGGCCTCCTCGGCATCCGGACCTTCGACGTGTGGCTGCACGAGCAGGACATCCGCGAGGCCATCGAGCGCCCCGGAGGGCTCGACACCCCCGCTGCGGCGCACAGCGTCTCGCGGCTCTTCGCGGTCTTCCCGCGCATCGTCGCGCGCGACGCCGGCATCGAGCCCGGCAACGCGGTGGTGCTCGACCTCACCGGGCCCACCGTCGGCCGGGCGGGCGCCCGGGTCGAGGAGCACGACGGCAAGGCCGTGGGGGTCCCCCTGTTCACCGGAGAGGCCGAGGAGCACCCCGACGTCGTCACGACCTCGCTGTCGATGTCGACGCGGGTGGCGATGCGGCTTGCGGGCGGGCGTCGCTCGCCCGAGGACCTGCCCGTCACCGTCCACGGCGACGAGGCCGTCGCGCGTCGCGTCCTGGCCGCCATGGCCATCACCCCCTGACCCCGGACGACATGGCCACCTTCACGACCTCCACCCGGTCCCGCGCGACCGTGACCGCCTCCCCCGACGAGGTCTGGGCGGCGCTGACCGACCCGGACCGCGTCGCGGCCCTCACCCCCTTCCTGCACCGTGTCACGGCGCGTGGCGAGCACTGGGTGTGGGAGATGACCAGGGTCCCCGTGCTCGGGAAGTCCTTCTCCTTCACCTTCACCGAACGGATGTCGTTCGACGCGCCGCGCCGCATGGAGTTCTCGCACGACCCGGCCGCGGGTGACGGACACGAGGCGGCCGGGGTCGAGGGCTGGTACGACCTGGAGCCCCGCTCGGCGGGGACGCACCTGGCGACGTCGATGTCGATCAGCGTGGACCTGCCCTTCCCCGGGGTGACCCGGCCCGCGGTGACCGCCGCGATGAAGGGCGTCGTCACGCTCATGGGACAGCGGTTCTCGCAGAACCTCCTGCACCATCTGGGCGCCCGGAGCGTCTGAGCGGATCCTCAGCCCGAAACGGAATGCTCCACTCGTCCGATAGTTGTATGCTGCAAGCAACTGCTAGGAAGGACGCCTGACCGTGCCGTCACCCCAGGCCACGACCCCGACCGCCGCACTCGGTGACGAGCTCATCCGGGTCGTCAAGCTGCTCCACGTCGCCCGCCAACGGGCGCCGCGGCACCACCCCCTCGTCGACCCGATGGCCTACCCGCTGCTGTTCAACCTCAGCCGCGGGGCGCTGCGGGTCTCCGACCTCGCGGACGCGGTCCACGCCGACGTGTCGACGGTGAGCCGTCAGGTCAGCACCCTCGTCGACCTCGGCTTCGTGACGCGGGGACCCGACCCCGACGACGGACGCGCCCAGGTCCTCGGGGTCACCGAGGAGGGCAACGCCCTGCTCACCGCGATCCGGGAGGGCCGGGACCGCTGGCTCCAGGGCCTCCTCGCCGACTGGACCGACGACGAGGTCCGGTCCCTCAGCACCCAGCTCGCTCGCCTCGCCGGCGAACTGGACACCTCACTCACCTCGACCCCCAGGACCGACCGATGAGCACCGACGCCCAGCCGCCGGCGACCGACGCGCCCGCCGCCGGCGCGCCCGCCGCCGGGGCGCTCCCCGCCGCCGTCCCCGACGACGGGCCGCTGACCCACCGGCAGATCGTCACGATCCTCGGCGGGCTCATGATGGGCATGTTCCTCGCGGCGCTGGACCAGACGATCGTCGCGACCTCGATCCGCACCATCGCCGACGACCTCCAGGGGCTCGACCAGCAGGCCTGGGCGACGACGGCCTACCTCATCACGGCGACGATCGTCACGCCGCTCTACGGCAAGCTCGGCGACATCTACGGGCGCAAGAAGCTGTTCGTTCTCGCCATCTCGATCTTCATCGTCGGCTCGGCGCTGGCGTCCTTCGCCACCTCGATGTACGGCCTCGCCGCGTTCCGGGCCGTCCAGGGCATGGGAGCCGGCGGCCTCATGTCGCTCGCGCTCGCCATCATCGGCGACATCGTCCCGGCGCGGGAGCGGGCCAAGTACCAGGGCTACTTCCTCGCCGTCTTCGGCACCTCGAGCGTGGCGGGTCCGGTCATCGGCGGCTTCTTCGCCGGTGCCGACTCGATCCTCGGGGTCACAGGGTGGCGCTGGGTCTTCCTCGTCAACGTGCCGATCGGCATCGCCGCCCTCGTCGTCGTGTCCCGGACGCTGCACCTGCGGCACCAGCGCCTCGACCACCGCATCGACTGGACCGGCGCGTTCCTCCTGTCGGCCACGCTCGTCCCGCTCCTCATCGTTCTGGAGCAGGGCCGCGAGTGGGGCTGGGGGTCGGGCCGCTCCTGGGCCGGCTACGTCATCTCGGTCGTCGCCGCAGTCGCCTTCGTCCTCCAGGAGATACGGATGAAGGAGGAGGCCATCCTCCCGCTGCGGATGTTCCGGAACCGGACCGTGGGGGTGGCCTCGGCGGCCTCGGTGATCATCGGCATCGCGATGTTCGGTGGCCTCGCCTCGCTGCCGCTCTACCTGCAGATCGTCAAGGGCGCGTCGCCGACCGAGGCCGGCCTCCAGCTCATCCCCCTCGTGGGCGGCATCATGGCCGGGTCGATCAGCTCCGGCCAGGCCATCTCGCGAACGGGGCGTTACCGGATCTTCCCGATCATCGGGTCCGGGCTGCTCGTCCTCGGCCTCTTCGGCTTCCACTTCGTGCGGTACGACACCCCGCTCTGGCAGACGATGATCATCATGGTCTTCTTCGGGGTGGGCCTCGGCTTCAACTTCCAGCCGCTGACGCTCGCCGTCCAGAACGCGGTGCCCGCCCAACAGATCGGCGTTGCCACGTCGACGGCCACCACGACGCGTCAGCTCGGCGGCACCATCGGGACGGCGGTGTTCCTGTCGATCCTCTTCGCCGCCGTGCCCGACCGCATCACCTCGGCGTTCCGGACCGTCGCCCCGACGGAGGAGTTCCAGGCCGCGGTTGCCAGGGGGCTCCGGGCACCGGCCGGCTCGGTCGACAACGAGGTCGCCACCGCGCTCCAGCAGGCCGCCGCGGGCGGGGACGCGTCGGCGGCGACGGCGAGCGGGATCCTCACCGACTCCTCGTTCCTCGGCCAGCTGGACCCGGCGCTCGCCAAGCCCTTCCTCATCGGCTTCTCCGAGGCGATGGACACCGTGTTCCTCGTGGGGTCCATCGTCATGGTCGCCGGGTTCCTCGTCATGCTGCTGCTGCCGGAGGTCGAGCTGCGCGGCGGGTCGGCCTACAGCGAGCGCAACGCGGCCGCCGGTCGCGCCGAGCGGGAGGACGCCGGGGCGCCCACCCCCTGACCGGGGGCGCGACGCCCCGGGGCCCGGGCCTCAGCCGAGGCCCGGACTCCGCCACGGCGTGCCGGCGGCCTCGGCCCGGGCGAGCCCTCGGTAGCGGAGGCCGACGACGGCGACGGCGACGGCCCCGGCGAGCACCGGCAGCAGGTAGGCGCGCTGGGGGCCGAGCGCTTCTACCGCCCAGCCACCGACGACCGAGCCGAGCGAGATGCCGACGAGGATCCCGGTGACCGCGACCGCCATCCCCTCGGTGACGAGCGCCTTCGGGACGAGGCGCTGCGCCAGCGTGAGGCTCGTGATGAGCATCGGCGCCGTCGCGGACCCCGCGACGAGCATGACGACGGCCAGCTGCCAGGTGCTGCCGACGAACAGCGCCGGCACCTCCAGGACGCACATCGCCACCGCCGACAGCAGGAGCCGGCGGGTGAGCGTCGAGGTGAAGACCCGGCTGCCGAAGATGATGCCCGACACCGTCGACCCGACCGCGAAGAGGCCGAGCACGAGGCTCGACAGGCTCTTGGACCCGTCGGCCTCCGCGTACGCGACCGCGATGACCTCGTTGGCGCCGAAGATCACGCCCGTGAGCACCAGGGCCCCCGCGACGACGAGCAGCCCCGGCCGGCGCACCGCGAGGCCCGCGGGCCGCTCCGCGTGCGGGACGACCGGCGGCTCGGTCTGACGCGCCGAGAGGAAGGTGACGACCCCGGCGGTGAACAGCACCTCGGCCATGATGAGCCCGGCCTCCGGGAACCAGAGGGTCGAGACGAGCACCGCGAGGACCGGGCCGATGACGAACGACGCCTCGTCCGCGACCTGCTCGAAGGACATCGCGGTGTGCAGGCGGTCCGGGTCGTCACGGAAGATGTGCGCCCAGCGGGCCCGCGACATCGGGCCGGGCTCCGGCAGGAAGGCGCTGAGGCCGTACAGGACGAACAGGGTCCAGACCGGTGCGCTGAACGCCGAGGAGGCCGCCGCCCCGAGCCCGGAGGCCGCCGAGACCGCGACGAACGGTAGCGCCACCCGTCGCTGGCCGTGCTTGTCGATGAGCCGGCCGAGCAGGGGGCCGGCGACGGCGAGGACCGCCAGGCCCACCGCCGACACCGCGCCTGCCAGCCCGTAGGAGCCCTGGCGCTCGCTGACCATGACGATGACGGCGACGCCGAACATCGCGCCGCCGATCCGCGAGAACATCGTGCCCGCGATGAACGGGAGCGCGCCGGGGACGCGGAAGAGGGGGAGGTACGCCGACAGCACGATGGGCTCGCTGATCACGCAGGCGCCGGGCACCTGCTTGGCCCGGCGGGGAAGATGGGGGACGGCCCATCGTCCCTGCCGCGGGGCCCGCGATCAACCCGGTTCGGCGGCGTCCGAGGTCAGCGGAAGGCGGACTCCCCGGTCAGGGCCTGTCCGATGACGAGAGTGTGCATCTCGACGGTGCCCTCGTAGGTGAGCACCGACTCGAGGTTGTTCGCGTGCCGCATCACGGGGTACTCGCCGCTGATCCCGTTGCCGCCGAGGATGGTTCGCGCAGTCCGGCAGATCTCGATCGCCTTCGTCACGTTGTTGTACTTGCCGACCGACACCTGCTCTGGCCGGAGCCCGGCGGAGTCCTTGCGGCGGCCGAGGTGCACGGCGAGGAGCCGGCCGAGCTGGAGCTCGGTGGACATGTGCGCGAGCTTGGCCTGGGTCAGCTGGAAGCCGGCGATCGGGCGGTCGAACTGAGTGCGCTCCATGGAGTAGCGACGGGCCGTCTCCAGCGCCGACCGGGCCGCGCCGAGGCACCCCCAGACGATGCCGTAGCGCGCCTCGGACAGGCAGGCGAGGGGACCCTTGAGCCCGGTGACGTCCGGCAGGACCGCGTCGGCCGGCAGCCGGACCCCGCGCAGCGTCAGCTCTGCCGTCACCGAGGCGCGGAGCGACATCTTGTGGGTGATCTCGTGGGCCTCGAAGCCCGGGGTGTCGGTGGGGACGACGAACCCGCGGATGCCGCCGTGCTCCTCGCCCGCGTTGGCCCAGACGACGGCGACGTCGGCGATGGTGCCGTTCGTGATCCACATCTTCGAGCCGTCCAGGACCCAGTCGGGGCCGTCGCGTCGGGCGCGGGTGCGCATCGCGCCGGGGTCCGAGCCGTGGTCGGGCTCGGTGAGGCCGAAGCACCCGATCGCGTCCCCGGCCGCCATCTGCGGGAGCCACCGCTGCTTGTGCTCCTCGCTGCCGAACGCGTGGATCGCGTACATCGCGAGACTTCCCTGCACCGAGACGAGGGACCGGATGCCGGAGTCGCTGGCCTCCAGCTCGAGGCAGGCGAGGCCGTAGTCGACCGAGGACATCCCGGCGCAGCCGTAGCCCTCGAGGTGCATGCCGAGCAGGCCGACCTTGCCGAACTCCTTCGCGAGCTCACGGGCGGGCAGGTCCCCCTGCTCGTACCACTGGGCGACGTCGGGCTCGACGAGGTCGTCGCAGACCTGGCGGACGGTGGCCCGGACGGCCTTCTCCTCGTCCGTGAGCATCGAGTCGACGTCGACGAGGTCGAGGGGGTCGGCGGGGCGCTTCGGCATCGACGGGCTCATGGCCCACATCATGCCCGGCACAGCCCTGCCGCCCCATGTGACCTCGCCCTCGCCCCGCCACCTCGCCACACCGCACCCCGCCGCCCCGCCACACCGCACCCCGCCGACCCCGAGCCCCGAGCCCGCCGAGCCCCCGAGCCCCGGCAGTTTGGACGCCATGGCGCCCGAAGCCCCCGACGGCGCCCGAATCCGGCCGCCACCCACGCGTTTGGACGCCATGGCGCTCAAGCGGGGCGTGGGGGGCCGGAAGTCAGCGCGCGGAGGCGGCGCCGAGGAGTGCGGCGAGGCCGAGCGCGCTGCGCGGGTCGTAGGCACACCGCCACAGCCCGCCGTGGACCGCGCCGGACGCCTCGTCCTGCCACGGATGGTCCTGGGCCGCCGGCCGGGCGACGAGGTCGTGCACGAGCAGCGCCGCCATCAGGGTGTTGGCGGTCCCCGGCTCGAACACCTCGACCCCGAACCGGTGCGCGCCCGCGTACGCCGCCGCCAGCGCCCGGTTCTTCACGACGGAGCGGGTCCGCGTCGGCGGGGCCACCTTGAACGACACGGTCGCCCCCGAGGCGCGGGCCGCGGTCGCCCGCCACCGCTGGATCCGCTTGGCCAGGAGATAGTTCGGGCCCTGCTGGAGCACGACGGAGTCGTTGATGCCGGGGTCCTCGCCCGGGACGTAGTTGCGCCGCAGCAGCCGCCCGCCAGACAGGGTCCGCAGAGGCACCCGCAGCACCTTGGAGGTCCGCCGCTGCGCGTACGCCTCCGTCGACGCCGCGACCGCCTCGGGCGGCACGGCGAAGACGTCGGTGGGCGTGGCGAGGAACGACAGCGCCGTGTCCGACCGCTGGCGCCGCACCTCCTCGGTGAGCGCGTCGACGGCCGTGCTCACCCGCACGTTCGTGCCGCCGTCGGCGTAGACGTAGTTGCCGAGGACGAGGGGACCCTCGAGCCCGGCGACCCAGGCGGTGGCGACCGGAAGGTCGTGCAGCAGGTCGAGGCCGGCCCGCTCGTGCACCGGGCCGTCCCCGGCCCGCACGGGCAGGACGAGCCGCCCGGCGAGGCCCTGGCTGTCGTCGAGGAGCCGGGACCACAGGTCGGGGCGGGGCAGGTCGACGGCCGCCACGGTGGCCCCCCAGCGCAGCAGCGACCGCAGCGGACCCATCTCGGCGGCCGCGCCGAGGACGACGACCGTGCGCCCGTCGAGCCGCAGCCAGTCGGGGTTCTCGAGCACCGCGGTGACGGCCTCGCGAAGGCTCGGCTCGACGACACCGCCGTCGACCCAGGCGTCGAGCTGGCGCCGCAGGTCGTCACCGGCGAGCCGCCGGCCGTGGTACGGGATGGTCAGCGCGGTGTCGGGCTCGCCGCCACCGGTGAGCACCTCGGGGCCGACCGGGCTGGGCGACGCCCCGACCGCCCCACCGACGGCCGCCGACAACGGCTGTTCACCGGTGCCGTCGGGGTTCCAGCGCATCCGGTCGTGGACCGCGGCGAGCCCGGACTCCGCGATGGACCGGGCGTCGCCGTAGCTCGGCAGGCCGGCCTCGACGAGGCGCCGGAAGTGGGTGAGGTAGCCGCTGCGCCAGTTCGTCTCGCGGCGGGCGGCCGCCGCGCCCGACGGGGTCGACCGGCTCGAGCGCGTCGGCGACGACGGCCCGCCCGGTGGCGGAGGTCGACCGGCGCCCGTCGACCTCGGGGAAGACGACTCCGCTCTGGGCGCTCATGATTCGGTCCTCTCGTCAGGAACAGTGTGGGCGGCGGCCAGTGCCGACCGAGTGGGCAGATCGAGCTTGTGGAGACAGTGCGCCACGTGGTTCTCCACCGTCCGCTCCGACAGCACGAGGCGCCGGGCGATGGCCGCATTCGTCAGGCCCTCGGCGACCAGGGCGGCCACCTCCTGCTCGCGAGGAGTCAGCCGCGAGTCCCCGTGCCGGTGCTCCACGAGCTCGAGAGCCCGCGTCAGCACCGGACCCGCACCCAACCGGCCGGCCAGGTCAGCGGCGGCGGCGGCGTGCTCCGCACGCCCACGCGTTCCCGGGGTGTACGACCGCGCAAGGGTGAGGTGTGCCAGGGCTGCGTGCGGCAACGCCTGGAGCGCCGTGCTGGCCGCGAGCGCGTCCTGCAGGTGGCGACGTGCGACCTCGAGCCGGCCCAGGACCAGTGCAAGCCGACCGAGGGAGAGCGCGACCGGCCCGTGGTACGGGGAGTGAGCGAGGGCGATGGCGTGTCGACCCTCGTGCGGCGCGAGCCGGTCGTACAGGCCGGCCGCGACCTCGGTGTCGGCGAACGCCTCGCACAGGGCGGTCTCGCCGACCGAGGCGATGAGTAGCTCGGGAGCGTCGTCGGGCATCTGGAAGACGTGCGTCCGCACGCCCGCCCACACCTCCCTGGCTCCCTCGCGGTCCCCGGCTGCGAGGCGGGCCTGCGCCAGCCACGCCCTAGCGAGGAAGGGCAGGTCCTCGGTGACGCGGGCAACCTCGGCCGCCACGTCAACCGCGTCGGCGCCGGTCCAGGCGGCAAGTTCGGACGCGAACACGAGGTGGAAGAAGTCGGCCGTGCTCGCCGGCCCTCCGATCGCCCTCGCCTCGTCGATGAGGCGACGCACCTCCGGGAAATCGCCCGTCAGCAGCTTGGACGAGGCCCGGGTGAGGAGCAGCCACGAGCGCCATTCGCTGCCCAGGGCGTCCACCAGCGGCTGGACGGTGGACCGCTCGGCGGCCAGCTCGACCGGTCGACCCAGTTCGGCGAACGCGTCCATCCGCCAGCGGTGCCCCCAGGCTGCGTACTCCACGGCCCCCGTCGCCGCGCCGAGACCCACAGCCCGGTCGGCGAGAGCGAGCCGTTCCACGACGTGGGAAGGGTTCTGCAGGTCGGCCACCCTGGCCTGGAGGCCGAGGAACGCCGCCTCCGGGTCGGCGAGATCGGCGGGGTCGACCTGTGTGAGGGGTGCGTGGTGGGCGTCGCGCGTCGCGGCCACCTGCGCCTCGAGCCGCGCACGCCGTGGGTCGTCCTCGGGGGCTGTGGCCAGGGCCTCGAGGGCGAGGGCGTGGACGCGCGCCCTGAGGACGGGGTCGGACGGGCGGCGGAGGACGAGGGCAGCGTCGGCGAGGGCGCTCGCGTCCCTCCGGGATCGTGCCTGCGCAGCGACCTCCACGCAGGCTTCCCAGGCGCCGGCGACGTCGCCCGCAGCGTGGCGTTCGCGAGCGAGGACGAGCTGGGCGTCGTCGCCGGGTCGCTCCATGGTGGCGACCCTACCGACGGGACCGGACCCGCACCGACGCCGCGGGTTGAGTGGTTGCACGGATGCGCGCCTGGGCGGCGCCTTCCTACCGTCGGCCCCATGACCACCACGACACCACGCACCGGCACCCCTACCGCTTCCGCCCCACCGGCCGCCCGTGCCGGAACCATCACCACCGTCGCAGGGGTCCTCGGCGCCCTCGCTGGTGCCGCTCTCGCGGTGTGGCCGCGGGAGGTTGCTCAGGACCAGTTCTCGTACCCCCTCGGCGAGACGTCCCACGTCGCCTTCCAGCTCTTCTTCACTGTCCACCACATCGGCCTGCTCGCCGGCCTCGTGGCGCTCACCGTGGTCGCACGGCCGGTTGCCACCCTCGCGACCCGCGGCGGCCTCGGTCTCGCGATCGCAGGGATGGTCGGGCTCACCGTGATGGAGGCCGTCGTGTCCTTCCTCGGCTTCGGCATCACGGTCACCTCGGCGCGGGGGCAGCTGCTCGGCTCGCTCTACGGGGTCGCGTCGATGACGATCGGGCTCGGGCTCGTCATGGCTGGGGTCGGGCTGGTGCGGCGGCCGGTCTTCGAGGGGCGCGGACGGTGGGTCGTCCTCGCGCTCGGGGTGTGGGTCTTCGTGCCGATGACGCCGGCGCTCTTCGCGCCGATGGTGTGGGGCCGGCTGGCCATCATCGGGTGGATGCTGCTGTTCGCCGCCCTGGGGTGGGAGCTGCGGCGGTCCTCAGGCGGGGCGTCGCAGTGACCATCGCCGTCCTCGCTCGTCACCCGGCTGTCTGCCGGGTGACGAGCGGTGCGGTCGTCGGGCTGACCTGGGCGGCCGGACTGCGGTGCTGGATGGTCGAGCTCGCCGGCGACGAGTCGGCGTTCTCCTGGTCGACCGAGCTGCTCGTCCTCGCTCCCGGCGCGCTCGTCGGAGCGGTCTGCGGTGAGGCGGCGTGGTGCCATGCCGTCGGGGCGGCGCCACCACGATGGGCGGCGTGGTCGCCGGTGCTGCTCTCGTCGGCCCTGCTCGACCCCCAGGTGTTCCACGCGCTCGTGACGAACGGCCAGGGGTCCGGCGCCCTCCTCGTGACCGGCATCGGGGCGTCCGGCGCGGTGGCGTTCTCGCGCCGTGGACGCTCCGCCGGCCGAGTGCTCGCTGGTGTGTCCTGGGTCGCCGGGGTCGCGACCGTCCTCGCGATGGGGTCGATCGCGGGCTCACCGTTCTCGCCGCGCGGTGCGCTCGTGTGTCTGACCGGAGCCGGCCTCGTGGGAGTGCTCGGTCCCGCCGCCGCGGCGACTCACCCCGGCGGCCTCCTCATAGGGCGCGCCGGGCGGCGCTGGCTCGCCACCCTCGCGGCGGCCACGTGGTTGGGTACCGCGACGCTCTTCCTCAGCCAGGGGTGGTCGTGGCAGAACGTCACCGAGGCACCGCGGCCGCTCGCCGTGTGGGCCGTGACCCTCGGGGGAGGGCTGATGCTGACGGCGGCGACCGCGGCGGGGTCGTGGCGTCAGCCCCAGACGAGACCACGGGACGGGGTCGCGCGAGGATCGCGGCGACGTCGGCGAGATAGCTTCTAGCCGAGCTCGCCGTCGACGAGGCGGTGGTCGAAGGACAGCGCCAGGGTCGTGACCCAGCGGGGCTCGATCCGCTCGTCGGCGCCGGTGCCGACGACCCAGGGCCTGCGGGTCACCGAGCCGAACGCGAGGATGGCGGCCTCGCCCGGGTTGAGGATGGGCGTGCCCGCGTCGACCCCGAAGACCCCGACGTTCGTGATGGTGATGGTCCCGCCCGCCATGTCTGAGGGCTGGGTGCGGCCCTCGCGTGCGGTGGCGGTGAGTGCGCCGATGGCGTCGGCGAGCTCGCGCATCGACATCGTGTCGGCGTCCTTGACGTTCGGGACGACGAGGCCGCGCGGGGTCGCCGCCGCGATGCCGAGGTTGACGTAGTTCTTGAGGACGATCTCCTGCGCCTGCTCGTCCCACGACGCGTTGATGCCGGGGTTGCGGCGGACCGCGACGCACATCGCCTTGGCGAGGACCAGGAGCGGGGTGACCTTGACGTCGCGGAACTCCTTGTCCTGCTTGAGGCGCTCGACGAGCTCCATCGTCGCCGTGACGTCGAGGGTGACCCACTCGGTGACATGCGGGGCGGTGAAGGCCGAGCCGACCATCGCCTGCGCCGTCATCTTGCGCACTCCCTTGATGGGGACGCGCGGTCCTCAGAGCCAGGGCCCGCGCTCGCCGGCGTCCGCGGGTCGGCCCCAGCGGCTGGCGGCGGGCGCCACGTCGGCGGCCGTCGAGCCGGACGCCGCCGACTCGACGTCGGCACGCGTGACGATGCCGCCGTCGCCGGTGGGGGTGACCGACCGGAGGTCGACACCGAGGTCCTTGGCCAGCTTGCGGACCGGCGGCTTGGCCAGCGGCCGCGCCTGCTCGGAGGTGGACCCGTGAGTCATCGGCAGGCTCGCGGTGCGCCTCCGGCTGACGGACCGACGGGGGCTCCTGCCCGTGGCCCGCGCCCTTGCGGGGGCGGCGCTTGGCCTCGGTCTGCTTGACGCCGTAGCCGACGAGCACCGCCGTGCGACCGGCCATCGACCCCTCGGCCTTCTCGCCCGACGGGGCGTCGGCCTGTCCCTGCTGTGACCTATTCGGTCGAATCCGGGACGTCGGCCTGTCCCTGCTGTGACCCATCGGTCGAGTCGGGGGCAGCGGGGGCGTCCTTGCCGTCGTCGACGGTGATGATCGGGGTGCCGACCTCGACGGTGTCGCCCTCGGCCACGAGCAGCTCGCCGACGGTGCCGGCGAACGGCACGGGCAGCTCGACCAGGGACTTGGCGGTCTCGATCTCGACGACGACGTCGTTGACCTTCACCGTGTCACCGGGCTTGACGTGCCACGTGACGACCTCGGCCTCGGTCAGGCCCTCACCCGGGTCGGGGAGCTTGAACTCACGAAGAGCCATGTGCGGCAGCGCCTTTCAGTACGCGAGGGAGCGGTCGACGGCATCGAGCACGCGGTCGAGGTCGGGGAGGAACTCCTCCTCCAGCCGGCTCGGCGGGTAGGGCACGTTGTAGCCGCCCACGCGGAGCACCGGCGCCTCGAGGTGGTGGAACGCCTCCTCGGTGACCATCGCGGAGATCTCGGAGCCGAGGCCGAGGAACGTCGACGCCTCGTGGACGACGATCGCCCGCCCGGTCTTGCGCACGGAGTCCAGGATCGCCCCGGTGTCGAGCGGCGAGAGCGACCGGAGGTCGATGACCTCGAGCGAGCGCCCCTCCTCGTCGGCGGCCTGGGCTGCCTGGAGGCACGTCTTGACCATCGGCCCGTAGGCGAGCAGCGTGGCGTCGGTGCCCGCGCGCAGCACCCGGGCGGTGCCGAGCGCCCCGTCCGGGCCGTCGCCGACCTCGCCCTTGTCCCAGTAGCGGCGCTTGGGCTCGTAGAAGATCACCGGGTCGTCGGTCTCGACGGCCTGCTGGATCATCCAGTGCGCGTCGTGCGGGTTGGAGCAGGCGACGACGCGCAGGCCGGCGGTGTGCGCGAAGTACGCCTCGTTGGACTCGCTGTGGTGCTCGACCGCGCCGATGCCCCCGCCGAACGGGATGCGGATGACGATCGGCATCGACACGTAGCCGAGGGAGCGGGCCCGCAGCTTGGCGACCTGGCTGACGATGTGGTCGAACGCGGGGTAGACGAACCCGTCGAACTGGATCTCCACGACCGGCCGGTAGCCGCGCAGGGCCATCCCGATCGCGGTGCCGAGGATCCCCGCCTCCGCGAGCGGGGTGTCGATGACCCGGTCCTCGCCGAAGTCCTTCTGCAGGCCCTCGGTGACGCGGAAGACGCCGCCGAGCTTGCCGATGTCCTCGCCCATGAGGACGACCTTGGGGTCGTGCTCCATCGCGGCGCGCAGGCCGGAGGTGATGCCCTTCGCGAGCGTCGTGGCGGTCATCGGTGGGCCCCCTCGAAGGAGCCGGCGTACTGCTCGAACCACTGCCGCTCCCGCGTCGTCACGGGGTGCTCGTCGGCGTAGACGTGCTCGAACATCGACACGCCGTCGGGGTCTGGCATCGACAGGCACCGCTCGCGCACCGACGCGCCGAGCTCCTCGGCCTCGGCGTCGACGGCGTCGAAGAACTCGACGTCGGCCCGGCCGGTGGTGGTGAGCCAGCGCTTGTACCGCTGGATCGGGTCGCGGTGCTTCCACACCTCGACCTCCGCCGAGACGCGGTACTTCGACGGGTCGTCGGAGGTGGTGTGCGCCCCCATCCGGTAGGTGAAGGCCTCGATGAAGGTGGGGCCCTGGCCGGTACGGGCGGCGTCGAGCGCCTGCTTGGTCACGGCGTAGACCGCCAGGACGTCGTTGCCGTCGACCCGGATGCCGGGGAAGCCGAAGCCGCGGGCCCGGTGCCACAGCGGCGCACGGGTCTGCTTCTCGTTCGGCTCGGAGATGGCCCACTGGTTGTTCTGGCAGAAGAAGACCACGGGGCTGTTGTTGACGCCCGCGAACACGAGCGCCTCACTGACGTCGCCCTGCGAGGTGGCGCCGTCGCCGAAGTAGGCGATGACGGCCGTGTCGCGGCGCTCGTCCCCGGTCCCCACGTCGCCGTCGCGCTGGACGCCCATGGCGTATCCGGTGGCGTGCAGGGTCTGGGCGCCGATGATGATCGTGTAGAGGTGGAAGTTCTTCTCGTTGGGGTCCCACCCGCCGTGGTTGACCCCGCGGAACATGCCGAGCAGGTTCACCGGGTCGACGCCGCGGCACCAGGCGACGCCGTGCTCGCGGTACGTGGGGAACGCATAGTCCTGGCGGCGCAGCGCGCGGCCCGACCCGACCTGGGCGGCCTCCTGGCCGAGCAGGCTGGCCCACAGGCCAAGCTCGCCCTGCCGCTGCAGCGCGGTGGCCTCGGTGTCGAAGCGCCGGACGAGCACCAGGTCGCGGTAGAAGCCGCGCAGGGCCTCGTCGGACAGGTCGTCGACGATCGCGTCGAGCTCGGGGTGCGCGACCCGCTCCCCCTCGGGGTTGAGCAGCTGGACCATCTCGGGCCCGCCCTCCTGGGCGGGACGGTCCGGGGCCTGCGCACGGGTGACGTGGTGGTCCACGCCGAACGCGGTCTCGAGAGGGGCGACCTCGTTGTCGCTCACTAGGCACTCCTTCGTCGGCCCCGGGGTAGGGGGCCGTGCTGGGGGTCGTCGCGACTGCAGTGCGGGGTGTGGCGATGCGGTCACGGCCGGTGTTCGGGCTTACCGTACCCGGCGCGCGGGGGGTCACGGGAGCGGGCATTGTGAGGGGATGACACCCACCCGGCTCTCCCGTTCCACGCTCGCCGTCGTGACCGCCCTCGTGCTGGGCGGCTGCGCGGGAGGCGACGGGCCCGGCACCGAGGAGGTCGCGGCCTCCACCACGGCGCCCCCCGCGCCGGCGACGACGACCCCGAGCGGGACCCCGGACGCCGGCTCGGGCGCCCGCGGCATCCCGACGAGCGCGACCGTCGAGGTGCTGGCGGTCGAGGACGGCTGCGTCTACGTCGTCGTCGGCGGGTCGGGCGAGACGTGGGCGCTGCGGGGCGAGGTCCCCTCGGTCGCGGTCGGGGACCGGCTCGCCCTCACCGGCGCCCCCGACGACACCCCCTTCGCGGACTGCCCCGACGGCGCGCCCTTCCTCGTCGGCGAGGTGACGGCGGCGGAGTGACCCGGCGTCAGGCGAACGGCTCCTGACCCGGGGCCAGCACGCGCAGCCAGCGCCCCTCGTACGGCTCGAGGACGAGCCGGACCCGACCCCCGTCGCCGACCGGGTGCTGGTCCGCGGCGCCGAGGACGTCGTCCAGGACGAGCCCGTCGGCGTCGTCGAGCCGCAGGTCGACGGTCGCCGTGGCTGCGCCGAGGTTGTGCACCGCGAGCATCCGCCACTCGTCGCAGCGCGCGACGTGCGCGAGGACCGCGGGCGTCTCGTGGTCGAGGACCTCCACCTCGGACCAGCCGAGCTCGGGCATCTGGCGGTACCTGCGGATGAGGGTGCGGATGAAGGACCACAGCGAGTCAGGGTCGCGGCGCTGGTCGGCGGCGTTGACGTGCTCCGGGCCGTACTCACCGGTGACGACGGGCCGCGGCAGCCGACGGCGAGCGGCGGTCGAGAACCCGCCGTTCTCGGCGGCACTCCACTGCATGGGGGTGCGGACGGCGAGCCGGCCCTCGACGTCGAGGTTCTCGCCCATCCCGATCTCCTCGCCGTAGAAGAGCACCGGAGTGCCCGGCAGCGAGAACATCAGGGAGTAGACCGACCGGATCCGGCGCTGGTCCCCGCCGAGCATCGGCGGGAGCCGCCGCCGGAGCCCCCGGTCGAAGAGCTGCATGTCCGGCTCGGGCCCGAACGCCGCGAACACCTCCTTGCGCTCGGCCGTCGTCAGCTTGTCGAGGGTGAGCTCGTCGTGGTTGCGCACGAAGTTCGCCCACTGGCTCGTGATGTCGAGGTCGGGTCGCTCGCGCAGCGCCGCGGCGATGGGCCCGGCGTCCTGACGCGCCAGCGACAGGTACAGGGCCTGCATCCCGTTGAAGTCGAACTGGAGGTTGAGCCCGTCGCCGTCGTCGCCGCCGAAGAAGTCCTTCTGCCCCGCGTAGGGCAGGTTGACCTCGCCGAGCAGGGCCGCGTCACCGATCCGCCGGGTGACGTAGCCGCGGACCTCGCCGAGGTACCGGAACGGGTCGAACGAGCCGGGGTCGGCCCCGGGGTAGGAGTCGGTGGCGAAGAGGAACGGGACGGCGTCGATGCGGAAGCCGCTGACCCCGAGCTGGAGCCAGAAGCCGAGCGTCTGGGCGATCTCCTCGCGGACCCGCGGGTTCGCGACGTTGAGGTCCGGCTGGGTCCGGTAGAAGTGGTGGAGGAAGTACTCGCCGGTCTTCTCGTCGAGCTCCCAGATGCTGTCCTCCTTGTCCGGGAACACGACCTCGGCCTTGGACGAGCGCGGCTCGGTGGCGCTCCACACGTAGTAGTCGCGGTACGGGTCGTCGGTGCTGCGCCGGGCCGAGCGGAACCACGGGTGCCGGTCGGAGGTGTGGTTCATGACGAAGTCGACGATGACCCGGATGCCACATGCGTTCGCCGCCCGCACGAGCTCGACGAAGTCCCCCAGGTCCCCGAGCCGCGGGTCGACGCCGAGGAAGTCCGTGATGTCGTAGCCGTCGTCCCGCCCGGCCGTGGGGTACAGCGGCATGAGCCAGAGCACCGTCACCCCGAGGTCGGCGAGGTACTGGAGGCGGTCGGTCATCCCGCGGAGGTCGCCCTGCCCGTCCCCGTCGCTGTCCTGGAAGGTCTGTACGTCGGCGCAGTAGAACACCGCGGACTTCCACCAGACGTCCCCGACGTCGCTGCCCCTCATCGGGCGGTCTCCTCGCGCTCGACCGCGGGGACGCCGGTCGTCGCCGGCGCGGGAGCGGTCGGCTCGAGCTGCGGGAGCACGTGCTCACCGAAGGCGTCGACGAACCGCTGCTGGTCCTGGCCGACGAAGTGCAGGTACAGCTCGTCCCAGCCGGCCTCGACGTACTCCTGGAGCCGGGCGGCGTGCCACCCGAGGTCGCTCGAGACGTTGACGACCTCGGCGACGTCCTCGGGTCGCACCTTCTCGGCGAGCACGTCGAAGTGGTCGATGTGCTCGGCGTCCCAGCAGATCGGCGGGGGGAAGACGTTGCTGCGCCACTGGTCGTGGGCGATGGCCGCGGCCTCGTCCTGGGTCGGCGCCCAGCTGAGGTGGATCTGCAGCCGGGCCGCCCCCCGACCGCCCGCCCCGCGGTAGGCACCGAGGACCTGACGGAGGGTGTCGAGCGGCTGGTTGGTCGTGACGATGCCGTCGGCCCAGTCGGCGTGCCGGGCAGCGGTCGCCGGGGTCACGGCCGGTCCGATGAGCGGCGGCACCTCGTCGGGCAGCGTCCAGAGCCGGCCACGGTTGACGGTGACGAGACCGTCGTGGTTCACCTCCTCACCGGAGAGCAGCCGGCGGATGACGTCGACGCACTCGCGCAGCCGGGCGTCCCGCACGTCCTTGCGAGGCCAGACGTCACCGGTGACGCGCTCGTTGGACGCCTCGCCGGAGCCGAGAGCGGCCCAGAAACGCCCGGGGAACATGCTCGACAGGGTCGCGATCGCCTGGGCCGTGATGGCCGGGTGGTAGCGCTGCCCGGGGGCGGTGACCACCCCGAACGGCAGCGCGGTCGTGGCCAGGGCTGCGCCGAGGAAGGACCACGCGAAGCCGGACTCCCCCTGGCGCTCGCTCCATGGCGAGAGGTGGTCGGAGGACATCGCGGCGGTGAAGCCGGCCTGCTCGGCGTGCTGGACGTCGCGCAGGAGGCGGCCCGGGGCGATCTGCTCGTGCGAGCAGTGGAAGCCGATGACGGTCATGGGCGGCCACGTAACAGCAGATCAGCGGCGGGGTCAACGGGAGCGCCGCCGGGAGCCCTGCACGTCGAGCCTCGGGTCGGGGCGGTACGGCCGGGAGCGGGCGGAGAGCCCACGGGGCGGTCGGCTCTGGCCGTACCCTGCTGACCAGGGCCGACCGCCGGCCCGGAGGCACGGATGACGACACCGACGACACGCTCCCTCGTGGACCAGGAGCGGCCCCCCGCGGCCCCCACGTCCGCGAGGGCCACCACGCTGCGCCGAGCGGCCGTCGCCGCTCGGCTGCTGCGCCGGCTCGAGCCGCCGCTCGGGCGCCCGACCCGGGTCGCCGAGGCGCGCTTCTCGGGCGCCGGCCTCACCCTCGGCGGGGTGTTCGTCGCGGCCTCGCTGCTGCCGTCGCTGCTCCCCCGGCTCGCCGCCGTCCAGGGAGTCATCTCGGGGGTCAGCCTCGTCGTGGGCTACGGGATCGGGACCGCCGCGGCGGCGACGTTCGCCTACCTCGGCGTGCCGCGGCCCCGCGGCCGGTTCCGCGCCGTCCTCGTCAGCGGGTCGGTCGCCCTCTGTGTCCTCGTGCTGGTGCTCGCCGTGTGGAAGCAGGTGGGCTGGCAGAACGACATCCGCCACCTGTACGGCATGTCCCCGATCGGCCCCGGCGGCTGGCCGCTCGTGGCCGCCGTCACGGTCCTCGTGTCGGCCATCCTCCTCATCGTGTCGCGCAGCATGCGGGTCGGCTTCCGGGCCGTGCGCCGTCGCCTCGGCCGACGCATGCCGCGCCGGCTCGCCACCGTCGTCGGGACCGCCGCGCTGCTCGTCGCGTCGTGGGCGCTCTTCAGCGGTGTCCTCGTCACGGGGTTCTTCGCGGGGGCGAACGCCCTCTTCGCGCCGTCCGACACGGTCGTCCCGGCGGGTTCGGAACCCCCGACGTCACCGGTCCGGTCCGGCGGACCCGGGTCTACGGTCGCCTGGTCGAACCTCGGTGCCGAGGGCCGCGACTTCGTGTCGGGTGGTCCGGACGTCGAGGACATCAACGACGTCACCGGGGGCGGCGCCCGGCTGCCGGTGCGGGTCTACGTCGGCCTGCGCAGCGCCGACACCGCCGAGGCACGCGCCGACCTCGTCCTCTCCGAGCTGCAGCGGACCGGCGCCTTCGACCGCAGGGTGCTCGTGCTCGCGACGACCACCGGGACGGGGTACCTCGACCGCAACGGCACCGACCCGCTCGAGTTCCTGTGGAACGGCGACACGGCGATCGCGGGGGTCCAGTACTCCTACCTCCCGAGCTGGATCTCGCTGCTCGCCGACCAGGAGGCCGCGAGCGAGACGTCCCGCACCGTGTTCGCGGCCGTGCACCAGTACTGGTCGACCCTCCCCGAGTCGTCCCGCCCGCGGCTGTACCTGTACGGGCTCTCCCTCGGGTCGTACGGGGTCGAGAGCATCCTGGGCTCGATCGACCTCATCAACGAGCCGATCGACGGCGCGCTCCTCGTCGGGCCCCCCTTCGTCAACCCGGTGCACGCCGGGCTCGTCGCCGACCGGGACCCCGGCAGCCCCGCGTCCCTGCCCGCCCACGGCGACGGGCGGACGGTGCGGTTCATGTCCGAGCGCGAGGGCCCGGACCCGGCCGCGGGTCGCTGGGGGCCCACCCGCATCGTGTACCTGCAACACGCCTCGGACCCCGTCGTCTTCTTCGACAGCGACCTCGCCTTCGCCCCACCGGAGTGGCTCAGCGACGGCCAGCGCGGCCCGGACGTGTCGCCGCGGATGGGGTGGTTCCCCCTCGTGTCGATGGTCCAGGTGCTCCTCGACCTGCCGAGCGCGGGCAGCGTGCCGATGGGGTACGGCCACCTGTACTCCGGGCCCGCCAACGAGCGGGCCTGGGTCGCCATCACCGACCCGCCGGGCTGGGACGACGCCAGCCTCCAGCGGCTCGCGACGGCCCTCGCGGGCCGGCCCCACCCCTACGGCTGAGCCGACGTGTGGGGGCGCCGACGCAGCGCGAGCGCCGCGGTCACGATGAGCGCCAGGGCGACGACAGCCAGGTAGCCGGCCCAGTACGGGCGGTCCAGCAGCGTCGGGTTGTCGACCCGCGCCCCGAACCGGCCGAGGACGGGGACAGCCACCAGCGTGAGCGGCCCGAGCACGACGAGCAGCCCGACGAGCAGGGGCCGCAGCCGGTCGGGGACGCGGGCCGCGGCCAGGACGCCGACCGCCACGACGAGGGGAGCGATGACGGCGTCGTGCCCGACGATGCCGCCGACGGCCCAGACGGCGACCGCGAGCACCTGTGGCCCCAGCCCGGCGAGGAGCAGCAGCCCCCAGGCGAGGGCGGCGGCCCCGGCCGCGCCGAGGACGATGCGAGCCACCCTCATGTCCCCACCACCTCGACCTCGCGGAGCCACTTCGTCTGGAGCACCCCGGGGCGGGCGGGCGCGATGAGCCGGCACGGGTAGCCGTGGTCGGGGTGCAGGGGCTCCCCGGCCAGGGTGAGCGCGAGCAGCGAGTCCTCGGAGGCCACCCAGCGGGCCGGCACGGTGCTCGCGCGGTAGGCGCCGCGCGACTGGAGCGAGCGGACGACGACGTCGGCCTCGGACGAGGCGCCCACGAGGGCCACGACGTCCCGGAGGGGAACCCCGCCCCAGGTGCCGCTGGCGCTCCAGCCCTCGACGCAGGCGATGGGCAGGACCGCCGCGTGCTGGGGCATGGCGTGCAGGTCGTCCAGGCTCAGCTCGACGGTGCGATCCGGGCCGACGACCCGGAGCCGCCACGCGGGGTCCTCGAGGGCCCCGGCGACCCCGGCGGCCACGGCGCTGCGGTTGACCGGGACCCCTTGCGGCCCGTCGCCGGACCGCACGGCGAGGACCGCGAGGCGGCGCAGGCCGGGGACCTCCGCCGCGGTCGTGGCCACGACGGCCACGACCGCCGAGAGCCCGGTGAGCCGCAGCAGGGTGCGGCGTGAGGTGGCCCCCGGCGCGGCCGGACTCCGGTCGAGGGGGGCGCCGAGCGCCGCTCGGACCACCGGCAGCTTGACGGCCACGTGGAGCAGGATCGAGCCGACCGCCACCCACGCGAGCGCGAAGTGGGCCGGACGGAACCCGAACGACCAGGGGTACCACTGGGCGCTGTTGGCGAGCCCGGTGACGAGCTGGAAGACCGCGGCACCCACGAGCAGCGCGATCGAGCCCTTCTCGAGCAGGTGCAGGACGAGGCGGCGCGGCTGACGCGGCGGGCGCTCGAACAACCGGGGGAAGACCGACCACAGCTTGACCAGCAGCAGCGGCACGGCGGCCGTCCCGGATGCGACGTGCACGCCCTGGGTCACCTGGTAGAGCCGAGCCGGGCCGGTGGGCAGCGGGATCCCGGCCACCGGGTCCTGGAGCAGGTGGCTGTACAGACCGGTGAGGAAGCACACCCCGAACGCCACCCCGAGCCAGGTCCCGGCCCGCGCCGCGGTGCGGGGGCCACGCAGGTCGCTGCGGAAGTCCTCGGGTCGCGGGATCCTCGCCTCGATCCGTGCCGCGACGCCGGTGAGCCGAGGCTCGGTCATCCGGGGCTCTCGTCGCGGTCGCCCAGCACCGCCTGCCGGCCCGGACGGTCGGCGTGCTCGCGCCACAGCCGGGCGAACCGGCTGTGCGGGGCCGCCGCGGCGACCTCGTCGGCGTCGTCGACCTCGTCGACATCCCGCAGCAGTGGGCCGAGGACGGGCGGATGGCCGGCGGCCTCGAGGGCGGCCCTGGTGAGCCGGCCGGTGTCGGCCCGGCTCAGCGGCACGCCGGCCAGGACGGTCGCCTGGGACGGCTGCGTCGTGACCAGGACCCACCAGCCGCCGTCGACCGCGGGGCCGAGGACGGGGCGCTGGTGGTCATGGGCCAGCTCGGCGAGGCCCCGCAGGAGGGCCGCGTGGATCTGGGGGGTGTCCATGCCGATCTGGACGACGGGGCCGCCGGCGAGACGGTGGGCCTGGCGGTGGCCGTCGACCAGCCGGTCGGCGAATCCCGGCACCGTCTGGGGGATGACGAGCCAGTCGGCGGCCGCGGCCCGCAGATCGGCCTCGCAGGCGGCCCCGCGCAGGTCGCCGGCGAGCGCCAGGACGCGGCGGCCCGGCGGGTAGGCGGCCGCTCCGGCCTCGAGGGTGTCCAGCAGCGCCGCCGCGGCGAGGTGGGCGGCGACGTCGTCGCCGAGGTCGGTGGCGAGGCGCGTCTTGACCCGGCCGGCGACCGGCGCCTTGGCCATGACGAGGACGCTGCCCCTCATCCGGCTGCTCCGGTGCCCGAGCACGCCGGTCGCGGCGTCGTCACCGGAGTCCCTCGGTGGCCAGGACCCTCGCGAAGTCGCGCCCGGCCCGCACCGTGCCGCGAACCGAGCCGGACACCTTGGAGCGGGTGCCGGCGGCCCTCGGGTGGTACGTGATGTCGTGCTCGGTCAGGACCCAGCCGGCGCGCTGCGCCCGGACCAGCAGCTCGAGGGGGTACCCGGAGCGCCGGTCCCGGACGCCGAGGGCCAGGAGGTCCTCGCGCCGGCAGACCCGCATCGGGGCGATGTCATGGAGCGGGAGCCCGGTGCGATGCCGCAGCCACGCGAGCACCACGGCGTTGCCGGCGCGGGCGTGCCAGGGCCAGACCCCGCCTGCCGAGGGCCGGCGCCGGCCGCACGCCATCGCCGCCCGGCCCGTGCGCACCGCGTCGAGGAGGGGGGTGATCTCGCGCGGGTCCATCGAGCCGTCGCCGTCGAGGATGCCGACGTACTCGGCCGTCGTGGCCAGGACCCCGGCGTGGACGGCCGCGCCGTAGCCGGGGGTCGGCTCGTGGACGACGGTCGCGCCGAGCCGGCGGGCGACGTCGGCCGTGCCGTCGGTGGACCCGTTGTCGACCACGACGACGTGCAGGCCCGCCGGGACGCTCGCCAGGACACCGGGCAGCGCGGCGGCTTCGTCCCGGCACGGCAGGACGAGGTCGCAGGTCGACGTCACCTCAGCGACCCTAGGCGCTGCGCCGGTGGCCGGCACCCTGCGCCCGCCTTACGGGATCCTGACGGCGCCTGGCGTCGTGGGCCACCTGAGTCCGCGGACGACAGGCATTCTGGGGGCATGTCCAGCGCCCCGACGACGACCCCGACCGGGAGCCCGACGGCGTCGGCGGGGGCCGGCCGGCGCGCCCGGTGGGGTCTGGCGTCGGGGCTTCTCGTCGTCGCCACGTCGATGCTCGTGCCCCCGGTCCTCGGGGTCGACGTCGGGGCCGGGGGCGCGGCACCGCTCCTCGGGGACTGGATGCTGCGTGCCGGCCCGACGAGCGTCATCGCCGTGGCGCTCGTCGCGGCGAGCGCGTGGCCGGGCCTGCGGAGCCGGGTGCAGCGGATGTCCTGGGGGCGGCTGCTCGTCGCGTCCTGGCTGGTGGGGGTCGTGTGGATGGTGGCGCTGGCGCTCGTCGACGGTCCTGCCGGCCTGGGTCTCATCCTCGAGGACCCGTCCGAGTACCTCCAGGCCGCCCGCCAGGTGGACGACGTCGGCGAGATGCTGCGGACCTACGTCAGCCGGATCCCCCTCGACAGCGCGGGCAACTGGCCGGTCCACCTCGCCGGCCATCCGCCCGGGGCGGTGCTCCTGTTCGTCGGGCTCGACCGGCTCGGGCTCGGCGCCTGGCAGGCGGTCGGTTCCGCCGTCGTCGCCGTCGGTGCCACCGTGCCGGCCGCGGTGGCCGTGACCCTCGACCGGCTGGGCGCTCGCGACGCCGCGCGGACCGTCCTCCCCGTCCTCGTCCTCGGGCCGTCGGCGGTCCTCATGGCGGTCTCGGCCGACGCCGTGTTCGCGGCGACGGCCGCCTGGGGGATGGCCGCCCTCGCCGCTGCGGGAGCCGCCACCGGGCGTGCCCGCCGGACCGGGCTCGCCCTCGCGTCCGGCCTGCTCCTGGGGTGGTGCCTCATGGAGTCGTACGGGCTCGGGCTCCTCGTGCTGCTGGCCCTCGCGGTGCTCGTGGCGACGCGCGGCGGCTGGCGCGGCCGGGTCGTCGTCGGTGCCGTCTCGGCGGGCACGGCGCTCGCGGTGGTCCTGGCCTTCGTCCCCCTCGGGTTCGCCTGGTGGGAGGCCTACCCCGTTCTCCACGAGCGGTACTGGGCGGGGTTCGCGAACCGGCGTCCCGCGTGGTTCTGGGTGTTCGGCAACCTCGGGGCTCTGGTCCTGACCGCGGGCCTCCTGCTGCCGGCGGCGCTCGGTGCCGCCTCGGCGCCCGTCGCGCGGCTGCGGTCCGCGGCCGGGAGGGCTGCGGCCGCGGGGTGGGAGCGCACGGTGGCCCCGCTCGTCCTGGCCGGGGTCTCGATGGTCGCGGTCGCCGATCTGTCGATGATGAGCAAGGCCGAGGTGGAACGGATCTGGCTGCCGTTCATGCCGTGGCTGCTGCTCGCCGTGCTGTGGCTGCCACCGCGTTGGCAGCGCTGGGGGCTCGTCGCCCAGGGCGTCCTCGCGCTTACGCTCCAACACCTCGTCCACACCGTGTGGTGATGCCGCGGCGCGGGTCGTTCAGGCCCGCAGCGGCGCCGTGGCGAAGTGCGCCAGGCCCTCCTCGGGCGTCACCTGCGCCGTGAACCCGATCTCGTCGCGGGCCCGCTCGGGCGAGGCCACGACGTGCCGGACGTCCCCGATCCGGTACTGCCCGGTGATGCGCGGCTCGACGTCGCGCCCGGAGCCCGCGGCGACATGACGGGCGACGTCGGCGATGGCGATCGGGTGGCCGGACGCGATGTTGTAGGCGCGGTGGGTGGCCGGCTCGAGACCGACGACGGCTCGCACCGCAGCGAGGTTGGCGCGGGCGACGTCGTCGACGTGGACGAAGTCGCGCATCTGGGTGCCGTCCTCGTAGACCATGGGCGGCTCGCCGCGCTCGAGCGAGGACCGGAACATCGCCGCCACCCCGGAGTACGGGGTGTCCCGAGGCATGCCCGGGCCGTAGACGTTGTGATAGCGCAGCGAGACCGCCGCCCCGGGCGACTGCCGGACCCAGGCGCCGGCGTACCCCTCCTGCGCCACCTTGCTCACGGCGTAGCTGCTGCGGGGGTCGAGCGCGGCGTCCTCCCCGACGAGCGCCCAGTCCAGCGGGCCGCCGCACACCGGGCAGGGGGTGTCGAAGGTGCCTGCGTCGAGCGCCTCGCGGGTGCGCGGACCCGGCGTCTGGGTGTCGTGCTCCGGGCAGGTGTAGCGCCCCTCGCCGTAGACGACCATCGAGGACGCCTGGACGAAGCGGTCGACGTGCCCGGCGTGCATCGCCGCGAGGACGGCCGCGGTGCCGAGGTCGTTGTGGCCCGCGTAGAGCGGCAGGTCGACCGCGGTGACGCCCGCACCGACCATCGCGGCCAGGTGGACGACGACGTCGACGCCCTGGAACAGGTCACCCCACGCGGAGGCCTCGCGCACGTCCAGGACGTGCAGCCCGGCGGGCGGGTCGTCGCGGGTGCCGGCACCGTGCGCCTCGGGCACCAGCAGGTCGACGGCGACGACCTCGTGGCCGTCCGTGACCAGCTGCCGCCAGGTCGCCGTGCCGATGAACCCGGCCGCGCCGGTGAGGAGGATGCGCACCTCGACAGTGTGCCCTGCCCCCCACTCCCCCGAACGTGTGTGAACGCGCCGGGGATCCCCGGCGCGTTCACACACGTTCGGGGTCGCGCGGGCGGATCAGCCGCGGCGGGCGGTGAGGAAGCGGCCGGCGACCTCGACGAGCCGGTCGTTGGCGGGCGGCTCGGCGATCGTCGCGCGCACCCCGTCGGTGAGGTAGGGGCGAACGGTGAGCCCCTCGGCCTCGCAGACGGCGGCGAAGGCGGCGGTGTCGTCGCCGAGGTCGAACCACACGAAGTTGGCCTGCTGCTCGGGGATGTCCCAGCCCTGGTCGCGCAACGCCCCGACGACGCGCTCGCGCTCGGCGACGAGCTCCTTGACCCGCACGTCGAGCTCGTCGGCGGCGTCGAGCGAGGCGACGGCCGCCGCCTGCGCGAGCGAGTTGACCCCGAACGGCAGCGCGGACTTGCGCAGCGCCTCCGCCACCGGCTCGTGGGCGACGGCGTACCCGACCCGCAGCCCCGCGAGGCCGTACGCCTTCGAGAACGTCCGCAGCACGACGACGTTGGGTCGCGCGGCGTGGACGGCCATCGCGTCGGGGGCGTCCGGGGCATCGACGAACTCGAGGTAGGCCTCGTCGATGACGACGAGCACGTCCGCCGGCACCCGGTCGAGGAAGGCGTCGAGCTCGGCCGCGCCGACCGTCGTGCCGGTCGGGTTGTTCGGGGTGCAGACCAGGACGAGCCGGGTGCGGTCGGTGACCGCGTCGGCCATCGCATCGAGGTCGTGCCGGGCGCCGGGCGCCAGCGGCACCATGACCGGCCGGGCGCCGGCGAGGGTCGTGAGGATCGGGTAGGCCTCGAACGAGCGCCACGCGAAGACGACCTCGTCGCCGTCGTCACAGGTCGCCCGGATCAGCTGGTCGAGGACGCCGACCGAGCCGGGCCCGGTGGAGATCCGGGCGGCGGGGACCCCCAGGCGGTCCGCGAGCGCCTGGGTGAGCGCGGTGACGGCCATGTCGGGGTAGCGGTTCATCCCGGCCGCGGCGTCCCGGACGACGTCGAGCACCGACGGCAGCGGCGGGAACGGGTTCTCGTTGCTGCTGATCTTGTACGCGGTGAGCCCGTCCCGCGGGGCGGCCGGACGGCCGGGGGCGTAGACGGGGAGGGCGGCGAGGGCCGCGCGCAGGTGCACCGGGGTGGGGGGCTGCGTGGCCTCGGCGGGGACGTCGTCGGTCATGGCGACCACTGTAGGACCGGCCCGCGGTCGGGCCGTCGGCCGTCGCTCACCCACCGCTCCGGCGCGCGTAGCGTGGCCGCCATGACGCCCGACACCGCCGCCCACCGCTTGACCGACGGCACCTCCGTCCCGCTCGTCGGCTTCGGCACCTATCCCCTCACCGGGGCCGAGGGGATCGAGGCCATCGTGGGGGCGCTGCACGCGGGGTACCGCTACCTCGACACGGCCGTCAACTACGAGAACGAGTCCGAGGTCGGGGAGGCACTGCGCCGCAGCGGCATCGACCGCGACGACGTCCGGCTCGCGACGAAGATCCCGGGGCGCTTCCACGCCCACGACCTGGCCCTGCAGTCCCTGCGTGACTCGGCGCGCCGGCTCGGCGTGGAGCAGATCGACGTCGGCCTCATCCACTGGCCCAACCCCAGCCAGGACCTCTTCCCGCAGGCCTGGGCCGCGCTCGTCGACGCGCAGCGTGAGGGTCTCGTGCGCACGATCGGTGTCAGCAACTTCACCGAGGCCCACCTCACCCGGGTCATCGAGGAGACCGGGGTGACGCCGGCGCTCAACCAGATCGAGCTGCACCCGCTCTTCCCGCAGGAGCAGATGCGGGCCGTGCACGCGCGCCTCGGCATCCTCACCCAGGCGTGGAGCCCGCTCGGCAAGCGGCAGGCACCCTTCGACGAGGCGCCGGTCGCGGCCGCGGCCGCGGCGCACGGCGTGACGCCCGGGCAGGTGATCCTCCGCTGGCACGTGCAGCTCGGGTCGATGCCGCTGCCCAAGTCGTCGAGCCCGCAGCGGCAGGCGAGCAACCTCGACGTCGAGGGCTTCACGCTCAGCGACGACGAGGTCGAGGCCATCACCGCCCTCGGCCGCGCCGACGGACGCCTCTTCGGGGGCGACCCCGACACCCACGAGGAGATGTGACCGGCGCCGAGCACCGGCCGTCGGCGCCCGGGTCCGTCATCGAGCACCCCGCGCGTGCCAGACTGGCGCGGTGATGAACTTCCTGGTCCGGGTCGGCATCAACGCCGTCGCCCTGTGGGTGTCCGCGCTCGTCGTGCCGGGGGTCGACCTCGCCGAGGACCAGTCGGACTGGCCGGCCAAGACCCTGACGATCGTGCTCGTCGCGCTGCTCTTCGGCCTCATCAACGCCGTCATCAAGCCGATCGCGACGTTCTTCTCGTTCCCGTTCATCATCGTGACGCTCGGGCTGTTCACGTTCATCGTCAACGCGTTCATGCTGCAGCTCACCGAGTGGATCAGCGACGCGATCGGGCTGTCGTTCTCGATCGACGAGTTCTTCTGGGACGCGGTGCTCGCCGCGATCGTCATCACCCTCGTGTCCTGGATCCTCAGCGTCGTCCTCCCCGACAACGACTGACCGGCGACCGCGCCGCACCCTCGGGGTCACCGACCCTCCGGGTGTCCGGAATCCGCGATATATCCACCTCTGCTGATTTCCCCTGGTAGTTTCCGCGAGGTCGACCGGCGGAACAGCCCCGGCCGGCACCCCACGGCGAAGGATGCAGATGGCGAGCGCGCGTTGGTCCCGGGTACGACGACGGACGGTCACGGGGATGCGGCTCGTCGCTGCGTCGGCGCTGCTGGGACTCGTGGTCGGGGTGCCCTCGGCGCAGGCCGCGCCGGCAACCCCCTGGTCGGGCTCCGGTCCGGGCACCGTGAGCGTCGACTCCGACGGCACGAGCACGCAGCCGTCGTTCTCCTACTCGCTGAACCCCGCGGGATACAGCACGCAGACCTGGTCGTTCACGACGACGGCGGACGCCACCGGCCCGGTGGAGCTCACCTACGACTATGCCGGTTTCCACGCATATAGCTCGGTGACCGCCTTCCTCAACACCACCGTCACCCGCGCGGGCGTCACGACGACCAACACCGTGGTCAGCGAGGGCCCCCGGAGCTGCTGCACCTCGCCGTCCAACGGGTTCCGGTACACCGGCACGGTGACGCTCGACATCGAGGCCGGAGACACCTACGGGTTCACCGTTGGCGGCCGCAACTTCGACAGCGACAACACCCTGCGTGGGTCGCTGACCGTCGGCTACCTGCAGACGATCACCTTCCCCCAGCCCGCCGATATGAGCGTCGGCCAGCCGGACGCCACCCTGGAGGCCACCGCGAGCTCGGGGCTCGACGTGACGTACGCCAGCGCCACCCCGGCGGTCTGCACCGTCGACGGCGACAGCGTGCACGCCGTCAGCCCCGGGACGTGCACCATCGATGCCGACCAGAGCGGCGACGACCTCTACCCCCCGGCCGCCCAGGTCTCCCGCTCCTTCAGCGTCGCCGCGCCGGTCGTGGCGTCGGTGGACGTGTCGCTCGACCCCACGAGCATCGTCGCGGACGGGGCCTCGACCTCGACGGTCACCGTGACGGTCGAGGACCCCTTCGGCAACTCGATGCCCGGCGAGGAGGTCACCTTCTCGAGCACTGACGACGACCAGCGGTTCAGCCGGGTCACCGACGAGGGTGACGGGACCTACACCACGACAGTGGTGTCCTCGACCACCGTGCACCAGGTGACGATCACCGCGGCCGCCGGGCAGGTCACCGGGCGGGCGACCCTGACCCAGACCGCTGCGGCCACCGCTACGCCGACGGCGACGCCGACCGACAGCGCCACCAGCTCGCCGACGAGCGAGGGCACACCGACCGACGACGCCCCCACGGTGACCGCCGGCGAGCTCGCCGACACCGGCTTCGAGGGAGGCACGCTGGCTGGGGCCGGGCTCGCCCTGCTCGCGGCCGGTGCCCTGCTGGTCATCGCCAGCCGGCGCCCACGGCACCGGGGCCTGTACCGCTGATCCGGCCCCGGGTCGAATACCCTACGGGGCATCCTGACCTCGACGCCCCGGAGCCCGCGTGAGCACACAGACGGTCCGCCCCACCCGCTGGGAGCGCGCCCTGCCGATGCTGCGGTGGTGGCCGATGGTCACCCCGCGCACGGTGCGAGCCGACGCGATCGCCGCGGTCACCGGGGCGCTCATCGTGCTGCCGCAGGCCGTGGCCTTCGCGACGATCGCCGGCCTACCGCCCGAGTACGGCCTCTACGCCGCCATGGTCCCGGCGGTGGTGGCGGCCCTCTTCGGCTCGAGCTGGCACCTGGTCTCGGGCCCGACGACCGCGATCTCCATCGTCGTGTTCGCCTCGATCAGTCCGCTCGCCGAACCCGGGACCCCCGAGTTCATCGGGCTCGTCCTCACCCTGACCCTGCTCGCCGGCCTCATCCAGCTCCTCATGGGGCTGGCCCGGCTCGGGACGCTGGTCAACTTCATCTCGCACACGGTGATCCTGGGGTTCACGGCGGGCGCGGCGCTGCTCATCGCGGGCAGCCAGGTGAAGAACTTCTTCGGGCTCGACATCCCGCGAGAGGCCCGGATCGACGAGATCGTGCTCCACCTCGGGTCCAACGTGCTGGCCATCGAGCCGTGGGTCCTGACGGTCAGCCTGGTGACCCTCGTCGTCGGCATCATCGCCAAGCGGGTCGCGCCGAGGCTCCCCTACATGATCATCGCCATGGTGGCCGGCGGCCTCGCCACCGTGCTCATCGGTCAGCGGGTCCCGGCCGAGGAGAGCGGCATCCGCACCGTCGGGGCGCTGTCGGCCTCGCTGCCCCCGTTCTCGCTGCCCGACCTGTCCCCGGGCGCCATCCAGGCCACGATCTTCCCCGCCACGATCGTGGCGCTCCTCGCGCTCACCGAGGCGGTGGCCATCGCGCGGTCCGTGGGGCTGAAGTCCGGCCAGCGGATCGACAGCAACCAGGAGTTCATCGGCCAGGGCCTGTCCAACATCGCGGGGAGCTTCTTCTCGTCCTACACCGCGAGCGGGTCGTTCAACCGCACCGGCGTCAACTACGCATCCGGCGCGAAGACCCCACTGGCCGCGGTGTTCTCGGCGGTCTTCCTCCTGCTCATCCTGTTCTTCGTCGCGCCGCTCGCGGCCTACCTACCGGTCCCCTCGATGGCCGCGATCCTCTTCATCGTCGCCTGGGGCCTGATCGACGTGCACCACATCGTCCCCATCCTGCGACGGCACCCGCGCGAGCGGGTCGTCCTCGTCGTCACCTTCGTCGGGACGCTCGTCGACCTCGAGAAGGGGATCTTCGTCGGGGTCCTGGTCTCCCTCGTCCTCTACCTGTACCGCACCTCGCGGCCCTCGATCCGCGAGCTCGCCCCGGAGCCCGCCGCCCTGGGCGACACCCGCCGCAAGTTCGTCCCCACGACCCCCGAGAGCCCCACCTGCCCGCAGCTGACGACCCTCCGCGTCGAGGGCTCGCTCTTCTTCGGGGCGGTGGAGGCCGTGACCGACGCGTTCCGCGCGGTGGACGAGACCGACCCCGCCAAGCGGCACCTCATGGTCACCGCCCGGCCGATCGGCTTCGGCGACCGCGCCGGCTGCGAGATGCTGGGCCAGGAGGCGGAGCGGCGGCGAGCCATGGGGGGCGGGCTGTACCTCGTCGGAGTGCAGCCGGATCTGGCGATGATGCTGCGCCGCAGCGAACAGGACGAGGTCATCGGCGCCGAGAACATCTTCGCCCGCAAGGGGGAGGCGCTGGCGGCCATCTACCCGCGCCTCGACAGCGACATCTGCCGCGACTGCACCGTGCGGCTGTTCCGCGAGTGTCACGAGTCGCTCCCGGACGGCACGCCGCGCTGACACGCCGCCCACCCGAACCCATACGGTGGGACCCATGCGCGTCCTCGTCTCCGGCGGTGCCGGTTACATCGGCTCCCACACCGTCGTCCAGCTCGTGGCGGCCGGGCACGACGTCGTCGTCGTCGACTCGTTCGCCAACGCCAAGCCCACCGTGGTCGGACGGATCGAGGCGCTGACCGGGCAACCGCTCGACGTCCGCTCCTTCGACCTCACCGACCACGACAAGACCGAGCACCTCTTCGCGCACGAGCCCTTCGACGCGGTCATCCACTTCGCGGGGCTCAAGGCCGTCGGCGAGAGCGTCGAGAAGCCACTGGAGTACTACGAGAACAACCTCGGCTCCACGTTCTCGCTCGTGCGGGCGATGCGCCGGCACGGCGTGCGCACCCTCGTCTTCTCGTCCTCCGCCACCGTCTACGGCGCCGAGGCCCCGGTGCCCATGCACGAGGACCTCCCGACGTCGGCGACCAACCCGTACGGCTGGACCAAGGTCATGCAGGAGCAGGTGCTGCGCGACGTCGCGCTCGCCGACCCGACGTGGCGGGTGGCGCTGCTGCGGTACTTCAACCCGGTCGGGGCGCACGCGTCGGGGACGATCGGCGAGGACCCCTCGGACATCCCGAACAACCTCATGCCGTTCATCGCGCAGGTCGCGGTCGGGCGCCGCGACCGGCTCCTCGTCTTCGGCGACGACTATCCCACTGTCGACGGGACCGGGGTGCGTGACTACATCCACGTCGAGGACCTCGCCGCCGGCCACATCGCGGCCCTGCTCCGGCTGCGCGAGACGGACGCCGCGGTGTCGACGTGGAACCTCGGGACCGGGCACGGCACGTCGGTGCTCGAGCTGCTCCAGGCGTTCGAGCGGGCCTGCGGGCACACCCTGCCGTACGAGGTCGTCGCGCGCCGGCCCGGTGACATCGCTGCCTCCTACGCCGACCCGTCGCGGGCCGAGGCCGAGCTGGGCTGGCGGGCCACGCGCACCGTCGACGACATGTGCGTCGACACCTGGCGCTGGCAGTCCAAGAACCCGCACGGCTACCCCGACGCCTGACCCCCGCGCGCCGGTCGACGCACGATGTCGTCAGCGCCGCACGACCTCGCACCTCCTGCTGCGCTGACATTCCGGGGTGACCCCGAAATGTCGGGGTCGCGGTCGTCTACGACACGCTGTAGTTTGTACTACGCACCGTCGTATTCATCTCGCAGGAGCACCCATGGGCTCGCTCGACGTCGCCCGGTGGCAGTTCGCCATCACGACCGTCTACCACTTCCTCTTCGTCCCCGTCACGATCGGCCTGTCCGCCGTCGTCGCCTACTACCACTCGCGGTGGGTCCGGACGCATCGCCCCGAGTACTACCGGCTGACGAAGTTCTTCGGGAAGCTCTTCATCATCAACTTCGCGCTCGGGCTCGTCACGGGCATCGTGCAGGAGTTCCAGTTCGGGATGAACTGGTCGGACTACTCGCGCTTCGTCGGCGACGTCTTCGGCGCACCGCTGGCGTTCGAGGCGCTGCTCGCCTTCTTCCTCGAGTCGACCTTCCTCGGGGTGTGGATCTTCGGGTGGGGCCGGATCCCCGAGAAGCTGCACGCCGCCAGCATGTGGGTCGTGCACGTCGGCACCATCCTCTCGGCCGGCTTCATCCTCGCGGCGAACTCGTTCATGCAGCACCCGGTCGGCTACCGGTTCAACCCCGAGACCGGACGCGCCGAGATGTCGGACTTCTGGGCCGTCCTGACGAACAAGGTCCAGCTCGTCACCTTCCCGCACGTCGTGCTGTCGGCCTACATGGTCGGAGGGGCGGTCGTCCTGGGCGTCGGGATCTACCTCATGCTCAAGCACCGGGGAACCGAGGACGAGCCCCTGTACCGCCAGGCCGTCCGCGGCGGTGCACTGGTCGCGCTCGTCGCCTCGCTCGGGGTCGTCGCCTCAGGGGACGTCCAGGGCAAGATCATGACCGAGGTCCAGCCGATGAAGATGGCCGCGGCCGAAGCCTTGTACGACACCCCACCCGACGGCCAGTGCGCCGACTTCTCGGTCCTGTCCATCGGCACGCTCGACGGCTCCCGGGCCACCGACGTCGTCACCGTCCCCTGCCTGCTCTCCTTCCTCGCCACCGGCTCGTTCGACGGCCAGGTCCAGGGGATCAACGACCTCGAGGTGTCCTCCCAGGAGCTCTACGCGACGGGCACGGCCGAGGTCCCCGTCCTCGTCGACGGCACGGTCCGGATGACGGCGGTCAAGGACGTCACGCTCGCCGACGGCCGGTCGCTGCTCGACTACACGAACTCGGCCTCGTTCGTCCCGAACGTCCCGCTCGCCTACTGGACCTTCCGGCTCATGATGGGCTTCGGCTTCCTCACGATGGCCTTCGCCGCCGCGGCCCTGTGGGCCACCCGCGGCGGTCGGTCGCTGACGAGCCGGTGGTGGCTGTGGGTCGCCGTGCTCACCCCGCTCCTCCCCGTCGTCGCGAACAGCTGGGGCTGGATCTTCACCGAGACCGCCCGCCAGCCGTGGGTCGTCTACGGCCTGATGACGACCGGGACCGCCGTCTCACCATCGGTGAGCGTGGGTGAGGTCTGGTTCTCGATGAGCGTCTACACCGTCCTCTACGCCGCCCTGGCCGTCGTCGAGGTCACGCTGTTCCTCACCTACGTCCGCCGTGGCGCCGAGCCGTTCGTCGACCCGGCCGAGCACGGGGACGCCGACGAGGACGCCCCCCTCCAGTTCGCCTACTGACCCGCCGTCACGCCCCGAGGACACGTCATGGATCTACAGCTCGTCTGGTTCGGCCTCATCGGACTCCTCTGGGCCGGCTACCTCGTCCTCGAAGGCTTCGACTTCGGGGTCGGCGCGCTCCTGCCCGCGCTCGGCTCGGGCGACGACGCCGAGGACACCGAGAAGCGCCGTCGGGTCATGCTCACGACGATCGGCCCGCACTGGGACGGCAACGAGGTCTGGCTCCTGACCGCCGGCGGAGCCACCTTCGCCGCGTTCCCCGAGTGGTACGCGACGATGTTCTCCGCCTTCTACCTGCCCCTTCTGCTGCTCCTCGTCGCCCTCATCGTGCGGAACATGGGCTTCGAGTACCGCCACAAGCGCGACGACGTGGCCTGGCGCAGGCGGTGGGACCTGGCGATCATCGGCGGCTCGGTGGCCGCGCCGTTCCTCGTCGGGGTCGCCCTCACCAACGTCGTGCGCGGGCTGCCCATCGACGCCGACCTCGAGTACACGGGGTCCGTCCTCACCCTGCTCAACCCGCTCGCGATCCTCGGCGGGCTGGCCGTCCTGGCCCTGTCGCTCACCCACGGCGCGTTCTTCCTGGCGCTCAAGACGACCGGGGCCATCCGCGAGGACGCGCGCCGGCTCGGCACGACGCTCGGCCTCGGCACCGCCGCCGTCGCGGTCGTCACCCTCGGCTGGCTCGGTCTGACGAGCGGCTCGGTGTGGTCGTGGGTCACCACGGGCGTCGCCGCGCTGTCGCTGCTCGGAGCGGTCGGCGCCAACGCGCGCCGTCGTGAGGGCTGGGCGTTCGTCGGGACCGCGGTGACGGCCGCGACGGTCGTCGCGACGTACTTCCTCGCGCTCTACCCCGACGTCATGCCGACGACGCTGACCGGCGGCACCTCGCTGACGATCGAGAACGCGTCGAGCAGTCCGCTCACGCTGCAGATCATGACCTGGGCCGCCGTGGTCTTCACCCCGGTCGTGCTCGTCTACACCGGGTACACGTACTACACGTTCCGCCGGCGGATCGGGACCCAGCACATCCCCGCGGCCGTCGCCGTCCCGTGAGGACGGACTCCGGACGACGATGACCCCCTTCGACCCCCGGCTCCTGACGACCGCCCCGCGGGCCCGGCGACCCGTCGCCTGGCTCGCGGCGGTCGGGGTGCTCACCGGGGCAGCCGCCGTGGCGACGGCCTTCCCGCTGGCGGCGCTGGTCGTCGCCCTCGTCGACGGGTCCTCGTTGCGGACGCCCGCGCTGTGGCTGGCCGGGCTGCTCGTCCTGCGCGCCGGCCTGGGGTGGGTCGCCGAGCGGGTGGCCGCCTGGGCCGGGGTCGAGGTGACGGCGGCCCTGCGGACGGTCCTGCTCGCGCACTGGCTCACGGTCCCGGCCGAGCAGCGGCCCGATCCCGACCGGGGGGCGACGCTCGCGGCCCAGGGCGTCGCCGCCGTGGAGCCGTACGCGGCGCGGTTCCTGCCGGCGCTCGTGTCGTGGTGCCGTCGTGCCGGTCCTCGCGGTCGGTGCCCTCGTCGTCGTCGACCCGGTGAGCGCCCTCGTCGTGGTCCTCACCCTCCCGCTGCTGCCCGCGTTCGCCGCGCTCATCGGGGCGGCGACCCGCGACGAGACCGAGCGCCGGTGGCAGGCCCTGTCCTCGCTCGCCGGTCACTTCGTCGACGTGATGCGGGGGTTGCCCACGCTCGTCGGCTACGGGCGCGCGGAGCGGCAGGTCGAGGTGGTGCGGGAGGTCAGTGCCCGCCACCGCCGCGCGACGATGCGGACCCTGCGGCTCGCGTTCATGTCCTCGGCGGCCCTGGAGCTGCTCGCGTCGATCTCGGTCGCCATCGTCGCCGTCACCGTCGGCCTGCGCCTCACCCACGGCACCGTGGGGCTGGACGCCGGGCTGCTCGCGATCCTCCTCGCCCCCGAGGCGTACTGGCCGATCCGCCGGGTCGGGGCCGAGTACCACGCTGCCGCCGACGGGGCACAGGCCGTCGCCGACGTCCTCGCCGAGGTCGCCCCCGCCCCCGCCCCTCCACTCGCCGGGGCGGCCTCGGTGAGCCCGGCGTCGCACGGGGGAGCGGGAACCGCGGGAGTCCTCCTCCGGGGCGTCACGTACACGTACCCGGGGGCGAGCACGCCGGTGCTCCGGGGTGTCGACCTCGAGGCCGGCCTCGGCCTCACGGTGCTCACCGGGCCCTCCGGGGCCGGGAAGTCGACCGTCCTCGAGATCGCTGCCGGCCTGCGCACCCCGACGTCCGGCCGGGTCGAGGCCGGACCTGCCCATCTCGTGAGCCAGCGCCCGTTCCTCCCCGCCGGCTCGCTGCGCGACGCGCTCCGGCTGGGCAACGACGCCGACGACCCCGCCCTCTGGGACGCGCTGCGCCGGGTCGGCCTCGACGGCGTCGTCGCCCGCCTCCCCGAAGCGCTGGGCGCCCCGATCGGCGACGACGGCACGGGCCTCTCCGCCGGGCAGCGCTCCCGGCTCGCCCTCGCCCGCGCGCTGCTGTCGAGCGACCCGGTGCTCCTCGTCGACGAGCCGACGGCGCATCTGGACGACCGGGCGCGGGCGCTCGTGCACGCGATCCTCGTCGAGCTGGCCGCCCGTCGGACCGTCCTCGCCGTCACCCACGACCCGGACCTGGCCGACCTCGCCGACGGGCACGCCGTCCTCGGCGGCGACCTCGAGGAGGCCCGGCGATGACGGCGGTGGCGGTGGCGACCAGGGCTGCGGCCGACCCCGGCGATCCTCCTCGGCGGGCTGCTCGGCGGCGCGGCCACCTCCGCCGGGATCGCACTCACCGCGACGTCCGGATGGCTCGTCGTCCGGGCGAGCGAGCGGCCGGTCATGCTCACCCTCCTCGCGGCGATCGTCGCGGTCCGGGCGTTCGGCATGGCGCGCCCGTTCTTCCGCTACCTCGAGCGGCTCGTCTCGCACGACGCAGCCCTGGCCGACCTCGCCGACCAGCGCGCGTCGGTCTACGCGGCCCTCGTCCCGCTCACCCCCGCGCGGCTGGGCCGGCGCTCCCGCTCCCGGGTGCTCACGGGGGTCGTCGACGACCTCACCGACGTCGTCGAGGCGCAGGTCCGGGTCACCGTCCCCGTCCTTGCCAGCGCCATCGCCGCCGTCGTCGCCACCGCCCTCGCCGCGTGGTTCGCCCCGGCCGTCGGACTCGTGCTGGCGGGGCTCGTCGCCGTCGTCGCCCTCGGCTGCGTCCTCGCATGGCGGGTCGAGTCCGGCGCCCAGGACGCCCTGCTGGCGGCGCGGGCCGAGGTGGCCAGGCTCGCCGACCTCGTCGCCCGGCAGGCCGGCGAGCTGCGGGCCATCGGGGCCGGAGCCGCCGCGCTCGGGCGGCTCGAGACGGCCCACGGCACCGTCCGGCGGGCCGTGCGGCGCCAGAGCCACGGCCGCGCCACGGTGGCGGCGCTCCTCCCCGTCGGGACCGCCGCGGCCACCGTCGCGGCCGCGTGGCTCGTCGACCCGGCCGAGGTCGGCGCCCCGGTGGCGGCCCTGCTCGTGCTGCTGCCGGTGGCCGTCGGTGACGCCCTGGCGCCGCTCGTCGACGCGATGCGGGCGCTGGCGCGCGCCCAGGGCAGCGGCCGGCGCGTGACGAGCCTGCTCGACCAGGAGCCCGCCGTCCACGACCCGGCTGGGCCACCGGCCGCATCGGTCCTGCCCGGCGCCGGGGTGCGCCTCGAGCAGGCGACGGCCGCGTGGACCGGCGGCGAGGACGCCCTGCGCGCCACCGACCTGCACCTGGCCCCGGGCCGACACGTCGCCGTCGTCGGGCCCAACGGCTCGGGCAAGAGCACCCTGCTGGCCGTCCTCGCGCGCGCCCTGGACGTGCGGTCCGGGCGACACACCGTCGACGGCACCGACGTGCGCGCCCGCGCCCTCGCCGAGGTCCGCCGCGACATCGCGGTCGTCGACGACGAGCCGCACGTCTTCGCCACCACCCTCGCCGAGAACCTCCGGCTGGCCCGGCCCGGGTGCGACGACGACGCGCTGCACCGGGCCCTCACCCTCGCCGGCCTCCACGCCTGGGCCGACGCCCTGCCCGACGGGCTGGGCACCCGCCTCGGCACCGGCGGGCGCGGCCTGTCCGGCGGCGAGCGCACCCGGCTCGGGGTGGCCCGCGCCGTCCTCGCGGACCGCCGCCTGGTCCTGCTCGACGAACCCACCGCCCACCTCGACCACGCCACAGCGACGGCCGTGCTCGATGATGTCCTCGACGCGGTGCGCGACCGGTCGGTCGTCCTCGTGAGCCACCGCCCCGAGAACCTCGACCGCATGGCCGCGGTGCTCGACCTCGGCGACGCCCCGTCGCCCCCACCCAAGGAGTAGCCATGCCGCACTCGACCAACGCCCCGCGCCTCGGCGACCTCGAGCGCGTCGTCATGGAGCGGCTCTGGGACGCCGCCACCGCCGCCGGCGGCAACGCCTCCGGCTCCACGGTGCGCGAGGTGCACGAGTCCATCGAGCGGGACCGGGACATCGCGTACACGACGGTGATGACCGTCCTGGACCGGCTCGCGAAGAAGCAGCTCGTCACCCGGGAACGCGACGGCCGCGCGTGGCGCTATCTGCCGGCCGACAGCCGCGAGGTCATGACCGCCCGGACGATGCGCCGCACCCTCGACGACATGGAGGTGACCGACCGCCGGGCCGCACTCCTGCACTTCCTCGACGGCGCCAGCACGGACGAGATCGCGGACCTCAAGGCGGCCCTCGCCGAAGTGGAGACCCGGGCCACCGGCAGGTCCGCCGCCCCCGGCTCGCCGCCACCGCCGGGTCGCTGACCGCCGCCCGTCCGGGCACTGCCACGATGGTGCGGTGCTCCCGCTCGCCCTCGCCGGGCTCGCCGTCGCCCTGGTGTGGGTGGCGCCGCGGGTCCTGGCCCGCCGCACGAGCCTGCGCCGGTCGCCGCGCGCAGCGCTCGCCGTGTGGCAGGCCGTCTCGCTGGGCGGGGTGCTGGCCGCGGTGTCCGTCACCCCGGCGGCCCTCCCTGCGGCCCTCGGTCGCGAGGGAGTCGCCGACCGCCCCGGGCTCGTCGCCCTGGCGCTCCTCGTCAGTGCGGCCGTCATCGTCCGGCTGCTGGTGTCGGGCCATCTCGTCGGCACCCGGATCCGGTCGGCCCGCGCGGAGCACCGGGCGCTCGTCGACGTCCTCGGTGTGCGCGACGACCACGGCGTCGTGGTGCTCGAGCACCCCACCCCGACCGCCTACTGCATCCCCGGCCGGGGCTCGCGGGTCGTCCTGACCCGGGGGGTCCTCGACGCCCTGCCCGACGACCAGCTGGCCGCCGTCCTCGCCCACGAGCGTGCGCACCTGCGGGCCCGGCACGACCTGCTGCTGGAGTTCTTCACGGTCCTCGACCGGTCGGTTCCCCCGATGCTCCGCTCGCCGGCGGCACTCGCCGAGGTCCGGCTCCTCGTCGAGGCCCTGGCGGACCGGTCCGCCGTGCGGCACAGCGGCGCGGTGGCCACCGCCCGCGCGATGGTCGCCATCGCCGAGGGCCGGGCCCCCGAGCTGGGCATGAGCGCGGGGACCTCCGCCCCGGTGCGACTGCGGCTCATCGCGGCCGGCCCGCACTCCGCGCTCTCGGTGGCCGCCTACGCGCTGGCCGTGCTCGCCGTCGCGGCACCGGTCACCCTGCTCGGACTCGCCTGGGTCTGACCGCCGGGCGGCCGTCGATGCTCAGGCCCAGCTGGGCGGAGGCGGAGGCGGGGGCTGCTCCGGAGCGTCCTCGGGGTTCTCGGGGTTCTCGGGGTCCTCGAGGGACGGACGTTCGTCGGGAGCCGACCCGGGCGGCGGCGGGGCCGGAGCGTCGCGCATCGGCATGACGCCACCGGGTGCCGGAGGCGCCGCGGGCTCGGGTGGGCCGGTGGGCGGGGGCGGCGGGGCCGGCGGCACCCCAGCAGCAGCGCCGGTGGCGGCCGCGGTGGCGGCGGCACCCGGCGGGGGCGGGGGCTGGCCGTACGGCTGGGCGGGGGTGACGGTGAGCGGCCCGAGCCGGCCGGACGCCTCGAGCTCGCGCAGGGTCGCCATGACCCGCTCGCGGTCGGCGGGGTCGACCTGCCGCCCGGTGGCCTCCAGCCAGGCGAGGACGCCGAGGTCGCGCAGCGCACGGTCGGGACCGACACCGGGGACGCTGACGCCGGCGTTCGACATCGCCACATCGGCCTTGGCCATGAGGTCGTCGGCGGCCGCCTTGGCCCGTTCGAAGAAGCTCATCGGGGACCTCCCTGGTCCGACCCTCGTCATCTGTCGAAACCCTAGCCCTGGCGGCCCCCCGACTTCTAGCGTTGGGCCCGGACGGGTGGACCCTCCACCCGGGTGCACGGAAGGTGACCCCATGACGATCCACGGCTCGCTGTTCCAGGACTTCCGCGAGAAGGAGAGCCAGGACCCCTTCTCGCTCCAGAACAAGAAGCTGCTCCGCATCGACATGCGGTACGGCTCCGTCCAGGCGAAGACCGGCTCGATGGTGGCCTACCAGGGCGACGTGCGCTTCCAGAACCGCGGCTCGGGCGGCATGGGGAAGTTCCTCAAGGCCGCGGTGACCGGCGAGGGCGTCCGGATGATGGAGTGCAGCGGCTCCGGCGAGCTCTTCGTCGCCGACGAGGCCGCCGAGGTGCAGGTGATGTACCTGGAGAACGACATGCTCTCGGTCAACGGGCAGAACGTCCTCGCGTTCTCGAGCTCGATCCAGTGGGACATCCACCGGATCCAGGCCCGGGGCGCGGCGATGACCGGGGGCCTGTACAACGTCTCGCTGCGCGGCACCGGGTACGTCGCGGTCACGACGAAGGGCGACCCCGTCGCCCTCGACGTCGCGTCGTCCCCGACCTTCGCCGACGCCCAGGCCGTCGTCCTGTGGACCTCGGGCGTGACGATGGACGTGCGGGTCGACACCGGCGGCATCGGGTCGATGCTGCGCGGTGGCACCGGTGAGCTGCTGCAGATGGCGTTCGGCGGGCAGGGGTACGTCCTCGTCCAGCCGAGCGAGAACGTCGTCAACGGCGGCCACCAGAGCGGCGGGCAGCAGAAGGGCGGCGGCATGCTCGGCGACCTTCTCGGCGGCTGACCCACGCACCCGGGCGGGTGCCCGCGGACATCTCCGCGGGCACCCGCTCCGGGTCGGGCGACGGGTCACACGACGCTGAACCCGACGTCCGTCGTCGACGTGTGACCACCGGGCGTGCTGCCGACGATCGTCCGGTCTCCCGCCGTCACGCGGGCCACGTAGCCGCACGGGGCCAAGGACGCGGGGAAGGGCTGGGCCGGAGTGGCCGTCGACCACGTGGCGCCCGCGACGGGGGTGTTGGTGGTCCCGGTCTCGATCGTGTGCGGGCCGAAGGCCGGCGGCCCACCGTCGATGACGACGCTCCACGACCCGAGGTAGGTGTCGTGGACCGCCACCGTGCCCTCGATGACCGTCCCGGGGGAGGCCACCTCGCAGTTCCCGGGCGTCGTGATGTCGACGGCGACGGTGGGCCAGGTGTTGTCGAGCTGGATCACCTGGTGGTCCACGTCGCCCTCGCCCTCGATCTCGAGCACGATGTCGACCTTCGCGTCACCCGTGCTGCGGTAGTAGCCGAGCGTCTGGTTGAAGTTGTCGGCGAGCGGTCGGTAGTCGAACCACCCGTCCGGCGTCCCGTTGACGTAGGACCCCGGGCTCCCCGGTGCCGCCGGGGTGACCCAGATCTTCTCGGTGAGCGTCTGCGTCCCACCCGCACCGTCGACCACCCGGAGCCGGTACCGCTTGCCGGCAACGGCCGGTCCGCGCACGACGACGAGCCCACCGAAGGGGCACGGCCGACCGGGCGCGTCGACGTCGGCGCCGGAGTCGACGAACTTCGCCGTCGGCGTCGTGAGGCCGGTGACGTCGCTGATGAAGTCGGTCTTGACGCCGCCGACCGTGGTCAGCGTGCCGGGGATCCCCGCGCGCACCGGCAGCAGGACGTGGGTGTCGAGCCGGTTGCCGTACGTCGGCACGGCGTCGGCGTCGGTCGTCGACGGCGGGCTGTTCCACGACAGCACGGCCCGCACCTTGCCGACCTTCGGCCGGGTGCAGCGGTCCATCACCTCGGTGAGGTCCACCGGCAGCGATGCGGTGTAGCAGAGCCGCCCGTCGGGCAGCGTGCCGAAGTCGTACGCCGCGACCGGCACGGTGCCGAGGAAGGTCCACTCGCAGGTGTCGTCCCAGTCCGCCCAGAACGCGACGTACTCGGTGCTCCCGGCCGTGCAGAGACCGCCGCCGTACCCGCCTCCCTTCTTCACGGCGTACGTGGCGTCGACGCGGTGGCGGTTGACGTCGAGTCCGACGTCGACGAGCTCCTCGTAGTCGATGTTGCCCGTCGTGTCCTCGAGCACGGCGACGAGGTCGCCGAGGTCGATCCCGTACGGCTCGAGCAGCCCCGCGAGCGCGGTGGACGCGGCCGGGGTGAACGACGGGCTGGCCACGATCTCCTCGAGCTCGGGCAACGCGAAGCGGGCCGGTTCGACGCTGAACTTCCGGCGCTTGCCGGAGCCTTCGGCGTAGGTCTCGAGGCGCTGCTGGAGGCTGACCGGCGGGAGCGGCCCGGGACCCGGCGGGTCCGGCAGCGGGGGGAGGTCGGGCAGGTCGGGGATCGGCGGCGGGACCGGGGGCGGCAGCTGCGCGACGATCACCTCGAGGATCGCCGGGTCGATCGTCGCGGTGAACTTCTCGTCGACGAGCAGGTCCGAGAACAGCGTCGTCTTGTCGATCTGCACGTGGCACTCGAGCACGTTGCCCCAGACCGGCACCCAGTCCGGCTGGTTCGGCGGCGGCACGACCCCGTACGACAGGATGGCGCGGACCTTCCTCAGCTGGGGGAAGAAGCACCAGCGGCGGGCCGGCCCGTAGGGCACCTGGACGCTGTAGCTGAGCGGGTGGGTGGAGCGGTTGCGGCAGTCCTTCCCCGCGGGGATGTCGTGGACCTCGGTGGCCGCGGTGCCGAGGTCTGTCCAGCCTCCTCCGGCCTGGCCGTAGAACCGCACGTGCTCGGTCCCGCCGAAGGCACACAGGCCCCCGCCGTAGCCCGAGCTCTTCGTGATGTCGAACGTCGCGTAGACCTGCCGGGCGCGCGGGTTGTAGCCCACGCTCGTCAGCTGTTCGAAGGACGTCGACGCGACGATCTTCTCGATGACGCTGAATCCGGTGTCCGGCGCGGTCCCGAAGTAGTTCGGGTTGCCGGCCAGGAGCCGCCGGAAGCGCGTCCTGGTCGTGAGCCCCTTCTCCGCCGCGGCAGCCTTCTTCGTGCTGGGCATGGTGCTGTCCTTCCGGTTGGCGCGGGCCGAGGCAGCGATGCGAGCGTGCGGACCGCGCGGGATGTTGGGGGTGAGGAGGGCCGCGCGTGGTCGGGTGATACCTCCGCCGTGGGGGTGCGCAACAATCGACGGCATGACGGCACAGGTGACCGGGACCGACATCCTCGACGTCGCGCGCGAGCAGGTGCTCGAGCGCGGGGTCCCGCTGAGCCAGGAGCAGATCGCCGAGGTCATGCGCACCGGCGACGACCGCCTGCAGGACCTGCTCGCCCTCGCCCACGACGTGCGGATGAAGTACCAGGGCCCGGCGGTCGAGGTCGAGGGCATCGTGTCGCTGAAGACCGGCGGCTGCCCCGAGGACTGCCACTTCTGCAGCCAGTCCGGCCAGTTCACCTCCCCGGTCCGCTCGGTGTGGCTCAACATCCCCGAGCTCGTGCGCGCGGCCCAGCAGACCGCGGCCACCGGCGCGAGCGAGTTCTGCATCGTCGCCGCGGTGCGCGGGCCCGACGAGAAGCTCATGCAGCAGATGCGCGAGGGCGTGGCCGCCATCAAGGCCGCGGTCGACATCCACGTCGCGGCGTCGCTCGGCATGCTGACCCAGGACCAGGTCGACGACCTCGTCGACATGGGGGTGCACCGCTACAACCACAACCTGGAGGCCGGGCGGTCGTACTTCCCGCAGGTCGTCACGACGCACTCCTTCGACGAGCGCCTCGACACCTGCCGGATGGTCAAGGAGTCCGGGATGGAGCTGTGCTGCGGCGGGCTCGTCGGGATGGGCGAGAGCATCGAGCAGCGCGCCGAGCTGGCCGCCCAGCTCGGCGAGCTCGAGCCGCACGAGGTGCCGCTCAACTTCCTCAACCCCCGGCCGGGCACGCCCTTCGGCGACCTCGAGCCGATGGAGTCCGCCGATGCGCTGCGCACCATCGCCGCGTTCCGGCTCGCCCTGCCGCGCACGATCCTGCGCTACGCCGGCGGGCGTGAGCTGACCCTCGGCGACCTCGGCACCCGCGACGGGCTGCTCGGCGGCATCAACGCCGTCATCGTCGGCAACTACCTCACGACGCTGGGGCGCGACCCCAAGGAGGACCTCGCGCTCCTCGACGAGCTCGAGATGCCGATCAAGGCTCTCAACGAGACCCTCTGAGGCCGGCCGTGTCCGCGGAGGCGGGAGCCCACGAGCCGGTCGCCGACGGTGGTGACCGCGGCTCGTGGTGCGGGCAGTGCGGCGAGCCGGTCGACGGTGCCTCGCACGCCCGCTGCGAGCGCCGGAGCGACCTCGAGCCGCCGCGGTGGTGCGTCCACTGCCGCCGTCGGATGAAGGTCCAGGTGACGCCGGGCGCCTGGACGGCGAGCTGCATCCAGCACGGGAGCATCGAGCGCTCCACCTGGTCGTCCTGAGCCTGGGGTCCGCCCTCGGGGAATGAACCCGGATGGTTGACGGTTCAATCATCTAGCACCTCGACCTCTGCCCCACCGCTCGACCCCAGGAGCTTCCCGTGAACGTCCTCGTCCTCGTCGGCAGCCTGCGCGCCGGCTCCACGAACCGCCAGCTCGCCGACGCCGCCCTCACCCACCTGCCCGAGACGGTCGAGGCCACGGTCTTCGCCCGGCTCGCCGACCTGCCGCACTACTCCGAGGAGCTGGACCACGACGACACCCTCCCGGAGGTCGCGCGCGACCTGCGTGAGGCCGTCGCCGACGCCGACGCCCTGTTGCTCGTCACCCCCGAGTACAACGGGTCGATGCCGAGCGCGCTGAAGAACGCCGTCGACTGGGCCTCACGCCCACGCGGCGCCGCCGCCATCGCCGGCAAGCCCGCCGCCGTCATCGGGGCCAGCGGGTCACCGCGCGCCGCCCAGTGGGCCCGCGAGGACGGCGTCCGCGTCCTCACCGTCGCGGGGGCCGACGTCATCGCCGACACCGTCGGCGTCGGCGCGTCCTTCCAGGCGTTCGTGGACGGCCGCCTCACCGACGCCGAGCTCGACGGCGAGCTGCGCGACCTCGTCGGCCGACTGGCCAGCGAGGTCGAGTCCGCCCGCGCCGCCGCCTGACCCCCACCCGGCTCCCGCTTGCCCGAACGTGTGTGAACACGCCGGATTTCCCCGGCGTGTTCACACACGTTCGGGGAGGGATGAGGCGCCCGGCACAATGGCGGCGATGCCCGATGACCCCGCCGCCCTGCTCGCGTTCGACCGCGACCACGTCTGGCACCCCTACTCGTCGGCGCTGACGCCGTCCGACCCCTGGCTCGTCGAAGTCCGCCCAGGGGGTCCGCCTGCGACTGCGAGACCGCGACGGGACCGCCCGCGAGGTCATCGACGCGATGAGCTCGTGGTGGTGCGCGGTGCACGGCTACCGGGTGCCCGAGCTCGACGCCGCGGCCCGCGGCCAGCTCGACCGGATGTCGCACGTGATGTTCGGGGGGCTGACGCACGAACCCGCGGTCTCTCTCGCGCGGCGACTGCTCGCACTGGCTCCTGCGGGCCTCGAGCACGTCTTCCTCGCCGACTCCGGGTCGGTCTCGGTCGAGGTGGCGATGAAGGCCGCCCTCCAGTTCCACCTCGCCGCCGGCCGCCGCCGCACCCGGTTCTTCACGATCCGCGGCGGCTACCACGGCGACACGTTCTCGCCGATGTCGGTGACCGACCCCGTCGGCGGCATGCACGCGCTGTTCCGGGGCGTGCTGCCCGAGCACGTCTTCGCACCACGCCCACCCGCCGGGCTGGACGTCCCCCCGGACGACCCGGCGATGGTGGCGTGGGAGCGGGCGACGACCGACCTCTACGCCGAGCACGCGGCCGAGGTGGCCGCGGTCATCGTCGAGCCCGTCCTCCAGGGCGCGGGCGGGATGCACGTCTACAGCCCGCACGTCCTCGAGGTGCTGCACCGCCTCGCCCGCGAGCACGGCGCGCTCGTCATCCACGACGAGATCGCCACCGGGTTCCACCGCACCGGCCCGTGCTGGGCCGGCGACCGGGTGGCCACGCCCCCGGACATCCTCTGCGTCGGGAAGGCTCTCACGGGCGGCTACCTGACCCTCGCCGCGATGCTGTGCACCCGCCAGGTCGCCGAGGGCGTGAGCCTGGGCGAGGCCGGCGGCCTCATGCACGGGCCCACCTTCATGGGAAACCCGCTCGCCTGCGCCGTCGCGAGCGCCAACCTCGACCTGCTCGCGGCGCGCGACACCGAGGCCGAGGTCCGTCGCATCGAGGCCGGACTCCGCGCCGGCCTGGCCGGCGCGCGCGACCTCACCTCCGTCGCCGACGTGCGCACGCTCGGGGCCGTCGGGGTGGTCCAGCTCCGCGAGCCGGTGCGGGTGGCCGAGGTGACCGCGGCCGCCATCGCCCGCGGCGTGTGGGTGCGGCCGTTCCGGGACCTCGTCTACACGATGCCGCCCTACGTCACCTCGGACGACGACCTCGGGACGCTCACCGCCGCCCTGGTCGCCGCGGTCGCCGACGTCCACGGCTGACGCACGACGTCGTCAGCGCTCCACGGCCTCCGCGGCCCTGCTGTGCTGACATTGCGGGGTGACCCCGAAATGTCGGGATCGGCCGGTCAGTCGGCCTTCGCCGCACCCCACCCGTGCCAGTTCGAGATCTCGACCCAGCAGCTGATCCGGGCGCGCTCCCGGTTGCGGTACTGGCTGCCGGTGTAGTGCCGCGCGAGCCGGTCGATGTCGGCCATGGCGGCCTCCTCGTCGGCCTCCCAGCGCACGACCCGCCCGCGGATGCTGACGTGGGTGTACCACTCGCCGTCCTTGAGCGCGGTGAGCGCGACCTCGGGGTGCTCCCGCATCCACGAGACCCGGGCGCGCTCGGCGTCCATGTTGAGGAGCACCGTGCCGTCGTCCTCGACGAGGTACCAGGTGGCGACCGACATGGGCGCGCCGCTCGGGAGGAGGACGGCGACGACGGCGGGGTTGGGCTGCCGGAACAGCTCGGCGACGTCGTCGGGCAGCGGGGCCTTGGGCACGAGGACTCCTTCATCAGAGGGTGGGCACCCCCAGCATGCCCGGCGGGCCCGACCGTCGGTCAGGCCCGCGCAAGACCGTCGACGACCCGGGCCGCGACGTCCGGCGCCACGCCGAGCACCCGCGCGCGGGCGAGGTAGGCGCGGGCCGCGTCCTCGAGCGCGGCCTCCGGGGTCGCGGCCTCGGGCGGGGCGGCGGCGACCCGCGTGCCGCCACCCCGGCGCGACCGGACGTAGCCGCCGTGCTCGAGCTCGCGGTACGTCCGGGCGACGGTGCCGGCCGCGAGGCCGAGGTCCGCGGCCAGCTGGCGCACCGGCGGCAGCCGGTCCCCCGGGGCGAGGACGCCGGTGCCGATGAGGTCGGCCAGCTGGCGCCGCAGCTGCTCGAAGGGCGGCGTGGGGTCGAGGTCGTCGACGGTGACGGTGGACAGCGTCATCGGACCGGTGCCCCGGCTGCCGCCGTGCCGGAGCCCGACTGCTGCCGGTCGGCGACCCGGATGACGGGCCCCGCCAGCAGCATCCCGAGCGCGGCCGACGCGCCGGCCAGCGCGAGGGGCGCCACCGCCCAGGCGGCCACCCGCACCGCGCTCTGGAGGGGCGTCGCAGGGCAGCCGGAGTCGGACAGTCCCGCGGCGATGAGCAGGGCCACCGGGGCCAGCGTCGCCAGTGCCGACAACGTCGTGGCGGTGAGGACGTTCGCCGCCGCCCCTCGTCGCAGCAGCGTGTCGAGCTCGAGGCTGTCGACGGAAGGCCGAGGGCGGCGCACGACGGCCACGAGGGCGAGCGCAGCGAGGAGGCCGAGCGCGAGGAGCGCCGCGAGCAGCGGGACGGCGTAGTAGGAGCCCGGCCAGGGGCCGCGGGCACTGCCCACCTGGACGGCCGTGCCGTCGATGACCTGGGTGCAGGTGACGGCGAAGCTGCGGCCCGGTCGGCCGAGGTCGTCTGCCGAGCCCCAGGCGATCCCGAGCAGGAGCGCGGCGCCGAGGACCGTCGCGGACCCCGCGGCGAGGACCGTCCCCCTCCGGGGCAGAACGTCGCGGACCGTCCTGGTCTCGACGGCGGCCGAGCGCCGGGCGCCCACCCGAGGACGAGCCGTCAGCTCCCCGACGACCGTCCCGAACAGGATCCCTGCCCCGAGGACGGCCGGGGCCAGTGACGTGAGCCGCCCGAGGGCATCCAGCGTCTGGCCCCCCACGAGGACGAGCAGCCCCAGGACCGCCCCGACGGCCAGCCCGAGCGCACGGACCGCCCGGGTCCGGCGGGCCACCCGGACGACCTCCGCGTGGTCCACGGCCGCGACCGGCACCGTCCGGCGTCGGACGAGGGCCAGGACGAAGGCGGCGACGCCGACGAGGACGACGACCGGGAGGATGCTCAACGCGACCATGACCACTCCATCTTGTATCGACACATTGATACAAGATGGAGGATGCACCGCCGCAGCCCTTGTGTCAAGGAGTTGCCACAAGTGGACACATCCGGCATCCGTGGCAGGATCGGTGATGTGACGGGGCCGCTCGAATGGATCAGGGACGCCGCCGCCGCTCGTGAGGATGCGGGGCTCGTCCGGCGACTCTCGGTGACGATGTCCGGCGACGTCGTCGACCTCGCCGGCAACGACTATCTCGGGCTGCGCACGCACCCCGCCGTGGTCGCCGGAGCGGTCGCAGCCGTCGAGACCTACGGCACCGGTGCGGGCGCATCACGCCTGGTCACAGGCACGCTCGAGGTCCATGAGGAGCTCGAGGACGCCCTGGTCCGGCTCACCGGCGCCCCGTCGGCGCTCGTCCTGTCCAGCGGGTACGCGGCCAACCTCGCGGCCCTCACCACCCTCGCCGACGCCGGCACGCTGGTCGTCAGCGACGAGCACGCCCACGCCTCGCTCATCGACGGCTGCCGGCTCTCCCGCGCGGCGGTCAGCGTCGCCCGCCACAACGACCTCGAGCACGTCGCCGAGCTGCTCGCGCGGCGCGACACCCCCCGAGCCGTGGTCGTCGCCGAGTCCATCTACTCCGTCCTCGGCGACGCCGCCCCCGTCGAGGACCTCGTGGCCCTGACCGCCGAGACCGGCGCCCTGCTCGTCATCGACGAGGCGCACGCGCTCGGGGTCGTCGGCCCCGGCGGCGCCGGGCTCCTCGCGCAGGCGGGGCTGCTCGAGGCCGAGCACGTCATCGTCACCTCGACCCTGTCCAAGTCGTTCGCCGCCCAGGGCGGCGTCGTCATGGCGCACCCGGACGTGCGCGACCACCTCGTCAACACGGCGCGCCCGTTCATCTACGACACCGGGCTCGCCCCCGCCGCCGCGGGCGCCGCCCTGGCCGCCATCGGGGTGCTCCGCGAGCACCCCGAGCTGCCCGCGCGGGTCCACGCCAACGCCGCACGGATGGCACGGGCCTGCGGCGTCGACGCCCCCGACGGCGCGGTGATGTCGGTCGTCATGCCCGGCCCGCACGAGACCGTCGAGGCCGTCGAGCGGGCCAAGGCCCAGGGCATCCGGGTCGGGGCGTTCCGGCCGCCGTCGACCCCCGACGGCACCTCCCGGCTGCGCCTCACCGCGCATGCCGACCACACCCCGGACATGCTCGACCGCGCCTGCACGGTGCTCTCGGGCCTCGTCCCCGCCCGGGTCTGAGCGCCGACCCCACCGTGCCCGACCCCCGTTCGCTGCCGTCGGTCGTCCTCGTCACCGGGACCGGCACCGGCGTGGGCAAGACCGTGGTCACCGCGGCCCTCGCTGCTCTCGTCCGGGGCCGCGGCCCCGGCAGCGCGGCCACCGTCGTCAAGCCGACCCAGACCGGGCTCCTCCCGGGCGAGCCCGGCGACGTCGACCACGTGCGGCGGCTCGTGGGCGACGACCTCGAGACGCACGAGTTCGTCCGGCTCCGCGACCCCCTCTCGCCCGAGGCAGCGGCCCGCCGCGAGGGGGTGGCCCTGCCCCCGGTGGCGTCCCACGTCCGCCGGGTCACCGAGCTGGCCGGGCAGACCGACGTCACCCTCGTCGAAGGGGCCGGCGGGCTGCTCGTCCGGCTCGACGGCCGTGGCGGCACGCTGGCCGACCTGGGGGCCGCCCTGCGCTACAAGGGTCTGTCGTGCGGCGTCGTGCTCGTCGCGTCGGCCGGGCTCGGGGTCCTCAGCACCGCCGCCCTCACCGCCGAGGCCCTGGCCGCCCGGGACCTGCCGCTGATCGGCGTCGTCATCGGCTCGTGGCCGGACAGGCCCGGGCTCGCCGAGACCGAGAACCTGCACGACCTGCCCCGAGTCACCGCCGCTCCGCTGTGGGGGCGCATCCCCGAGGGGGCGGGTGCACTGTCGATGCCCGACTTCACGGCGGCCGTGCCCGGCTGGTTCGACATCACCTGACCCTGCGCGGCACCCGGTCACGGGGTCGCGGACGGCGCTGGGGAGGATGGCGGCCATGAGCGAACGTCCCTACCGCGTCACCGTCGTCTGCCACGGCAACATCTGCCGGTCCCCGATGGCCGCGTTCCTGCTCCGAGAGGCCTTCACCGACGCCGGGCTCGAAGGTCGCGTCGAGGTCGACTCCGCCGGCACCTCGACCGAGGAGCTGGGCAACCCGGCGCACCCCCGGACCATCGCGACGCTCCAGCGGCACGGGCACCCCGACGTCGGCTGGGCCGAACATCGCGCCCGGCAGTTCCGGGCCGACTGGTTCGACGACGTCGACCTCGTCCTGGCGGCCGACCACCCGCACGCCGACCGGCTCGAGCGCCTCGCCCGGGACGACGAGGAGCGGGCGCGGGTCCGTCTCGTCCGCGCCTTCGACCCCGATGCCGCCGCCGCCGGGGAGCTGGGGATGGACGACCCCTGGTACGGCGGTGACGCCGAGTACGAGCAGACCTACGCCGAGATCAGGGCCGCCGTCCCCGGCATCGTCGCGCACGTCCGGCGGGCGCTGGACGCCTGAACGGGCGAGGCGCACCGCGGCCGCGGGCCCGGAGACGAGGAACCCGGCGACTCTGGGAGGATGGCGGCATGTCGAGCACGACCGATGCCGGATCCGGCCTGTCCCGCGCCACGAGCCTCGCCGACGTCGACCCGCAGATCGCCCTCGGGGCCCTCGACGGCCGGTACCGCGGGGTCGTCGCCCCGCTCGTCGACCACCTCTCCGAGCCCGCCCTCAACCGGGCCCGGGTCCACGTCGAGGTCGAGTGGCTCATCCACCTCACCGAGCACGAGGTCGTGCCGGGCGTGCGCCGGCTGACCGACGCCGAGCAGGCCGCGCTCCGCGGGGTCGTCACGGGTTTCGGCGGCGCCGAGATCGCCGAGCTCGGCGACATCGAGCGGGTGACGCTCCACGACGTCAAGGCCGTCGAGTACTTCCTCAAGACCCGGCTGCGCGACATCGCCCCGGCCGACGCGGACGCCGGGCTCGCCGAGCTCATCCACTTCTGCTGCACGAGCGAGGACATCAACAACCTGTCCTACGCCGTCATGGTGCGAGGCGCCGTCCACGACGTGTGGCTCCCGCGGGCGGGCGCGCTCGTCGCGAAGCTCACCGAGATGGCGCGCGAGCTCGCCGACGTGCCGCTCCTGGCGCACACCCACGGGCAGCCGGCCACGCCGACGACGATGGGTAAGGAGCTGGCCGTCCTCGCGTGGCGCCTGCGGCGTCAGCTGCGCCGCATCGAGGACGCGGAGTTCCTCGGCAAGCTCAACGGGGCCACCGGCACGTACGGCGCGCACCTGGCGGCCGTCCCCGGCGCCGACTGGGAGGACGTCAGCCGCTCCTTCGTCGAGCATCTCGGCCTCACCTGGAACCCCCTCACGACCCAGATCGAGAGCCACGACTGGCAGGCCGAGCTGTACGCCGACCTGGCGCGGTTCAACCGGGTGCTCCACAACATGTGCACCGACGTGTGGTCGTACATCTCGATGGGGTACTTCGCGCAGGTCCGCGGCCAGGGCACCGTCGGGTCGTCGACGATGCCGCACAAGGTCAACCCGATCCGGTTCGAGAACGCCGAGGCGAACCTCGAGGTGTCGAACGCGCTGCTCGACGTGCTGTCGGCGACCCTGGTGCAGAGCCGGCTCCAGCGCGACCTCACCGACTCCTCGATGCAGCGCAACATCGGGTCCGCCTTCGGGCACAGCCTGCTCGCCATCGACAACGCGCACCGCGGTCTCGACGGGCTCGACGCCGTCCCGGCGACGATGGCCGCCGACCTCGACGGGAACTGGGAGGTGCTCGGCGAGGCGGTCCAGTCGGCGATGCGCGCGCTCGGGGCCCGGGGCGTCCCCGGCATGGAGGAGCCGTACGAGCGGCTCAAGGAGCTGACCCGGGGCCGCCGCATCGGCCAGGAGGACCTCGTGGCGTTCGTCCGCGGCCTGGGGCTGCCCGCCGACGTCGAGGAGCGGCTCGCGGCGCTGACCCCGGCCACGTACGTCGGGCTGGCTCCCGGGCTGGTCCGTCACCTGCCATGAGCACGGAGGCCGTGCCCGGCGTCGCCCTCGGGCGGGCGGACCCCGACGACCCGCGCGTCGCGGTCCTCGTCGACGAGCACCTCGCCGAGATGGAGCCGACAGCGCCGGTCTGCAGCCGGCACGCCCTGTCCGTCGAGGAGTTCCGCGACCCGGCGGTGCGGCTGTGGGTGGCCGAGTCCGGCGACGACATCGTCGGGTCGGTCGCCCTGAAGGACCTCGGCGGGGGTCACCTCGAGCTGAAGACGATGCGGGTGAGCCCGGCCCTGCGCGGCACCGGGCTCGGGCGAGCGCTGCTGCTGCACGCGCTGGCGCAGGCACGTGCGGCCGGCGCCACCCGGGTCAGCCTCGAGACGGGCGCCGCGGAGGTCTTCGCGCCGGCTCGCGCGCTCTACCGCGCCCACTCCTTCACCGACTGCGAGCCGTTCGGCGACTACCGCCCGGACCGCCACAGCGTCTTCCTCACCCTGACTCTCTGAGCCCCGGAGTCCCGTCGACCGAGGCCACGGTCGCTGTGGGAAGGTGGCTCCGTGGCGACCAACGACAGCAGGCCCGTCGACCGTGCTGACATCGACGGCATCGCGATGGCCCTGCCCGAGGTGACCCGCGAGGGCACGGACGAGCACCCCTCGTACGTGGTGCGCGGCAGCACGTTCGTCGTCTGGCGGGGCCCCCGCAAGGACGCCGTGGACCCTGGGACGGGCGAGCCGATGCCGGACGTCATCGCCATCGTGACCCCCGGCCCGGAGGACAAGCAGGCCATCCTCCAGCTCGGTGAGCCCTGGTTCACGACACCGCATTTCGACGGATACGACCATGTGCTGGTGCGCGAGCGCGACCTCGGGATGCTCGACTACCTCGAGCTCGCCGAGATCATCACCGACGCCTGGGCGACCCGCGCCCCGAAGAAGCTCGTCAAGGAGCACCTCGGCTGACCCCGGCAGCCACCCTCGGTCGCCCCTGCCTGCGCCGTCCCGTCCCGTCCCGTCCCGTCCCGTCCCGTCCCGCCCGTCCCCACATCGACCAATAGGTCACGCCAGGTACGGGATCAGCCGTACCTGGCGTGACCTATTGGTCGATCTGGGGTCAGGCGTCGAGGACGACGCTGCGGGTCAGGTGGCGGGGCGCGTCCGGGTCGAGGCCGCGCGCTGCGGCCAGGTCGGCCGCCAGCCGCTGGGCGAGGACCAGCTCGACGAGCGGGTCGTGCGTCGACTCCCGGACGGTCGCCCCGACGGACCGGACGTCGTCGGCCAGGCCCTCGGGCACCGGCCCGAACACCCAGACGTGACTGCGTGCGCCGGCCACGGCGATCGGACCGTGCCGGAAGTCCAGCGCCGGGTAGCTCTCGGCCCAGGCCTGGGCCGCCTCGCGGATCTTCAGGGCCGCCTCGTCGGCCAGGCCCTGGCACCAGCCGCGTCCGAGGTACACGAAGTGCTCGAACGACGCCGGGTCCGGCCGGGTCGTCGCGAGCGCAGCGCGACACTCGGCCGCGAGGTGGTCGACGCGCTCACCGAACGCCGCCCGGCCCAGGAGCAGCACGGTCGTCGGGAACCGGGTCTGGACGACTGACTCCTCGTCGGCCTCGCCGAGCACGAGGGTGTCGTCGGCCAGGTCGGCGACGGGCATCCCGTCGACGGCCGTGATCGCGACGACCCGGGGGCCGTCGCCCGGCGTCCGCAGCGCCCGCAGCGCGTCGAGCACCTCGGTGGTCGTGCCCGAGCGGGTGATGGCGACGACCCGGTCCCACGGCCGGGCCGGGCCGATCTCGGAGGCGTAGGCCCAGTCGGACTCGCCGAGCCCCGCCTCCTCGCGGAGCACCGCGAGGGAGTGGGCGACGAAGGCGGAGGTGCCGCAGCCGATGAAGAGGACCCGCTCGCCGGGCGCCGCGAGCAGCTCGGTGGCCGTCGCGGCGCGCTCGAGCGCCCCGTGCCACACCTCGGGCTGGCTCTCGATCTCCCGCATCGTCGTCCTCCCCGGGTTCGGGGGCGTCGCGGGGGCGGGAGCGTGCTCGGGGACCGAAGGCTGCATCGGGGTCGTCATGGGCCCATCCTCACCGCCGCGCACCCGCGAACCGCACATTCGCGCAGGCGAACTGCGCGTTCGCGCACCACTCGCCGCGTCGCTCTGGTGGACTGGAGGTGATGGACCCCCGCCCCGCACCCCGCTCCGACCCCGCGGTGTCGACCCGACGCAGCGACCGGCTGTCGGCGATCGTCGACGCCGTGACGGCTCGCGAGACCGTGCGGGTGGCATCCCTCGCGACCGAGCTCGGGATGTCCCGCGCCTCGGTCCGCCGCGACCTCGCCGTCCTCGAGGCCCGTGGCCTGCTGCGCAGGGTTCACGGCGGCGCGACCAGCCGACCCGGCGCGGAGCACCCGGTGCGGTACCGCGACACCCGCAACCGCGACGCCAAGGCCCGCATCGCGGCCGCGTGCGTCGAGGAGCTCCCCCGCCGCCCGATGGCGGTGGCGATCTCGGGCGGGACGACGACGACCGAGGTCGCGCGCCGGCTCGTGGGTCGCACCGAGCTGACGATCGTGACCAACGCGGTCAACATCGCCGTCGAGCTCGCGGCCCACCCCGGGATGAAGGTCATCGTCGCAGGCGGAACGATGCGCCCCGAGAGCTACGAGGCCGTCGGGCCGATGACCGACCGGTTCGTCGAGGGGCTGAACTTCGGGGTCACGATCATGGGCGTCGACGGCATCTCGGCCGCCGGGGGGCTCACGACGCACGACGCGGTCGAGGCCCGGACCGACCAGGGCCTGGCCGAGCGCTCGCAACGGCTCATCGTCGTCGCGGACTCCACGAAGGTCGGACGCGTCACGCTGTCGCAGATCGTCCCGGCCGCGCGCGCCACGGTGCTCGTCACCGACACCGCAGCCCCCGCCGACGAGGTCGACCGGCTCCGCCGGGCGGGGGTCGACGTCCGGCTCGTCTGAGCCCGCCCCCCGGTCCCCAGCACCGCGGTCGACGTCCCCGACGAGCGCCGGCTCCCGCGACGTAGGATCCTGACGACCGGCCGGGCACCGACTCGCCTGCCGATACCCTAGGGGGGTACGATCGAGGCATGAGCGTCACGACCCCCACCTCGACGGTGACACCGCCCGGATACAGCGACACCAAGGACGACCAGCTCAAGCGACTCCGCCGGATCGAGGGCCAGGTTCGGGGCATCGCCCGGATGGTCGAGAACGACGCGTACTGCATCGACGTCCTGACCCAGGTCAGCGCAGCGACCCGCGCGCTCCAGGCGGTCAGCGTCAACCTGCTCGAGGAGCACATCGCGCACTGCGTCGTCGACGCGGCCCGCGAGTCCGACGAGGCCGCGGCCGCGAAGGTCGGCGAGGTCACCGCCGCCGTCACGCGACTGCTGAGGAGCTGACATGACCCAGACCACGGACCGTCCCACGGGCGACGTGCACGAGGTCGACCTCGCGATCACCGGGATGACCTGCGCCTCCTGCGTGGCGCGGATCGAGAAGAAGCTCGAGCGGCTCGAGGGAGTCGACGCACTCGTCAACCTCGCCACCGAGAAGGCCACCGTCCGCTGGACCGGACCCGTCACCGTCGAGGACCTCCTCGCCACGGTCCGCGGCACCGGCTACGGCGCCGAGGTGGTCGGCGGCGCAGAGCCCACCGCGCGAACCGCCGAGGACCGCGCCGGCACCGCCGCGCGCGACCACGCCGACGGGTCGGGAGCCACGCCCCCCACCCGCCGGGAGGCCGCAGCGGAGGCGGACCGGGCCACGACGCCCGCCCCCACCCCCGGCGCCGCCCGGATGGCCGACCTGCGGTCCCGGGCCCTCAGCGCCGCCACGCTCACCGTGCCCGTCGTCGTCCTCGCGATGGTCCCGGGCGCCGACGTCCCCAACGAGGCATGGGTCCAGCTCATCCTCGCGACGCCGGTCGTCCTCTGGGCCGGCCTGCCGTTCCACCGGGCCGCGCTCCAGGCGGCCCGGCACCGCACCTCGACCATGGACACCCTCGTCTCGCTCGGGGTCCTTGCCGCCTACCTGTGGTCCCTGTCCGTCGTCGTCACGGGCAACGCCGGCGGGATGGGGACCGAGGGCTCGCACGTCTGGTTCGAGTCGGCCACCGTCGTCACCACGTTCCTCCTCTTCGGACGCTGGATGGAGGCGCGCGCCACCGACCGCACCCGGGACGCCCTGCGCGGGCTCCTCGACCTCGGCGCGAAGGACGTCTCCGTCCTGCGCACCGACCCCGCGTCCGGCGCGACGATCGAGCGACGCATCCCCGTCGACGAGCTCGCCGTCGGGCACCGCTTCGTCGTCCGGCCGGGCGAGAAGGTCGCGACCGACGGGGTCGTGCGCGACGGCTCGAGCGCCGTCGACGCCTCGCTCGTCACCGGCGAGTCCCAGCCCGTCGACGTGCGCCCGGGCAGCGAGGTCACCGGCGGCACCGTCAACAGCACCGGCCGCCTCGTCGTCGAAGCGACCGCCGTCGGCCGCGACACCATGCTGGCCGGCATCACCCGGCTCGTCGAGCGCGCCCAGACGAGCAAGGCACCCGTCCAGCGCCTCGCCGACCGGGTCTCGGCGGTGTTCGTGCCGATCGTGCTCGTCCTCGCGGCGCTGACCTTCACCGGCTGGTGGATCGGCACCGGGGACCCCGTGCGGGCCCTCGAGGTCGCGATCACCGTGCTCGTCATCGCCTGCCCGTGCGCCCTCGGCCTGGCGACGCCGACCGCGCTGCTCGTCGGCACCGGGCGCGGCGCCCGGCTCGGCATCCTCATCAAGGGCGCGGACGTCCTCGAGGACACCCGGCGGGTCGACACCATCGTCCTGGACAAGACCGGGACCGTGACGACCGGCGAGATGGCCCTGGTCGGCGTCGTCACCGCCGGCCGGCTCCTCAAGGACCAGGCGCTCCGGGCGGCCGCCGCCGTCGAGGACGCCAGCGAGCACCCCGTCGCCCGGGCCGTCGTCACGGCCGCGCGGCGTCGCGCCCTCCAGGTGCCGGCGGCCACCGACTTCGTGTCCCTGCCCGGGGCCGGCGCCCGGGCCGACGTCAACGGCACCGTCGTCACCGTGGGACGCGCCGACCTGTTCGACGAGGTGCCCCGGGAGATCGCGCGCCCCGACGCCGAGGGCACGACCGTCTGGGTCGGCTGGGGTGGCCGGGCCCGCGCCGCGCTCACCGTCTCCGACACGGTGCGCCGCAGCTCCGCCCGGGCGGTCCGTGACCTCAGCGAGGCCGGCCTCACGACGTACCTGCTCACCGGCGACCACGACCGAGCGGCCCTCACCGTGGCGCGGGACGTCGGCATCCCGGTGGGTCGGGTCGTCGCCGACGTCCGCCCCGACGCCAAGCACGCGATGATCGCCGACCTGCAGAGCAAGGGACACGTCGTCGCGATGGTCGGCGACGGAGTCAACGACGCGGCCGCACTGGCGCAGGCGGACCTCGGGATCGCGATGGGCAGCGGCACCGACGTCGCGGCGGGTGCGGCCGACATCGTCCTGCTCCGCTCGGAGCTGCCCGCCGTCGTCGAGGCGATGGCGTTGTCGAAGGCGACCCTGCGCACCATCCGGCAGAACCTCGTGTGGGCGTTCGGCTACAACGTCGCCGCCATCCCGCTCGCGGTCGGCGGCGTGCTGAGCCCGATGGTGGCCGGCGGCGCGATGGCCGCCTCCAGCGTGCTCGTCGTGACGAACAGCCTGCGGCTGCGGCGATGGGCCCCCCGCGGCTGACGGCGCGCCCGGCCCCCGGGTGGATCAGATGACGACTTCGCCCTGCGGGGTCTCGAAGGTGACGGACATGAGCCCGGGGGTGCCGTGCGGCGAGACGAACGAGAAGCCGATGACCGACGAGGTGTAGTCGGCGGGCAGGCCCAGCCACTCACGGACCCGGTCGGGGTCGCCGGCGATCGTCAGTGACTCGATGGTGACGTCGGTGTGGGCGTCCTCGGAGGGGTGCGGGACCCCACCCTCCCAGGCGACGAAGAACGGCAGCTGCGGGTCGGCCATGAGGCCCCTGACCCCGAGCTGCTTCCAGCGGAGCTCGACCCCGTCGGGGCGGTGCCGGTTGCCCAGCACGGCCTCGCGGCCGAGGCGGGCCTCCTGCTCGGCGATGTCGTCGACGCGGACGACCCAGCCGAGCCAGCCCCCGCCGGCCTCGGAGCGAGCGCGAACGGCCTGCCCGAACGGGGCCTTGTCGGCGGCGGGGTGCTCGAGCACCTCCACGACCTCGACGTAGCGCTCGTGGGCCAGCGGAAGAATGACGTTCCGCGTCCCGAAGCGCGGGTGGACTCCCCCGTCGACCGGCTCGACACCGATCAGCTTCGCGAGGCGTGCGGCCGTCGCGTGCACGCCATCGTGCTCAGCCGCGTAGACAACATGGTCAACTCGCATGCCGTTCATCGTCGCACACGCCAGGAGGTGCTCCGGACACCGGTCCTCGCCCGGCGGAGGGCCGTGCGCACCCCTTTCACAGGGGCCACACGCGCCTCACGAACCGCGCTGGCGGACCGCCTCGTACACGACGATCGCCGCAGAGACAGCGGCGTTGAGCGAGTTGACCCGGCCCGCCATCGGGATGCGGACCCGGACGTCCGCCCCGGCGAGCGCCGCGTCGCTGAGCCCGGTCTTCTCGGTGCCGACCGCGATCGCGACCGCGCCCCGGTAGTCGGCCTCGGTGTGCAGCAGGGCGGTGTCGGGGGTCGTCGCGACGAGCCGGACGTCGTGGTCGCGGAGCCAGGCCTGGACCTCCCCGAGCGAGGCGGAGGCGACCGGCACCGAGAAGACGGTCCCCTTGCTCGCCCGGACCACGTTGGGGTTGCCCCAGTCGGTGGCCGCGTCGGCCGCGACGACCGCCGCGACACCGGCGGCCTCCGCGCTGCGCAGCACCGAGCCGAGGTTGCCCGGCTTCTCGAGGCCCTCGACGACGACGACGAGAGGGTCCGGCGGCAGTCGCAGGGATCGCAGCGGGACGCCCGCCACCGGCACGACGGCGAGGAACCCGTCCGGCCCCTCGCGGTACGCGACCTTCTCGAACGCGGCGCGCCCGCAGCGGATCGTGCTCGCGCCGAGGGCACGCACCCGCTCGACGAGGGCGCCCTGCCTCCCCGGGTCGAGCATGAGCTCGGGACAGTGCAGCAGCGTGTCCGGGACGACGCCCGCCTCGACGGCGAGGGCCAGCTCGTCGTACCCGTCGACGACGGTCAGGCCCTGCTCCTCGCGAGCGCGCCGCCGGCGCAGCGCCGCGACCGCCTTGAGGCGGGGGTTGGTCGCGGAGGTGATGTGCAGCTCGGCCATGGCGCGCACAGCATCCCACGCGGCAGGGTCCGGCCCGGGCGTGCGCCTCCATGCCTGCGTACCGTGCGGTAGAAATACTCGGTGACCAGCACCGACGCCGCCGCCTCCGCTCGCCATCGCGGCCGGCGCCTCGGCCGGGCGGCGGTGTATGCCCTCATCACCGCGGCGGTCCTGTTCGGGGTCGGCTTCCTCGTGCGCAGCCGGTGGGACCCGCTCATCGACCTCGACGACAGGACCATCGGCGCCCTCACCTCGGTCACCCGGTCTAACCCGGCCTTCCGGGATGCTCTCATCCTGTGGCAGGAGGCGACCCGGCCGATCCTGCTCCACACCGCCGGGACCGTGCTGTGCCTCTGGGTCTGGCTGGGGCGCGGGATGCGCACCCGGGCCTGGTGGGCCTTCGCGACCCTGATGGTGTCGTGGGCGGTCGGGCTCGGCGCCAAGTACGTGTTCCAGCGCGCGCGCCCCATCGTCGAGGACCCCGTGTCGGAGGCGCCGGGGTTCTCCTTCCCCTCGGGCCATGCCCTGAACTCCGCGGCCTTCACCGTGACGGTGATCATCCTCGTGTGGCCCATCGTCACGAGCCGGGTGGCCCGCGGCGTCATGGTCGCCGTCGGCGCGGTCGTCGTCGTGTTCACCGCGCTCGACCGCAACTTCCTCGGGGTCCACTACCCCAGCGACGTCACGGTCGGCGTGCTCACCGGGGTGGGTCTCGTCCTCGCCTCCTACGCCGGGTACTCGAACTGGCGGCCCACCGACCCCGAGCCGGCGCACGACCCCGACCTGTCCACGGACGCCGGCGCCGACCCCGACGTCGTCGACGACCGCCACGCCTCGCGCTAGGAGCCCGCCATGTCCTTCCTCACCCGCTGGGACGACGACACCTCCCGTCCGACCTTCACCGCGGCCCTGCGTGACGCCGCGGTCCGCGCGTTCGTCCCGGGGCTGGCGCTCTTCGCGGCGATCGTCGCCATCGGCTTCGTCATCACGGGCCCGCTGCGGGGGCTGGAGGGAGAGAACGAGCTCAACCGGTGGTTCCAGGAGCGGCGCACCGCCACGGGGGAGTCCGTCACCCTGCTCATGTCGTCGATGGGCAACACCGAGTACGTCATCGGGGTGGCGGTGCTCGTCGCCCTCGTCGTGCTGTGGCGCACGAAGGCCTGGTGGTTCGCGGTCGTGCCGCTCCTGGCGATCTCGCTGCAGTCGACGTTCTTCGTCGTCGCGGCGTGGGTCGTCGGTCGCAGCCGGCCCAACGTCGAGCGGCTCGACCCCACCCCGCCGACGTCCAGCTATCCCAGCGGTCACGTCGGGGCGTCGACGGCCCTGTACATCTCGTTCGCGCTCATGGTGACCCGCATCCAGAACCTTCTCGTCCGGCGGGTGCTCATCACGCTCTGCGTGCTCGTGCCGCTCGCGGTGTCCTACGCCCGGCTGTACCGGGGCGCCCACCACCTGACCGACGTCCTCGTCGGCCTCGTCAACGGCGTCGTATGCGCGCTGCTCGCCTGGCGGTACCTGCGCCGTGACGCGCACGACACGCCCGCGACCGACGCCGCGGACCGGGCTCAGAGCCGGACGTAACGCGCCCGCGCGAAGGAGTAGATGCCGTAGCCCGCGAGGCCCGCGGCGACGACGGTGAGGATGACCGGCCCGCCGGTCATGTCCTTGAGCGCCTTCAGCGCCCCGTCGAGACCCTTGGCGTCCTGGGGGTCGGAGGTCCACGCGGCGACGAGGAAGAACCCGCCGACGATCGTGAGCGCGACGCCCTTGGCGATGTAGCCGGCGCGCCCGGCGTGGACCGCCCAGGTGCCGGGGTGCTCCCGCAGGTCCTCGAGGAAGGCCTTCGTCCAGCCCTTGTGCACGTGATAGCCGGCGACGCCGAGGACGGCGAGCCCGACGATGCCGACGAGGACCTGCCCGGCCGGGTTGCTCATGAGCTTCTGGGTGAAGTCGTCGGTCTGCTGCTCGCCCCCGCCGGAACTGCCGAGCGCGGCGACCCGGAACGTGGTCCAGGCGAAGAACGCGTACAGGACCCCCTTGGCGACGAGCTTGAGCCGGTCGAAGGTCTCCCCGTGGCCGATCGCGCCCTCGGTGATGTTCCACAGGGCGAGCAGGACGAACCCGCCGACCCCGATCCACAGCAGGAGGGCGCCGCCGGTGGAGCCGGCGATGGTGGACAGCGCCCCGGCCGAGTCGGCGTTCTTCGACCCGCCCCCGATGCCCCACGCCACCTTGACCGCGATGTACGCGATGAGCAGATGGAGGGCACCGACCACGGCGAAGCCCGTCCGCGCCCCCCACTCGACGGCCTTGCTGTCGTTCGCCTCACGAGTGGCGTGTTTGACGTCTGCGCTGCTCATGGATGCACTGTGCCACCAGCGGGGACGCCGCGGCGGCGTCCGCACGGACCAACCTCAGAGCAGGGAGCGCAGGACGTCGACGAGGCCGTGGTCGTCGACGTCACCGGTCACTTCGTCGGCGACGGCCTTGACCTCGTCGGGGGCGTTCCCCATCGCCACCCCCCGGGCTGCCCACTTGAGCATCTCGATGTCGTTGCGCTGGTCCCCGACCGCGAGGGTGGCCGACGGCTCGATCCCCAGCCGGCGCCGGACGGCCTCGAGGCCGGCCGCCTTCGACACGCCCTCGGGGGTGATGTCGAGCCAGGCGCTCCACCCGACGGCGTACTCGACGCCGTGCAGGCCGATCCGGTCGGTCTGGGCGAGGAACTCCTCGCTCGTGCTGTCGGGGTCGCGGATCGTGAGGCGGGTGACCGGGCAGGCCATGAGCTCCTCGAACGAGACGACCTGCGGCGTACCGTCGAGCTCACCGGTGGGGAACGGCGCAGAGACCTTGAAGCCGACCCCGAGCTCCTCGACGGCCACGAGCGCGGTCGGGAACTCGCGGCGCAGGACCCGCAGCGCCGGGGCCGGGTCGAACGTCACCGCCTCGAGCACCTGGTAGCGCGCCTCGTGCCGCGGGTCCAGCCGCAGCGTGACGGCCCCGTTGGAGCAGACGACGAATCCCGTCGTGATGCTCAGGGAGTCCAGGACCGGCAGGGTGCCGACGATGGCCCGGCCGGTGGCGAAGGTGACGTGGTGCCCGGCGTCGACGACGGCGCGCACGGCCTCGCGGACGGGTTCGTGGAGGTGGCCGTCGTGGTCGACGGTCGTGCCGTCGATGTCGAGGCAGACCAGGTGTGGGGTTCTCATCGCTCCCCACGCTACCGACGCCGGGTGAACGGACGGTGCGCCCCCCGCCCCGCCCCGCCTGACATTTCGGGGTCACCCCGCAATGTCAGGCAGACCGGGGTTCCGAGGTCGTGCCACGCTGACGAAGCCGTGCGTCGAGCGTCGGGCGTCACTCCGGGGCGGACCAGGCCTGCCGGACGGACAGCTTCCCGCTCGTCTGCAGCAGCGAACGCCGGTACAGCCGCTCCGCGACGGTGACGACGCCGCCGGCAGCGGCCAGGAGCAGCCCGAGGGCCAGCACCGCCTCCCACCACTGCGCGGTGCCCTCGAGCAGCCGGGTCGGCATGAGCACGGCCGAGAACGGCGGGAGGTAGGAGACGACGACCTTCGCCGTGCCGTCGAGGAACAGCGAGCCGAAGAACACGGCCAGGACCAGCATCGTCAGCGGCGTCGACGTGCTCTGGATCTCCTCGGTCCTGGACGCGAGCGCCCCGGCCACGGCCCACAGGGCGGCGAGCGCCACGAACCCCGCGACGAAGAAGACGAGGAACCAGACGACCGGGCCGCTGACGGCCGGGACGAGCGCGGAGTACGGCGTCAGCGACAGCCCGAGAAGGCCCACGCCGGCGAAGAGCACCATCTGCGCGACCGCGAGCATGCTGTTGCCGACGATCTTGCCGACGAGCAGCTGGCGCACCGGGATCGACGTCGCGATGATCTCGACGATCCGCGACTGCTTCTCCTCGACGACGCTGTTGGCGAGGGTGATCCCGAAGGTGAGGGTCGCGATGTAGAAGAGGAACGCGAAGGCGAACGCGATGCCGGCGGCGAGGCCGGCCCGCTCCGCGTCGCCGGTGAGCAGCGTGGTCGTCACGGCCCCGCCCGCCTCCAGCCGCTCGACCGTCGTCCCGAGCCCGCTCGCCTGCTGCTCCAGGGCAGCCTGCCGCACGACCTGCCGGACGACGTCGGTCAGCGAGCCCTGCTCCTCCCGGTCGGTGGTCAGCACCCAGCCGTCGTCGGCACGATGCAGCCAGGCGTCGGCCTCGCCGTCGGTGACGGCCGCGCGGGCCGCTGCGTCGTCGGGCACGTCGCCGACCTCGACGGCGACGGTGTCGTCGAGGCCGCCGGCCTCGGCCGCGACCCGCTCCACCATCGGCCGGTCGGCGGCGGTGGCCGCCACGGTGTACGTCGTCGTCTGGCCGGAGGCCCACGCCTGCCAGCCCATGAAGCCGGCGATGAGCAGCAGGGTGACCACCGTCCCGAGCACGAACGCGCGGTCGGTGAGCTTGACGACGACCTCGCGGCGGGCGACGAGAGCCCACGGCGCGTGGGCGGCTCGGGCCTCCGGCGGCTCGGTCAGGCCGGCGTTCGTCGGGTCGGCGGGTGCGTGTGTCGTGGCCATCAGGCCGCCACCTCTCGGTAGATGTCGGAGAGCGCCGGCCGGAGGGGGGTGAACTCGAGCACCGCGCCGCGCGCCGACGCGGCACGGAGCACCGCCTGCTCGGCCCCCGGGTCGAGTACTTCGACGAGGGCGTGCGGCCCGTCGACGTCGACGACGTGGAGCCCGGGGACGTCCCGGACCCACCCCGCGTCGTGCTCGAGGGTCAGCCGGTAGCGGACCGGCCCCCCGGACCGCAGCTCCTCGGAGTCACCGCTGGCGACGACCCGGCCGCGGGAGAGGATGACGAGGCGGTCGCAGAGCTTCTCGACGAGGTCGAGCTGGTGGCTCGAGAAGAGCACCGGCACACCCGACGCGGCGTGCTCCCGCAGCAGGTCGGCCATCGAGTCGACGGCCGTCGGGTCGAGCCCCGAGAAGGGCTCGTCGAGGACGAGGGCGACCGGGTCGTGGAGCAGCGCGGCCACCACCTGGACCCGCTGCTGGTTGCCCAGGCTCAGCTCCTGGAGCCGGGAGGACATCCGGTCGGCGAGGCCGAACCGCTCGAGGTGGGACTGCGCGCCCCGGCGGGCCGCCGTCGCCGACATCCCCTTGAGCTGGCCGAGGTACACGAGCTGGTCGAGCACCCGCTGCTTGGGGTACAGACCTCGTTCCTCCGGCATGTAGCCGAAGCGCCGCTGGTCCGTCGCGGTGATGGGGCGGCCCTGCCACCGCACCTCACCCGCGTGCCGGCCGAGCACGCCCATGACCATCCGCATCGTCGTCGTCTTGCCCGCACCGTTGCCCCCGACGAAGCCGGTGAGAGCGCCGTCGCGGACGTCGAACGAGACACCGTCGACGGCGGTGACGTCACCGAACCGGCGGGTGAGGCCGCTGATCTCCAACATGCCGACGACGCTACGGCGGGGGCGGTCCGGGGCAGATCCCCCTACGGGCTGATCTGGCCCTCGTCCGGCGTGATGAGCCCGCACTCGTGTGCCAGCACCACCGCCTGGACCCGGTCCCGCACGTGCAGCTTCGCGAGGCAGCTGGAGACGTGCGTCTTCACGGTCGCCTCGCCGAGGAAGAGCGTCGCCGCGATCTCGGCGTTGGACAGCCCCCGCGCCATGAGGACGAGGACCTCACGCTCACGATCGGTGAGGCGGCGCAGGCCGTCGGGCTCCGGCCGCGGTGGCGCCGAGCGCTCCGCGGTCATCCGCTCGATGACGCGCCGGGTCACCTGCGGGGCGAGGATGCCGGACCCGGAGCCGACGACCCGGACGGCGTCGAGCAGCTGCTCGGGCTCGGCGTTCTTGAGGAGGAAGCCGCTGGCGCCTGCCTGGAGCCCGTCGAACAGGTAGTCGTCCCGGTCGAAGGTCGTGAGGATGACGACGCGCCCGAGGTCCTCGGCGACGATCCGGCGGGTGGCCTCGATGCCGTCGAGGACGGGCATCTGCACGTCCATGAGGACGACGTCGGGTCGGGTCGCCCGGGCCACCACGACCGCCTCCGCGCCGTTGGCCGCCTCACCGACGACCTCGACGTCGTCCTCGACGGACAGCATCATCGCGAAGCCGGAGCGGACCATGGCGTGGTCGTCGACGAGCAGCACCCGTAGCGGGCCGGTGCGGGCCGGCAGCGCGTCGCCCTGCTGCTCGGTCATCGCGTGCCTCCGCGGACCCGGTCGGCGAGGCCGGCCGCTGGCCCGGGAGCCGGCGCGGCGGCCCCGACCCAGGGGTAGCGGACGCGGACCCGGTACCCGCCGGTCGGGCGCGGCCCGATCTCGACGGTGCCGCGGTGCGACGCGGCCCGCTCACGGATGCCGAGCTGGCCGAGGCCGCTACCGGACGAGCCGGTGCGCGCCCGGCCGTCGTCGACGACCTCGACCTCGGCGAAGCCCGCCGGCCCGTCGTCGAGGCGGACGACGACGGAGACGCGGGCGGCCGTCGAGTGCTTCTCGACGTTGGTCAGGGCCTCCTGCACCGTCCGGTGGATCGAGTGCGCGAGCGGCGGGCCGAGCCGGTCGGCGGCCCCGGGGCTGCTCTCGACGAGGTCGTAGCCGACGTGCCGGCGGGGGGTGCGGCAGGCCTCGACGAGCGCGGGGAGCTCGGCGAGCCCGGGCTGCGGCGCGCGGTCGGCCTCGACCGGACCGGCCCGCTCGCTGCCACGCAGCGTCCCGAGGAGCCCGCGCATCGAGGAGACCGCCTCCCGCGAGGACCCCTCGATGCCCTCGAGCGCGGCGCGGGTGGCGTCGGGGTCGCGGTCCATCACCCGGCGCGCGGCGGCGGCCTGGATGCCGATGACCGACACGTGGTGCGCGACGACGTCGTGGAGCTCCCGCGCGATCCGCAGCCGTTCCTCGGTGACGGCGCGGGTGCGCAGTGCGGTCGCCTGCGCCGTGATGGTGCTCGCCTGGTCCTCGAGCTGGGCACGGTCGCGGGCGCTGCGCCAGAGCATCTGGCCGAAGATGACGGCTCCGCCGAAGTACACGGCGTTGATGACGACGGTGAGCAGGACGGCTGCCGGGATCGCCGGGACGAGGCCGGGCCGGGTCCTGCCCTGCTGCTCGTCGACGAGGTCCTGGGCCGCGCTGCCGATGGCGAACTGGAGCGCGATCCAGGTGAACATCACGACGACGATCGCGCCGACGACCACGAGCATCCAGCGCCGGTCGCGGGCCCAGGCCACGCCGGAGAGGATCGCGACGAAGTAGACGACCTGGAGCGTGAACTGGCCCATGACCATCGGCATCGTGATGCCGACGACGAGCATGTGCAGCGCCGCGAGGCCCGCGACGGCGACGGGCCGGCGACGCCGCCCGACGAGCAGGGCTGCTCCGCTGAGGACGGCGATCCACTGCACCCACCAGGGCAGGGTGACCTCGTCCAGGGCCCCGACGCTGCGGACGAGCTCGAGCGCGACGAGCCCGAACCCGGCGATGCTCGCGGCCAGCAGGACGTCGGCGCGACCCACCGGCGGGGAGGGGCGCACCCAGGGGTCCTCGACGCCGAACCAGCGCCCCAGGCGGGCGAGGACGGAGCGCGCGGCGGTGGCCATGGGCTCAGCGTAGGTTCCGCGGTGGGCGCGGCCCCTCCCCCTGACGGTGGACGGCTGCTCCGCCGCACCGGGGAGACCGTGGCTTCATGTGGACGGAGCACCGACGGGCCTTGGATGATCGAAGGGGATCGCTGCCACGAGCGCGTGCCTTCCGCTACCGTCTTTCTAGGTGGAGTCATGGGCTCCTTGGTGGCCGATCGCCGTGCGGCGTGAACCACGCACCGGGCAGGATGTGAGCCGGCCGAGTGCGACGAGTCGAACAAGGTCGACATGTCGGACTGCTCGAAGATCCGCTACCCCAGCCGCTCCAGCGCCATCACCGCGATGCGCAGGATTGCCCTTCGGTACCAACGGGGTGAACGCACTGTTCCCGCGGGGCTCTACCTCTGCACTCCCTGCCGCGGCTGGCACCTCACCTCCACGTCGGGCTGCCAGATCCCGCCATGGGAGAAGAAGCGATCACGGCATTGAGCGGCGGCTGGTCGCAGCCTGGTCCGGCGGCGTCAGCCCCCGAGGAACCCGAGCCGGTCGATGAGCCACGCCACGGTCCTCTTGAGCGCGCGCCCCGGCGCTAGCAGCCACGTCCAGAAACGGGCGGGTGGGAGGTGTGAATCATCCTGTCGTGCCTACGTCCGAGCGCTGTCAAGCAGCCCGGTCGGGCCGCGCCTCTCCGCCCACAGTCGCCTAACTCGTTGGGGGCGATCCTGAGGGCGTTGTCGTCGGGCACCCGAGGTGTTCGATGCCGGCGGCCCTCGTACGTGCGCGCCGACGGTGTACGCCGACGCGGCCCCGACCGGGGTCGGGGCCGCGTGCGGTGCGCCTAGACCGCGGTGACCGTACCGATGGTGTCGCCGTCGGTGGCCGTGCCGTCGAGCACCAGCCAGCCGATGCTCGTCCCGGCGACCTCGCCACCCACCGAGATCGTGTAGTCGCCGCCCGCCTCGAGGGCATCGGACGAGTAGATGAAGGACTCCGAGGCCTTGGGGGTGGTGAAGGACGCGATCTGCGTTCCGCCGTCATCGGTGACGGTGATGAGCGTGTCCGCCGGCACGGTGCCGCCGAAGGTGAGCGCGAGCGTGGCCTGGGTGGAGCCGGCGCCCGGCGCGACCGCCATGGTGGCCATGCCGTTCGCCGCGAGCGTTCCACCGGAGACGGTGAACAGGTCGTCCACGTCGAGGGCACCGTTGCGGGCGTCCTCCGTGCCGGAGACCACCAGGGTGCCGCCCGTCATGGTCATGGCCCCGTTGACGTCCACGCCGTCGCTCGTCGTGTCGATCACGTACGTTCCGCCGCTGACCTCCAGGAACCTGGTGCCGTTGTCGCCTTCGGCCGGGCCGCCGAAGCCGGTGCCATCCATCGCGGACACCGAGAGCGATGCGACGTCGTCGACGGGCTCGGTCGTGCCGGCCGCGCTGTCCGGACCGGCGCCGCCGGCCATCTGACCACCGGCCGGCGGGGCGCCCATGGGCGCTCCGCCCTGCGCGCCGCCGCTGGCGGCGGCGCCGGCGTCGGGGTCCTCGGCGGTGGTCGTCTCTGCCGCCGTGTCGGTGAGCGCTTCGACGCCCCCCGCGACGTTGATGCCGTCATCGGTGGAGACGACGGAGACGTCGCCGCCGGACAGGGACATGTAGGCACCTTCGATGCCTTCGACGCTCTCGGTGATGGTCACCGTCCCACCCGCGATGCGGAGCACGTTGTCGGAGTGCAGACCGTCGTCACCCGCGGCGACCGTCAGGTCTCCGCTGAGCACCGTGACCTGGCGCGCGGCGTCGACCGCGTCGGAGCCCGACGTGAGGTCCAGCGTCCCGCCGTCGATCCAGACGACACCCACTGCGGCATCCGGCTCGTCCGCGACCGACTCGTTGTCCGAGCGCACGGCGTCACCCTGGACGTCCGCCGTGAGGGTGCCACCGGTGATCACCACGTGGTCCTTGCCGCGCACACCGTCGTCCGCCGCGGTGACCGTGACGTCTCCGCCGGTCATGACGAGGGTGTCCTTCGAGGTGATCGCGTCGGCGGCGTGTGCCGTGACCGACAGTGCGCCCTCCCCCGCGACCCACAGGTCGGCGGTCGAGTAGAGGGTCGCGTTGGGCGCGTCCTCGACCGTCTCGTCGACCGTGGCTCCGGCGGCGTCGGCGAGCACGTTGTCGGTGCCGTCAGCGAGCCAGAGCACCACCTGCTCGGCCTCGACCACGTTGACCGCGGCCACGTTCGCGGCCGTGATGTCCACGCCGTCGAGCACCAGCTCGACCACTGCATCGGGTGCGTCGATGACGAGCGACCCCGAGGTCAGCGTGCCACTGACCTGGTAGGTGCCGGCCGCGCTGATCGTGACGGTGTCCCCGTCGACACTCACGCCGCTGCCACCCTCCGACGCCCCATCGGCCAGGCTGACGTCGATGGCGTCGGCCAGGTCGAGGGACAGGTCCGCCTCGTCGATGCCGAGGTCCGCGTAGGTCAGCTCGGACACGGCCCCCGTGAGTGACGAGGTGGCCACGGCGGACGTTGCGCCCTCGGCCGTGACGGTGGTGGCGAGGGGGTCCGTGCTGCAGCTGCTCAGGACCACTGCCGCAGCCAGGGTGAGACCGGCGAGTACTCGGGTGGGGTGCTTCATGTCAGGCCCTTCTAGGCGGCCGCGGCGGGTGCCGCGGCGGTGGGAACGTAGCGGCGGATGGAACGCGACCACGGGTTCGCGGGAAGCTCGGGACGGAGTGCCGCGAGCGACGTGCAGTACTTGCTGATGCGGGCCGGGCGGATGCCGCTCGCCCACAGCGCGCGGTCGACGCCGCCGACCCGGCCGGCTGACTTGGTCTCGACGATCAGCAGGTCGCCGTAGTCCAGGTGCCTCCCGAGGGCGTCGGTCGCGGCGACGTCCCGGTCCACGGTGACGCGCGCGTCGGCGGTCACCAGCGTCACTCGCTCGTATGTCGTGGTCAGCACCTCGGTGAGCTGGTGGGCCTGCTCGCCGATCCGCTCGAAGCCGGCGACGAAGTCGGCCGCGGCGGGGGGAAGGGAACCGACGCCCACCGGCACGTCCGCGGCGAGCCACTGCCGGCTCTTGGCCGTGGCCCCGGACGAGGACCGCATCTTGACCTCGATCGCGCACGAACCGGTGTCGAGGTAGCGCCTGGTCCGCACCTTGTAGCGGTGGGGACGTCTGCGGGCCGCGTCCCGGAAGCTGGCCAGCCCGGACGTGTCGTAGTACGTGGAGGAGTACCGGAAGCTGCGGCGGCCGTCGATCTCGAGCACGCGGGGCTCACCCTGGAGCGAGGTGAGGACGTTCCCCCAGGTGCGGGGCCGGATCACGTACTTGCGGTCGACCCTGGTCTGGAGAGCCGCCTCCTCGTTCACCTCCTCCAGCGTGAGCGCGGGCAGGCCGTGCACGGCGTCCATCCAGTCCGTCATCGGACGACCCCCGCCGTGACCGGCGCCGGAGTGGCGCTCGAGGTGGAGCCGAGGCGGGCGTCCGGCGAGTCATCGGCGGTCCGACCGATGGCGGGCCGGGTGAACCTCACGTCGCAGACGGTGGTCTCCGAGACCAGGTCCACCTTGCGCAGCGTCACGCGGTCGATGCGAGCACCGAGGATGGCGCCGACCAGGTCGCGAGCCGTGGCCTCGTCGGTGACCGCGCGGTCCAGCACGATGGTCTGCTGGCGTGCGCGGGGGAACAACGCGGGGCTGTCGCCCACCGCGAGCACGCCCAGCAGCACGGTCATCAGCGTGAAGCTCACGTACGGCGAGATCGAGGGGAAGCCGCCCAGCAGACCCAGCGCGATGGCGGTGAAGTAGTACGCGATCTCGGCATGGTCCATCTCGGTGGACCGGAGGCGGATGATCGACAGCACCGCGAAGATCCCGAGGCCGAACCCGAGCGACAGATCCGCCGTGGCCATCGCATACGTGACGCCCATGACGCCGACGTTGATGGACATGAACGCGACGATCAGGTCACGGCGGCGGTGGCGTGGGAAGTAGAGCGCGAAGACCATGAGGGTGATGGCGACGAGATCGGCCGCGATGAAGGCGAAGACAGACACGAGGAGTCCTTTGACGTTGAGTTCGACTGGGTCGGTGTGCCTCCATAGGACACGGCCGAGGTTGTCGGACTCTGTGTGCTTCGCATGGGCCGGCTGTGGAGCCTGCGCGCTCTGCGTCGGTCGCACCAGGGGACTCGACGCGACGCAACCGTTCGTATGAGCGGTGCAGGTCCACAGGCGGCGGTCTGCAGCCGGCTTGGCGAGTCGGCCAGTCGCATCATGCGCGGCTCGGGCAGAACCGGCAGAGTCATGCGCATGCCGTTCGTTACCGGGGGGATCGTCGAAGAGTGGGGTCCACCCCGGCGGGCCCTTCACGTAGTCCAGCGACAGATCCGGGCCTTCAACGGCCCGCGGAACGATGGGGAGTTCGTCGTAGACATCGCGTTCCGCACATGGCACAACTTCCGCGAGCCGGAGGAGCCCTATGGAGTCACCCCTGGGATGGTCGGCCGCAAGCAGCGCCGCTTCATCGTCTGGCACTCAGTACCGAAGGGTCTGCAGACGCCGACGGCTGTCAGGCATTGGCTTTGCCCTGCGCTCGTGGACACTGAGCGAGTCGTCCGCGAGTACCTCCCCACCAAGTCCAAGCGCTACCCAAGCGAAGGTCTCGCTGATGAAGTAGCCCAACTCAGGGAGCATCTCCGTGGGCTCGACGATTGAAGGACGCGCCCATCATGCGGCGCTGTAACGCAGGCCCCAAGTCGAGAGGAGGCAACACGCGGACGTCAGCGGCGCGCAGTCGGCGTGTCGCCTCCCCTCGACGGCGGGCGAGCGGGGTAGCCCTCTCTGGGCGGTAGGACGCGGCGCCGAGGGGCTCCCGTCAGCGGACGGGGGTGAGGACGTCGAGCCCGACGAAGGGGCGCAGCGCCTCGGGGACGACGACCGACCCGTCGGCCTGCTGGTGGTTCTCGAGGATGGCGACGAGCCAGCGCGTCGTGGCGAGGGTGCCGTTGAGCGTCGCGGCCACCTCGTTGCCCTGCTCGCCCTTGAACCGGGTCGCGAGGCGCCGGGCCTGGAAGGTGGTGCAGTTCGAGGTCGACGTCAGCTCGCGGTAGCGGCCCTGGCTGGGGACCCAGCCCTCGCAGTCGTACTTGCGCGCCGCCGGGCCGCCGAGGTCGCCCGCCGCGGTGTCGATGACCCGGAACGGCAGGCCCATCGCGGTGAGCATGTCCTTCTCGAGCTGGAGGAGGGTCTCGTGCTCGGCCTGCGCGTCCTCGGGTCGGCAGTAGACGAACATCTCGATCTTGTTGAACTGGTGCACGCGGATGATGCCGCGGGTGTCCTTGCCGTACGACCCGGCCTCGCGGCGGTAGCACGTCGACTGGCCGGCGTAGCGGAGCGGGCCGCGCGAGAGGTCGACGACCTCGTCGGCGTGGTACCCCGCGAGCGCGACCTCGGAGGTGCCGGTGAGGTACAGGTCGTCGGCCTCGAGCCGGTAGACCTCGTCGGCGTGGTGGTCGAGGAAGCCGGCCCCTGCCATGACGTCGGGCTTGACCAGGGTGGGCGTGACCATCGGGACGAAGCCGAGGCCGATGGCCCGCTGCATCGCGAGCTGGAGCATCGCCATCTCGAGCCGCGCGCCGACGCCCTTGAGGAAGTAGAACCGGGCGCCTGACACCTTGGCGCCGCGCTCCATGTCGACCGCGTCGAGCGCCTCGGCCAGCGCCAGGTGGTCCTTCGGCTCGAAGCCCTCGGCGGCGAAGTCACGGGGGGTGCCCACATGCTCGAGCACGACGTAGTCGTCCTCGCCGCCGACGGGCACCTCGGGCTCGACGACGTTGCCGATGGTGCGCATCAGGGTGTCGAGCTCGGTCTGCGCGGTGTCCGCCTCCGCCTGGAGCGACTTGACCTCGGCCGCCAGCTGCTTGGTGCGGGCGAGCAGGGCCTGCTTCTCGTCGCCCTGCGCGCGGGCGACGTCCTTGCCCATCGACTTCTGCTCGGCCCGGAGCCGCTCGTAGGCGGTGAGCGAGGACCGACGGCGCTCGTCGGCAGCGAGCACGGCGTCGACGACACCGTCGTCCTCGCCGCGGGCACGCTGGCTCGAGCGCACCGTGTCGGGGTCCTCCCGGAGCAGCCTGATGTCGATCACCCGGGGAGTCTAACGACGCAGGTCAGTCGGGACGTCCGGTGACGAGGAGCCCGGCGCCGAGGCCGACCATCATGAGCCCGCCCGCGCCGCCGACCCGGGCCAGCCGGCGCGGCGAGGACGCGAACCACTCCCGGAACCGCGACGCCGCGAGCGCGAGCGAGCCGTCCATGGCCAGCGCGACGACGGCGAAGACGGCCCCGAGGACGAGCAGCTGGCTCGCGACCGGACGAGAGCGGTCGACGAACTGCGGCAGCAGCGCCATGAAGAAGACCAGCGACTTCGGGTTGGTCACCCCGACGAGGAAGCCCGCCCGGATGGCGCCGGCCGCGCGCGCCGTGGGAAGCGGGCCCGTCATCGACGCCGCCAGGGCGTGCCGGGCCCGGAACGACTGCACGCCGAGCCAGACGAGGTAGGCGGCGCCGGCCATCTTGAGCACCGTGTACGCGGGCACGCTCGCGGCGACGATGGGGCCGAGGCCGACCGCGATGGCCACGATCTGGGTGAGGATCCCGCCCGCGTTGCCGAGCACGGTGAGCAGCGCGGCCCGGCGCCCCGCCGACAGGGCGCGCCCGATCGTGAACAGGATGGACGGCCCCGGGATCGCGACGATGACGACGGACGCCAGCGCGAAGGCGAGAACGCTCGAGAGGCTCGGCACCCGCCCAGTGTGCGGCCGCAGCCATCCGGGCGTCACCCCGGTTTCACCCCCGCAGGGACCGGACACCCGCCGCCTCCGCCACCCACTCGGCACCGGGACGTAAGAAACTGACGTAGAGACGTTCCCAGAGAGAACTAATTGACCTAGCATCGACGCAACCCGTGCCCGCCACCCGGCCACGCGCGTGCCCCGCCCCAGCCTCCCAGGGAGACGTCCGATGAACCTCCACCGCCCCCGCCAGACCGTACGGGCCGCCGGGCCCCTGGCCGTCGCCGCCGCGCTCGCCCTGGCCGGCTGCGGGGCCGGCGCCACCACACCGGACTCGGCGACCCCCGGCGAGGGCACCATCGTCGTCGGGATCACGGCCGACCCCACGCAGACGCTGCCGTGGACGGTGACCTCCAAGCAGGCGATCCAGGTGCTGTCGCAGGTCTACAGCACCCTGCTCGACACCGGCGAGAACGCCGAGCCCGTGGCCGGGCTCGCCGAGCTGCCGACGGTCTCGGACGACGGCCTCACGTACACGTTCACCCTCACCGAGGGCGTGACCTTCACCGACGGGTCGGCGCTCGACTCCGAGGACGTCAAGCACACCTTCGACCTGATCATGGACCCGGAGTCCAAGGCCACCTCGGCCTCCTACTTCGGCTCGGTCGAGAGCGTCGAGGCGCCCGACCCGCGGACGGTCGTCGTGACCCTCGAGCAGCCGGATGCGTCCTTCCCGTCCGGGCTCACCGGCGTCAACACGGCCATCGTCCCCGCCGACGTCGACACGTCCACGCTCGAGAAGACGCCGATGGGGTCGGGGCCCTACGCGTGGGACAAGCGCACCCCGAACCAGTCGATCACGCTGTCCCGCAACGACTCCTACTTCAAGGGCACGCCGGGCGCGGCCGAGCTCGAGTTCCGGGTCATCCCCGACGAGCAGGCGATGGTCTCGGCGCTGCGCACCGGGTCGATCGACGTCACCGTCTTCGACAACCCCATCACCGCGCGGACGGCCGCGACCGGCGACGTCAAGAGCACGCCGGTCGACTCGCTCAGCTACCACGTGCTCCAGCTGCGCGCGGCCTCCCCGGTCCTGGAGGACGTCAACAGCCGGCTCGCCATCCAGTGCGCGATCTCGCGCCAGGAGATCATCGACTCGGCCGCCCTCGGGGCCGGTGCCGTGACCGGGCCCATCACCTCGCCCGAGTACCGGTCGGACCCCGCCGCCCAGCCGTGCCCGGAGCAGGACCTCGCGAAGGCCAAGCAGTACCTGGCGAAGGCCGGGACGCCCGACGGCTTCACGCTGAAGCTGATGACCTCCCAGGGGCTGTACTCCACCGCGGTCGACGAGGCGCAGGCCATCCAGGCGCAGCTGGCCAAGGTCGGCATCGAGGTCGAGGTGCAGAGCCTGGACTCCAGCGCCTACGTCGACCGCTGGCTCGCCGGGGACTTCGACGCGGCGATCGCCCTCAACGGCGGCAGCGCGGACCCGAACACGATGTACGCCCGGTACTTCACCTCCGGCGGCAGCTTCAACAAGGTCGCCGGCTACTCCTCGGACACGCTCGACTCGCTCTTCGCCCAGGGGGTCGCGACCACCGACGCCGCGGAGCGCGCGACGGTCTACCAGCAGGTCTCGGCCGAGCTCGTCGACAACGCCGCGTGGGTCTGGCTGTTCACCCCGAAGCTCTTCCTCGTGGCCGACTCGTCCGTCAAGGACCTCGAGCCGCGCACGGACGCGAGCCTCACCGGCCTGTGGAAGGCCTCGATCGGCTGACATGACGAGCCTGCGCACCGCCCTCTCGCACCCCCTGCCCCGCCGGGTGGGGGAGGCCGCGATCACCCTGCTCGGGGTGTCGCTGCTGACGTTCGTCGTGCTCCGCGTCGTCCCCGGCGACCAGATCACGGCCGCGTACGGGATCGCCGCCGGCGAGCTCAGCCCCGAGCAGATCCGCTCGCTCCAGGCGTACTACGGCATCGACCAGCCGCTCCCCGTGCAGTACCTCGGCTGGCTCGGCGGAGTCCTCACCGGCAACCTCGGGATCTCGGCCAACTCGGGGCTGACCGTCGCCGCCCTCACCGCGCAGGCCCTGCCGAACACCATCGAGCTGGCGGTCCTGGCGATCGTCGTCGGGCTGCTGCTCGGCGTCCCCGGCGGGATGCTCGCCGCCAGCCGCCCGGGCCGCGCGCGCGACGGCGTCACCCAGCTGGGGAGCCTCGTCGCCCTCTCGGTCCCGTCCTTCCTGCTCGCCACGGCGGTGGCGACGTTCCTGGCGAACCAGCTCGGCTGGTACCCGAACGGCGAGGGGTACCGCACCCTGCTCGAGGACCCGTGGCTGAACCTCCAGCAGATGCTCCTGCCCGCCACCGTGCTCGGGATCAGCATCGCCTCGCCGGTGCTCCAGACGACCCGCGCCGCGATCCTCGGGATCCGCGCCGAGGACTACGTCCGGACCGCCAGGGCCAAGGGCGTGCCGCCGCGGCGGCTCCAGGTGCGGCACATCCTGCGCAACGCGCTCATCCCCGTCGTGACGATGACGGGTCTGCAGTTCGGGTTCCTCCTCAGCGGCGCCCTGGTCGCCGAGCAGATCTTCGCCATCCCCGGCATCGGCCGGCAGGTGCTGCTCGGGCTCAACCAGCAGGAGTACGCGGTCGTGCAGAGCACGGTGCTCGTCATCGCCGCGATCTTCGTGCTCGTCAACCTGCTCACCGACCTCGTGTACCGCCTCGTCGACCCTCGGGTGCGGGTCCGATGAGCGCCGACACCGGCCTCGAGCTGCCCGCGTCCCCGCCCGACGCGGGGGCGCGTCGGCGCAGCGGCACCTGGCGGTCGGCGTTCGCCACGCCGTCGGGCATCGCCGGGATCGTCCTCATGGCCGGGGTGCTCGTCCTCGTTGCGATGGCCGTGCTCGGGCTCACCCCGGCGTCGCCGCGCGCCCAGGACGTCAGCCAGGGCCTCCTCGGCCCCAGCGGGACGCACTGGTTCGGCACCGACCAGTTCGGCCGCGACGTCTTCAGCCGGGTGGCCTCCGGGCTCGCCAACTCGATGCGCGTCGCGGTCGCGTCGGTCGCCGTGTCCGGCGTCGTCGGGATCACCCTCGGCGTCGTCGCCGGCTACTACCAAGGGCTCGCCGACCGGGTCGTCGGCGTCGTCAACAACGTCCTGTTCGCCTTCCCCTCGCTGCTGCTCGCCCTCGCCCTCGCCGCCACCCTGGAGCGCAGCTGGGTCACCGTGAGCGTGGCCATCGCCGTCGTCTACGTGCCGATCTTCGCGCGGGTCGCTCGCGGGCCGGTGCTCAGCCTGCGGACCGCCGACTACGTCATCGCCGCGGACGCCATCGGCCGGAGCCGGCTGTCGACGCTGGTCGAGCACGTGCTGCCCAACATGGCCGGCATCCTCGTCGTCCAGACGACGCTCTCGCTGTCCTGGGCGGTCCTCACCGAGGCCTCCCTCAGCTTCCTCGGCTTCGGCACCCCGCCGCCGGCGGCGTCCCTGGGCGGGATGGTCTACGAGGCCCAGACGCTCGCCGTCATCGCGCCCTGGATGCTCGCCTTCCCCGGGGCCGCGCTCGTGCTCGCGGTCGTCGGGCTCAACCTCCTCGGCGACGGCCTGCGATCGGCGCTCGACCCCAGAAGGGCGGACCGCTGATGCGCGTCGTCGGCATGATCTCGGGCACCTCCCACGACGGCATCGACGTCGCCGTCGTCGACCTCGACGTCGTCGACGACGTCCTGCACGCACGACTGGAGCACACCGCCCTCGTCCCGTACGAGCCCGCGCTCCGCCACCGGATCCGGTCCGCGCTGCCACCGGCGCCGGTCGGCCTCGACGTCGTCTGCGAGCTCGACACCGCCATCGGGCAGGCCTTCGCCGACGCCGCGCGCACCGCCGTCACCGCCGCCCCCGGGCCCGTCGACCTCGTGTGCTCGCACGGCCAGACGGTGTTCCACTGGGTCGACGGCGGCCGGGCCCTGGGCACCCTCCAGCTGGGCCAGCCCGCCTGGATCGCCGAGGCGACGGGCACACCGGTCGTCTCCGACGTGCGCGCCGCCGACATCGCGGCCGGCGGCCACGGGGCCCCGCTCGTGCCCGTCCTCGACGCGCTCCTGCTCGCCCCCCTCGTCGCCGACGGCCGGCGCGTCGGGGCGCTCAACCTCGGCGGCATCTCGAACGTCACCGTCTGCGCCCCGGACGCGCAGCCGGTGGCGTGGGACATCGGCCCCGCCAACGCGCTCGTCGACGCGGCCGTCACGGCCGCCACCGACGGGGCGCGCGGCTACGACGCCGACGGGGCCCTGGCGGCGGCGGGCACGGTACTGCCGGACCTGCTCGAGCAGCTGCTCGCCGAGCCCTACTACGCGCTCCCGGCACCGAAGAGCTCGGGCAAGGAGCTGTTCCACGGCGGCTACGTGGACACCGTGCTCGACCGCCTCGGGCGCCGACCCGACCTGGCCGACCTCGTCGCCACCCTCACCGAGCTCACCGCCCGCACCGTGGCGGACGCCGTCGCGCAGGCTCGGCTCGACGTGCTCGTCGCCTCCGGGGGCGGGGTCCGCAACACCACCCTGATGCGGCGCCTCACGCAGCTCGTCGGAGCGGTCGAGGTGCTCCGGTCCGACGACCTCGGCGTCCCAGCCGACGAGAAGGAGGCCGTCGCCTTCGCGCTCATCGGGTGGGCGACCGCGCACGGCCTGCCGGGCAACGTCCCCAGCTGCACGGGCGCCGCGGGCCCTCGCGTCCTCGGCCGGGTGACCCCGCCGGTGGGCCGGACGTGGGAGCTGCCGCCGCCCCTGGCGCGCTGGCCGCACGCGCTGCGGGTCGACGCGGCGGGTGCCACCCCGTGACCGCGGTGGCCGAGCACGTCGACCGGCTGCTCGCGCTCGGCGCCGACGGCCGGCACCCCGCGGGCGCGGTGGTCGGGGTCCGGTCCGCGGCCGGCACCGAGGTCCGCGCCGGGGGCTGGGCGGCCCTGCCGACGGCGAGCGCCGACGGTGTGCCCATGACCCCGACGACGTGGCTGGACTGGGCCTCCGTCACGAAGGTCGCGGTGGCCACCGTGCTCGTCCTCCGCCTCGTCGATCGCGGCGACCTCGCCCTGGAGGACCCCGCGACCCGCTTCCTCCCGGGGTTCGCGGTACCCGGCGCCGACCGGGTCCGGGTGGCGGACCTGCTCACCCACACGGCCGGGCTGCGGCCCTGGTGGCCGCTCTACGGCGAGACGACCGACCGGGACGACGCCCTCGCCCGGGTGCAGGCCATCCCGCTGCAGACAGCGCCCGGCACCGCCCATCGGTACTCGGACCTCGGCCCGCTCCTGGCCGGGCTCGTCGTCGAGCGGGTCACCGGGCTCGGCCTGGCCGGCGCCCTCCACGACCTCGTGACCGGTCCCCTCGGGCTCGCCCTGCGCTTCGGCCCGGTGTCCCCCGACCTGGCCGCCACGACGGCGGACTCCGACGTCGTCGAGCAGACGATGGTCGCGACCGGCCGCCCCTACCCCGTCCCGGCCGACGCCGGCTCGTTCACCGGGTGGCGTCCCGGCCCGGTCCGCGGCGAGGTCCACGACGGCAACACGGCGCACGCCCTCGGCGGGGTCGCCGGGCACGCGGGCGCGTTCGGCCCGGTCGCCGACCTGCTGACCCTCGGAACCGCCCTGTGCGACGGGGCCCTCGTCCGCCCCGACCTGCTCGACGTCGCCGCGCGGCCCACCCCGGCGGCGCCCGACCAGGCCCTCGGCTTCCGCCGCAGCGTCCGGCCCGGCCCGGGCGGCCGTCCCGTCACCTGGCTGTGGCACGGCGGCTTTCCCGGCGCGTTCTGGGCGGTGGAGCCCCGCTCGGGCACGGTCGTCGCGGGCGGCGCGACCCGGCTGCACGGCACCGTCGGGCCCCTGGCGACCGCAGCGCACCCCGCCGACCCGCTGCACGGGGTGGCCACCGGCGAGCAGATCGCCAGGGTCATGCTCGACGCCGCCACGACAGCACCGACGGCCGAAGGAGCCCTGCCATGACCGACCCCGGAGCCGCCGACGTCGTCCTGTCGATCCGCGACCTCACCGTGGCGTTCTCCACCTCGCGCGGTGACGTCGAGGCGGTGCGCGGGGTCGACCTGGACGTCGCGGTCGGCGAGACCGTCGCCGTCGTCGGTGAGTCCGGGTCCGGCAAGTCGACCCTCGCCGCGTCCGTCAACCGGCTGCTCGCCGACAACGGGCGCATCACGTCCGGGTCGGTCATGCTGCGTGACCTCGACATCACGGCCGCGGACGAGCGGACCCTGCGCGGCGTCCGGGGCAGCCGGATCGGGCTGGTGCCGCAGGACCCGATGACCGGCCTCAACCCGGTGATGCGGGTCGGCGCCCAGATCGTCGAGGCGCTGGAGGTCCATGACCGAGCATCCGGGCCCGCGGCGCGCACGGAGGCGGTCGCGCTGCTGACCCGGGCCGGCATCGCGGACGCCGAGGCCCGCTTCGACCAGTACCCGCACGAGTTCTCGGGCGGGATGCGCCAGCGGGTGCTCATCGCGATGGCGCTGGCCTGCCGGCCGGAGGTGCTGCTCGCCGACGAGCCCACCTCGGCGCTCGACGTCACCGTGCAGCGGCTCGTCCTGGACCAGATGGCCGAACTGGCCGCGGACGTGGGAGCGGCCGTCGTGCTCATCACCCACGACCTCGCCCTGGCCGCGGAGCGTGCCGACCGGGTGGTCGTCATGTACCGCGGCGAGATCGTCGAGTCGGGCCCGGCGCACGAGGTCATCTCCCGGCCCCGGCACGAGTACACCCGGCGGCTCCTCGCGGCCGCGCCCGGGCTGGCCGAGCGCAAGGTCGCGGTGACGTCCGGGGGTGCGCCGTCGCCGGCCACCGCCGGCGACCCGCTGCTGCGGCTCACCGGCGCGGTGAAGCAGTACCCGATGCCGGGGCGGACCGAGCCCTTCCTCGCCGTCGACCACGTGGACCTCACGGTGCCGCGCGGCCGGACCGTGGCCATCGTCGGCGAGTCCGGCTCGGGGAAGTCGACCACCGCCCGGCTCGCGCTCCGCTTGGAGGCTGCGGACGGCGGCACGGTCACCTTCGACGGCCGGGACGTCGCGGGCCTGCGGGGCAAGGACCTGCTCGGGTTCCGCCGGTCCGTCCAGCCGGTGTTCCAGAACCCGTACGCCTCCCTCGACCCGCGCTACACCGTCGCCCAGGTGGTCGCCGAGCCACTGGACGTGCACCGCATCGGCGACCGCGCCCACCGGCGCCAGGCGGTCGGTGAGCTGCTCGAGAAGGTGGCGCTGCCCGCCGAGCTGGCCGGCCGTCGGCCGCACGAGCTGTCCGGCGGGCAGCGGCAGCGGGTGGCGATCGCCCGGGCGCTGGCCCTGGGCCCCGACCTCGTCGTCCTGGACGAGGCGGTGAGCGCGCTCGACGTGCTCGTCCAGGAGCAGGTCCTCGACCTCATGGTCGAGCTCCAGCGCGACCTGGGGCTCGCGTACCTCTTCATCAGCCACGACCTCGCGGTCGTCCGGCTCGTGGCCCACGAGGTCTATGTCATGCGCCACGGCCGGGTCGTCGAGCACGGCGAGCCCGAGCAGATCCTGACCGACCCTCAGGAGGAGTACACGCGCCGGCTCATCGACGCCATCCCGGGGCGCTCGCTGGTCCGGAGCTGACCTGGCCCTCGTCCGGCCGGGCGGCCGCGCGCGCACGGACGACGGCGACGAACGCGTCCAGCAGGGCGCGGGCCGCCGCTGCCGACGCCGGCTCGGCCGCGGTGGCCGTCGCACGGAGCTCGTCGAGGTCCGCACCCTCGGCGGCCAGCCGGGACGCGTCCCAGCGGTCGAGGCGGTCGGCGGCGACCTCGGGGTGGAACTGGAGCCCCCAGGCGGTCTCGCCGAGCCTGAAGGCCTGCACCGGACAGCGCTCGGACGAGGCCAGATGGACGGCTCCCGGCGGCAGCGCCACGATCTCGTCGCGGTGGTGCTGGATCGCGGGGAACTCGCCGGGCAGCCCGCCGAGCACGGGGTCCGCGGCGGACTCGGGCAGCCGCCGGATCACGACCGAACCCCGCTCGGGGCGGCCGGAGTCGGCCACGACGGTGCCGCCGCTGACGAGGGCGAGCAGCTGGGCGCCCAGGCAGATCCCCAGGACGGGCACACCGTCGCGTAGCGCCCGCCGGGCGAGCAGCCGCTCACGGGGCAGCCACGGTGCCCGGTGGTCGTCGTCGGGCATGAAACCGCCGCCCAAGAGCAGCACGGCGTCGTAGCCCGCCGGGGAGTCGGGGACCTCGTCCTCCGCCACGGTCGTGAGGCGGGCGCCCAGCTCCTCGAGCCAGGCGGTGAAGCGCCCCGGCCCGCTGTCCGGGTCGTTGACGACGACGAGGACCTCGACGGCGGGGCCGTGCACATCAGCCATCGACGTCCGTCGCCTCCGCCCTCGCGGGCGCCGAACGGGTGGCGCGGCGGTGGGTCTCGAGCCAGCGCATCACCGGGGTGGCGAGCACCCCGTGGACGAGCACCGACAGCGCGATCGTGAACGTCACCGTCGACCACATCCAGCGCTCCTCCGAGAACGCGGCCGTCCCCGCCCCGAACGCGAGGTAGTACACCGAGCCGATGCCGCGCACCCCGAAGATCCCGATGACGAGCCGCTCGCGACGGTCGATCCCCGCGGTGCCGGGCCGCGTGCGGTGGCCGAGGAAGGCCACATACCCCGCGAGGGGCCGGATGACGAACACGAGGAGGACCCCGACGAGCGCACCCCGCCAGTCGAGGTTGGCGAGCAGCCCCCGGGTGAAGGCGAACCCGAGCCCGAGGAGCAGGACCAGGGTCAGCAGCGTCTCGAGCCGCTCGACGACGTCGTGCAGCTGCTGGTGGTACTCGTCCTGCCGCTCCACCGAGCGGATCGTCACGGCGCAGGCGAAGACGGCGAGGAAGCCGTAGCCGTGGACGGCCTCGGCCAGCCCGTACGCGAGCAGCAGCGCGGCGAGCGCGAGCAGCGGCTCCCCCGTCTCGGCGAGCCGGAGCGAGCGGGCCGGGGACCGGAACGCGATCCGTGCCAGCACCCAGCCGAGGACCACTCCGACGGCGACCCCGACCGCGACCTTGCCGACCAGCTCCCAGCCCACCCAGCGCCACACCCCGCCGGCGGGCGCCCCGGCGGCGAGGAACACCGCGGCCCAGACGAACGGGAACGCGAGGCCGTCGTTGAGGCCCGCCTCGCTGGTCAGGGCGAACCGCACCTCGTCGTCCTCGTCGACGCCGCCGTCGGCGCCGCCGTCGGCGCCCTCGAGCGTGGGGCCCTCGACCTGGACGTCGGAGGCCAGAACCGGGTCGGTCGGTGCCAGCACCGCCCCGAGGAGCAGCGCCGCGGGCAGCGCCACCCCGAGCGGACCCCAGGCCAGCAGCGCCACGCCCGCGATCGTCAGCGGCATCGTGATGCCCAGGAGGCGCCAGGTCGGGGACCACGTCGCCCACGACGCGCGCAGCCGTGGCCGGAGCGGCCGGTCGAGGGCGAGCCCGACGCCCATGAGGGCGACGAGCACGGTGACCTCGGCGAGATGCTCGATCCAGGGCCGCAGCGCCACGGGGTCCACCGACACCGAGCGCGTCGGCGGCAGCAGCCCGATGAGCATGCCCGCGACGACGAGCACGATCGGCGCGGACAGTGCCCACCGGTGCAGCACCCGCGGCAGCACCGCCGCCAGGAGCAGCGCCGCCCCGAGCAGGACGTAGACGAGGGTCGCGCTCACGAGCGGGAGACCCCCACGTCCCACAGGTGGTGCGCGAGGTCGTGGAGGCCGTACCGGGTGAGGCTGAGCGTGGTGAACCGGGACCCGTTGGACCGGGTTGCCGGACGATCCCACTGTTCCGGGCCGACGGCGGCGACGGTGGCCGCCCAGCCGGCCGCCGCGTCGAGGATCTCGGCCGCCACCGTGCCCGGGTCCTGGGTGCTGTACGCCTGCGCCACCGCGGCCTCGTCCTGGTCCCAGTTCGCGAACGTCGGGTCGTCCTGGTCGAGGAGCAGGCGCGTGCGCTCGTCGAACACGCGGCACACGTCGCGCACGTGACAGCCGTACTCGAGCGGCGACCAGGTCCCGGGGTCGGGTCGAAGGGCCGCCCCTTCGCGCGAGAGGACCTGCGGCCAGGCGTCGGTGAGCACGGTGACGAGCCCGGGCAGGTCGTCCGGGTGGACCGTCGCGGCGTCGAACCGGCAGTCGGGACAGGCGCGCTCGAGCGTCCAGGTCCAGTCCTTGGTGTCGGGCCGGATCTCGCCCGCGGCGGGGTCGCTCATGTCCGGGAGCCTACGGCGATAGCCGGATGTCGCCGCCCCTCATGTACGTTGCGTCTGTGTCGGGCGAGACGTGGACGTACATCGGGATCGGCGTCGCCGTCGTGTTCGCGATCGCGGGGGCGGTGCTGCTCATCAGCTCCCGCGAGGACGCACGTCAGGCGGGGCCCGACTCCCGACCTGCCCGCAACTCCTTCCGCCAGGGCGCCGACGACCAGCCCCCGCCGAAGAAGCGGGTCGCGGTGGTCGTCAACCCCACGAAGTTCGAGGACCTCGACGCCACCCGACGCACCCTCGCCGCGGTCTGCGCGGAGCACGACTGGGACGAGCCGCTCCTGCTCGAGACCACCGCGCACGACGTGGGCTACGGCCAGACCCGCCAGGCCCTGGAGGAGGGCGTCGACCTCGTCTGCGCCCTCGGAGGCGACGGGACGGTGCGCGCCGTCGGCGAGGAGCTCATCGGCACCGGCACGCCGTTCGGCCTGCTCCCCGGGGGCACCGGCAACCTGCTCGCCCGCAACCTCGAGCTGCCTGTCGATGACCTGTCGAAGGCGATGGCGGTGGCCCTCACCGGCCGCAACCGGCGCATCGACGCCGCATGGATGACCCTGGACCCCGAGGACGACGACCTCGTCCTCGAGGATGGGGCCGGCGAGAACTCGTCGTCCGGCGATCGTCGCCACGCGTTCTTCGTCATGGCCGGGCTCGGCCTCGACGCCGCGATCATGGACTCGACGTCGGAGGAGCTGAAGAAGCGGATCGGGTGGGCGGCCTACGTCCCGTCCGGGTTCGCGCACTGGCTCACCGACCGGTTCCGGGTGACCATCACGTGCGACGGCGGCGACACGGAGACGCGGCGGGCCCGGATGGTCGTCATCGGCAACTGCGGGAAGATCACCGGCGGCATCGACCTCATGCCCGAGGCGGAGCCCGACGACGGCCTCCTCGACATCATCGTCCTGTCCCCGCCGGGGGTCGCCGCCTGGGCGTCGGTCGCCGCCCGGGTCGTCACCCGCAGCGACCGCACCAGCTCGACGCTGTCGCGTTCGCGGTGCGGGGCCGCGACCGTCACGGTCGACGAGCACCAGCGGGTGCAGGTGGACGGCGACATCATCGGCGAGGCCAGCCGCCTCTCGGTCGAGATCGAGCCCCGCGCGCTGATCGTGCGCACCCCGAGCGCCAGGGGCGGCGCCGGCGCCTGAGCGCCGCCGCGCGTGCTGGGCCAGGCCCGCCCGCGCTCAGCTGGGCCCCACCGCGGGCCCGGGCCGCTCCCGCCAGGGACGCTCGAACGGCTGGCGCCAGGTGAAGGGCGCGATGAGCTGGTGGATCTGGTTGGGCCCCCAGGTGCCCTGGGCATAGGGGTGCACCGGCGGCGGGTTGTCGAGCACGGGCTGGCTGATCTGCCACAGCCGCTCGATGCCGGGCGCGGTGGTGAAGAGCGTGCCGTCGCCGCGGGCGGCGTCGTAGATGAGCCGCTCGTAGGCCTCGAGCCCGGCGCCGGCCCAGTCGGACTCCTGCATCGCGAACTGCATCGACAGCTTGTCGAGCCGGAAGCCCGGCCCGGGACGCTTGCCGTAGAACGACAGCGACATCCGGGACCGGTCGGCGAGGTCGAAGGTCAGGTGGTCGGGGCCCTGGTCGCCGACGCCGGATCCCTTGGGGAACATCGACTGCGGGGGCTCCTTGAAGGCGATCGAGATGATCCGGGACCCCTCGGCCATCCGCTTGCCGGTGCGGAGGAAGAACGGCACACCGGCCCACCGCCAGTTGTCGACGAAGCACTTGAGCGCGACGAAGGTCTCGGTCTCGGAGTCGCCGGCCACCCCCGGCTCGTCGTGGTAGCCCGTGTACTGGCCGCGGACGACGTCGGCCGGCTGCACCGGCTGCATCGAGCGGAAGACCTTGTTCTTCTCGCGGCTGATGGCCAGCGGTTCGAGCGCGGTCGGCGGCTCCATCGCGGTGAAGGCGAGGATCTGGAAGAGGTGGGTGACGACCATGTCCCGGTAGGCGCCGGTCGACTCGTAGAAGTCGGCGCGCTGGCTGAGCCCGATGGACTCGGGGACGTCGATCTGCACGTGGCTGATGCTGTTGCGATGCCAGATCGGCTCGAACAGCCCGTTGGCGAACCGGAACGCGAGGATGTTCTGCGCCGGCTCCTTGCCGAGGAAGTGGTCGATCCGGAAGATCTGGTCCTCGTCGAACGCCTCGTGCAGCTCGGCGTTGAGCGCGACGGCAGAGTCGTAGTCGTGCCCGAACGGCTTCTCCATGACGACCCGGGACCGCTCGCAGAGCCCGGCGTCCGCGATCGTCGTCACCGCGGCGAGGGCGGCCTTGGGCGGGACCGCGAGGTAGTGCAGCCGCAGCCTGGTCTCGCCCGGGAGCAGCCCCTCGGCGCGCAGGACCGCGTCACGCAACGCCTCCGGGCCGGCCGAGAGCGGCAGGTAGTCGAGCCGCTGGGCGAAGTCGCGCCAGTCGGCGTCGTCGGTCTCGCGGGTGCTGTGCTCGCGCACCGCCGTGAGGGCGAGGGCGCGGAAGTCGTCGACGGACATCTCGTCCAGCGAGGTCCCCACGACGCGCAGGTCATCGAGGAGGCCGGACTGGAAGAGGTGGAGCAGGCCCGGGATGAGCTTGCGCTTCGCGAGGTCACCGGTGGCTCCGAAGAGGATCACGGTCGTAGGCGCGGTCATGGGTCCACCCTGTCGTCCGTGGGGTACTCGGCGCTACCCCGGGTCCCCCCGGTCCGCCATCTCCCCCGTCCCGACATCGACCGATAGGTCACGCCAGGTACACGTCCCCCCGTACCCAGAACGACCAATAGGTCACGCCAGGTACGGACCCGACCCCACCATCCGTACCGACATCGACCAATAGGTCACGCCAGGTACGGACCCGACCCCACCATCCGTACCGACATCGACCTATTGGTCACGTGAGGTACGGGCCCGGCCCCGGGCGCCGGCGGGCTGGGGCGCCGACTCAGCTGGTGCGGGGGCGCGGGGACGCGAGACGGATCTCCTCCGCCGTCGGGGTCCGGGCTTCTCGCGCCTCGGGCGGCAGCAGGTCGGCGATGGCCGCCATGATGCGCCGGGTGTCCTCGACGGGAGACCCGCCGTCGAGCTCGACGGGCGGACCCACCCGCACCTGCACCGTCGGCGGGTTCGTCAGGGTGTGCATCCGCGGCACCGACGACGAGCGCGGCCACACCTTCTCGCTGCCCCAGATCCCGAACGGGATGACCGGGGCTCCGGTCGCCGCCGCCAGCCGGGCCGCGCCGGTGCGACCGGTGAGGACGGGGTCGTAGAACCGCTCGCCACGCGGAATGGTCCCCTGCGGCAGCAGGCAGACGATCTCGCCGCCCTCGAGCGCGGCCGCCGCGGCCTCCAACGACTCCGTGCCGCCGGAGGTCCGGTTGACGGGGATGCCACCGAGGGCCAGCGCCAGCGGGCCGACGACCGGCAGCTCGAAGAGCTCCTTCTTCGCGAGGATCCGCCCGGTCCGCTTGGTGGGCCGCATCATCTGGATCATCGCGGGGATGTCGAAGTAGGACCGGTGGTTGCCGGCGAGGACCGCCGCGCCGGTGCTCGGGATGTGCTCGGTCCCGGACACGTCGAACCGAGCGTAGGGCCAGAGCACGGGTGGGTTGGCCAGGAAGAGGAGCCGTTGCAGCTCCATCCCGAGGACGGGCACCTTGACCACTCCTGGCGAGACGTCGAAATGCACGATGGGCCACCCCCGGGCGAGCGCGTAGACGGTGAGCCGCGGGTCGGGATTGACCGCGGCGGGGTTCCCGACCGCCCGCAGCAGCGGGAGGTCGAAGATCGAGTCGGAGTACGCGAAGCTCTCGGCGAGGTCGATGTCCTCGCGCTCCGCCCACGCGCGCACGGCGGCCAGCTTGCCGCGGGACCAGACGAACGGCCCGTCGAGGGTGCCGTCGAAGCGCCCGTCCTCGGTCAGGGCGTACCGGGTGGCCACGACGTGATCGACCCCGAGCCGTTTCGCGAGCGGCCGGACGAGGTGCTCCGGGGTCGTCGTCGCGAGCACCACCGGACGCCCGGCCGCGTGGTGCTGCTCGATGAGCGCCAGGGCGAACGGGTGGATCACGTCGGCGATGGCCTCGGCCGCCGCGGTGGCGGCGACGTCGAACGTCGTCCCCTCGCGGCCCTTGGCGATCCTCGTGGCCTGCCGGGCCAGGGCGATCGAGGGCAGGGTCTCGCCGAGGCGGTCGAAGACCGAGTAGAGGAGCCCCTCGCCGGGGAGGCGGCGCGACACGACGCCGAGGTCGTACATGGCACGCGAGAGCAGCGGGCCGGTGCCGCCCTGGAGGAGGGTGCGGTCCAGGTCGAAGATCGCCGCACCGGACATGCAGCCGAGGCTACCGGGGTGGGCGTGGGGCCCGGGACGGTCTGGCGGGTCCCGGCACGGCGGCCCCGCACGATGCATAGGCTGGAGTCATGTCGGACCGGTCGCTCACGGCCTTCGTCCTCGGCGGCGGGGGCATCCTCGGCGCGACGCAGGTCGGGATGATCCGAGCGCTGGCCGACGGCGGGATCCGCCCCGACCTCGTGCTCGGCACCAGCATCGGGGCGCTCAACGGGGCCTTCGTGGCGGCGGACCCCACCCCTGCGGGCGCCGAGCTGCTCGCGGACGTGTGGGACGCCGTCATCGCCGACCGGGTGTTCGTCGAGAACCCCGTGCGGCAGGTGGCCCGGTTCGCCCGCTCACAGACGCATCTCTTCTCGAGCGGCCCGCTGCGCCGCGTCGTCGACGAGTACCTGCCGGTCGACTTCTTCGACGAGCTCGCCGTCCCGTTCCAGTGCGTGGCGGCCTGCATCGAGGACAGCAGCGCACAGTGGTTCACCTCCGGCGAGCTGGTCGCCCCCGTCACCGCCTCGTGCTCGGTCCCGGGGCTGTTCCCGCCGGTCGAGATCGACGGTCGCCACTACCTCGACGGCGGGCTCGTCCACTCGATCCCGGTCGGGCGCGCGCTGGGGCTCGGGGTGACCCGGATGTTCGTCCTCCAGGTCGGCCGCGTCGAGCAGCCGCTCAGCCCGCCGCGCTGGCCGTGGGAGGTGGGGACGGTCGCGTTCGAGATCGCCCGCCGGCACCGGTTCGTGCACGAGATGGAGTCGATGCCGGACTCGGTCGAGACGCACGTCCTGCCGAGCGGCGCGGCGTCCAGCCCGAACCTCCCCGTGCGGCACGTGCGGACGAGCCGGATGCGCGAGCGCGCCCAGCAGGCGTACGAGGCATCGGCCGACTACCTGTCCCTGCTCTGACCGGACCGCAACGCACCGGACCGGACCGGCGCGAGCCCACCGCCCCCTAGGCTCCCCGCATGGGCCTGCGCAGCATCCCGCCCCCGCCGCGGCTCGCGCGGCGGTTCCTCCACGTCGTGTGGCCGCTCGTCGGCGTCGTCATCACCGGCGTCATGGTCCCGGTGATCGTCGCGGGGGCCCTGCACTCCCTCGTCGACCGGCGGGCGCGCCTCTTCCGCGTGTCATGCCTCGCCGTCGTGCTCATGTGGGTGGACATCCGGATGCTCGTGCACTGCTGGGCCCTGTGGGCGCGCAGCCCGGACGGCTCCTCCCCCACGTGGCGCGAGGACCACGAGCGCCTCCTCGGGGGCGCCCTCGACTCGCTCATGTACTACACGCGCCGCTGGCTCGGGCTCGAGGTCGAGCTCGCGGACCGGATGCATTTCGGGAGCCACGCCGAGCCGCTCGTCGCGTTCGCCCGTCACGCCGGCCCCTTCGACTCGCTCGCCATCACCTGGCTGCTGACCCGCACCGCCGGCCGGCTGCCGCGCATCGTCCTCGCCGAGGCCATGCGCTGGGACCCCGGGGTCGACACCATCCTCACCCGGCTCGACTCGTTCTTCGTGCCGTCCGGGAGCAGGGAGGACCGGCTCGCCGGGGTCCGATCACTGGCCGCGAGCCTCGAGGAGGACGAGGTGTTCCTCCTGTTCCCCGAGGGCCAGAACTGGACGCCGACCCGCCGGCGGCGGGTGATCACGGCGTTGCGGCGCCGCGGCCAGCACGACCGGGCAGAGCGTGCCGAGCGCCTCGTCCACGTCCTGCCGCCGAAGGTCCGCGGTGCGTGGGCCGTGCGCTCGACCCGGCCGGACGCCGACGTCATGGTGATCGCCCACGCCGGGTTCGGCGAGCTGTCGACGGCACGGCTCATCTGGGACGCGCTGCCGTTCCACGGCCGGCCCTTCCTGGTCACGACGTGGACCTACGCCGCCGACACCGTGCCCGGCGACCCCGTCGTGTTCGGGACCTGGCTCGACGCCCGCTGGCGCGAGGTCGACGCATGGGTCAGCGAGCACACCGACGGCCCGGTGTGACCGGCGCCGGACGGCGGAACCGGCTCGCCACAGCCGGCGTCGAACGTCCATGAGGAGCACCCGCGTGGTCGCCGCCGCCGCCGTCGCGGCCACCGTGACGGTCCTCGTCCTCGCGGTCCTCGTCGCCACCCGGTGGGCCGGATCAGCCGGGGACGACTCCCGTGGCGGCGACCAGACACCGGTCCGTTCCCTCGACCAGCTGGCGGGGCGATGGACCGCCGTCAACGACACCACCACACCGGCCCCGTTCGCCGCGCCCATCGTGCTGACGGTCGACGGTGACCGGATCCAGGTCAGCACCGGCTGCAACACCGGCAGCGGAGTGGTCGCCGTCGAGGACTCCCGCCTCGTCATCGCGGACACCGGGCTCGCGGTCACCGAGATGGGCTGCCTCGACCCCGCCGTCACCGCTCAGGAGGGGTGGGTCCTCGACATGCTCGCCGCGCGTCCGCGACTCGAGACCGCAGGCCCCTACCTCGCCCTGCACTGGGGCCCGGGCGAGAGGTTCTGGCTCGGCCTGGAGCGCGAGACGCCGACGACCGCGCCCTGACCTCAGGCCTGATCGCCCCGGATGTGCCCCAGCCAGTCGCGGGCCGCCGTGAAGTCGGCGTCGCTGGCCCGCGGCCCGACGGTCGCGCGGCGCCGGTCGGCCCGGGGGTAGGAGCCGAGGAAGCGCACCTCGGCGCAGACGCGCTTCAGCCCCATGAGCGCCTCGCCCAGCCGCTCGTCGCGCACATGGCCCTCGACGTCGACCGAGAAGCAGTAGGCCCCCATCGACGCCTTGGTGGGGCGCGACTCCAGCCGGGTCAGGTTGATGCCGCGCGCCGCGAACTGCTCGAGCAGCTCGAGCAGGCCGCCCGCGTGGTCGTCCCGTTGGTAGAGCACGACGGTCGTCTTGTCGGCCCCGGTGGGCTCGGGCATCGCGCCGGGCCGGGCGACCAGGACGAACCGCGTCACCGCCGCCTGCATGTCGCCGATCCCGGCGGCGAGCACCGCGAGGCCGTTGAGCGACGCGGCCGCGGGGGCACAGACCGCAGCGCCGAACGGCTGGCCGCCCGTGACGAGCGCCTCGGCCGCGGCCGCTGTCGACAGCGTCGGGACGTAGGCGGCGTCCGGCAGGTGCACGCCCATCCACCCCCGCACCTGGGCCCAGGCGTGCGAGTGCGTGCCGACGGCACGGACCTCGGCCAGGCCCGTCCCGGGGGGCGCGGCCAGGACGAAGGTGATGGGCACCATGACCTCGGCGGTGACGAGCAGCGGGTCCCCGCTCGCGAGCGCGTCGAGCGTCGCCGACACCCCGCCCTCGACGGAGTTCTCGATCGGCACCATCGCACCGTCGATCTCGCCGGCACGCAGCGCCGCCAGGGCGCCGTCCACCGAGCCATAGGCGACGCGCTCCGCGTCGACCGCGGGCGCCCACTGGTCGAGCGCCATCGACGTGAAGGTCCCCTCGGGGCCGAGGTAGCCGAACCGTGCTGTCACGAGTGGTCCTTCCCGGTGCGGGCGGCGGCCAGGGCCTGCTGCTCCTCGGGGGTGAGCGTGGCGTCGGAGGCACCGGCGACCACGCCCTTGGCGTAGGTCCGGGACTCCCCCCGGGCGTGGATGGAGCTGAGCACGATGCCGTCACCGGAGTCGTCGACCACGGCGGCGCTGAAGCTGAGCCGACCGCCCATGTCGGCGAACGCGTCGTAGCGGACGACGGCGACGTGCTTGAGGGTCTGCGCCACCTCGGCCCGCAGCGCGGCGAGGTCGGCGTCCCCCGCCGGGCGGTGCTGCTCGAGCGCCGACAGCCGCCGCCCCAGCGCCGCGGTGCGAGCGAGGAGGACGACGGCCACCCCGAGCGCCGCGAGGGCGAGCAGCCAGCCGCCGAGATCGGCGAGCTCGACCGGGAGAGGCAGGGACATGCCCCTCAGGCTAGGGCGGAGACCCCGGGCGCGCGCGGACGTTCCAGCATCGGCCGCGGCGTCAGCGGCGCAGCGACGCCCGCAGCCCGAGCACGCGCTTCTGTGTGTCGAACCCCCCGGACCGGACGTCGTCGACGAGCTCGCCCATCCGGTCCCGCGGGTCCTCGCCGGCCGGGAGACGCTCCTCGAGCAGGACCCACTGGCCGCGGGGGGCGCGGTGCGGGTCGGGGGCGACGACCCCGACCTTCCACCGCGTCGAGCGCGCGCGGACCGCGGCCCGCTGGACCACGGCCGCCACCCGGTGCACCGCGTACGCCGCACCGACGGCGCCGAGGTTCACCAGCAGCGGCCACGCGCCGAGGTCGGGGCCGGCCGGGGCGTTCCGCCCCACGACCACGACGGCGACGACGCCCGCCGCGATGAGGACCGTGGACAGCGCCACCGGGCGGACCCGGAACGGCAGGCCCACCCGCTCGGCCACGACGACGAGGTCGACGCCGGACCGCGAGCGGACCTCGACCTCGGCCCCGGCCGGGGTGCCCGGCAGGAGGACCCCGTCGGGCCTCACGGGGCACGCCCCCCGGCCGCGGCGGACTGCGGGGCAGGGATGAGGAGCGCCGGGTCCCCGACGCCCGGCGGCCGCCGGGCGACCCACCACAGCAGGACGAGGCACGCCAGGCCGCCGACCACGTCGGCGTTCTGGAGGATGCGGCCGGGCCACTCGGGCCAGTCCCGCTGGCCGAGCCAGTCGATACCCCACCACGGGAGCCGGAGGATGAAGAAGACCGCGACGGCCACCCCGGCGACGAGCCGGCGACGGTCGAGCAGCGGAGCAGCGCCGAGGAGCGCGAGGATGACGACGACGACCCAGTGGTAGTGGTGCACCCAGGCGACCGGCGAGAGCAGGCACGCGAGCAGGCCGACCACCGCGACCTCCGCGACCGAGTCACCACGCTCGTACATCCGCCGGGCCAGCGCGAACCCGAGCACCGCGACGACCCCGACGAGGGCGAGCCAGACGAGCGTCCCCCCGGTGCCGTCCAGCCCCAGCCGCAGCAGGAGGCCGCGCATCGACTGGTTCGAGGTGCCCGCGTTCGGGCCGAGCCGGTCGCTGTCGCGCAGCGCCCCCGTCCAGAACGCCCATGAGGCCTGGGGCAGTACGAGGGCCGCGCCGACGGTCACCGCGGCGGCCGTGCCGACGGCGGTCGCGGCCTCTCGCCAGCGGCGGGTCACGAGGAAGTGGACGACGAAGACGCCCGGGGTCAGCTTGACGGCCATCGCGAGCCCGACGAGCGCACCGCGCGGCAGCCACCGGGCCAGGCTCGGCCGCGGCTCGCGCAGGTCCACGAGGCAGGCCAGGACGATGAACGCGTTGACCTGGCCGAACCGGATGCCGTCGCCCACCGGATGGAGCCACAGCATCGGGGCCGTGAGCGCCGCGAGGGCCAGGGGCAGCCACGGCCCGGTCGGCCGCAGGAGCCGCCACCCGGCGTAGTACGTGGTCATCGTCGTCGCGAGCACCTGCATCGCCGTCCAGAGCCAACCGACGACCCCGAACGGCAGGAACGCGAGCGGCACGGCCAGCAACGCCGCGAACGGCGGGTAGGTGAAGGGCAGCAGCTGCGGGGCCTCGGTGAGCGTCTCGTACACCGGGCGGCCGGTGAGCACCGAGACACCGGCGTCCCGATACACGTCGACGTCGACCTGCCACTGGTCGAGCGGCCAGAAGACGAGGTAGCGGAGGGCGACCGGGCTGGCCGCGGCCGCGATGAGCACCACCGCGAGCACCCACCGGTGCCGGGGCACGGCGCGACGGCGCGTCGAGGTCGGGGTGCTCACCGGACCATTGTCACAGCGTTGCGTAGCCTGTCCCGCGTGACCCGCAGAGCCCTCGCCGTTGCGCTGGCCCTCGTTGCCGCGCTCGCCGGGGCCGGGGTCGGTCTCGCACGCTCGGATGCGGCCGTCGCCCAGGACCGCACCGGCGCGGTCGTGCTCATCGGCACCGGTGGCATCAGCTGGTCCGACGTCGACGAGGAGACGACACCCAACCTGTGGCTCCTGCTGCGGGACGGCTCCTCCGCCGCGATGTCGGTGCGCTCCGTCGCCACCAACACCTGCCCGGCCGACGGGTGGCTGGGACTGTCGGCGGGGTCACGCGCCGCCGCTCCCCGTGACGGCACCGCCGCCGACCCGGCGGGCCGACCGTGCCCGGGGCCGCCCACCGTCGTCGGCGACCGTGTCAGCGAATGGCCCACGTACGTCGCCGCCGCGGACGCCACCGCGTTCGACACCCGCCTGGGCCTGCTCGGGCAGCAGGTCGAGGACTCCGGGATGTGCCTGCGCTCCCTCGGCCGGTACGCCGCCGCCGGAGCGGCGCTGCCCGACGGGACGGTGGGGATGTGGAGCGAGCTCGATCCCGAGAACCTCCTCGTCGACCTCAACGCCTGCCCGGTCACCCTCGTCGACGTCGGCTCCGTGCGGGACCCGGACGACCTCGCCGAGGGCGAGCTCGGCGCCGGCTCCCGCGCCGAGCAGATCCGCGAGATCGACCAGCGGATCGGCGCGGTCGTCGAGGCCGGACCCAACGGTGCGGACTTCATCGTCGCGAGCCTCGCCGACGCCGGGCAGTCCGAGCGGCTCCGGATGGTCCTCGCCCGCGGGCCGAGCTTCGGTCCGGGGATGCTCGTCTCCGAGTCCACCCGTCAGGTCGGGCTCGCGCAGGCGGCGGACCTCACGGCGACCGTCCTCTCCTGCGTCGGGATGGCGGTGCCGGACGCGGTCCAGGGCTCCACCCTGACCACCGACCCCGCACCGGACAACTCCGAACGGCGGGCCCTCGAGCGGGTCCAGACCCTGCGCGACCTCGACGAGGCGAGCCACGACGTCCACGGCCTCGTCGAGCCGTTCTTCCAGGTCTTCGCGTACGGCCAGCTCGCCGTCTACCTGCTCGTCCTCCTCGTCTGGAAGGGCCGGATCGGGTCGGAGGCCACCCGCACGACGGTGCTCGGCCGGGTCCGGACGCTGTCGGTCGCCGCGGCCGCCGTGCCGGTCTCGACGTTCCTCGCCAACCTCGTGCCGTGGTGGCGCTTCCCGGTCGAGATGGTCGCGGTCGTCGCGGTCGTGCTCGGGTTCGTGGCGCTCATCGCGGCCGCCGCGCTGCGCGGCCCGTGGCGGCACCGGGCGCTGGGGCCGATGGCGTTCGTGTCGGCCGTGACCATGCTCGTCCTCGCGACCGACGTCATCACCGGCTCGCGGCTCCAGCTGTCCTCGCTCATGGGGCTGCAGCCCGTCGTCGGCGGCCGGTTCTACGGCATGGGCAACCCGACGTTCGCCCTGTTCGCGACGGCGACCCTCCTGCTCGCGACCGCGGTGTCGTCGGCGCTCGTGGTCCGCGGGCAGCGCCAGGCCGCCGCGATCGCCGTCGGCGTGCTGGGTTTCGTCGCACTCGTCGTCGACGGGGCACCCTTCTGGGGCGCGGACGGGGGCGGCCCCCCGGCGCTGCTGCCCGCCGTCGTCGTCTTCGTCCTCGCGATCCTCGGCCTGCGGCTGACCCTGAAGCGTGGGCTGGTGCTCGCTGCCGCGGTGGTCGTCGTCTTCTTCGCCGTCTCGGGCCTGGACTGGCTCCGGGCGCCCGGGTCCCGCAGCCATCTGGGGCGCTTCATCCAGGCGCTCATCGACGGCACCGCCGACGACATCGTCGTCCGCAAGGCGGAGCAGAACCTCGAGCTGATCCGCGAGACCGCCCCGCTCAGCCTGCTCGTCCCCGTCGCCCTGCTCGTGCTCGCTGTCGTCCTCGCCCGGCCCACGTCCTGGGGCTCGCGCGCGCTGCAGCGGTCCTACGCGGTGGCGCCGACGCTGCGGGCCGGGCTCGTCGCGCTGCTGTTGTGCCTGGCCATCGGGTTCGCGGTCAACGACTCCGGGGTGGCCATCCCCGCCGTGGGCGCGACCCTCGCGGTGCCGCTCATCGTGTCGGTGACCGTCGGGGTCGTCCTCGAGGAGGCCCGGGCGCAGTCCGGGACGCGCGCCGGGCGCCGACGACGCTGACGAGCGCCAGCCACAGGGCGAGGATGAGCCAGGGCGCCACCTCGCGCCGGAAGCCCAGGGTCAGCGCCTCGACCCCGGGCGTCATGCCGAGCACCCGTCCGGGTACGTAGGCCACCGCCCCGACGGTGAGCCGCGCCAGGGCGAGGAGGTCGACGCGGCCGGGCACCACCGCGGGCAGCGCGGCCCAGACGAGGGCGTCGTACCAGGGCAGGGAGTAGGGCGCCGCGAGGACGTAGGCCAGCTGCAGCCCGGCCAGCACCCACAGCGCCGTCGCGGCCCAGGCGGCCGGCCGCCCGGGCCCGGGGCGTACGGCGCGCGTGGCCCGCAGCAGGACGACGGCGAACACCAGCGCGAGCGCCGCCGCCGCCACCGAGACGACGGTGCGTGCATCGGGGTCGCCGAGCCCGGGACGCAGGGCCTCCAGCAGCGGGCGCCACGGCGTCGCGAGGCTCACCGCCTGGCGCGAGCGGGCGAGCTGGTCGTACACGTGCGCGCCGGCCCACAGCTGCAGAGCCCCCGCGACGACGACGAACCCGGCGAGCAGGAGGGCGATCCGGGCGAGCGCGTCCCGACCGGCGCGGGCGCCGTCGCCGCGGACCAGCCACGACGCGGCGGCGAGGGCTACCAGCCCGATCGAGTACGTGGCCTTCGTCGACGCGGCCAGGCCGAGCGCGGCGCCGGCCGCGGCAGCGCCCTGCGGGCCGGCGAGCCGCACCCCGAGCGCGACGGCCGCGACGACGAGCCCGACCGCGACGACGTCGACGTGCGCTCCGAGCACCCCGACGCCGACGACGAGCGGGTTGAGGGTCCAGGCGACGTCGACGCGACCGTGCTGCTCCGCGGGCAGGGCCAGGCGCAGGGCGGCCCGCGTCCCGAGCCAGGCGAGGACGACGAGCACCTGCCACGCCCAGACCTCCTGGCGCAGGGAGTCGCCCCCGACCCAGGCCGACAGCCCGTGCAGCAGGGTGGCGAACGGCCCGTACACGCTGGGCTCCTCGGTCCAGGGCGCCTCGACCCGGCTCGTCACCGGGTCGGACCCGCCGGCCCACTCGACCGGCGACTCGACCCACGGGTTCCCGCCGGAGACGAGGATCCGGCCGTACGCGACGTAGCTGACGTGGTCCGCCGAGCCGAACGGCGCGGTCAGCAGCGCCGCTGCTCCCACGCCGAGCGGCACGAGGCGGCTGCGCAGTGCCGGGACCGCACCGCGCAGCCCGAGCCACACCGCGACGGCGCCCAGGCCGTAGGCACCCCAGAGCAGGGCGGTGACGGCCGCGGGGTCGAGGGTGACCGGCAGGAGCGGCCCGGGGGCCCAGCCGCGCGGCAGCAGGTCGGGCTGGGCGGCGTTGGGCCGGCTGAGGCCGACGAGGAGGAGCAGTGTGACCGAGACCGCGAGGAGGGCGCGCCGGACCGTCTCAGGTGCCCCGACGCGATGCGACGGGTCCGCCGTCACCCCCGCTGCCACGGCCGCCAGCCGCGCCGGACGAGCGCCAGCCAGACGTCGCGGTACTGCGCGGCTCGGTGGAGCTGGCCCCGCCAGTCGGACCCGCTCACCCGGTGCTGCAGGTCGCACGGCTCCTCACGCACGACGAGCCCGGCCCGCAGCACGTCGACGGTGAGCGCGGTCTCGACGCCCCAGCCGCGCGCCAGCGGGGTCGCCGCGTCGTAGGCCGCGGGCGAGAGGCATCGCATCCCGGACAGCGGCTGGACCGGTCGGAACCCGGTGAGCCGCTCGATGCCGTCGCGGGCCAGGCCGACGACGAGCCCCCGCCCGCCGCCGGCGGTGATCTGAGCGGGCAGGGTCGCGATGGTCATCGCCGCCTCTCCCGAGAGCACCGCCTCGGTGAGGACCCCGAGGTTCGCGGCGGTCTCGCGCAGGTCCCCGTCGACGAACAGCAGGGCGGCCGGCCAGGCGGCGTCGGGGTCGTCGGCGGCGGCGGCCCGCTCGAGGTCCCGCACCCGGGCCACCCCGGTCTCGAGGGCGGCCGCCTTGCCGCGGTTCTGCTCGTGCCGGACGACGGAGGCCCCGGCGGCCTCGGCCACGGCGGCGGTGTCGTCGGTGCTGCCGTCGTCGACGACGACGACCCGGCCGACCTGCGGCAGCGCGCGGACGGCGGCCACGGTGTCCGCGATGCGCTCGGCCTCGTCCTTGCAGGGGACGACGACGGCCACCCGTGCGGCCATCGCGCTCATCAGCGGAGGGTGACCTGGCGGCTCAGGAGCCCCGAGCGGGCGCGGCGCTCGTCGGGGGTGAGCGCGGCGTCGCTCGCGAGCGCCGCGGCATAGCGCGTCCCCCAGGCGGCGAGCTCGTCCTCGTGGTCGGAGGGCTCGCGCTCGGGGTCGAGGTCCCACACCGGCACGAGCAGCCCGCAGGCTCGGAAGGCGCCGAGGAGCCGGGTGCCCTCGCCGAGGCCGTCCTCGCCGGTGGCGTGGAGGCGGGCGAGGGCGTCGGTGGCGGCGTCCTCGTCGTCGGGCAGGACGACGCGGATGTGGGCGCGCTCGCCGATCCGGACCCAGTAGGCCGACGGCAGGCTCGTCATCGCGACGGTCGGGACGACGGTCTCGTTGGCCCGCTCGAGGGAGGCCTTGGCGTCGCCCTCGAGGTCCTGGTCCTCGACCCAGAAGTCGAAGCCCTCGTGAACGGTGACCTGGAAGGAGGTGTCCTCGGCGAGGACGTCCTGCAGCCGGGGGCTGTCGGCGGTGACGGGGGGCGTCGCGGTGACGGGGTGGCCCTGCTCGGCGGCGAGCGCGGCGAGGAGCTGGGCGGCGAGGTCGCGGGAGGCGTCACCGCTGGAGCTGCCGGACTGGGTGCCGATGAGGACGGTGCCGTCGGTGCGGTGCAGCCCGGGCCAGGCGAGCGGCAGGACGGTGGCGACGGTGGCTTCCGCGGGCGCGCCGTCCGGCACGTGGGCCGGGTCGATGGTGACGACAGCGGTGGCCGCGGGGATGATCTCGCGCATCGCGACCCAGTCGGTCTCGTTCGGCAGGCCCGCGAACGGGCGCCGCTCGAACGGCGCCGGCTTCGGGGCCGCGGGACGGGAGGCGCGGTCTGCGCGCTGACGACGAGATGCCTTGCCCATGCGCGTCACCCTAATGCCCGCCGTGCGTGCGGCGGACCGGTGGCCCGCTCGAAGCGGACTGCCGCTCGACACCCGGATTCGTCAGTGCTGCACGACCTCCGAACCCCCGGCACGCTGACATTCCGGGGTCACCCCGATTTGTCAGTGCTGCACGACCTCCGAACCCCCGGCACGCTGACATTCCGGGGTCACCCCGAATTGTCGGGGCGCGGGTCAGGTGGCGCGGCGGCGGCTGGGCCCGCCGAGCGTGGCCCACACGACGTTGCCGGTGCGGTCCTCGGTGACGCCCCACTCGTGGGCCAGGGACCGGACGATCCGCAGCCCGCGGCCGGACGACAGCCACACCGTGCGCGGCGCGGGCTTCGGGACGGTCGCGCCGCCCCCGTCGGTGACCTCCACCTCGACGACCTCGGCGCGGATCTTCCAGCGGACCCGGATCGTGCCGTCGGACAGCGGACGGGCGTGCCGGACCGCGTTGGTCAGCAGCTCGGAGGCGACCATCTCGGCCTCGCCGACGATCTCCTCGTCGAGGTCCCGGTTCGTGAGGTCCAGGACGATCTCGTGTCGCACGATCCGGACGGACGCCGGGTCGGCCGGGACGCGCATCGTGCAGATGATGCTGTCGGCGCCGGGGCCCGAGGACTCGGTGACGGCCAGGCCGTCATCGCCCATCCGGGTGGAGGAAACTACGTCGTCCGAAGTCACGGCGTGACCCTACCTTCTGGCTCCGAGCCGGTCGATGGCCATCGCCGGGTGGTTCGTGATGACGACGTCGACGCCGAGATCGCTGCAGAGGTCCAGATCGGCGGGTTCGTCGACGGTCCAGACGAACACGTCGTGACCGCGCGCCCGGTACCGCTGGACCAGATGGGGCTTGCGACGGACGAGCCGGATGTCCAGGCCCACCGCCCCGACGCCGCGCGGCAGACTCCCATCGAGGGGTTTGGCCGTCACCCGGTCTGCGATGAGCAGGACGAGGGGGACCTTCGGCGACAGCCTGTGCACCCGCTGCAACGCCCGGGCCGAGAACGACATGACCCGCACGTGCGGCCGCCCCGGGGTGTCACCGCGGTCGAGGTCGAAGAAGCGCAGCGCCTGGACGAGCGTCTTCTCGACGTCGTCGCCGTGCCGGGTGGGGTGCTTGGTCTCGATGAGGGTGACGACCTCCCGCCCGGTACCGACCAAGGTGTCCAGCAGCCGGCGCAGCGTGAGCAGCTGCCCGCGCGCCTCGTCCTGGTCGGGGGCCTCGTCATCGCCGGCGGGGGTCTTCCAGGACGCCCAGTCGAACTCCTCCAGGCGGGACAGCTCCAGGGTCGAGACGAGGCCGGCGCCGTTCGACGTCCGCTCGACGCGTCGGTCGTGGACGCAGACCAGGTGGTGGTCCGCCGTCAGCCGGACGTCGCACTCGACACCATCAGCGCCGTCCTCGAAGGCCTTCTCGTAGGCCACGAGCGTGTGCTCCGGCCGGTCCGCGCTCGCCCCGCGGTGGGCGACGACCACGGGTCGCGTCCGGGTGGACGTCTGCTGCTCGACGGTCACACCACTGATCCTCGCGCACCGGCCCCCCGTGTGCGACCGCAACCCGCCGAAACCACCGTCCGCAGCCCGAGTACGTCCTCGGGCCGGCGCTCAGGGAGCCCGGCCCCCGGCGAGCAGGCGCAGGGCCTGGAACCCGCCGACGACGTCGGTCGCCCTGCTGAGGCCGAGCGTCCGCAGGGTCGCGGCGGCCAGGCTCGAGCTGTACCCCTCGTTGCACACGATGACGACGCGGCAGTCGTGGCCGGTCATCTCGGCGACGCGGTACGGGCTGGTCGGGTCCAGCCGCCACTCCAGGACGTTCCGGTCGATGACCAGAGCGCCCGGCAGCTCGCCGTCCCGCTGCCGCTGCTCGACGGGCCTGGTGTCCACCACCAGGGCCCCGGCCACCATCTCGGCCGCCAGGTCCACCGCCTGGACCCGGTCGAGACCCTGGCGGGCGACCTCGACGAGCTCGTCGATGACCGCGCGCCGCGTCGTGGCCTCTGCCGTCATGGCCGGAGGCTACGCCGTGGGCCGGGACCGCGGAATGGCCCCAACGGGTCATCGGGGTCGGGCACGCGGTCCCCGGTCGCCACCGCACGCGCCGGACTCACATCACGCCGCGCCCTACCGTTGGACCATCGTGAGCCTTCCACCCTTCCAGCACCTCGTCGACGAGCACTGGCGCGACGTCGCGCGACTCGCGCACGGACTCGTCGGCCCGTCGCACGCCGAGGACGTCGCCCAGCAGGCCTGGACCCAGGCCCTCGCCGCGTACCCCCGGCTCGCGCACGCCCGCAACCTCCGCTCGTGGCTCCTCACGATCACGCACCGGTGCGCCATGGACCACCACCGCACGGCCCGGCGCACGGTGCCCCACGACGACCCGCCCTCGCTCGCCCGGGTGGCGTCGGTCGACCATCCGGAGCCGCCGGACGGCGAGCTGTGGGCCCGGGTCGCGTCCCTCCCGGACCGGCAACGCGAGGCGGTCGTCCTGCGGTTCGTGGGCGACCTCGACCACCGTGCGATCGCCACCACCCTCGGCACCACCCCCGGCATGAGCAGGCGTCTGGTCAGCGACGCCCTCGCCACTCTCCGGCTCGACATCGAGGACCCCTCATGAGCACCCCGACCCCCTTCACCGCCCTCACCCCCACGACCTCCCGCCCGCCGACACTGCCGCCCACCGACGTCTCGTACGTCGTCGAGGACACCGCCGTGGGCCGGCTGCTGCTCGCCGTCCGCGCGGACCACCGGGTCGTCACCTGCGCCTACGCGCCCGACGACGAGGCCGTGGACCGCTGGCTCCAGCGGGTCGCGGACCGGGTGAGCCCGCGGGTGCTACGCCAGCCCGCCCCCACCGACGGCCTCCGGCGGGCCGTCGAGGCCTACCTCGCCGGGCGGGCGCGCACCATCGACGTCGTCCCGGACCTCGCCCTCGCCTCGGACTTCCAGCGTGAGGTGCTGTCCGGGCTGGCCACGAGCGTCGGCTACGGGCAGCGGACGACGTACGCGTCGCTCGCGGGTCGCATCGGGCGCCCACGGGCCACGCGGGCGGTGGGGACCGCGCTCGGCGGCAACCCGCTGTGCGTCGTCATCCCGTGCCATCGGGTGGTGCCGGCCACGGGCGGGATCGGCGGGTACGCCGGCGGCCCGGCGGCCAAGGAGCACCTCCTGGCGCTCGAGGCGGCCCGCGGCTGAGCCGCACGGCGGCCGCGGCGCGAGTCCGCCCTGGCGTCCTCGGGCGCGCTCAGGCGTCGTCGTCGGGGTCGAGCAGGCGCCCCTCGTCGGGGTAGCCCCCGAGCAGCTCGGCCATCGCGAGGTGCGGCTTGGCCTCGGCCGCCCGGCCCTGCCGCTGCAGCGTCCGCCCGAGCAGCAGGTTGGCGTAGGCCTCGTCGGGGTCGTCGACGAGGATCGCCCGGGTCACCCGCTCGGCCCGGCCGAGCTGCGCGGAGTGGTAGTACGAGCGGGCCAGGAGCAGCCGGAGCTCGGTCGTCCCGTGCAGCGGGGGCTCGAGGGCGCTGGCGTCGACGAGCGCCGACAGCTCCTCGGCGGCCGCCTGGTACTCGCCGTGCTCGAAGAGGCCCCGCGCCCTCTGGTAGCGCTCGGCCATCCCGGTCTCGAACGTGCTCATGGGACGCACAACGCTGCTCGGGTGGGGGTCATTCCGGCGGCTCGTCCTCCGGCGCCCGCAGCGGGCCGGGGTCGGGCTTGCCCTTCGGCAGCCGACGGCCGATCACCGCGGCCGCCCGGTCGGCCAGCTCGACACCGGCTCCGTCGTACAGCTGGAAGCCGGCGTGGGCACCCCGCTCCAGCGCCGTCGCGAGGTCGTCGTCGTGCTGGGCGACGACCGCCACGGCCCCCTCGTACCCGTTGGCCCGCAGCTGGTCGAGCGCGTCGAGGTTGTTGCCGTGGAACGGCATCGAGAGGACCACGAGGGCGACGTCGCAGAAGGGCCGGCTCGACCACAGCTCGGGGTCCGTCGCGTCGGCCTCGACGACGCGCAGGCCGTGGCCCGTCAGGCGTTCGCAGCGGTCCCGCGAGGTCTCGACACCGACCACCGCCAGGCCGTAGCCGTGGTGCAGTCGCTCGTAGGCGGCGCGGCCCACCCGGCCCATGCCGAGCACGACCGCATCGGCCCCGGTGAGGTCGAGCGGTCGGTCCTCGGGGTGGGTCCGCTCGACCGGCCGGTCCCGCAGCACCCCCCGCAGCGCCTCGGACAGGTACTCGGGGAAGCGCCCCGGGAGGGCCGCGACGACGAAGCTGGCCGCCACGGTGGTCGCGATGACGCGCACCCACTCCGGGTCGAGCATCCCGACGGGGGCGAGGGCCACGACGATGAGCCCGAACTCCGAGTAGTTGCCCAGAGTCGTCCCGGTGAGGATCGCCGTGCGCCGCCGGAGCCGGGCCAGCCACAACAGGACCGAGAAGCCCAGCGCCTTGAGCGGCAGGAGCAGCAGCAGCGCCAGCGCCACCCCGAGCTCGGTGGGGGTCGGCAGGCCCCCCAGCCCGATGGAGACGAAGAACGCCACGAGCAGGAGGTCCTTGAGCGCGAAGATGCTCTTGGACAGCTCGTCCGCGACCCGGTGGCGGGCCAGCAGCATGCCGATGACGAGGGCGCCGAGGTCCCCCTTGACCCCGAGCGCCTCGAAGAGCGCGTACCCGGGGACGAGGGCGGCGACGACGCCGAAGAGGGGCAGCAGCTCGCCGTGACCCACGACGGACAGCACCCGCCGCAGCACGACCGCACCGGGGACGACGAGGATCAGCAGGACCGCCCACGGGCTGGGCGGACGACCCTCCGCGGTCGCGAGGAAGGCGACGGCGGCGACGTCCTGGACGACGAGGATGCCGATGGCCGTGCGGCCGCCGAAGGACCGGTTGGTCCCGCGCTCCTCGAGCAGCTTGACGACGACGACGGTGCTCGAGAACGACAGTGCGAACCCGACGAGGAACCACGTCGTCGGGGCCGTCCCGGCCAGGCCCACCCCGATCGCACCGAGGGCGCCGACGGCCCCGGCGACGACGGTCGTCGTGACGAGCATGTGCGCGGCCGCGGTGCCCCACACCTCGCGACGGAGCAGGGTGCGCACGTCCACCTTGAGGCCCACGCCGAAGAGGAGGACCGTCACGCCGAGGTCGCCCACGAACTCGAGCGTCGGCTCCGGCTCCACCCCGGCGGCGCTGAGGACGAAGCCCGCGGCGAGGAAGCCGACGAGGGGCGGCACGCGCACGGAGGAGGCGACGAGCCCGCCGACGAGCGCGGCGAGCAGGATCGTCGAGATGCCGTCCACCGTCCCTCCTGGGTCGACCGGGCCCTCATTGTCGCAGGCGCGGGCGGACGGGGCACCGCTCGCCCGGGTGGCCCCGCGCGCGCATCAGCGCGGACACGGGGTCGACCCGGTCCCCCACGCAGGTGCCGTCTGGGGGGAGGATCGGTGTGTGACCGTTCCGCACCCCCCGACCCCGGAGCAGGAGCCCCGGCCGTCCCGGCCCGGGCGCCGGGGGCCGCGGGAGGGCCCGGCCCGGTTCGGGGCGGCACGCAAGGTCGGGAAGGGCGGCGCCGCGTCGGCGCGTGCCGTGGGGCGCGGCGGGGCGGCGTCCGCGCGAGCCGTCGGCCGTGGCGGCCGGGCCGCGGGGCAGCACTTCCGTCGGTTCGCCTCCGCTGACGGGGCCGGTGACACCGGCCTGGCCCGGCTCACCGAGATGCACGCGGTCACCGTGGCGGGCGACGCGGCGGTCACCGTGTCGCTCGCGGGCACGATCTTCGCGATGCCCACCGACGAGGCCCGGGGGCGGGTCGCCCTGTTCCTGCTGCTCACGATGGCCCCGTTCGTGCTGCTCGCGCCGCTCATCGGCCCGTTGCTCGACCGGTTCCGGCACGGCCGGAGGTGGGCTCTCGGCACGACCCTGGCGCTGCGCGGCTTCCTCGCGTGGGTCCTCGCGTCCGCGGTCGTCGAGGACAGCGCGTGGCTGTTCCCCGCCGCGCTCGGCTGTCTCGTCGCGTCCCGCAGCTACACCGTGGCCCGCGCCGCCGCCGTGCCGCGCCTCCTGCCCCGCGGCATCTCGCTCGTCAGCGCGAACGCGCGGCTCAACATCTCGGGCATCGTCGGCATGACCCTGGGCGGCGGCCTGGGCGGGGCCGCCTCGCAGGTGGGTCCGGAGTGGTCGCTGCGCGTCGCGTTCGTCATCTTCGTCATCGCCACGGTCATGTCGATCCGGCTCCCCGACCGGATCGACTCGACCCTCGGGGAGGTCGACGTCGACGGCACTCCGGTCGGGCGCGAGCCCCTGGACCAGCCCGAGCGCGGTGCGCGGCGGATGCGGGCCCTGCCGGTGCCGGTCCGCTACGTCCTGTGGCTGACGACGGGCGCCCGACTGCTCAGCGGGTTCCTCACCCTGTTCCTGCTCTTCCTCATGCGCGAACACCCGATCCCGGGGTGGAGCGGCCCCCTCGTGCTCGGCCTGGTCGTCGCGGCGGCCGGGGTGGGCAACGCCCTGGGCTCGCTCATCGGCAACCGCAAGGACAACCCGGCACCCGAGGCGATGGCCACGGTCATCGCGTTCGTCGCGGTCGCCGTGGTGATCGTCACCATCCTGCTCTACTCCGTGTGGACGCTCATCCTCGTCGGGCTGGCAGCGGGGGTGTACGGGCAGCTCGCCAAGCTGTGCCTCGACGCCCTCGTCCAGCGCGACGTCGCGGACATGACCCGGGCGCGGGTCTTCTCGTGGTCCGAGACGATCCTCCAGGCGTTCTGGGTCGTCGGGGGGACCATCGGGATCCTCGTGCCCCTCGAGCCGGCACTCGGCTTCGGCATCATCGCGGTCGTCATCATCCTCGCCGGGCTCGTCGCCGTGCGGTCGCGCCGGCTCGGCGGGCCCCGACGCGTGCCGGTCGGATGACCGGGGCGGCCGCACCGGCTCCGTCGGGGGACCCCGGGGCCGGTCCCGTGGTGCCCGGCGCGGGCCCGGGCCGGGTACGGGTCGTGGCGGCCGTCCTCACCGCGCTCGTCGTCGGGTCCGTCGTCGTGGTGGTCCTCGGGGGCGACCTCGACGAGGTCCAGCGCTTCGTCGCCTCGACCGGGGCGTGGGGTCCGCTCGTCTACGTCGTCGTGCACGTCACGCTCACCCTCGTCCCGGTGCCGAAGAACCTGCTCGCCGGCATCGCGGGGGCGCTGTTCGGGGTGGCGGGGGGCATCGCCGCGTCCTGGTCCGCGGCGATGCTCAGCGCCGTCGTGACGTTCTGGCTCGCCGGCCGCCTCGGCCGCCGCGCCGTCGCCGAGCTGACGGGGCCACGGGTCCAGCGCGTCCAGGACATCCTGCGCCGGCGGGGTCTGCTCGCCGTCGTGCTCGCGCGCCTGACGCCGGTCGTGCCGTTCACGGTCATCAACTACGGCGCCGGGGTCAGCGCGGTCTCCTGGCGTGACTTCGTCCTCGGGACGGCCGTCGGCGTCATCCCCGGGACGGTCGCCTATGTCGTCGTCGGGGCGTCGGTGAGCCAGGACGCGACGACCATCGGGCTCGCCCTGGCGGCCGGGGTGCTCCTCCTCGTCGCGACGACCCTGCTCGCCCGCCGCCTCCGCCGCCCCTGACACCCTGACACCTGACCCTCCCCGACCCCTCCCCCTCTTCTCCCGACTTTTCAGGCTGGCGTCGGCGCGGCGCGCCGTTCCAACGGCGTGTCCGCGGACGCCAGCCTGAAAAGTCGGGGAAAGCCGGGGGGGAGGGAGGGGAGGGGAGGGGGGTCAGTGGGCGGTGGGCTCGGCGTGGGCCGGCTCGTCGCCGCCTCGCCGGGTGCGGCGCACGGCGGCGACGACGGCGACGACGACCGCACCGATGAGGGCGCCGGCCAGGGCCGACCCGATGGTGTTGACCACCCAGCCGAGGACCCCACCGAGCGCCCCGGTGGCGTCGTGGACAGCCTCCTCGAGGTGGTGCACGAGGGCGTACGGACCGGGCCAGCCGAGCTCGTCCGCCCCGACGAGCAGGATGTGCCCGCCTACCCAGAGCATCGCGACGACCCCGAGCGTCGAGAGGCCGGCGAGCAGCTTGGGCATCGCTCGGACGATGGCCTCCCCCACCTGCCGGGCACCGTCGGACTCCCGCTCGGCGAGGTGCAGGCCGATGTCGTCCATCTTCACGATGAGCCCGACGACGCCGTAGACGAGCACGGTGATGAAGAACGCGACGACGATGAGGATCAGCGCACGGGTGACGAACGGTTCGGAGGCCACCTCGTTGAGAGAGATGACCATGATCTCGGCCGAGAGGATGAGGTCGGTGCGGATGGCCCCCGAGATCATCGCCTTCTCCTGCTCCGGCCCGACCGCGGCCACCGGCTGGTCGTGCGTCTCGTGGTGCGCCAGCTTCTCCCAGATCTTCTCGGCGCCCTCGAAGGCGAGGTAGGTCCCGCCCAGCATGAGGATCGGCGTCAGCAGCCAGGGCAGGAACTGGCTGAGCAGGAGGGCCAACGGCAGGATGATGAGCAGCTTGTTGCGGATCGAGCCGATCGCGATCTTCTTGACGATCGGCAGCTCGCGGTCGGGGGTCACGCCCTCGATGTAGCGCGGGGTGACCGCGGTGTCGTCGACGACCACCCCGGCCGCCTTGGCGCTCGCGCGTCCGGCCGCGGCCCCGACGTCGTCGACCGACGCGGCCGCGAGCTTGGCGATCACGGCGATGTCGTCGAGCAGGGCAACGAGCCCTCCGGCCATGGTGGACGTCCTCTCGATGTGTCAGGGCCCCGAGCTGGCCTCGGCGCTCCCGCGGAAGGAAACGCTAGCGGGCCTCGGCGGCGACGACGTCCCGACGGGCCTCGAGGAACGCTCGCTCACCCGGGTTCGTCGCGACGTCGAGCGCTCGGTCGTACGCGGCGACGGCCTCGTCGGCGCGGCCGAGCCGGCGCAGCAGGTCTGCGCGGGTCGCGTGCAACGCGTGGTACGAACCCAGCCCGTCGAGCCGGTCGACGACCTCGAGCCCCGCCGCGGGTCCCTCGACCTCAGCCAGGGCGACAGCCCGGTTGAGCGCGACGACGGGCGTCGGGGTCATGGTGAGCATGAGGTCGTACAGCGCCAGTACCTGCCGCCAGTCGGTATCGCCGGCCGTCACTGCGTCGGTGTGCACCGCGTTGACGGCGGCCAGCAGCTGGTAGTGCCCGGGGCGGTTGCGCCGCAGGCACTCTCGGACCAGCCCGTGCCCCTCGTCGACCAGCGACCGGTCCCACCGGCTCCGGTCCTGCTCGTCCAGGGGCACGAGGACGCCGTCGGCGAACCGGGCCGCACGCCGCGACTCGGTGAGCACCATGAGCGCGAGCAGACCCGCCACCTCGGGCTCGTCGGGCATGAGGGCGTGCAGAAGCCGGCCGAGCCGGATCGCCTCCCCGGTGAGGTCGGCACGGACCCCCCCATCACCGGACCCCGGCAGGTGGCCCTCGGTGAAGACCAGGTAGACGACGGCCAGCACGGACGCGAGCCGAGCCGGGAGCTCGGCATCGCGGGGGACCCGGTACGGGATGTTCGCCGCCTCGATCTTGCGCTTGGCCCGGGTGATCCGCTGCGCCATCGTCCGCTCGGGGACGAGGAAGGCGGCAGCGACCTCCGGCACGGCGAGCCCGCCGAGGAGGCGCAGGGTGAGCGCCACCCGGGCCTCCGGGGCGAGCGCCGGGTGGCAGCACGTGAAGAGCAGCCGCAGCCGCTCGTCGGTGACGGATGTGACCGGGGCGAGCGGGTCCTCCTCCTGCTGCTGGAGCATGTCGGCCTCCTCGTGACGCCGCTGCCGCGTGGACTCGCGCCGGAGCCGGTCCAGCGCCTTGTTGCGGGCGACGACCGTCAGCCATCCCCCGGGGTTGGGCGGGGTCCCCTCGTTCGGCCAGCGGCGCACGGCCTCGACGAAGGCCTCCTGGGCGCACTCCTCCGCGAGGTCGAAGTCACCGAAGCGGCCCGCGAGCGCCGCGACGACGCGCCCGAACTCAGCGCGATGGACCTCCTCGAGGGGCGTCACTACGGCCTTCCGGCCGATCGCGCCCGCCGGATGCCGGATCCGTCCGCCCGCAGGGGTGTGACCCGTGGACCCTCACCGACGACCGCGGACGGTTCCCGGGCGTCGGTGAGGGTTCCGGCATCCGGCGAGGAAGGTGCGCTCACTCGGACTGGAAGGGCCGGACCTCGACCCTGCCCTTGCACGCCGCCGACCCGCGCGCCGCGATCTCCAGGGCCGCGTCCAGGTCGGGCGCCTCGATGACCCAGAAGCCACCCATCTGCTCCTTGGCCTCGCTGAACGGGCCGTCGGTCGTGACGACGTCACCGCCGGTCCCGTCGACGACGGTGGCGGTCGACGGCGGGTGCAGCCCACCGGCGAACACCCACGAGCCACTCGCTTCGAGCTCCTTGTTGAACACGCCGACATCGGCGAAGGCCTGCTGCATCTCCTCGTCGGACGTGTAGACCTCGTCGGACTCGGCGTGCCACACGGACATCAGGTACTGGGTCATGTCGGGCTCCTCGGCTCGTGGTGTCGGGGACGACCGTATGTCGCCCTCCTACCTCTCCACGAACGGGGGTCGCCGGATGCGACAGGAGCGCGCGGCCTTTTCTGTGAGGGGGCCGGCCCGCGGTCGACCCAGCCGGTCAGTCGGCCAGGGCCTGCTCGCCCGCAGCGGCAGACGAGGCGGCGGCGACGTCAGCGAGCACCTCGTCGAGGCAGGTGTACTCGCGGGTGCGGGAGATCCTCGACAGCCGGCACGCGAGCCGGGTGGGCTCGTGACGGCCGAGGCACGCCGCGATCAGGTCGTCCTGCCGGGTCGGGAAGGGGTGGTCGGCGAACGCGCGCCGTAGGTCGTCGAGATCTCTCTCCAGCGTCGGGTCCTCGGGCTGTTCGTCCGTCCCCCGGTCCTGCACCATCGTCATCCCACCGGACCTCCTCGTCCGTCCGCCCGCGTCGGCGAGCGTCCACGACATTACCCCGACCGCCCGACGGGCAAACGGACTTCTCCGATTTCCCCAGGTCAGCGACCCGCGGGGGCACCCCCCGGAATGCCGCGCCGCTACCGGCCCTTGACCCCCACATGCGTGCATCCACCTACGACTCCTACGGCGACCTCAACGGTCTCCACGTCCGCGACCTGCCCGACCCCAAGGTCGGCCCCGGGGAGGTCCTCGTCGAGGTGCGGCGCGCCGGGGTCAACCCCGTCGACTGGAAGGTGATGGCCGGCGGCCTCGACCCGATGCTGGAGGCGACGTTCCCCGTCGTGCCGGGCTGGGACGTCGCCGGCGTCGTACGCCAGGTCGGGCTCGACACCCCGGAGGCCGTCGTCGGGGACGAGGTGCTCGCGTACGCGCGCAAGGACTGGGTGCACGGCGGGACCTTCGCCGAGCTCGTGACCGTCCCGGCCCGCGCTCTCGCGCACAAGCCCGCCGAGCTCGGCTGGGACGAGGCGGGCGCCCTGCCCCTGGCCGGGCTCACCGCGTTGCGCACGCTGCGCCGGCTCGAGGTCGGCGCGGGCGACACCGTCCTCGTCCACGCCGCGGCGGGCGGGGTCGGACTCTTCGCGGTGCAGATCGCCCACGAGCTCGGGGCCCGGGTCATCGGGACGGCGTCCGAGGGCAACCACGACCGGCTCCGCGAGCTCGGTGTCACGCCGGTGACCTATGGCGAGGGCCTCGCCGCGCGGGTCCGCGACCACGCCCCCGACGGGGTCGACGCCGTCGCGGACTTCGTCGGGGGGGTCGTCGACGACACCCTCGCCGTCCTGCGCCCGGGCGGCCGGCACGCCTCGGTCGCCGACCCGACGGTGCTCGAGCACGGCGGCACGTCGGTGTGGGTCCGCCCGGACGGCGAGGCGCTCCGCTGGCTCGCCGAGCTCGCGGCCTCGGGCGCCCTCGTCGTCGACATCGCCGGTTTCTACGGACTCGACGAGGTCGCCGAGGCGTTCCGCCGGAGCCAGGAGGGCCACGTCCGCGGCAAGCTCGTCATCGCGGTGTCGCACGACTGAGGCCACGGTCGTGCGCCCCGGGGGTGGTGTCGAGCCTTGCGAATTGGTCTGCACCGATGCCGAATGGTGCGCCGTCGCAACGGTAACGTCTCGAAACGGCCCTTCCCGGGTCTGATGGTCAAGCAGCGTGCCATCCGTTTCGTCAACGAATCGGAGCCCGCATGCCCCCCGTCCACGCAGTCGCCGACAGCAGCCACGCCCCGCTGGGCGCCGCTGTCGCGGCCCCCAGTGTCGAGGACCTGCTCGCCGAGCTCGGCGATGCCTCGTGCCCGGCCGAGCGGGCCCGGCTCGTCGACGAGATCGTCCGCGCCACCCTTCCACTGGCCGACAGCCTCGCTGCGCGGTACGCCGGCCGGGGCATCGACAGCGAGGACCTCACCCAGGTGGCCCGCACGGCGCTCGTGGCCGCCGTCCACCGCTACCGGCCCGACGCCGGCCGCCCGTTCACGGCATTCGCGGTGCCGACGATCCGGGGCGAGCTGAAGCGCCACTTCCGGGACGCCGGCTGGATGGTGCGACCGCCGCGCGGGATGCAGGAGCTGCGGGCGGAGGTCGTCCGCGCCGAGGAGGACCTGCGCCACCACCTGGGTCGCAACCCGAAGGCCACCGAGGTGGCCGAGGCCGTCGGGCGGAGCGCCGCGGAGGTCTTCGACGCCCGCGGCTGCGCCTCCGCGTTCTCGCCGGGATCCCTCGACGCCCCGACCCCGATGGGCGGCAGCGTGGGAGACCTCCTCGCGGCCCCGGGCGACGCCGCGTCGGACATCGAGCTGCGGGCGGCGGTCCGGGCCGAGCTCGCGCGCCTGAGCCCCCGGGAGCGGCTCATCGTGTGCCTGCGCTTCGAGGACGAGCGCACCCAGAGCGAGATCGGGAAGGTCGTCGGGGTCAGCCAGATGCAGGTGTCCCGGCTGCTCGCGTCGATCCTGCGCCGCCTTCGCGACGGGCTCGACCCCGCCACCGCCGCCTGACCCGCCCGCGCGACCTGCCGCCCCCCGGCCCCTGCGCCGGGTAGCGTCGCGGCCATGCGTGTGGTTGGCCGCGTCCTCCTCCTCATCCTCGTCCTCGCCGTGGGTGGGGCCGTCGCGGGCTACTGGTATGCCCGCCCGCTCGTCCACACCGGGACGGGCTACGCCGCGCACAACGCGTGTGCCGTCACCTTCGTCGCGGGCCGGGACGACCCCGCGGCCGACCTGCCCCCGAACCCGCTCGTCCCCTACCTCACGGGCTACGAGAACAAGGCCGGCCGTTCCGCGACCGCCGCGACGCTGTGGCTCCTCGCCAAGCAGAAGGCCTACTACGCCCCCGGCTACGGCTGCACGGTCGCGACCGAGCGCCCCGAACTCGGCCGCGCGACGAAGGTCGGCAGCGACCCCAACCCGCTGAGCGACGCGCCTGCGCCCGAGCCGGACCCGGACGTCGACGCCGCCGTGGCGCGCGCCTTCGGGGACGACCGCACCGAGGGCGAGCGCGAGACCCTCGGCACCCGCGGCGTCGTCGTGCTCCGCGACGGCAAGCTCCTCGCGGAGCGGTACGCCGACGGGTTCGACGCCCAGACCCCGCAGCTCGGCTGGTCGATGGCCAAGAGCGTGACGAACCTGATGGTCGGGCGGTACGTCCTGGACCGCGAGCTGTCGATCGAGGAGTCCGGGCTGCGCCCCGAGTGGACCGACGAGCGCAAGGACATCACCGTCGACCAGCTGATGCGGATGACGAGCGGGCTCTCCTGGGACGAGACCTACGACCTCGGCACCCCGATCACCCAGATGCTGTACGCCGAGCCGGACATGGCCGCGTACGCCGCGAGCCGGCCCATCGAACACCAGCCCGGGACGTACCAGCAGTACTCGAGCGGCTCGACGAACATCCTCTGCTCGTGGGTCACCTCGCTCGCCGACGTCCCGGACACCGACTTCCCGCGCAGTGCCCTGTTCGCGCCCCTCGGCCTGTCCTCGGCCGTGTGGGAGCCGGACGCCGCTGGCCGACCCGTGTGCAGCTCGTACCTGTGGGCAACGCCCCGGGACTGGGCGGCGGTCGGGCAGTTCGCCCTCCAGGACGGGGTGTGGAACAAGGAGCGGCTGCTGCCCGAGGGCTGGATGACGGAGTCGACGACGGCCACCCGCGTGGCGCAGAGCGAGGAGGAGGGCTACGCGGCCGGCTGGTGGGTGAACCAGCGCGCCGACGGCAGCCTCGTCAACCCCGCCCTGCCCGAGGACGCGTACTGGGCGAGCGGCCACGACGGTCAGCGGCTGTACGTCGTGCCGTCCGCCCGGCTCGTCGTCGTCCGGCTCGGCTTCTCACCCCGGGTCGAGGCGTCCGGCCTGCGCACCGACGAGCTGGTCCGCGACCTCGTCGCCCTGACCCCGCCCGAGTGAGGGCGGCGCTCAGAACGCGGAGGTGACCTCGACGTCGCCGTTCTCGTCGACGTCCCCGAACAACGGGATGCAGGTGACGTCGGAGGTCGCACCGCCCTCGCCGGTGGCGCTGCAGACGGTGTCGACGGTCCCGCCGTCGGCGCCGGTGAACTGCATCGTGAAGAAGAGCGGCACCGCCTGGCCGTCCCCGAAGGTGGCCTGCATCCCCTCGACGGAACGGCCGATGCCGCCGTTCTCCTCGAGGCTCCAGCCGTCCTCGACCCGGGCGCCGCCGACGTCGAAGCCGTCCCCGATGACCACGACGACGGTCGTGCCGGTGCCCTCCGGGATCTCGGTGGGGAAGCCGGTGGGCATGGAGGTGCGGACGTCGTCGACGGCCTCGTTGACCGAGCGCGCGAAGAAGAAGACCCCGGCGATGGCGACGAGAATGGCGACGACGACGAGCACGACGACGGCGATGAGGCAGCCCTTGGCGCCGCTGCTCATGCCCGTCTTCTGGGGCGTCGGCGCCTGCCCTCCCGGCTGCGCGTAGCCGGAGTCGCCGTACGCGGGCACGGGTGTCGCCACGGGATCCCGGAAGTGCTCGGTCCACTGCTGGCCGTCCCACCACCGCTCGCGACCGTCGGGCTGCGGGTGCCATCCGGGAGGTGCGCTCATGGGTCCAGGCTAGGGCCGGGCGCCCCGGCGCGACAGGCCGACCGCGACTCAGGCCTGCGTGGGACCGAAGACGGCGTCGACGGCGGGGATCCGGGCGCGGTACCCGGCGAGCAGCTCGCGGGCGACGCTGACCGAGTCGACGAGCGGGTGCAGAGCGAACGCCTCGACCGCTCGGCGAGGTGACCCGGTGAGCGAGGCCTCGATGACGAGCCGGTCGACCGCCTTGACCTGCTGGACGAGCCCCAGTGGATGCCCGAGCAGCGGCGAGGTCGGGACGGGGTGCGGGCCGTCGGCGTCGACCGTGCACGGGACCTCGACGACGGCGTCCGCGGGCAGCCCGGCCACCGTGCGGCCGTTGCGGACATTGAGGATGAGGGAGGCCGGCTCCCCCCGCGAGATGGCGGCCATGATCGCGAGCGCCACCCCCTCGTAGCCGCCGCCCTGGACGTCGGCCTCGGCGCGCTCCTCGTCCTGCGCGCGCGCCTCCTTCATGTACGTCGCGTTCCGCTCGAGCCGCACCCGGTCCCACTCGAGCAGCGCCCCCGGTGCCCCCGCATCCAGGGCGTCGTAGAAGCCCTGTTGCTGGTCCAGGAGGAACTCACCGCGGGTCTGCGCCGCCGCGGTGATAGACCGGATCGCGTCGCGGGTGAAGTAGAAGTAGTAGAGGTACTCGTTGGGGAGCATGCCGAGGGTCCGCACCCAGTCGAGTCCGAAGAGCTGACCCTCCTCCATCGCCGCGAGCCCCGCGTCGTCGGCGAGGAGGTCCGGCAGGACGTCCCGTCCGTCGTGGTGCAGCCCCCGCAGCCAGCCGAGGTGGTTGAGCCCCACGTAGTCGACGGTCGTCGTGGCCGGGTCGAGCCCGAGCGTCGCGGCGGCCCGGCGCGCGAGCCCGATGGGGCTGTCGCAGATGCCGACGACCCGCTCGCCCAGCACCGCCTGCATCGCCTCGGTGATCATGCCCGCGGGGTTGGTGAAGTTGATGACCCAGGCGTCCGGCGCCAGTGCCGCGACGCGCTGCGCGACGTGCACCGCGACCGGCACGGTGCGCAGCCCGTACGCGAGACCCCCGGGCCCGGTCGTCTCCTGGCCGAGCAGCCCGAGGTCGAGCGCGACGCGCTCGTCGGCGGTACGCCCCTCGAGCCCGCCCACCCGGATCGCGGAGAAGACGAAGTCGCTGCCCTCGAGCGCGGTGTCGAGGTCGGTCGTGGCGTGGACCCGTGGCGGGTCCTCGTGCCCGGCGGCCATCTCGGTGAGGACCCGGGTGATGGTGGCGAGGCGCGCCTCGTCGACGTCGTGGAGCCAGACCTCGTCGACCCTGCGCTCGTGCCGGTCACGCAGGAGGGCGCCGTAGACGAGCGGGGTCCGGAAGCCTCCCCCGCCGAGCATCGCGAGCCTCATCCGAGAACCACCTCGGTCCCCGCCGCCCGGCAGGCGGCGAGCGTCGCCGGGTCGGCGCCGTCGTTCGTCACGAGGAGGTCGACGGCCCCCGCCTCGCAGACCCGCAGCGAGCCGGTGCCGGGCATCTTGTGCCGGTCGACGAGCAGGACCGCCGTGTCGGCCGCCCGCAGCAGCGCCCGCTTGACCGGGACCTCGACGGCGGTGGTGTCCAGCACGGTCCCGTCGGCGCGGACGCCGCTGGCGCCCAGGAACACGTGGCTGCCGTGGACCTGGCGGACGGCGTCCTCGGTGAGCGAGCCGACGAGCGAGTGGTAGGTCCGCCGGACGACTCCGCCGAGGAGGATCAGCTCGACCGCGTCGTCGTCGCGCAGCACGTCGAAGACCGCGAGGCTCGCCGTGACGACGGTGATGGGACGACCCCGGAGCTCCTTGGCCAGCAGCATGGTCGTCGTCCCGATGTCGAGCACGACGCAGTCGCCGTCGCGCACCAGCGCCGCGGCCCGCCGGGCGACCGCGGTCTTGTCCGCGGCGTCGGTGGCGGCGACCTCCGCGAAGCCTCGGACGGCGTCGGCATCGGCGATGTCGGCGGGGATGGCACCCCCGTGCACCCGGCGCAGCGCCCCGAGCGTCTCGAGCTCGATGAGGTCACGGCGCACCGTGGCGATGCTCACCCCGCACAGGCTCGCGAGCTCCTCGGTCGTGGCGGTGCCCTGGGCATGGACACGGCCCACGATCGATCGCTGTCGGGCTACCCGCATGACCACACCATAGCGAGCAGAATTCTTCAGGGCTTGATGGCCGTTGAATATTTCTGTGCATCTATTGCTTGCCCACGCCCCTGAAGGGGTGCATGCTGGCGACTTCACCGACGAGACCAAGGAGCCGCACCGTGTCCTCGCAGGCCTTCGACCCGATCGCCGCACTGCGTCGGGACGGCGACCCCGACGTCGACGTGTTCGTCTGGGGGACGGTGTTCCTCGACATCATCATGACGGGTCTCGAGGCGCTGCCCGAAGGCGGGCAGGAGGTCTGGGCCGAGGGGATGGGGTCCTGCCCCGGGGGCATCGCCAACCTCGCCGTCGCGGCCCGCCGCCTGGGCCTGCGTACCTCGCTCGCCGCCGCGTTCGGGGACGACGCCTACGGGGACTTCTGCTGGGACACCCTCGCCGACGAGGAACACGTCGACCTCAGCCGCTCGCGCCGCTTCGAGGGCTGGCACTCCCCGGTGACCGTGTCGATGGCCGTGGCCCGTGACCGGGGCATGGTCAGCCACGGCCACCCCCCGCCCATCGAGGCCTCGGCCCTGATCGGTGACCCTCCGCGGTCGCGCGCGGTCATGGCCGAGCTCACGCCGGACCGCCCCCTCATGGGCACCGACGGTCCCACCTGGGTCGAGAAGGCCAAGGCGGGCGGCGCGCTCATCTTCGCCGACGTCGGCTGGGACCCCACGGGCCGCTGGCCCCTCGACCTCCTCGACCAGCTGCAGGTGTGCGACGCCTTCCTGCCCAACGCGGTCGAGGCGATGGCGTACACCCGCACCCGGACCCCCAACGAGGCCCTCTACGTGCTCGCCGACCTCGTCCCCCTCGCGGTCGTCACGAACGGCGAGGAGGGCGCGCTCGCCATCGACTCGAGCACCGGCGAAGAGGCCGTCGTCCCGGCGCTGCGCGTCGACGCGCTCGACCCCACCGGCGCCGGCGACGTCTTCGGCGCGGCCGTCGTGCTCGGCACGGTGGCCGGGTGGCCGCTCCCGCAGCGCGTCGCGTTCGCGTCCCTCTGCTCGGCGCTGGCCGTCCAGCACTTCGGCGGCTCCCTCGCCGCCCCCGGCTGGGGCGACATCGCCGACTGGTGGCACGGGCTGCGCGACGGCGACGCCACCGACAGCTACCACCGCTCGCTGCGCCGCCGCTACGAGTTCCTCGACGACCTCGTCCCCCACGTCCCGCTCGGGGCCGTCCACCGCGCCACTGCCACCATCGCCCGCCACGTCGACGTCGAGGGATACCCCCCCGACGTCACCCGTCACCGAGGAGCACCCGCATGAGGAGACGTCCGACCACCACCCTGCTCGCGGCAAGCGTGCTCGGGGCACTCGCCCTGACCGCCTGCACACCCGGTTCGACCACCGGCAGCGGCCCGAGCGAGCAGCCGAGCGGAGACGTCAACACCGACCCCGCCTCGATGGGCGAGGTCACGCTCACCGTCTGGGACCAGGAGGTGCGCGGCGGCCAGGCGGCCCAGATCGAGCGGCTCAACAAGGAGTTCCAGGAGAAGTACCCGAACATCACGATCGAGCGGGTCACCCGGTCCTTCGACGACCTCAAGACGACGCTCGGGCTCGCCCTCTCGGGCAACGAGCCGCCCGATGTGTTCCAGGCCAACAACGGCCGCCCGGACATGGGCAAGTTCGTCCAGGCCGGTCAGCTGCTCCCGCTCGACCGCTACGCGGACGCGTACGCCTGGGACGAGCGCTACCCCGAGTCGGTGCGCAAGTACTCGAGCTACTCCGAGGACGGCACGACCTTCGGGACGGGCACGCTGTACGGCCTGCCGCAGGTCGGCGAGGTCGTCGGCATCTTCGCCAACACCGCGCTGCTCAAGGACGCCGGGGTCGACGAGGTCCCCGCCACCTGGGCGGAGTTCGAGGCCAGCCTCGAGACGGTCAAGGGTGCCGGCGAGCTGCCGCTGGTCCTCGGCAACCTCGACAAGTGGCCGGCCATCCACGTCTTCGGCACCGTGCAGGCGCAGACGACGCCCGCCGACCAGATCCGCACCCTGGGCTTCGGCCAGCCCGGCGGCAGCTGGACCACGCCCGAGAACACCGAGGCCGCCCAGACGCTCGTCGACTGGGTCGACTCGGGGTACCTGTCCAAGGACGTCAACGGCCTCGGCTACGACCCGGCGTGGCAGGACTTCGCCAAGGGCGAGGGCGCCTATCTCATCGCGGGCACCTGGCTGCAGGCCGACCTGTCGAGCGCGATGGGCGACGACGTCACCTTCGCCCTCCCGCCGCCCGCGCAGGGCACCCCGGTCGCCACCGGCGGCACCGGCATCCCGTGGGCCGTCTCGAACAAGACCGAGCACCCTGACGCCGCGGCGGCGTACATCGACTTCATCACGAACGCCGACGCGATGGCGGTGCTCGCCGAGAACGAGAACCTCCCGGTGGCCGACACGGCCGCCCAGGAGGCCCCCGACGCACTCGGGCAGGACGTCTTCACCGCGTTCGGCACCGCCGTCGAGGACGACGCGCTCGTCCCGTACCTCGACTACGCCACGCCGACGATGGCCGACACCCTCGGCGCCGCGCTGCAGGACCTCCTCGCGAAGAAGGCGACACCGGAGCAGTTCCTCGAGACGGTCCAGAAGGACTACGGCGACTTCGTCGCGCAGAACGGATGACGGACACGACGACCGCGGTCCCGCACCGCGTCAGCTCCCCGGGCAGGCCTCGCCGCCGTCCCGGCCCGCCCGGGGAGCCCCGCAACGTCGGCTGGCTGTACGCCCTGCCGGCGCTGCTCGTCTACGCCGCCTTCCTGCTCTACCCGCTCGGGCGGGCCGTCCAGATCTCGCTGTACGACTGGAACGGCAACACCCTCGCCACCTGGGCCGGGCTCGACAACTACGTCGAGGTCGTCAGCGACCCCGCCCTGCGCGCCTCGTTCGGGCACGCGCTCGTCCTCATCGGCTTCTACGCGGTCGTCCCGCTCGTCGTCGGGCTCGTCCTGGCCGCGATCCTGGGCCGCGCCAAGGTCCGCGGTCTCGGGTTCTTCCGCACCGTCGTGTTCCTGCCGCAGGTCGTCGCGATGGTCGTCATCGCCGTCGCGTGGCGGCGGATGTACTCCCCGGACGGCGGCGTCAACGACCTCCTGAGAGCGCTGGGGCTCGGGGGGCTCACCCGCGGCTGGCTCGGCGACTACACCGCCGCCCTGCCGGCGGTCGGGCTCATCGGCACCTGGTTCGAGATCGGGCTCGTCACCGTCCTGCTCCTCGCCGGGATGGGGAAGATCCCCGGTGAGCTGTACGAGGCCTGCCGTCTCGACGGAGCCGGGCCGGTCCGCGAGTTCTTCACGGTCACCCTGCCGGCGCTGCGCGGCGAGATCGCCGTCGCACTGACCCTGACCGTCATCGCGGCGCTGCGCACCTTCGACCTCGTCTACGTCACGACCCGGGGCGGGCCGGGGACGAGCACGTCGGTGCCGTCCTACGAGGTGTACAACCGCGCCTTCCAGCAGGGCCGCGTCGGCTCGGCCGCGGCCATCGCCGTCGTCCTCACCGTCATCATCTTCGCGATCTCGTTCGGGATCACCCGCATCGCGGAACGGGACCGCTGATGCGCGTCAACCGTGGCGAGGCCACCGCCAACTACGTCGTGCTCGTCGCCTTCGCCCTGTTCGCCGTCTGGCCGGTGCTCAGCGTCGTCGTGGCCGCACTCGGCCCGGACGACGCCGCCGGCGGGTCGGTGACCGGGGGGATCCTCGGCCTGCACCCCGAGAACTTCGTGACCGCCTGGGACCAGGGCCGGTTCGGCACCTACCTGCGGACCAGCCTCCTCGTCTCGAGCACCGTGGTCGTCGTGAGCCTCGTCCTGTCGCTGCTCGCCGGGTACGCCCTCGGAACGATGCGCTTCCGCGGCGCCACGGTCCTGTTCTACGTGTTCCTCGTCGGCATCATGATGCCGAGCGAGGCCGTCCTGGTGCCGCTGTACTACGACCTGCGGGCGCTGCACCTCACCGACACCATCTGGGCGATCGTGCTCCCCCAGATCGCGCAGTCGGTGGCGTTCGGGACCTTCTGGATGCGTGCGTGGTTCCGCTCCTCGAGCCGCTCCATCGTCGAGGCCGCCCGGCTCGACGGCGCGTCGACCTGGCGCATCCTGTGGCACGTGCTCGTGCCGCTCGCCCGGCCCGCGATCGTCACGCTCACCGTGCTCGTCTTCATGTGGACGTGGAACGAGTTCCTCGTCCCCCTCGTCATGGTCGTCTCCGAGTCGCTGCGCACGGCACCGCTCGGGCTGGCGTTCTTCCAGGGGCAGTACACGCAGGGCTTCACCCTGCTCGCGGCGGGGGCGTGCATCGTCGCCACGCCCGTCGTCGTCCTCTACCTGTTCCTGCAGCGCCACTTCATCGCCGGGATGCTCGAAGGGGCCGTCCGGGAGTAACACCACGCAGGGGAATCCGACAGAACGACAGGGAGGGTCAACGATGACCAGGTTCGACACCAGAGCGCGCGCCACCCGGCGCGCAGCGGGAGCCGTCGCGACAGCGGCCGCGCTCGCGCTCGCCGGGGCGGGGGCCGTCACGGCGGCACCCGGAGCCGGGGGCCCCAAGCCGCCGGACGCGACCACCTCGGCCGGTACGCCGGTCGACCTTGGAGCCCTGTTCATCGGGGCCCACCCGGACGACGAGGCCTTCCAGCTGTCGGCCTACGGCGAGTGGGGGGACGAGCACGACCTGCGGATCGGAGTCGTCACCGTGACCCGCGGGGAGGGCGGCGGCAACGCCGTCGGGCCCGAGGAGGGTCCCGCGCTCGGCCTGCTCCGCGAGCAGGAGGAGCGTTCGGCGGTCGCGCGGGCCGGCATCACCGAGATCTTCAACCTCGACGAGGTCGACTTCTACTACACCGTCAGCGACGCCCTGACCCAGCAGGTCTGGGACCACGAGCAGGTGCTCGGCAAGGTCGTGCGGATCATCCGCGAGACCCGGCCCGAGATCCTCTCGACGATGGACCCGGCCCCGTCGCCGGGGAACCACGGCAACCACCAGGACGCCGCCCGGCTCGCGATCGAGGCCTTCGAGGTCGCCGGCGACCCGACCCGCTTCCCCGAGCAGATCACCGACGAGGGCCTCGAGCCCTTCTCCCCCGACAAGCTGCTCATGCGCGGCCGGGCCACCGGGCCCACCGGCGAGCGGTGCATGAGCAGCTTCACCCTCACCGACCCCACCCAGACGGTCTACGGCGTCTGGGCCGGTGAGACCGCGCCCGACGGCCGCACCTGGGCCGAGGTCGAGCGGGAGGCGCAGCGGCAGTACGCCTCCCAGGGCTGGGCGAGCTTCCCCGACGTCCCGAGCGACCCCGCCCAGATCGGCTGCGACTACTTCCGGCAGATCGACTCGCGGGTCCCCTTCGCCGAGCCGGGGACGGAGGCGGCCCAGCAGTCCTCGGCCGCTCTCGCCGGGTCGGTCGTGCGGGCGCCGGGCGCCGTCCCGCTCGGCACCGGCCTGCGGGTGGACACCGAGCAGTTCGGCGTCCTCGCCGGTTCGCCGTTCGAGGCGACGGTGACCGTCACCGCCCCGAAGCGGGCCCTGCCGGGCGCCTCCGTCTCGCTCGACCTGCCCGACGGCTGGACGGCCACGGGGTCGGGCGCGCTGGGCACGGTGACCCCGGGCCGGACCGTCACGAAGACGTTCACCGTCACCCCGGCGGCCGACGCGACCGCCGGTGAGCGCCAGCGGGTCGCGGCCCGGCTGTCGACGAAGGCCGGGTCCGGCTACTCGGACCGTGTCGTCGAGGTCGTGCCGTCGGTGACGGCGCAGCAGCAGCTGCTGCCCCAGGTGGCGGTCTTCGAGGACTGGGCTCCCGACGAGGCGCATCAGCCGCAGCTGAGCGGCACCGTGACACCGGTCCTGACCCTGCCGTCCGGAGGCTCCCGCGAGGTCCGGGTGGACCTGCACAACAACGGGTCCGACGCCGAGTCCGGCGAGGTCTCGCTCGACCTGCCGGACGGGTTCTCGGCCTCACCCGCGAGCCGGGCGTACGGCCCGCTCGCGGCCGGTGCCGACGGCAGCGTCACCTTCACCGTCACGAACACCGACTCCTCCCTGCCGACCGCGAACCAGGGCGGCACGCCCGGGGCCGCGGCCGGTGACTACGCCTACTCGATCGTCACGACGACCGCAGCGGGCCCGGCCACGAGCCGGGCAGCGCTCGAGCTCGTCCCGACGACGGCGGTGGACCAGGCCTCGGCGGCACCGGTCGTCGACGGCGTCGAGGCCGACGGCGAGTACCCGGGCGAGGCGATCGACATCTCCCGGCGGTGGGAGGGCAGCGCCTGCGAGTCCGCGGCCGACTGCTCGGCCACGGCCAAGGTCGCCTGGCACGACGACACCCTCAACGTCCTCGTCCAGGTGACCGACGACGTGCTGGGCACCCGGCTCGACACCTCGGACTGCAAGCGGCACTGGCGCACCGACTCGGTGGAGATCGCCGTCGACCCCCGCGGTGACAGCGAGAACACGTCGACGACGTTCAAGGCGGCGGTCCTGCCGGCCACGACCGAGGGCCCCGCGTGCGGGCTGCGGGACGCCGACAACCGGCAGGGTCCGGCTGCGGAGACCGCTCCCGGCATGGAGGTCGCCTCGACGGTGGCCGAGCCGTTCGACGGGTACACCGTCGAGGTGGCGATCCCGATGTCCGAGCTGCCCGGGGCGATCGACCCCGAGCACATGGGGCTGAACATCTTCGTCTACGACTCCGACACCCAGGACAAGACGGGGCAGAGCAGGATCGGCTGGTCCACCTTCGGTGGCGTGCAGGGCGACCCGTACCGCTGGGGCGTCGCGACGCTCCCGGGCTACGAGCCCCCGGCCGACCGTCCGACCGAGGCGCCGGAGCCGGTCATCCCGACGACGGCGCTGTCCTCGCTCGACAGCCCGCAGAGCATCGAGCAGGCGGTGCGCATCGACGTGCCGCTCGCCGGCGACCCGGCCAGCACCCGCGGCGACGCCGGGTGGGCCGAGTCGGCCTCCATGGCGGGCGACACCGTGACCGTGCGGATGCGTGCCAACGGCCCCGGTGAGGCGCACGTGTTCGTCGTCGACGCCGACGGCACGGTCGGGTCTCGCACCGTCGAGGTCCCGGCGGGCAGGTCCACGGTGACCGTCGCCCTCGACGAGGCACCTGGTGCGGAGGCCCGGGTCCTCGTCGGCTGGCTCGGCACGTCCGGAGGCACGCTCGCCTCGCGGGCCGACCTCGGCTGACACCGCACCACCACCCGGGGGGCCGGGTCGCCACCGCGCGACCCGGCCCCTCGCGGGTCCGGAGCCGGGGCGGATGGCAGGGTGGACCGGGTGACCGGTAGCCGCGTCCTGCTCATGAGCGACACCCACTTGCCCCGGCGGGCCAAGGACCTGCCGCCGGCGCTGTGGCAGGCCGTGGACGAGGCCGACCTCGTCATCCACGCGGGCGACTGGATGGAGGTCGACCTCCTGGACCGCCTCGCGTCGCGGTCGGCTCGCCTGCTCGCGTGCTGGGGCAACAACGACGGCGATGACCTCCGGGCCCGGCTACCGGAGGTGGCGCGCGCGACCGTCGAGGGCGTGCGGGTCGCCGTGGTCCACGAGACGGGATCCAAGGACCGCCGGGGGGAGCGGATGCGCGCCGACTACCCCGACACCGACCTCCTCGTGTTCGGGCACAGCCACATCCCCTGGGACACCTCGCACGACGGGCTCCGCCTGCTGAACCCCGGCTCGCCGACGGACCGGCGCCGGGAGCCCGACTTCACCTGGATGACGCTGCGCCTCGCGGACGGCGGCGTCCACGACGTGTCGCTGCACCGTCTCGCGCCCGGCTGACCGGCTCAGCGCCGGAAGGTCGTCTGGCTGTGCGGCGCCTTGCCGAAGGCCAGGACCTTGACCGGCTCGACGACGTACACCCACGGTCGGGGGTGGCCCTCGGCACCGTCGGGACCGAAGCGGAAACCGTCGTCCTCGGCGTACCAGTCCCACGCGTCGCCGTACTTGACGCGGAACGCGTCGGCCAGCGGCCGGATCCGTTCGCGTCCCAGGATGCGCTCGGCCCTTCCCTCGACGACGACGTCGGTGCCCACGGCCCAGGTGTTCGTGCCCGTCGTCACCACGACGTGAGGCGCGGCGGACAGGTTGCGGTGCTTCTGCTCCCCCTCCCCCGTGGTGAACGCGAACCCCCGTTCGTGCCACACCCCGACGAGCGGCGTGACGTGCGGGCGGCCGTCGGCGCGCACGGTGGTGAGCCAGTACAGCTCGGCGTCCCGGAGCAGTCGCTCGGTCTCCGCCCAGGTGGTGGGCGAGGTGTCGGGGTCGGAGAAGCGGTGATCGAGGTGTCCAGCGGCGATCGGCATGGCAGAGCAGTCTGCCGCGCCGCTCCGACATCAGGGGAGTTCGTGACGTCCGCTCAGCCGGCGGGCCCCGGTGGGGTGGCGTCCGCCAGGCGCCGGCCCAGGGCCTGGACCGCGGCACACAGCTCCGGTCCGCCGACGACCCGGAACGGGGCCGGGAGGCGGGCGAGGTCCTCGGCGTAGCCCCTCGGGTCGCTCGTGCTGCCGGCCAGTCGCGTGGTCGTCGCGTCGATCGCCTCGAGTCGACCCATCGCCCGGTTCAGCCAGGCCAGGTCGGCCATCGGCGCGTCGATGACCACCTCGGTCGGGTGCTCCCACCCGACCCCCAGGTGCTCCTCGAGAGTCGCGACGGGGTCGAGGTCGGGGGGCATCCGGAAGGTCCGGTCCAGGGCCTCCACCCGCAGGACCCGGTCGACGCGGTAGGTGCGGACCGCCCCCGAGCGGCCCGAGCGGCAGAGCAGGTACCAGCGCCCGTGCCGGACGACGACGGCCCACGGCTCGACCTCGGTCCTGAACTCCCGGCCGTTCTCCGACCGGTACTCGACGGCGACGCAACGCTGCTCGCTGCGGGCCCGGACCAGGGCCACCGTGGTCGCGGGGTCGGGCCGGGCGGCTCCACGGTCCGGCGCGGCGGCCGTGGCCCGGCGGACGACGTCGGCCTGGTCGGCCACGTGCTGCGGCATCGCCCGGAGCAGCTTGGCGACGGCGGCGCCGACGGGGTCGGAGGGGTCGGAGGTCGGGTGGTGCCCGTCGAGCACGGCCATGACCAGGCCGAGCGCCTCGTCCCCGCTGAACGCCACCGGCGGCAGGCGGGTCCCCCGGCCGAGCCGGTACCCCCCGAGCGGCCCACGGACCGACTCGACAGGGATCTCGGCCTGCCGGAGGATGTCGACGTACCGCCGCACCGCCCGATCGGACACTCCGAGCCGGGCCGCGAGCCGGTCGGCGGTGATGCCCGGCTGGTCCCGGATCACCTCCATCGCGAGCAGGGCCCGCGCCGCGGGCGAGGTCTTCGATCTCACCGCGCCATCGTCATCCGGACGCGTTCCGTCCGCAACCGGGCCTACGGTGCTCCGCATGACACATGTCCTGCTCATCCACCACATCCAGGGCCTCACGCCCGGCGTCGTCGCAGTGGCCGACGCGCTGCGCGCCGCGGGTCACGACGTCCACACCCCGGACCTCTTCGAGGGCCGGACGTTCGGCTCGATCGACGACGGGTTCGCCCACGCCCGCTCGGTCGGCTTCGACACGGTCCGGGCACCCGCGCTCGCCGCGGCGGACGAGCTGCCGCCGGGCTTCGTCGTCGCCGGGATCTCCTTCGGGGTGATGGCCGCGATCCAGCTGGCGACGCACCACCCTGGCGTCGCGGGGGCGCTCCTCTACGAGGGCTTCGCCGACCCGGCGGAGTTCGGCACGTGGCCGGACGGCCTGCCGGCCCAGGTGCACGGGATGGACGAGGACCCGTTCTTCGCGCTGGAGGGCGACCTCGAGGCCGCCCGGGCGTTCGCCGCCGGCCGTCCGGAGGTCGAGGTCTTCACCTACCCCGGCGCCGAGCACCTCTTCACCGACAGCTCGCTCCCGTCCTCCGACGAGGGGGCTGCACGCCTCGTCGTCGAGCGGTCGCTCGACCTGCTCGGGAGGCTGCCGTGAGCGACGCACCCGCCGCGGCCGAGCCCGGCAGCGACGAGACGCCGTGGGAGCCGCCGCTGTCGGGGACCGAGGCAGATCACCTCCTCGGGGCGGTCGAGCGGATGCGGTGGACCTTCCGCTTCAAGGCCGACGCGCTCGACGCCGACGGTCTGGGCACGCGTGTCGGCGCCTCCGCCTTGACTCTCGGGCGCCTGCTCAAGCACCTCGCGGCCGTGGAGGACTCCTACTCCACCGAGAAGCTGACGGGGGCGCCCATGCCGGACGCCTGGGACGTCAACGGCTGGGACGAGGACGAGGACTGGGAGCTGACCTCGGCCGACACGGACGACCCCGCCACCCTCTACGCGACCTACGACGCTGCCGTCGCCCGCTCCCGGGCCGGTTTCGCCGCGGCGATCGTCGAGCGTGGGCTCGGTGGCGAGGCCCATGTCTCGATGCCGGACGGCCGGCACGCGAACATCCGCCGCGTGCTCTGCGACCTCCTCGAGGAGTACGGCCGGCACACCGGGCACGCCGACCTGCTCCGTGAGGCGGTGGACGGCCGCGTCGGCGAGGAGCCGCCACCCGGCTGGCGTCCCGCGGGATCCGTCACCTTCGGCTGAAGTCGGCCGGACCCGGGCCAGGCGGTGGGTCAGGCGCGATGCTCGGCGAGCCAGTCGAGGAGGAGATCGGTGAAACGGCCCGGCTGCTCCATCGAGGGCAGGTGCGCGACATCCGGCCAGTCGACCCGGCGGGCGCCGGGGATGCCGCGGGCGACCCGCTCGGCGGCGTCCCGGCTCGTGTCCAGGTCGTGCTGTCCGACGACGACGAGAGCGGGTGCCCGGACCTCGCCGAGCCGTTCGAGCGGCGGCGGGTCGAGCTCGACCTCGTCGAGGTCCCCCAGCGGCTCACCCACCTCGAAGGCCCGGCGCTGCATCCGGCGCACCGCCATGGCGACTGCTGGGTCGACGTCGGCCGGGTCGCGGTCCGCGCCCACGACCCAGGCGTCGACGTTGGCCTCGACCGCGGCGTCGAGGTCACCCGCGTCGAGTGCCGCCGACTCCGCATCGACGAAGGCTCGCAGGTCCGGGGTCATCGAGGCGAGGAGGCTGCCGCCGGGAGGCGCGAGGAGGAGCGACGCCACGCGGTCGACGGCGGTCAGGGCGAGCTCGACCGCCACACCAGCGCCCATGGAGGACCCGACGACGTGGCAGCGCTCGATGCCGAGTCCGTCGAGCAGCGCCAGCAGGTCGGCGACGTGGTCGAGCGCGCCCCGGGGAGCCGTCGCGGAGTCGCCGAAGCCCCGCAGGTCCGGCCGGACGACGTCGAAGCCGGCCGCGAGCGCCGGCCACTGGGGGTCCCACATCCGCCGGTCGGCGACCCCCGCGTGGACGAGGAGCACCGGTGGGTGCCCTGGGTCGCCCCCGCGGTCGTATCCGATCCCCGTCGCCGTCGTCGGCATGCGCGCCCTCTCGTCGATCCTCGTGCTCGCCCCGGCACGCTAGCCCGGCCAGGCGCGGGGGGCCAGCGGGTGACCGGGTGTCCGGCGTCGGGTGGCGCCACTCAGCAGATGACCCAGTAGTCGGCCCCGGTCTGCTTCAGCGTGGCGGTGTAGTAGGTGTTGTAGAGGCCGAGGTACTGGCCGGAGCCCTTCGCGTACGTGTAGCCCCCCGACTGATAGGCGCGCCCTGCCACCACGTGGTCGTAGTTGCTCGACGTGATGCACGTCGGTGTCGCGGTGGGGGTCGGCGTCGGGGTAGGCGTGGCTGTGGGGGTCGCGGAGGGCGATGGGCCAGGCGTCGTGTCGTCGAGCCCGAAGAACAGCACGTCGTAGTAGGCCGCGCAGACCGTGTCGATGAAGTACGCACCGGCTGTGCCGCATTGGTTGTCGGCGGTCCCGGGGTCGACCGCCGTCCCGTGCCCCATGCCCTGCACCCGGGTGACCCGCACCGAGGCCGCGTGGTCCTCCCAGGTCACGCCGGTCGTGATGGTGCCGGTGGACGTCGGCGTCTGGGACACCCCGGCGACGTTGGTGAACTGGTCGCGCAGCTCGGTGGCGTTCATCCCGGTCACCGTCGTGTCCGAGGTGCCGTGCCAGATCGACACGGCCGGGCGCGGACCGCTGAACGAGGGGTGGGCGGAGCGGACCAGGTCGCCCCAGGCCGCCGGGGTCTTGTCGACACCGGGGTTCATGCACGAGTACGCCTGCATCGTGCTCGTCGCGCAGCGGTACGGCAGGCCGGCGTTGATCGAGCCACCGGCGAACCGGTCGGGGTAGGTGGCCAGCATCGCGGCCGTCATCGCCGCGCCCGCAGACAACCCGGTGACGTAGACGCGCGAGGCGTCGAGGCTGTGGCTCGCGACGGCGTGGTCGACCATCTGCGCGATGCTCGCGACCTCCCCCTGGCCACGGCTGGTGTCCCCGGCCTGGAACCAGTTGAAGCACCGGCTGGAGTTGTTGGCGGTGCTCTGCTGGGCGAGCACCAGGGCGAACCCGTACCGGTCGGCCATCTGGCGCCAGCCGGAGTTGGTGAAGTACGTCGTCGCGTCCTGGGTGCAGCCGTGCAGCTGCACGACGAGCGGCGCAGCCGCCGGGAGGCCGTCCGGGCGGTAGCTGTACATCGTGAGCGCCCCCGGGTTGCTGCCGAAGCCGGTGACCTGCTGCAGCCCGGCAGCGCGGGCCGCGGGTGGATGCAGGAGCACCATCGCGACCGCGCCGAGGAGGGCGATCGTGAGCAGCGCGGCCAGGACCCGGGCCGGGCGGGGTGGGCTCACCGTCGTGGTGCGGACCGGACTCATCGTCGCCTCCCTGTTGGGGTCACCGTCGACCCCCGTGAGTCGACGCTCGCAGCGCGGCCCGCCACGGGCCATGGCGGCGGAGACCGCAGTGGCCGGACGCGACTGTGGCCGCGCGACACCTGTGCCACGCGACGGGCCCCCTCCGCGCTCGGAGAGGGCCCGTCCGGTCATCGGTTCCGGGTCACTGGCAGCAGGCGTTGTAGCCCCGGTCCATCCAGAACTGGGTGGGGATGTCGTTCACCAGAGTGCTGTCGCTGCTGTAGTTGGCAGCGGTCTGGCGGCCGTTGCGCATCTCGACGTGGGTGTGCGACCCCCCGGCACCGCGCGCCGCCTCGGTGCCGATCTTCTGCCCACGCGAGATCGACTGCCCGACCGAGAGGCTCAGCGGGTTCAGGTGCAGGTAGATGATCGTCTTGTCGAAGCCGGCGTTGTAGATGGCCAGGGTGGAGAGGCTGTTGCCGGCACCCCCTCCTTCGCTGACCCGGGTCACCGTGCCGTTGAGCATCGAGAACACGTCGGCCCCGGACTGGTGGGCGACGTCGATCCCCTCGTGCCGGCCGGGAGTGTTGAGGTAGCCGTCGAACCAGGCGGTGACCCGCGCCGACCCGGTCTTGTAGACGCCGTACTCGAAGGTGTCGTTGCCGCCGACGCCGACGACGTGGCCCGCGTTCTCGTTCTTCAGCTCGGGCCGGAGGTTGACCTTGTCACCGGAGGCGATGGAGTCGATGGCGCCGGACCAGTTGCTCTTGTAGAACACCGTCACGACGCTGGATTCGCGGTTCCAGACCGACGCGACGTTGTTCTTGACGCACTGGCCCTTGCCGCTGCCGGTCGACACGAACTCGATGCAGCCCGCGCCGGTGCCGTAGTCCTTCTGGCTGTTCGCGAGGTCGACGAGCGAGCCGCCGTGGTCGGAGTTGTAGTACAGGCAGAACTCCCCCGTCTCGCAGACCCCGTTCTTGGCCGTGGCGGCCTGGGCCGCCGGCGCCGTCGCCAGTGTGGCGGCGGCGAGTGCCGTGGCCGCGCCGAGCAGCGCGATCTTCTTTCTCATGGTGAACCCCCTTGCGACGACCCTTCGGCCGTCGACGAATCGACGCCCGGAACACCTCACGGCGGTCCCGGGCCTTCCCCCGGCGGGCTCGACGAGCCCACTCGCGGCCATCGTGCCCGAGCCGACGGCCCCCCGCCAGCCGAGGGAAGGACCGCGTCCCGCTCAGGTGTGGTCGCGCAGGTACCGGCCGAAATGCGGGACCGTGAAGGCGATGAGCCCGCGCTCGCCCGAGTAGATGAGGCCCTTCTTCAGCAGCGCGTCGCGGGCCGGTGAGAGTGACTGCGGCTTGCGCTCGAGGTGGGCGGCGACGTCGGCGGTCGGGACGGCGTCCATCTCGTCGGCGCCGGAAGCGGCGGCGACCTCGGCCATCGCGCGCAGGTACTCGCGTTCGCCCGGCGTCGCCCGCTCGAACCGGGAGCCGAAGAACCCGACGGCGAGTTCGGACTCGGCCTCGGGCGCGGCGACCTCGACGTCGGCTGCGGTGATGGGCGAGCCAGGAGCCCTGTCCCACACCGCTTTCCCATATGCCTGGATGAAGTACGGGTAGCCGCCGGTCGCGGCGTACAGCGCCGCGAGGGCGTCGGGCGCGTACTCCGCACCCTCCTCCCGCGCAGGGCGCACCAGCGCCGCCTCGGCAGCACCGCGGTCGAGGCGGTCGATCCGGGAGTAGCGGAACAGCCTCTCGGAGTAAGACTTCGAGGCCGACAGCACGGCCGGCAGGTGCGGCAGGCCGGCGCCGACGACGATGAGGGGCAGCCCGGTCTGGCTGATCTCGTGGGCGGCCGCGCACAGGGCGGAGACGTCGTCGGGCTCCAGGTCCTGCATCTCGTCGATGAACACGGCGATGCCGCGCCCGGTGTCGGCCGCCATCCCGCCGAGGTCGGAGAGGAGCTCGACGAGGTCGATCTCGATGTCCCCGGAGTCGGCCCGCCCCGCCACCGCGGGCACCGAGATGCCGGGGTTCCAGCGGTCGCGCAGCTTGGGTGCCGCACCGCGTCGCGCGGGGCTCGCGACCGGCTCGCGCTGCGCGAAGGAGCGGATGACCCCGAGGGCGTGGTCCCCCGCCCCGCCGGCCGGCCCGAGCTCGCGGACTGCCTGGTGCACGGCCGAGGACAGCGGCCTCCGCAGCGACTGGTCCGGGCGCGCCTCGAGCTTGCCGGTCCCCCACCCGGCCCGCACGGCGGCCGAGCGGAGGGCGTTGAGCAGCACCGTCTTACCGACCCCTCGCAGCCCGGTGAGGACGATGGAGCGCTCCGGCCGACCGCGCGCCACCCGCTCGAGCACGACGTCGAACGCGTCGAGCTGCTCGTCCCGCCCGGCGAGCTCGGGCGGGCGCTGGCCGGCGCCGGGGGCGTACGGGTTCCGGATCGGGTCCACGATCGCAGCGTATGCGGTTCTCTAGGGCCAGCCCGATACATCGGCAGAGAGGGACATCGCGTGTCGCCCGCACGGCGTGGGGTCCGGTCGCTCCCGGTGGTCCCGGTCGTCACGTCCGGAACCCGGAGGTATCCCTCCGGATCCGGAAGATTCGCCCCGATACCCCCGTCTACCCGCCAGCCTAGACAGCGACAGACGCACCGATCGGTCCGGCTCGGGGCCTGGAGGCCGCGCGGCCCCGCGCCTGATTGGCCCGCCGACACACCGCGTGGGATCCTGGCCACAGAGCCCACGACGGGCTCCCGGACGAGGGACGCCGTACCCGGACACGCGACAAGACGGCTCGAGGGAGTACGTCATGTCCTGGTTCGTCCTCATCCTGTCCGGTGTGCTCGAGGCCGTGTGGGCCACCGCCCTGGGCCGCGCCGAGGGGTTCACCCGCACAGGCCCGATCGTGGTCTTCGCGGTGGCCCTCGTGGCGAGCATGCTCGGTCTCGGCTACGCGATGCGCGACCTGCCCGTGGGCACGGCGTACGCGGTGTGGGTCGGCATCGGCGCAGTGCTCACCGTGGGCTACGCGATGGCGACCGGGGAGGAAGCGGTCTCGGTCGTGCGGATCCTGCTCGTCCTCGGCGTCGTCGGCTGCGTCATCGGACTCAAGCTGACCCACTGACCCCCCGCCGCGCCTGACCGCCGGCTGACATTTCGGGGTCACCCCGGAATGTCAGCCGAGCAGGGGTTCCGAAGCTCAGCAACGCTGACAAAGCGGGGTCTCGCGGTCGGGTCGCCCGCTCCGCGCGTCAGGAGACGGTGGGCTCGCCGTGCGTGGCGTCCATCGGGCGACCCGCGGCCAGCCATGCCCGCATACCGCCGGCGAGGTTCGCGACCTCGTACCCCTGCTGCGCGAGCCACGGCATGACCCGCTGCACCCGCCCACCGGACCGGCACGCGATGACGAGCGGCTCGTCACGGTCGAGGAACGGCGCGAGCTCGTCGACCCGCTGCGGCAGCTCGGACATCGGGATGTGCACCGCGGTCGGGGCGTGCCCGAGGTCCCACTCGTCCTGCTCGCGGATGTCGAGGAAGGCCTGGTCGTCGGCCACGTCGGTCACGGGGACGTCGGGGAACTCGCTCATCCCTCCAGCATCCCAGAGCAGGGACCTCGATCAGCCCTGGGCTGCCTGGTAGTCCTCCCACGTGACCACGGTGCGCTGCGGGGAGCTCGACGGCACCCGGTCGTCGCAGTTACCGAGCCCGTCCTTCTTGAACGTCCACTCGTAGACCTGGCAGTACCCGCGCGGGTAGCCCTGGTCGAGGACGTCGGCCGGGGGCGTGGTGTCACCGTGCACGGTCCAGGCCATCTGGTAGTCGTTGAGGGCGACGGCGTGGATGTGGTCGCTGCGTTCCCACGCGGCGAACCCGACGTCGCGCAAGGCCTTGAGCCGGTTGTCGATGACGGTGCGGTTGTTCGCATAGTCGGTGATCCGGACGTCGATGATGCCGCCGCCGTCATGCGTGCCGAACGAGGAGCCCGCGCAGGACGCTCCGCAGTACCCGCCCTGGGTGACGATCATCTTGGCCGCGTTGTCCTGGCCGCGGCGGGTGAGCAGCGCCCGCGCCTCGACGAACATGTCGCGGGTCCGCTCGTTGACGACGTCGGTGCCGTCGTTGCTCAGCCCGCCCGGGGCCTTGCTCAGGGTGATGCGCTTGCCGACGTCGTAGGACCCGACGGTGTCGAAGCGGTTGGGGCCGAGCTGCCGCAGCTCCCAGGGACTGGGAATGCCGTTGCGGGTGTGGACGCCGTTCTGGCCCAGATCCTTCTCGAACTTCGCCCACGCGGCCGTGGTCGTCGTGCCCCAGTACCCGTCGGCCCACGTGCCCGCGAGGTACCCCTTGGCGACGAGGGCGTTCTCGACCCGCAGGACGTGGTCGTGCGCGGTCGTCACCGAGTCCGTGCGGTACGGGTCGAGCGTCGCGGCGAGCAGAACGCGACCCGCGTTGACGTTGGGCAGCGAGGTGCACTGGTCGTCGGCCGGGCACGCGGCGACGGCGGCGGGGGCCGGACCGCCGGCCAGAGCCCCGGCCAGCGCCGCGACGGCGATGACGCTCCGGCCGAGCAGCCGACGGCGGGTGTGATCGACGGACATGGTGGTTCCTCCCCCTCGGGCGCCGGTCTCCCCCCGACGCATCGGTTCCAGACCCTAGACCCGATCGCCCCGACCGGCCAGGGGAACGGACGCCGCCGCTACTTCAGGAACTTGCTCGTCCGCCGGTCCGCCAGCGGCTTGCCCCCGGTCTGGCAGGTGGCGCAGTACTGCAGGGAGGAGTCGGCGAACGAGACCTCGCGGACGACGTCGCCGCACTCTGGGCAGGGCTCGCCGGTGCGACCGTGGACCCGCATGCCGGCACGCTTGGCGTCCTTGAGCTCCTTGGCGGGCTTGCCCGACGCTGTAGCGACGGCGTGGCCCAGCGTGTCGCGCAGCGCCGCGTAGAGGCGGCGGACCTGCTCGGGGTCGAGCGTCGCGGCCAGCGCGAACGGCGACAGCTTGGCGACGTGCAGGATCTCGTCCGAGTAGGCGTTGCCGACCCCCGCGATGATCGACTGGTCGCGCAGGAGGCCCTTCACCTGCATCCGGTGGCCGGCGAGGATCCCCGCGAACGCCTCCTCGGTGAAGTCGTCGGCCAGCGGGTCCGGCCCGAGCGAGGCCACGCCGGGGACATCTTCGACCCGGTTCACGAGGTACGCCGCAAGCCGCTTCTGGGTGCCCGCCTCGGTGAGGTCGAAGCCCGAGCCGTCGTCGAAGCGCACTCGCAGGGCGATCGGCGACTTGCCCGGCCGCAGCCTGGTGGCCGGCATCGCGTCGGACCACCGCAGCCACCCGGCGCGCGCGAGGTGGAAGACCAGGTGCGTTCCCCCACAGTCGAGATCCAGGAACTTGCCGTGCCGTGAGACGCCGTCGACCGGCGCCCCGGCGAGCGCCTCCGGTGGCGGGGTGAAGGTCTTCAGGACGTGGAAGGACCCGAGCTCGACGCCGGTGACGACGAGCCCGTCCGTGCGCTCACGCAGGAAGTCGGCCAGCGCCTGCACCTCGGGCAGCTCGGGCATGCCCCGACGCTATCGCTCGTCGGGGTCCGGCAGGAGGTAGTCGGGCGGGTCGTCCAGGCCGCCGGTGGCGACGGCCGACGCGTACTCGCCGAGGGTGCGCGGGTGCTCACCCTCGCCCCACACCCCGCGGACCCGGCGACGCAGCGCGTACCCGTCCGCGCCCCGCAGGACCGGCACCTCGAGGCGCGCGGTGGGCGCCGGGGCGATGTCGTCGGTGGCGACGGGAAGGGCGTGCGACAGCACCTGCTCGCCGGCCGTCAGCTCTCGGAGCGCGATGCCCCGCACCCGGTCGGGGCGCTTGCTCGCGAACTCCGTGTACAGCCGCGGGTCGTGCTGGCCGTCATCGCCGACGAGCAGCCAGCGGACGTTCGGCAGCTCGCGGGCCAGCCGATGCAGCTGGGCGCGCTTGTGCTCCTGCCCCGACCGGAACCACCCGGTGTTCGTCGGTCCCCAGTCGGTGAGGAGCATCGGGCCCGCCGGGTAGCCGTTGCGTCGCAGGAACCGCGTCAGCTGCGGCGCGGTGTTCCAGGCACCGGTGGAGAGGTAGATGACCGGCGCGTCGGGTTGGGACGCGAGCAGCTCGCGGTACATCGTCGCCATCCCCGGCACCGGACGGCGCGCCCCCTCGGACCGGACGAAGGTGTTCCAGGCTGCGATGAGGGGGCGGGGCAGCGACGTCGACAGGACCGTGTCGTCGATGTCGCTGATGATGCCGTGCGTCACCTGGGACCCGACGACGAGCACCGGGGCCTCCATCGGCTGGGCCCGGGGGGAGTCGAGGTAGACCTGGTGCCAGCCGGGGTCCAGCCCGTGCCCGCGGACCGTGAGGTCGATGTAGCCACCGCGGTCGGTGCGGGTCGTGACGAGGCGCTCGTTGACCCGGACCGTGACCGGCTCGTCCGCCACGGGCGCGGCGAAGAAGGCGCGCCAGCCGCGCGTCTCGAGCTCGACGGCGCGCAGCCGTGCCGCGTACGTCGCCTCGGGGGGTTCCTCGTCGAGGCGGGGCCGGCTCATGATGACTCGGCCGAAGACCCGGAGCTGCGCCGTGCTGCCGTATCCGGTGCTCGGGACGAGGCGGGTCGCCCAGCCGCGCCTCTCCAGGAGGCGCGCCTTACGGTCCGTGTAGGCGTCCTCGATGAGTGCAGCCGCGTGCGGTCGCGCCATGCCGTGACTCTAGATGAGAACTCTCAGACCGGTGGACGCAACCCGTCGGATCCGTCGATGACACCGGCGATGACCTGCTCGGCGAGGGACCGCACCTTGACGTTGCGATCCTGGGAGGTGCGGCGCAGCACCTCGAAGGCCTGGTGCTCCGGGATGCCGCGCAGCGCCATGATGACGCCCTTGGCCTGCTCGATGACGGCCCGGCTGGCCATCGCCTGCTCGAGCTGGCCGGCGAGCCGGCGCATCCCGTCCAGCTGGGTCAGCGCGACGACCGCATCGGCGCACCGGCCGGCCGCGACGCGCACGAGGGCTGCGTCGAAGCCGTCGAAGGCGCTCCGCTCCCAGGCGTACAGGTTGATCGCGCCCACGCACTCCTCACCGCTGATCAGCGGCACCGCGTAGAGGCTGCGCATCCCGTCCTGGCGGGTGACCTGGGCGAAGGCGGGCCAGCGCCCGTCGTCGGTGGCGAGGTCGTCGACGCGCTGCTCCTCCCCGGTGCGGGCCGCGTCGAGGCACGGGCCCTCGTCGAGGGCGTACTGGACGGCGTCGATCTCGAGGGTCTGCACCGTGGTGTAGGCGGCCGTGTGCGGTCGGTCGTTGCTCAGGATGGTGATGCCCACCTCGTCGCAGCCGGTGACGTGCCGACAGACGGCGTGGACGACCCGCTCGAGGTAGTCCGAGAGCTCCTCCATCGACTCCAGGACCCCGCCGATGTCGTTGCTCATGGCCTCGAGCACGGTCGTCGGGTCGGTGCGCGCGTCGTCCGGGAGCGGCTGCGTCAGGATGTCGGCCATGCGTCTGTCCTCCGAGGTCAACCTGGGTGCGACCCGCACTGTAGCGCCATGTCCATCGGCGGTGGGCCCACGGTGCGACGATGTGCCCATGGCCCCCCGGTACCGCAAGTCCTCCGACGACGTGCCCCCGGGCTACTTCGCCTGGGAGGCTGCCGGACTGCGCTGGCTCGCCGACGCCGGAGGTGCCCGGATCGTCGAGGTGGTCGACACGGGCCCCACGCACCTGGACCTGGCCAGGCTCGATCCCGCACCGCCGCAGCGCGAGGCCGCCGAGCGGCTGGGGCGCGCCCTGGCGACCACCCACGCGGCCGGGGCTGCGGCCTTCGGTGCGGGCCCGACCGGCTGGACCGGCGACGGGTGGCTCGGTCCCCTCGACGAGCCGTTGCCGCTGACGCTCGGGGCCTGGGACTCCTGGGGCGCCTTCTACGCCGAGGCGCGAGTGCTGCCGCTGGCACGGCTCGGCACCGAGCGGGGGGTCTTCGATGCCGCCGCCGACGCGGCCCTGCACCGCCTGGCCGCCACCCTCGAGTCAGGCGCGCTCGACACGACGGAGGCACCGGCCCGGCTCCACGGTGACCTGTGGTCCGGCAACATCATGTGGACCGCGGACGGGGCGGTCCTCATCGACCCGGCCGCGCACGGGGGCCACCGCGAAGCGGACCTTGCGATGCTGGCCCTCTTCGGGGTGCCGCACCTCGACCGGGTCCTCGCGGCCTACGACGAGGCCGCCCCGCTCGCCGCCGGGTGGCAGGACCGGGTGCTCCTGCACCAGGTGCACCCGCTGCTGGTGCACGCGGTCCTCTTCGGCGGCTCCTACGTCCGCCGCGCCCTCGACGCAGCCGCACGGTATGCCTGAGCACGCCGGCGACCCCCCGGAGCCGTCGGCCGTCGACGCCTTCGGCGCGAGGTGGCGGCTCGACGTCGACGGGCTCGGGGCCCCTCTGGACGCCCGGATGCGCGAGCTGTGGCGCCGGGCAGCGCCGCCCCACCTCGGCGGGGCGGCAGGGGACGACCGCGACTTCGTCGTCACCCGCGCCGACGACGCGGTCGTCATCGACGGCTCCCCGTACCGCGTGACCGACGACGCGGTGCCGTACGCCGTGTCCCGCGCACTCACCGTCGCCTCGATCGCGCGTCGCAGCGGCGACTGCCTGCTGCTCCACGCGGCCGGGATCGCCGCGCCGGACGGGACCACCCTGGCCCTCGTCGCCCCCTCCGGCACGGGGAAGACGACGGCGGCACGACTGCTGGGGCGCTCCTTCGGCTACGTGAGCGACGAGACCGTCGCCATCGAGGACGACCTGACCGTGCGCGCCTACCCCAAGCCGCTCTCGGTCGTCGTCGCGCCCGAGTCCCCCCACGACAAGATCGAGTCCTCCCCCGACGAGCTCGGGCTGGTCCGGGCCCCCGACCGGCTCCGGCTGGGAGGGGTCGTCGTCCTCGAGCGGGACCCCGCCGTCGACACGCCGACCCTCACCGAGATCGGCCTGGTCGAGGCCGCCGTCGCGGTCATCCCGCAGACCTCGGCCTGGCTGCGGATGGTGGAGCCGGTGACGGCCCTGGCAGGCGCGCTGTGCAGCGGTGGGGGGCCGTGGCTGCTGAGGTACCGCGAGATCGCGGACTGCCGAGCCATGCTCGAAGGGCTGGTCCGCACCCCGGACGTCCCCGCGCGGATGGACTGGGCCTGGGAGCCGGGCCCGTGCGCGGACGCCGGAACCGACGCCCGTCAGTTCCGGGCAGGAGGCGACGTCACCGGGTGGCCGGCCGCCGGGCGGGTCCGCCGCGCGCCGTACCGCTTCGCGCTGCACTCCGAAGGGGCGACCCTCGCCGTCGTCGGCATGGTCCCGCTCGGTCTGCCGGGCCTTGCCGCCACGCTGTGGCGGGCGGCGGCCGAGCCGATGGACCTCCAGGCGCTCACCGCCGCCGCGGTCGCGGTCCACGGCGGACACCCGCAGGCTGCCGATGTCGTCGACGAGACCGTCCGGAGCCTGCTGTCCAGTGGGGCCTTCGAGCTCGTCACGGGCGGCTGAGCGCGCCGGCCCTTGGGGGTCGTCAGGGCGGCGCCGGACGGGCACAGGGGATCCGTCCGACACCGCCCCTCGACGGGGCCGACCCCCGGCGGCGCCGAACGGGTTGCAGGGACCCGTCCGACACCGCCCTCACCGAGGCCGACCCCCGGCGGCGCCGAACGGGTTGCAGGGACCCGTCCGACACCGCCCTCACCGAGGCCGACCCCCGGCGGCGCCGAACGGGTTGCAGGGACCCGTCCGACACCGCCCTCACCGAGGCCGACCCCCGGCGGCGCCGAACGGGTTGCAGGGACCCGTCCGACACCGCCCTCACCGAGGCCGACCCCCGGCGGCGCCGAACGGGTTGCAGGGACCCGTCCGACACCGCCCTCACCGAGGCCGACCCCCGGCGGCGCCGAACGGGTTGCAGGGACCCGTCCGACACCGCCCGTATTTGGGGTGCGGTGTGTGGCCGTCCGGGCACGACAGGCGCGCCCGGACCGCCCCTCACGCCGCTAGGGCAGCTGCGGAGCGGCGGTGGGTCAGGCCCACGGCCGCGCCGACGAGGAGCTGGAGTACGCGGTGGAGCACAGCCCTCGTCCCCTGCACGGTCTTCACAGGCTCAGACGAGAGAGGAGCCTGCGAGACCGCGCGGGACGAGGTGGCATCGCGCGGCACGTCCCCGGGGGAGCCGTAGACCACTGCGGTGAACTCATCGGCCCACGCCCAGGCGGAGAAGACGACGCCGCCCCTGAGACCGAGACCCGCATGGGGTCCTCGGCGTACGAAAGTAGTCATGTGAATCAATACCCTTTCCTGCCGTGATCCGGAGAACCCGCGAAACACCACGGGATATCGCTGTGCGCCCGTCAGAAAACAGGGCGCAGCGGCAGGATCAATCGGGGCAGGTGCCGGGAATGAGCACCGGGCCGGGAAGGGCCCGTGCGGCCAGGGACCGCATCGTGTCAGCGGCCGTGGTCGGCATCTGGCTGACAGCGGGGAGTACTGCATCTGCGGGCGTCAGCGAACCGCGCCCGGAGAACGAGGAGCCCACCGCGGCCACGACGAAGGCGGACGCGAGGTAGGGCAGCGGCTGGAGCGGAAGAGCGGGCCAGCCAGGACCCGCGGTCGCCATCGCGACGACGGCGGTGGCCACGGAGTGTGCGGCGGTCCTCACCGTCGCCGGGGCCGCGGCGGCGGCCATGGCGGCTTCGGCCAGCTCGACGCGCTGTGCACGGAGCCCGGCGATGTGCTCACCGATGGCGCTGCTCGCCGCGGCACCTGCCGGGGTCGTCGTGACGACAGGTGCGGGGCCGGTGCGGTCGGTGCGGTCCAGGGCGACGATCTCGCCGGCGACCAGGTCATCGACCGGACCACCGACCTCGTCGAGGGATCCGACGACGTCCTCGACCGGACGGGTGACCTCGTCCAGGGAGCCGACGACGTCCTCGACCGGACGGGTGACCTCGTCCAGGGAGCCGACGACGTCCTCGACCGGACGGGTGACCTTCTCGACCGACTCGGTGACCTTCGCGACGGTGCCGGACACGACCTTCGTCGTCCGCTCGACGGTGCTGTCGACCTGCGTGTTCGCGGTCTTGACCACCGTGCCCACCGTCGTCGTCGACGTCTTGACCGCCGTGTCGACCGTCGTGGCGGTGGCCTTCACGGGCTTGGCGAGCGGGGTGTCCGCGGTGGTGGACGCCACCGTGGCTACGGTCGTGGAGACGGTCGCCGCCCCGCTGTCCGTGGCCGCCTTCGTCGTCGTCGCGACCTTGGCGGTCGAGGTGTCGACGGCCTTGGTGACGACCGAGGAGGTGGCCCCCAGCAACCCGGTGGAGCCGGTGTCGGCCTGGGCGGAGGACGGCGCGAGGAGGAACCAGCAGAACCCCATGACGGCGGCACCGATCACGACCCGAACGGGTCGCCACCAATGCACGTGCCTGCTCATGCGAGAGCCTTTCCCCTGGGTTCCCTCGATAGGAAGCCCTCTTACGAAAGCACAACGCGGCCGACTGCGGCAATGAAATCGAGAAAACTGGCTGCACCGACGCCTTTCCCGGCCGGCTCACGCAATGGCGCGACCACGAGGAGCAATGAACTGCGGACGGGACGGGCCGACCTGCGCACCGGCCCGCGGCCGACCGGCCACCTTACGGCGACCCAGCTGAGCAACACCTCATTGCTGGAGCAATATGCCTGTGCCAGAGGCGGTTTAGTGAAGACCCCGCGCGCGATGGCGCCAGCATCTCAGCGAGCGGCCGCGGACGCGTGCGGTCGTTCCCCTCGGGGGCGCCGCACGTCAGCCGCACCCGCCGGTCGGCGTCGCAGCTCCCGGGCCCCTGCTTGCCCGAGGCGCAACCACCTGGCGGTCGGGATCCGCCTCACCCCGGGTGGCCGCGGCCGGTCAGGCGCAGCGGCAGGGTGCGTCCCCACACTTGGGACACCCGTCCGCGTAGCGGGCAAGGGCCGCATCGAGGTCGACGCCGGTCTGGTTCGCGAGCGACGCCACCCAGGCCACGACGTCCGCGAACTCGTGCTCGCGGTCCTCGTGCGTCCCCTTGCGGACCGCCTGGGCCAGCTCACCGACCTCCTCGGCGAGCCAGGCCACCGTGCTCGGCACGCCACGCGCGCGGTCCCGGTCGCCGTAGGTGCGCTCGATGACCTGCTGCAGGTGCCCGAGGTCCATGACCGCAACCTACCGGGACGGGTCAGTTCAAGGCGGCGCCGCCCAGGTCCGGTGGCGTGGGGAGGGCGCCGAACCGGCCGACGATGGCGGTCTCGCGGGACAGCAGCATGAGGACGGTCCGCAGCCGGGTCGCGGCATCGGCGCCCTCCAGCACCCGCTGCCGGTCGACCGCGTCGAGCACCATCCGTTCGACCACCCGGTACGCGACATCGCGGGGTGCCGCCTCGACCGGGTCGGCCGACGCGCCCACCGTGCGCAGGTAACGCTCGTGTGCCGTGAGCACCCGTGTCGTCAGCGCCGCCACCTCGACGTCGTCGGTGGCGTCCGGCTCGTCGAGCCAGGTGACGGCGGCCGTGGTGAAGGGCGTGCCGGCGGTCTCGTCGACGCCGTCGAGCCGGAACCTGCGGGCGCCCCGGGCGACGAGCTGGACGACGGTGCCGGACCCCGTGTCGGCCAGCGCCATGGCGTCGACCAGCGCCTCGCACCCCACCCCGTGCAGGTCCCGGACCGCGCCGTCGCCGACCTCGTGCCCCTGGCGGATGAGGACGATCCCGAAGTGCCGCTCGTCCGGCGGGAGGGCGGCGAGGCGCTGCGCCAGGACGAGGTACCGCGGCTCGAAGAGCTGGAGCGGGAGCCGCGCGCCGGGCAGGAGGACACCACCGAGCGGGAAGATCGGCAACGCGGGCACACCTCACTCTAGGCACGCGGGGCGCGCCTGCCCAGGGCCCAGGATGCCGCGCCGACCGGTGGGGTCAGCGCGCCAGCCCGAGCGCCCGGGCGGGCGTGACGGTGGCTGCGGTCCGGACGTCGTCCGCCGGGAGGCCGGCCACCTCGACCGCCCACCGCACGCAGTCGGCGAGGGTGGAGGTGCTCCCCGCGATCGAGCCGGTGTCGGTGGTCCGGGCGGTGCCGCCCTCGACGACGACCTCGAGGCTGCCCAGGGGGTAGCGGCCGTCGCCGAGCCCGGTGGCAGCCATCGCGTCGGAGACGAGCGCGACCGCGTCGGGGCCGACGGTCTCGAACACCATCCGGATCACCTCGGGCGCGACGTGCACCCCGTCGGCGATGAGCTCGAGGATCGCCTCACCGCGGGCTGCGGCCGCGAGCGCGGCGGCGACCGGCCCACCCGCCCGGTGGTGCAGCGGCGGCATCCCGTTGAACAGGTGCGTGACGAGCGCCGGGGCGCCCTGGAGGTCGGCGATGTCGGCCAGCACGCGCGCCGTCGTCGCGGCGTCGGCGGCGGTGTGCCCCACGGCGGGGCGGATGCCCTGCTCGACGAGGGCCCGGACGAGGGCGTCGGCGCCCGGGAGCTCGGGCGCGAACGTCAGCTGCGCCAGCGCGTCCGGGGCGCCGGCCAGGGCCGCGACCTCGGCGAGCCGGTCGACGAGCGCGGGGTCGGGCGCGATGAGGGCGCGAGGGTCGTGCGCGCCGCGGCGGGACTCGGCGAGGAAGGGGCCTTCGAGGTGGATGCCCGCCAGGGTCCCGTCGGCGACGAGGGGGACGAGGGCGCGCACCTGCTCCTCGAGCGCCGCCGCGGGGGCGGACACGAGGCTCGCGACCAGGGTCCCCACCCCGGCCTGCGCGTGGTGCGCGGCGGCGTCCCGGCTGCCGGGACCGCCGAACTCGGAGCCCACCGCCCCGTGGCAGTGGATGTCGACGAGCCCGCTCACGCCGACCGACGCTACTCCCTCCCGGTGGCACGCCGCACAGGTCGCCGGGCTACGGTCCGGTGCTCGTGGATGTCATGGACGAGGTGTGGGAGCGGGTCCGACCGGCCGGGGACGTCGTGCTGTCGGGGACCCCGCTGCTCGTGGTCATCGGCGCGGCGGTCGTCGTCGTCGGGGTGCGGCCCCTGTGGTCGGTGCTCCGGCTCGGGGTCACCCTCGTCCACGAGCTCGGCCATGCCGGCGTCGGCATCGCGGTCGGCCGCCGCTTCACCGGGTTCGTGCTGCGCGGTGACATGTCCGGGCACGCCGTGACGGTCGGCCCGCCCCGAGGGCTCGGCCGGGTCGCGACGACCTGGGCGGGCTACCCGGCGCCCGCCGTGGCCGGGGCGGCGGCGGTGTGGCTCGGAGCGCACGGATGGGGCGGTGCGGTCCTGGCGGCCGTCCTCGTCGTCCTCGTCGCCGCCCTCGTCCGGGCCCGTTCGCTGCTCACCGCCGTCGTGGTGCTCGCGGTCGGCGGCACGACCGCCTGGCTCTGGTGGGACGGGACCCAGCTGGTCCGGGCACAGGTCCTCGTCGGCGTCGGGATCGTGCTCGTCGTCGGCGCCTGGCGGCACCTCGGTGCGGTCACGGCCAGCCGGGACGGGCGCAGCGACGCGGCGGTCCTCGCCCAGCTGACCAGGGTCCCGAGCGCCCTGTGGCTCGTGACCTTCGCGGCCGTCTGCGCCGCCGCGACCTGGGTGGTCGCGGACGTCGTCCTGGCGGCCCGCGCGGCCGGGGCTACTTGACCGACCCGGCCGTGAGCCCTCCGACGAGGTGCTTCTCGATGAACGCGAAGAGGATGACGACAGGGACGACGGCGATGACGGACGCGGCGAACAGCTGGTCCCAGTTCTGCTCGTAGCCCGTGACGTACGAGCGGAAGCCCACGGTGAGTGGCTTCTTCTCGTCGTCGATCATCAGGGTGAGCGCCACGACGTACTCGTTCCACGCGGCGATGAACGTGAAGATCGTCGCGGTGACGAGCCCCGGCAGGGTCAGCGGCAGCATGATCCGGCGGAGCATCCCGAGTCGGCCGACGCCGTCCAGGGCCGCCGCCTCCTCGACCTCGATCGGGATCGAGGAGAAGAACCCGTGCAGGATCCACACCGCGAACGCGAGGTTGAACGCGGCGTTCGTGATGATGAGCGCCCCGTAGGTGTTGATCATGTTGAGCTCGAAGAACTGCCGGTACAGGCCGACGACCAGCGACGTGGGCGCGAACATCTGGGTGATGAGGACGACGAGCAGGAAGATCCCCCGCCCGGGGAAGCGATGCCGGGCGGTCATGAACGCCGCGGGGATCGCGATGAGGACGACGACCGCGGTCGCGCCGAGCGAGACGAGGACCGAGGTGAGCAGCCAGTGCGGGAACCGGCCGTCGGACAGCACGGTGAGGTAGGTGTCCCACTGCCAGACCCGCGGCAGGAACGACGGCGGGGTCGTCTTGACGTCGGTGCTCGTGCGGAGGCTGTCGAGCACCATGACGACGTAGGGCGCGAGGAACACCAGGGCGACGAGCGCCGCCGTGAACATGACGAGCCGGGGCCGACGGGTCTTGGTCATTTCGTCTCCTCCCGCCAGTTGACGACCTTGAGGTAGACGAGCACCACGACGAGGATCACGAGCACGTTGATGATGCCCGTCGCTGCGGACATCCCGATGTCCTTCTCCTGGCTCTTGAAGGCGAGCTTGTACATGAAGGTGATGAGGGTGTCGTTGGTGAACCCGGGGTTGCGGTCGTTGAGGGTGTAGATGATCGGGAAGCTGTTGAACACGTAGATGGTGTTCAGCACCGTCGCGATGAGCAGGGCGGGCCGCAGCAGCGGCAGGGTGATCTGACGCCACCGCTGCCAGGGGGACGCGCCGTCGACCTCCGCCGCCTCCATGACGTCGTCCGGGATGGCGTTGAGGCCGGCGATGAACACGAAGATCGTGAACGGCAGCGACACGAAGACGCCGACGACGATCATCGACGCCATCGTGAACCGGTCGTCCCCGAGGAAGGAGATGGGCGTGTCGATGATGTTCAGGGTCGTCAGCACGTGGTTGACGAGTCCGTAGTTGTAGTCGTAGAGCAGGACGAACAGCTGGCTCGTGATGACGAGTGAGGCCGCCCAGGGGACGATGACGGCCCAGCGCACGAAGCGACGCCCGGGGAAGTCCTTCACGAGCAGCTGGGCCAGGGCGAGCGAGATGACGATGGTCAGGGCGACGACGACGAGCACCCACACGACGGTGTTCTTCAGGACGACGGGCAGGTCGGGGTAGCTCAGGACCTTCGCGTAGTTGTCCCACCCGGCACCGCCCCGGTAGAGCCCGGTGATCGAGTACTCCGAGCGTGAGGCCCGGAACAGCATGACGGCGGGGAACATGACCACCCCGACGATGAGCGCGATCGCGGGGGCGAGCCACAGCAGGGCGATCGGGCCGCTGACCTGCCCGACCCCGGAGCGCCGCCTGCGCCTACGCGCGGGCGGCACCCCGGTGGTCGACCGGGCCGACGGCGCCGAGACGTCGTCGGTGGTCGTCATGTCAGCCCTGCGACTCGGCGGTCTGCTGGAGCTTGTCGAGCGTCTCCTGGGGGTCGCCCGACATCGCCGCGCCGAGGTTCTGCTGGACGGCGAGCTTGACCTTGTCCCACGTCGGGTCGTCGGTCGGGGTGAGCCGCGCGTTCGGCAGGGTCTCGAGGTAGACCGCGAGCTTCGGGTCCTTCTGGAAGTACTCGAGCCCGGACTGCGTCACCGGGAGGAAGCCCTCCTTCTCGATGAACGTGTTGATCTGCTCCTTCGAGTAGTAGAGCTCGTAGAAGGCCTTGACCGCGTCCTCGTTGCCCGGCTTCTTGAACGCCATGAGGTAGTCGGTGACGCCGAAGGTCTTGCTCTCGGAGCCGTCGTTGGTCGGGAAGGGCGCGACGCCGTACTTGACGGTGCCGTCCTCGTCGAGGGCTCCGGCCAGCGGGGAGAACCCGACGACCATGCCCGCCTTGCCCGACTTGAAGAGGTCGAAGGCGTCGGCGCGGTTGGTGCGCGCCGGGTTGTTCTGGGTGAGGCCGTCGTCCGCCAGCTTCTTCATGAAGGTCAGCGTCTCGACGTTGGCGTCGGAGTTGATGGCCCAGGTGCCGTCGGACTTCCAGTCGCCGCCGTTGTTGAACAGCCACATCGAGAACTCGCCCTGGGACTCCTCGGGCCCGAGCGGCATCGCGTAGCCGATGTCGCCGGTGGCGTCCTTGACCTTCTTCGCGGCCTCCGCGAGCTCGTCCCATGTGGTCGGGGGCCCACTGACGCCGGCCTTCTCGAAGAGGTCCTCGTTGTAGAACAGGGCGCGGGCGCTGCTGAGGTCGGGGAACCCGTAGAACTTGCCCTCGTAGGTGCCGTACTGGACGAAGGTCGGGAGGATGTCGGACTTGGCCTCCGACGGCAGCACCTGGTCGGAGTCGTACAGCAGCCCGTCCTTGGCGTAGCTCGCGTACGCGTTGAGGTTGAGGATGTCCGGCGGCTGGTTGTTCTGGATCATCGTCGAGGACTGCTGGTCGATGTTGTCCCAGCTCACGACATTGACGTCGAGGGTGTAGCCGTACTTGCTGTTGTACTCCTGCGCGAAGGCGTCCCAGAACGCCTTGGTGTTGTCCTTGGAGTACTCGGCGGCCATGAGGCTGATGGTCGTGACCTTCTCGCCGTCGGACCCGCCGTCGGCCTGGCCCGCCCCGGTGCCCCCGCCGCAGGCCGTGAGGACCAGGGCCCCCGTGGCCACGACTCCGGCCAGCATCGTGTGTCGTCGCGTCGTGCTCATCGTTCTCCTCGTCGAGAAGCCGGTCGTGCCGGCGTGGGTGCCATCGGAGTCGTCGACGTCGGTGGTGACGCCGACGGGCCTCCGTCGGTCACAGTACAGGGTGACGCTCGTATGTGATCGAGTCAATCAATGTTTGATCACAAACGCGCAACCGCTCCGCCCCCAGGGCCTCGCGTGGCACCACCGTGGCATCTGGGACGTGCGTGCGGGGCTTCCGGTGCAGGGGAGGTGCGCCGGGCGGGGCTCAGACGCAGTCGACCTCGACCCCGCGCTCGCGCAGGGCGATGACCTGCGGGTCGTCCTCCGGGGCCGTCGTGACGAGGCGGTCGACGCGCTCGGCCGGGCAGATCGCGGCGAAGGTGCGCCGGCCGAGCTTGGCGCCCGAGGCGACGACCACGACACGGCGCGAGCGCTCGATCATCGCCCGGACGATCGCGGCCTCGTCCTCGTACCGGCACGTGGCACCCTCGGCCGCGGACAGCCCGTCGACTCCGACGATCGCGAGGTCGAACCACAGCTGGGCGACGATCTGAGCGGCCAGCGGCCCGCTGACCTCGTAGGACTCAGGGCGGGCGACCCCGCCGAGCGAGACGCACTGGACGTGGGGTCGCAGCACGACCTCGGCCGCGATGTTCAGGGCGTTGGTCACGACGGTGAAGGCCTGCGCGGTCCCGTCGCCGGCCAGGTCCTCCCGCGAGGTGAGCGCCCGAGCCGTGGCCGTCGTCGTCGTCCCGCCGTTGAGGACGACGACCTGGCCGCGTCGCACGAGGGAGGCCGCCCGCGTCGCGACCCGCTCGAGGCCGTCGTCGCCCTGGCTCGAGCGGTAGCGGTACGGGAGCTCGTAGGCCACCGACGTCGCGACGACCCCGCCGTGGTGCCGGGTGACCAGCTGGCGCCGGGCGAGCTCGGCGAAGTCGCGTCGGACGGTCGCCTCCGAGACGCCGAGCTGGGTGGCGGTCTCGGACACCGACAGCCGCCCCTGGGTCGCGAGGAGGTCGAGCACCGCCGCCCACCGGCCCGCAGGTGTGCGGGCCCCGTCCACGTCGGCGTCCATCTCGGCATCGTAGACGTGGCCGTGCCGGCGCCGGGTGCGTCTATGCTCGATCGGCCGCCGAATCCGTCGTCATCGCGCAGGCCGAGAGGAGACGTCCGTGTCGCTCCCCGGACCGGTCGCGCCCGACCGCGACCCGCACCTGCGGGTGGGCGTCGACATCGGCGGCACGCGCATCAAGGCTGTCATCCTCGACAGCGGCGCCGTGCACGCCCGGCACCTCGAGCCCACCCCGGGCGACGTCGCCTCGACGATGGGCCCGACCGTCGCCGGCGTCCTCGCCAGGCTGATGGCGTCCGCGGACCTCCCGGCCGGCAGCGTCCCCGAGCGGGTCGGCGTCGTCGTCCCCGGGCTCGTCGACGAGGAGCAGGGGCGCGCCGCCTGGTCGGCCAACCTCGGCTGGCGCGACCTCGACGTCGCCGCCGCCCTCGCCGGGCACGTCGACGCCCGCGTCGTGCTCGGTCACGACGTCCGCGCCGGGCTGCTCGGCGAGCACCTGCTCGGGGCCGCCGTCGGGGTGGGCGACGTCCTCTTCGTCCCACTGGGGACCGGCCTCGCCGCGGCCCTGATGACCGGCGGCCGCGTGGTGCGCGGCACGACGTGGACCGGCGAGCTCGGCCACGTGCGGGTGGTCCCCGACGGGCCGGTGTGCGGCTGCGGCCGCCGGGGCTGTCTCGAGGCCGTCGCCGGGGCCACCGCCGTCGGCAAGCGCTGGCGGGCCGCCGGCCGTGAGGGCGACGCGCGCACGGTCGCGGAGGCCGTGGCCGCCGGCGACCCCCTGGCCGGCGAGGTGTGGCGCGAGGCGGTCGAGGCGCTGGCCGCGGTCATCGCACCGGTCGTCGCCACCGCCGGAACGCGGCTCGTCGTCATCGGTGGGGGGATGGCCGAGGCCGGGCCGGTCCTGCTCGACCCCCTCCACGCCGCACTGGCCGAGCGCCTGCCCGATCCTGGCGGGGTCGACGTCGTCCGCTCCGGGCTCGGGGAGTGGTCCGGCGCCATCGGCGCAGCGCACCTCCCGGATGCCTCCTCCGGCCAGCAATCCGGTTGACGCAGACCCGAATGGTCACCGGCGCCCCAGAATGCCCGTAGGATGGACGCAGTGGCCCGCCCAGTTCTGCCTCGGGCCCTTCTTCTTTGATGTCGATGCCTTCGTGACGGACATGGTCCGCACGGCGCCGCGGCCCCAAGAGCCCCGCCCGGCAGAACATCCACCCGATGTCGATGCCGACGGCAGTGCTGCCGCGTCGACACCACACCACTTGGAGTTCTCTTCCGTGTCCACTGACACCTTCGGCGCGCTCGGCGTGCCCACTGCCCTCGTCGACATCCTCGCCTCCGGCGGGATCACGACGCCCACCCCCATCCAGGCCGCCACGCTGCCCGACTCCCTCGCGGGGCGCGACGTGCTCGGTCGTGGCCGCACCGGCTCCGGCAAGACGGTCGCCTTCCTCCTGCCCCTGCTCGCGCGGCTCGCGACGAGCGGGAAGTCCCGTACCCCGAAGCGCCCGCGCGCGCTCATCCTGGCTCCGACCCGCGAGCTCGCCACCCAGATCGACGAGGCGATGGCCCCGCTGGCCGCCCGGATGGGCCTCACCTCCCGCACCGTCTTCGGCGGCGTCGGCCAGGGCCCGCAGGTCTCGGCGCTGCGCCGCGGGGTCGACATCGTCGTCGCCTGCCCGGGTCGGCTCGAGGACCTCATCGGCCAGGGCCACGTGTCGCTGTCCGGCGTCGAGGTCACCGTCATCGACGAGGCCGACCACATGGCCGACCTCGGCTTCCTTCCCCAGGTCCGCCGCCTCCTCGACGCCACCCCGCCGAGCGGGCAGCGGATGCTGTTCTCCGCCACCCTCGACGCCGGCATCGGCGTCCTGGCGAAGCGCTACCTCCAGCAGCCGGTGACCCACGAGGCCGACTCGGCGCAGTCGCCGGTCGCCGCCATGTCGCACCACGTCCTGCACATCTCGTCCACGGCGCACCTGCCCGTGCTGCTCGACCTCACCTCGGCCCCGGGGCGCACCATCGTGTTCACCCGGACCAAGCACCGGGCCAAGCGGATCGCCCGCCAGCTCAACGACGCCGGGGTCCCGGCGGTCGAGCTGCACGGCAACCTCAGCCAGGGTGCCCGCACCCGGATGATGGACGCCTTCCACAGCGGCGCGGCCAAGACGCTCGTCGCGACCGACATCGCGGCCCGCGGCATCCACGTCGACGACGTCAACCTCGTCATCCACGCCGACCCGCCGGTCGAGCACAAGGCGTACCTGCACCGCTCGGGGCGCACGGCCCGCGCCGGCGCGTCGGGCACCGTGGTCACGCTGATGACCGACGAGCAGGTGCGCGACGTGCGCGACCTGACCCGCAAGGCCGGCATCAAGCCGACCATCACCCGCGCCCACGCCGAGCACCCCGTGCTCAGCGAGCTCGCCCCGGGCGTGCGGGCCCTCGAGGGCGCCTTCGTCGGCGCACGCCCGGAGTCCTCCGGTCAGGGTGGCGGCGGTCGGCGCGGCGGCGGACGTGGCCAGGCCGCGTCCGGTGGCGCCCCCCGTGCGGGCGGCCCGCGCCGGTCGCGCGGCCCCCGCAGCGAGGGCCGCGCCAGCAGCGGTCCGGCCCAGCCGCGCCGCGGTTCGGGCAACGGGGCCGGCGGCTCCGGTCGACGCGGCGGGCGGGGCCCCGGCTCCGGCACGTCGGTGCGCTCGGCGGCGTCGTTCTCCGAGGGCACGCGCCCCCAGCGCTCCCGCTGACCCGCGGGACGCGTCTCATCCGGAACGGGTGTGAACACGCCGCGGATCCCCGGCGTCTTCACACCCGTTCGCGGGTCGCAGGAGACATGACGAGGCCCCCGGCTCGTGGCAGGTGCCACGACCCGGGGGCCTCGTCGCGTGTCAGCGCAGGCTGAACGTCACCGCGTGCGTCTGTCCCGTCCCCGGGACCGTGACGGTGGCCGTGAACGTCCCCGTGCCCGGCAGGTCGCCGGTGCGCAGGTTGTACTGCCACACCCCGTCGACCAGGGCCAGCGTCGCGGTGAGTGCGGTGGTGCCACCGCGAGCCACCGTGAGCGTCGGGTCCAGGTCGGTCGGGACCGTGCCGTCGCAGTCGGCGAACGCGATCTTCACCGGGACGGTCGAGCCCTTCTTGACGCTCTTGCCGTCCTTGCTCAGCGGCCCCTCGTACCCGGCGCTGTCGTACGCGACGGCGACGGCGGCCTCGCTGGTCACCTCGTGGCCGTGGCTGTCGACGACGGAGACCGTCGCCTCGTAGCGACCGGCGTCGGCATAGGTGTGCGAGATGCTCACCGACCCGGTGCCGGCGGCGACCTCCTGGGTCGTGGGCCCGGACCCGTCGCCCCAGTCCACCGTCACCGTGTGGGTGTCGGCCGCGTCGCGATCGGCGATGCCGACCGTGAGCGAGGCGTTGCCCGCCCCGCAGGGCACGATCGCGTCGTCGAAGGACGCGTCGACCACCGGCGGGGAGTTCGGCCGCAGCCCGACGAGCACGGGGTCGTGGTCGGAGACGCGGAACTCGTCCGGCGCGAACAGTGACTCGATCTGGGGGGCCGGCTTGAAGTCGGTGTTGTAGTCCAGGACCGAGGGCTCGTCGGAGTTGATGTGGTAGTCCGCGACGCCCGTGACCTGGTCGAGGATCGAGTCCGACCCGAGCGCGTGGTCGAGGGAGCCCCACTGCCCGTTGAAGACGTAGGAGTAGGCGTCCTCGCCGAGGAACTCGCGGACGAGGTTGGTGTAGCCACCCTCCTCGAGCGTGCGGATCGGCGTCTCCATCGCGTAGGAGTTGTAGTCGCCGACAAGAAGCACGTCCTGGTCGCCGGTGCCGGTCGGGTCGCTGTCCAGCCACTCCAGGAGCGTGCGGACCGAGTTGGTGCGCACGACGGAGCAGTTGCCCTGACCGTCGCCGGTGTCGGGGGTCTCGCAGGCCGAACCCTTGGACTTGAGGTGGTTGACGTCGGTGACGAAGACACCGCCGGTGGCGTTGACCTCCCAGGCCTGGGCGAGGGACGGACGGTTCTTCGGTGAGGCGTCGCCACCGTTGACGAACTCCACGCTGTTGAGCGCGGCGGTGTCCCCGACCGGGCTCACGGCGGCCGGACGGTAGATCGCGCCGACCTTGATGGCATCGGAGCCGAGCGCGTCGACCTGGCCGGTGCGGGCGTCGACGTCGAGGATGGCGTAGGTGCCGTCGCCGACCTCGTCGTTGACCGCGTCGACGAGGGTCTGCAGCGCGCTGTCGGCGCCGTAGCCGTCGTTCTCGACCTCGTTGACACCGATGACGTCGGCGTCGAGCTTGGCGATGGCGGCGACCGTCTTGGCCGTCTGACGCTCGAGCTCGAGGGCCGTGTTGGCGCCGCGACAGTCCATCGGCGGGCCGCTGACGCCTCCCCGGCACGCGTCCGCCGCGTTGTCGAGGGTGTTGAAGTAGTTGAGCAGGTTCATGCCGACGACGCGGACGTCACCGCCGACCCCCTCGGGGGCGTCGGGGCGCGGGTTGGCCGCCTCGAACGTGATGCCCGCGGCGTCCTGCGCGAGCGGGCGCAGCCGCCAGTTGTTCGGGCTGGCACCGTTGCCGCCCCACGTGTACGTCATGACGCCGGTCGCGTCGGTGACGGTGTCGCCACCGCGCAGGGTGTTCTCCGCAGACAGCGGCTGCCCGCCCCGGCCCCAGATGATCGGGTCCGGGTTCTGGCTCTGCAGGGTGTCGTCGATGATGAGCCGGTTGAGGTCGTTCTGCGCCTGGAGCGCGTTGGCCGCGGCGCCCGGGGCGACGACGTTCGTCGGCTGCTGGAGCCGGCCGCCGGAGGAGACCGTCACCTGGGCGAAGCGGCCCAGCTGGAAGTGCTCGGTCACCGACAGGGTCTGCGGCATCGAGACGAGCATGCCCTCGTACTTCTCGAAGTCGGTGGCGCTCGCCATGGGGAGGGTGACCTCGGTGGCCGCGACGGCCCCGGTGCCGCACTCGTCGATCGCGCTGACGTTGGAGATCTGGGTCTGGCCCTGGAACTCGCCGGCGCTGCCGCTGACCCGGACGACGTCGCCGACCGAGACCGAGTCGTTGCTGCCGTTGAAGACGAAGATGCCGTCGGAGGTGGCGGCGTCGCCGTCACCCTCGAGGTCCTGGAGGTAGAAGCCGCGCAGCGTCGGGGAGGGCCCCTCGTAGTCGGCGACGACGACGCCCTTGGTCGCGACGGTCCCGGTGACCGCGGCGGAGGCGCCGCTGCCCTGGATGTCGTAGATCGGGGTGTACGACGCCGAGCAGGTGCTGGTGACGCCGAAGGTGGACGAGAAGTCGGCCGCCATGGTGTCCGGCGGGTCGTTGGTGTCGAGGTCGGTGACCCCAGCGGCCGCGACGGTGAGCGTGCAGGTCTCGCCGTCGACGAGGTCGCTGGCGGGGTCGAGCGTGAAGTCCGTCGGGCCGCCACTGACGGCGACGTCGACGTCGCCGGAGGTGGTGCAGCCGAGAGTCACGGCGTCCGCGTCGAGCGCGACGCCCTCGCTGAAGGTGACGACCGGGGACTGCAAGGTCGTCGCCGACCCGCCGTCGGCCGGCGTGACCGAGACGACCGAGGGCGCCTCGTCCTCGACCACGCCACAGGTCGCGGTGTGCGCGCCGAGCCCGTCGAAGGTGTTGGTCGCGTAGCCGTCCCACTCGGTGGCCGGGTCGAACGCGTCCGCGGTGTTGGTGTCGCCGGCGCAGACCGTGGCCATGCGGCGCAGCGTGTTGTCAGAGGTGCTCGTCAGTCCGCTGCCCCACTCCGCCCCGGGGTCGACGCCTACCTGACCGAGGGAGTCGAGGACGGTGGTGCCCTTGCGCAGGACGATGGCGTCGTCCCCGTTGAACCAGGAGGCAGCGCTGGTCTGGTCGGCGGCTGCGAGGACCTCAGCGGCGGCCGACGCCTGGGCGAGGACGTGGACGTCCCCGGCTGCGACGGACCCGGTGAGGTTCACCGTGAGGCCGGCGGACGTCGAGCCGTTGAAGAACATCTGGATGTTGTAGCCAGCGGCGGCAAGGTCGACCGCAGCGCCGGTGCCGTTGTAGATCTCGAGCGCCTTGTTGTTGCTCGACCCCTCGATGTACTCGGAGAGGAACAGGTCGGTGGGGGCGGCGGCCGACGCGGGGGCGGGCGTCAGCGCGACGGGGGCGGCCAGGGCGAGGGCGCCGACGGCGACCCTCCCCACGAGTCGACGCAACGGCGTGCGGTTCATGCATCCTCCAGAGGTCCTGCGGGGAACGCCGACCTGTCATCGGAGCCTCGACCCGCGCACATGCGCGGTGAACGTAACACCGGGTCCCGACGGCGTCGACCCCTGCGGCGTGGTGGATCCGTGAACGGCCGACGAACTGTGCGGACCTGCCAGGAGTGGGGACCAAACGCTGTCGAAGCCGCGCCTCGCGCGGGCCACCCAGCCCGCACCGGCCCAGCCGCTGCCGACCACCCCGACCGCTCCGCCCGCTCCGCCCTCCCCCGTTTCGACGCCATGGCGGCCAAACCCGTCACCGGCGCCCGAACCTCGCCGCCACCCACCCGTTTCGACGCCATGGCGGCCAAACCCCTCACCGGCGCCCGAACCTCGCCGCCACCCACCCGTTTCGACGCCATGGCGGCCAAACCCCTCACCGGCGCCCGAACCTCGCCGCCACCCACCCGTTTGAACGCCATGGCGGCGAAACGGGCTCGAGCTCGGGCAGCGCCGGGAGGGCACGACACGCTGCGTGCCCCGGGACATCGTCGGCCCGGGGCACCCTCCGATCATGGCCCCGCACCGAGCGGATGGGAACCCGTGCAGCCCCGGCTCGCCGGACCGCCGGGTCACAGTCGCGTCTCACTCCCGTGTCGGCGCGTGCGCATCCACCGGTCGCGGCCCCATCATTGATCGGGCGCCGGGGGACGGCACCGGCTCGCTGGAGAGGGTTCACCGATCACCATGAAGATGCGCAGCGTGCTGCTGACTGCGGCGGTCACCGTGCCGATGCTGCTGGGCGGGGTCGGGACCGCCTATGCGGCGCACTTCCAGGACCACGCCCTGCCGGGCAGCAGCGTGGCCGGGGTGTCGGTCGCCGGGATGACCCGGGACGAGGTCGCCGCGTCCGTGCGTCAACGAGCGGCCGACCTCAGGGTCGAGGTCCGCACCGGCGACACCAGCCGCTCCGAGCGACTCGCAGATCTCGGCTACACGGTCGACGTCGACGCCACCGTCGACGCGACCTTCGCCGCCAACAGCCGGTGGTCCTCCTACGCGACCTCGTTGGTCTCCTCGCGCGACGTCGACGCCGTCGTCACCAGCGACCCCGCGGCGATCGACGCGGTGGCGGCGGCGCTCGTGAAGGAGGCGGGCAAGGTGGGCCGGAACGCGACGGTGGCGCTCACCTCGAAGAAGACCTCCTTCCAGGTCACGCCCGCGGTCGCCGGTCACACGGTCGACCCGTCGACCCTCCAGGACGTCGTGGCCGCCGCCGCACGTGACCTGTCGCCGGCCACCGCCACCGTGCGGTTCGTCCAGACCGACCCGGCGGTGACCACCGCGGCCGCCGAGCGCATCGCCGCCGCAGCGAACGCCATCGTCAAGCGCAGCGTGACGGTCTCGGACGGCGCCGAGAAGCACACGGCGTCCGCGAAGGCGAAGGCGTCGTGGGTGTCGATCCCGACCGTTGACGGAGCAGCCGGTGCCCCCACCGTCGACAGCGCGAAGGTCCGCACGTGGGTCGGCGGCCTCGCGGCGTCACTGAAGACGGAGCCGGTGGCCGGGCTGCGCAACGTCAGCGCCGCCGGCGCCGTACTCAGTGTCGTGACGCAGGCTCGCGACGGTCGCACGGTGTCCAACGCCCCAGCGATCGCCAAGGCCGCAGCCGCCGCGCTGGCGGAGGGGAAGAAGTACACCGGCACCTTCACCTACGACACGGTTCCCGCCGCCTGGACGAACCGCACCATCGCGGTCGGCGCCGAGCACCTCGCCTATCCGGCCGCCGACGGCGAGAAGTGGATCGACGTCAACCTCTCGCGGCACACGATGACGGCGTACATCGGGGCCACGCCGGTGTACGGGCCGATCTCGATGGTCAACGGGGCAGCCGAGACACCCACCATCACGGGCGTCTTCCGCGTCTACACCAAGAACCCCATGATGACGATGCGCGGCAACAACGCCGACGGCACGAGGTACGAGACCCCCGACGTCCCGTGGTCCTCGTTCTTCCACCGCGGGTTCGCCCTGCACGGTGCGCCCTGGCGGGCCTCGTTCGGGTACGCCGCCTCGCACGGCTGCATCAACCTGCCGGTGCCGGTGGCCAAGTGGGTCTACGACTTCGCCCCGATGGGCACCCCGGTCGCGTCGCACTACTGAGCCGACCGCCGACCCGTGACGGGTGTCGGCCGCGCGGCCTACGGTGGAGGCACGCGATGAGCAGGAGGCCCCCATGGCGACCGAGCGTGGCGACCGCAGCACCGTCCCCTCGGACGGCGATGTCGACGACTACCTCGCGGCGGTGCCCGACGAGAAGCGACGGGCCGACGCCCAGCAGGTGCTCGCGCTGATGCGTGAGGTCACCGGGGTCGAACCGCGGATGTGGGGCAGCTCCGTCGTGGGCTTCGGGCGGCAGCCCTACCGCACCGCCGACGGCAAGGACCGCGAGTGGTTCGCCGTCGGGCTGGCCCCGCGCAAGGCCGCGCTGACGCTGTACGGGCTCACCTACTACGGGTCCAACGACGACCTGCTCGGCCTGCTCGGCCCGCACACCACCGGCAAGGGATGCCTGTACCTCAAGCGCCTCGCCGACGTCGACGCGGGCGTCCTTCGCGAGCTCGTCACGCGGGCCTGGTCCACCAACCACCAGCCCGGGCCGTGACGGTCACCCAGGGCATCCCGGTCGACGCCCTCGACTTCTACGAGGACCTCGCCGTCGAGAACACCCGCGCCTGGTGGCAGGCCAACGCCGAGCGGTGGCACCGGTCGGTCCGCGACCCCATGGAGGCGCTCACCGAGGGCCTCGCCGCCGAGTTCGCGGAGGCCCGGCTCTACCGCCCGCATCGTGACATCCGCTTCAGCAAGGACAAGTCGCCCTACAAGGACCATCAGGGCGCTCTCGCCGGCACCGCGCCGGGGGTCGGCTGGTACGTCCAGGTGTCCGCGGCCGGCCTCCTCACGGGCGGTGGCTTCTACCCGACGGGTCCCGCGCAGACGGCCGACTACCGGGCCGCGGTCGACGCGCCTGCCTCCGGCGCCCGGCTCGAGAGGCTCGTCGGCCGGCTCGCCGCCGACGGCTTCGAGATCGGCGGCGAGCGCGTCGCCACCCGCCCGCGCGGCGTCCCGGCCGACCACCCGCGCCTGCAGCTGATGCGACACAAGCACCTCGTGGCGACCCGGCAGCACGGGTCCCCGCCGTGGCTGCCGACGCCCGAGGTGCTCGAGCGGGTCCGCGCCGACTGGCGGGCCGCGCGGCCGCTCGTCGAGTGGCTCACCGAGCACGTCGGATCCAGCGAGGCCCCGGCCCGGCGCTGACCCGTGCGGCTGCCACCGCGGTCGTAGGGGAGACTCGACCGCGATGACGCTCACCGACCGCCTCACCGGCGACACCCCCGGATCCCCGGGCATCGGTGCCGACGCGGCCCTCGACGTGTTCGTCGAATGGGCCGGCGAGCGCGGCTTCGCCCTCTACCCGGCGCAGGAGGAGGCGGTCCTCGCCCTCGCCGAGGACGCCCATGTCGTCCTCGCGACCCCCACCGGCTCCGGCAAGTCGCTCGTCGCCGTCGCGGCCCACGCGCAGGCCCTCGCCACCGGTCGCCGGTCCTGGTACACCGCCCCGATCAAGGCCCTGGTCAGCGAGAAGTTCTTCGCCCTCGTCGAGACCTTCGGCGCCGAGAACGTCGGGATGCTCACCGGAGACGCCGCCGTCAACCCCGGCGCGCCCGTGATCTGTGCGACCGCCGAGGTCCTCGCCAACCACGCCCTGCGCGAGCGGGACGCCTCCGATGTCGGCCTCGTCGTCATGGACGAGTTCCACTTCTACGGCGAACCGGACCGCGGCTGGGCCTGGCAGGTGCCGCTGCTGCTGCTGCCCGACACCCAGATGCTGCTCATGTCCGCGACCCTCGGCGACACGACCGACCTCGAGCGCGACCTGCAGCGCCGCTCGGGCCGGGACGTCGTCGCGGTCACCGGGGCGGAGCGGCCCGTGCCGCTGGAGTTCGAATGGGTGCTGACCGCCGTCCACGAGACGATCGAGCTGCTGCTGCGGGACGACCGGGCGCCGGTGTACGTCGTGTCGTTCACCCAGTCGGGCGCGGTCGAGCAGGCGCAGGCGCTGGCGAGCGTCGACATCGTCTCGTCCGCGCGCAAGGCCGCCATCAAGGAGGCCGTCGGCGGGTTCCGGTTCGGCAAGGGCTTCGGGCAGACCCTGCGCCGGCTCGTTCTGCACGGCATCGGGGTCCACCACGCCGGGATGCTGCCGAAGTACCGGCGGCTCGTCGAGACCCTGGCGCAGGGCGGGCTGCTCGCCGTCATCTGCGGCACCGACACCCTGGGCGTCGGCATCAACGTGCCGATCCGCACCGTGCTGCTGACCTCGCTGACGAAGTACGACGGCCGCAAGCAACGGATCCTGCGGGCGCGGGAGTTCCACCAGATCGCGGGCCGCGCCGGGCGGGCCGGCTTCGACACGGTCGGCTACGTCGTCGTGCAGGCCCCCGATCACGTCATCGAGAACTCCAAGGCGATGGCCAAGGCCGGCGGGGACCCCAAGAAGGAACGTCGGATCGTCCGGAAGAAGCCGCCGGATGGAGTGCTGTCGTACGCGCAGTCGACGTACGACAAGCTCGTCACCGCCGTCCCGGAGCCCCTGACGTCGAAGATGCGGGTCACCCACGCGATGGTGCTCAACGTCCTCGACCAGTGGGAGGGCCAGCAGGAGGCCCTGCACACCCTCGTCCTGGACAACCACGAGGACGACGCCCGCCGTGAGGCGCTGGTCGAGCGGTCGGTGCAGGTGCTGGGGTCGCTCGTGCGCTCGGGCGTCGTCGAGCCCGACGACGGGTCGTCCGTCGAGGACTGGCTGCCGCCGGAGCCCGAGGCCCCGCCGGCCGAAGAGGCGCCGGCTCCCGAGGCCGACGCCGAGCCGCCCACCGAAGCCCCGGGGGGTCTCGGGGCGCTGGGCGAGGCTCTGGCCGCGGCCGGGCTCGCCCCGCCCGCCCCCGCAACCCCGAACGACCCCGCAACCCCGAAGGACCTCGCGTTCGGACGCCATGGCGGCGAAACCGACGAGAGGCGTCCGGATTCCGCCGCCATCCACGACGATGACCGCCATGGCGTCCAGATGGGACCGGCCGGCGGCGAGGCGACGAACGCGGGTCCCGCGGGAGCGCGCTCTCCGCTCGAGCGGTTCGTCCGCCTCGACGGCCGCCGCTACGACGAGGGCCCCTTCCAGGTCGCGATGGACCTGCACGAAGGGTTCGCGCTCAACCAGCCGCTGTCGGCGTTCGCCCTCGCCGCGCTGGAGCTGCTCGACATCGAGGCCCCCGGCTACGCCCTCGACGTCGTCAGCGTCATCGAGGCGACCCTCGACGACCCGCGGCCCGTGCTCATGGCGCAGCAGTTCGAGGCGCGGGGCGAGGCCGTGGCGGCGATGAAGGCCGACGGGCTCGAGTACGAGGAGCGGATGGAGGCCCTCGAGGACGTCACCTGGCCCCGCCCGCTGGTCGACCTGCTCGAGCAGTCGCTGCGCACCTACCGGCAGACCCACCCGTGGGTCGACCCGCGCGACCTGTCGCCCAAGTCCGTCGTCCGCGAGATGTTCGAGCGGGCGATGGGCTTCGGCGAGTTCGTCGCCCACCACAAGCTCCCCCGGGCCGAGGGCGTCGTCCTGCGCTACCTCACCGACGCGTACCGGGCGCTGCGCTCGACCGTGCCGATGTCCGCGCGCACCGAGGAGCTCGACGACCTCGTCGAGTGGCTCGGCGAGGTCGTGCGGCACACCGACTCCAGCCTGCTCGACGAGTGGGAGTCGCTGACCCATCCGACCGACGCCCCGGACACCGTCGTGCGCGCCCCCGGCGAGGGACGGGCGCTGTCGGCCAACCCCCGCGCGCTGCGGGTCATGGTGCGCCAGAGCATGTTCCGACGCGTCGAGCTGCTGTCACTGGGCCGGTGGCAGGCGCTGGCGGCGTTGGACGGGGGCCTCAGCGCCGAGGCCTGGCAGGACGCGGCCGCCGAGTACCTCACCGAGTACGACCGGGTCGAGACCGGCCCGGCGGCGAGGGGCCCGGCGCTGTTCCGCATCGAGGAGGGCGACGGGCAGTGGCTCGTCACCCAGATCCTCGACGACCCCGAGGGCGACCACGACTGGCGCATCACCGCCGAGCTCGACCTCGCCGCGACCGACGAGGCGGGCGAGCCCGCGCTCACGGTCACCGGGTTCGCCCCGACCTCCTGAGCGTCGAGGCCCCCGCCCCGACCGTCGCGCGTCGTTGAACCTCGTCACCTCGGGCTTGCGCTGTCGGCTCGCTGGGTAAGGATGGACGGGCACGCCCGACCGGCCACGACCGAGAGGAGCGCCGCCATGTCCACCTCGACGTGGGACGCAACCAGCCTGACCACCCGATTCGACGAGGTGCGCTCGCACACCGAGCGCCTCGCCGCCCCCCTCTCCCCCGAGGACCAGACCGTCCAGTCGATGCCCGACGTGTCACCCACGAAGTGGCACCGGGCGCACGTCACGTGGTTCTTCGAGACCTTCGTCCTGGCCGAGCACGAGCAGCACTTCGCGCCGTACCAGGACAAGTACTGGTTCCTCTTCAACAGCTACTACGAGAGCCTCGGGCCGCGCTACTCCCGCCCCGACCGGGGCCTCATCACCCGCCCCGGCGCCCACGACGTCGGCGAGTACCGGGGCAACGTCGACGACCGGATGCGCGACCTCGTCGCCACCCTCGACGACGGCACCCTGCAGAAGCTCGCCTCGACCATCGAGCTCGGGTTCCACCACGAGCAGCAGCACCAGGAGCTCCTGCTCATGGACATCAAGCACGTGCTGTCGCGCAACCCGCTGGAGCCCGCGTACGGCGGCTCACGTCGCGCGCCGTGCGAGCCCGACGCCATGACGTTCGTCGACGTCGAGGGCGGCCTCGTCGAGATCGGTCACGAGGGCGAGGGCTTCTCGTTCGACAACGAGCTCCCACGGCACCGGCAGTGGCTCGAGCCGTACCGCATCGCCGACCGCCTCGTCACGAACGGCGAGTGGCTCGAGTTCATGGCCGACGGCGGCTACCGGCGGCCCGAGTTCTGGCTGTCCGACGGGTGGGCCAAGGTCACCGCCGACGGCTGGCGCGCCCCGTTCTACTGGGCCGACCACGACGGGGTCTGGCTCGAGCACACCCTGCACGGCACCTGGCCGGTCAACCCGGGGCTGCCCGTCGCGCACGTCAGCTTCTACGAGGCCGAGGCCTACGCCAGCTGGGCCGGCAAGCGCCTCCCCAGCGAAGCCGAGTGGGAGCACGCGGTCGTCGCCGACGGCCAGGCCGACGCGGCGCACTCCGGGGGCAACCTCGCCGACCTCCAGCACTACCACCCGGCGCCGGCCCCGGCCGCGGGCGGCGAGCACCGGCTGCGCCAGGTCTACGGCGACTGCTGGGAGTGGACGTCGTCGGCGTACCACGCCTACCCGGGCTTCCACCCGCCCGAGGGCGCCATCGGCGAGTACAACGGCAAGTTCATGTCCAACCAGATGGTGCTGCGCGGCGGCTGCGCGCTCACCCCGCCGGGCCATGCCCGCGCCACGTACCGCAACTTCTTCCCGCACGCGTCGCGGTGGGCGCTCTCCGGCGTCCGCCTCGCCGATGGCGGCGCACCCCAGGGGCTCTCATGAGCCGCGGCGAGGTCGAGCCCCGGGTCGAGGTGCTCCTCGACCCCGACTGGGCCACCGGCTCCCTCGTCGACGACGTCCGCCGCGGGCTGGGCGGGCGGCCGCGCCGGCTGCCGCCGAAGTGGCTCTACGACGACGTCGGCGCCGGCCTGTTCGACGAGATCACCCGGCTCCCCGAGTACTACCCGACCGAGGCCGAGCGCTCGATCCTCGTCGAGCACGCCGCCGACATCGCGGCGGCGTGCGACGCGAGCACCCTCGTCGAGCTCGGCAGCGGCACGAGCGACAAGACCCGCACGCTGCTCGACGCCTTCCGCTCGCCGGAGCGCCCGCACGAGCCGCTGCACCGCTTCGTCCCGGTCGACGTCTCGGACGCCACCCTGCGCGGCGCGGCCGCCACGCTGAGCCGGCGGTACCCCGGCCTGGCCGTCGAGGCGGTCGTCGGCGACTTCACGCTGCACCTGGGCGACCTCCCCCGCGGTGACCGCCGCCTGGTCGCCTTCCTCGGCAGCACCATCGGCAACTTCTACCTCGAGGAGCGAGCGGCGTTCCTCGGAGCCCTCGCCGACTCGCTCGAGCCCGGCGAGTGGCTCCTGCTCGGCACCGACCTCGTCAAGGACGTCGACCGGCTCGTCGCGGCGTACGACGACTCGGCGGGCGTCACCGAGAAGTTCATCCGCAACTGCCTCACCGTGGTCAACCGTGAGCTCGGCGCCGACTTCGACCAGGGGGCGTTCAGCTACGCCCCGCTGTGGGACGCGCGGATGCAGCGCGTCGACATGCGCCTGCGGGCCGAGGAGCCACAGGTGGTCACGGTGCCCGGGGCCGACCTCGTCGTCGAGCTCGCCACCGGCGAGGAGCTGTGCGTCGAGATCTCCACCAAGTTCCGCCGCGACGGCATCCGGGCCGAGCTGGCCGAGGCCGGCTTCGCCGTCACCGAGACGTGGACCGACCCGGCCGGCGACTTCGCCGTCACCCTCGCCCGACGCACCTGACCCCGAGGGGCGCCGCCGGTGCCCGGCTCGACGGTGGGACCAACCTTCGACACTCCGGCGCCCCCGATGCCAGGCCACGAGGGTCCGGCAGCCCAGACTGGCCGGATGCTCCTTCGCCGACCGCCACGTCCTGCTCACGGGAGCCACCGGCACCATCGGGCGCCGGTTCACCGAGCAGCTCGTCGCGCGGGGCGCCCGGGTCAGCGTCGTGGCACGGTCCGCCGAGCCGCTCGACGAGCTCGCGCGCCGCTTCGGCGTGCGGCCGCTGCCGGCCGACCTCACGCAGGCGGGCGCCCTCGACGACGTCCTCACCCGGGCCGAGGCCGGCGCCGGACCCGTCGACGCCATCGTGCACAACGCCGCGGTCGAGACCGTCGGGCGACTCGACGAGCTCGAAGCCGGCGACGTCGAGCGCACGGTGGCGCTCAACCTCACGGCGCCGCTCGCCCTGACCCGCCTCGCGCTGCCCGGCATGATCGCCCGCGGGCGTGGCCACCTCGTCCTGGTCTCCTCGCTCGCGGGGGTCGCGAGCTTCCCCGGGCTGGCCGTGTACGGGGCCACGAAGGCCGGGCTCACCCATGCCGCGGCCGGGCTGCGGCTGGAGCTGCGCCACACCGGGGTGGGGACCACCGTCGCCGAGCTCGGCCCCGTCGACTCCGCGATGATGGACCGGGCCCGCCGGCACTCGGCGACCAGTGGCTCGTTCGCCCGCGTCTACCGGCTCCGCGCCCTGCGCGACCTCGACCCCGGCGCCGTGGCCGCAGCGGTGCTCGACGCCGTCGAGGCCGGCCGGCCGGTGGTCAGGCTGCCGCGCCGGGCCGCGCCGCTCGCCGCCGTCGCGGGTCTGCCCCGTGAGCTCGTGCGAGGCGTCCTCGCCGGCGTGCCCGCCCGGGGGTCCGCACCGGCGCGCAGCGTCGACCCCGCGCCGGGGCCCGCCGCATGAGCGGGCGCAGCGTCCGGCGCAAGATCGCCGCCGCGACGTGGCGCGCGCCGGTCGAGGGTCGCATCCACGCGCGCACCGAGGTCGACGTCACCGCGGCCCTCGCGCACATCGAGCACCTGCGCCGGTCGACGGGGGTGCGGGTGACCCTGACCCACCTTGTGGGCGCGGCGCTCGGCCGGGCGCTGCGCGCCGTCCCCGAGGCCCGCGCACGCGTCGTGTTCGGCCGGATCGTGCCGGTCGAAGGGTGCACGGTCTCCTTCGCGGTCGACATCGAGAACGGTGAGGACCTCGGCCCGGTCCGCGTCGAGGACGCCGACCGGCTGTCGAGCACCGAGGTCGCCCAGCGGGTCGGGTCGGCCGCGGCCGCACTGCGGGGTGAGGAGGACCGGCACCATCGGCGCACCTCCGCGCTCGTCCGGATTGCACCGTGGTGGGCGATGCGGCCGGTGCTGAGCACCGCGAGCCTGCTCGTCGGCGGGCTGAACACCCCGGCGTTCGGCCAACCGGGACGGCCCCTCGGCACGGCGTTCGTCTCCAACGTCGGCACGCTCGGCCTCGACGAGGCCTACCTCGCGCCCGCGCCGTTCGCGCGGGCCGCGGTGTACCTCGCGATCGGCGCGGTGCGGGACCGGCCCGTCGCGGTGGGCGGCGAGGTGGTGGTCCGCCCGACGGTGGTGCTCGTCGCGACCGCGGACCACCGGATCATCGACGGCGCGCATGCGGGGCGACTGCAGCAGATCGTGGTCGAGCACCTGGCCCGGCCCGAGCTGCTCGACGGCTGAGGACTGGCCGGCTGCCGTCCGGTGCGGCTGGCGGCCGCGGTCCACCGAGCGCGAAGGCTCAGGGTGCGGAGCCGGGCTCCATCTGCTGGGCGAGGTACTGCTGGATGCTGATCCGGTCGATGGCGTCGAGCTGGGACTCGAACCAGTCGGCGTGCTTCTCCTCGTCGCGCACCATCTCCTCGAAGATGGCGGCCGAGCCGTGGTCGCCGAGGTCGTGGCACTCCTGGGCCGCGGCGTTGAACTGGGCGACGGCCGCGAGCTCGCTGGTGTGTGCCAGGCGCAGCATCTCGTGCGCGTCCTCGCCGATCGTGATGGCACCGAGCTTCTGCACGTTCGGGTGGCCCTCGAAGAAGAGGATCCGGTTGATGATGGCGTCGGCGTCCTTCATCTCGTCGATCGAGAGGTCGTAGAAGACCTTGCCGAGCCGCACGAAGCCCCAGTTGTCGAGCATCCGGGCGTGCAGGAAGTACGTGTTCGTCACGGTGAGCTCGAACGTCAGGGCCTCGTTGAAGAGGTCGACGACACGGCGGTCAACTGGCTGCACGGATGGGCTCCTCGTCGAGGCTGTCATCGGCGGCGAGCGCCCTCAGGTCGTCCATCGTGCGCGCGCGGAAGACGTCATGGTTGCAGACGATGGCCTTGACCGAGAAGACGCAGCCCCCGCAGTCGGTCCCGGCGCCGGTGGTGCGGCAGACCTCCGCGAGCGTCGTGGCGCCGGCGTCGACGGCCTCGGTGATGGCGGTGTCGTTGACGACCATGCAGTGACAGACGATCACCGCACACCTCCCGCGCCCACCCCGCAGCCGGTCTGCGAGTGAGGCAATCCTAACCCTAGGAAGGGGAGCCTTACCTAATCTCTGCCCGATCCGCGGACACGAGTCCGTCGGCGCGGGGCGTCCGGCTGGCAGGATCGACGGGTGCGCATCACGGTCGTCATCGACTGCCTCGATCCCGCCGCGCTCGTCCCGTTCTGGGAGGCGGCGTTGGACTACCGACGCGTCGACGCGCCCCCCGGGTACGCCGCGCTCGTGACGGCCGGCGACGACCCGTCGCCGACGCTGCTGCTCCAGCAGGTGCCTGAGCACAAGCAGGGCAAGAACCGGGTGCACCTCGACGTGCACCCGACGGACCCGCGCGAACGGGTCTCCCGGCTCGAGGCGCTGGGCGCCACCCGGCTGGGCGACTGGGACGAGCACCTGGTCGAGGCCGCCGGGGTGCGCTGGCTGGTGCTGCAGGACCCCGAGGGCAACGAGCTGTGCGTCGTGGAGCACGTCCAGGACCCGTGACGCCGAGCCGCGGCCGTCCTCGGCAGCCGGGCCACCGCACGCACGCGCCGAAGACACCCCGTCCCGGGTGCGCCCACCTTCGGCACCTGCCAGACTCGCGGCGCGAGGCGCCCGACGGGCGTCGCCCTGGGCCGGGGAGACGGCCCGCAACGTCCTGAGGGGGACCCTATGAGGAAGATCCTGTCGAGCCTGCTCGCGACCGCCGGCGCCCTGGCCGCCGTGACCGTCGCGGCACCGGCGGCCCATGCCGAGTCGAACACGACGACCTACGACCGGTGCTACGGGAACATCATCGGCATCCAGCACATCCGCAACAACGCGGGCACGATCATCAGCACGGTCCAGCTGTGGGAGAACGAGACCCGCGGCACGACGCTGTGCGCCCGCAACGTCCACCAGAACGGTTACGTCGGCAAGTCCGTCTGGACGACGATCCACCTCGGCAACCGCTACGACAAGGGCACGTACTCGCAGTACGCCGGCGCGATCCGCCGGGGCGGGGGATGGAGCAGCAACGACGTGCACCACGGCGGTCCGGACCCGTCGAACCCGGACCGGGACTACGCCTGCGTCAAGGTCGACGGCCGGACCGACGGTTTCCTCGCCAAGCACATGTGGGCCTGCTGGTCCACGCAGGTCTCGCGCTGAGCTGAACCACGGCCCCCGGCCGTGGACGCCGCGTGCCCCTCCGACCTGAGCGGAGGGGCAGGTGGCGACAGCTCGGCGACCTGGACCCCCGGGTCGTCCGCTGCCCCGACGTCTCCGTCGACATCCCTACGCCCCGTCGGGTGCCCCGCCCGGAACCCAGGTCGGCGGCGGCGCAGCGGCGAGTGCCGGGTCGTCCGTCGCGAACGTCCGGACCCGCCCGACCTCGGTGTGCGGGCCCTCGAACCGGACCGTGACCCGGCCGACGCCGCTGCCCTGGACCCACCCGCGGCCGTGCTCGGCGTGTTCGACATCCTGGCCCGGTCGCCAGTGGGGCGCGTCTGGGGACAGGACCGGCTCGGGCTGCTGCCGGATCTCCGGCTCGGCCTGCGGCTCACCTCCGCCGGCGTCCGGGCGTTCGAAGGCCTCGGAGGACGGCAGCACCGGGCGCGGCCGGTCCGGGGCGTCGAGAAGACCGTCGAGCAGGTCGGGCTGCGTGTAGAGGCTGAGGCCCGAGACCCCCACGCCGATGAGACGCAGCCCGTCGGCGACGTCGATCCCGCCGAGCAGCCGCTCCGCGTGCCGGACCACCGTCGCCTCGTCGTCGGTCGGCTGGTCGAGGGTCGTCGACCGGGTCAGGGTGCTGAAGTCGTGCCGGCGCACCTTGAGCACGACGGTGCGGCCGGACAGCCCGTCCTGGCGCAGCCGCGTCCCCACCCGGTCGGCGAGCTCGCGCAGGTGCCGACCGAGGCGGACCCGGTCGGTGACGTCGACGTCGAACGTCGTCTCGGCCGACACCGACTTCGCGGCGCGCTCGGTGACGACCTCGCGGTCGTCGAGGCCGCGCGCGAAGGCGTGCAGCTGGGTCCCGTGCGCCCGTCCCAGGAGCGCCACGGCCTCGTCCAGACCGAGCGCCGCCAGCCGGCCGACCGTCGTCACGCCGTTCGCGGCCAGCCGGGCCGCGGTCGCCGGCCCGACCCCGGGGATGGCGCGCACCGTCATCGGGGCGAGGCGCTCGGCCTCCTCACCCGCGGGGACGACGATGAGCCCGTCGGGCTTGGCGAGGTCGGAGTGGATCTTCGCGACGAGCTTGCTCGTCCCGGCCCCGATCGACACGGTGAGCCCGGTCGCCTCCCGGACCCGGGCCCGCAGGCCCTCGGCGAGGTCGGTGACCGTGGCGAGATCGGCGTCCGGATGGGTCGGCCCGAGGTCGAGGTAGGCCTCGTCGATCGACACCTGCTCGAGCAGCGGGGTCACCTCGCGCGCGAGATCCATGACCCGGACCGAGCAGTCGCGGTACGCCTCGAACCGCGGGCCGAGGTACGCCGCGTTCGGGCAGCGTCGCCGGGCCTCGGCGGTCGGCATCGCCGAGTGAACGCCGAACACCCGGGCCTCGTAGGAGGCCGTCGCGACGACCCCGCGTCCGCCCACCCCGCCGACGACGACGGGCTTGCCGCGCAGGGAGGGCTTGTGCAGCTGCTCGACGGCCGTGAAGAACGCGTCCAGGTCGAGGTGGAGGATCACCGGCCGCGCACGCACGGCCCCAGTCTCTCCCGCGCCACCCGCCCGGGCGCGAACCGGCGACGGTGTCGCCTCGGGACCCCCGGACACACGGAACCCCCGGACCGAGGTCCGGGGGTACCTGTGGTGCGCAAGGGGGGATTTGAACCCCCACGCCCTTTCGGACACTGGCACCTGAAGCCAGCGCGTCTGCCGTTCCGCCACTTGCGCGTGGTGCTCGGATGAGCCGTCCCAGTGTGCCCGATGCACCCCCGATCGACCAAAGCCGGGGTCCCCGAGGACGTCTCGGCCCCGGACGGAGCCTCCGGCGACCCCCCGGTCATGGCGACCTGCCCGGGTCATGGCGCGAGGGCACCAGGACCCGCGCAGATGACAGGAGCCGGGCGCGCGGGTGGGTCAGGACAGTGCCGGCGGCTCCACGCCGACGGCCGGCGCGGACGACCGGTTGCTCCGAGGCTTGAGGCGGACGCCGGGGAGCGCCGGCGCCGGGATGCGACCGACGGCCCCGACGTACCCGTCGACCCGCCCGAACCTGGCGGCCGCGGGGTCGCCCGACGCGCCCGCCTCCCACGCGTCCCGGGCCGCCGCGACCTCCGCGTGGTCCCGCCCGATGAAGTTCCACCACATGACGATCTCCTCGGTGAACGGCTCGCCCCCGAGGACGAGCACCCGCGCCCCCTCCGGCCCCGCCTCCAGCACCAGCCCGGCCGCCCGCCCGGCCTCGACCACCGCCAGCTCCGCCGCCGCGACCGGCGTGCCGTCCACCGTCACCGACCCGGAGTCGACGAGCACCCCCACCTCGAACGCCTCGTCGACGGGCAGCCCCACCGCGGCGCCCGGCGCGAGCCGCACCTCGGCGCCGAGCAGCGCCGACTCGACCCGCACCGGCGAGGTCGAGCCCCACAGCGAGCCGACGAACACCTGGGCCTCCACCCCGGGCGCCGGGTCGACAGCGGGCGGCACGTAGTGCTCGAAGCGCGGCGCGACGCCGGCCGCAGCCTGCGGGAGCACCACCCACAGCTGCGCCCCGTGCAGCACCGTCGTGGCCGCCGTCGACACCTCGGAGTGCGAGATGCCCCTCCCGGCGGTCATGAGGTTCACCTCGCCGGGGCGCACCATCGCCACCGTCCCGAGCGAGTCGCGGTGCTCCACCTCGCCGCTGAACAGCCACGACACGGTGGCGAGCGCGCAGTGCGGGTGCGGCGGGACGTCCATCCCCCCGGTCTGCGAGACGTCGTCGGGCCCGTAGTGGTCGAGGAAGCACCAGGCGGCGACGAACGAACGCCCGCGCGTGGGCAGTGTGCGCCGCACGGTCATGGCGCGCGGACCGCCCAACGGCACCTCGCGGGGACGGAGAACGAGCACCGGCTCCACCATCCCTCCACGGTACGCATCCACCCGCACCGCACGCCGTCCAGGAAGCGGGCAGTCTCGGCAGATAGGCTCTACCGACGCCTGCAACCCGAGACCGTAGGAGGAGGTGCGACATGGGTCTGCTCGACCGCCTCGAGGCGGGGATCGAACGTGCCGTCCAGGGCACCTTCGCCCGGCACCTGCGCTCGGCCGTGCACCCTGTCGAGATCGCCAGCAACATCCGCCGCGCCATGGACGACCGCGCGGTCACGTCGTCCGGGCGGGCGATCGTCCCCAACGTCTTCGTCATCGAGCTGAGCCCCGGCGACTTCGACCGCATCTCGCCCGACATGCGCTCGGTCGAGATGGACCTCGTGGCCGCCGCCGAGGAGCACTGCGAGGGGCAGCACTACCAGCCGGCCGGCCCCTTCGACATCGTCTTCGAGGAGCACGACGACCTCGAGACCGGCGTGTTCCGGCTCCGGCCGTCCAAGGCGTCGCGGCCCCGCGCCACCGGCCTGACCGGCCAGGAGCGCGCCATCCGCGCCGCCTCCCCGGACCCCGCCGCTGCCGCGGGCCCCGCCGCTGCCGGCCCGCCCGCCCCGGCCGGCGAGGACGACGACGAGCCCACCCGTCCGCACGCGGCCCGCGAAGCCGCCGCGCCCCCGCCGCCGAAGCGTCGGGTCAACCCCGCCGACCGGCCCTGGCTCGACGTCGACGGCGAGCGCTACCCCCTCATGGGCGCGATGACCATCCTCGGCCGCGACGACAGCGCCGACATCATCCTCGACGACCCGGGCATCTCGCGCCGGCACAGCGAGATCCGGGTGACCACCGACGGTCCGCACTTCGTCACGAGCGTGCGCGACCTCGGGTCGACCAACGGCACGTTCGTCAACGGCGAGCGCATCACCAGCACCCACCTCGAGGACGGCGACCGGATCACGGTGGGACGCACCTCGATCACGTTCCGCGCGGGCAGGCGGTGACCTCCCGATGTTGAGCGAGCTGACCCTCACCGTGCTCCGGCTCGGGCTCCTGATCCTGCTCTGGGTCTTCGTCTTCGCCGTCGTCGGGGTCCTGCGCGGCGACCTCTACGGCACCCGCGTCAACCGCCGCACCCCCACCACCCCGCCGCGCGGCGCCCCGGCCCTGCCGGCCGGCGAGGGCCGCCGCGGCCGCACCCCCAAGGCTCCCAAGCCCGTCCGCAAGGGCCCGACCCGGCTCGTCGTCACCGCCGGGGCGCTGTCCGGGACCACGCTGCCGCTGCGCCCTGCCGGCACCCTCATCGGGCGCAGCCCCGAGTGCGCCCTCGTCCTCGACGACGACTACGCATCGGGCCGGCACGCCCGCATCTACCAGAGCGACGACGGCACGTGGATGGTCGAGGACCTGCGCTCCACGAACGGCACCTACCTCGGGGCCACGCGCCTCACCGAGCCGCGCGAGGTGGCGGCCGGCAGCGTGCTCCGGATCGGGCAGACGATGCTCGAGCTGCAGAGGTAGCCGATGCCCTTCGCCTTCCACTACGCGGCCCGCTCGGACGTCGGCATGGTCCGGTCCAACAACGAGGACTCGGGCTACGCCGGACCCCACCTGCTCGCCATGGCCGACGGCATGGGCGGGCACGCCGGCGGTGACGTCGCCAGCTCGACGGTCGTCGCGGCGCTCGTCGACCTCGACGGCGAGTCGCTCTCGGCCCGGGACGCCAGCAGCGCCCTGCTCGCCCGCATCAACCGTGCGAACGCCGAGATCGGCGAGCGGGTCCAGGACGACCCCAAGCTCGACGGCATGGGGACGACCCTGATCGCGATGCTCCGCACGGGCGAGAGCATCACGCTGGCGCACATCGGCGACTCGCGCGCCTTCCTCGTGCGGGACGGCACGGTCACCCAGGTCACGAAGGACCACTCGTTCGTCCAGAACCTCGTCGACGAGGGACGGATCACCGCCGACGAGGCCAAGACCCACCCCCAGCGCTCCCTCGTCACCCGGGTGCTCACCGGTGCCGACGACGACGAGCCCGACCTCGTCGTCCGCCAGGGCAAGGTCGGCGACCGCTATCTCATCGCCTCCGACGGCCTCACCGACTACGTGGCCCGCGACACCGTCGACGAGGTGTTGACCAGCACCAAGGACCCCGGCGAGTGCGCCGACCGGCTCGTCGCCCTCGCTCTGCGGGCCGGCGCCCCCGACAACGTGACGGTGGTCGTCGGCGACCTCGTCGACGTCGCCCGCTCGCACACCCCGCCCACCCAGCCGCAGGTCGTCGGCGCCGCCGCGGCCCGCACCACCGGCACCCGCCCGATCCCCGTCACGCCCGCCGCGAAGGCCGCCGCGCTCGCCAAGTCCGCGACCCAGGGCGAGGACGACGGGGGACTGACCCTCGCCGAGGAGGGCCCGCGGGGCCGGGGCGGCACCGTGCTGCGTCTCGCGGCGGCCGCCGTCGTCGCGCTCGTCGTCCTGGCGGGCGGGTCGTACGCCGCCTACGCGTGGTCGCAGCAGCAGTACTACCTCGGCGCGCAGGACGGCGTCGTCACCGTGTTCCGGGGCGTCGACCAGACGCTCGGCTGGGTGTCGCTGTCGTCCCCGGAGTACTCGACGACCATCGACGTCGAGGACCTGCCCACCAGCTACCAGCAGAACATCGAGGCGGGCATCCAGGCCTCCAGCCTCGAGGACGCCGAGGTCCGCGTGTCCGAGCTGCGCGTCCAGGCCGCCGCGTGCCGGTACGCCAAGTCGCAGGGCGACCCGTGCCGCACCGTGTCCCCGACGTGGGTCGAGCCCACCCCGAGCCCCTCCCCGACGTCCACGGCGTCGCCGACCGCCACGGGGCTGCCCACCCTGCCCCGCCCCTCCGCCACCGTCACCCTGCCCGACCCCCGGTCGAGCCCGACCGTCCCGCCGCCGGTATGAGCGTCGTCTCCTCCCTCGCGCCGCGCAGCGGCCGCACGACCGAGCTGATCCTCCTGCTCGGGGCGGTCGGCATCGTCGGGCTCGCCTACGTCAACCTCGGGATCGCCACCACCGGCACCGTGCCGCCCGGCCTGGCCGCCCTCGGCGTCGGCTACCTCGGGGTCTCGCTCGCGTTCCACGTCGTGCTGCGCTGGCGCGCGAAGTACGCCGACCCGCTGCTGCTGCCGATCGTCACCCTGCTCAACGGGCTCGGGCTCGTCATGATCCACCGCATCGACATCGCGCGGGGCCGCGACATCGGCGACGGCGTCGCGCTGCGTCAGCTCATGTGGAGCGCGCTGGCCGTCGGCATCGCCACCGTCGTCCTCGTCGTGGTCCGCGACCACCGCCTGCTGCGCCGCTACACCTACATCGCCGGGGTCGGCGGTTTCGTCCTGCTCCTGCTGCCGCTCATGCCCGTCATCGGCAACTCCGAGTTCGGCTCGCGTATCTGGATCCGGATCGGGCCGCTGTCGTTCCAGCCCGGCGAGGTCGCCAAGCTGCTGCTGGCGGTGTTCTTCGCGGGGTACCTCGTGCAGACCCGCGACGCCCTGTCGGTGGCCGGCCGCAAGGTGCTCGGGCTGACCCTGCCCCGGGCCCGCGACCTCGGGCCCATCCTCCTCGCGTGGGTGGCGAGCCTCGCGGTGCTCGTGTTCGAGCGTGACCTCGGGTCCTCACTGCTGTTCTTCGGCCTCTTCGTCGCGATGCTCTACATCGCCACCGAGCGGGTGTCGTGGATCGCGATCGGCCTCAGCCTGTTCGTCGCCGGCGCGTACGTCGCGTTCCTCATCTTCGGCCACGTCCAGACCCGTGTCCTGCTGTGGCTCGACACCTTCAGCTCCGAGGCGCTGCAGACCTCCGACCAGCTGGCCAAGGGCCTCATGGGCATGGCCGCCGGCGGCATGGTCGGCACGGGCATCGGCCGCGGTCGCCCCGACCTCACCTACCTCGCGGAGTCGGACTTCATCATCCCGAGCTTCGGCGAGGAGCTGGGCCTCATCGGGCTCTTCGCGATCCTCATGCTGTACGTGCTGCTCGTCGAGCGCGGCCTGCGCACCTCGCTCGGCACCCGTGACGGGTTCGGCAAGCTGCTGGCCGCGGGGCTGTCGTTCTCGCTCGCACTCCAGTGCTTCGTCGTCGTCGGCGGGGTCACCCGGGTCATTCCGCTCACCGGGCTCACGGCGCCGTTCCTGTCCTCGGGCGGGTCCTCGCTGCTCGCCAACTGGACGCTGCTCGCGATCCTCCTGCGCATCTCGGACCACGCCCGGCGCCCCCTGCCCGACGAGAAGGACGCCAGTGCCGTCGGCGACGCCCAGACCCAGGTGGTGAAGCTGCGGTGAACGCCCCCATCCGCCGGCTCTCCTTCATCGTCGGCATGCTCTTCGCCTCGCTGCTCGTGTCGACGACGCTCATCCAGTACGTCTTCGCGGCCGACCTCAACGCCCGGGGCGACAACCGCCGCACGCTGCTGGCGACGTACGCCCGGGAGCGCGGCGAGATCCTCGTCGGGCAGACCCCGGTCGCCTCGTCGGTGCCCACCGACGACGAGTTCAAGTTCCAGCGCGAGTACCCCGAGGAGGGCCGCTACGCCCACGTCACCGGCTTCTACTCGTTCTACGGGGCGGTCGGCGGCCTCGAGCAGGCCGAGAACGCGCTGCTGTCGGGCTCCAGCGACAAGCTCTTCTACCGCCGGGTGTCCGACCTGTTCACCGGGCGGCGCGCCCAGGGCGCCACGATCGAGACGACCCTGGACCCGGCGGTGCAGCAGGCCGCGGACGAGGCGCTCGGCGACGGGCGCGGCGCCGTGGTGGCGCTCGACCCCAAGACCGGGGCCATCCTCGCCATGGTCAGCCACCCGACCTTCGACCCCAACACCGTGGCCGGGCACGACCTGGCCGAGCTCGACGCGAACTACCAGAAGCTGACCAAGGACGAGGACCGGCCGCTCGTCAACCGGGCCATCGGCGGGGACCTCTACCCGCCCGGCTCGGTGTTCAAGGTCGTCGTCGCGGCGGCGGCGCTCTCGGACGGCGAGTACACCTCCGACTCGGTGCTCCCCGGCGGGGCCTCGCTCGACCTGCCCCTCACCGACGCCACGCTGCCCAACCACGACGACGTGGCATGCAGCCCCACGAACGAGGTCACGCTCAAGCAGGCGATGGTCGTCTCGTGCAACCCGGCGTTCGGCGAGCTCGGCATGAAGATCGGCGCCGACAAGCTGCGCGACCAGGCCGCGAAGTTCGGCTTCGGCGACTCCCCGGCGGTGCCGATGCGGGTGACCCCCAGCTCGGTCCCGGCCGAGCTCAACGCCCCGCAGCTCGCGCAGTCCTCGGTCGGCCAGTACGACGTGCGCACCACCCCGATGCAGATGGCGATGGTCGCCGCCGGGGTCGCCAACGACGGCGTCGTCATGCAGCCCCACCTCGTGCAGTCCGTCATCGGCTCCGACCTCTCGGTCATCGACACCGCCGAGCCCACCGAGCTGTCCCAGGCCGTCGACTCCCAGGTGGCCGGGCAGCTCACCGACATGCTCGTCGCGACCGTCGAGGAGGGCACCGGGCGACGCGCGCAGATCCCGGGCGTCCAGGTGGCCGGCAAGACGGGGACGGCGGAACACGGGGAGGGTCGCCGCGCGCACGCCTGGTTCATCTCGTTCGCGCCCGCGGACGACCCCGAGATCGCGGTCGCGGTCATCGTCGAGGACGGCGGGGTCGCGAACAGCGAGACGAGCGGCGGCTCGGTGGCCGCTCCGATCGCGCGGCAGGTCATGGAAGCCCGGTTGAAGCGATGAGGAGTGCACGACATGGCTGAGGTCCCGACCCTGCTCGGGGGCCGGTACGAGGTGGGCGAGCTCCTCGGTCGCGGCGGCATGGCCGAGGTGCACAAGGGGTTCGACACCCGTCTCGGGCGGCCGATCGCCATCAAGATGCTCCGCAGCGACCTCGCGCGCGACAAGACGTTCATCCACCGGTTCCAGCGCGAGGCGCAGTCAGCGGCCAGCCTGAACCACGCCTCGATCGTCGCCGTCTACGACCACGGCGAGGACCACGCGTACACCGAGTCCGGCGGCTCGACGATCAACATCCCGTACATCGTCATGGAGTTCGTCAACGGCCGGACCCTGCGCGAGGTGCTCACCGAGGAGAAGCAGCTCGACCCCACGGACGCGGTCCGGATCACCGAGAGCGTCCTCGACGCGCTCGCGTACAGCCACCGCCAGGGCATCGTCCACCGCGACATCAAGCCCGCGAACGTCATGGTCGCCGACGACGGGGCGATCAAGGTCATGGACTTCGGCATCGCCCGGGCCATGGCCGACGCCAACGCCACCGTCACCGCCACCTCGGCGGTCATCGGCACGGCGCAGTACCTCTCGCCCGAGCAGGCCCAGGGGCAGTCGGTGGACGCCCGCTCCGACCTGTACTCGGCCGGGTGCATGCTCTTCGAGCTCGTCACCGGCCGGCCGCCCTTCCTCGGCGACAGCCCCGTCGCCATCGCCTACCAGCACGTCGGCGAGGCCCCGGTGCCGCCGTCGCGGTTCGCCGAGGACGTGCCCCCGGACCTCGACGCCGTCGTCCTGCACGCCCTCGAGAAGCCGCGCGAGGCCCGGTACCAGGACGCCGCCGAGTTCCGCACCGACCTGCAGGCCGTGCGGCTCGGCCGGCCCGTCAGCGCCGCCGCCCGCGCATCGGCCGCCGGCATCGCGGGTGCCGCCGCGGCCGGCACGTCGCTGGGGGCCGAAGCCACCCAGGCACTGCCCCGCAACGACATGGCGGCCGCCGCCGCGGCCGCCGACCAGACCGCGGCCTACCAGATGCCCGAGGCGCCGGTCACGCCTCCGCCGCCGACGACCAGCGAACACCCGCTGTACGACGACGACGAGCCACGGCGGGGGCGCGGCGCGTACGTCGCGCTGGCCGTGGCCGTGCTCGCCGCCCTCGGGCTGCTCGCGTTCGGGCTGGTCAACTACTTCAGCACCGACGAGGTCCCCACGGTCGCGGTGCCCAGCGTCGTCGGCCAGCCCCGGCAGACCGCCGAGGTCAACCTCGCCCGCGCCGGGTTCCAGGTGGACGCCGTCGTGGCCGCCGACGACGAGGTGCCCGAGGGTGAGGTGATCTCCCAGACCCCCGAGGGCGGGGTCCAGGCGCCGCGGAACTCGACCGTGCGGATCACCGTCTCCGGCGGGCCCGACAACGTCCAGGTACCGGATCTGCGCGGCCGCTCGCTCGACGAGGCGACCCAGCTGCTCGACGACCTCGGGCTCACGGTGGGGGAGGTGACCGAGGTCGACGACCCCGAGGCCGCCGAGAACGAGGTCATCTCCAGCGACCCCGACGGCGGCACCGACGTCAAGCCGGGCACCCGGATCGCGCTCGAGGTCGGGACCGGCCAGGTCGAGGTGCCGAACGTCGTCGGGATGTCGCAGAACGAGGCGCAGCGCGAGCTGGCCGACGCCAACCTCACGGTCGAGACCGAGTACGAGCAGACCGGTGACGCCGACGAGGGGACCGTCATCTCGCAGGATCCCAAGGGCAAGGAGAAGGTCGACACCGGCAGCACGGTCAAGATCGTCATCGCCCAGAAGGAGGCGCCGACCGTGACCCCGACGACGGTGACGCCCTCGCCCACGGAGTCCTCCTCACCGTCGCCGTCGGGGTCCCCGAGCCCGAGCGCCACCGGCGACTGACCCGCCGCGGCGCCGTCAGTCGGCGGCGACGGCCCGGGCCACCCCGGCGGCGTCGTGGACGAGCGGCGACAGCCCGGCCGAGCGCTCGAGGGCGTCCGGCATCCCGGTGAGCAGCAGCCAGTTGGCGAGCATCCGGTGGCCACCCTCGGTGAGTACGGACTCCGGGTGGAACTGGACGCCGTGCAGGGGCAGCGTCGCGTGCCGGACGGCCATCACGATCCCGGACTCGGTGCGCCCGTTGGGCAGCAGGGTGTCGGGCATGCTGGCAGGGTCGATCGTCAGCGAGTGGTAGCGCGTCGCCGTGAACGGGTCGGGGAGGCCGGCGAGGACGCCGGTGCCGTCGTGGTGGACCCGCGAGGTCTTGCCGTGCAGCAGCTCGGGCGCCCGCCCGACGGTCCCACCCATGACGACGCCCAGCGCCTGGTGGCCCAGGCACACCCCGAGCATCGGCTGCGTGCGCTCGGCACAGGCCTCGATCATCGCCATCGAGACGCCGGCCTCCTCGGGCGTGCCGGGGCCGGGGGAGACGAGGACACCGTCGAAGTCGGCTCCGTCGGCCGGGGTGACGGCGTCGTTGCGGACCACCTCGCAGTCGGCGCCGAGCTGCTCCAGGTAGCCGACGATGGTGAAGACGAAGCTGTCGTAGTTGTCGACGACGAGGACCCGGGTCATGACCCTATGGTGCACCGGCGACGGTGTTGTCGTTGAACGGCAGCACCTCGGCGACCGCGGGGAACACCCACTGGAAGAGCACCGCGACCGCCAGCGCGAGCAGCACGAGGGCCTGGACCGCCTTGGCCCATCTCGGCCCGGGCAGCACGCGCCACAGCGCGGCGTACATCAGCGGGACCCCTCGACGGCTGTCCAGTCGGCGAGCCGCCACTGCTCCCGCGGGATGGTCTCGGCCAGCCGCCCGTGCGTGATGTAGCGCTCCGTGGCGCTGTACTTGGGGTGGCACGACGTCAGCGTGATGAGGGACTCCTCGGGCTGCTCGCCGGGCTGGTCGGGCACCGGCGCGATGACCTCGGTCTGCCACGGCCGGACGATCTCGGAGCGGGTGACCTCGTAGACGTACACCGTCGCCTGCGTCTCGACGATGACCCGGTCGCCCTCGCGCAGGGTGTCGATCTCGTGGAACGGCCGCCCGTACGTCGTCCGGTGGCCGGCGATCGCGAAGTTGCCGACCTCACCGGGGCCCGCCGTCTCGGAGTAGTGGCCCACGCCGAGGGCGAGGACGGGCAGGTCGACGCCCTCGATGACCGGGCGGGCGTAGTCGGGGCCGAACCGGGGGACCCGGATGACGGCGAACGCCTCGTCCTCGCCGAGGTCGGGGAACGCGTCGCCGCCGACCGTGGTGGTGCCGCCGGCGAAGTCGTCGACGAGGGCCTGGACCAGCTGGTCCTGCTGGCGGTCGGCGACGACGTCGGTCCACCACAACTGCCAGGAGACGAAGAGCAGGACGATCAGCCCGGCGGTGATGAGCAGCTCGCCGGCCCAGCCGACGACTCGACGGATCACGCGGTCACGACTCCGCGACGACGGCGTGGGCGAGCGAGATGCTGCCGGAGTAGGCGGGGAACGTCTGCTCGCCGAGGGCCTCGACGGAGTAGCCGAGCCCGACCCGGACCGACCACTGGCGCAGGATGTCGACGGAGGGGTCGGTGTCGAGGGTGGCCTGCATCCGGTCGACGTCGCCGATGGCGGTGATGACGTACGGCGGGGAGTAGACCCGGCCCTGGAGGATCAGGGTGTTGCCGACGCAGCGGACCGCACTGGTCGAGACGACGCGCTGGTCCTGGAGCATCATCGCCTCGGCGCCGCCGGCCCACATCGCGTTGACGACGGCCTGGACGTCCTGCTGGTGGATGATGTAGTCGTCGGGGTCGCCGCCGACGGGCACCTCGCCCCCGTCGAGCTTGGCGTCGCTGAGGCTGACCCGCAGCGCGGGGCCGACGACCTCGGTGCGGCCCGCGACCGGGGCGACCTCGGTGGCCTCCCGCTCGATCCGCTGGGTCTGGATGTCGCCCGGGGCGAGCGCGGCGGTCGCCTTGTCGACCTGGGCCTGGAGGTCGTCGATCTCGCGGGCGCGCTCGGCGTTGACCCGGGTCTGGTCGCGGATGAGGTCGGGCAGGCGGCCGTAGTCGGTGCGGAGGTTCTCGCCCCCGGAGGCGCGCACGCTGGAGGCGAACAGCGCACCCGCGACGAGCGCCGCGACCGGGACGAGCCACGGCCACGGCGACGGTCGACGGACCTGCCCAGCATGCGTACCGGCCACCGGCCATCCTCCAATCTCACGGGTGCCCTTACGCTAGGGCACGACGCTGAAAGAACCGGAGGAGTTCCCGTGCCCGAGTCCAAGGGACGATCGAAGCCCAGCTACACCCCGCCGAACCGCACCCCGGCGGCCGCGCAGGGCCCCAATCCGCGGTGGTTCGTGCCCGTGATGCTCGGGCTCATGATCATCGGGCTGCTCTGGGTCGTGACCTTCTACATCTCCGGGGTCGACCAGTACCCCGTCCCGCAGCTCGGGCGCTGGAACCTCGGCGTCGGCTTCGGCTTCATGCTGACCGGCTTCATGATGACGACCCGCTGGCGCTGACCTCACGGTCCGGCGGATCCCGGAGCGCCTGAACCGCGAAGTTATCCACAGGCACTGTCCACACTGGGGATGAATGACAGCCGTGTAATCCACAGCTGTGGACGACGCGAGAAGGCCGGTGCGGCCCCTCAGACCGTGGCGTAGCGCACCACGGTCAGCACGACGAGCACGACGAGGATGCCGGCCAGGCCGAGCCAGTGGATGCGCCGGTCGGGGGGCTTCAGCGGCCCGCGCGAGCGGCCGAGGTAGGCGATGATCGCCGCGGCACCCGCCCCGACGAGGAAGCCGCCGAGGTGCGCCTGCCAGGCGATGCCGGGGTAGACGAACCCGAAGACGGCGTTGATGCCGATGACGACGTACATGCCGGCGGCCGACCGCCCGAGCCGCCGCTGGAGCACGAGGTAGGCGCCGAACAGCCCGAACACCGCGCCGGACGCCCCGACGGCTCCGCCCCACCAGCTGCCGCCCTGGCCGGCGAGGGCCTCGGCGTAGGTGCGCGCCGGCACGAGGAGCAGGAACGCGACGGAGCCACCGAGCGCGCTCAGCAGGTACAGCGCGATGAAGCGGGCGCGGCCGAGCATCGGCTCGAGGTACTGGCCCATGAACCACAGGGCGTACATGTTGAAGCCGATGTGCAGCAGGTTGCCGGGGCTGTGCGCGAACGCCGACGTGAGGAAGCGCCACGGCTGGCTCTCACCGACGGCCGGGACGAACGCGATGCGCCCCGTCATGCCGGACACCGTGAGCTGCAGGAGGAACACGACCGCGCAGATGCCGATGATCGTCAGCGACACCGTGGGACGCCCGTCGGTGACGGACCCGCCGAAGACGGTGCGCCCCTGGCGCACCGTCTTCGAGCCTTCGCGGACGCAGTCGACGCACTGGATGCCGACGGCCGCGGGGCGCTGGCACTCCGGGCAGGCCGGCCGGCGGCAGCGCTGGCAGCGCACGTAGGACTCGCGGTCGGGGTGCCGGGGGCACACCGGCACCTGCTCGTCCGTCGGCGGGATCGGGCTCTGCTCAGCCACGTCGGGTCGTCCTCGGGGTCAGGGGCGCGGGCGGCCGGGGCCGCGCCGCGCCGCGGGGAGGGTCAGTCCTCGATCTCGACGCGCTCGATGACGACGTCCTCGACCGGCTTGTCCTGGGCGCCGGTGGGGACGCCGGCGATGGTGTCGACGACCGCGCGGCTGGCGGCGTCGGCGACCTCGCCGAAGATCGTGTGCTTGCCGTTGAGCCAGGTGGTGGGCGCGACGGTGATGAAGAACTGGGAGCCGTTGGTGCCCTTGCCCATCCGGGTGCCGGCGTTGGCCATGGCGAGGATGTAGGGGCGGTCGAACTGCTTGTCGGGGTGGATCTCGTCGTCGAAGTTGTAGCCGGGTCCGCCCATGCCCTTGCCGAGCGGGCAGCCGCCCTGGATCATGAAGTTGGGGATGATCCGGTGCAGGACCAGGCCGTCGTAGAACTTCGTGGGGTTGGTGCGGCCCGCGTCGTCCTTGTACTCCTTCTCGCCGGTGGCGAGGCCCGTGAAGTTGGCGACGGTCTTGGGCGCCTCGTTCGGGAAGAGCTCGACGACGATGGGGCCATGGTTCGTGTGGAGGGTTGCCTTCATGTCCCCGATCCTCTCACGGGGACCCCGACGCGCCTGTGGGGGCGGGGTTCTCGGGCGGGCGCCCGGGCAGTGACCATCCGCGGGCACCTGATGTGCCCCGATCTGGGGAAACAGGGCAGGATAGGGGCTGAAGACGTCCAGCCAAGGAGGACATGTGTTCCGTAACAAGAGCAGGACCGACCAGGCCAGGGATGCCGCTGAGGAGGCCGCGGGCCGGGTGAGCGGCAGCGCGTACGACGCCGCCGACCGGGCCGCCGACGCTGCCGACGAGCTGCGCCGCCGCGGCAAGAAGGCCCGCAAGCAGGCCGCCAAGGACTACGACCTGGCCCGTGGGCGCGCCCACGACTACGCCGGGTCGGCCCGGGACGCCGCCGGCACCGCGCGGGTCAAGGCTCACGACTACGCGGGCTCGGCCCGCGATGCCGCGGACATCGCCCGCGAGCGCGCCCAGGAGGCGGCCGAGAACCTGGCCCCCAAGGTCGAGCAGGCCCGCGACACCTTCGTCGAGGAGGTCGTCCCGAAGATCGCGACCGCCGTCGCCGCGATCCTCGCCGGCGCCGCCACCGCCAAGGACCAGGCTGCCGAGGCGGCCGACCGGGCGCCCGACGCCTACGCCGTCCTCAAGGGGGACGCGCGGGTCAAGCGCAAGAAGGGCAAGGGCGGCCTGGTGCTGCTGCTCGGCGTCGTCGCCGCGGGTGCCGCCGCGTACGCGTACAAGAAGAGCTCCGAGCGTCCGGACCCGTGGGCGAGCGCCGGCTCGTACACGCCGCCGAGCGCCGCCGCCACGAAGGTCAGCGACACCGTCGACGCCGCGAAGACCAAGGCCGCCGAGGCCAAGGTCGCCGCGACCGCGAAGGCCGGCGAGCTGAAGGACAAGGCGTCCGAGAAGGCCGCCGAGGCCAAGGGTGCCGCCGCGACGAAGGTGCAGGAGGCCAAGGCCGCCTCGGGCGCCGAGGCCGACAAGGGCACCGCGACGTGGAACGACGCGGGCGCGGGCGACTCCGACGTCCCGTCGACCACGGGCACGTCCGAGTCCTCCGACCTGTCGACGCCGCACCTCGACGAGGGCTCCGACAAGAGCTGACCGGTGCGGGCCACGCCCCGCACCGTCGGACGTCACGACGCCGGCCGTTCCCCCAGGGGGAGCGGCCGGCGTCGTGCTGCCGGCTCGAGGCCGGCGCCGATGGGCCGCGCTACTCCTCGAAGCCCTTCGTCGGGTTGCAGGCGTCACCGGGCGACGGGAGGATCCCGTTCTTCACGACCTGCGGGCTGACGCCGATGGACTTCTTGATGAGGACGAGGAAGGTGCCGTACGACTGGGTGCGGGTGGGCTCCTCCTCGTTGATCTCGTCGTTGAGCCCTGAGTACTTGCAGAGCGACTTCCCCTTGAGGGGGAGCTCCTTGCCGTTGCCGTTGACCTCACCTGCGAAGGCCGGGCCGGCGGCGGTGACCGCGAATGCTGCGGTGGCCAGCGTCGCGATGGCGACGCGTCGTGCTGACATGTCCACTCCTTTCGAACGCCCCTGCTCGGAGTGGGGGACGCGGTGGCGAATCTAGGGGTGGGACAACGGGGCTGGCTATAGCCCGAGGGGGCTATCCACGGAGCCGGAATGGCGGGCCGGACCAGCTGCCGGCGGGTGGACACACCGACGCCGGCCGCCCCCCGTAAGGACCCGGCCGGCGTCGGCGTCTGCCCGGACCTGGACCTCCGGTACCCCTGCTGGACCGGACGCCCATGCCCCGACGTGCGCCCGTAGGCAGTACGCCGGTTCCGGTCGTCGACAGGACCGCTGGAAAGTGGCTCGCGCGACAGTGTCGCCACGGCCCAGGCGTCGACCGGGAACACATCCCGCCGGGACAGCGACGGAACGATGGCGACGAGGCTAGCGGGGGTCGGCGACCGGCGAAATGGCTCGATGGGACTAGGCGACGGGATCCGGTCCGGGGTGCCTGGCCGGGGAGCCGCGTCAGTCCCCGCGCAGGCGCCGCAGGGCGCTCTCGCGGTCGGTGACCCGGAGCTTCTTGAGGACCGTCGAGACGTGCCCGCGGATCGTCGTGGGCGAGACGGCCAGCCGCACGGCGGCTTCGTCGGCCGTCAGGCCCTCGCTGAGCACCTCCATGACCTCCCGCTCGCGCGCGGTGAGCCGCGCCGCCGCCGGCGACGCCCGGTCCAGCCGACGCGTGCTGGGCGCCCGGAACTCGTCGAGGACCCGGTCCAGGAGCCGGGGCGAGAGAGCCCGCTCGCCGGCGAGCACCGAGCGCAACGAGTCGCCCAGGGTGGCCGGGTCGCCGTCCTTGAGCAGGTAGCCGGAGGCTCCGGCCCGGAGCGCGTCGAAGAGGTCCTCCTCGTCCGCGGACTGGGTGAGCATGACGACCGCGACCTCCGGCAGGGCGCTGGCGATCTCGGCCGCGGCCCGGATGCCGCCGCCGGGCATCTGGATGTCGAGCAGCGCCACATCGGGCCGGTGCTCGAGGGTCAGGGCCACCGCCTCGTCGGCGGTGGCGGCCTCGGCGAGCACCTCGCAGCCGCCGTCCTCCAGGGCGTACCGGATGCGGGCACGCAGCCGGGCGTGGTCGTCGGCCATCACGACGCGAGTGGTCACCAGGTCACCTCCACGGTCGTCCCCTGCCCCGGCTGCGACACGATGTCGACGGCGCCGTGGAGCCCGGCGGCCCGGTCGGCCATGCTGGTCAGCCCGAACCCGGTCGAGGCGTCCCGGGCGGCGATGGGGTCGAACCCCGCTCCGGCATCGGCGACGCGGAACCGGCACCGGCCGTCGCTCTCTCTGGTGAGGTGCAGCCGGACGGTGGCGACCCGCCCGTGCCGGATGGCGTTGGACACCGCTTCCCGCGTGATGCGCACCAGGGCGTGGCGGTGGTCGGAACCCACGGTGATCGTGGGGTCGAGGTCGACCTCGAGGCTCGCGCCGTAGCGTTCGGCCACCTGCCGGGCGGCGCGGTGGAGCACCAGCCCCAGCGGCTCGTCGGGGCTGCGGCCGAGGGCGTCGACCGCGGCGCGGGCCTCGTCCAGGGCCCGGTCGCACGACTCCAGGAGGCCCTGCCGGGTGTCGGCGGGGAGCGAGCGCAGGCCGTCGGTGACGATGCGGATGTAGCCGAGCTCCTGGATGACCCCGTCGTGCAGCTCGCGGGCCAGGCGGCGGCGGTCCTCGAGGACGGCGACCTCGGCCTGCGCGGTCCAGTACTGCCGGATCTCGCGCGTGGCGCCCACGAGGAGGACGAGGTAGGACGCGGTGCGCAGGAGGTCGCCGGTGTAGAGCCATCCGCTGTAGAGCGTCGGGACGAGGGTGTAGCTGACCCGCGCGAACCCGGCGAGCGCGAAGGCCGGGCCGGCCCACACGAGGAGCTGGTCTGTCGAGGCACCTCTGCCGCGCACGACCTGCTGGGTGAAGATGACCGAGGCGATGAGGAAGCACGCGGCCGCCACCGACCAGGCGACGAAGACCAGGGGTTGTTCGGCGAGCAGCGGGAGCTGCCCGACGCCGGGCTGCTCGACGACGGCGAGGGGCAGCTGGCGGCGCAGCACCCAGAGGATCGCGAAGGCGCCGCCCACCACGACCCACGGGAGCACGAACGACCGCCGGGTCCAGCCGTGGACCACCCGGTCGCCGGACATCGCGCCGAGCAGCACGAGGACGCCGGCGGCGCTGCGCAGCCCGACCGAGAACCAGACGTCGACGGTGCCGGGGGTGTAGTCGGAGACGAAGTCCAGGAGCGCCATCCCGAGCCCGGCCACGGCGAGCATCAGGAGCGCCTCGGCGAGCAGCAGGTCCTGGAGGCGCTTGCTGCGGCCGAAGCGGCCGAGCAGGAGGTAGCCGACCAGGAGGGCGACGCAGGTGTCGGCGGTGTCGAGGACGGTGTGCAGCTGCGGGTTGCGGTACGTGGGCACCAGCGGGGTGGCGCCGACGACGAGCGCCGTCGTGAGCAGCCCGACCGCCCAGCCCGCCGCGGTGAGCGCCGGGGCTGGGTGACGCGCGGCGGAGCCCGCCCTACCGTCCCCCACGCCCTGCCCCCTCATTCCCGGAGTGTAGGTTTTCGAGCCCCCCACGGGGGTGGGGTCAGCGGAATCCAGGGGTCGCTCCACAGTTCGTCGAGCAGCGGGGCCATGGCTTGGGGCGGCCCTAGCGACAGACGCCGGACCCGGAGTCGGTGAACGTCTTGCCGGC
>CAWFGY010000007.1:0-388962 GCA_963815545.1 uncultured Actinomycetota bacterium
CGGGTCTGAGCGAGGGCGCGGTCGTAGGAGCCGTCGGTGAGGTCCCAGTGGACGTACCGGCCGTGGTCGTCGGGGGTGGTTGTGACGTGGGCGACCAGGCGTCGTCGGTGGACGGTCGAATGGTGGCGCTGGCAGAGCAGGGCGGCGTTGGCGGTGTCGGTGGGTCCGCCGTCGGCCCAGTGGATGACGTGGTGGGCCTGGGTCCAGGAGGCGGGGGCGGTGCAGCCGGGGTAGGTGCAGGCGCGGTCGCGGAGCCAGAGGTGGCGGCGGTGGGCGCGGGTGAAGAGCCGGGCGACCCGGCCGAGGGCCAGCGGCTCACCGGCGGTGCCGAGGACGTGCGGGACGAGGGCGGCGTCGCAGCCGAGCCGGCGGATGGTGTCGGGGGCCAGCAGGGTGCCGGTGGCGACCGAGCCGAGGACCTCCCCGGCGCCGGTGCCGGCGGTGAGGTCGGCCAGCGCGATGGTGACGTGCAGCGTCGCCGGGGACGCGGTGTCGGCGCACCGCGGTCGGCCGACTGGAGGCCCGGCAGACCTCGGTGAGCGCTTCGACGCGGCGCTGCCCGGCGGGGCGCAGGTCCCGCTCCCCGGTCTCCTCGTTCGGGGCGGGCGCGGACAGCGGCCCGATCGCGGCCTCGAGGGCGGTGGCCTGCTCGGGGGTCATCCACAGCTGGTACTCGGTGAGGTCGGCGGACTCCACGTGCGGCATCGACAACCGGGCAGCCGCCGCGAGCCGGCCCTGCAGGTCGTCGAGGACCCCGCGATGGCCGTGCTCGGCCAGCAGCCGCGGCCGCAGCCGCCGCATCAGCGCCGGACCCCACTCGGTCGCGAGGTCGACCAGGGCCGTGGTGACGGTGGGGACGGCCTCGGCGCTGCAGCAGCGGGGCCACCCGGTCGACCTCGCGCAGCACCGCCGTCGCCGTCGACGCCGCCAGCGACCCGGACCCGACCGCGGCCCACACGATCCCCACCGGGGACTGCGGGTCCGGTGCGACGGCCTCGAGCCCGGACCGTGACCCCGCGGTCACCTCGTTCGCGAGCCTCGCGACATGCCCGGCCCCGCCCTGCCGCAGCGACGGCGCGTGCTCCCGGACCCACCCGTGCACCCCGGACCCGGTGCACTCACCCCGGCGCACCGCCTCCACCGCCACCTCGACCCGGGCCGCCCCGGCCACCGCCGACACCTCGTCGGCCAGGCCCATCAGCTCACCCAGCTCGGCCCCCGACGCCTGCCCCAGCACCTCGCCGATCCCCGCCAACGCCTCCCGCGCAGCCTCGACCGCGGAGCGTCGCTCCGCGAGCGTGAGGGTCCCCCTGGCCATGCCCCAATCTACCGAACGCCTGTTCGACGGACAAGGTCCGGCTGGGCTGTGGACAAGCCCCATCCCGGCACGAGGGCGTACTGTCGAGGTGCGGAGCCGTCCAGGCTTCCTCTCAGAGAGATACCCCCATGAGCGACAAGTCGCCGCGGCACACGATGTCGAAGAAGTCCGGGAAGTCCATCAAGGAGAAGCGCGCCGAGAAGCGCAGCAAGGGGGCTGAGGCCACCTTCTCGGACGTGATCCACCCGAAGAAGAAGTGACGCTCCTGCGGCTCGGGGTCGTCGGCTCCTCGGCGAAGGAGAACGAGCACCGGCTGCCGCTCCATCCCGACCACATCCCAGGGCTGGACGCCGACCTGCGGGCCCGCATCACCCTCGAGCACGGGTACGGCGCGCGGTTCGGCGTGAGTGACGCCGCGCTCGCCGACCACGTGGGCGGGTTCGCGTCCCGCGCCGAGATCCTGGCGGACTCCGACGTGGTGCTGCTGCCCAAGCCACAGCACGGCGACGTCGCCTCGCTCGGTCCCGGACAGGTGTTGTGGGGCTGGCCGCACTGCGTCCAGGACCCCGAGCTCACCCAGCTCGCGATCGACCGACGCCTGACTCTCATCGCGTTCGAGGCGATGAACCACTGGACCCGGGACGGCGCGGTGGGCCTGCACGTCTTCCACAAGAACAACGAGCTCGCCGGGTACTGCTCGGTGCTCCAGGCGCTCGAGCTCGCCGGCCTCACGGGCGACTACGGGCGTCGCCTCAGCGCCGTCGTCATCGGGTTCGGGGCGACGGCCAGAGGGGCGGTGACCGCCCTCAACGCCCACGGCGTGCACGAGGTCGCGGTGCTGACCCATCGGCAGGTCGCCGCCGTGGGGTCACCCATCCACTCCGTGCGGATCCGCCAGTTCGACAGCGACCCCGACGGCGAGCACCTGAGCCACGTGATCACCGACCGGGGCCGCGAACCGCTCCCGGCCTACCTCGCCGAGAACGACATCGTCGTCAACTGCACGCTGCAGGACACCGCGAACCCGGTCGTGTACCTCCGCACCGCGGACCTGGACGCGTTCCGCCCCGGGAGCGTCATCGTCGACGTCTCGTGCGACCTCGCGATGGGCTTCGAGTGGGCCCGCCCGACGACCTTCGAGGAGCCGTCGTTCGTCGTCGGCGAGAACATCCTGTACTACGCGGTCGACCACAGTCCGTCCTACCTGTGGAACTCGGCGACCTGGGAGAACAGCGCGGCGGTGATCCCGTTCCTGCGCACCGTGCTCGAGGGCGGTGCCGCCTGGGACGCCGACGAGACGGTGAGCCGGGCCATCGAGATCCGCGACGGCCTCGTGGTCAACCCGGCCATCCTGTCGTTCCAGGGGCGGGCCGCCGAGCCGCCCTACGCCGTGGTCTGAGCGCGCCACCGGGTGCGACCGGCGGGCCGGTTCCCTCATAGGCTGTCGCCATCATGAGCGAGCACCCCCAGACCCCCGCGACCCCCGCCGGCGAGCTGCCCGGCCCGGTCCGCCTCCGCGTCGCCCCGTCGCCCACCGGCGACCCGCACGTGGGCACGGCCTACATGTCCCTGTTCAACCTGGCGTTCGCTCGCCAGCAGGGGGGCCGGTTCCTCCTGCGCATCGAGGACACCGACCGGGCGCGGTTCCGGGAGGACTCCGAGCAGCAGGTGTACGACACGCTGCGCTGGCTCGGCCTGACCTGGGACGAGGGCCCCGACGTCGGCGGCCCCTGCGCGCCGTACCGGCAGAGCGAGCGGCTCACCACGTACGCGCCCTACGTCGAGCGGCTCCTCGCCGACGGGCACGCCTACCGCTGCTGGTGCTCCACCGAGCGCCTCGCGGCGATGCGCGAGGAGCAGCAGAGGCTCAAGCAGCCCACCGGGTACGACCGGCTCTGCGTCGGCAAGACCGAGGACGAGCGGCGGGCGCTGCCCGGCTTCTCCGAGACGCCGGTCGTGCGGATGCTCGTCCCCGACGACGTCGACCTCGCCTTCGACGACCTCATCCGCGGGCGGCTCACGGCCCCGCGGCCGGACGACCAGGTGATCCTCAAGGCCGACGGCTTCCCGACCTACCACCTCGCCGTGGTCGTCGACGACCACGAGATGGGCATCACCCACGTCGTGCGCGGCGAGGAGTGGATCAGCTCCACGCCCAAGCACGTCCTCCTCTACCGCTGGCTCGGCCTGACCCCGCCGCGGTTCGCGCACATGCCGCTGCTGCGCAATCCCGACAAGTCCAAGATCAGCAAGCGCAAGAACCCCGCCGCGCGGCTCACCTGGTTCCAGGAGCAGGGCTACCTGCCCGAGGCGCTCGTCAACTTCCTCGCCCTCCTGGCGTACCCGCCGGCCCACGGCGCCGAGGGGGAGGACGTCGAGGTCTTCACCTTCGAGGAGTTCTCGGAGCGTTTCGACTGGCGCGAGGTCAACCCGGTGGGGCCGATCTTCGACCTCAAGAAGCTCGACTGGCTCAACGGCGTCCACATCCGCGCCCTCGAGCAGCAGGACTTCGCATCCCGGCTGCTGCCCTTCCTCCAGCGCGACGGCGTGCTCGGCGACAGCCCGTCGCTCGGCGAGCTCGCGCGGCTCGAGCAGGTGGCCGAGCTCATCCAGACCCGGATCGCCCACCTCACCGAGGCGGCCGACCTCGTCGCGCCCTTCTACGTCGCCGACGACGCCGTCGAGGTGGCCGAGGACGCGCGGGCCCAGCTCAAGGACGACGCCGGGCAGGTGCTCGACGCCGCCATCGCGGCCCTGCAGCAGCTGCCCGACGAGCACGAGGGCGTCCTCGGCGCCGAGGCGACGTTCCGCGCCGAGCCGATCGAGGCCGCCCTGCGCGCCGCGGTCGTCGAGGGGCTCGGGATCAAGCCGAAGTTCGCCTTCGGCCCGCTGCGCACGGCGGTGTCGGGGCGCCGGGTCAGCCCGCCCCTCTTCGAGTCGATGGAGATCCTCGGCAGGTCCTCGACGCTGGCCCGGCTCGCGGCGCTGCGCGCCACCGTGTGACCGGGCCGATCGTCGCCGTCCTGCTCGACGCGGACGACACGCTCTACGACACCCGGACGGCGATGCACGCGGCCGGGGCGGTGGCGGCGGCCGCGACGTGGCCCGACGCCGACCCGGACCGGCTCGCCCTGGCCGGGGTGCGCTTCCGCGACGACCCCGACGACCACTTCGGCGCCTACACCCGCGGCGAGATCGAGTTCGAGGAGATGCGCCGCCGCCGGGTGGCGGACCTCGCGGCCTGGCTGGGGGAGAGGACCACGGGGCGGTCGGGCGCCTTCGACGAGCAGTACGAGCCGGCGTTCATCGGCGCGTTGCGCGCCTACCCCGACGTGCGCCCCGAGGTCGAGCGGCTCCGGTCCGTCGGCGTCGTCGTGGGCGTGCTCACGAACTCCTCCACCCGGTACACCGTCGCGAAGATGCGGGCCGCCGGCCTCGACGGGCTGTTCGACGTCGTCTGCACCCGGGACACCCTCGGGGTCGGCAAGCCCGACGCCCGCGCCTTCCACGAAGCCTGCCGCCGGCTCGGGGCGGACCCGGCGGCGACCCTGCACGTCGGCGACGAGGTCGTCAACGACCCCGTCGGTGCGCGGGACGCCGGGCTGGCGGCGGCGTGGCTCGTGCGCGACGGCCGCCCCGACGCCGACGGGCTCCGGCTGCTCGCGGGCCGGGACGTGCCCGTCGTCGCCTCGCTGGCCGACCTCGCCGGGATCGTTCCCGGCGGGTCGTCGCGATTTGGGGGAGGCGAGGTGGGCCGGTAGTATCGCGACTCGGTTCGCCGGGTGATCGCCCGTCCAGGACGATCGGCCGGCATACCCCATGGGGTATGGTGTAATTGGCAACACTGGTGATTCTGGTTCATCCGTTCTAGGTTCGAGTCCTGGTACCCCAGCTCTCGCCCCGGCTCCGGCCGAGGGCGATTCGGAGAAATCCCCGCCGTTCGGTAAGGTTCTCTCTCGTTGCCCGGCCGCTTCGCGAGCGGTTCGGACAGCACCAAGGCCCCGTTGTGTAGTGGCCTAGCACGCCGCCCTCTCAAGGCGGTAGCGCGGGTTCGAATCCCGTCGGGGCTACATCGGTCGAAGGCCCGGTCCACCAGGACCGGGCCTTCGTCGCGTCCGGGCTCGTCCCGGCCCGGGTCGGGTTCGTCAGCCGCGCTCGGCGCTGACACCCTCCTGGGCGATGCGTCGCAGGGTGACGAGCACGGGGTCGACCATGACGGTGCCGAGCACGACGGTCCTCAGGGCGCCGGCCGCGCTCGTCGCCCGCAGGGCCACCTCGACATCCACCTCCGCCACCGCCCGCATCGCCTCGGCGTACCGGCGCAGCTCCGCCGTCGCGAGCTCGACCCCGGCCCCCCGGGCCGCGGCGACCGCGGCGGTCAGCCCGGCCGCGAGGGGGCCGTCGGTGCAGCTCGTCCACCCGAGGCCCTCGAGCAGCTCGACGACCTCGGCGGACACCTCGGCCCCGGCGGTGACGCCCGGCAGCGTCCGATGTGCCACCCCGAGCAGCTCGTGGCGGGACGGGGGAGGGGAGTCGAGCGCCCCGACGATGCTGCGGATGTCACCGATCGAGACCCCGCCGTGCTCGACGAGGGCGCGGACGAGGCGCACCCGCTCCACATGGGCCTCGCCGTAGTCGGCCCGGGTCCGGCTCGTCGCATCCCCCGGCGGGAGCACGCCCTCGCGCAGGTAGAACTTCAGCGTGTGCACCGGCACCCCGGTGGTCTCGGCGAGCTCGGAGATCCGCATGACCCTCCTTCACCTCTTGACAATGGATAGTGGCACTGTCCAAACTGTTGACCCATCGGACAGTACCACTATCCAACGAGGAGCCCACGATGGACCGCGTCACCCACGCCTACGACGGGCCGCTGGCCGTCTTCCTCATCGGCCTGCGGGTCCACAAGCCCTGGAAGCGGCGGATCGTCCAGCAGGCCGGGGCCGCGATGCCCCGGATGATCGTCGAGCTCGAGAAGAACAAGGCCGCCGCCGAGCGCGGGGAGGCCGAGTCGCTCGGCTACCTCGGCAGCCGCTCGACGGTCCATCTCATGGCGACGACGATGATCCAGTGGTGGCGCAGCGTCGACGACATCTACGCCTACGCGAACGCCGCCGGGCACGAGCACCGCCCGGCGTGGCTGGAGTTCTACCAGCTCGCCAAGGCCGACCCGGCGGCCGTGACGATCTGGCACGAGACGTACGCGGTGCAGCCCCACGGCGCCGAGAGCATCTACTCGGGCCCAGCGCCGTTGGGCCTCGCCAGGATCGCCGGCACCGTCCCGGCCGGCCGCCGGGGCGAGACGGCGCGTGAGCGGATCCGGTCCCGGCTCGGCTGACGCCGGCTCGGACGACGCTCAGCCGGCGCGGGCCTGCCAGGCCGCCGCGAGGGCGCAGATCCGGGCATCGACCTGCGCGTCGCCGCTCGCGGCGTGGACGAGCCAGGCGTCCCGGAGGTCGGCGAACGTCGGCCAGCGGTCCTCCCACGTCACGAGCCGCTCGGCGAGGAGGTCGAACACGTCGTCGCACAGGTGCGGAGCGAACACCGTCACGGGCGTGCGCGCCCGGGTGAGGGCAGCGGCCCGCCGGGCCGCCAGCGGCCCGCCGCCCACGACGACGGCGCGGCGGTCCGGGCGGGGGAAGGCGAGGAGCCGCGTGCGGTCACGGGCGATGCGCTGGCCAGGGGTCGGCGGCACGGAGGCCTCCTTCGGGCGTCCTCGAGGATGTGTCGAGAGTGCCGCACCGATGTTGCCACGAGCCGCCCGCGATGTGTCCGATGCGTTTCGGGTCCGCAGCGGGTGTCGAGGCCGGTTCAGGCGTTGTTCTGGGCGTCCTGCTGGGCCGCGTGCCGGCTGAGGACCTCGGTGAGCTTGGCGGCGCCGGCCATCACCGTCGCCGCGTGCAGCCGCCCCGGCTGCCGCGACAGCCGCTCGATCGGCCCCGAGATCGACACCGCGGCGATGACCCGGCCGCTGGGGGAGCGGACCGGCGCCGAGACCGACGCGACACCGGGCTCGCGCTCACCGACGCTCTGCGCCCAGCCGCGGCGGCGGACGCCGGACAGCGCGGTCGCCGTGAACGCGGCCCCCTGGAGGCCGCGGTGCAGCCGGTCGGGCTCCTCCCAGGCGAGCAGGACCTGGGCGGCCGAGCCCGCGCGCATCGAGAGCGTCGCGCCGATCGGGATCGAGTCGCGCAGGCCCACCGGGCGCTCCGCGGCGGAGACGCACACGCGGTACTCGCCCTGCCGGCGGAACAGCTGGGCCGACTCGTTCGTGTGGTCGCGCAGGGCGCCGAGCACGGGGCCCGAGGCGGCGAGCAGACGGTCCTCGCCGGCGGCGGCGGCGAGCTCGCCGAGGCGCGGGCCGAGGACGAACCGGCCCTGGACGTCGCGGGTCACGAGGCGGTGATGTTCCAGTGCCACCGCGAGCCGGTGGGCGGTGGGGCGGGCCAGGCCGGTGGCCGTCACGAGCTGTGCGAGGGTCGACGGACCGGCCTCGAGTGCGGACAGCACGACCGCCGCCTTGTCGAGAACTCCGACCCCACTGGTGTTGTCCATGCCTTGATATTGCCGTCTCATTGCCTGAGACGCAAGTCCAGGTGGACAAAGCCCGTGCGAATCTCAGGGGACGGGCGGCGTCGCGCAGGCGCGCTGCCCGGTGCCCGAACGTCCCGGGTCGCGCTCATGCGACCCACTCCTGGAGGTGTCGATCCATGGCCGGAACCCTGGCCGAGAAGGTGTGGGAGTCCCACGTCGTCCGTCGCGGCGAGGGCGAGCCGGACCTCCTCTACATCGACCTCCACCTCCTGCACGAGGTGACGAGCCCGCAGGCCTTCGACGGCCTCCGCCTGGCCGGCCGCGCGGTGCGCCGCCCGGACCTGACCCTCGCCACCGAGGACCACAACGTCCCGACGACCCCGGGGCCCATCACCGACCCCGTCAGCCGCACCCAGGTCGAGACGCTCCGGCGCAACTGCGCCGAGTTCGGTGTCACGATCTACCCGATGGGCGACGCCGAGCAGGGCATCGTCCACGTCGTCGGCCCGCAGCTCGGCCTCACCCAGCCCGGCATGACGATCGTCTGCGGCGACAGCCACACCTCGACGCACGGCGCCTTCGGAGCACTGGCGTTCGGGATCGGGACCTCCGAGGTCGAGCACGTCCTGGCGACCCAGACGCTGCCGCTGAAGCCGTTCAGGACGATGGCCGTCACCGTCGAGGGCGACCTGCCCGACGGGGTCACCTCCAAGGACATCGTGCTCGCCGTCATCGCGAAGATCGGCACCGGAGGCGGGCAGGGCTACGTCATCGAGTACCGGGGCAGCGCGATCCGGGCGTTGTCGATGGAGTCGCGGATGACGGTGTGCAACATGTCGATCGAGGCCGGGGCCCGGGCCGGGATGATCGCACCGGACGAGACGACCTTCGAGTACGTCCGCGGCCGCGACCACGCCCCGACCGGCGCGGACTGGGACGCCGCCGTGGCCGCCTGGCGCGAGCTGCGCAGCGACGACGACGCCGAGTTCGACGCCGAGGTCGTCCTCGACGCCGCGGACCTCACCCCGTTCGTCACCTGGGGGACCAACCCCGGGCAGGGGTCGCCGCTGGGTGAGGCCGTCCCCGACCCCGAGATGATGGGTGACGACCACGAGAAGGTCGCCGCCCAGCGGGCGCTGGAGTACATGGGGCTGACCGCCGGGACGCCACTGCGCGAGATCCATGTCGACACCGTCTTCGTCGGCTCCTGCACCAACGGCCGGATCGAGGACCTGCGTGCCGCCGCCGAGGTCATCAAGGGGCGCCAGGTCGCCGACGGGGTACGGATGCTCGTCGTGCCCGGCTCGGCGCGGGTCCGGCTCCAGGCCGAGAGCGAGGGGCTCGACGCCGTGTTCACCGCGGCCGGCGCCGAGTGGCGACTGCCCGGCTGCTCGATGTGCCTGGGAATGAACCCCGACCAGCTGGCGCCCGGGGAGCGCAGCGCCTCGACGTCCAACCGCAACTTCGAAGGGCGCCAGGGCAAGGGTGGCCGCACCCACCTCGTGAGCCCGCTCGTCGCGGCCGCGACCGCCGTCCGCGGCACCCTGTCGAGCCCGTCCGATCTCGAGTCCGCGAGCGAGGGGAGCATCTGATGCAGGCCTTCACGACCCACACCGGCATCGGGGTCCCGCTGCGTCGCAGCAACGTCGACACCGACCAGATCATCCCGGCCGTGTACCTCAAGCGGGTCACGAGGTCCGGCTTCGAGGACGGGCTGTTCGCCGCCTGGCGCGCGGACGAGAGCTTCGTGCTCAACGACCCGAACTTCTCCGCGGGGTCCGTCCTCGTCGCGGGTCCGGACTTCGGCACCGGCTCCTCCCGCGAGCACGCCGTCTGGGCCCTGATGAACTACGGCTTCCGGGTCGTCATCTCCTCGCGCTTCGCCGACATCTTCCGGGGCAACAGCGGCAAGCAGGGGCTCCTCACCGCGCAGTGCAGCCAGGACGACGTCGAGCTGCTCTGGAAGCTGCTCGAGAACGAGCCGGGCACCTCGGTCACCGTCGACCTCGTGTCGCGGACGGTGACCGCCGGCGACCTCACCGCGTCCTTCGAGGTCGACGACTACACCCGGTGGCGCCTGCTGGAGGGCCTCGACGACATCAGCCTGTCGCTGCGCCACGAGAGCGACATCACGGGCTACGAGGCCACCCGGCCGACCTGGAAGCCCACCGTCTCGGCCTGACTCCTCCCGGCCCGGAGCCGAAACCACCCACGCCAAGGGTGGACTCGCCTGTGCCACAGGGAATAGCGTCAGGTGTCACGGTCGGTCCGACCGACCGAGCACGACACCGCCGTCGGCTGTGCCCGGCGCCCAACGAGGAGGACGCACGTGAACAAGGCAGACCTCGTCAGAGAGCTCGAGAAGACCCTCGGCAGCCGCAAGGCGGCGAACGAGGCGCTCGACACGGTCTTCGACACGATCGTGCGGGAGGTCGTGCGCGGCGGGAAGGTCGCGATCACCGGCTTCGGCACCTTCGACCGGGTCGAACGTGCGGCCCGCACCGGCCGCAACCCGCACACCGGCGACTCGGTGCGCATCCCGAAGAACCGGGCGCCGCGCTTCCGGCCCGGCACCGCCTTCAAGGACTACGTGCGCAAGCCGAGCAGCCTGCCGAAGTCCGCTCCCGCCACCGGCCGGGCGGCCGCCGGGACCGCGGGCGCCGCCTCGGCCACGACGGCGAAGAAGGCGACCAAGACCGCGAAGAAGGCGACCAAGAGCGCTGCGTCCACGGCGTCGAGCGCCACGAAGGCGACGAAGGCCGCAGCCAAGAGCACCGTGAAGAAGACTGCCGCCACGGGCAGTGCGGCGAAGAAGACGACGACGTCCACCGCCAAGAGGGCGGCGTCCACCGCCAAGAGCGCCGCGACGGGCAGTGCGGCGAAGAAGGCGCCGGCGAAGAGGACCGCCGCCACGGCCGCACCGGCGAAGAAGGCCACCGCCAAGAAGGCCACCGCCAAGAAGGCCACGCGCCAAGAGCGCCCCGAAGAAGTCGCCCGCGAAGAGCACCGCGAAGAAGTCACCGGCGAAGAAGGCGCCGGCGAAGAAGGCGGGCGCCACGCGCTGAGGCGCCGCTCAGCGGATCGTCTCGCCCGGCCCGATCCCCACGATCCACACTCGGGTCGCGACCAGGCCGGACTCGTCGAGCTCGATACTGACCCGCTGCCCGGCGCGCAGGTGCAGCAGGCCGCTGTGCGCGACGGAGCCGAGCGGCACCTGCACCTCGACCCCGTCGTCGAGCAGCGCACTGCCGGGGCCCTCGCCGGGCTCGCGATGGATGGTTGCCTGCACGCCCGGCAGGGTAGCGCGGGCCAGGGCCCGCCGGGTGTGCGCGCCGAGCCCGACCGCGATCGCGGCCGCGAGCGAGGGTGCGTCGTCGACGTCGATCCGCACGCCGGGAGCGTCCGGCTCCACCCACGTGTACCCGAGGGCGCGGTGCGCGGTGGCGCTGCCCGCACCGAACCGCGTGGGCACGACGGCGTCCGGGCCCAGCGCCGCCACGAGCATCGCCGTCCCGGTGCCGTCGGCGTCGGGCACCATCGCGGGGGCGGCGGCCCGCAGGGCCGCCACGACCTCGGCCACCTCGGCAGGCCGCAGGGCCGGATGGTCCCCGAGGAGGACGCAGACCCAGCGGGACCCCGCCCGGACGGCGACGCCCACGCCCACGGCGACCGCGGCGTCGAGGCCCGCCCCCGTGTCGGGGACGGTCACGCATCCCGCGGCCTGCGCCCACGCCCGCACCGCGGCGTCAGCGCTCACGACGACGACGAGCGCGTCCGGCAGGCCGGCACGCGCGGCGGCGACGGTGTCGCGGGCGAAGGCGTCGGCGAGGTCCCGACGATCGGCGCGCCCCATCCCGAGCCGGGACTTGGCCAGCGGACCGCCCTTGACGGGGACGACGACCGCGAGGTCGGGGGCGGCGGGCACGCCTCGATCCTGCCAACCCGCCGCGCCGCGCTCGACATCGACCCCGGCGCGGACCACAATGCGGTGACCCGACCCACGGAAGGCCACAGGTGAGCACCCCCCAGGACAACTCGCGTCCCTTCGGATACCGCCTGGCCATCCGGATCCTGCGTCCGCTCCTCATGCTGCTGACGCGCCGGGCCTGGTCGGGAGCCCAGCATCTGCCGACCGACGGCGGCTGGGTCGTGTGCACCAACCACACCTCGCACGTCGACCCGCTCCCGTTCGCGCACTTCCTCGTCGACCACGGGTACGCCCCACGGTTCCTCGGCAAGAGCCAGGTGTTCGAGGTCCCGTTCGTCGGTGCGGTGCTGCGCTCGGCCGACCAGATCCCGGTGTACCGCGAGTCGGGCCGGGCGGCCGACGCCTACCGCGCGGCGGCCGCGGCGGTGCGCGCCGGCAAGTGCGTCGCCATCTACCCCGACGGCACCCTGACCCGCGACCCCGGACTGTGGCCCATGCGCGGCAAGACCGGAGCCGCCCGGGTCGCGCTCGAGACCCGGTGCCCCGTCATCCCGGTCGCCACCTGGGGGCCGCACGAGATCCTCGCGCCCTACTCCACACGGCTGCGGCTCTTCCCCCGCCGGACGATGCAGGTGCGCGCCGGGGCCCCCGTCGACCTGACCGACCTCCATGACCTGCCGGTGACCCACGAGGTCCTGCTCGAGGCGACCGGACGCATCACCGCCGCGATCACCCGCGAGCTCGAGCAGATCCGGGGCGAGCAGGCGCCCGACCAGCGCTTCGACCCCCGCGAAGCCGGTGTGACGAGCACCGGCCGTCCGCGTCCGACGGCCGGCGCCGCATGAGCCGCGCAGCCGTCTACGGCACCGGGAGCTGGGGCACCGCGTTCGCCGCGGTGCTCGCCGACGCGGGCACGCCCGTCACCATGTGGGGTCGCCGCGCCGAGGTCGTCGACGCGATCAACGCCGGCGTCAACGAGGAGTACCTCCCCGAGCTGCGGCTGCCCGACACCGTGCGAGCGACCACCGACCCGGCCGAGGCCGCCGCCGGTGCCGATGTCGTCGTCCTGGCGGTGCCGTCGCAGACGCTGCGCGACAACCTCACCGCCTGGGGCTCGGTGCTGCCGGGCGACGCGGCGGTCGTCTCCCTCATGAAGGGGGTCGAGCTCGGCACGACCAAGCGGATGTCCGAGGTCATCGCCGAGGTCGGTGGGGTCCAGGAGGACCGCGTCGTCGTCGTCTCCGGGCCCAACCTGGCCCGCGAGATCGCCGCGAAGCAGCCCGCCGCCTCGGTCATCGCCTGCCGTGACGCCGCGATGGCCGAGCGGGTCGCCGCGGCCTGCGCCGCACCGTACTTCCGCCCGTACACCGGCACCGACGTCATCGGCACCGAGATCGCGGGCGCGGTCAAGAACGTCATCGCGCTCGCCGTGGGGATGGCCGAGGGCCTCGGCATGGGTGACAACTCGAAGGCGTCGATCATCACCCGGGGCCTGGCCGAGACCACCCGGCTGGGCACCGCCGTCGGTGGGGACACGGTGACCTTCGCCGGGCTGGCCGGGGTCGGCGACCTCATCGCGACGTGCATGTCGCCGCTGTCGCGCAACCACTCCTTCGGGGTCCGTCTCGGCCAGGGGATGGCCGTCGACGAGGTGGTCGCGGTGACCAAGCAGACCGCCGAGGGCGTGAAGTCCTGCACCTCGATCCTCGCGCTGGCCTCGGCCCACGGCGTCGACGTCCCGATCATCGAGCAGGTCGACGCGATGATCCGGCACGGCCGCACCGCGCAGCAGGTGGTGGCCGCCCTGCTCTCGCGGCCCCGCAAGGCCGAGACCGGCTGACCGCCCGCTCCTCAGCCCGCGGCGTGGCCGAGCGCGGCCGACAGGTCGCGCCACAGGTCCTCGACGTCCTCGATGCCGACCGACAGCCGGATGAGCTCCTCGGGCACCTTGTCGGGCTCGTTGGGCTGGCGTCGACGCCGCTCCAGGAGGGACTCGACCCCGCCGAGGCTCGTCGCGTGCACCCAGATGGCGGTGGCGGCCGCGACGCGTTCGGCACCCTCGGCCCCACCGACGACCTCGATGCTGACGATCGCCCCGAACCCGGGGTAGCGGACCCGCGTCACGGCGGGGTGCCCGGCGAGCCGCTGCGCGAGGTCGGCGGCGCCGGCGCACGCGCGCTCCAGGCGCAGATGCAGCGTCCGCAGCCCGCGCAGCGCGAGCCAGGTCTCCATCGGGCCGGCGATGCCCCCGCCGAGCTGCCGGTGCCGGCGGAGCCGTTCGTGCAGCGCCCGGCCGGAGTCGGTCGGAGCCGTCACGACAGCCCCGAGCAGGACGTCGCTGTGGCCCGAGAGGTACTTCGTCGCCGAGTGGACGACGACGTCGGCGCCGTCGGCGAGCGGGCGCTGGAGCAGCGGAGTGGCGAAGGTGTTGTCGACGACGGTGAGGACACCGTGCTCGCGGGCGGCGGCCGTGAGGGCGGGCAGGTCGGCCACCTCGAGCAGGGGGTTGGTCGGCGACTCCAGCCACAGCAGGTCGGCACCCGGCAGGGCGGCCACCACCGCCGCGGTGTCCGTGACGTCGACCCGGCGGACGGTGGCCGCGCCGGCGGTCTCGAGGTCCCCGACGGTGGCCATGACCCCGTTGTACGCGGCGTCCGGGACGACGACGGTGCCGCCGTGCGGGAGCAGCGCGAAGGCCGCCGAGACCGCGGCCATCCCGGAGGCGAGGACGAGCGCGTCGCCGCCCTCGAGGGACCCCAGGGCCACCTCGAAGGCCGACCACGTGGGGTTGCCCGAGCGGGCGTAGGCGACCGGCCCGTCGGCGTGGTAGGTGGAGGTGAGCACGAGCGGGGCACCCACCTGGGCGCCGGGTGCCGCCGGCTCACGCCCGAGCGCCACGAGGCGGGTCGCCGGGGCGAGGTCGGGCAGGTCGGCGGCGGCGGGGGTCGGCTCGTCGGTCACGAGGACCCACCCTAGGGGCGGCTAGAGTCGCGTGCGATGACCGACCGCACCAGCACCCCCAAGACCCGCGTGGCCCTCGTGTTCGGGGGCCGCTCGTCCGAGCATGCGGTGTCGTGCGCGACCGCCGCGAGCGTCCTGGAGGCCCTCGACCGCACCCGCTACGAGGTGATCCCCGTCGGGATCGCCAAGGACGGGCACTGGGTGCTCGCCGCCGACGACCCCGAGCCGCTGCGGCTCGGCCGCGGCCACGAGCCCGAGGTCGACGGCGGGTCCGCGAGCGTCGTCGTCCCGACGAGCGCCACCGACCGCACCCTCGTCGTCCACGAGGCGGGGGAGCCGCCGCGCACCCTCGGCGAGGTCGACGTCGTCTTCCCGCTCCTGCACGGCCCGTTCGGCGAGGACGGCACGATCCAGGGGCTGCTCGACCTCGCCGACGTCCGGTACGTCGGCTCCGGTGTCACCGCGTCCGCGGTGATGATGGACAAGGCGATGATGAAGACCGTGCTCGCCGCGGCCGGACTGCCGGTCGGGCCGTACGTCGTTCTCACCGACCGCGACTGGCGGCGCGACCCCGAGGCCGCGATGGCGTCCGTCGGCGCCCTCGAGCTGCCTGTCTTCGTCAAGCCCGCTCGGGCCGGCTCCAGCATCGGCATCTCGCGGGTGTCGTCGATGGCCGACCTCGAGGCGGCGGTCGAGGCCGCGCGCGTGCACGACCCCAAGGTCGTCGTCGAGCAGGGCATCAGCGGCCGCGAGATCGAGTGCGGCGTGCTCGAGGGCCACGGCACCGACCCCGCGCGCACCAGCGAGCTGGGGGAGTGCGTCGTCGTGGCGAACCACGACTTCTACGACTTCGACGCCAAGTACCTCAGCGACGACGACGTGCGGCTCATGACGCCGGCGGACGTGCCGGAGGCGACCGCAGCCCGGATCCGGGAGATGGCGGCGACCGCGTTCGAGGCGGCCGGCTGCGAGGGCCTGGCCCGCGTCGACTTCTTCCTCACCGACGACGGCGACATCGTCGTCAACGAGGTCAACACCATGCCGGGGTTCACCCCGAGCTCGATGTTCCCGCGGATGTGGGCGGCCACCGGGGTCACCTACCCCGAGCTCATCGACGACCTCATCGCGCTGGCGCTGGAGCGCCGCACCGGCCTGCGCTGACGACCTCGACACCGGGGTCGACGGCTGCCACGCTGACCGGATGCGACGCCGACGCATCCTCGTGACGACGAGCCCGGCGTACGGCCACGCCCTGCCGATGCTGCCGCTGCTCCGGGCCGCCCGGGCGGCCGGCCACGACGTCGTCGTCGCCACCGGACCCGACTTCGTGCCGGCGATGCGCGAGCGCGGCCTGGACGCGGTTGCCGCGGGCCCGACCATGTCGGACATGTGGCGGCGCCATGTCGAGGCCGCCGACCGTGCCCCGGCGCAGGAGCAGCATCTCGTCGGGGTCGCGACGCTGTTCGGGGACTCGGCCGCCGAGCGGCTCGTCGACCTCGAGCCGTTCGCGCGGGAGTGGCGGCCCGACGTCGTCGTGCACGAGGTGCTGGAGCTGGCCGGGCCGGTGCTGGCCGCCCGGCTCGGGGTGCCGGCGGTGGTCCACGGCTTCGGGCCGATGTTCCCCTTCTACGAGGTGCTCGCCGGCGCCGCGGCGGACCGCCCAGGGCTCCAGGACGTGTGGGGCCTGCTGTCGGCCGAGGAGTGTGTCGACATCACCCCGCCCTCGCTGCATCCCGAGGGCCCCGCGCCCTGGCCCCTGGCGCGGAGCCTGCGCCCCTCGCCCGGGGAGCCCGGCGCGCACGACCTCCCCGACGACGTGCGCCGCCTCCTCGCCGACGGCGACGCGGTCTACTTCACGCTCGGCACGGTGCTCAACAAGGCCACGGGCGAGCTGACCGCGGGGATCGAGGCGCTCGCGGGGCTGGGTCGGCCTCTCCTCGTGACGACCGGCCCGGACGTGGACCCGGCGTCCCTGGCCCCGCTGCCCGACGACGTGCTGGCCGTCCGCTTCCTGCCCCAGGCGCGGGTGCTGCCCGAGGTCGACCTCGTCGTCTCGCAGTGCGGCGCCGGGATCATGCTCGGCGCCCTGGCGAACGGCAGGCCGCAGGTGGCGCTCCCGCGCGGCGCGGACCAGCCGATGCATGCGCAGCTCGTGGAGCGCGCCGGTGCCGGGGTCGCGGTCCCCCCGCCACTGTTCGGCGTCGACGCGATCCGCGACGCGGCCCAGCGGGTGCTCACCGACCCGTCGTTCGCGACCGCCGCGGCGGAGGTCCGGGCGGAGATCGAGGCGATGCCGGCCCCGGAAGAGGTCGCGGCCGCGCTCTGGGGCTGAGCCGGCGCGGTCCGGCCGGTGACGGCAGCCGGAGCCGGTCAGCGGCACTCCAGGCCGTTGCGTGGCAGGGCCTGGGCGATGTCCGTGAAGGCCGGCAGCAGCAGCGGCGCGGGGTCGTAGCGCGAGGGGACGAGCACCTCGAGCGCCGGGTCGGTGCCGAACGAGACGAACCGGGTGCCGTCGGTCAGCGGGTCGGCGACCCAGCCCTGGCCGTCGACCTCGATGCACTCCGAGGCCGTCGGGCCGAGGGCTGCCACGCCGCAGCGTGCCACGACCGCCGGGTCCCCCCACGCGGCGACCGCCGGGTCGCCCGGGCTCGTGTCACGCCGGGGGAGGTCGCTCAGGGTCGCCGGCCAGGCCGCGTCGGCGCAGCCGGGATGAGCGGCGCCCCCGGGCACGGAGACCTCGACCGACGACGAGCACCCGGACAGCACGACGGCGGCAGCGCAGGTCGCTGCCGCCGTGCGAGGGAGCCGGGAGGTCAGACGTGGACCACCGTGCACGTGAGGGTCCGGGTGATGCCGTCGGTGTCCTGGATCTTGGAGATGACGAGCCGGCCGAGGTCGTCGACCGTCTCGGACTCGACGCGCGCGATGACGTCGTAGGGACCGGTGACGTCCTCGGCGAGGACCACGCCCTCGATCCGGGCGATCGCCTCGGCCACGGAGGCGGCCTTGCCGACGTCGGTCTGCACCAGGATGTAGGCCTGAACCACTGCGTCCACCTTGTCGTCGTCGTGTCGTCGGGGTCTGGGCGACCCCTTCGTGCTCGCCCCGCGCAACGAGCGGGGACGTCGCAGACGCTACCGTGCCGGTGGTCCGGACGACACCGCAGGGAGGAGCGAACGATGGAGCGACTGCGTGACCTCGACGAGGCCGCCCTGCTCGCACGGATCTTCCCGGTCTACGCCGACGCCACCCCTCGGCCCTGGGCCTCGGTGCCCGTCGGCCCCGGGGACGACGCCGCGGTCGTCGGCGCCCCGAGCGCGACGGTCGTCGCGACGACCGACGGGATGGTCCGCGGGCGCGACTGGCGCGACGACTGGTCCAGCGGGCACGACGTCGGCGTCAAGGTCGCGGTGCAGAACCTCGCCGACATCGGCGCGATGGGCGCCGAGCCCACCGCCCTGCTCGTCTCGCTCGTCGCGGACCCCGACACGGCCGCCGCCTGGGTGCTCGACCTCGCCCGGGGCATCGCCTCGGTGGCGGAGGATGCCGGTGCGCCGGTGGTCGGGGGCGACCTGTCGTCGGGTCCGCCCGGAGTCCTCGTCGTCACCGTGACCGCGCTCGGCGACCTCCGGGGCCGCCGGCCGGTGCTCCGGTCCGGGGCGAGGCCGGGCGACGTCGTCGCCGTGTGCGGGTCGCTCGGACGCTCGGGTGGCGGCCTGGCACTCCACCTCGCGGACGGGCCGGCGCCCGGCGGCGGCGACCCCGAGCGGCAGCGGGCCGCGGCCGGGCTGATGGCCGCGCACCGCGCACCACGAGCATCCTGGGAGGCCGGCCCGGTCGCGGCCGATGCCGGCGCCACCGCCCTCATCGACGTCAGCGACGGGCTCGTCACCGACCTCGGGCGGGTCGCCCGGGCGAGCGCGGTGGCCGTGGACCTCGACGGAGCCGTCCTGCGCGAGCGGTTCGCCGCCGGCCCGCTCACGCTGTGCCTCGGGGCCGACGAGGCGCTGCGCCAGGTGCTCGCCGGGGGAGAGGAGCACTCGCTCGTCGGGTGCTTCCCGGCCGGGACGGACGTCGCTGCCCTCCCCGGCGCGCCGTGGACCGTCATCGGCGTCGTCCGCGAGCCGGGGGCCGCCGGGACACGCGTCACCGTCGACGGCGACCTGCCCGACGCCCGGGGCTGGGACCACTTCGCGACGCCGTGACGCGCCGGCCGTGCGGGACTGCCGGCCGGGACGCGGAACGGGCGGCCTCCGCGAGGGAGGCCGCCCGTTCCGGGTGCGTCAGTGCGAGGTCAGCGCTTGACCTTGCCCGCCTTGAGGCACGAGGTGCAGACGTTGAGCCGCTTCGGGGTGACGCCGGCGTCGCCGACGAGCGCCTTGACGCGCTGGATGTTCGGGTTCCAGCGGCGCTTGGTGCGGCGGTGGGAGTGCGAGATGCTGTGCCCGAAACCCGGGCCCTTGCCGCAGACGTCGCAGTTGGCAGCCACAGGTATCTCCTACGAAGTTAACGTGTTGGTGGTCGTGGGGCGCAGCGCCGTCGGCGCATGCGCAACCGGACAAGAGTAGCCGAGCGACGCGCGGCGGACCAAAACGGCTCCCCGGCCCGACCGTTACCCTGAGGCCGTGCCCGACGTGTTCACCGCTGACGACGCCCGGCACTGGGCCCTTCTCACCCGCGCGGCGCTGGCGGCCCGGCGTGCCGAGATCGACGAGCTCAACGTCTTCCCCGTCCCGGACGGCGACACCGGCACCAACCTCTACCTCACCCTCGACGGCGCGATCGAGGACGCCACCGCAGCCCTGGAGGCCGACGGGGTCCGCGGCACCGCCGACCTCGTCCGGGAGTGCACGACGCTGCGCCGCGCCATCCTCATGTCGGCGCGCGGCAACTCGGGGGTCATCCTCAGCCAGGTCGTCGGCGGTCTCTGCGACGTCGTCATCGAGCGCGACGCCGAGGTCGTCGACGTCGCCCTGCTCGCCGAGTGCCTCGAGCGCGGCGCGGCCAAGGCCCGCAGCAGCGTCGCCCACCCCCAGGAGGGCACGATCCTCACGGTCGCCGACGCCGCGGCCGCGGGCGGCCGTCGGGCGGCGGACGCGGGCGGGCGGCTGGCCGACGTCTCGGCCGCCGCCGTCACCGCCGCCCAGGAGGCGCTCGCCCGCACCCCCGAGCTGCTGCCGGTGCTCGCCCGCGCCGGGGTGGTCGACGCCGGCGGGGCGGGCTGCGTGCTCCTCCTGGAGTCCCTGCACCGGGTCATCACCGGCGCCTGGAGCGGCACCGACGACGGGCTGCTGACGGCCGCCCCGCCCCGCCAGCGGAGCGAGTGGCACCGCGAACGGGACGTCGGCGACGGGGACGTGGCCGACGCCTCCTCGGCCGCGACCGCTCCGGACGACGGTGGTGCGCAGGGGCCGGCCTTCGAGGTGATGTACCTGCTCACCGAGACGAGCACCGCCGCCGTCGACACGCTGCGGACCACCCTCGACGGGCTCGGGGACTCGCTGCTCGTCGTCGGCGGCCCCGACCTGTGGAACGTCCACGTGCACGTCGACGACGCGGGCGCGGCGGTGGAGGCGGGCATCGTCGCCGGGCGCCCCGAACGGGTCCGCATCACCCACCTCGCGAGCCAGGTGGCCGCCCGCGAGCACGTCGTCCCCATCGGGGTCGTCGCCGGCGCCGCCGGCCCCGGCGTCGCCACCGTGCTCGAGGCCGCCGGGGCGGTCCCCGTCCTCTTCGGCCCGGGTCGCCGCGCCTCCGCCAACCAGCTCGTCGACGCCGCACGCCGCACCGGTGCGCCCGCGGTCGTGCTGCTCCCCGCGGACCCCGACGGCCTCATGTCCGCCGAGATCGCGGCGCGCGCCGCCGCCGGCGAGGGGCTCGAGGTGCACGTCGTCCCCGCGCGCACGACGGTCCAGGCGCTGGCGGCGCTCGCGGTGCTCGACCCCGACCGCACCGTCCACGCGAACATCGTCGCGATGACCGGCGCGGCCGTCTCGACCCGGCACGGCGCCGTGACCGTCGCGACGAAGGAGGCCCTGACCTGGGCCGGGGTCTGCCGCCCCGGCGACGTGCTCGGCATCGTCGACGGCGACGTCGCGTTCCTCGGGGCCGACCTCGTCGCCTCCGCCCGGGACGTCCTCGAGCGGCTCCTCTCGGCCGGTGGCGAGCTCGTGACGCTCGTCGTCGGGTCCGACGCCGACGATGACCTCGCCGTGCGGGTCGCCGAGGCGCTCGGTCGCGACCGGCCCGAGGTCGAGGTCGTCGTCATCGACGGCGGGCAGCCCGTCTACCCGCTGCTCCTGGGGGTGGAGTGACATGGCCTCCGAGTCCAGCCCGCTGCGCCCGGTCATCGCCCAGGCGGCCGCCGAGTTCGCCAAGCACCGCGACATCCACACCGTCGGCGACCTGCTCGCGTTCTGGCCGCGCCGCTACCGCACCCGCGAGTCCGACCTCGGGGCCGTGACCCCCGGGGAGTTCCTCGTCGGCGTCGCCGAGGTCAAGACCGCGCGGACCCGCCCGATGCAGCGCCGCAAGGGGACGATGCTCGAGGTGGTCATCACCGACGGGCGGAACGACCTCGACGTCACCTTCTTCAAGGCCTGGGGACACGAGAAGGCCCTCGTGCCCGGTGCTCGTGGCATCTTCGCCGGAACGGTCGGTCGGTACGGGTCACGCAACCAGCTGACCCATCCCGGCTACTCGATGCTCGACGAGTTCGACGCCGGCGAGCGCAAGAACCTCATCCCGTTCTACCTGCGGGTCGGGAAGCTGCACACCTGGACGGTCACCGAGAGCGTGCGCCGGGTCCTCGACGTCCTCGACGACGTCCCCGACGCCCTTCCGGAGCCGGTGCGGGTCCGCCGGGGTCTCGTCGGGCGCACCGAGGCCCTGCGGGGCATCCACACCCCGGACACCCTCGACGAGGTCGAGGAGGCCCGCCGCCGGCTCCGTTTCGAGGAGGCCTTCGTCCTCCAGACGACCCTCGCCCAGCGGCGACGTGCGTCGGCGGGGCAGGCCACCCGGCCCCGGGCCGGACGCCCCGACGGGCTGCTCGCCGCCTTCGACGAGCGGCTCCCCTTCACCCTGACGCAGGGCCAGCTCGAGGTGGGCCGGACCGTCGCCGCCGAGCTGGGCCGCGACGTCCCCATGCACCGGCTGCTCCAGGGCGAGGTCGGGTCGGGCAAGACCGTCGTCGCGCTGCGGGCGATGCTCCAGGCGGTCGACTCCGGGGGGCAGGCCGCGCTGCTCGCCCCCACCGAGGTCCTCGCGGGTCAGCACCACCGCACGATCAGCGGGATGCTCGGGGACCTCGCGATGGGCGGGATGCTGGGCGGGTCCGAGCACGGCACCCGGGTGGTCCTGCTCACCGGCAGCATGTCGACCGCGGAGCGGCGCAAGGCCCTGCTCGACGTCGTCAGCGGGGAGGCCGGCATCGTCGTCGGCACCCACGCCCTGCTCCAGGAGCACGTGGACTTCCTCGACCTCGCCCTCGTCGTCGTCGACGAGCAGCACCGTTTCGGCGTCGAGCAGCGGGACGCGATGCGCGGCAAGGGCGCCACCCCGCCCCACGTCCTCGTCATGACCGCCACGCCGATCCCGCGCACCGTCGCGATGACGGTCTTCGGCGACCTCGAGACCTCGACGCTGCGCGAGCTGCCCGCCGGACGCGCCCCGATCACGACCCACGTCGTCCCCGAGGACAAGCCCGGCTGGATGGACCGCACCTGGGCGCGGGTGGCCGAGGAGGTGCGCGCGGGCCGGCAGGCCTACGTCGTCTGTCCCCGGATCGGCGAGGAGGACGCCCCGGACGAGGGCGCCGTCATCGCCGAGCCGGCCGACCCCGACGACGAGGCGCCGCCACCGGCCCGGCCGCTCAAGAGCGTCACCGCCGTCCACGCCGCCCTCGCCGACGAGCCGGCGCTCGAGGGGCTGTCGGTCGAGGTGCTGCACGGGCGGATGCCGCCGGAGGACAAGGACGCGGTCATGGGCCGCTTCCAGCGCGGCGACACCGACGTCCTGGTGTCCACGACCGTCATCGAGGTGGGCGTCGACGTCCCGAACGCCAGCGTCATGGTCGTCATGGACGCCGACCGGTTCGGGGTCTCCCAGCTGCACCAGCTGCGCGGCCGGATCGGGCGCGGCGGCCACCCGGGGCTGTGCCTGCTCGTGACCGGGACCGAGGCCGAGCCCGCCCTCACCCGGCTCGCCGCCGTCGCCGGGACCACCGACGGCTTCGAGCTCGCCCGCCTCGACCTCTCGCAGCGCCGCGAGGGCGACATCCTCGGGGCGGCCCAGCACGGCCGGCGCACCCAGCTCGAGTTCCTCCACATCCTCGAGCACGAGGACGTCATCGCCGCCGCCCGCGAGGACGCGTTCGCCCTCGTCGAGGCCGACCCCGACCTCACCGACCACCCCCTGCTCGCCGCCGCCGTCCGGGCCCGGGTCGACGCCGAGCAGGCCGCCTACCTGGAGCGTGGATGACCCGCATCATCGCCGGCACGGCCGGTGGCCGGACCCTGCGCACCCCGCCGGGCTCGGGCACCCGGCCGACGAGCGACCGGGTGCGCGAGGCGCTGTTCTCGGCGCTGGACGCGCGGGACGCCGTGCGCGGTGCCCGGGTGCTCGACCTCTACGCGGGATCGGGCGCGCTCGGGCTCGAGGCGCTGAGCCGGGGAGCCCGCTCGGCGGTGCTCGTCGAGTCCGACCGGCGGGCCGCCGCGACCGTCGACGCCAACATCCGTGCGCTCGGGTTCCAGGAGGCGCGCGTGCTCGCCACGACCGTCACGGCCGCGCTCGCCCCCGACGCCGTCGAGGACACCGCCGCCGACCTCGTCCTGGTCGACCCGCCGTACGACGTGGGGGAGGACGCCCTCGCCGCCGTGCTCGGGCGGCTCGTCGCCGGGTGGGCGGCCGCCGGGGCGATGGTCGTCGTCGAGCGCTCCTCGCGCTCCCCGGAACCCGCCTGGCCGGTCGGCCTGGAGCGGGTCGGCAAGCCCCGGCGGTACGGCGAGACCACGGTCTGGCTCGCCACCCGGACCTGACGGGCCGGTGTCGAAACCCGCGCAGCGTCCCCGCTGGTCGGCCGGGCGCTCTGCCAGGATGACGGGATGTCCGACTACGAGATCCCCCGTCCCGTCAGCGGCGACGTCCTCGAGGTCATCCTCGACGACCACCGCCTGTTCGAGCACCTGCTGCGCGAGTGCCGGCGCACCGACGCCGACCGTGCGGCCGCCCGCGAGGCCCTCGCCGAGATCCTCGTGGCGCATGCGACCGCGGAGGAGGAGAAGGTCTACCCGACGCTGCGCCGGAAGGCCGAGGACATCACCGCGCACGAGGCCGAGCACGGCGAGGAGGAGCACGCCGAGATCACCGAGGCCCTCCTCGCGTTCCTGCGCTGTGCGGGCACCGACACCCAGAAGTACGACGACGCGCTCGAGGAGCTCGCGACGGTCGTCAACCACCACTCGAACGAGGAGGAGCAGACCATCCTCAACCCCGCGCGCGAGGAGGTCGCGCTCGACGCCCGCGAGGACCTCGGGGTCGCCTGGCTCACCCGGCGCAACCAGCTGCTCGAGCAGGGCTGCGCGTCCGAGGAGCAGGTCGCCGCGCTGCTCGAGGAGGCCGTCGCCGACGGCGCCCTCGCACCCGAGGAGGCCCGCGAGGAGGCCGAGCGGGTCAAGGCGGAGGCCAAGGAGAAGGCCGAGGAGATCGAGGACGCCGCCAAGCAGGGGGGCTGAGCAGCGGCCGGGGCACTTGTAGGGTGCTCGGCGTGAGTGAGCGCGTTCGCCGGGCCGTGTGCCCCGGCTCCTACGACCCGGTGACCCACGGGCACCTCGACGTCGTCGCCCGGGCGGCCGCGCTGTACGACGAGGTCGTCGTCGCGGTCCTGCACAACCCCGCCAAGCAGGGCACCTTCACCGTCGAGGAGCGCCTCGCCTTCGTCGAGTCCGCGGTCGCCGACGCGGGGATGCACGAGCAGGTGCGGGTCCTGTCCTTCGCGGACACGCTCCTGGTCGACGTGTGCCGCGACGTCGGGGCCGACGTCGTCGTCAAGGGCTTCCGCAGCGGCACCGACGTCGCCTACGAGCTGCCGATGGCGCTGATGAACCGGCACCTCAGCGGTGTCGAGACCGTCTTCCTCCCCGGCGAGCCCTCGCTCGAGCACGTCTCGAGCTCGCTCGTCAAGGAGGTCGTCCGCTACGGCGGCGACGTCAGCGGGCTCGTCCCGGACGACGTGCGCGACGCCCTCGTCGCCCGGCTGCGTGGCGACCACTGACACGGCGCCGGTCGAGGTGCGCCGGCCGCGTCAGCGGCGCGGCTTCCGGCCGGACATCGAGGGGCTGCGGGCCATCGCGATCCTCAGCGTGCTCGCCTACCACGCCGGGCTGCCGATCCCCGCGGGCTTCGTCGGCGTCGACATCTTCTTCGTCATCTCCGGGTACCTCATCACCACGCTGCTCCTCGTCGAGCTGGGGCGGACCGGGAAGATCTCGTGGGTGCGGTTCCTCGGCCGCCGGGCCCGTCGCCTGCTCCCCGCCGCGGTGCTCGTGCTCGCCGTCGTCTCCGCGGTCTCCTACGTCGTCGTCCCGGGGGAGCGGCGCCAGTCCATCGGCCACGACGTCATCGCGGCCGCGACCTATGTCGTCAACTGGGTCTTCGCCGGGCGCGAGGTCGACTACCTCGCCTCGGACGCCCGGCCCTCCCCGGTCCAGCACTTCTGGTCGCTGTCGGTCGAGGAGCAGTTCTACGTCATCTGGCCGGTGCTGCTCATCGTGCTCGCCTGGGGTGCTCGTCGCCTCGGGCGGCGCCCGGACCGGCGCACGGTCGGGGTGGCACTCGGGGTGCTCGTCGCCGCCTCGTTCGCCTGGTCGGTGTATGCCTCGTACGCCATGCCCCGCCCGTCCTTCTTCACGACGACGACGCGGGTGTGGGAGCTCGGGGTCGGAGCGCTGCTCGCCGTCTGGCTGACGGGACGGCCCCACCCCGCGAAGGCGCCGCCGTGGGTGGCGCCGCTCGGCTGGGCGGGCCTCGCCGCGCTGCTCGCCGTCCCGTTCCTCCTCCCCGCCCGCATCGAGTGGCCGAGCGCCTGGGCGCTCCTGCCGACCCTGCCGACGGCGCTCGTCCTCTGGGTCGGGTGGCAGGGTGCCCGGTTCGGCCCGGTGCGCCTGCTGGGGACCCGGCCGATGGTGTGGCTGGGCGGGATGTCGTACTCGATCTACCTGTGGCACTGGCCGGCGATCGTCCTCGGGGAGTGGACCGTCGAGTGGCTCACCGGGGAGCGGATGCCCGCCTGGGCGAAGGTCGCCGTGGCGGCGGCGTCGCTGTGGCCCGCGTGGGTCTCGTGGCGGTACCTCGAGCAGCCGATCCACCACGGCAGCTTCCTGCGGACCCGCCCGCGGGCCCTCGTCGCGTTCGGGGCGGCGCTCTCGCTCGTCGGGGTGCTCGTCGCGCTTCCGCTGTTGACGCTCCGCACCCCGTTCGCGACCGCCCCCGAGGAGGGGGTGCGGCCGCTGCTGGCGACCCTGGGAGCGGCGACCGTCGTGCCCGGCCGGGCCGTCGCCGACACGGGGGACCCCGGCTGGGTGACGCCCGACCCGCTGCTCGCCGGCAAGGACCGGCCCGACGCCGACATCGACCGCTGCCAGGTGGCGCACGGCGTCGTCGAGCCCGTCGTGTGCACCTTCGGGGTGCCCGACGGCGAGGTCACCGTCGCCCTCGTCGGTGACTCCAAGGCGATGCAGTGGCTGCCGGCCCTCCAGGAGCAGGCGGCGGAGCAGGGGTGGCGCATCGTCACGTACGGCAAGTCGGCCTGCGCGTACGCCGCGGCCCCCGCGACCGAGGGCGGTCGGCCCTACCCGCAGTGCGACGCCTGGAACGAGGCGGTGCGGGCGGCGCTCACCGCCGACCCACCGGACGTCGTCGTCACCTCGGGGGTGGCCCGCGGCGCCTGGGACGGGTCCGCGCCCGACGCGGACCTCCTGCGGCAGGGGTACGTCGACGCCTGGTCGGGCCTGGTCGCGGCCGGCGCTCCGGTCGTCGTCATCGGGGACAGCCCCGTCTCACCGGACGACCTCGACATCTGCGCCGCCTGGCACCCGACCGAGCTGGACACCTGCACCTTCCCGGCGGAGCCCGCCGTGGCCGCCAGCGGCCTCCCGGGGCAGGAGGCGGCGGTGGGCGCCGCCGGGGAGGGCGTCACGCTCCTCGACCTCACGCCGTGGATCTGCCCGGGCGGGCAGTGCCCCGTCGTCGTCGGTCACGTCGCCGTGCACCGGGCGGGTGACCACGTGACCGCGACGTACGCCCGGACCCTGGCGCCCCAGGTCGCGGCGGCCGTGACGGCGGCGCTGCCCGCGGTCGAGGACCCGGACGCGGACGCCGACGAGGACGCCGGCGAGGACGCCGGCGAGGACGCCGATGCGGGCTGAGCGCACCGGTCCGACCCGGTCCGGGCGGGCCGGTTTGGGCAGGTGGGCCGGTGCCGGTAACCTTGACCCTCGGTCTGCGTCCGTGCGGCGTGACCCGAACCATCCCGACCACACGTGAAAGCCATGACCCGACTCGACCCGCGCTCGCCCTTGGTGCTCGACACCAAGCTCGTGGGCCGTCGACCCGGGACGATGCATGAGCTGGAGCGTGCGGCCGCGGCGCCGAGCGACCTCGGTACCGACGTCATCCGCGTCGAGGAGGGCAGCCCCCTCCTGCTCGACCTGCGGATGGAGTCGGTCGTCGAGGGCGTCCTCGTCACCGGTTCGGTGCGCGGCACGGCGAGCGGCGCCTGCGTGCGGTGCCTGGACCCCGTCACCGATAAGGTCGACGGGAAGTTCCAGGAGCTGTTCGTTCACGCCGATCGACACGTCCACCACCAAGAGGTGGGGGACGAGGACGCCGACGAGGAGCAGCGGATCGAGGACGGCTACATCGACCTCGAACCGGTGATCCGGGACACGGTGGTGCCTGCACTGCCGTTCCAGCCGGTGTGCCGGCCGGACTGCCCCGGGCTGTGCTCCGTGTGCGGACAGCCGCTCGCGGAGGACCCGGAGCACCAGCACGACCAGATCGACCCCCGATGGGCGGCGCTCTCGGCCTTGGCCGACCCGCCCACGACGACAGAGAAGAGGACCTGACGTGGCCGTTCCGAAGCGGAAGATGTCGCGCTCCAACACCCGCTCGCGCCGCGCCAACTGGAAGGCGACGGTGGTTGCCACCACGACCTGCCCGCAGTGCAAGGCGCCGACGCAGCCGCACATCGCGTGCCCGTCGTGCGGCGCGTACAAGGGCCGCCACTACGGCGTCGCAGAGCGCACCGAGCACCAGGGCTGACCCGGGCAACCGATGGGCAAGGGGTCGGCCGCGGCCGGTGAACTCGCCCCGCTGCGCCCCGTCGCCGAGCTGGCGGACCACCTCACGGCGGTCACCGGCGTCACGGTCGACGAGGCGCTGCTACGGCGCGCCCTGACGCACCGCTCGTACGCGTACGAGATGGGCGGCCTGCCCCACAACGAGCGTCTCGAGTTCCTCGGTGACTCCGTCCTGGGGGTCGTCGTCACGACGACGCTCTACGAGGCGAACCCCGACGACAGCGAGGGGCAGCTCGCGAAGCTGCGGGCCGCCGTCGTCAACATGCGGGCCCTCGCCGACGTCGGGCGCACGCTGGGGCTCGGCGACCACATCTTCCTCGGCCGCGGCGAGGAGACCACCGGGGGTCGCGACAAGGACTCCATCCTCGCCGACACCGTCGAGGCCGTCATCGGCGCCGTCTACTCCTGCGCCGGCATCGAGGCCGCCGGCGAGCTCGTCCACCACCTCGTCGACCCGTTGCTCGCCCAGTCCGCGACGCTCGGGGCGGGGCTGGACTGGAAGACGAGCCTGCAGGAGATCTGCTCCAAGCACGGTCTCGGCTCGCCCGAGTACAGCGTGACCGAGGAGGGGCCCGAGCACGCGAAGTCCTTCGACGCGGACGTCGTCATCGGGGGCACGCTCCTGGGGCGGGGGTCCGGCCGCACCAAGAAGGTCGCCGAGCAGGAGGCCGCCGCCCACGCATGGACGGCCATTCGCGACACCCACGAGGCGCCGGTGCCGACGGCCGCCCGGCCGCTGGTCGATCCCGCGCACGGTGCCTGAGCTCCCCGAGGTCGAGGTCGTCCGCCGCGGGCTCGCCGAGCACGTCGAGGGCCGCACCCTGGCGGCCGTCGAGCTGCGGGGGCATCGCGTCGCCCGCCGCCACCCGGCCGGGCCCACCGATCTCGCGGCCCGGCTCGAGGGCCGCCGGGTCGATGCGGTCCGCCGTCGCGGCAAGTACCTGTGGTGGGACCTCGAGGAGGACCTCGGGCTGCTGCTCCACCTCGGGATGAGCGGCCAGCTCCTCGTCGAGCACCCCGACGCCCCGGACGAGAAGCACCTGCACGCGCGGTTCCGGTTCGCCGACGACGGCCCCGAGCTGCGGTTCGTCGACCAGCGCACCTTCGGGGGCCTGGCGCTCAGCGACCTCGGGCCCGGCGGGGTGCCGGCGACGATCGCGCACATCGCTCCGGACCCGCTGGAGCCGGCGTTCGAGCGGGACGCGGTCGTGCGCCACGCCAAGGCCAAGGACAGCGCGGTCAAGCGGGTGCTGCTCGACCAGACCGTCGTCTCGGGCATCGGCAACATCTACGCCGACGAGGCGCTCTGGCGGGCCCGGGTGCACGGGGAGCGGCCCGCCAGCGCGCTCACCAAGCCCCGGCTCGGGCTCCTGCTCGACCATGCCGCCGAGGTCATGCGCGAGGCGCTCGGCCAGGGGGGCACGAGCTTCGACGCGCTGTACGTCAACGTCAACGGCGCGTCGGGGTACTTCGACCGGTCGTTGGCCGCCTACGGTCAGGTCGGTCGGCCGTGTCCGCGGTGCGGCACCCTGATCCGCCGGGAGCAGTTCATGAACCGTTCCTCGTTCTCGTGCCCGCGCTGCCAGCCCCGACCGCGCCGGGCCGGAGGTCGTCGATGACCGCCGCGTCCGAGGGTGGGCGTCTCGTCGTGGCCGACGCGATGCTGCACGCCCCGACCGTCAGCGCGCCCGCGGCGACCGTGGGTGAGCTGCGGCGGCTCTTCACCGACGACCATGTGCACGCCGCCCTGCTCGTCGACGCGACCCGGCTCGTGGCGGTGCTCGACCGGGGCGACCTCGCTCGGTGCGGCCGAGGGGGACGCGGCCGCCGGGCTGGCTCCGCTCGCGGGCCGGACCGTGGGCCCGGCCGAGGACCTCGAGCGGGTGCGCCTGCGGATGGTCGCGCAGGGGATCCGTCGGCTCGCGGTCGTCGACGACGGCGGAGCCCTGCTCGGGCTGCTGTGCCTCAAGCGGTCGGGCAGCGGGTTCTGCTCCGACGACGACGTGGCGGCCCGCGCGGCCGAACGGCGCGGTCCCGGGGTCTGCTGAGCCGGGCGTGCGCCCGGGGGTCAGGGGAGCGGGATCGGCGGCAACGTGACCGCCGTGCCGGTGCGGCGCTCGGAGAGCTCGGCGAGGGCCGACCGCACCGTGCTGCTGTACAGGTGCGCGCCCCGGATGCTGGGGTGGATGTCGTCGGACTGCAGCATCCCGCTGGTGTCGGCCAGGGCCGCGTCCCAGTCGGCGACGACGACGTTCGGGTGGTCGCGGACGACGTCGCGCAGCGTCTCGTTGTCACTGCGGGCGCGGGCGTAGCGGCCGTGGACGGTGACGACGACGACCATCCGGTCCGGGCCGATCGCCTCGAGCGTCCTGCGCAGCGCCACCTCGTCGGTGCCGTGGTTGGTGCCGAAGGCGAGCACGACGGCGCGGCGGAGCGCGTCCCCGCGAGCGGCGACGAGGGCGGGGGCCTCGCTCCAGCGCCGGTTCGACCGGGCGTCGAGGCGGATCTTCGGGAAGTAGTACGCCATCGCGTCGCTGGCCCCCACGAGCATCGAGTCGCCGAAGGCGTCGATCTGGGAGCCCTTCGGCATCGTCCACACGGCCGCCTTCGCGGTGGCTGTGGCGGTGGGGGTCGCCGCCGGGGACGTCGCCGCCGTCGGCGTGGGGTCGACGGCGGCCCGCGCCAGGGCCGCCTCGCGGGCGGCGAGGGAGGCGGCGGTGGAGGTGTGGTCCGGGGCGGTGAGCAGCACGACCGGCACCGCGACGGCGACGAGGGCGACCGTGGACCACACGACGCGGGCCTGCCGGGTGCCACCGGAGCGCAGCCGCGACGTGGCCGCGGCGAACGCCCCGCGGGCGCCGAGCCGCCGGACCGGGGACTCGACGAAGCGGTACGAGAGGTCGGCCGCGGCGAGGGTGACGACGACGGCCCACAGCCGGGTCAGGACGTAGCCGCCCCCGCCTGGCGCCACCGGCAGGTCCTGGCCGACGACGAGCACCACCGGCCAGTGCCAGAGGTAGATGCCGTAGCTGCGCGCGCCGAGCCACCGGGCGAGCGGGACCTCCAGCAGGGCCCGGAGCCGCCCCGGTCGCTCGACGACGACGAGCACGAGCGTCGCGGTGGCGAGGGAGGCGAGCAGGATGCCGCCGCGGAAGGTCAGGGCGGAGCGTTCGTCGGCCAGTGCGAAGAGGGCCCCGAGGACGGCGAGGGCGAGGACGCCGACGGTGCGGCGGTGCCGTGACCAGGCGGCGGTGCGGGTCAGGGCGCGGCCCGGGGAGGCGAGCGCGAGCGCCAGACCGGCGCCGATCATCAGCCCCATCGCATGCGTGTCGGTGCCGTAGTACACCCGGGTCGGGTGCTCCGGGTCGAGGCGGACGGCCATGAGGAGGGCGCTGACCGCGGCCAGGCCGAGGACGGCGGCGACCCGGTGCGCGGGCCGCCGGACGAACCGGAGCAGGACCAGCAGGGCGAGCGGCCAGAGCAGGTAGAACTGCTCCTCGACGGCGAGCGACCACAGGTTGGCGAGCAGCGTGGGGGAGGTGCTCGCGAAGTAGTCGGTCCCGGCGCCGATCTCGAGCCAGTTCGAGGTGAACGTCGCGGCGCCGAGCACCTGGCGCCCCACCCCGACGAGCAGGTCGCTCTCGGTGAGCCGGGCGAGGAGGACGGCCGCGGGGACCATGACGAGCAGGGCGGGCAGGAGGCGTCGTGCGCGCCGGGCCCAGAAGGCGCGTAGGTCGACCGAGCCGGTCTCGGCCCGCTCGCGCACGAGCAGCGTCGTGATGAGGAAGCCGGAGACGACGAGGAAGACGTCGACGCCGAGGAACCCACCGGGCAGCCAGGTGGGGTCGAGGTGGAAGACGACGACGGCCACGATGGCGAGGGCACGCAGGCCGTCGAGCCCGGCGAGGCGGCGCGCACCGCGCCGAGGGTCGGCAGTGGGACGTCGCGCCGTCGCGACGCCGCCCCCCTCGTGGTGGCCGTGCGGCTCCATGCGGCAACGGTAGTGACGGGTGGTGACAGTGGGGCGGAGGCGCGCGGTGCCGACCTCCCTACGATGGAGCCGATGAGCACCGACGACACGAGGGACCGGCCGGGTCCCGCCGACCCGGACCCGGTGCGCTGCACCGTGTTCGTCCGCGGGCACGTGCAGGGCGTGGGGTTCCGGTGGTGGACCCGGGCGCGGGCCCTGGAGCTCGGGCTCACCGGGTGGGCCCGCAACACCGCCGACGGGCGCGTCGAGGTCGTGGCGGAGGGTCCGCGGGCCACCGTCGAGCGGCTCGTGGGGCTGCTGCGCGAGGACCCGTCGGCGGCGGCGCCGTCGTCGTGGTCGGCGGCCGGCCGCCCGGGCCGCGTCACGTCGGTGTCCGCCCCGCTGTGGGCCGCGACCAAGGGCGAGTCCAGCTTCCGAGAGCGCTGACCCCCCGCCCCTGCTTTCCCGACTTTTCAGGCCAGCGCCCGCCCGACACGCCGCGGACCGGGCCCCGGCCGCGGACCGCAGCCTGAAAAGTCGGGGTCGGTCGGTGGGACGGGGCGCGCCGGGCGGCCCGGCGTTCCTACGATGGTCGGGTGAGCGACATCCCCCCGGACCTCGCGCGGCTGCGCTCGAGCATCGACAACATCGACGCCGCGCTCGTCCACCTGCTCGCCGAGCGGTTCAAGTGCACCCAGGCCGTCGGCGAGCTCAAGGCGGGGATGGGGATGCCGCCGGCCGACCCGGGCCGCGAGGAGGCCCAGGTGGCGCGGCTCAAGGCGCTCGCCGACGACGCGGGCCTGGACCCCCGGTTCGCCGAGGCGTTCCTGAACTTCATCATCGCCGAGGTCATCCACCACCACGAGCGCATCGCGAGCGGCGACTGACGCCTCCCACGCCCCGGTCAGGCGGGTGCGCGCGCGGAGAGGAAACGCGTCGCGCTCTCGACGGTGCGCAGGGACTCCGCCTCGTGGTCCTCGATGCGGAAGCCCACGATCCCGCTCAGCTGCTCGACGACCTCGACGAAGTCGAGCGAGTCGAGCTCGAAGGCGTCGCGGAGGTCGGCGTCGTCCGGCAGTGCGCTGAGGTCGGCCCCGGGCACCACGTGGGCGATGGCCTCCTGGAGGACGGCTCGGGCCTGGTCGGGTGTCATGGCGTCACCGCTCCTTCTGCTCCATCGTCGATCCGGGGTCCTGGAGGGCGCGGTCGAGCGCCTTGAGGAAGCGCGAGCCGATCGCCCCGTCGGTCGCACGGTGGTCCGCGGCCAGCGTCACCGTCACGAGGGGACGGACGCCGAGCATCCCGTCGACCGCCCACGGCCGCTCGGAGACGGCCCCGAACCCGACGAGCGCGACCTGCGGGGGGTAGATGACCCCGGCGACGGACTCCACGCCCTGGTCCCCGAGGTTGGACACGGTCAGGCTCGGCGGGTCCAGGTCCGACCCCCGCAGCCGACCGCCGCGTGCTCGCCGGGTCAGGTCGCGCACCCGGGCCATCATCGCGACGGCGTCGAGCTCCTCGGCCGCGGCGATGGCGGGCACGAGCAGTCCGCCGCTGCGCAGGGACAGGATGAGCCCGAGGTCGACGCGCTCGGCCGGCCGGAAGGCGTCCTGGACCCAGTGGCCGTTGAGCTCGGGGACCTCCAGAGCCGCGAGCGCGGTGGCCCGCAGCAGGCACGCCGCGGGCACGAGGCGCTCGGCGAGGGAGAGCTCGAGGTTGCGCTCGCGCACCCACGCGAGGGTGCGGTTCAGGTCGACGGTGAGGGTGAGGTGGTAGTGCGGGATCTCGGCGTTCGACCGGGTCATCAGCGCCGCGATGCTCCGGCGCATGTCGAGGGCCCGGGCGGGGGAGTCGTGCCCGGCGACCGGCGGGGATGCCGCGCCGGTCGCCGGCGTCGTCGACGGTGCGGCCGCGGCGGGTCCCGGGCCGGCGGCCGCCCGCACGTCCTCGGCGCGGATGACCCCGTGCAGCCCCGTCCCGTGCACCGTGGCCAGGTCGACGCCGAGCTCGTCGGCCAGCCGGCGGGCCAGCGGCGAGATCCGCCCCGGGCCGCCCCGGTGGGGGAGCCGGCTCGGTGCGGGCGGCGGCGTCGCCGCGGGAGGCGTCGCGGCATCCGGCGAGGCGGGGGCGTCGGCGTGGGTGTGAGCGGAGGCATCGGCGGCGGGGACGGTGGTCGTGGCGCCGCCCGGGGGCGCCAGGTGCGCGAGCACGGTCCCGACGGGCACCTTGGTCCCCGGGTCGACGTCGAGGGAGGTCACGACTCCGTCGTCGAAGCACTCCACCTCGACGGCGGACTTCGTGGTGTCGACGACCGCGACGATGTCGCCGCGGTGGACGACGTCACCGGGTGCCACGAGCCACTCCAGCACGGTGCCCTCGGTCATGTCGGCACCGAGCGACGGCATCCGGAACTCAGGCATCCTCGCCCACCGCCCGCCGGGCCGCCGCGACGACGTCGGCCACCTGGGGCAGCGCCGCGTCCTCGAGGTGCTTGGGGTACGGCACCGGCACCTCCACCCCGCACACCCGCTCGACGGGCGCGTCGAGCTCGTAGAGGGCACCCTCGGCGATCCGTGCGCTGACCTCGGCCGCGATCCCGACGCTGCGCCAGCCCTCGTCGACGACGACCGCCCGGTGGGTCCGCGCGACCGACCCGAGGACCGCCTCGTCGTCCAGGGGACGCAGCACGCGCAGGTCGAGGACCTCCGCGTCGATGCCCTGGCCGGCGAGGTCGTCGGCGGCGGCCAGGGCCCGTCCCACCGTCCCGCCGTACCCGATGAGCGTGACGTCGGTGCCGGGCCGGCGGACGGCGGCGTGGGCGATGTCCACGGGCTCCGGTTCCTCGGGCAGCTCGCCGGCCATGTTGTAGAGCGTGCCGTGCTCGAAGATCACGACCGGGTCGGGGTCCTGGAGCGCCGGCCAGAGCATCCCCCGGGCGTCCTCGAGGGTCGCCGGCGCGAGGACGGTGATGCCCGGGATGTGGGCGTAGTAGGCCTCGAGGCTGCGCGAGTGCTGCGCCGCGAGCTGGCGTCCGCCGCCCGTCGTCATCCGGATGACGAGCGGCACCGACACCTGCCCGCCGGACATGTGCCGCAGGGTCGCCGCGTTGTTGAGGATCTGGTCCAGCGCGAGGAGGCTGAAGTTGACCGTCATGATCTCGACGATCGGGCGCAGGCCGCCGAGGGCCGCGCCGATCCCGGCGCCGGTGAACCCCGACTCCGACAGGGGCGTGTCGCGGACCCGCTCCTCGCCGAACTCCTCCAGGAGACCGAGGCTGACCGCGTAGCTGCCGCCGTACCGGCCCACGTCCTCGCCCAGAAGGAACACCCGCTCGTCCCGCTGCATCGCGTCGCGGTGGGCCTCGCGCAGCGCCTCGCGGTACGTCGTCTCGCGCGTCGCGCGCCCGGTGGCGTCGTGCAGCGTCGTCGTCACGGTGCTCCTCCTTCGTCCGGCCCGGACCTCGCCCGGACCGGGCCGCCCTGGCCGGCGTCCTCGGGCCGGGTCCGCAGGAACCGGGTGAGGTCGGAGACCGGCTCCAAGGGGCCCGCCTCCGCCGCGGCCACGGCGGCCTCGACCTCGGCGGCGACGTCGGTCTCGAGGCGGTCGACGTCCGCGGTCGTGAGCCGCCCGCCGTCGAGCAGCCGGGTCGTCAGCGTGGCCACGGGGTCGTCCTTGCGGTACCGCTCGATCTCCGCCTTGTCCCGGTACCGGTCGGGGTCGTACATCGAGTGCGCCCGGTACCGGTAGGTCAGCAGCTCGAGGAACACCGGGCCGTCGCCGCGCCGGATCGACGCCACCGCCTCGTCGACGGCGGCCCGCACCGCCTCGACATCCATCCCGTCGACCGCGCGCGCCGTCATCCCGTAGCTCCCGGCCCGGGCCGCCAGGTCGGTGTTGGCGTGCTCGCGGCTCAGGGAGGTGCCCATCGCGTACTGGTTGTTCTCGCAGCAGAAGAGGACCGGCAGGTGCCACAGGGCGGCGAGGTTGGCGCTCTCGTGCAGCTCGCCCTCCGCGAAGGCACCGTCGCCGAAGATGGCGGCGGTGACGACCGGCCGGTCACGCATCGCGTCGGCGAGCGCGAGGCCGACGGCGAGCGGCAGGCCACCCGCGACGATCGCGTTGCCGCCGTAGAAGCGCCGCGAGGCGTCGAACAGGTGCATCGACCCGCCGCGGCCCCGGCTGCAGCCGGTGGCGCGCCCGTACAGCTCGGCCATGACCGCGCCCGGCGGCAGGCCCCGGGCGAGTGCGTGGCCGTGCTCGCGGTAGGTGGAGACGACCGCGTCCTGCGGGCCGAGCGCCCCGAGGACGCCGACCGCCGTGGCCTCCTCACCGATGCACAGGTGGAGGAAGCCGCGGATCCGGGTCGCGCTGTACAGCTCGACGCACTTCTCCTCGAAGCGCCGGATGAGGAGCATCTGCCGCAGCATCGCCACCGGGTCGGGCCGCGACGAATCGCCGGTGGCGGTGGGCGTGGCGGCGTCGGCCGCGGTCCCGGTCATGGTGTCTCCTCCACGGTCGAGGTGTCGCCCTCGGGCAGGCCGAGCTCGCGAGCCTTGAGCAGCCGCCGCATGACCTTGCCGCTGCGGGTGTGGGGCAGGTGGGGGTCGAACGCGATCTCCCGTGGCGCCACCGACCCGAGGCGGTGACGGCCGAAGACGATGAGCTCGCGGAGCAGCGCGTCCGAGGGCTCCACCCCGGGGGCGAGCGTGACGAAGGCCTTGACGACCTCGCCCGCGAGGGGGTCCGGCTTCCCGATGACCCCCACCTCGGAGACGGACGGGTGCTCCATGAGCGTGCTCTCGACCTCGAAGGGGCCGATGAGGTGGCCCGCGGACTTGATGACGTCGTCCGCCCGGCCGACGAACCAGACGTAGCCGTCGGCGTCGACCCGGGCCAGGTCACCGCTGAGGTACCAGCCCCCGCTGAATGCCGCGGCGTAGCGCTCGGGCTGGTCGAGGTAGGCCCGGAACATCGAGGGCCAGCCCGGCCGCAGGGCGAGCTCGCCCACCTCGTCGGCGCCGCAGCGCTGCACGTCGCCGTCGCGCACGAGGGCGCGTCCGTCGTCGCCGCGCTCGAGCACGGCGACCTCGACGCCCGGCACGGGGCGGCCCATCGAGCCCGGGCGCACCGGCATGCCGGGGACGTTGCTGATCATGATCGCCCCCGTCTCGGTCTGCCACCACGTGTCGTGGATGGGGAGCCCGAAGGCCTCGGTGCCCCACATCACCGCTTCGGGGTTGAGCGGCTCACCGACGCTCACGACGTGCCGCAGCCGGGACAGGTCGTGGGCGCGGGCCATCTCGGCGCCGCTGCGCATGAGCATCCGCAGGGCCGTGGGCGCGGTGTAGAAGACGGTGACCTGCTCGTCCTGGAGGACCGAGTACCAGCGCCGGGCGTCGAAGTCGGCGGCGTCGGTCACGACCGTCACCCCGCAGGTCAGCGGGCCGATGATGCCGTAGGACGTGCCGGTGACCCAGCCGGGGTCGGCCGTGCACCAGAAGACGTCGTCCTCGTGGAGGTCGAGCACCATCCGCGCCGTCGCGTGGTGGGCCACGACCGCCTCGTGGACGTGGACGGCGCCTTTGGGCCGCCCGGTCGTGCCGCTCGTGAAGTGCAGCAGTGCGGGGTCCTCGGGGCCGGTGTCGGCCACCGCCGGCCGAGGCAGTCCTTGCGTCCGCTCCAGTGCGTCGCGCCAGGAGATGGTCCCCGTCGGCGCGTCGTCCTCGAGCACGACGACGGCGGACAGGTGGGGCAGGTCGTCCCTGGCCTCGGCGACCTTGCGCTCGTAGGACGCCCGGTCGGTGACGAGCAGCCGCACGTGCCCGAGGTCGAGGCGCTGGCGGACCGGGCCGGGGCCGAACGCGGGGAACAGCGGGCAGTAGACGCTGCCGTTCCACAGGGTCCCGAGCGCGGCGACGAACAGCTCCGGGCGCCGCGGGAGCAGCGTGCAGACCCGGTCGCCGCGGCCGACCCCGAGCGCGGTGAGGACGGCGGCGAACCCGGCCGCGGCGTCGGCGAGCTCGGCGTACGTCAGCTCGGTGCGGGGCGCGGTCCGGTCGAGGAACCGGACGGCCACCGCGTCGCCCCGGCCGGCGTCCACCTGCCGCTGCACGGCCTGGTAGGCGATGTTGAGGCGCCCACCCGGTTCCGCCGCCAGCCAGCCGCGGGCCTCGTCCCAGGTGAAGGTGCGCGTCCGCTCGGCGTGGTCGCCGATGATCGGCGGCCGCCCGGGGGTGTGGTCGAGGACGGGGTAGTCGCCGGGGGGCGTCGTCCGGCCGGTCGAGCTCGTGGTCGTCGTGTTCACCGGGCACCTCCGCCGCCGACCGGCACACCCTCATGGGGTGCCGAGTCCACACTGCCGTGGTCGGCCGGGGGCCGGATGGCCCGGACCGCGGCGCCCGCGGCTACCTCCAGTACAGCACCGCGCGAGAGCGCCGGACCGGGACTGTTGCCCATGTCGCACGCAGACAGTCCGGGACCGTGCCGATGCGTGGCGAACCCGGCCGCACCCCCGCGGGCGGCGTCCCTTGTGTCGCTGCTGTCCCACGAGCCACAGCCGCCTCAGACGTGACCGCGCGCGGCGGCGCATCCCCGGAGGCCCGCCCCCGCCCCGGTAGCATCGCCCGCGACCCGGGCCCGGGCCCGACCGCCGCATCGAGAGACGACGACCCGCCGCATGTACCTCAAGACGCTGACCCTCAAGGGGTTCAAGTCCTTCGCCTCGGCGACGACGATGCGCCTCGAGCCCGGCATCACCTGCGTCGTCGGGCCCAACGGCTCCGGCAAGTCCAACGTCGTCGACGCCCTCGCCTGGGTCATGGGCGAGCAGGGGGCCAAGAGCCTGCGCGGCGGCAAGATGGAGGACGTCATCTTCGCCGGCACCGCCGGCCGCCCCCCGCTGGGCCGCGCCGAGGTCAGCCTGACGATCGACAACACCGACGGCGCCCTGCCGATCGAGTACACCGAGGTGACGATCACCCGGACCATGTTCCGCGGCGGCGGCTCCGAGTACGCCATCAACGGCACGTCCTGCCGCCTGTTGGACGTCCAGGAGCTGCTCTCCGACACCGGGCTCGGCCGCGAGATGCACGTCATCGTCGGCCAGGGCCAGCTCGACACCGTGCTGCGCGCCACCCCCGAGGAGCGCCGCGGCTTCATCGAGGAGGCCGCCGGCGTCCTCAAGCACCGCCGCCGCAAGGAGCGGACGCTGCGCAAGCTGGAGCAGATGGAGGGCAACCTCACCCGCGTCCAGGACCTCACCGGCGAGATCCGCCGCCAGCTCGGCCCGCTCGGGCGCCAGGCCGAGACCGCCCGCAGGGCAGCCGTCGTCCAGGCCGACGCACGCGACGCCCGGCTCCGCCTGCTCGCCGACGACCTCGTCCAGCTGACGGCCGTCGTCGAGCAGGAGGTCGCGGACGAGACCGCGCTCCTGGAGCGGCGGACCGCGGTCGAGGAGGCCCTCGGCGCGGTGCGGGGTCGCCTGGCCGAGGTCGAGCGCCGCGCCGCGGAGGCCGCACCCGAGCTCACCCGCGCCCAGGAGCGCGTCGTGCGGCTGCAGAGCCTGCGGGACCGTCTCGAGTCCACCGCGTCCGTCGCTGCCGAGCGCGTCCGGCTGCTCTCCCAGGACGAGGAGCACGAGACGACGTCCGGGCGCGACCCCGACGAGCTGCGCGCCCAGGCGGCGCAGGCCCGCGAGGCCGAGGCGCTGCTGCAGGCCGAGGTCGCCGAGACCACCGAGGCACTGCAGGAGGCCGTCGCCGCCCGCGAGGAGGCCGAGGCCGCGTTCGCCGCCGAGCAGCAGCGACTCGCCCGCCACGCCCGCGCCGCCGCCGACCGCCGCGAGGGTCTCGCCAAGCTCGCCGGCCAGGTCGGTGCCCGCCGCAGCCGCATCGAGGCCGGGGAGGCCGAGATCGGCCGCCTCCAGACCCTCGTCACCGAGGCCCGCCAGCGCGCCACCGAGGCCGAGCGCGAGTTCGCCCGCCTCGAGGGCGGCATCGCCCACGAGGAGGAGGGCGAGGAGGGGCTCGACACGCGGTACGAGGGCGCGGCCGAGCGGCTCGCCGCCGTCGAGGCGGAGATCCAGGACCTCCAGACGGCCGAGCGCGAGGCGGAGCGTGACCGGTCCTCGGCCCAGGCGCGCCTGGAGGCTCTCGAGATGAGCCTGCGCCGGCGGGACGGTGCCGCGACGCTGCTGGAGGCCGCCGACGACGGACACGGCATCATCGGCACCGTCGCGTCGCTGCTCCACGTGTCCGGCGGGCACGAGGCCGCCGTCGCCGCCGCCCTCGGCTGGGCGTCGGAGGCCCTCGCCGTGGGGTCCGCCGAGTCGGCCGCCGCCGCGTTCGCCTCCCTCCGCGACAACGACGCCGGGCGGGCCGCCCTGCTCGTCGGGCAGACCGCGGCCCCCAGCGACCCCGCCGGCTGGCCGGACCTCGAGGGGGAGGCGGTGTGGGCCCGCGACGTCGTCCAGGCCCCCGCGGAGGTCGCCCCCGCTGTCGAGCAGCTGCTCGAGCGCGTCGCGCTCGTCCCCACGGCGGCCCACGCCATCGCGCTGGCCTCGCGCCACCGCGGCGTCACCGCCGTCACCGACGGCGGCGACGTCTTCGGCCCCGGCTGGGCCCGGGGCGGCAGCAGCGCGGGCGAGAGCCTCCTCGAGGTGCAGGCCGCGGTCGAGGAGACCCGCGAGGTGCTCACGGACGCCACGAGCCGGCTCGAGCGTTCCCGCTTCGCGCTCGCCGCGGCCCGCGAGCGTGAGCGCGACGTCGCCGGCGACGTCGACGCCGCCCTCGAGGCCCTGCACGAGTCCGACGCCCGGATGGCCGCCGTCGCCGAGCGGCTCGGCACCCTCGGGGCCTCCGTGCGGACGGCCTCCGCCGAGGCCGAGCGCGCCGAGCGGGCCATCGCCAACGCCCGCGAGACCGTCGAGGCCGCCCGGGTCGAGCTCGACGCCCTGAGCACCCGCCTCGCCGAGGCCGAGCAGGAGCCCCTCGAGGACGACGCAGACCCCTCCACCGAGGAACGCGACCGGCTCGAGCTCGACGCCAGCCGCGCCCGGACCGCCGAGACCGAGGTCCGCCTCGCCCTGCGCACCAAGGAGGAGCGGGCGCGGGCGCTCAAGGGCCGAGCCGACTCGCTCGAGGGGGCCGCGCGCAACGAGATCGCGGCGCGCGAGAAGCTGCGCGAACGCCGCGAGAAGCGCCGCCGCGAGGCCGAGGTCGCCGCCGCCGTCCACGAGGCCGCGGGGTACGCCGGGCACCGGGTCGCCCGGGCGTTCACCCGGGCCGCGTCGGTGCGCGACGCCGCCGAGGCCGAGCGCGCCGAGCGCGACCGCGCCGCCAGCGGGCTGCGCGCCGAGCTCGTGCAGGCCCAGGACGAGATGCGCGACCTCACCGACGCGGCGCACCGTGACGAGATGGCGCGGGCCCGGCAGCTCGCCCGCATCGAGCAGCTCCAGGCCAAGGCCGTCGAGGAGCTCGGCGTCGACCCCGAGGTGCTCGTCGAGGAGTTCGGGCCGCACCAGCCCGTCCCGCACGTCCCCGGCCCCGACGACGACCCCGGCCACCTCCCCGAGCCCGCCGCCTACGTCCGCGACGAGCAGGAGAAGCGGCTGCGCAAGGCCGAGCGGGCGCTCTCGCAGCTCGGCCGGGTCAACCCGCTCGCGCTCGAGGAGTACGCCGCGCTCGAGGAGCGGCACACCTTCCTCACCACCCAGCTCGAGGACCTCAAGCGCTCCAAGCGCGACCTGCTCGACATCGTCAAGGAGGTCGACGAGCGCGTCGAGCAGGTCTTCACCGAGGCGTACCACGACACCAAGGAGCAGTTCGAGCGCGTCTTCGAGCGGCTGTTCCCGGGGGGTGAGGGCCGGCTCGTCCTCACCGACCCCGACGACATGCTGGCCACCGGCATCGAGGTCGAGGCCCGGCCGCCGGGGAAGAAGGTCAAGCGGCTCTCGCTGCTCTCCGGGGGCGAGCGCTCGCTCGTGGCCGTCGCGCTGCTCGTCGCGATCTTCAAGGCCCGGCCGAGCCCGTTCTACATCATGGACGAGGTCGAGGCCGCGCTCGACGACACCAACCTCGGCCGGCTCATCACGCTCTTCGAGGAGCTGCGCGACTCCAGCCAGCTCATCGTCATCACGCACCAGAAGCGGACGATGGAGGTCGCCGACGCGCTGTACGGCGTCTCGATGCGCGGCGACGGCGTGACGACGGTCGTCAGCCAGCGCATCCGCGACGTCGCCGCCACCGCCTGAATCGCCGGTCCTCGCCGCAACGTGTGTGAACACGCCGGCGATCCCCGGCGTGTTCACACACGGTCGGGGGAGGGGCGTCAGTTCGCGATGCCACCGGCCTCGGTGGGCGGCCAGAAGCGCAGCACGACCGGCCCGACGACGCGGTCGGTCGACACGAGGCGGGCGCACTCCTGCCCCTGGGTGGCGCCGCGGCACCCGATGACCGAGTCCGCGGACTGCGACCGGTGGTCGCCGAGGACGAGCAGGGTCCCGGACGGCACCCGGATCTCCGGGAAGCACCGCGTCGAGCGCGGGCTGCTCGAGCAGTCGAGCGTCCCGGGCTGGAACGGCAGGTCCTCGTAGACGTACGGCTCGTCGAGCGGCCGGTCGTCGACGGTCACCCGGCCGTCGGTGCTGCAGCAGGCGACCCGCTCGTCGGCGAGCCCGACGATGCGCTTGACCGTGTACGAGGTGTTGCTCGGGCCGATCCCGGTGAGGTCGCCGACGCTGCGCATCCCCCGCTCGAGCAGGTTGTCGGCCGGCTGGAGCCGGCGCTCCTGCCAGGAGGCGCCGTGGCCGAACACGACGACGTCGCCCCGGTCCCAGGTGTCGTCGAGGCGGTTGACGAGGATGCGGTCGCCGACCTGCAGGGTGTCCTCCATCGACTGGGAGGGCACCCCGAACGGCTTGACGAGGAACGCCTGGACGAGAGCCACCGCGACGACGGCGACGAGGACCTCCGTGAACCACGGCAGGCGGCGTCGACGACGGGTGGGCTGGTCCGACACGGCACCGGCATCGGTCACGCGCGTCACCCTAACGCCGCACCCCGCCACTCGCGATGCGATGACCACCGCGGCCCGGTGTGGCGAACCGGCACGTCGCGGGGCGCCTCGGGCCCCGACGGCCCGGCGTCGGGGCGCTGTGGTCGAATGAGGACTCCGCCGACGACGAAGGAGCCGCCCGGTGAGATCCGGCATCGACACCTCAGCCATGGACCCCAGCGCCCGCCCCCAGGACGACCTGTTCGCCGCCGTCAACGGCGGGTGGCTGGCGCGCACCGAGATCCCCGACGACCGGGGTCGGTACGGCACCTTCGACGCTCTGCGCGAGACCGCCGAGGAGCAGGTCCGCACGATCATCGACGAGGTGGCGGCCGGCTCACCCGCGCCGGACACCGTCGCGGCCAAGGTCGGCGACCTGTACTCGAGCTTTCTGGACGAGGAGGCCGTCGAACGGCTCGGCGCGGCGCCCGTGCTGGCCGACCTCGAGCGGGTCGCCGCGGTCCGGGACGCCGCCGGCGTCACCCGGCTCCTCGGCGAGCTGGCGCGTGAGGGCGTCGACGGGTTCGTCGTGCCGTTCGTCAACAACGACGACCGCGACCCCGACCGCTACGTCGTCTACCTCCAGCAGTCCGGTCTCGGGCTGCCCGACGAGTCCTACTACCGCGAGCCCCAGCACGAGCCCAAGCGCGAGGCGTACACGGCTCACGTCGCCCGGATGCTCGCGCTCGTCGGCTGGTCCGGGGCTGACGCGGCCGCGGAGCGGGTCATGGCCCTCGAGACGCGCATCGCCGCGGGGCACTGGGACAAGGTGACCAACCGCGACCCGGTGAAGACCTACACCCTGCTCGACCGCCCGGGGCTCGAGCAGCTGGCTCCCGGCGTCGACTGGGCGGCCTACCTCGCGGGGATGCAGGCGCCCGCCCGCACGCTCGACCAGGTCGTCGTGCGCCAGCCCGACCATCTGCGGTCCATCTCGTCCGCGCTCGCCGAGGTGCCGGTCGAGACGTGGCGCGACTGGCTCGCCTGGCACCTCGTCCACGCGCACGCCCCGTACCTCTCCGCGGCCTTCGTCGCCGAGAACTTCGACTTCTACGGCCGCACGCTCTCGGGGGTCCCGAAGAACCGCGAGCGGTGGAAGCGCGGCGTCAGCCTCGTCGAGGGCGCGCTCGGGGAGGCCGTCGGGCAGCTCTACGTCGAACGGCACTTCCCGCCGCACGCGAAGGAGCGGATGGTCGAGCTCGTCGACAACCTCGTCGAGGCGTTCCGGCAGAGCCTGTCCGCGGTCCCGTGGATGGGCGCGGCCACCCGGGCCGAGGCCCTGACGAAGCTCGGCGCGTTCACCCCCAAGATCGGCTACCCCGACACCTGGCGCGACTACTCCTCCCTCGGCATCGACGCCGGTGACCTCCTCGGCAACGTCAAGCGCGCCACGGCCTTCGAGGTCGACCGTGACCTCGCCAAGCTCGGCGGCCCGGTCGACCGCGGCGAGTGGTTCATGACGCCGCAGACGGTCAACGCGTACTACAACCCCGGCCTCAACGAGATCGTCTTCCCGGCCGCCATCCTCCAGCCGCCGTTCTTCGACGTGGACGCCGACGACGCCGTCAACTACGGCGGCATCGGCGCCGTCATCGGCCACGAGATCGGCCACGGCTTCGACGACCAGGGGTCGCAGTTCGACGGTCGTGGCGAGCTGCGGAACTGGTGGACCGACAGCGACCGGGCCGCCTTCCAGGAGCGGGCCGACGCCCTCATCGCGCAGTTCGGCGTGCTCGAGACCCGGGACGCACCCGGCCACAAGGTCAACGGCGCCCTGACCGTCGGCGAGAACATCGGCGACCTCGGTGGGCTCACGATCGGGTACTCCGCCTACCGCATCTCGCTCGGCGAGCACCCGGCTCCCGAGCTCGACGGCTACACCGGCCCCCAGCGGTTCTTCATCGGCTGGGCCCAGGTGTGGCGCGGCATGTCCCGGCCCGAGGAGGCCGAGCGGCTGCTCGCCGTCGACCCGCACAGCCCGATGGACCTGCGGGCCAACGCCGCCCGCAACCTCACCGAGTTCCACGAGGCGTTCGGCGTCCAGGCGGGCGACGGCATGTGGCTCCCCCCGACGGAGCGCGTCCGGATCTTCTGAGCCTGCCTCGGGGCCTGCCGCCGCCCTCCCGGACCGGTGGGCGGCGCGGCGGGTTTGGGCGCTGCGGCGCACCTTGACAGGATGACCCGGTGATCGATTCCTTCTGGGTCTACGTGGGCATCGCCCTCCTGCTCCTCCTCGTCGTGGGCGGGGTGGTCCTGGGGCTGCTCCGCGGTCGCGGTGCCGCGCCCGAGGAGGAGGTCGAGGCGCCGCTGGTGCCGGGGAGCCCCGGCCCGAGCGACGCCGACCTCGCCCCCGACGGTGCGATCGGCACCATCGAGCGCCCCGGCGAGGTCGTCGAGGAGGAGCCCGAGGCCGCCCCCGCGCCCGCGCCGGCTCCGACCGTCGAGACCCCGCAGGCCCCGGCCGGGCGGCTGCGCCGGCTCCGGGCCCGGCTCGCGCGGTCCAACTCGGCGCTGGGCAAGGGCCTGCTCGCGCTGCTCGCGGGCGGCGCGCTCGACGAGGCCGCCTGGGAGGAGGTCGAGGACACCCTCCTCGCCGCCGACCTCGGGGTCGCGGCGAGCACCGAGCTCGTCGCGGCGCTGCGGACCCGGGTCGCCGTCGAGGGCGTGACCGACGAGGCCTCCGTGCGCCGGATGCTCCGCGAGGAGCTGCTCGCCCTCGTCGACCCGTCGATGGACCGGACGCTGGCCGACGAGAGGGTCGAGGGCCGGCCGGCCTGCATCCTCGTCGTCGGGGTCAACGGCACCGGCAAGACGACGACCGTCGGCAAGCTCGCGCGGGTCCTCGTCGCCCAGGACAAGGACGTCGTCCTCGGCGCGGCCGACACCTTCCGGGCCGCGGCCGCCGACCAGCTCGAGACCTGGGGCGGGCGCGTCGGGGTGCCGACGATCCGCTCCGAGCGCGACGGCGCCGACCCCGCGGCCGTCGCCTTCGACGCCGTCAAGGCGGCCGCCGAGATGGAGGCCGACGTCGTCGTCATCGACACCGCGGGCCGGCTGCAGAACAAGGTCGGGCTCATGGACGAGCTCGGCAAGGTCAAGCGCGTCATCGAGAAGCAGAGCCCCGTCGACGAGGTGCTGCTCGTCCTCGACGCGACGACCGGTCAGAACGGGATGCGGCAGGCCGAGGTGTTCGCCCAGGTCGTCGGGATCACCGGCATCGTGCTGACGAAGCTGGACGGCACGGCCAAGGGCGGCATCGTCGTCGCGGTCCAGCGGGGGCTCGGCGTGCCGGTCAAGCTCGTCGGCCTGGGGGAGGGCCCGGACGACCTCGCGCCGTTCGACCCCGAGGCCTTCGTCGACGCCATCCTCGACTGACCCGCTGCCACGGCGCCGTCCGCCCCTAGGTCGAGCAGGCGGGGGTGCCCCCCGGCAGCCGGTGCCGGTTGCGGGCGACCCAGCGGTAGACGAGCCCGGCGACCTGCCGGACCCCCGGCACGAGCAGCAGCGCGCCGGCGGGGCGCGCCCAGACCCGGCACGCCAGCAGGCACCGGGCCACCGCGTCCTGGGCCGTCGACACCGCGCCGTCGGCCGCGACCCAGCGCAGCGCCTCGGTGCACTGCTCCGGCGTGAGCCCGTAGGCGTCGAGGTCCAACCACTGCCACGGCTCCACCGCGAAGTCCGACGGCGCACCCCGCAGCCGGTCGGTGACCAGCCGGGCGGCAGAGGTGCAGACACCGCAGTCCCCGTCGAAGACGAGGACGGGACGGGGGGCTGCCATGGGCCCATCGTGTCATGGACGCCCGGTCTCAGGATGCGGGACAACGGCCGCTTGGAAACCCGATGCTTACACCGCGCCCCGACTGGCAACATCGGCGTAACACGACGCGGCGGGGCGTGAAACCCGGGGCGAGAAGAGTGCTCCTCCATGAGCACGACACTCGTCCCCATGGCAGAGGCGGCAGACCAGATCGACTACGCGTCGACCGGGTTCGTCATCATCTGCGCGTCCCTCGTCCTCCTCATGACCACTCCGGGTCTCGCCCTCTTCTACGGCGGTCTCACCCGGGCCAAGTCGGTCCTCAACATGATGATGATGTCCTTCGGCGCCATGGGCGTCGTCGGCATCGTCTACGTCCTGTGGGGTTACTCGATGTCCTTCGGCAGCGAGAACCTCGGCGTCATCGCCAACCCCTTCGAGAAGTTCGGCCTCGCGAACACCGACGGGGTCATCAACCCGTTCGGCTACGAGGGCTACGGCAACATCCCCGAGCTCGCGTTCGTCGGCTTCCAGCTGACCTTCGCCGTCATCACCGTCGCCCTCATCAGCGGGGCGGTCGCGGACCGCGTCAAGTTCTCGACGTGGCTCGTCTTCGCCCCGATCTGGGTGACCCTCGCCTACTTCCCGATCGCGCACATGGTCTGGGGTGGTGGCCTCCTCTCGGGCTCCGACGCCAGCCTCTCCGCCCTCGTGTTCGGGGCGACCGACGGTGCCGCCAACGTCGCACCCATCGACTTCGCCGGTGGGACCGTCGTCCACATCAACGCCGGCATGGCGGGTCTCGTCCTCGCCCTCGTCGTCGGCACCCGCATCGGCTTCGGCAAGATCCCGATGCGTCCGCACAACGTCCCGCTCGTCATGATCGGCGCCGGCCTGCTGTGGTTCGGCTGGTTCGGGTTCAACGCCGGCTCCGAGCTCGCCGCCGACGAGACCACGGCGCTCGTCTGGATCAACACGACGGTCGCGACGTGTGCCGCGATGATCGGCTGGCTCCTCGTGGAGAAGTTCCGCGACGGTCACGCCACCTCGGTCGGCGCCGCGTCCGGTGTCGTCGCCGGGCTCGTCGCGATCACCCCCGCCTGCGGCTCCCTCTCACCCGTCGGCTCGATCATCCTCGGCCTCGTCGCCGGTGGCCTCGCCGCTCTCGCGGTCGGCCTGAAGTACCGGTTCGGCTACGACGACTCGCTCGACGTCGTCGGCGTCCACCTGGTCGCCGGGCTCTGGGGCACCGTCGGTGCCGGCCTTCTGGCCACGAGCGGCGGCCTGTTCTACGGTGGCGGCATCGACCAGACCGTCGTCCAGATCCTCGTCGCCCTCGCGACCGTCGCCATCTCCGGTGTCGTCACCCTCGTCGTCGCCCTGGCGCTCAAGGCGGTCATGGGCTGGCGGATCCCCGAGGACATCGAGGTCTCCGGCATCGACCAGGACGAGCACGCCGAGTCCGCGTACGAGCTCGCCACCCGTGGCGGTCGCGTCGGCGGCCCCGCACCGGCCCAGGCCTCCCGCGCCCGGGACGAGAGCCACGACTTCGAAGGAGCCAAGTGATGAAGCTCGTCACCGCCATCATCAAGCCGCACCAGCTCGACGAGGTGAAGGAGGCCCTGGAGGCCTTCGGCATCCAGGGCATGACCATCAGCGAGGCCCAGGGCTACGGCCGGCAGCGCGGGCACAGCGAGGTCTACCGCGGCGCGGAGTACACCGTCGACTTCGTCCCCAAGACCCGCCTCGAGGTCCTCGTCGACGACATGGACGCCACCTCGGTCGTCGACGTGGTCCTCAAGGCCGCACAGACCGGTCGCATCGGTGACGGGAAGGTCTGGGTGACCCACGTCGAGGAGGTCGCTCGGGTCCGGACCGGAGAGCGCGGGGTCGAGGCGATCTGAGCGATGACGACCTCCTCGAGCGACATCGGCTCCCGGAGGCTCGACCTGGCCGGCACCCGCGACTTCCACGTCGCGGGTGCCGGCCGGTCCCGCCGGGCGGCCCTGTCCGCTTTCAACCGTCAGTGGCTCGCCGACGTGTGGCGGTCCGCGGCGGGCGGGGCGCAGCTCGAAGGAGTCGCGCTCGCGGCCGTCGGGAGCCTCGGGCGGGCCGACGCCGGCCCGCTCTCCGACTACGACCTGGTCCTGCTCCACTCCGAGCGCTCCCTGCCCGCGAGGGAGCTCACCGCCCTGGCGGACCGCATCTGGTACCCGATCTGGGACGCCGGGGTGCGGCTCGACCACAGCGTCCGCACCGTCACCCAGTGCCGCCAGGTGGCCGCCGCCGATCTCACCGCGGCCGTCGGGCTGCTCGACCTGACCCCCCTCGCCGGCGACGAGCAGGTCGTCGCCGCCGCCCGGTCGACGGTGGCCCACGACTGGCGGGGCAACGCCCGCAAGCGCCTGCCCCAGCTCGTCGAGGCACTCGCCGGACGGCACACCCGCCAGGGCGACCTCGCGCAGTCCATCGAGCCCGAGCTCAAGGAGGCGCACGGCGGGCTGCGCGACATGACCGTGCTGTCCGCGCTCGCCGAGGCGTGGCTGGCCGACCGCCCGCACGGCGGCGTCGACGCGGCCTACGAGCTGCTGCTCGACGTCCGGGACGCCGTCCACGTCGTGACCGGTCGCGGCCGGGACCGGCTCGGCCGGGAGGACCACGACGCGGTGGCCGCGCTGCTCGGCTACCCGGACGCCGACGACCTCCTGACGTCCGTCTCGGGCGCGGGGCGGCTCATCGGGTACGCGCTGTCGGGCACCGTGCGCCGCGCCGGCCAGTCCCAGCGCGCCCGCGCGCTGCGGGTCGGGCCGCGCCGCCCGCAGATGACGCCCCTCGGCCACGGGCTCTTCGCCAGCGACGGCGAGGTCGTCCTCGGGTCGTCCCGGCTCGCCGAGACCGACGCCGGCATGGCCCTGCGGGCCGGCATCGTGGCGGCCCGGGCCGGGATGCCCATCGCCCCGGCGACCCTGGAGAACCTCGCCGCGAGCGTTCCCGACCTGCCGGCGCCGTGGCCGGCCGCGGCTCGCGACCTGCTCGGCGACCTGCTGGCCGCCGGGCCGGGCCTGGTCACCGTCTGGGAGGGCCTGGACCAGGTGGGGGTCATCGAGCGCTGGCTGCCCGAGTGGGCGGCTGTGCGCTCACGCCCCCAGCGCAGCGCCGTCCACCGGCACACCGTCGACCGGCACCTCGTCGAGACCGTCGTGCGGGCCGCCGGCCTCGTCCGGCGGACCTCGCGACCGGACCTGCTGCTCGTCGCGGCGCTGCTCCACGACATCGGCAAGGTCCGGGGAGCCCACGACCACTCGGTGACGGGGGCCGTGACCACCCGGACCATCGCGACCCGATGGGGGTTCCCCCCGCAGGACGTCGACATCCTCGTGACCCTCGTGCGGGAGCACCTGACGGTCATCGAGCTCGCCACCCGCCGCGACCACCAGGACCCCGCCACCGTCGACGCCGCGATCAGCGCCGTCGGCGGGGACCGGGAGGTCTTCGAGATCCTCCTCGCGCTCACCGAGGCGGACGCGTCCGCCGCCGGACCGCTGGCGTGGACCGACTGGCGCTCGACCCTGCTGGATCAGCTGGCAGCCGCCGTCCGCACCCGCCTCGACGCCCCCCGGCCCGTACCGGGCGAGCAGCCGGCGCCGGTCGCGGCGAGCGTCGCCCACCTCGAGCCCGGTCTCGCCGAGGCGATCCGCTCCGGCGAGCCGCGGGTCCGCGTCGTCTCCGGGGGCGGCTCGCACCGTCTCGACATCCTCGACGTCGACCGGGTCGGGCTCTTCGCCGACACGGCGGGCCTGCTCGCGGCCGAGGGGCACACCGTGCGGACCGCGATCCTGCGCACCGTCGAGGGGGTCGCGGCCGACGAGTGGCACGTGGAGTCCCCCAGTGGTGCCGTCCCCGACCCCGACCGCATCGTCCGCGGGCTGCGCCGGCTGGCCCGGGGTGACCGCGGCCCCCTGCAGACCCTCGACCGTCGCCGCGCCCACCTCGCCCGTCCGTCGGGCGAGTCCGGGGTGGGCTCGCCGGGCCAGGCCCGGGCCCTGGTCGTGCCCGGGGCCAGCACGGACGCGACGGTGCTCGAGGTCAGGGCCCAGGACCGCCCGGGCCTGCTCCACGAGCTCGGGGCCGCGTTCGCCCGGGCGGGGATGTCGGTCCGGTCCGCGCACATCGCGACGTACGCCGGTCAGACCCTCGACACCTTCTACCTCACCGGGGCCGACGGTCTCCCGCTGCCGCCGCCCCGCGTCGCGCAGGCCGTCAGCCTCGTCATCGACACCTGTGACGGCGTGACGCCGCCCTGACCCGCAGAGGGGGACGCGCCCGGTGGTCCGGCCCGCAGGGGGGCCGGCCATCGGGCGCGTCGGCGTGGGGAGCGCACGAGGGGCGCCCCGCGAGCCGTTAGCCTTGACCGGTGTTCACGAGCCTGTCCGACCGCCTGACCGAGACCTTCCGCAACCTGCGGACCAAGGGCCGCCTCAGCGAGTCCGACGTCAACAGGACGGTGCGCGACATCCGCCTCGCGCTCCTCGACGCCGACGTCGCCCTCCCGGTCGTCAAGGCGTTCACGCACAACGTGCGCGAGCGAGCGCTGGGCTCCGAGGTCAGCGAGGCGCTCAACCCGGCCCAGCAGGTCGTCAAGATCGTCAACGAGGAGCTCGTCGGCATCCTCGGTGGCGAGACCCGCAGCATCCGGTTCGCCAAGCAGCCGCCGACGGTCATCATGCTCGCGGGCCTCCAGGGCTCGGGCAAGACGACGCTCGCCGGCAAGCTCGGGGCCTGGCTCAAGCAGCAGGGGCACACCCCGCTGCTCGTCGCCGCCGACCTCCAGCGTCCCAACGCCGTCACCCAGCTCGAGGTCGTGGGGGAGCGCGCCGGGGTCGCCGTCTACGCGCCCGAGCGCGGCAACATCTCGGGCCACGACGTCGTCGGCAGTGACGTCGAGGGCACCCGCTCGCACGGCGACCCGGTCGCTGTCTCGCGCGCCGGCATCGCCGAGGCCCGCGCCAAGCAGTACGACGTCGTCATCGTCGACACCGCGGGCCGGCTGGCCGTCGACGAGGCGCTCATGCAGCAGGCCGCCGACATCCGTGAGGCGATCCAGCCCGACGAGGTGCTCTTCGTCATCGACGCGATGATCGGGCAGGCCGCGGTCGAGACCGCCGAGGCCTTCCTCGACGGTGTCGACCTCACCGGCGTCGTGCTCTCCAAGCTCGACGGTGACGCCCGCGGTGGTGCGGCGCTGTCGGTCGCGTCGGTGACGGGCCGCCCGATCATGTTCGCCTCCACCGGGGAGGGCGTGAAGGACTTCGAGGTCTTCCACCCCGACCGGATGGCCTCGCGGATCCTCGACATGGGTGACGTCCTCACCCTCATCGAGCAGGCCGAGAAGGCCTTCGACCGCACCGAGGCCGCCGAGATGGAGCGCAAGTTCCTCGCGGCCGAGGACTTCACCTTCGACGACTTCCTCCAGCAGATGGCCGCCATCAAGAAGATGGGCTCGCTGAAGTCGATCCTCGGGATGATGCCGGGCATGGGGCAGATGAAGGCCCAGCTCGACAACTTCGACGAGCGCGAGTTCGACCGGGTCGAGGCGATGGTCCGCTCGATGACCCCCTTCGAGCGCAACCACCCCAAGCAGATCAACGGCTCGCGGCGCGCGCGCATCGCCAAGGGCTCCGGCGTCACGACGTCCGAGGTCAACCAGCTCCTCGAGCGGTTCGGCGAGGCCCAGAAGATGATGAAGCAGCTCGCCAAGGGCGGCGGGATGCCGGGAATGCCCGGCATGCCCGGGATGGGGTCCGGACCCGGCAAGCGCGGCAAGCAGCAGCCGCAGCGCAAGAAGTCGAAGTCGGGCAACCCCGCCAAGCGTGCGGCCGAGGAGCGGGCCGCCTCCCAGAAGGCCGCGGAGCGTCCCGCCGGCTCCAGCTTCGGTGCCGGCTCGGGCGACCTCGACCCCGCCTCGCTCGACCCCTCCCAGCTCCCCGCGGGCTTCGAGAAGTTCCTCGGCAAGTGAGCGACCCGGCCGGGGGAGGGCTGCACACCCTCGCCGTCGGCACCGGCGGCCAGCGGGTCGCGTTCCTGCACGGGCTCTTCGGGCAGGGCCGCAACTGGACCCAGATCGCCAAGACGCTCGCGGGGCCCGACGGCGAGAGCGCCCGCTGCCTGCTCGTCGACCTGCCCGACCACGGGCGCTCGCCGTGGTCGCAGGAGTTCTCCTTCGAGGGCTACGCGGACGAGGTGGCGGCCACCCTGGAGGCCGCGGCGCCGGGGGAGCGGTGGGTCGTCGTCGGGCACAGCCTCGGCGGCAAGGTGGCGATGGTCCTCGCCCTCACCCACCCGGAGCTGCTGGAGCACCTCGTCGTCGTCGACATCGCCCCGAAGGACTACGGCGACCTGGACCGGTTCCGCGGCTACATCGACGAGATGCGCGCGCTGCCCCTGGACGAGGTGACGAGCCGCACCGACGCCGAGGACCGCTTCGCCGAACCCGACCCGGGCGTCAAGGCGTTCCTCCTGCAGAACCTGCGCCGCGAGGGGTCGGGATGGTCGTGGCAGGCCAACCTCGAGCTCATCCACGCGGACGCGCAGCGGGGCAGCGAGTCGCGCATCGCGGGCTTCCCCGACCTCGGCGGCGTGGTCTGGGACGGGCCGGTCGTCTGGCTCGCCGGCGGGGAGTCCGAGTACGTGCGCGACGAGGACGTCGCCGACATGCGGGCACTCTTCCCGCGGACCCGGCTCGTCACCGTCAACGGCGCCCGGCACTGGGTGCACACCGACGCCCCCGAGGTCGTCGTCGAGACCCTCCGCCGGGTCCTGCGCACCCCCGCGCCCTGACATTTCGGGGTCACCCCGCAATGTCAGCCCGGCGGGGGTTCGCAGGTCGTGCTGTGCTGACGAAACGGTGCGTCGCCGTCGGTCGGGGGTGGTTTCCTTCACCTCGACGTCGGGGCGTCGACCTCCTCGGCGGCGGGCTCGCCGTTCACCGATGCGGACAGCTCGGCAGCGCCCGGGGCCTTGAGCGCCACGACGACGGCGGCCACCGCCAGGACCGCGGCGGCGACGAGGAAGGCTGACCCCGTGGCGTCGACGAAGGCCGAGCGGGCGGCCTCCAGGACACTCGCACCCTGCTCGCCGAAGCGTGGAGCCAGCTGCTCGACCGCCGCGAGCGAGGACGTGGCCGCCTCCGCGGCCTGCGCGGGCAGCTGACGGGCCACCGGCTCGAGGTTCGCTGCGTACGCGTCGGTGAGGACGCTGCCGAGCACCGCGATGCCGAGGGCGGAGCCGAACTCGCGCGAGACGTCGTTCACCGCGGACCCCACGCCCTGCTTGCTCCGCGGCAGGGAGGAGGTGATCGCCATCGTCGCCGGGGTCGTCGCCAGCGCCATCCCCGCCGCGAAGACCACGACGGCCACGGCGAGGTGCCAGTAGACGAAGTCGCTCGACAGGCGCGTCATGAGCAGCATCCCCACGGCCGAGAGCGCCAGCCCCAGTCCGGCCACCCGGTTCGCCCCGAACCGCAGCGCGAGCCGGGGGGCGTTGCGCGCCAGGGGGATGAGGGTGAGGGGCATCGGCGCCAGGGCGCAGGCGGCGAGCAGCGGGGACAGGTCGGCGACGTACTGGAGGTACTGGAGGATGATGAAGAAGAAGCCGAAGCTGGCGAAGAACTGCACCGTGATCGTCAGGCTGCCCATCCCGAAGCCCGCCCGCCGGAAGAGCCGGGGGTCGAGCAGGGGGTCCCGGCGGCTCCGCTCCCAGAGCACGAACGCCACCGCGGAGGCGACCCCGACGACGAACGCGGTGACGGTCAACGGCTCGGACCACCCGCGGGACGGGCCTTCGATGAAGCCGTAGACGAGGCCCGCGACCGTGAGGAGGGAGAGCGTCCCACCGACGGCGTCGAGCCGCGGCGCCTCCGCGTCCCGCGAGTCCGGGATGACGAGCAGTGTCCCGACGAGCGCCAGGGCGCCGAGGGCGACGTTGAGGGCGAAGAACGAGGACCAGTCGAAGAACTCGAGCAGGATTCCGGAGCCGAAGAGTCCGATGACGGCGCCACCGCCGGCGACTCCGACCCAGACGCCGACCGCGTGCGCTCGCTCGGCGGGCGGGAACGACGTCGTGATGACCGAGAGGGTCACCGGCATGACCGCGGCGGCGCCGAGGCCCATGACGGCGCGCACCGCGATGAGCGTCGTGGGGTCCTCGACGAGGAGGCCGACCGCCGCGGCTCCCGCGAAGAGCAGGATCCCGACGGCGAGCACCGGCCGGCGACCGAACCGGTCACCGACGGCTCCGAGCAGCAGCAGCATGCCCGCGAAGACGAGCGTGTAGGCGTCGACGATCCACTGCACCTCGGTGGCGGTGGCCCCGGTCTGGCGCTGCAGGTCGGGCAGGGCGACGTTGAGGCCGCTCACGGCGGAGACGACCATCATGAGCGCGAGCGCGACGACGGCGAGGATGGCGCGGCGGCGGCCGGGGCCGAGCGGGTCGGCGGCGTCGGGGGACGGGGTGGACCGCGTGAACGACATGGCGAGCTCCTTTGTTCAACGACCGTTCAATAAAGTATTCTGGTCGCGTTGAACTCCCGCCGTCAAGAGGGGGCGGAGGGCGACATGGCAGGCTGAGCCCGACGACACGAGAGGGGCACGAGCGATGCCAGCGAGCCGGGGTGCAGGGCGCCGCAGCGGCCCGTCGACGAGCCGCGGGGAGATCCTCGTGGCCGCCCGGGCGCTCTTCGCGGAGCGCGGCCTGGACCGCACGACGGTGCGGGCCATCGCGTCCGAGGCCGGCGTCGACCCGGCCCTGGTCATGTACTTCTTCGGGACCAAGCGCGAGCTCTTCCTCGAGGCCATCGACCTCCCGGTCGACCCGTCGGTCGTCATCCCCGCGGTCCTGGCGGGGGACCTGTCGGACGTGGGCGAGCGGCTCGCCCGCTTCGTCGTCACCGTCCTCGAGGAGCCGGAGCCGCGGCAGCGCTTCGCCGGCCTCATCCAGTCGGCGAGCGGGGACCCCGAGATCGCCGAGCTGCTGCGCACGAGGCTGACCCGCGACATCCTGCAGCCGATCGCCGAGCGGCTCGGGCGGGAGCGGCCGCAGTTCCATGCGGCCATGGCGATGTCGCAGATCGCGGGTCTGGTGATGGCCCGGCACGTCGTGGGCCTCGACGCCCTGCGGGAGGCGTCCGCCGACGAGATCGTCGCCGCGCTCGCCCCCACCCTCCAGCTTCACCTCGCGGGGGCGCGGACCGGCCACGGGTCGGCACGACCCGGTTAGGGTCGGCCCATGGCTCAGGTGCTGCACCTCTCCGGTCCCGTCCTCGTCGGCCCCCAGGAGGAGCGCCCCGAGGCCTGGGTCATCGGCGGCCGGCTGACGTTCGAGCCGCCCACCGGCGACCACGACGTCCAGACCGTCGCCGGCTGGGTGCTCCCGGGCCTCGTCGACGCGCACTGCCACGTCGGGCTCGTCGCCACCGGAGCCACCGACGCCGAGACCGCAGAGGCCCAGGCGGTCACCGACCGCGAGGCCGGCACCCTGCTCATCCGGGACGCGGGCTCACCCTCGGACACCCGCTGGGTCGACGACCGTGCCGACCTGCCGAAGATCATCCGGGCCGGGCGGCACATCGCCCGGCCGCGGCGCTACATCCGGAACTTCGCCTGGGAGGTCGAGCCGGAGGACCTCGTCGAACGGGTCCGGCTCGAGGCCCGGGCCGGCGACGGCTGGGTCAAGCTCGTCGGCGACTGGATCGACCGCGACGCCGGCGACCTCATGCCGTGCTGGCCGGTCGACGTGCTCACCGAGGCGGTGGCGGCGGCCCACGAGGAGGGCGCCCGGGTCACGGCCCACTGCTTCGGGGAGCAGTCGCTGCGTGACCTCGCCGCCGCGGGCACCGACTGCGTCGAACACGCCACGGGCCTCCTCCCCGAGACCATCGACGCCTTCGCCGCCCAGGGCATCGCCATCGTCCCCACACTGGTCAACATCGACACCTTCCCGCAGATCGCCGAGCCGGCCCGCGAGAAGTTCCCCGACTACCACCGGCACATGCTCGACCTGCACACCCGCCGGTACGAGACCGTCGCCGCGGCCCGCGAGGCGGGCATCCCGGTCTACGTCGGCACCGATGCCGGCGGGTCGCTGCCCCACGGTCTCGCCGCCGAGGAGGTCGAGCGGCTCACCCGCTGCGGCTTCAGCGCCCTGGACGCGATCGAGGCGGCGACGTGGGGTGCCCGCGCGTGGCTCGGCCGCCCCGGCCTCGAGGAGGGGGCCGACGCCGACCTCGTCGTGTACGCCGCCGACCCCCGCGTCGACGTCGGCGTGCTCGCCTACCCCTCGGAGATCGTGCTGCGCGGCGCGATCGTCGCCTGAGCCGGGAGCGGGCGGGCCGTTCCGCACGGATTCGGCCGCACTGCGCAGGTCTGGCAGAATGGCGGGCTGTACCCGTCCGGTCGAGCCCAGCGCTTGGCACGGACCGGACGCCTACACCGAGCAGTCGGCACCCCGCGCGAACCCGTGCGCGGTCTCGCCGTGCTCATCAGCTGCAAGGAGACCACACCAGTGGCCGTCAAGATCCGTCTCAAGCGCATGGGCAAGATCCATGCACCCTTCTACCGCGTCGTCGTCATGGACTCCCGCACCAAGCGGGACGGCCGGGCGATCGAGGAGATCGGCAAGTACCACCCCACCGAGGACCCCTCGGTCATCCAGATCGACAGCGAGCGCGCGCAGTACTGGCTCGGCAACGGCGCGCAGCCGACCGAGGCCGTCGCCGCCCTCCTGAAGATCACCGGTGACTGGCAGACCTTCAAGGGCGAGCCCGGCACCGAGGGCACCCTGCGGGTCGCCGAGCCGAAGACGCCCAAGAAGGACCTCTACGAGGCCGCCCTCGCCGCCGCCGGCAAGACGTCCACGGACGGCTCCGGCGCGACGACGCCGAAGAAGAAGGCCGCGAAGAAGGCCGAGGAGCCCAAGGCGGAGGAGACCCCGGCCGAGGAGCCGAAGGTCGAGGAGGCCAAGGCCGAGGAGCCGAAGGTCGAGGAGGCCAAGGTCGAGGAGCCGAAGGCCGAGGAGACCGTCGAGGCTGCTGCCGACACCGAGTCCGCCGAGGCCGCTGCCGGCACCGACGCCGACGCAGACAAGGCCTGACCGTGCTCGAGGAGGCTCTCGAGCACCTCGTCACCGGCATCGTCGACCACAAGGACGAGGTCCAGGTCCGCACGCGGGACCGTGGCCGCGGTGAGATCCTCGAGGTGCGCGTACACCCCGAGGACCTCGGCCGGGTCATCGGTCGCTCCGGCCGCACGGCCAGTGCCCTGCGCACCGTCATGGGTGCGCTGTCGGGGGGCCGTCAGGTCCGCATCGACATCGTCGACACCGACCGGGTCCGCTGACCCGAGTCCACCACGGCGGGGCGTCCCGGGAGGAGACTCCCCGGGCGCCCCGCCGTCGTCGTCCTTGAGGAGGACCCAGTGAGCGAACCCGTCGTCATCGCCCGCATCGGCAAGCCGCACGGGCTGCGCGGCGAGGTCACCGTGCAGCTGCACACCGACCTTCCGGAGCGCCGGTTCGCCGACGGAGCCGTGCTCGCCACCCAGGCCGACCCGGGCTCCGGGGTGCCGCGCACGCTCACGGTGCGCTCCACCCGGGTCCACCAGGGTGTCTGGCTGCTCGCGTTCGAGGAGGTCGCCGACCGCACCGGCGCCGAGGGTCTGCGGGGCACGCGCCTCGTCATGGATCCCGACGACGCGGCCGTCGTGGCCGACGACGACGAGGACACCTACGCCGAGGCCGACCTCGTCGGCCTCACCGTCGTCGACCCGTCGGGCAGCACGCTGGGGGAGGTGGCCGGGCTCCAGCTGGGCGCCGCCCAGGACCGCCTCGTCGTCCGCCTCACCGACGGCCGCGAAGGGCTCGTGCCGTTCGTCGCGGCCCTCGTGCCCGAGGTCGACATCGCCGGCGGACGGGTGGTCCTCGACGCCCCGCCCGGGTTGTTCGACCTCGAGGCGTGAGCGTCGTGCGCCTCGACGTCGTCTCGATCTTCCCCGAGTACCTCGCGCCGCTGGACCTCTCACTCATCGGCAAGGCGCGGCGCGACGGCGTCCTCGACCTGCACGTGCACGACCTGCGCGACTTCACGCACGACCGGCATCGCACCGTCGACGACAGCCCCTTCGGGGGCGGCGCCGGCATGGTCATGAAGCCCGAGCCGTGGGCCGAGGCGCTCGCCCACGTGACGCGGGCCGGGGCCACCGACGACGCCCCCGTCCCGCACCTGCTCGTGCCCGGCCCGGGGGGCGTCCCGTTCACCCAGGCGATGGCGCACCGGCTGGCCGCCGAGCCCTGGCTCGCGTTCGCGTGCGGGCGGTACGAGGGGCTCGACGAGCGGGTGTACGAGCACGCGGCCGAGCGGATGCCCGTCACCGTCGTCTCGCTCGGCGACTACGTGCTCAACGGGGGCGAGGTGGCCGTGCTCGCGATGGTCGAGGCCGTCGGTCGGCTGCTGCCCGGGGTGGTCGGCAACGCCGAGTCGCTCGTCGAGGAGTCGCACGAGGGCGGCCTGCTCGAGTACCCCGTCTACACGCGCCCCGCGTCGTGGGACGACGGCGGCACCGAGCGAGACGTCCCCCCGGTCCTGCTCTCGGGAGACCACGGCGCCATCGAGCGTTGGCGGCACGAGCAGCGGGTGGCGCGGACCGCGGCCCGCCGCCCCGACCTCGCGGCCGCGTCCGCGACCGTCGCGGGGCTCGACGATCTCGACGTGCGGGTGGCGACCCCGGCCGACGCGGCCGAGCTCGTGGTCCTCCAGCGCGCCTGCTGGGTGCCCGAGCTCATGATGTCCGGAGGCTGGACCATCCCGCCCCTGGAGGAGTCCACCGACGCCACGGTGGCCGGGTTCTCCGCGTGGACGACGTGGGTGGCGCGGGTCCGCTCCGACGGTGCCTCGTCGGGGCGGCTCGTCGCGTCCGTCCGCGGGCGCGTGCGGCCGGGCGACCCGACGGTCTGGGAGACCGGGCGGCTCATGGTCGCGCCGGACCTGCAGGGCAGGGGGCTCGGTCGGGCCCTGCTCGAGCTGGCGGAGGCGGGGGCGCCGCCGTCGGTCTCGACGTACTGGATCAACACCAGCAGCGCGGTGCCGGCGAACATCCGCCGCTACCGCCGCTCCGGCTACCGTCCGGTCCCCGGGGAGGGCGCCTGGCCCGGCACCGTCGACCTCACCAAGCCCCGCCGCCCCTGACCCGGCCTCCGCTGGTTTGGACGCCATGGCGTCCATCCGGGTGGGGGGCGTCCGGATCTCGCCGCCGGTGGTGCGCCTCGCCGCCATGGCGTTCATCCGGGTGGGGGGCGTCCGGATTGCGCCGCCGGTGGTGCGTCTCGCCGCCATGGCGTCCATTCGGGTGGGGGGCGTCCGGATCTCGCCGCCGGTGGTGCGTCTCGCCGCCATGGCGTCCACCCGAGGCAGCAGCCGGGGTCAGGGGCGCAGGGACGTCTGCAGGTCCGCGGGCAGCAGCAGCCCGCGCCCGATGAGGTCCTCCGCCACAACGGCCGTCACCGTCTGCGCCGCCATGATGCCGACGAGGACGAGCACCTGCGCCGCCGCGGCCTGAGCCGGTGTCCCGCCGCCGAGCAGCACCCCGATGAACGCCCCGGGCAGCGTGACGACCCCCGCCGTCCGCACCTGGTCGAGCCCCGGCACGAGCGCCTCGGGCACCCGCCGGTGGATGACCTCCTCGACCGCCTGGGCGCGGGTGAGGCCGAGCGACAGTCCCGCCTCGTACTGTCCCTGCTCCTCGCGCAACGCGGCGAACGCCCGCCGGCAGACCAAGGTGTGCCCGTTCATCGTGTTGCCCGTGATGATGCCGACGACGGGGATCAGCGCGATGCCGGTCGGGGGGATCGTGCGCGTCGCGAGGACGACGACCACCACGGGCGCGAGTCCCGCCAGCATCGCGACCGTCGCCCACTGCCAGGCGCCGCGCGCCTCGACCCGCCCGGTGGTCGTCACGACCGCCACCGCGAACATCACGCACAGCAGCAGCACCGAGAGCACGACCGAGCGGACGACGGCGGTGATGACGAGCGCCGCGACCCCCAGCTGCCCGATCGCGCGGGCCATCGCCAGGACCGGCGAGGCCGGCCGGGCGATCCGTCCCCCGACGTAGCCGGCGACCGTCACCCCGAGAAGCAGGACGACGGCCAGGGCGACGGGCAGTCCGGGGTCGATCGTCACCGGTGCAGGATAGGCGCAGCCCCGGCCCCGACCCACCGCGCCGACCGTGCCGGACCGTGCCGGACCGTGGCCTCCGTGGCGTGACCGCCCACGGCCATCGGCTCTGAGCGGATTTCGTCGCGGCCCGTCACCTCTGGCAGACTGGGTCGCTGCGTCCCGTCGACGAACGGCCCCCGCCGCAGGGGGAGTGCCCCGGACCCCGGTCCGACCCGGGCATGAGGCCCGACAGGACGCCCCGAACGAACCAGAGCAGCACCGAGATCCGCGGATGACCTGTGGCAGCCCGCGAGAAAGCGACATCCGTCATGCAGCGTTTCGACGACATCGACCTCGCGTCGATGAAGAGCGACATCCCCGACTTCCGCGCCGGCGACACGGTCAACGTGCACGTCAAGGTCGTCGAGGGCACCCGCTCCCGTATCCAGGTCTACAAGGGCGTCGTCATCCGTCGCCACGGCGGTGGCGTCGGCGAGACCTTCACCGTCCGCAAGGTCTCCTTCGGCGTCGGCGTCGAGCGGACCTTCCCGCTGCACACCCCGATCGTCGACAAGATCGAGGTCGTCACCCGTGGTGACGTCCGCCGCGCGAAGCTCTACTACCTGCGCGACCTGCGCGGCAAGGCCGCCAAGATCCGCGAGAAGCGCGACACCCCCGCGAAGGTCTGACGGCCCACCGCGGGCCCCGGGGGGCCATCGCAGGTCGGGGGACTACCCTCGGCGGAGTGACGGCGCCCCCACGCACCGACCCGGCCCCTGCCCTCGCGGCGAGTGCCGGGTCGCGGCGTCCCCGGGTGCTGGTGACCATCGCCGTCGGGCTCGTCGTCGCCGCGGTCGTCCGCGGCGTCGTCCTCGAGTCCTACGTCGTCCCCTCGGCCGCCTTCGAGCCGACCTTCGAGCCAGGAGACCGTGTGCTCGTCCTCAAGACCGACCGCAGCACCGAGGCCGGTGACGTCACTCTCGTCGAGGACGACCGCGGGGCCCTGCACCTCGTCCCGGCCGACGAGGCTGCCGGCGGCGCCGTCGGCACCGTCGTCTGGCGCTACTGGCCCCTGACGAGGGTCGGTCCGGTGACGATGCCGAGGCCCCCGGCGTGAGCGCCCCCGAGCAGGCGCGCGAGGGAGTCGACGAGCCGTCGCCCAAGGACCGCGCGACCTCGATGGGCCGCTGGGTGGGTGCCGCGGTCAAGGAGGTCGCCCTCGTCCTCGTCATGGCGATGGTGCTGTCGTTCGTCGTCAAGACGTGGTTCCTCCAGGCCTTCTTCATCCCGTCGGGCTCGATGGAGAACACCCTTCTCGTGGGCGACCGGGTCGTCGTCTCGAAGCTGACGCCCACCCCGATCGACCTCCAGCACGGCGACGTCGTCGTCTTCGAGGACCCGGGCGACTGGCTCGGCGCGGGCCTGCCCGTCGACGAGCGCACCGGAGTCGCCGGCGCGGTACACGACGTGCTCGTCTTCGTCGGGCTGTTGCCGAGCGAGTCCGAGGACCACCTCATCAAGCGCGTCATCGGCCTCCCGGGCGACCGTGTCGAGTGCTGCGACGCGCAGGGGCGCCTCACCGTCAACGGCGTCCCGGTCGACGAGCCGTACGTCCACACCGGCGACGTCCCCAGCTCGATGACCTTCGACATCACCGTGCCCGCCGACCGGGTCTGGGTCATGGGCGACCACCGCTCCGACAGCGAGGACTCACGGTTCCACGACCCCGCCGGCGACGGCACCGACGGCTCGGTGCCCGTCGACCGGGTCACCGGACGAGCGATGGCCGTCGTCTGGCCCTTCACGCGGTTCGCGTGGCTCTCCGACTACCAGGCCGCGTTCGCGGGCGTCCCGTCGGCCACCCCGCAGCCGTGAGCCCGGCCCCGCGCTCGCGCCGCCCGAACCTGCGGGTCGAGCGGGCGCTGCAGCGCGACGGGCACCGTGTCCTGGCCGGGATGGACGAGGTGGGCCGCGGCGCCCTCGCCGGTCCGGTGACCGTGGGGGTCGTCGTCATCGACGAGACGTGCCGCAGCGCACCGCAGGGCGTTCGTGACTCCAAGCTGCTCCAGCCGCACGCGCGGGAGGCGATGGTGCCCCGCATCCAGCGGTGGGCGCTGTGCCATGCCGTCGGCCACGCCAGCGCCGAGGAGATCGACGCCGTCGGCATCATCGCGGCCCTCCGCCTCGCCGGGACCCGGGCGCTCGCCGCCTGTGCGGTCCGCCCGGACCTCGTCATCCTCGACGGCAACCACGACTGGCTCACCGCACCGGAGGACGTCGGCCTCCTCGCGTTCGCCCACGAGGACGCCGTCGTGACCCCGCCCGTCACGACGATGATCAAGGCCGACCTCACGTGTTCGTCGGTGGCCGCCGCGAGTGTGCTCGCGAAGGTGACCCGCGACGAGATCATGGTCGGGCTCGGAGCCGAGGGCGGCGAGCACGCCGCCTACGGCTGGGTGGGCAACAAGGGGTACGCCGCGCCGGACCACCTGGAGGCCCTGCGCGTCCACGGCCCGTCGCCGTGGCACCGCCGGTCGTGGCGACTGCCCGGCGCGATGCACGATGATGACCACGTGACCGATCTGATGCCGGCGGGAGAGCGATGAGCTCGGAGGACCTCGAGAAGTACGAGAGCGAGGCGGAGCTCGCGCTGTACCGCGAGTACCGCGACGTCGTCGGCCTGTTCAGCCACGTCGTCGAGACCGAGCGCCGCTTCTACCTGTGCAACAGCGTCGATGTGGCGGTGCGCTCCGACGGCGGAGAGGTGTTCTTCGACGTCACGATGCACGACGCGTGGGTGTGGGACATCTACCGGCCCGCGCGGTTCGCCAAGACCGTGCGTGTCGTGACGTTCAAGGACGTCAACGTCGAGGAGCTGGCGAAGAGCGAGCTCGAGCTGCCCAAGGGCGAGTTCTAGCCCGCGCCGCCCGAGGCGGCGGGTGGCCCCGTCGTCCACAGGCCCCGCGTGCGGGTTCCGTCGTCCACAGATCCGCCGAGGGCGGTGGCGGGTCGAGGCGCCCGGGCGCTTGGCTCGGTGCATGGCGACATCACGAGCACGGACAGACGGGGCGGCGCACCCGGCACCCCGCCCTGCGCGGGTGCGTCTGGGCAGGTACGGCGAGGACCTTGCGGCGCGGTACCTGCGCGAGCGGGGGCTCGAGGTACTCGAGCGCAACTGGCGGTGCGAGCACGGGGAGGTCGACATCGTCGCCGCCGACGGCCCCTGCCTCGTCGTGTGCGAGGTCAAGACGAGGCGCGGCACCGGCTTCGGGGACCCCGTCGAGGCCGTCACGGTCGCCAAGGCCCTCCGGCTGCGCCGGCTCGCGGCCGCCTACGTCCACGCCCGCGGGCTCCACCCGGGTGCCTTGCGGGTCGACGTCGTCGGGGTGCTCTGCCGCCCGGGCCGTCCGGCCGAGATCCGGCACGTCGTCGGGGTGGGGTCGTGACGCTCGGGCTCGGGCGCACCCGGTCGGTCTCGCTCACCGGGCTCGACGGGACGCTCGTCGACGTCGAGGCCCACATCGCGCAGGGGTTGCCGTGCTTCATCGTCGGGGGCCTGCCCGACGCCGCGTGCGCGCAGGCCGGCGACCGCATCCGCGCGGCCGCCGCGAACATCGGTGTCCCGGTGCCTCCACATCGCGTCACCGTCAACCTGTCCCCGGCCTCGATCCCCAAACGCGGCTCGGCGTTCGACCTCGCGATCGCCGTGGCCGTGCTCACCGCGGCGGGCGTGGTGGCACGCGGTGTCGCCGAGGAGGTCGTGCACCTCGGCGAGCTCTCCCTCGACGGGCGGCTGCGCGGGGTCCGGGGGGTGCTGCCCTCGGTCCTGGACGCAGCCCGTCGGGGGGTCCGGGATGTCGTCGTGCCCGACGAGAACGTCGCCGAGGCGCAGCTCGTCGACGGCGTCACGGTGCACGGCGCCTCGACGCTGGCCGACGTCCTCGCCTGGTACACCGAGGCCGGGCACGGAGCCACCATCCCCGTCGCCGAGCGCCGGCCCACCGACGCGCGGCCGCCGGCTTCCGGCGTCGACCTCGCCGACGTCGTGGGTCAGCCCGAGGCCCGGGCGGCCCTCGAGCTCGCCGCCAGCGGTGGCCACCACCTGCTGATGTCCGGGCCCCCCGGGGTCGGCAAGACGATGCTGGCCGAGCGCCTGGTCACGGTGCTCCCGCCGTTGACCCGTCCCGAGGCTCTCGAGGTCCATGCCGTCCGCTCCCTCGTCGCGCCGGTCGGCGACGTCACCGACCTCGACCGCACCCCGCCCTTCGTCGCTCCGCACCACAGCACGTCGACGGCCGCGCTGGCCGGTGGGGGGACGGGGATGGCGATGCCGGGCGCCGTGTCCCGGGCCCACCACGGTGTGCTGTTCCTCGACGAGGCGCCGGAGTTCAAGCCGGGGGTGCTCCAGACCCTGCGGCAGCCGCTGGAGTCCGGTGAGGTCGTCATCGCCCGCGCCCGGCAGGTCGTGCGGTACCCGGCCCGCTTCCTGCTCGTCCTGGCAGCCAACCCCTGCCCGTGCGGGATGTCGTACGGCAAGGCCATCGAGTGCACGTGCTCCGCCCGCGAGATCCGCACCTACGCCGCCCGGCTGTCCGGCCCGCTCCTGGACCGTGTCGACCTCCAGGTCCATGTGCCCCCGGTCCGGCCCGCCGCCTTCGGCGACGCCACGGGGGAGTCCAGCCACGACGTCGCCACGCGGGTGCGTGCCGCGCGCGCCGTCCAGGCCGACCGCTGGGCCGCCGGAGGCTGGCGGGTCAACGGGCTCGTTCCCGGCCATGTCCTGCGCCGTCCGCCGTACCGGTTGCCGCCAGGCAGCACGGCCGTCATCGACCACGCCCTCGATATCGGGCGCATCACCCTGCGCGGGTACGACCGCGTCCTGCGGGTCGCGTGGTCCGCGGCCGACCTCGGGGGTCGGGCGGTGCCCTCCCGCGAGGACGTCGCGCTCGGGCTGACCCTGCGTCGCGGCGAGGCGGTGGCGGCATGACCGGCACGCCCGCCCCGTCGCCGCTCGAGGCCGAGGAGCGCTGGGCCCGCGCTGCGATCTCCGAGCTCGTCGAGCCGGCGAACGGGACGATCCGGCAGATGTTGGCCGACCAGGGCGGAGTCGCCACCCTCCAGGCGCTACGGCACCGTGCCGCCGGCTCCGACCGCGACCTCTACGTGCGCCTTCCCGAGCTCGACGTCGACAGGATCGCCGGCGACGTCCAAGAGGCCCACGCCCGGGTGGTCCTCCCGGGCGATGCCGAATGGCCGCTGGGTCTCGACGCCCTCGAGCACCCGCCGTACTGCCTGTACGTCCGGGGGGACCGGGCGCTCGATGACCTCGCGGAGCGCTCGGTCGCCGTCGTCGGTGCTCGGGCCTGCAGCGACTACGGCCACCGCGTCGCGGCCGAGCTCGGGGAGGGATTGGCGTCGCGCGGCTGGGTCGTCATCAGCGGGGCGGCGTTCGGTGTCGACGCCGCGGCTCACCGTGGGGCGCTCGCGGCCGGTGGCGACACCGTCGCGGTGCTCGCCTGTGGCGTCGACCGGTCCTACCCGCGGGCCCATGAGCGGTTGCTCGGCCAGGTCCGCGAGCAGGGCCTCGTCGTCAGCGAGGTCCCACCGGGCGCCGTGCCGTTCCCGGGGCGGTTCCTCGCGCGCAACCGCATCATCGCCGCCCTCGCCCGGGCCACCGTCGTCGTCGAGGCGAGCCTGCGCTCGGGGTCGCTCTCCACCGCCGGCGAGGCTCGCCGCGTCCACCGTCCGGTCGGCGCCGTCCCGGGGCCGGTGACGAGCCCGACGTCGGCCGGCACCCACCAGCTGGTCCGCGAGTACGGTGCCGTCCTCGTCACGGACGTCACCGACGTCCTCGACCTCGCCGCGCCCATCGGCGAGGCGACCGCCCCGAGGCGCACGGGCCGCACCCGAGCCACTGACTCGCTCACCGAGGCCGAACAGCGGGTCTGGGCCGCGGCTCCGCTGCGCCGTTGGGCCGACCTCGACCGGCTCGCGGTGGGGGCCGGTGTCGACCAGGCAGCCGTCGCGCGCGCGGTCGCCGTCCTCGAGATGCTGGGGCTCCTCGAGGGTGACGGCCACCGGTGGCGCAAGGCCCGCGCCGCGGTCTAGGTCCGGGGCGGCCGAAGGTCCACAACAGGGCGGTGTTTGTGGCGCAATCCGTTGCGCGTGAGGCCCATGTGGTGACACGGTGTGCGAGTGACTGTCGCCCGTTCGGAGGCGCTCATCGCGTTCGAGCGCCATCTGCGCTCGGAACGGGGGCGCGCCGACAACACCGTACGCGCCTACGTGCGCGATGTCGGTGCGTTCCTCGACGCGGCCGGAGCGACCGACGACGAGTCGCTGCGCGCGGTCAGCCTGGCCGATCTGCGCGCCTGGCTCGGCACGGTGGCTCGAGGGGGCGCCGCACGCGCGACCCTGGCCCGCACGTCGGCCTCGCTCCGCGCCTTCTTCCGGTGGTGTGAGCGGACGGGGCGGCTGGAGCGCGACCCCTCCCTCCGGCTGTCGGCCCCCAAACGGCACCGCACCCTGCCTCCCGTCCTCGGCCAACGCTCGGCCGCGGCCCTCCTGGACGTCGCGACCGTCGCGGCCGACGACGACGACCCGGTGCATCTGCGAGACCGCGCCGCGCTCGAGCTCCTCTATGGCACCGGCATCAGGGTCGGGGAGCTCGTCGGCCTCGACGTCGACGACGTGGACCTCGAGGCTCGGGTCGTCCGCGTCGTGGGCAAGGGGGACAAGGAACGCCGGGTCCCGTTCGGGGTGCCCGCACGCGATGCCGTGAGTGACTGGCTCCGCGAGGGGCGCCCCCGGCTCGCGACGGACTCGAGCGGCGCGGCGCTCCTGCTCGGGCGTCGAGGTCGCCGCGCCGACCAGCGCCAGGTGCGCGACGTCGTCCATCGGTTGCTCGGTCACGTGCCGGACGCCCCGGACCTCGGCCCGCACGGGCTGCGCCACAGCGCGGCCACCCACCTGCTCGAGGGCGGGGCCGACCTCCGCCTCGTCCAGGAGCTGCTGGGTCACGCGTCGCTCGCAACCACCCAGATCTACACCCACGTGTCCGTCGACCGACTCAAGCGGTCCTTCGCCCAGGCGCACCCCCGTGCCTGAGAACGAGGACGAGATGACGCTGTCGCCCGACGAGACCGACAGCGGAGAGCCGTACGAGCCGGCGAGCCGGGCCCAGCCCGACGACGAAAGGCCAGGCAACGGGTCAGGCGCCGTGGAGGGCACCGACACCGAGTCGGAAGCGGAGTCGACGATGCCGCGGCCTGACACCGGCCCCCGGCCTCCCGTCCGTCCGCTCGGCAGCGAAGAGAGGTTCGCCGACATCCCGGAGTGGGTCTCGGAGTTCCGGCGCATGTACGTCGAACCCAAGACCGGGGGCGGCGGGCGCGAACGGACCGCGGCCCCTCAGGGGCAGGAGCCGGTCGAGGAGACAGAGGCGCCGGAGCGCGGCCGCGCTGGCCGTCTGCTGCGGGGCTGGCGTGGGGGCCGGTCCGCGACGCCGACGAGCCCTCCGGCCGAGAGCGCGACGGGCAGGACGACGTCCGACGCCACCCACGGGTCGCCGGGCGATGAGGAGCCGTCGGGCGGACGGGACGCAGACCGCGAGTGGGCGAGCCCGGTCGCTCCGGTCGAGTCCACCTCCGTCGTCCACGAGCAGGCGGTCTCGCCGGAGCAGCCGGGGCCAGCGGTACACGAGGACTCCGCGGTGGGCGAGGAGCCGTCGATCCCGGGCGAGGACCCGGTGGACGAGGCCGAGGACGTGGTGCCCGCTGCGGAGGAGGCATGGGTTCCGTCCGAGGACGAGGAAGCGGCGCCCGTCGACGTCGCGGCCGCGGGCGAGGACGAGGATGTGGCTCCTTCTGCGGAGGGCCACGAGGGCGTCGAGGAGCCTGCTTCGGTGGACGAGGGCTGGGTACCGGCTGACACCGAGGACGCGGGCGCCGATGAGGTCGAGGCGCAGGACGCGGGCGCCGACGAGGTCGAGGCGCAGGACGCGAGGTGCCGAGGAGGTCGCAGGCGCAGGACGCGGGTCGCCGATGAGGTGCGAGGACCGTCCGACGATCGACGACGCGGTGCCGATGAGGTCGAGGCGCAGGAGCGTCGAGGACGCCGCATGACGCGTCGGATGGACGCAGGACGACGCGGGTGCCGATGAGGCCGGACGGCGACCGAGGACGCGGGCGCCGACGAGGTCGAGGCGCAGGACGCGGGCGCCGACGAGGTCGAGGCGCAGGACGCGATCGAGGACGACACCGGCGAGGCAGGGCCCGACCAGATCGAGGATGTGACTCCTCCTGCGGAGGGCCACGAGGGCGTCGAGGAGCCTGCTTCGGTGGACGAGGGCCGGGTACTGGCTGACACCGAGGACGCAGGCGCCGACGAGGTCGAGGCGCAGGACGCGGGCGCCGACGAGGTCGAGGCGCAGGACGCGATCGAGGACGACACCGGCGAGGCAGGGCCCGACCAGATCGAGGATGTGACTCCTCCTGCGGAGGGCCACGAGGGCGTCGAGGAGCCTGCGCCGGTGGATGAGCGCTGGGTACCGGCCGACACCGAGGACGCAGGTCCCGGCGAGGTCGAGGCGCAGGACGCCGACGATGACGACACCGGCGAGGCAGGTCCCGCCGGGGGGCAGGACGCGGACCTGGCTCCCGCGGAGCAGGACGTGGTCGCCACCGCCGACGAGAACCGGCCCGGGCCGGCTGAGGCCTACGAGGGTTTCGAGGAGCCTGCGCCGCGGGACGACGCCGTGCTCCCGGTCGCGGACGAAGACTGGGCTGCCGAGGACGAGGATGTGGCTCCCGGCGGAGACGAGGATGTTGCCGCTGCCGAGGCCGAGACGCCGTTCACGGTGGAGGAGCACGACGAGTCCGCCTCGGAGCTGCCCGGGGACGACGAACAGCGGGCCCCTCAGGAGATGGACGGGCCGGCCCTGGACCTGCCCGAGAGCACCGAGGACTCCACCGGGGTCGAGGGGCACGAGGAGGCTGACCATCCGGGGGAGGCCCTGCCCAGCGAGTCGTCGGACTCCGCGGACGCGGGCCACGACGTGCCTCCGGAGCTCGAGCGGGGCCCTGAGACGGAGCCCGAGGGCGACGCCGGCCGCGAGGCCGAGGCGGATGCGGGACCCCAACAGGACGACCCCGTCGCAACCGACCCGGACGCGGCGGCCGAACCCGCCACCGAGGCAGCCGTCGAGTCCGTGTCGCCGGCGCCGCCCCGGCCCACCACGGGCGGTGACGTCCCGGTCGACCCCCCGGCGGTCATCCGGCCGGGTGCCCCCGCGGCGACGGAGCGTCGGCTCGCAGACGTGCCGGTCGCCAAGGCCACCCCCCGCGTGGCGTCGAACCCCTACGGCATCCCCGGCGCGGACGCCCCGGTCACGCCCCCGGTGGTTCAGGCTGCCCCTCCGAAGCGTGGCGCGGCTCCGGCCGCGGCGGGAGCCCCCGAGTCACCGGCCGCGCAGGCGGAGTACATGGAGGCGATCATCCCGCCCCTGGACGAGGCGTCCTGGCGTGAGGACGGGGCGGTCGCCGCGCCTCGGCGGCGGCCGCGTCCCCAGCCGCTCACCGCGGAGGAGAAGGCGGCGGAGGACCTTGCGGGCCCTTCGGCCGAGGACGAGGCGCCGCGATCGCGAGCCGAAGCCCGCGAGGCCACGCGCCAGGAGACGCAAGGCATGCGCCGCATCCGCCGCCGCCTGCTCCTCTTCATCGTCGCAGTCGTCGTGGTCGTCGTCGTCGTGGCCGTGACCGCCTCCTGGATGAAGGCCAACGGTGTACCCCTCGTGGCGCCGGCCGCCCCGGCCGGCTGGGTGACCGCGATGCCGGGCCCGCCCCTCGGCTCGCCCGCTCTCTGACCGACGCCGCGGGCCCGGCCGCAGCCTCGCGCGCAGGGAGCGGGAACAGCCGCACCCGCCCCCCGACGAGGAAGGGCAGCGGGTCGACGTAGCCCTGGCGGATCGCCCCGAGGTGCAGGCAGCCCCCGCCCGGGCAGTGCGCCGCCGGCGTGGGTTCGAGGTGGCCGATCAGGTCGCCCGCGGCGACCCGGTCGCCGACGGCGACAGCGGGCCCGACGGGCTCGTACGTACTGCGCACCCCGCCCGGGTGGGTGACGGTCACGGTGCCTCGACCGGCGAGTCGCGCGGCGTGCGTGACCACACCCCCGGCCACGGCGTGCACCGGCGCGCGCGGGCGAGCGGAGAGATCCAACCCGCGATGTCCGCGTCCCCACGGCGAGTCCGGCGCCAGGAACGGACGCGTGACCCGCGGCCGGGGAGCCAGCGGCCAGAGCCACCGCGGCACGGCTGCCGAGGGCGGCGGCGCAGAGGCCGGCGTGGCCGACACCGGGGGGCCGACCGTGACTCCCGGGCGCGGGGGGCCGAGCGCGGTCACCGCACCGGCGGTGAGGGTGACGGCCGCAGCCAGGGCGAGGGCGAGGGAGGTCTGCGTCATGCCCGCACGCTCGCGTGCCCGCCCGGGACGCACCAGGGGCGGCGTGGCATCTGGGGACGACCGGACGGACCGGGCGCACCTGTGGACGACGCCGTCCGAGGGCGGCGACGCCGAGCGTCAGCCGTCGCGCAGCGCCCGGAGGCGTCGGCACCCCTCGTCGATCACCTCGAGCCGCTTGCAGAAGGCGAACCGGACGAGGGTGCGGGCCGCGTCCTCGTCGTCGTGGAAGGCCGAGACCGGCACCCCGGCGACCCCCGCCCGGGCCGGGAGGTCGAGGCAGAACTGCCGCGCGTCGGTGGCCCCGAGCGAGGCGACGTCCGCGACGACGAAGTAGGTCCCCCGGCTGGCTGCGACCTCGAGCCCGGCCTCGAGCAGCCCGGCGACGAGCCGGTCCCGGGCGGTGGCGTAGCTGCGGGCGAGGTCGGTGAAGACCGCGTCGGGCAACCCGAGACCCACGGCCACCGCGGGCTGGAACGGCCCGGACGCCCCGAAGGTCGTGAACTGCTTGACGGCCTCCATCGCCCGGACCGCCACCGCGGGCCCGGACACCCAGCCGACCTTCCAGCCCGTCGTCGCGAACGTCTTGCCCCCCGACGAGATGGTCAGGGTGCGATCGCGCATGCCGGGCAGGGTCGCGATGGGGAGGTGCTCGGCCCCGTCGAAGGTCAGGTGCTCGTAGACCTCGTCGGTGACGACCCAGGCGTCGTACTCGACGGCCAGCTCCGCGATGAGCTCGAGCTCAGCGCGGGTGAACACCTTCCCCGTGGGGTTGTGCGGCGTGTTGAGGAGCACGACACGCGTCCGGTCCGAGAACGCGGCCCGCAGCGAGGCCTCGTCGACGGCGAAGTCGGGGAAGCGGAGCACCGAGGTCCGCCGCACCCCACCGGCGAGCGCGACGGTGGCGGCGTAGCTGTCGTAGTACGGCTCGAACGTCACGACCTCCTCGCCCGGGCGGACGAGTGCGGTCATCGCGAGGAAGATCGCCTCGGTCGCCCCGACGGTGACCAGGACCTCGTCGGCAGGGTCGACGCGCAGCCCGTAGAACCGTTCCTGATGCTCGGCCACGGCTCGGCGCAGCTCCGGCAGGCCCGCGCCCGGGGGGTACTGGTTGCGCCCGGACCGGACCGCCTCGACGGCGGCGTCCAGCACCTCCTGCGGCCCGTCGGAGTCCGGGAAACCCTGGCCGAGGTTCACCGCGTCGTGCTCGAGGGCCAGTGCGCTCATCGTCGTGAAGATCGTCGTGCCGAAGGGAGCGAGCGCGGGGTGGCCGGGGGTGGAGGGCATGCCTGGCAGGTTATGCGGAGCCGGCGTCGGCGTGCGCGATGCTGTCGAGCCGCCGCCATACGAGCGCCAGGGTCAGCCCCGCCCCGACGGCCGCGAACCAGAAGGGGGCGGCCGGCCCGAACCGGTCGGCGATGAGCCCGCCGAGCCCCTGCCCGATGAGCAGGCCGCCGACCAGGCCCACCCAGTACACGCTGCCGACGCGGCCCTGGTAGGCGCTCGGGGTGGCGCGCTGGCGGACCGCCGACGACAGCGACGCCCAGACGAACGCGTACGCGCCGAAGACCACCATGATGGCGAGGGCGACCGCCCACACCGTCGTCACGGCGAGCGCGAGGTGGGTGAGGACCTCGAGGAGCAGGCAGCCCTTCATGAGCCGCCCGAGGGGCACCCGCCGCTCGAGGCGGCCGTAGGAGAGGACCGCGACGATGCCACCGGCCGCGGTGGCCGTGGTGAGGAGCCCGAAGCCGATCGCGTCGACGCCGAGCCGCTCCTGGGCCCAGTAGACGAGGACGCCCCACGGTGCGCCCCAGGTGATGTTGAAGGCGAGGATGACCAGGGTCAGGGTCCGCACGGCGGCGTGGTGGCGGATCCAGCGCAGCCCGTCGACGATGTCCCGGCCGACGTGCTGGCTCGGGCGCGTGCGGGGCTCGGCGGGCAGCCTGACGCGGGTGAACAACCCGGCGGCCAGGAGCAGGGCACCGGCCTGCATCCCGAACGGGACGGCCGCCCCGAGCGCGAACAGGCTGGCCCCGACGGCCGGGCCGAGCAGCTGGTTGGCGACGAGGAAACCGGACATCTGCCGGGCGTTGGCGATCCCGAGGTCGGCCGGAGGCACGATCATCGGCAGGACGGCCCGCCAGCTCGTGTCGGCGAAGAGCTCGGCGATCCCGACGACGAACAGGACCCCGAGGAGCAGCCCGATCGAGATGCCGCCGGTGAGGATCGTCGTGACGAGCACGCCGAGGACGAGCACCCGCGCGAGGTTCGCGACGAGGACGACCGCGCGACGGTCCACGCGGTCGACGACGGCGCCGGCGTACAGGCCGAGGGCGAGCGCGGGCAGGCGCTGCACCATCGCCGCCGCCGCGATGAGCACCGGTTCGCGGGTCAGTGAGGCCACGAGCAGCGGGCCCGCGGCGAGAGCCACGCCGTCGCCGATCTGGCCGGCCCACGACGACCCCAGGTTCCAGCGGAACGCCGTGCCCATCCGCGGCGGCGCGATGCTGTCGACGATCCTCCCCACGAGGGCGAGAGGCTACTCCGTGAGGCCCCGGCCTGTGCCCCGGCCCACCCGTTTCGACGCCATGGCGGCCGAACGGGTCGGGGGCGCTCGAATCCGGACGCCGTCGACGTGGATGAGCGCCATGGCGGCCGAACGGGTCGGGACCGCTCGAACCCGCCCGCCGTCGAGCACGCCGGCTGCAGGGGCCTCGGCTCGTCGTTCCACGGCGTCTTCGCACCGCAACAGCGCGCCTTCGTCGCCGAGTACGTCATCCAGCGGGCCGCGGAGCTCGGCGAGGCTCCGGTCGACGACATCGTCACCGTCGCGACGGAGAAGGAGGGTGGCGCGTTCGGCGCCCTCTGCGGTCCCCAGATCGAGGAGGGGCCCGTCCCCGCGATTTCGTCTCCGAGCCTTCGCCCACGTACCATGACCGATGGCTCTCGTGTGCGTGCACGCGGGCGCCGACATTTCGCGCGTCTTCCTCCTGCGACGAGTTTCTCCGAGCAGGGGCGCACCACGGCAGTGGCGGATGCGGTCCCCAGTGACCACGTCCGTCCGGGGTGCGTCGGGACGCCAGGCAGGTGCGGCCACCCCCCGGGGCTCGGCCCGTACCGACGTAACTGACAACCTCACAGCAAGGAGAACGACGATGGCCGTCGTCACCATGCGCCAGCTCCTCGAGAGCGGCGTCCACTTCGGGCACCAGACCCGCCGTTGGAACCCGAAGATGAAGCGCTTCATCATGACCGAGCGCAACGGCATCTACATCATCGACCTGCAGCAGTCGGTGACCTACATCAACAACGCCTACGAGTTCGTCAAGGAGACCGTCGCCCACGGTGGCACGATCCTCTTCGTCGGCACGAAGAAGCAGGCGCAGGAGCCCATCGCCGAGCAGGCGACCCGGGTCGGGATGCCCTACGTCAACCACCGCTGGCTCGGTGGCATGCTCACGAACTTCCAGACGATCTCCAAGCGGCTCACCCGCCTCAAGGAGCTCGAGGAGATCGACTTCGCGGACGTGGCCGGTTCCGGCCGCACCAAGAAGGAGCTCCTCATGATGAAGCGTGAGAAGGACAAGCTCGAGAAGACCCTGGGCGGCATCCGCTCGATGGGCAAGGTCCCCTCGGCCGTGTGGATCGTCGACACCAAGAAGGAGCACCTCGCCGTCGACGAGGCCCGCAAGCTCAACCTGCCGGTCATCGCGATCCTCGACACGAACTGCGACCCCGACGAGGTCGACTACAAGATCCCGGGCAACGACGACGCGATCCGCTCGGTCACCCTCCTGACCCGGGTCATCGCCGACGCCGTCGCCGACGGCCTCATCGCCCGCTCGGGCGGCCAGGCCGCGACGGGTGCGGAGACCCAGGGCGAGGAGCCGCTGCCGGAGTGGGAGCGCGAGCTCCTCGGCGGCGAGGCGGAGCAGACCGCCGAGCAGGTCGCCCCGGAGGCCGGCGAGACCGCCGCCGCCACGGCGCCCGAGGCCGCTGAGGCCACCGAGGCCGCTGCGGTCGAGACGACCGAGGCCCCCGCGGTCGAGGCCGCTGAGACCACCGAGGCCCCCGCGGCCGAGGCCGCTGAGACGACCGAGGCCCCCGCGGCCGAGGCTGTCGACGCCCCGGCCGACGCCGAGCAGCCCGAGCCCGCCGCCGCGGACAAGGCCTGACACCCTCCCCGTCCGACACCTACGGAAACGAGCGATAGGAACCCATGGCGAACTACACCGCCGCTGACATCAAGGCGCTCCGCGAGAAGACCGCGGCCGGCATGATGGACGTCAAGAAGGCTCTGGACGAGGCCGACGGCGACATGGCCAAGGCCGAGGAGATCCTCCGGGTCAAGGGCCAGAAGGGCGTGACCAAGCGTGAGGGCCGTACGGCCTCCAACGGTCTGGTCACCGCCAGCGCGGCCGACGGCGAGGGCAGCCTCGTCGAGGTCCTGTGCGAGACCGACTTCGTCGCCAAGGGCGAGCGCTTCATCGCTCTCGCCGACGAGGTGCTCGCGCAGGCCGTGGCCACGAAGGCCGCCGACGCGGACGCGCTGCTCGACTCGACCCTGGCCGACGGCCGGACCGTCAAGACCCTGCTCGACGACGCCAACGCCACCATCGGCGAGAAGATCGAGGTCAAGCGGGTCGCCCGCCTCGAGGGCGAGCACGTCGTGTCCTACCTGCACAAGACGAGCCCCGACCTGCCCGCGCAGATCGGTGTCCTCGTCGCGACCAAGGGTGGCGACGCCACGACGGCCCGTGACATCGCGATGCACGTCGCGGCGTTCAGCCCCGGCGTCCTCACCCGCGACGAGATCGACGCCGAGACCGTCGAGAACGAGCGGCGCGTCGCCGAGGCCACGGCCAAGGAGGAGGGCAAGCCCGAGGCGGCCCTGCCCAAGATCATCGAGGGCCGGGTCAACGGGTTCTTCAAGGAGCAGGTGCTCCTGGAGCAGCCGTTCGCCAAGGAGCCGAAGAAGACCGTCGGCAAGGTCCTCGACGAGGCCGGCGCGCAGGCCACGGGCTTCGCGCGGTTCCGCGTCGGGTCCTGACCCCGACGCGCTCGACGAGGCCCACGACGACGCCGCCCCCGGACGACCGGGGGCGGCGTCGTCGTGTGCCGCCGGGTCAGGTGGTCATCGACACCGACTCCCCGGACAGCACGAAGCACCGGGTCCCGAGACGCAGCGGATGAAGCCCCGTCGCGCGCCCGGCTCGGTCGTTTCGCCGCGGACGGCGCCGCGTGGTCGGCGGGGGCGCCTGCCGCGGGCCGGGTCAGGTCTCGTACTCGACGAGGTGTGCCCGACCGGGCGGCGGGTCGTACGGCTCGGGCCACCAGTCCTCGATGCTCTCGACACGCCCCGCCGCGTCCATGGTGAAGAGGCAGAGCCCGGTCATCGTCTCGCCCTGCACGACGAACGTCGTCCGGCTCATCGCCCCGCGGTCGTCCCCGAGCACGCGGTCGACCGTGAGATGCCAGTCGCCGGGGTACTCGGCGTTGAACCGGACGTAGGCGTCGCGTCCCCGCACGACCTCCCGCGTCTGCGGGCAGCGGTAGACGACGTCGGGGGAGAGGGTGGCGGCGAACCCGGCCCAGTCGCGGGCCTCGGCACACGCCCAGTACCGGCGGACCGCCGCGGCGTTCCGGTTTGATGTCATGCGGCGACGCTACCCACGAGTGCCGACATCGCCCGCTCGGACGTGCTGCTCCGTGCTCCGGGCGTGGTCCGACGGGCCGGCACCGCCCGGCGTCTCCGGTTGGGCGGGGTCCTCCGGGTGTGACAGGATTCGGTGACCGCTGCGCACCACCGCCGAGGAGGCCCCTGTGACCACGTCCGCCACCGCGCTGGCCGAGGCCCCCGACCTCGCCGCACAGCGACCCCGCCGCGTCCTCCTCAAGCTCTCGGGCGAGATGTTCGGCGGCGGCCAGGTCGGCGTCGACCCCGACATCGTGCGCGGCGTCGCCCGGCAGATCGCTGCGGCGGTCCGTGACGGCGTCGAGGTCGCGATCGTCGTCGGCGGCGGCAACTTCTTCCGCGGTGCCGAGCTCCAGCAGAAGGGGATGGAGCGCGCCCGAGCCGACTACATGGGGATGCTCGGCACCGTCATGAACTGCCTCGCCCTCCAGGACTTCCTCGAGAAGGAGGGCGTCGACACGCGGGTCCAGACCGCCATCACGATGGGTCAGGTCGCCGAGCCGTACATCCCGCGGCGCGCCATCCGTCACCTCGAGAAGGGCCGGGTCGTGATCTTCGGGGCCGGCGCAGGCATGCCGTACTTCTCCACCGACACCGTCAGCGCCCAGCGCGCCCTCGAGTGCAAGTGCGACGCCGTGCTCATGAGCAAGAACGGTGTCGACGGGGTGTACGACGCCGACCCGCGCACCGACCCGCAGGCCCGCAAGCTCGAGCGGGTGACCTTCGCCGAGGCGCTGCGCACCGGCCTCAAGGTCGTCGACGCCGCCGCCTTCAGCCTGTGCATGGAGAACAGCCTGCCGATGGTCGTCTTCGGCATGGAGGGGGAGGGCAACGTCACCCGCGCGCTGCGGGGCGAGCCGATCGGGACCCTCGTCCACTCCGGGTAGACGGCACCTGGCCGCACGCCCCCCGGCCGTTTGACACACTGGACCCCGCAGCGCCGCAGGCACGTGGCGCGGACCGAAGGAGATGCGCCGCGATGATCGACGAGACCTTGTTCGAGGCCGAGGAGAAGATGGAGAAGGCCGTCGAGGTCGCCAAGGACAACTTCGCGGCCATTCGCACCGGCCGGGCCCACCCCGGGATGTTCCAGAAGCTCACCGTCGACTACTACGGCGCCCCCACCCCCCTGCAGCAGCTCGCGTCGTTCCAGACGCCCGAGGCGCGCACCATCATCATCAGCCCGTTCGACAAGTCCTCGATGCACGCCATCGAGAAGGCCATCCAGCAGGCCGACCTCGGGGTGAACCCGAGCAACGACGGCACCATCATCCGCTGCACGATGCCGCAGCTCACCGAGGAACGGCGCCGCGAGTACGTGAAGATGGCGCACGGCGAGGCCGAGGAGGCGCGCGTCTCGGTCCGCAACATCCGCCGCTCCGCGAAGACCACGCTCGAGAAGCTGGTCAAGGACGGCGAGGTCGGGGAGGACGAGGGCTCCCGCGCCGAGAAGGAGCTGGAGTCCGTCACGAAGCGGCACGTCGACCAGATCGACGACCTGCTCAAGCACAAGGAAGCAGAGCTCCTCGACGTCTGAGGTCCCGATGTCCGACCCCACCACCGAGCACCCCGACACCGCCGGGCCCAGCACCCCCGACGCGGGCGCCGTCGCGACCGCCGAGGATGCCGCGGGCACCCCTGGCGCCGACGCCGGTCCGCAGCCGACCGGATCCACCCGGCGCGCCCCGTCGGCCGGACGCGACCTGCGGGCCGCCATCGGGGTGGGCCTGCTCCTCGGCGCGGTCATCATCGCCTCGCTCGTCATCGACCCGCGCGCCTTCCTCGTCGTCGTCGTCGTGGCGATGTGCCTCGGCGCCTGGGAGGTGCGCCGGGCCGTCGCCACGAAGGGGATGCAGGTCCCGCTCGTCCCTCTGCTGCTCGGCACCGCGGGGATGATCGCCGCCGCCTACCTGCGCGGGCCCGACGCGCTCGTCATCACCTTCGGGCTCACGATCGTCGGGATGCTCGTGTGGCGGGTGGCCGACGGGCTCGCCGGCGCTGCCCGTGACCTGTCGGCCGCCTCCCTCGCGGCCTTCTACCCGGCGTTCCTCGGCGGCTTCGCCTCGCTCATGCTCGCCGAGGGCGACGGGCGCCAGCGGATCGTCACCTTCGTCCTGGTGACCGTGGCGTCCGACGTCGGGGGGTACGCCGTCGGCGTCCGGTTCGGGCGGCACCCGATGGCACCCTCGCTCAGCCCGAAGAAGTCCTGGGAGGGCTTCGCGGGGTCCGTTCTCACCTGTGCCGTCGTGGGTGCCGTCGCCGTGCCGCCGCTCCTCGCCGGGCCCTGGTGGGCCGGCGCCGTGCTCGGCACGGTGGCCGCGGGAGCCGCGACGATCGGCGACCTCATCGAGTCGAGCATCAAGCGGGACCTGGGCATCAAGGACATGGGGACGCTCCTGCCCGGGCACGGCGGACTCATGGACCGCCTCGACTCCCTCGTCGTCGTCGCCCCCGTGGCCTGGGCGCTGCTGCTCTGGCTCGTGCCGGCCTGAGCCCGTCAGCCGGCGTGGCGCTGCGAGGCCACGAGGGACGCGAGGAACGGGGAGGGGACGGTCCGCAGGCCACGTGACCGACTCGGGTGGGTCAGCGTCGTGACCTGCCCGTCGCGTGCGTGGTAGGTGTGCGGCGACACCGGCCCGACGCCTTCGCCGTACAGCTGGGTCGCGTGCCACGGGACGAGCTCGAGCGCCGAGCGCGTCTCGGCCGAGGTGCTGCACGTCTGGAGCACGATGGCGTGCCGATGCGGGATGGCGAAGACCACCCCGTTCGTCAGGTCAGCGCCCTCGACCCACCGTGGGACCGCCTCGTCGAGGAGACGGGCGAACGAGGCGATGTACGGGGAGTCCCCGTGCACGAGCACGCAGGTCGACGGCCCCGCGCGAAGGTGCTCGACGTCGACGACCGTCTGGTCGAGGAGGCGCCGCAGGTTGGCCCGCCCCAGCTCCATGAGCGCGGGGAGATGCCGGCCGAGGGCCGCGATGCGCTCGTCCGGGAGGGTCACGACGGCATCGGGCAGGTCCAGGCTCAGCACCTCGACGACGCCGTCCGCGAAACGGTGGGCGTACTCGAAGCCCAGCCCGGTCTCGTGGAGCCGCTCGGCCCCGGCGAGACGCGTCGTCAGCGCCTCGTCGAAGTGCTCCGGGGTCAGGGCGTCGATGTCGGACTCGGCCGCGTCGGTGAGGCGCGCCAGATGGTCCCTGATCCAGTCCTCGAACGGTGCCGAGTAGTCGTCCACGTCCGGGACCGGCGTTGTGGGGCGGATCGGGCCTCGGGCCCCGGGGACCCCGCCCCATGCCTCCGAGGGCATGCGAAATCTGTCGAACAGGCCCATGGCCGTTCCCTTTCCCTGCATCCCCGTTCCCCTGCGAACGGAGTACGTCGCCGATCCTAGATGGGATCTCGGGGCGGTGGAGGCGCTTCGGGACGACGTCCGCGCAGCGCCGGTCCGCCGTGCTCGGTCAGCCGGCCCGACGGCTGCTGCGGCCGAGCATCCCGTCGAGGAGCGGGGTGGTCGTCAGCTCCAGTGCACCGTCCCCGACCTCGGTCGTCAGGCACGTGATCTCGCGGTGGTACCAGTGGAAGACGTGCGGCGACACCGGTGCGCTGCTGGCCTCGAACAGCTCACGGGCGTGCCCGGGGACCAGGTCGAGGGCGTCGCGGGTCTCGGCCGGCGTCGCGCAGGTCTGGAGCACGATGGCGTGCCGGTGTGGCAGCGCGAACACGACCCCGTTCCCGGCGTCGGCCTCGGGAAGCCACCGGTACATCGCCTCGGTGAGCAGCCGGGCGAAGGACGCGGTGTACGGGGAGGCGCCGACGAGGGCGAGGCACGAGTGTCGTGGGCCGCCCAGCCGGGTGACCTCCACCTCGCTGGTCTCCAGGATCCTCGCCAGGTTGGTCCGGCCGCGACTGACCAGGGCCGAGTGGTGGCGCCCGGTCGCGAGCAGGCGCTCCTGCGGCAACGTGACGACCGCTGACGGCAGGTCGAGGGTGAGGACCTCGGCGATGTGCGGCGCGAACGGGGTGATGTAGTGGTACTCCGGGTCGTCCGGGAGGCTGTCCTGGGCCACGAGCCGGGTGGTGAGCGCCGCCTGGAACTCCGACGGGCTGAGGTCGCCGACATCGGTCTCGGCCGCGGAGTCCAGACGCGCCATGTGCGTCTGGACCATGTCGTCGAAACGCTGGACGTCGTTCGCCTGGTCGGCGAGCTGCGGATGGTCGGTGGCCGCCGATGACGGGGTGGTGTGGGCGGCGGCGCCTTCGGGCGCGCGCCAACGGTCGAACAGGCCCATGGCCGTTCCTTTCCCTGCGTCCCGTTCCCCCTGCAGAAACGGTCCTGCTTTCAGGGTAGAGGCGCACCGACCCCTTGCGCCAGAGGCAGTTCCGTGCAGCCTCATGGACCTGCGACAATCGGTGGGCGATGTCCGACACCGAATCCCAGCCCCGCCGCCCCGTCCCCGGCCAGCTCACCCTCGTCTCACCGAGACGCGGCAAGCCGCCGCGCCACCTCGCCGACCTGTCGGTCGAGCAGCGGCGGGAGGCCGTCACGGCCCTCGGCCATCCCGCGTTCCGCGCCAACCAGCTGTCGACGCACTACTTCGAGCGGCTCGTCGACACGCCCGACGAGATGACGGACCTGCCCAAGGCCGTGCGCGACGACCTCGTCCGGGACCTCCTGCCGCCGCTGCTCAGCCCCGTCCGGCACGTGACGGCCGACGCGGGGGCGACGGTCAAGCAGGTGTGGCGGCTCTTCGACGGCGCCCTCGTCGAGTCGGTCCTCATGCGCTACCCGAACCGGGTCACGGTGTGCATCTCCAGCCAGGCCGGCTGTGGCATGAACTGCCCGTTCTGCGCGACGGGCCAGGAGGGCCTGACCCGCAACATGTCCGCCGGCGAGATCGTCGAGCAGGTCGTCGCGGCCGCCCGGATGCTCCGCCACGGTGGTCTGCCTGCGGTCACCGGCTCGGGCTCCGGGGCCGAGCTCGGCGACGAGGCCGAGGACTCCGACGAGACGCCCGCGGGGGGTCCGGCCCGGGTCAGCAACGTCGTGTTCATGGGGATGGGTGAGGCGCTCGCCAACTACCAGGCCGCGATCGGGGCCATCCGCCGGCTCACCGAGCCGCCGCCGTCGGGCCTGGGCATCTCGGCGCGTGGCGTCACGATGTCGACGGTCGGCCTCGTACCCGGGATCGACCGGCTCACGGCCGAGGGCATCCCGGTCACGCTCGCCCTGTCGCTGCACGCCCCCGACGACGAGCTGCGCGACGAGCTCGTCCCCATCAACACGCGGTACAAGGTCGACGAAGCCATCGACGCCGCGTACCGCTACTACGAGGCCACCGGGCGGCGCGTGAGCATCGAGTACGCGCTGATCCGCGACATCAACGACCAGGCGTGGCGGGCCGACCTCCTCGGTGACAAGCTGGCCGCGCGCGGCCGCGGGTGGGTGCACGTCAACCCGATCCCGCTCAACCCCACCCCGGGGTCGAAGTGGACGGCGTCGCGTCGCGGCGTCGAGCAGCAGTTCGTCGAGCGCCTCCGGGCCCACGGCATCCCCACGACGGTGAGGGACACCCGCGGCTCCGAGATCGACGGGGCCTGCGGCCAGCTGGCCAGCTCGACCGCCTGACCGGGCACGGGCCGCGGCCGCGGCTCGCCCCCGGCGCGGGGGCATACCCTTCGAGGGTGCGACGCCGCCTGCTGGGACCCGTCGCGGCGCTGACCCTGGTGGCCGCCGGCTGCGCGGGGTCCCCGACCTCCGCCCCGAGCGAGCCGCCCACGTCCTCCCCGTCGTCCGCCACGACCACCGGCGGCCACTCCGCGCACGCTCCCGCGACCCCGGCGGCGACCGTCCCGCTCCGGGCGGGCGAGCGGTTCCGGACGCTGCGGCTGCCTGCCGCCTACACCCCCGACGCGCCCACCCCGTCCGGCACCGACGACTACCGCTGCTTCCTGCTCGACCCGCGACTCGCGACGGACCAGCTCGTCAGCGGCGTCGACATCCGTCCCGGCAACGCGGACCTCGTCCACCACGTCATCGTCTCGGAGGTGCGGCCTGACGAGGTCCGGACCGCCGAGCGGCTCGACGCGGCCGACCCGGGACAGGGGTGGACGTGCTTCGGGGGCAGCGGGGTCCGGTCCGCCGGGTCCGGTCTCGACGACGCCGACTGGGTGGGGGCGTGGGCCCCGGGCGGGGGCGAGCGGGTCATGGCCGAGGACATCGGGATCCCGCTCGTCGCCGGCTCCCGGCTCGTCGTCCAGGTCCACTACAACCTGCTGGGCGGGAGCGGGTCCGACCGCAGCGCCGTGCGGCTGCGGTTGTCCGAGGCGGAGGGCAGCGACAAGGCGGCCCTCGACACGATGCTCCTCCCGGCGCCCGTCGAGCTGCCGTGCCGCAGCAACCGCACCGCGGGGCTGTGCGCCCGGGGAGTCTCCGTCGCCGACGTGTCCCGCAGGTTCGGGGAGCGTCCGGCCCGAGCCGACCTGCTCCACCTGCTCTGCGGCCCGGTCGAGCCCGGGCCGGTCCAGAGCTGTACCCGCGAGGTCCGCGAGGCCGGCACCATCCGCGCGGTCTCGGGTCACATGCACCTGCTCGGTCGTGCCATCAGCGTCGACGTCAGCCGAGCCGGTGGAGCGCGCCAGCGCGTCCTGGACATCACGAGCTGGGACTTCGACGACCAGGGCAGCCGCGCGCTCACGACGCCGGTCCGGATCGAGCCGGGGGACTCCCTCACCGTCACCTGCCGTCACGACCAGTCGCTGCGTGACTCCCTCCCGGCCTTCGCGGGCCAGGAGGAGCGCTACGTCGTGTGGGGCGAGGGCACGACCGACGAGATGTGCCTCGGCATCGTGCTCCTCACCCGGCCCTGACGGGCTAGGGGGAGAGGAGGTCGACGGCTTCGGCGAGGTCGTCGACGAGGTGGAGGTGCCGGGCCATCGGCCGGCCGGCGGCCAGTGCCTGCAGCGCCGGCCAGACCGGCAGGGTCTCGGTCCAGTGCCGCCGCCCGACGAGGACCAGCTGCCGCGGGGGCCGGTCGGGGCCGCCGTAGTAGAGCCCGGTCGCTGCCTGGAAGACCTCCTGGACGGTGCCCGCAGCACCCTCGAGGACGACGACGCCCGCCGTGGCCCGGGTGAGCAGCCCGTCCTCGCGGATCGCGTTCGAGAAGTACTTCGCGATGCCGTCGCAGAAGACGTTGGGGGGCTCGTGGCCGTAGAACCAGGTCGGGATGCCGATGCTGCGCACGCCGGCAGCGACCCGGGCCCCCGCGAGCACGTCGGCGCGGACGTCCAGGGCCGCCCCGGCCCACGCCCGGACGTCGGTGAACCCGGGGGTGCCCCGCAGGCGCCCGAGGGCGGTCGCGAGCACATCGGTGGTCGGGCACGAGGCGCCCAGGTTCGCGGCCTCCATCGCGCCCGGGCCGCCCCCCGTCGCGACGACGAGCCCGGCGCGCGCCAACGCATGGCCGAGGGCGGCGGCCTGTGCGTACTCCTTCTCGTCCCGCCGCAGGGCGTGCCCGCCCATGACGCCGACGACCGGGGCGCCGGCGAGCGCGTCGGTGAGGGCGTCGCTCATCGAGTCGTCGTGGATGGCTCGGAGCAGCGTGACGAACGCGTCGTGCATGACGGTCGCGTCGCGCGACCACCGGTAGGCGCGGGCGTCCGGGGTCGACTCGTACCCGACCTCGCGCAGCCCGGCGTACAGCTCGTCCGGGGAGTAGAGCGTCGCCCGGTAGGGGTCGACCGGGCAGTGCGGGTCGGTGGGGAAGACGATCGCGCCGTGGGTGCGCAGGTGGTCGGCCAGGTCGTCGGGGAGCCGACCCCCGAGGACGACGAGCCCCTCGACGTCCTCGCGCTGGAGGAGGCGCGCGGTGCGTCCGGTGAGGTCGAGGTCCTGGAGCCGCAGCCCGCGCAGCGGAGCCCCCGCGTCGAGCGCGGCGTCGAGGGCGACCAACGTCTCGATCTCGCGCACGCCCGTGAACCTACCCGCCCGCGACCCACGATTCGGGGTCACCCCGCAATGTCAGGCGGGCAGGGGTTGCGAGGCCCGGCGTCGCTGACGTTGTCGTGTCTCGCGGGGTGCGGGTGCTCAGTGGCCGGTGAGGCGCGCGAGCAGCGGCCCGAGGCGGCTCGGCCGACCGGTCCGCTCCTCCTCGGCGTCGGCGAGCCGCGCGAGCCCCAGACCCGCGTTGACGCCGAGCCAGCGCAGCGGCTCGGGCTCCCACGACGGCGAACGGTGGCCGACCCAGGGCAGCGCCGTCAGCGCCGAGGACCGCCCGAGCACCAGGTCCGCCAGGGTGCGTCCGGCGAGGTTGGTCGCCGCCACCCCGTCGCCGACGTAGCCCCCGGCGCGTCCCGTGCGGGTGCCCGGGTCCCACGTCACCGACGGGTGCCAGTCGCGGGCGATGCCGAGCGGGCCGCCCCAGGCGTGGGTGAAGCGCACCCCGTCGAGGGCCGGGAACAGCGCCCTCAGCGTCGAGCGGAGCGCGGCGAACACCCGCTCGTCGTGGTCGAACTCCGGGCGCACCGCCGAGCCGAGGTGGTACGGCGCGCCCCGCCCCCCGAACGCGAGGCGGTCGTCGGTGGTGCGCTGGCCGTAGATGACCAGGTGCCCGTGGTCGGTGAAGACCTCCCGCTGCGCGAGCCCGATCCGCGCCCAGCGTTCGGCCGGCAGCGGCTCGGTCGCGACCATGAGCGAGAACACCGGGATGACGGCGCGCTCGTGCCCCGGCAGCCGGGGCGTCCAGCCCTCGGTGGCGAGCACGACCGAGCCCGCCGTGATCCGTCGGCCGTCCTCGAGCACGACGACACCGTCTCCGGCGCGGGCCACCCGGACCCCCTCGACGATGCGCGCACCCCGCCGTCGGACGGCCACGGCCAACCCGTCGGCGAGGTCCCGGGGGTGGATCCGCGCGCAGTGGGGGTTGAACGTGGCGCCGCGGGTCCCGCTGCCCTGGAGCCGTTCTCGTGCCGCGGCGGCGTCGAGCCAGACGGTGCCGTCCCCCCACGCAGCGCCGTGCTGCGCGGCCGCCCGGCCGCGCCGCTCCTGGGCCTCGCTGCGCGCGAGGGCGAGAGTGCCGCCCTTGACGTAGCCACTCCCCAGGCTCTCGTCGGCATCGACCCGACCGACCTCGTCGACGGTGTCGCGCAGCGCCGCGAGGTGGGCGAGGGCGGCGTCGCGGCCGTGGCGCGCGGCGAGGGTGTCGGCCGAGACCGGCCACAGCGCCGACACCCAGCCGCCGTTGCGGCCGCTGGCCCCGAAGCCCACGTGCTCGGCCTCGAGCACGAGCACCTCGAGGTCGGGGCGCTCCCGCAGGAGGTAGTACGCCGTCCAGAGCCCGGTGAAACCGGCCCCGACCACCGCGACGTCGGTCGCGGTCGGCAGCTCGGCAGGCGGCTCGGTCCGGACGCCGGTGGCGGCCCGGGTGTCGGACCAGAGCGGTGCGGTGCCCGTGGTGTCCGGCGGCGCCGGCATCGTCAGAGGTGGTTCTCGGCCTCGACGAGGACGCTGCGCAGCCGCCGCTCGATCTCGTCGAACTCGGTGGGGCCCATGGTGAGTGCGGGCGCGAGCTGGATGACGGGGTCGCCGCGGTCGTCGGCGCGGCAGTACAGCCCCGCCTCGAAGAGCGCCCGCGACAGGAAGCCGCGCAGCAGCCGCTCGCTCTCGGCGTCGTCGAACGTCTCGCGGGTCTTCTTGTCCTTGACGAGCTCGATGCCGTAGAAGTAGCCGGCGCCGCGCACGTCGCCGACGAGCGGCAGGTCGAGCAGCCGGTCGAGGCTGGCCTTGAACGTCGGGGCGTTCTCCTTGACCCGGTCGTTGAGCCCCTCACGCTCGAAGACGTCGAGGTTGGCCATCGCCGCGGCACACGACACGGGGTGCCCGCCCCAGGTGTACCCGTGCGGGAACGACGTCGTCCCGTGCCGGAACGGCTCGAACAGGCGGTCGCTGGCGATCATGAGGCCGAGCGGGGCGTACCCGGAGGTGACGCCCTTGGCCGTCGTGATGATGTCGGGCTGGTACCCGAAGTCCTCGCAGGCGAACATCGACCCGATCCGGCCGAACGCGCAGATCGTCTCGTCCGAGACCAGGAGCACGTCGTACTCGTCGCAGATCTCGCGGACCCGGTCGAAGTACCCGGCCGGTGGCGGGAAGCAGCCTCCGGAGTTCTGCACGGGCTCGAGGAAGACGGCGGCGACCGAGTCGGGGCCCTCGAACTCGATGGCCTCGGCGATCCGGTCGGCGGCCCAGCGGCCGAAGGCCTTCTCGTCGTCGCGCAGGTGCTCGGGCGCCCGGTACAGGTTGGTGTTCGGCACCTTGTGCCCGCCCGGGACGAGCGGCTCGAAGTCGACCTTGGCGGCCGGGATGCCCGTGATGGACAGCGCCCCCTGCGGCGTGCCGTGGTAGGCGATGGAGCGGGAGATGACCTTGTGCTTCGTCGGCTTCCCGGTGAGCTTGAAGTACTGCTTCGCCAGCTTCCAGGCGGTCTCGACCGCCTCGCCGCCACCGGTGGTGAAGAACACCCGGTTGAGGTCGCCCGGGGCGTGCTGGGCCAGCCGCTCCGCGAGCTCGATCGCCCGGGGGTGCGCGTAGGACCACAGCGGGAAGAACGCGAGCTCGGAGGCCTGCTTGGCCATCGCCTCGGCGATCTCGGTGCGGCCGTGGCCGACGTTGTTGACGAACAGGCCGGCGAGGCCGTCGATGTACTCGCGGCCGCGGTCGTCCCAGATCCGCCACCCGTCGCCGCGCACGATGACCGGGACGTTCTGGCCGAGCCCGCCGTGCGCGCGGTCCTCGAACACCGAGTGCCGGGTGAAGTGCATCCACAGGTGGTCGCGGGCGGCGTCGGAGTACGTGGCCCCGCCGGGGGTCCGGGCGTCCGAGGCCGGGGCGTCGAGGGTGGGCTGGCTGGTCGTGGTCATCGGGTACCCCAGTTGTAGTGCTGCTTGTTCAGCTTCAGGTAGACGAAGGTCTCGGTGCTCGTGACGCCGGGCAGCAGGCGGATGTTCTTGGTGAGCAGGTGCAGCAGGTGGTCGTCGTCCTCGCACACGACCTCGACGAGCAGGTCGAAGGAGCCCGCCGTCGTCACGACGTAGTCCACCTCCTGCATCGCCGAGAGCGCGTCGCCGAGCTCGACGAGGTCGCCATCGGCCTTGATGCCGATCATCGCCTGCCGCCGGAAGCCCACCTGGAGGGGGTCGGTGACGGCGACGATCTGCATGACCTCCGCGTCGAGCAGGCGCTGCACCCGTTGCCGGACGGCGGCCTCGGAGAGGCCCACGGCCTTGGCGATCGCGGCGTAGGACTGGCGGCCGTCGACCTGGAGCAGCTCGATGATCCGCTTCGCGACGTCGTCGAGGCGGATCTCGGGGGAGCGGTCGCGGGGCTGCCGGGAGGTCACGTGCTCATGGTGGCGACGAAACACGTTTCGCGCAAGTCACTCGAAGACGGAATCCGCACAACCTCCCTCCTGTAGCGACGATTATCACTACGATTTGGCTACATGGGCTAGTGAATGCGCGGTTCAAGCCCTAGTGTTCGAACACAGTCCACGGTCACGCCAACGTTCCGGGAGCATCGTCCATGAGCAGCCCTCGCACCCTGCGCAACTTCGTCGACGGAGCCTTCTCCGACTCCAGCGGCGACACGACGACCGACGTGGTCAACCCCGCGACCGGCGAGGTGGTCGCGAAGGCCCCGGTCAGCGGCGCCGAGGACGTCGACGCCGCGTACGCCGCCGCGTCCAAGGCGTTCACCGAGTGGGGCCGGACGACGCCGAGCGAGCGCCAGCAGGCCCTGCTCAAGATCGCCGACGCCATCGAGTCCCGCGCCGAGGAGATCATCCGCGTCGAGTCCGAGAACACCGGCAAGATCCACGCGCTCACCGCGAGCGAGGAGATCCCGCCGATGGTCGACCAGCTGCGCTTCTTCGCGGGGGCGGCGCGCGTGCTCGAGGGCCGGGCCGCGGGGGAGTACATGGCCGGCCACACGTCGTGGGTGCGGCGCGAGCCGATCGGGGTCGTCGGCCAGGTCACCCCGTGGAACTACCCGCTGCTCATGGCCGTGTGGAAGATCGCCCCGGCGCTGGCCGCCGGCAACACCGTCGTCCTCAAGCCGAGCGACACCACGCCCGAGTCCACCCTGCTGCTCGCCGAGATCGCCTCGGAGTTCCTCCCCGCCGGCACCCTGAACATCGTGACCGGGGACCGCGACACCGGCCGGCTGGTCGTCGAGCACCCCACCCCCTCGCTCGTCGCCATCACCGGGTCGGTGCGGGCGGGCGCGGAGGTCGCCGCGAGCGCGGCCCCCCAGGTCAAGCGGGTCCACCTCGAGCTCGGCGGCAAGGCCCCGGTCGTCGTCTTCGACGACGCCGACATCGAGGCCGCCGTCGAGGGCATCGCGATCGCGGGGTACTTCAACGCCGGTCAGGACTGCACCGCGGCGACCCGCGTGCTCGCCGCCCCCGGCATCCACGACGACTTCGTCGCGGCGCTCGCGGAGTACGCGAAGGGCTCGGCCCCGGTCGGCCGGCCCGACGACGACGACGCCCTCTTCGGGCCGGTCAACAACGCCCACCAGCTCCAGCGCATCACCGGCTTCCTCGACCGGCTGCCGGACCACGCGGCGGTCGCCGCCGGTGGCCACCGCGTCACCGCCCTCGGCGACGGCTTCTACCTCGAGCCCACCGTCGTCTCCGGCCTCCACCAGGACGACGAGGCCGTCCAGAACGAGATCTTCGGCCCGGTCATCACCGTCCAGCGGTTCACCGACGAGGACGAGGCCCTGCGCTGGGCCAACGGTGTCGACTACGGGCTCGCGTCCTCGGTCTGGACCAAGGACTTCGGGCGCGCGATGCGGATGTCGCGGGCCCTGGACTTCGGCTGCGTCTGGATCAACACCCACATCCCCCTCGTCGCGGAGATGCCGCACGGCGGCTACAAGAAGTCCGGGTACGGCAAGGACCTGTCGATGTACGGGTTCGAGGACTACACCCGGATCAAGCACGTCATGGCGAACATCGAGTCCTGACCATGACCCCCCACCGACCCGAGCCCGGCACGCCGCCCACCACCCCCGACCCGACCCGTCCGGTCCATTCCCACACCAGGAGCCACCGATGACCGATCGCCACCCCCTCGACCTGACCTCCCCCGCCACGCGGGCCGCCCTCACCCGCGGCCTCACGACCCGCCGCGCCGTCATGGCCGGTGCGTTCGGGATCGGCGCCTCGATGAGCCTGGCCGCCTGCGGCAGCGAGGGCACCGGCGGCGGCACGACCAGCGGCGGGGCGGTCCCCACCGCCAAGGCCGCCCAGGACCTCAGCGACACCGAGAAGGTCGTCAACTGGTCCAACTGGACGCAGTACATCGACGTGTCCGACGACGAGAAGACGCGGCCGTCCCTCGATGCCTTCACCAAGGAGACCGGCATCGAGGTGAACTACACCGAGGACTACAACGACAACGACGAGTTCTACGCCAAGGTGCGGCCGCTGCTCGCCGCGGGCGAGGACACCGGCCGGGACGTCTGGTGCAGCACCGACTGGATGGTGGCCCGGCTCATCCAGCAGGGCTACGTCCAGGAGCTCGACTACGCCAACATCCCCAACGGGGAGGCCAACCTCGTCGAGTCGCTCAAGGACGTCGAGTTCGACCCGGGCCGCAAGTTCTCGCTGCCGTGGCAGAGCGGCTTCGCGGGCATCGCCTACAACCTCGACGCGACCGGCGGCAAGAAGATCGAGTCGATGACCCAGCTCCTCACCGACCCGGCCCTCAAGGGCAAGGTCACCCTCCTCACCGAGATGCGGGACACCCTCGGCCTCGTCCTGCTCGAGCTGGGCAAGGACCCGGCGAACTTCACCGACGCCGACTTCGAGGCCGCGATGGACATGCTCCGCAAGGCCAAGGACTCCGGCCAGCTCAAGGGCTTCACCGGCAACGACTACACCGACGGGCTCACCAAGGGCGACATCGCGGCCTGCGTGGCCTGGACGGGCGACATCGTCCAGCTCCAGTTCGAGAACGAGGCCGTGCAGTACGCGCTCCCGGAGGCGGGCTTCACGCTCTGGTCCGACAACTTCGTCATCCCCGCCCTCGCCAAGCACAAGAAGAACGCCGAGACCCTCATCGACTACTACTACCAGCCGGCCGTCATGGCCGAGGTCGAGGCGTGGGTCAACTACATCCCGCCGGTGCAGGGCACCCGGGAGGAGCTGGAGAAGATCGACGCCGAGCTGGCCGGCAACGAGCTGATCGTCCCCAGCGACGACGTGCTCCAGGGCGCCCACGTGTTCCGCGGTCTCACGGCCGAGGAGGAGCAGAAGTACAGCTCCGAGTTCGCAGACCTCACCGCCTCCTGATGGCCGAGCACGAATCGGGCGACCTCCACCTCGTCGGGCTGTCGAAGCGCTTCGGCGACTTCACCGCCGTCCACCCGCTCGACCTCACGATCCCCGAGGGCTCGTTCTTCGCGCTGCTGGGCCCGTCGGGCTGCGGGAAGACGACGACGCTGCGGATGGTCGCCGGGCTCGAGGAGCCGACCGACGGGCGGATCCTCATCGGCGACACCGACATCACCCACGCCCGCGCGTACCAGCGCAACGTCAACACGGTGTTCCAGTCCTACGCGCTCTTCCCGCACATGTCGGTCCTGGACAACGTCGCGTTCGGGCTGCGGCGCAAGAAGGACAAGGACGCCAAGCGCAAGGCACAGGAGGCCCTCGACCTCGTCCAGCTCGGGCACACCGCCGCCAAGCGGCCGAACCAGCTCTCCGGTGGCATGCAGCAACGGGTCGCCCTCGCCCGCGCGCTCGTCAACCGCCCCGACGTGCTGCTCCTCGACGAGCCGCTCGGCGCGCTCGACCTCAAGCTGCGCCGGCAGATGCAGATCGAGCTCAAACGGATCCAGCAGGAGGTCGGGTTGACGTTCATCCACGTCACGCACGACCAGGAGGAGGCCATGACGATGGCCGACGGCATCGCCGTCATGAACGGCGGCCACCTCGAGCAGCTGGCCGACCCCACCACCTTGTACGAGAAGCCGACGTCGACGTTCGTCGCCAACTTCCTCGGCCAGTCCAACCTCCTGCGGGCCCGGGTCACCGGACCGGCCGGCGAGGGCCTGGCCCGGGCGGACGTCCAGGGCAACGAGGTGATCATCGACGCCGCGAAGGTGCCCGACGGGCTCACCGACGTCTGGGTCGGCGTACGCCCCGAGAAGCTGACCCTGGGGGAGAGCGGCGGGCGCAACCGGCTGCACGGCACGGTGGTCGACGCCTCGTTCACCGGCGTCGCGACCCAGTACCTCGTCCGGACCGCCGCCGGCGCCGATGTCGTCGTCGTCCAGCAGAACGACGGCTCGGCCCGCGCCGGGGTCAACGAGAACGTGACGCTGTCGTGGGAGCCCGGGCGCGAGTTCGTCCTCGACGCCGCCCAGGACGACCACGCGGGCATGGACGAGGTGGCCTGATGGCCGAGGTCGCCCTCGGCACGGGGAGCGCGCCGTCCCGGCCGCGCCGCCGGCGCGTGGGGTGGGTCCCGTACGCGCTGCTCGCACCCGGACTGTTGTGGCTGCTCGTGTTCTTCGCGGCCCCGATGTTCACCCTGGGCTCGCAGTCCCTCCAGGAGGGCAACGTCTTCGACGGGTACGTCCTCACCGGCAACGTCTCGATCTATGTCGACGCGCTGCAGAAGTACTGGCCGCACCTGCTGCGCTCGGTCGGCTACGCCGGGGCGGCGACGGTCTTCGCGCTGCTGCTCGCCTACCCGCTCGCGTACGTCATCGCCCAGAAGGCCGGGCGGTTCCAGAACCTCATGCTCGTCCTCGTCGTCGCGCCGTTCTTCACGAGCTTCCTCATCCGCACCCTCGCGTGGCGCACGATCCTCTCCGACACCGGGCCGGTCACCGAGCTCGCCCAGCGGCTGCACATCACCGACCTGCTCCAGGCCGTGAACCTCATCAACAACGACACTCTGCTGTCCTCGAAGTTCGCCGTCATCGCGGGGCTGACCTACAACTTCCTCCCGTTCATGATCCTGCCGCTGTACGCGTCCCTGGACCGCCTCGACCACCGGCTCGTCGAGGCCGCCGAAGACCTGTACGCGTCCCCGTTCCAGGCCTTCCGGCACGTCACCTGGCCGATGTCGCTCCCGGGCGTCGTCGCCGGGACGCTCCTGACGTTCATCCCGGCCGCCGGCGACTACATCAACTCGCGGCTGCTCGGCAACACCCAGACCATCATGATCGGGCAGGTCATCGACACCCAGTTCCTCCGGGTCCTGGACTACCCCCTGGCCGCGGCGCTGTCGTTCGTGCTGCTCCTGCTCATCCTCGCGCTCGTCACGACGTACGTGCGGCGGGCCGGCACCGAGGAGCTGGTCTGAGATGCGCTGGCTCCGACGCCACCTCCTCGTCATCGTGGCGATCCTCGTGCTCGTCTACATGCTCATCCCCAACGCGGTCGTCGCCGTGTTCTCGTTCAACAACCCCGTGGGCCGCTACAACTACACGTGGCAGGAGTTCTCGCTCAACGCCTGGACCAACCCGTGCGGTGCCCAGGGCATCTGCGACTCCCTCGGCCTCTCCCTGCGGATCGGGCTCGTCGCGTCGCTCACGGCCACCGCGCTGGGGACGATGATCGCCTTCGCCCTCGGGCGGTACCGGTTCCGCGGCCGGTCCGGCACCAACCTGCTGATCTTCATGCCGATGGCGACCCCGGAGGTCGTCATGGGCTCGAGCCTGCTCACGCTCTTCCTCATGATCGGCCTGCCCTCGGGCCAGCTCGCGGTGACGATCGCGCACATCATGTTCTGCATCTCGTTCGTCGTCGTCGCGGTCAAGGCCCGGGTCGCCACCCTCGACCCCCGGCTCGAGGAGGCCGCGGCCGACCTCGGGTCGACGCCGGTGCAGACGTTCCTGCGGGTGACCTTCCCGCTCGCCTTCCCGGGCATCCTCGCGGGCGCCCTGCTGGCGTTCTCGCTGAGCTTCGACGACTACATCATCACCAACTTCAACGCGAGCCCCAGCTCGATCACCTTCCCCATGTACGTCTGGGGTGCCGCCCAGCGCGGGGCGCCGGTGCAGGTCAACGTCATCGGCACGATGATGTTCCTCGTCGCGCTCATCGTCGTCGTCGCGGGGCAGCTGCTCACGGCCCGCCGCGACCGGGCCCGCTCCTGATGAGCGGCTCGACGGACGCGGCGGCAGTGATGCGGGTCCTCATGATCGGTGCCGGCGGGGTCGGTGACGCCGCTGCCCGGATCGCCGCCGACCGGGACTTCTTCGCGGCGTGGGTCGTCGCCGACCACGACGTCTCGCGGGCGGACCGGACGGTGGCCGCAGCCTCGGCCCGCCGCGCCGGGGAGTCCCGGTTCAGCGCCGCCCAGGTCGACGCCTCGGACGCCACGGCCGTCGAGGCCCTCGCCCGGGAGGTCGGGGCGACCCACGTCCTCAACGCCGTCGACCCGCGCTTCGTGGTCCCGATCTTCGAGGGCACCCGTGCTGCCGGCGCCGACTACCTCGACATGGCGATGAGCCTGTCGCGGCGTCACCCGCAGGAGCCGTACGCGAAGGTCGGGGTGAAGCTCGGCGACGAGCAGTTCGCCCGGGCGGGGGAGTGGGAGGCCGACGGCCGCCTCGCCCTCGTCGGGATCGGGGTCGAGCCGGGGCTCTCGGACGTGTTCGCCCGGTACGCCGCGGACCACCTGTTCGCCGAGATCGACGAGCTCGGCACGAGGGACGGGGCGAACCTCGTCATCCGCGACGACGACGGCAACGAGGTCTTCGCGCCGGGGTTCTCGATGTGGACGATCATCGAGGAGTGCCTCAACCCGCCGGTCGTCTGGGAGAGGGACCGCGCCGGTGAGCCCGACGGCGGGTGGTTCACCCTGCCGCCGTTCAGCGAGCCCGAGGTCTTCGACTTCCCCGAGGGCATCGGCCCCGTCGAGTGCGTCCACGTCGAGCACGAGGAGGTCCTCCTCATGCCGCGGTGGCTCGACGCGAAACGGGTCAGCTTCAAGTACGGCCTCGGCGAGGAGATGATCACCATCCTGCGGACGCTGCACACCCTCGGCCTGGACCGCACCGACCCGGTGAGCGTCAAGGGCGTCGAGGTGAGCCCCCGCGACGTCGTCGCCGCCGTCCTGCCCGACCCCCTCGACATCGGGCCGCGGATGACCGGCAAGACCTGCGCCGGGGTCTTCGTCACCGGCACCGGCACCGACGGCCGCCCCCGGAGCACGTACCTGTACCACGTCGTCGACAACGCCGACACGATGCGCGACTACGACAGCCAGTGCGTCGTCTGGCAGACCGCGGTCAACCCCGTCGTCGCGCTCGAGCTGCTCGCCGACGGCACGTGGTCCGGGGCCGGCGTCCTCGGCCCGGAGGCCTTCGACGCCGTCCCGTTCCTGGACCTGCTGGCCGCTCCGAAGCCCCAGGGCTACGGCTCGCCCTGGGGCCTCGAGGACCGCTGACCCTGCGCGCCCCCGCCCCGCCCGACCCGGCCTACCCTCGATCGAGGCGCATCGGCCCACCCAGCACCGACCCGGAGGAGCCCATGACCATCACCCAGAAGTCGCTCATCGACGCGGTGCCCACCAGGCTGCTCATCGGGGGCACGTGGCGGGAGGGCAGCGGCGGCGCCCGCTTCGACGTCCACGACCCCGCGACCGGCGGGACGCTGACGACATGCGCCGACGCGACCCCCGAGGACGCGGTCGCGGCCCTCGCCGCCGCCGCCGAGGCACAGCCCGCCTGGGCGGCCACCGCCCCGCGGGACCGCGGCGAGATCCTGCGCACGGCGTTCGAGGCCGTCACCGCCCGCGCCGACGAGTTCGCGATGCTCATGACCCTGGAGATGGGCAAGACCCTCGCGGAGGCTCACGGCGAGGTGACCTACGGGGCCGAGTTCCTGCGCTGGTTCTCGGAGGAGGCCGTCCGGGTCCGCGGCCAGTACGCCGTCGCGCCCAACGGCGCCACCCGGCTGCTCACGATGCGCCAGCCCGTGGGGCCGACGCTGATGATCACCCCCTGGAACTTCCCGCTCGCCATGGGCACCCGCAAGATCGGTCCGGCCGTCGCCGCGGGCTGCACGATGGTCGTCAAGCCGGCCGCCGAGACCCCGCTGACCATGCTCCACCTCGCGCAGGTGCTCCAGGAGTCGGGCCTGCCCGCCGGGGTCCTCAACGTCATCACGACGACCGACAGCGCGGGCGCCTGTGCACCGGTCATCCGTGACCCGCGGCTGCGCAAGCTCACCTTCACCGGCTCGACGGCGGTCGGGAAGAAGCTCGTCGAGCAGTCGGCCGAGCAGCTGCTGCGGGTGTCGATGGAGCTCGGGGGCAACGCGCCGTTCCTCGTCTTCGAGGACGCCGACGTCGACGCCGCCGTCGACGGGGCGATGCTCGCGAAGATGCGCAACATCGGTGAGGCGTGCACGGCCGCCAACCGCTTCTTCGTGCACGCGTCCGTCGCCGAGGAGTTCACACGCAAGCTCGCGGCCCGGATGGGTGCCCTCACGGTCGGCAAGGGGACCAAGAAGGGCGTCGACGTGGGCCCGCTCATCACCGACAAGGCCCGCGCCGACGTCCACGCCCTCGTCGAGGACGCCGTGGGCCGCGGCGCCCGGGTGCTCACCGGGGGGGCCGCGGTGCCGGGACGCGGCCACTTCTACGAGCCGACCGTGCTCGCCGACGTCCCCGACGACGCCCGGTGCCTCACCGAGGAGATCTTCGGCCCGGTCGCCCCCGTCGCCACCTTCGCCGACGAGGCCGAGGCCGTCGCCCGCGCCAACGCCACCGAGTACGGGCTCGTCGGGTACGTCTACACCCGCGACAACGCCCGGGTCCTGCGGGTGGCCGAGGCGCTGGAGTTCGGGATGATCGGCGTCAACACCGGCATCGTGTCCAATCCCGCAGCGCCGTTCGGGGGTGTCAAGCACTCCGGTTTCGGGCGCGAGGGCGGCGCCGAGGGCATCGAGGAGTACCTCGAGGTCAAGTACGTCGGCATCGCCACCTGATGTCGGCCTCATCCGTTGGGACAGGATCCGGGCCAGGTCGGTGCGCGCCGGGCGCCGGGGATGGTGGACTGACGTCATGACTGAGTTGCGGAGCCCCCACCGCACCGACCGGCGCCGGTCGGTGCGGACCCTGCTCGACGAGACCGACGACGCCCTGCGCCACGGCGACCGCCCGGGCGCGGTCGTGTGGCCGACCGGGTTCGACCTCCTGGACTCCACCCTCAACGGCGGGCTGCGCTCCGGCGAGCTCGTCCTGCTCGGTGGCAGCGAGGGCTCCGGCAAGACGACCCTGGCCGTCCAGATGATCCGCAACGCCGTGGCCAGAGGGCGGCACGCCGTCATCTTCTCCTTCGAGCACGAAGCCCAGACCGTGGTCCAGCGGCTGCTCGGGCTCGAGGCCGCGTGCGCCGCCGAGGCCTCCGACCAGCCGGTGTCGTCCGCGGCCAACGTGCACGCGTTCCGCGCCGTCTTCGAGGCCGAGGACCCGCACCGGCACGGCCTGGCCGAGGCACTCGGCCAGCTCGCGTACGGGCGGGCGGCGCTCAGCATGATGGACGCGTACGCGGAGCGGCTCCACATCCACGAGTCCAACAGCCAGACCACGGTCGAGGAGATCGCCGACGTCGTTCTGGCCATCGCCGAGGAGTCCGGCGAGCCGCCGGTCGTCCTCGTCGACTACCTCCAGAAGATCCCGCGCCCCGGGGTGCAGGAGGACGAGGTCAGCCGCATCACCGTCATCACCGAGGGCCTCAAGGACCTCGCGATGGAGCTGGAGTGCCCGGTCGTCGCGATCTCGGCCGCCGACCGCGAGAGCCTCAGCAGCGGGCACCGGATGCGCACCCGCGACCTGCGCGGGTCCTCGGCGCTGGCCTACGAGGCGGACGTCGTGCTGATCCTCGCGAGCAAGGACACCATCATCTCCCGCGAGCACCTCGTGTACGACCTCGGCGCGATCAAGATCTACCGCCGGTGGTCGGTCATCACGGTCGAGAAGAACCGGCACGGGACGGGGTCGATCGAGCTCGAGGTGCAGAAGAACTTCGAGTACGGCCGCTTCTACCCCGCGGTCCGGGTCGTCTCCGAGCGGCTCATCGAGGAGCGCATCTTCACGACGTGACCGGGGGCGGGCAGCGCGCGCTCAGGGTCGCCGGTGAGAATGGACCGGTGACCCTCCGCACCGTCGCCGTCCTCGGCTCCACCGGCTCGATCGGCACCCAGGCGCTCGAGGTCGTCGCCGCCCACCCCGGCCGCTTCCGCGTCGTCGCGCTCTCGGCCGGAGGCAACGTGCCGCTCCTGGCCGCCCAGGCCGCCGCCACTCGCGCCGCGCTCGTCGTCGCGGCCCGTGGGTCGGTCGAGGACCTCCGCGCCGCCATCGCGGCGGCGGCCCAGGACCCCACCTACCGGCCGGAGGTCGTCGTCGGTGACGACGCCGCGACCACCGCCGCGGGCTGCGGCGCCGACGTCGTCCTCAACGGGATCACCGGCTCGATCGGGCTGCGCCCCACCCTGGCGGCCCTCGCCGCGGGCTCGACCCTGGCGCTCGCGAACAAGGAGTCGCTCATCGTCGGCGGGCCCCTCGTCAAGGCCGCGGCGGCCCCCGGTCAGATCGTGCCGGTCGACTCCGAGCACAGCGCCATCGCGCAGTGCCTGCGCGGCGGCCGGTCCGCCGAGGTGCGGCGTCTCGTCGTCACCGCGAGCGGCGGGCCGTTCCGGGGCCGGACCCGGGCCTCGCTGGCCGAGGTCACCCCGGAGCAGGCCCTGGCGCACCCCAACTTCGCGATGGGGCGCGTCATCACGACGAACTCGGCGACGCTGGTCAACAAGGGGCTCGAGGTCATCGAGGCACACCTGCTCTTCGACGTGCCCTTCGACCGGATCGAGGTGGTCGTGCACCCGCAGCAGCAGATCCACTCGATGGTCGAGTTCCACGACGGGTCGACGATCGCCCAGTGCGGCCCGCCCAGGATGCTCGTGCCCATCGGGCTGGGGCTGTCCTGGCCCGACCGGCTCGAGGACGTCGACGTCCCGTGCGACTGGACGCGGGCGCAGTCCTGGGACTTCCATCCCCTGGACGACGAGGCCTTCCCGGCCGTGCGGCTGGCCCGGCAGGTCGGCGAGGCCGGGGGCACCTTCCCGGCCGTCTACAACGCGGCGAACGAGGTGTGCGTCGACGCCTTCCACGACGGGCTCCTGCCCTTCGTCTCCATCGTCGACACCGTCGAACGCGTCGTCGAGGCGCACAATGGGAGTGAGATCGACGCGTCGAGCGTCGACTCGGTGCTCACCGCGGACCGGTGGGCCCGGGACCGTGCCCGTCAGCTCGTCGGGACCGGAGCCGTCCAGCAGCACTCGGGAGAGAGTTCGTGACCACCCTCGCGTTCGTCGTCGGCGTCGTCTTCATGGCCCTCGGCCTCGCCCTGTCCATCGCCCTCCACGAGGTGGGCCACCTCGTGCCGGCGAAGCGGTTCGGGCTGCGCGTCCCGCAGTACATGGTGGGGTTCGGCCCGACCGTGTGGTCCGCCCGCCGGGGCGAGACCGAGTACGGCCTCAAGGCCATCCCGCTCGGCGGCTACATCCGGATGATCGGGATGTTCCCGCCCCGCCCCGGCGACCCCGAGGGCACCCTGCGCGGGTCGAGCACCGGGCGGTTCAGCCAGCTCGTCGACGAGGCCCGCGCGGCGAGCCTCGAGGAGCTGCGACCCGGCGACGAGGACCGGGTGTTCTACAAGCTCTCGGTCCCCAAGAAGGTCGTCATCATGCTCGGGGGGCCGACGATGAACCTTCTCATCGGCGTCGTCCTCCTCACCCTGCTCGTCACGTCCCACGGCATCCTCACCCCCCAGCCCGGCGCCGTCGTCCAGTCCGTCTCGCAGTGCGTCGTTCCGGCCACCGACGTGACGCAGACGGTCTCCTGCGCAGGCCGGCCCGCGACCCCGGCGCTCGCCGCCGGGATCAGGCCCGAGGACCGCATCGTGTCGATCGGCGGGTCGCCGGTGGAGGAGCTCACGGACGTCAGCACCCTCGTCCGCCCGGCCGCCGGGACCCCCGTCGACATCGTCGTCGAGCGGGACGGCCAGTCCGTCACGCTCACGGCCACCCCGATCCGCAACGTGCTGCCGGTCCTGGACGCGAACGGCCTGCCGGTCGTCGGGGCCGACGGAGTCGCGCAGACCGTGGAGGCGGGCTTCCTCGGGGTCACGACCCGACAGGCCGCTGAGACCGTCCGGCAGCCGATGAGCGCCGTCCCCGACATCCTGTGGACCGGGCTGAGCAACACCGCGGTCGCGCTCGTGCACGTCCCCGAGCGGATGGCCGGGGTCTGGGACGCCGCGTTCGGGGGGGCCGAACGGCAGGTCGACGGCCCGATGTCCGTCGTCGGCGTCGGCCGGGTCGCCGGCGAGGCCTCGTCCGGGCGCCTCGACAACCTCACCGGCGGCTCGCTCGCCGACCGGTTCTGGTTCCTCGTCGGCCTCATCGCGACGCTCAACCTCGTGCTGTTCCTGTTCAACCTCATCCCGTTGCTGCCGCTCGACGGCGGGCACGTCGCGGGTGCCCTCTGGGAGGGCACGAAGCGGCAGTGGGCCAGGCTCCTGGGCCGCCCCGACCCGGGGTTCGTCGACGTCGCGAAGGCGCTGCCGTTGGCGTACTCCGTGGCGATCCTGCTCATCGGGATGTCGGCCCTGCTCATCTACGCCGACGTCGTCAACCCCATCGACCTCGGCGGCTGACCGCCGAAGCGGTCCGGACGGTCACGCGCCGACCAGCTCGTCCCGCCGGGCCCGCAGCTCCTCGACGCGCTCGTGCAGGCCGACGAGCCGCTGCGAGGTCGTGCCGAGTGCCTCCCGGACGGCGGCGAGGGCCGCGTCGACCCGTCCGGCCGCGTCCTTGATGCGGGAGCGGACCGACCAGTCGGTCACGAGGTTGTCGAACCAGATGTCCAGCCCGCGGGTGAGGCCGCCGACCCCCAGGTCGGCGCGCAGCCCCGTGAGGGCCCCCGGGTCCCGCAGGGCGCTCGCGAACTCGACGAGGTCGTGCTGGGCGGCCGCGATGCTGCGGGAGGCCTCCTCGGCGTGGTGGTGCTTGACCGACGACGCCAGCATGCCGCCGCCGGCGAAGGTGTCGTAGGTCGACCACGAACCGGCCGACGACAGCCGGCGCGCGGCGATCTCGAGGCTCGCGGCGGCGCGCACCCCGGCTGCCCGGGCGCGCTCGAGGTCCGCGACCTGGCCTCGGGTGGTCTCGAGCTCCGCGCACACCGCGTCGAGCTCCGGCGCCACGGGGGAGCCGCTGGCGCGCACCGTGTCCGCGTGCGCGGCGACCGCCTGCTCGCGGGCGGCGCCGGTGTCGCCGAGCACGGCGAGCCGCCGGTCGACCGCCTCGGCGCGGGCCTCGACGGTCTGCAGCCGGGCCAGCGCGGTGCGGGCCCGGTCGCGGGCGGTGGACTCCTCGGCCCGCTCCCGGTGCAGGTCCTCGGCACGGCTACCGCGCAGTGAGGCGACCAGGGAGGCGAGCCCCGGGCCCTCGAGGCGCTCCACGTCGCGGGCCTCCTTCTCGTGGGACTCGCGGGCCCCCACGGCCCCCTCACGCAGCGCCGCCTCCTCCTGCCGGAGGCCGGCGAGCTCGGCGCGCAGACGCACCGCCTCGGCGTGCGCGGTGAGCGCCTCGTCGAGCGCGGTCCGGGTCGGGGGCTGGGTGCTCATGATCCTCTGAGGAACGGACCGTACTCTGGGTTCCATGTCCGTCTCCCTCGGTATGCCCGCCGCGCCTCCGCCCGTCATCGCCCCGCGCCGTTCGAGCCGCAAGATCCGGGTCGGCACGGTCGAGGTCGGTGGCGACGCGCCGGTGTCGGTGCAGTCGATGACGACGACCCCCACGACCGACATCAACGCGACGCTGCAGCAGATCGCCGAGCTGACGGCCACCGGCTGCGACATCGTGCGGGTCGCGTGCCCGACCCAGGACGACGCCGACGCGCTCCCCATCATCGCGCGCAAGAGCCAGATCCCGGTCATCGCCGACATCCACTTCCAGCCGAAGTACGTCTACGCGGCCATCGACGCCGGCTGCGCGGCCGTGCGGGTCAACCCCGGCAACATCCGCCAGTTCGACGACCAGGTCGGCGAGATCGCCCGGCGCGCCAAGGAGGCGGGCGTCTCCATCCGGATCGGGGTCAACGCGGGCTCGCTCGACAAGCGGCTGCTCGAGAAGTACGGCAAGCCGACCGCCGAGGCGCTCGTGGAGTCGGCGGTCTGGGAGGCCGGCCTCTTCGAGGAGCACGACTTCCACGACTTCAAGATCTCGGTCAAGCACAACGACCCGGTCGTCATGGTCCGCGCCTACCAGCTGCTCGCCGAGCGCGGCGACTGGCCGCTGCACCTCGGGGTCACCGAGGCCGGGCCGGCGTTCCAGGGGACGATCAAGTCCGCGACCGCCTTCGGCGCGCTGCTCAGTCAGGGCATCGGCGACACCATCCGCGTCTCGCTGTCGGCGCCGCCGGTCGAGGAGGTCAAGGTCGGCATCCAGATCCTCCAGTCGCTCAACCTGCGCCCGCGCAAGCTCGAGATCGTGTCGTGCCCGTCGTGCGGGCGCGCGCAGGTCGACGTGTACACGCTCGCCGACGAGGTCACCGCCGGCCTCGAGGGGATGACCGTCCCGCTGCGCGTCGCCGTCATGGGCTGCGTCGTCAACGGCCCGGGCGAGGCGCGCGAGGCCGACCTCGGCGTCGCCTCCGGCAACGGCAAGGGCCAGATCTTCGTCAAGGGCGAGGTCATCAAGACCGTTCCCGAGAGCCAGATCGTCGAGACCCTCATCGAGGAGGCCATGCGGATCGCCGAGGAGATGGGCGAGCCGATGGACGAGGAGGCCGCGGGCGCCCCGAGCGTCACCGTCGGCTGACCCGGCGACGCAGGCCCGCGCTCAGCGCGGTCCGGTCTGCTCGCTCCCGACCGGCGCGGGCGGGCTCTGCGGCGACGGCACCCGGCGGTTGAGGGAGAAGAGCCGCCCGAGGACCGGCATGAGCACGATGTTGAGACCGTGCAGGATGCCGATGATCAGCAGGATCCCGCCGATCCGTGCCGCCGAGAAGGTCAGCTGCTCGGCCGTCACGAGGCCCGACACCTCGTTGTCCCAGTCGCCCTGGGGGGCGAAGTGCACCCCGAAGAGGATGTACGCGGTGAAGATCAGGTAGTAGACGATGTCGGTGAGCACGATGTAGCTCTTGCCGGTGAGCGGGTTGTCGTGGAACACGTCGGCCGCGTAGGCCCGGCCGAACCGTTTGATGAACGGTCCGAGCCAGATGGCGATGGCGACGAGGACGAGGGTCACGGCGATCTCGAGGATCCACCAGGGCATGGCAAGGGCTCCGTTCGTGCGGGGGGTCAGGGTGAGGACGGCGGTCGCGGTCGCGGCCACGACGGCGACCGCCACGGCGGCCGACAGGACGCCGGTGCGCCGTCGCCTGCGGTCCGCCTCGATGCTCTGGACCACACGGTCGAACAGGTCCGGGGACGGTGTGGTCGGGGCCCGGGTCAGGGCCTTGGCGATGCGGTCCTCGAGCTGGGTCATCGGTCGCCTTCCAAGGTCGCGCCGAGGGCGTCGAGCCCCCGCTGGAGATGGGTCTTCACGGTGTTCGACGAGACCCCCAGGGTGGCCGCGATCTCCGCGACGGGCATGTCGTAGTAGTAGCGCAGGGTGACGCAGTCGCGCTGCCGCCGGGGAAGGGCGCGCAACGCCTCGACGACGGCGGCGCGCTCGGCGCGCTCCTCCGCCGTGGCGGCGGCGGACGGGGTGTCCGGTTGCGCCGGGGGGCGGTGCCGCCACGACACCAGGCCGCGCCGGTTGTGGTCGCGGGCGAGGTTGATGACGATCGAGCGCAGGTAGGCCGCCGCGCGGGAGGGGTCGCGCAACCGGCCGTGATGTCGGGCGAAGCGGATGAACGCCTCCTGGACGAGATCCTCCGCGGCGGTCGTGTCGTCGACGTAGAAGCGGGCGAGGCGCGTGAGGGAGGCCGCCTCGGCGTCGAACATCGCGGCGACGTCGACCGAACCACTGTCCGCGACGTCGACCCGCCTCAGCCCGGTCGCCACCACCTCCATCACCCGGACGGACGTCCGGGCCGGGCCTGCGGGTGACACGAGGACGTGACGAAATCCGGGGCCCCGTCTGTGCAGGTCCTGCCCGCCCGCGGTGTCGCCCGCGAGGCGCGGGTCCCGCGTCTGCATGGTGTCCGCATCCGCGCGGTCCCGACCGAAAGGACGCCCATGTCCATCACCTCCTGTCGCGCACTCGCCGTGCCGGCCATTGTCGCGCTCACCGGCCTCGTGGTGTCGCTCCCGACCTCCGCCGCTGCGGGCGGTCCCCTCGTGCGGGCCTCCGGCCCTCTCTCCGACCTCCAACCGGCCGTGGCCGGGCCCCTGGACGGCGCGGTCGCCGCGGTGCAGATCGTGGAGTCCGCACGGGGCTCACACGCCCTGCTGCGGGTCCGGGGGATCGATGGTGCCGACGGGGTGACCTTCGGTGCCCACCTGCACGTCGGCCCGTGCGTCGCGGGCGACGGAGCAGCGGCCCTCGGCCACTACAACACCGACGTCCTGGCCGGCAGCAGCGAGCCGGAGGTCAGCGAGGACACCGAGGTGTGGCTGGACGTCCGGGTCCGCGGTGGTGGCGGCACCGCAACGGCGTCGGTGCCGTTCGTCCCGGCTCCGGGGGCCCGCTCGGTCGTCATCCACGCCCTGCCCACCGACCATCACACGGGCGCGGCCGGGGCCCGGCTCGCGTGTCTCCCGGTGATCTGGTGACCGGGTGGTCGCGCCGCCGTCGCGGCAGCTCAGGCGTCCTGCGGACCGTGGGGATCGGCGTCGCGGCCGGCCTCGGCTGGGGGATCGTGGCACGCGGTTTCATGCGGCTCCTGGCCACGAGCCCGGAGTTCACCTGGTCCGGCACGCTGTCGATCATCGGCTCCACGTCGCTCGTCGGCGGGCTCGTCGCCCTCGTGCGCCTGGCCCGACGCTCCGGGTGGACACCCTGGTGGCGGCTCGTCGGGCTGCCCTTCGTCCTGCTCTTCTCGGCCGCCGGCGCCCTGATGCTCCCGGGGGTCGTCGGGGGCGTCATGCTGCTCGACAGGCGCCGCTGGCTGGCCCTCCCCGGAGTAGGGCTGGTGGGGGTCACCCTGTGGGCGGTCTTCCAGGACGTCGATACACCGCTGACCGGGCGCCGGCTGGTCGGGATCGTCCTCCTCGTCTGCTGTCTCGCCGTGGAGAGCTGGGCGGCGCGGGAGATCGTCCGGCGGTGGCGTCCGGGGCCGCGCGGCGGCTCGCTCGGTGAGCTCCGGCATCCGGCGCGGAGCGCAACGGAATGGAGCAGAGCCGACGCGTCCTAGTCTGGTGTCGTGCTGCGCACACGATCCCCGGTCCGGCCGCTGTCGCTCGACGACCGCGCTGCCGCGCTCGACCTGTGTGCCGGTGACCTGCCGCGGTCGGTGTTCGTCGCGGCTCGCATCCTCGAGGGCTCGCGCACCGGGTCCCTGTCGGCCGTCCTCGGCCACCGGAGCGACGGTGTGCTCACCGGCCTGGTCTGGGCCAGCGCGAACGTCGTCCCGGTCGGGACGACGGCGCAGGACCGCCCCGCGTTCGCCGAGCGGCTGCGGCGCTGGCGGGGCCGCAGCGCCTCGATCTTCGGGGCGCGGGAGGAGGTGGTCGGTCTCTGGGAGCACCTGGAGCCGCACTGGGGGCCGGCGCGGGCCGTGCGGGCGCACCAGCCGCTCCTCGTGGCCGACCGGCCGCCCTCGGTGCTCGGCATCGAGCCCGACCCCCGGGTCCGGCCGGCCAGGCCCGACGAGGTCGACCTCGTCCTGCCCGCGGCCGAGCACATGTTCACCGCCGAGATCGGCTACCCGCCCTACACCGGGTCGAGCCGGGGCTACCGGTCCTCGCTCGCGTCGATCATCGCCCGCGGCCACACCTACGTCGTCGTCGAGGACGGCGAGGTCCTGTTCAAGACCGACATCGGCAGCCTCGCCCTCGGCTGCGCGCAGCTGCAGGGGGTGTGGGTCGCGCCGCGGCTGCGTGGTCAGGGGCTCGCCGGGCCGATGCTCGCAGCGGTGCTCGAGCAGGTGATGGCCGGCCCGGCGCCGCTCGTCACGCTCTACGTCAACGACTTCAACCACGCGGCCCGGGCCACCTACGACCGTCTCGGGTTCACCGAGGCCGGGGAGTTCACGACCGTCCTGCTCTGACCGGTGGTTGGATGTCCCATGGCCGCCCCGCCCCGCCCCAGGCTCCACCTCGGCCGCGTGGTGCGCGCCGACGGTCGCTGACCCCGCCCGTGTCGACGCTCTCGTGGCAACCGCTCTCCGAGGCGGACCTGCCCTCGCTGGCCCACCTCGCGCAGCGCTGCCTGGACCGGGACGGTGGGCTACCGCAGCTGGGCACCGAGCCGATGCTGCGGCAGCTCTTCCTCCGGGGGACCTCGATCGGCGGTCGGAACGAGATCGGCGAGCTCGTCGCGGCGGCGTCGGTCTTCGTCGACGCGACCGGGCACCGCGCGGCGACCGGGCTGGTGGACCCCTCGGCGCGCCGGCAGGGCCTGGGGGAGCAGCTGGTCCGCTGGTCCCTCGAGCAGTCGGGCGGTGCGCTGCTGCGCCTCGTGGCCGAGACCACCTCACCCGAGTCCGACGCCCTGGCCGTCCACCTCGGGCTGCTGCGCACCTTCGCCGAGCACGTCATGCGGCACCCGCTCGTCGCGATGCCGCGCGTCCCGCGCCCCGCGGGGCTGGTGTCGCTGCCGTGGTCCGAGGACACCTCCGGGCTCTTCCACACCGCCTACGCCCGCTCGTTCGCGGCGAGGCCCGGCTTCCCCGACACCCCGCGCGAGGAGTGGGTCGCGGGCTCGCAGGAGGACGAGGGCTTCCGTCCCGACCTCTCCCGGGTCGTCCTGGACCTGCAGGGGAGGGTCGCGGGCTTCGTGACGGTCACCGAGAACTGGATCGACCAGGTGGGCGTGGTGCCCGCCTGGCGGGGACGCGGCTTGGGCGCTCATCTCGTCACCCGCTCGCTGCGTGCGCTCCGCAAGGCCGGCTGCGAGACGGCGTGGCTCGCGGTGAACGTGGACAACCCGGCGCACGACCTCTACCTGCGCCTCGGGTTCGAGGACTACGGGCTGCGCGCCCGCTACGAGCAGACCCCGGACTGAGCCGGGTGGGCGGCGCGAGATGCCTGCTCGCGTCGTTATCCTTGCCGGGTTGTCCACCTCACCACCCACCAGGAGCCTCCCCGTGGCCATGCGCATGTCGTCCCTGTTCCTGCGAACCCTTCGCGAGGACCCGGCGGACGCGGAGGTGCCGAGCCACCGGCTGCTCGTGCGGGCCGGGTACGTCCGGCGGGTGAGCCCCGGCATCTACACGTGGCTGCCGCTCGGCCTCAAGGTGCTGCGCAAGGTCGAGACCGTCGTGCGCGAGGAGATGGACGCCATCGGCGCCCAGGAGCTGCTCTTCCCGGCCCTGCTCCCTCGTGAGCCCTACGAGGCGTCCGGCCGCTGGGCCGAGTACGGCCCCAACGTGTTCCGGCTCAAGGACCGCAAGGACGGCGACTACCTGCTCGGGCCGACGCACGAGGAGATGTTCACCCTCGCCGTCAAGGACATGTACAGCTCGTACAAGGACCTGCCGCTGGCCCTCTACCAGATCCAGACGAAGTACCGCGACGAGGCCCGGCCGCGGGCCGGGGTGCTGCGCGGCCGCGAGTTCGTCATGAAGGACAGCTACTCGTTCGACCTCGACGAGGCCGGGCTCGACAAGAGCTACCAGCTGCACCGTGACGCCTACGTGCGGATCTTCGACCGGCTCGGCTTCCACTACGTCATCGTCGAGGCGATGGCCGGCGCGATGGGCGGGTCGAAGTCCGAGGAGTTCCTCGCGACGGCCGAGAACGGCGAGGACACCTACGTCCGGTGCGGGCACTGCGGGTACGCCGCGAACGTCGAGGCCGTGCGGGTCCCGGCAGCAGAGGCGGTCGACGCCTCCGGGGTCCCGGCCGCGCACGTCGAGGACACCCCCGACACCCCGACCATCGACACCCTCGTCGCGCACCTCGAGGCGGCGTTCCCGCGCACGGACGGCCGCGCCTGGTCGGCCGCCGACACCCTGAAGAACGTCATCGTCATGCTCGTCCACCCCGACGGCACCCGGGAGCCGCTGGCCATCGGCCTGCCCGGCGACCGCGAGGTCGACGAGAAGCGCCTGGGGGCGCAGGTCGAGCCCGCCGTCGTCGAGGCGTTCGCCGAGGCCGACTTCGCCGCCCGCCCGACCCTGGCGAAGGGGTACATCGGCCCCGGGGTCCTCGGCGCCGACCGGCCCTCGGGCATCCGCTACCTCCTCGACCCCCGCGTCAGCGAGGGGACGGCCTGGGTCACCGGCGCCGACGAGCCCGGGCGGCACGTCCTCGACCTCGTCGCCGGCCGCGACTTCACCGCCGACGGCACGATCGAGGCCGCCGAGGTGCGCGACGGTGACGCCTGCCCCTCGTGCGGGCACGGGCTGGAGTCGGCACGCGGCATCGAGATGGGCCACGTGTTCCAGCTCGGCACCAAGTACGCCGAGGCCCTGGACCTCAAGGTGCTGGACGAGAACGGCAAGCTGCGCACCGTCGTCATGGGGTCCTACGGCGTGGGGGTGTCCCGGGCCGTCGGCTGCGTCGCCGAGGGCAACCACGACGAGCTGGGCCTGGTCTGGCCGCGCGCGCTCGCCCCCGCCGACGTCCACCTCGTCGCGACGGGCAAGTCCGACGAGGTGTTCACCTACGCCGAGGAGCTGACCCGTTCGCTCGAGGCGCGTGGCGTCGAGGTGCTGTTCGACGACCGTCGCCAGGCCAGCCCCGGCGTGAAGTTCAAGGACGCCGAGCTCGTCGGGGTGCCGACGATCGTCGTCGTCGGGCGGGGGCTGGCCGACGGGACCGTCGAGCTCAAGGACCGGCGCTCCGGGGAGCGGCGCGACGTCCCGGCCGCTGACGCCGTCGCCGAGATCCTCGCCGAGATCGGCCGCTGATGGGGCGGCCGGTCGAGGCGGTCGTCTTCGACTGGGGCGGCACCTTGACCCCCTGGCACGACGTCGACCTCCCCGAGCAGTGGCGCGTCTTCGCCCGCGAGGTCCACGGCGTGCCGTTCGCCTCCGACGAGGTCCCGCAGGAGGACCTCGACGCGGCGCACCGGCTGGCCGAGCGCATCCTCGAGGTGGAGGCCTCGGCCTGGCATCGGGGCCGGACGCAGCATTCCTCGGCGAGCCTCGAGGCCATCCTCGACGAGGCCGGCATCGACCCCGAGCACGACCGGCACCACCTGGCGCTCGCCGCGTACCGGCGGTTCTGGGAGCCGCACACCTACACCGACCCGCAGGTCCGCCCGCTGTGGGACGGGCTGCGGGAGCGGGGCATCCGGGTCGGCGTGCTGTCCAACACGATCTGGAGCCGCGCCTACCACCGCGAGATCTTCGAGCGCGACGCCGTGCTCGACCTCATCGACGCCGACCTGTACACCAGCGAGCTCGACCACGTGAAGCCGCACCCGGAGGTGTTCCGCGCGGCCTGTCGCGCCGTCGACGTCGAGCCGGAGCGCGCGGTGTACGTCGGCGACCGGTTGTTCGAGGACGTCCACGGGCCGCAGCAGGTCGGGATGCGCGCCATCTGGATCCCGCACTCGAGCATCCCGGCGGACCAGACCGTCGAGGTCACGGCGGTGCCGGACGGCCGAGCCTCCGAGCTGCTCGACGTGCTGGCCGTCGTCGACGGCTGGCTGGCCGGCGCGTGACCCGGCCGCGTCGTGGCTGACCCCGAGCTCCACGTCATCGTCCTGCTCGGCCTGGCCGGCTTCCTCGCCGGCTGGGTCGACGCGGTCGTCGGCGGGGGAGGGCTGGTGCAGCTGCCCGCGTTGCTCCTCGGGATGCCGGGAGCGACCCCGGCGCAGGTGCTGGCGACGAACAAGTTCGGCTCGGTGTGGGGGACCGCGACCGCCTCGGTCACGTACTACCGGCGGATCAAGCCCGACCTGCGCACGGCGCTGCCGATGGCCGGGGTGGCGTACGTCGGCGCGGTCGGCGGGGCGCTCATCGGGTTGCACATCCCCAAGGCGCTCTTCAACCCGATCATCCTCGTGATGCTCGTCGTCGTCGGGGCGTACACGCTGCTCAAGCCGTCCGTGGGCGAGCTGACCCGACTGCGGTGGAGCGGCGCCCGGCACACGACCGCGGCGGTGCTCACCGGCTTCGTCATCGGGGTGTACGACGGGGCACTCGGGCCGGGGACCGGGAGCTTCCTGGTGTTCGCGCTCGTCGGGCTGCTCGGGTACGCGTTCCTCGAGGCCAGCGCCAAGGCGAAGATCGCCAACCTCGCGACGAACCTCGGGGCGTTGACGGTGTTCGCGCCGGGGGGCCACGTCGTGTGGACCGTCGGCGCGGTGATGGCCGTGATGAACCTCGCCGGGGGCTACGTCGGGGCGCGGACCGCCGTCGCCCGGGGGAGCCGCTTCGTGCGGGGCGTGTTCATCGTCGTCGTCGTGGCGTTCGTCATCCGCATCGGCGGGGACCTCCTCGGCCTCTGGTGACCGCCCCTCACGCCCTCCCCCTCCCCCCGAACGTGGGTGAAGACCGGCGCAATAGCGGCGGGTTTCACCCACGTTCGGGGAGGGGAGGAGCCGCTGCGCGACCGAGGACGCCGCACCGCACCTGAGCCATGAAGCTGGACTCGTGGACCCGGAGCCCGACGAGATCGATGCGCAGGACGACGTCGCCTGTCAGGGACACCTCGTTCTGTCGCAGGTTGTCATCGGTGACCGAGAGGCCGACTCGGTGTCCGGCGCCGTCGATCTCGACCACCAGCCGACTGCCCGCCCAGCGCACGTCGAGGTAGATCCGTCCGCGCGCGGTGCGGCGCAGGACCTGCCGGTGCGGCGGGGGGATGCCGTAGCGCCGGCAGAGGACGGCGAAGTCGAGCTCCCCGAGCGACTGCGCGCCGTCGGCGACGTCCCGGAGCACCTGCCGCACGAACGGCCGGCGACCACGGTTGCGGACGACGCGGAACGTCGCCAGGAGGCGGTGCCCCGTCGTGAGGCGCTGCTGCACGGCGAGGCACAGCACGAGTGCCGCCTGGCGGTCGCTGCGCGCCCAGGCTGCGGCGCGCAGGGTCGCGACCTCGGGGGTGGTCCGCGGCAGGCCGGAGGAGTGGGCCTCCCCGGGGGTCCGCGTGACCCGGTGGATGCGCGCGCCTTCGACCTCGGGGCACTGGGCGTGGCGGGGGACCGAGACGTGGACGACCGGCTCGTCGTAGCCGGTGAGCCCCGCGGCCTGGAGAGAGCTGACGCCGTCGACGAGCGCGACATCCTCGGCGACCTCCCAGACGGCCCGCCATCGCCGACCCTCGTCGGACACCCCGCCGGTGTGCAGTGCGACCGTGTGCGTGCCGAGCCGCTGCCAGCGGTCTCCTTCGACCTCGCGCCGGACGGCCGAGTGGTCGTAGCCGAGGCCGGCAAGGCGGCGCATCGTGAGAACGCCCCCGAACTCCTCGGCCGCCGCAGCGGCCGCCCGCCGCAGGAGGCGGCGTGCTGGGCGTTGGAGGTCGGGCATGGCCCGAGCCTGCCCAGATCGCGCCGATTGCCCGCGGATTCATCCACAGCCTGCGCGAACGTGGGTGAAGACCGGCCAGATAGCGGCGGCTTTCACCCACGTTCGGGGGTGGGCGGGTCAGCGGGGCGGGACGGTGAGCCAGAGGGCCGCGTAGGGCGGGAGGTGGACGTCGCCGTCGTTTCCCCATGGCAGCAGCCGCCCGGTGATGGCGTCGACGGCGTCGGCCAGCCCCAGGGAGTGGACCCGCCAGCCGGGCCAGGCCCGGGTCTCCGGCGTCACGTTGTAGACGCCGGCGAAGCGCCCCAACGGGTGGTCACGCAGCGTGACGAGCACCCCGGTGTCGTCGACCGGCCCGATCGTCGTGCGCACCGACGCGTGCAGGTGCGGCAGCGACGCCCGTGCCCGGACGAGGTCGACGAGGTCCCCGAACACCCGACCCGGCACGGTCGAGTCGTCGTGGCGGGCCTCGGCGCGCTGCCAGTCCAGCCGGGGCCGGTGCGCCCACCGGTTGTCGTTCGCGTGCCCGGGCTCGCTCGCCCAGTCCGGGTCGTTCGGCTGGCCCAGCTCGTCGCCGCTCCAGATGACCGGGATGCCGCCCCAGCCGAAGACGACGGCGTGCGCGAGGCGGAGCGCGGCGAGCGCCTCCTCGGTCTCCTCGGGAGTCTCCGCGGCCTCGAGCCCGATGAGCGAGGCGGCGGTCCCGGACGTGCGCCGGTCACCGGTGTCGGGGTTGAACTGGAAGACCAGGCCGCGGGCGGGGGAGCCCCAGAAGTCGCCGAGGTACCAGTCGGCCAGGAAGTGCCGATGCCCGGGCCCGGTGGACCCGACCGCCTCGGCGTCCTCGTCCATGACCGCCCAGCCGATGTCGTCGTGGCAGCGCAGGTAGGTGAGCCAGGTCGCCGTCGACGGCTCCGGCGGCAGTGACCCCAGGGCCTGCGCGGCGAGCCGGACGTCACGCGCGGCCAGCATCGACCACACCTGGACCATGAGGCTGTTGTGGTACGCGACGTCACTGACCTTGCCCGTGTGCGGCCCCTGCCCGAGGTAGGCCAGGAGCTTGGACGGGGCCACGATCGCCTCGGCCTTGAACGCGACCGCCGGGCAGGTGATGCGGGTGACGGCGCGCAGCACCTGGGTGATCGCATGGACCTCCGGCTGGCCCTGGCAGTCGGTGCCCAGGCGCTTCCACATGAACGCGATGGCGTCCAGGCGCAGCACGTCCACCCCGCGGTTCGCGAGCTCGAGGATGATCTGGACGTACTCCGCGAGCACGTCGGGGTTGCCCCAGTTGACGTCCCACTGCCACGCGTTGAACGTCGTCCAGACCCAGCCCCGCAGGTCCTCGTCCCAGGTGAAGCTGCCGGGGGCGAAGTCCGGGAAGACCTCGGGCAGCGTGCGCTCGTAGGCGTCGGGGAGCCGGCGGTCCGCGAACACGTGGAAGTACGACCGGTAGCGCAGCATCCCCCCGCGCGCCCGCACCGCCCAGTCGTGCTCACGGGCCACGTGGTTGAGCACGAGGTCGAGGACGAGGTTCATGTCGCGGTCGTGCAGGTCGTCGGCGAGCGCGACGAGGTCGTCCATCGACCCGAGGTCGGGGCGCACGCTGCGGTAGTCGACGACGGCGTACCCGCCGTCGTTGTCGCCCTCCCGGGTCTCGAGCAGAGGCATGAGATGCAGGTACCTGACCCCCAGCTCCTCCAGGTAGGACAGGTGGTTCGACACGCCCCGCAGGTCGTCGGCGAACCGCTCGGTGTACGCGGCGTAGCCCACCATCGCGGGGTCCTGGAGCCAGTCCGGTCGCAGCATCCGCTCGAGATCGCGACGGTGGAGGCGGTCGGGCCGGCGCGCGAAGGCGCGGGCTGCGAGGGTCACGAGCTCGGTCCCCGTCCGGAGTGCGCGGTCCGCCCCGTAGAGCTCGACGAGGCCGGCGTGCAGGTCCGGCCACCAGCGGTCGAGACGGGCTCGGAGCATCTCGGCGCGGTCCGCGCCGAGCCCGAGATCGGGCAGGGGCGGGGGCGGGGGCACCGGTGCACTCACGCCAGCATTGTGTCGGAGTCTGCGGAAACGGTTCCACCTTCGCCCACGGTGCGTGCGCCGGCTCACGGCCGACAGCGACCCCGCGCACAGGAGGCACATAGCCACCGGGACGACAGTGGCCTGCATGACGACGAGCACGATCGCCCCGGGTGAGGCCCCCGCCCCGCCGTCCGCAGGGATGCGCCGCGCCTTCCACCGGCACACCTCGGTCCCTCGCTGGTGGCGGGACGCGACCGCGGCGGCCGGCTGGGCGGTGATCCTCGTCGTCGTCGCGCTCTGGCTCGCCGGTGGGGGAGTGCAGGACCTCGGCTCCTGGGCCGGCGCCCTCACGTCGACGGGCCGGCTCACCGGACTGGTGGCCTCGGCGCTCCTCCTCGTCCAGGTGGCCCTCATGGCCCGGGTGCCGTGGGTGGAGCAGGCCTGGGGGCAGGACCACCTCGCCCGCACGCACCGCCTCGTCGGGTTCACCTCCTTCACCCTGCTCCTGGCCCACATCGTCCTCATCACCCTCGGCTACGCCGCCTCGTCCACCCGCGGGGTCTGGGGGACGGCCTGGGACCTCGTCGTCACGTACCCGGGGATGCTGCTGGCCACGGCGGGGACCGCGGCCCTGGTCATGGTCGTCGTGACCTCGGTCCGCAGGGCGCGCCGCCGGCTGCGCTACGAGTCCTGGCACCTCATCCACCTGTACGGGTACCTCGGCGCCGGGCTCGTCCTGCCCCACCAGCTGTGGACGGGTGCGGACTTCCTCGACTCGACGGCCGCCACCGTCTTCTGGTGGGGGCTGTGGGCGACGACCGCCGCCTGCGTCCTGGTCTTCCGGCTCGGGCTGCCCGCCTGGCGCTCACTGCGCTCGCCGATCCGGGTGCTCGACGTGCGCCCCGAAGGGTCCGGTGCGACGACCGTGACCGTCGCCGGCGACGGTCTCCGCCGCCTGCCCGTGCGAGCGGGCCAGTTCTTCCAGTGGCGGTTCCTCGACGGCCCGGGCTGGAGCCGGGCGAACCCCTACTCGCTGTCGGCCGCTCCCGACGGCCGGAGCCTGCGCCTCACCGCCGAGCACGTGGGCGACGGGTCGGCCCGCCTCGCGACGCTGCGGCCCGGCACCCGCGTCCTGCTCGAGGGGCCCTACGGCCGGCTCCACGGCGGGGTCCGGACCCGCCGCAAGGTCCTCCTCATCGGCGCCGGGATCGGCATCACCCCGCTGCGCGCGCTCCTGGAGGAGCTGCCCCAGGGGCCCGGCGACGTGACCGTCGTCCACCGGGTCCGCTCCGGGGCCGAGGCGGTGCTGGCCGACGAGCTGCGGGCGCTCGCCGCGGCCCGGGGCGCCCGGTACCTCCAGGTCGAGGGGCACCGCATCGCGGACCGCGCCTCGTGGCTCCCACGCCAGGCCGCGCACCTGTCGGACCGGGAGGCGCTCCTCGCGATCGTTCCCGACCTCGCGGACCACGACGTCTTCGTCTGCGGCAACGACGGCTGGATGGAGGCGGTCCGCGCGGCCGCACTGGAGGCCGGGGCCGCCCCGGACGCCATCCACCGCGAGCGTTTCGCCTACTGACCCCATGACCCCATCTCGGAAGGGACCTTCGATGCGACGGACCACGACCTGGCTGCTCAGCACCCTCTCGGCCCTGGTGCTCCTCTTCAGCTACCACACGTCGACCAGCTCGACCTCCGTGGCCAGCATCGCCGGGGCCGGTGACCAGGCGAACGGCTCCGCGTCGGGCTCGGCGGGCACGAGCGAGTCGGAGCCCGGGTCCTCGTCCTCCTCGTCCTCCTCGTCCGCGTCGGGCTCGACGACCTCGGACGGGACGTACACCGGTGACGCCGTCGACACCCGGTACGGCCCCGTCCAGGTCGAGATCACCGTGCAGAACGGGACGATCACGAAGTCCGTCGTGACCCAGGTGCCCTGGAGTGACCGTCGCGACCAGGAGATCAACGCCGCGGCCGTTCCGGTCCTCAACGACGCGGCCGTCCAGGCACAGAGCGCGCAGATCGACATGGTGTCGGGCGCGACCTTCACCTCGGAGGGCTACATCCAGTCGCTGCAGTCCGCGATCGACCAGGCGAACCTGTGATCACCGCCGAGATCCCGGTCGCGCCGTCCATGCCGCTGCCGCCCGTTCCCGCCCGCCGGGCCTGGGTCGAGCACGTGATGGGGACCGCGGTGAGCGTGCACGTCAGGGCGCTCGAGCCGACCCGGCCCGACCTCGAGGCCGGCGTCGCGCGGCTCTTCGCCCACCTGCGTCGGGTCGACGCGGTGCTCTCCACCTGGCGGGCCGACAGCGACCTGCTGCGGCTGCAGCACGGCGAGGCCGACGCGGTCCATGCCTGGGTCGCCGACGTCGCCGAGATCTGCCTCGAGGCCGAGGACCGCACCGATGGGCTGTTCCGGGCGTGGCGGGCCCGGCCGGGTGGTCGCCTGACCTTCGACCCGACCGGGCTCGTGAAGGGCTGGGCCGTCGCCGGCGCGGCCGACCACCTCGCCATCGTTCCCGAGGCGTCGTACAGCATCGGCGCGGGTGGGGATGTCGTCGTCGGCGCCGGTCCGGGTCCGTCCGCCGCGGCCCCCACCTGGCGGATCGGGGTGGAGGACCCGTCGCGGGCAGGTCGGGTGGCCGAGGTCGTCACGCTGCGCCGGGGTGCCGTCGCGACGTCCGGGGCAGCCGCGCGGGGCGGGCACGTCGTGGACCCGCGGACGGGGGTGCCGGTCCGGCGGGAGGGCTCGGCCACCGTCGTCGGGCCGGACCTGCTCTGGGCGGACGTGTGGGCGACCGCCGCCTGGGTGGACCCGGGCCGGGTCGCGAGGCTCCTGCCGACCCGCGACCCCGCGTACCGGCTGATACGGCAGTGACGGACGGGACCGCCGGGGCGGAAGCGACGGCACCATACCGGGCGTCCAGCCGGCCCGCCGGGCATCGCAATCAATTTGTTCAAACCATGGCGAAATCCTTAACCGCCCTTTACCATCGAAGTACTCGTCGACCAGCAGGGGGTCGGCCGTGCTTGCAGGGGCACCCATGTCTATCTCGCCATCCGATCGGCTCACGAGCCGACGTTCCATCACCACCGCAGTGGCCTGGGCCGTCCCGGTCATCGCCGTCGGAGCCGCGGCTCCCGCCTTCGCCGCCTCACCCGGCGTCGTCCTCACCTTCACCGGTGAGGGGTGCAAGTACCCCGGCCGGTCCGTGGCGGGCAAGGAGTACGGCTACAAGATCGTCTTCACGGTCACCAGCTCCGAGGCCACGACGGTGTCGTTCGAGTCGGTCACGGCGCCCAACTACCCGGACGCCCAGATCATCGAGGTCGGTCCCGACGACCTCGACGTCTCGACCGTCAACGTCCCGGTGGGCACGAGCGAGGTCTATGTGATCATCGCCGCCGACATCCAGGTGTCCGGCGGGAACTCCGCCAACGGCACCGCGACGTTCACCTACATCACGGGCAACGGCCAGGCCAGCACGGTCACCGGCGACGTGACCGGCTTCAACCCCTGCCCGAGGTAGGCGCAGGCCGGCGGGCGCGCATGGTTCGATGAGCCGTGCGCGGCTTCCGGATGGTCGATGTCTTCTCGCCGCTGCCCTTCCGGGGCAACCCTGTGGCGGTCATCCAGGACGCCGACGACCTGACGGACGCGCAGATGGCCGAGGTCGCCCGCTGGACCAACCTGTCCGAGACGACGTTCCTGTGCGCGCCCACGACGCCCGCGGCCGACTACCGGGTGCGGATCTGGACCACCGGTGGCGAGCTGCCCTTCGCCGGCCACCCGACCCTCGGCAGCGCGCATGCGTGGCTCGAGGCGGGCGGGGTGGCGTCCCGCCCCGACACCGTCGTGCAGGAGTGCGAGGCGGGTCTGGTCCCCGTCCACCGGGGGGCGACGCTCGCCTTCGAGGCGCCGCCGCTGCGGCGCTCGGGCCCGGTGGATCCTGCCCTGTCGGCCCGGATCAGAGATGCCACCGGCCTCGTGGCGACCGAGGTCGTCGACATGGCCTGGGTCGACAACGGCCCGGGATGGGTCGGCGTCCTCCTCCGGGACGCCCCGGCGCTGCTGGACCTGCGGGTCGACCTGTCCCGCCTCGACGGCCTCAGGGTGGGGCTCGCCGCGCCCTGGCACGGCGGGCACCCCGACGGCTGCGACCTCGAGGTGCGGGCGTTCTACTCCGATGACCGCGACGCCGCCGAGGACCCCGTCACGGGCAGCCTCAACGCCGGCCTCGCCCAGTGGCTCGTGCCGGCGGGGCACCTGCCGGCGCGGTACACGGCCGCCCAGGGCGGCTGTCTGGACCGGACCGGCCGGGTGACCGTGGAGGTGACCGGCGACGGACGGACCCTGGTCGGCGGGGTGACCCGCACCCTCGTGGAGGGGCAGCTGGACCTCGCGGCGACGTAGCCCGGTTGGGCCCTGTGCACGGGCCGACGACGCTGCTAGCCTCGACCCGTTCAGCCGGTGGTTCAGCAGGGGACCTCCGCGCGAGCAGCAGGTTGTGACATGTCACGATCGCCGGGGATCCGGGGTCGGCGGGAACCCCGCCGCACCGTGTGCGCGTACGTCGCGCACCCCCATGCGTCGGCGCCCCACCGGGTGCTCGACCGGGCGTCGTCGGCCTCCGGCCTCCTCCCGGCCCCACACGCCGGGCACTCCTCATCGATCCGACCTCCCCGACGACCTGTCGGGTGCCGGGTCCCTGTGCTCCCGGCCGGCCCCGCGCCGGACGGGAGCGCAGCACTCTGACCCAGTGGGTGGCGTGCAGGACACGTCGCCCGCTCGGCTCGCCGGCAGTCGGCCCCCCGTGGGTCGCGGTCCGGCGGGTCGGCGGACGCCGGGATGGCGGCGGCCCGACGTACTGCGTCGGGTTGCCTTCCCTCTGTGCCTCCCGGCGCCCGCGGGGCCGCCCACGCCGCGTGCGTCGGGCGGCCCGGAGACCGCCGTCAGGCCTCCAGCGCGGCCCGCAGGTCCGCCGCGCTGGTGACCGGGCGGTCGCAGACGAACCCACGGCACACGTAGGCGGCGGACCCACCCCCGACCAGGGGGCGTGACGTCAGCAGCGGAACCCCGGGGCTGTCCGGGTCGCCGGCCACGTGGACGAGCCCGGGGGAGACCGAACCCCGCACCACGGCCAGCAGCTCGGCCGCCCGCTCGTCCCGTCCGACGACGGCCACCTGGAGGGGACCCGCGACCGCGGCCTCGGCCACCGCGAGGGCCCAGCCGGCGAACCGCGGTTCCCGGGCCGCGACCTCGCCGCACGCCGCGAGAGCCGCGTCGGCGGCCTCCCGGTGCCGCGGGGACCCGGTGAGCGCCGACAGCGTGAGCAGGGCCCCGGCCAGGGCCGAGGCCCCGGCGGGCTCGGCGTTGTCGCTGCGGTTCGCGGGGCGCGAGAACAGCGGCGGTGCGTCGTGCGCGGTGTCGTGGACCGCGCCGTCGGCATCGACGAACCGCTGGAGCGCGCGGTCGAGCAGGTCGGTGGCGGCAGCGAGCCAGTGTGCCTCCCCGGTGCCCTGGTGCAGCGCGAGCAGCCCCTCGGCGAGGTCCGCGTGGTCGTCGAGCACCGCCGGCGCCGCCGACACCCGCCCGGACCGGGAGGTGCGGCGCAGCTCCCCGTCGACGTCGTGGGTCGCCAGGACGTGACCGGCGGCCCGGGCCGCGGCCTCGACGAGGTCGGGGCGGTCCAGGAGTGTGCCGGCGTCGGCGAGCCCGGCGATGGCCAGGCCGTTCCAGGCGGTGACCACCTTGTCGTCGCGGGCCGGCTGCGGCCGCGACGCCCGCGACGACCCGAGCCGGGCCCGCACGTCGTCCCACCACCGCGGGTCGTCGGGGTCCTCGGGCAGCTGCAGGGTCGAGGCGCCGTGCTCGAAGGTCCCGGACCCGGTGACGGACAGCAGGCGGGCGGCGCGCTCGCCGTCGGTCCGGCCGAGGACCTCGGCGAGCTGCTCCGGGGTCCACGCGTAGGTCAGCCCCTCGTGCGAGTGCCCGTCGACGACGGTGTCGGCGTCCAGGGCGGAGGCGAACGCACCCTCGGGGGTGCCGAGGTCGCGGACGAGGAAGTCTGCGGTCTCCTCGGCGACCCGCCGCGCCAGGGGGTCACCGGTGGCGCGCCACAGGTGGGCGTACACCCGCAGCAGCAGGGCGTTGTCGTACAGCATCTTCTCGAAGTGCGGCACGACCCAGCCGGCGTCGACGGAGTACCGGGCGAAGCCGCCGGCCAGCTGGTCGTACATCCCGCCGCGGGCCATCGCCTCGCAGGTCCCACGGACCATTGCGAGGGCGTCCGGCGACACCGTCCGGGCGTGGTGGCGCAGGAGGAACGCCAGCACCATCGACGGCGGGAACTTCGGCGCCCCGCCGAAACCGCCCCGGGCGTCGTCGTAGTCGCTGCGCAGCCGGGCGACGGCGCGGTCGAGAGTGTCGACGTCGATGGGCGAGGAGGCCGGGGGCCCGGTCATCTCCCGCAGCCGCCCGGCGACGTGGGCGCCGGAGGCCAGCACCTGGTCCCGCTGGTCCCGCCAGGCCCGGGAGGCGTTGTCGAGCAGCCCCAGGAGGTGCTCGCGGGGCAGGTAGGTGCCCGCGAAGAACGGGTCGCCGTCCGGGGTGAGCAGGCAGGTCATCGGCCAGCCGCCGTGGCCCGTGAGGGCGGTCGTGGCGGCCATGTAGACGGCGTCGACGTCCGGGCGTTCCTCGCGGTCGACCTTGACGGCGACGTACCCGGCCGCCAGAACCCGCGCGACGTCCTCGTCCTCGAACGACTCGTGCGCCATGACGTGGCACCAGTGGCAGGCGGCGTACCCGACCGACAGGAACACCGGGACGTCGCGGCGGCGCGCCTCGGCGAACGCCTCGTCGCCCCACTCCCACCAGTCGACCGGGTTCTCGGCATGCTGGAGCAGGTAGGGGGACAGGGACGCCGCGAGCCGGTTCGTCATCCGTCCACGGTAGGCGCTCGGCCGGCGTCAGTCGTCGAGGGCCTTGTGCAGGGCGACGCACGTGGACAGGGCGTCGCCGTCGTCGAGGACGCTCGTCCAGCTCACCTCGACCCCGGCCCGCAGCAGGGTCCAGGCCCGGGCCTCGTCCTCGTCGACGCCGGCAGCCGCGGCGACGATGGCGAGCCGGTTCCGCACCGACCAGCGCAGCGCCGCACCGGTTCCCAGCTCGCCCGCCCGGTTCCGCAGCACCGGCCACAGGTCGAAGCCCGGATGGCCCGCCACCGGCTTCGGGTCGATGGCCGTCCACCCACCCGACGGGGCCCGCAGGACGTTCTCGTAGTGCAGGTCGGTGTGCAGCAGCAGGTCGGGGACCTCGCCGTTCAGCAGCTCGCGGGCCAGGCCGAGGGTACGGGTGACCACACGCCGGGGCACGGCGGGGCGCCGCTGCATCCGCTCGAGGTGGGGCACGAGGTACTCGGTCATCCGGGGCAGGCGAGGGGGAGCGGGCACGTGCAGCCTCTTGAGCAGCCCGCCGACGACCGCGCACGCCTCGTCGGCCCACACCTCGGTGAGGTCCTCGGTCTCGAGCCGTTCGAGGAGGAGCAGGCCGTCGGAGGGCAGCGCGGCGACGAGCCGCACGGCGCCGTCACCGTTCCAGGACCGCAGGGCGAGGTGCTCGTACCGGCCCTCCGGGTGCGGCCAGGCCACCTTGAGTGCCAGGCGTTCGCCTCCGCGGCGGACCGGGACGACGGCCGCCGTCCAGCCGGTGCGTGGCGGACCGTCGACGGCGAGGTCCCAGCGGGCGAGGGCGTCGTCGACGAGGCGCGGCACCATGCCCACCCAGTCCGCGCCGGTGGGTCCGCCGTCGGCCGGGTACCCCCGGACCTGCTCGACCCAGGCGCGGGGGAGGGCGAGCTCGCTCACGTCAGGCCGGGGAAGGGCGCCAGGGGCAGCCCCCACCGCCGGGCCTCGACCTCCACCGTCCCCAGCCAGCGGGTGGCGGCCGACAGCCCGTCCGCGCCCGCCCCGGCCAGGACCGGGTCGAGCCGGGCGCCGAGGGTGCCTCGCAGGGTCGCCACCGTCTCGCGCGCGAGGCGGCGCGCGTCGGCCGCCGACCGGACGGGGAAGGGCAGCGGATGACCGAGGGCCGGCGGCTGCGGGTCCTCGCCGGTGAGCACCTCGGCCCGCAGGGCCCGCAGTCGGTTCCGGCTCGTCGACGCCCGGGTGCGTTGGGCACCCGAGGACCGGGCCGCGGCGACCTCGAGCAGGTAGACCGCGCCCGCCAGCGCCGACGCGACGTCGAGAGCCGGCTCGCCCGGGACGACGGCGACGGGGGTGTCGGGGGCTGTGCCGGAGAGCAGCCACGCAGCGGCGTAGCGCTGCGCGTGCACGGCGGCGACCGGACCCAACAGCCCGGCCGGCACCCCGGCGAACCCACCGGCGCCACGTGCCGACGCCGCCTCGAGCGCGGCCAGGGCGTCCGCGTCCGGCGCTGCCCCGGCGGGGGTCGCGGCCGGGGCGTCGAGCACGGCGGCGGGCACCTGCTCGCGGAGCAGGGTCGTGCGCAGCACGGTGTGCTGGCGGCGGTGCAGCACCGTCAGGTCGGTCGCGAGTGATCCCGGCAGGGCGGAGGCGAGGTCGGCGAGCCGGCTGCACTCCCGGGTCAGCGCGGCGAGCAGGTCCTCGCCCGGGACCGGGGTCCGGGTGGGCAGGAGCGGCAGCGCGGGGGCGTCGTCCTCGAGCCGGATCCCGCACCCTCCGACGGCCAGGATCCCGGCCGTGAGCGTCACCCGGAGCAGGGTCCGGCGGCCCGGCGGCGGGCTCGGGTCCGGCGGCATGCCCGGCATCCTCCCACGGTGCGCCGGGGGTCCCCCGGTGGCTTAGAGTGGATCCTCCCGGTCGCGACACCGGCATTCAGAACTTCACAGGGAGGAGCCACCGGCATGGCCACCGCGGACCGCGTCCGACCCGTCCTCGAGGCGGCGCTGGCAGACAGTGGGCTCGTCCTCGAGGACGTCACCGTCACCCCTGCGGGCAAGCGCAGGGTCGTCCGGGTGCTCCTCGACCGTGAGCTCGCCGAGACCGGGACGGTCACCGGCGCCACCGAGCCCCTCTCGCTCGACGAGGTCGCCGACGCGACCCGCCTCGTGGGCGAGGCCCTCGACGACTCCGACGCCCTCGGCGAGCTGCCCTACACCCTCGAGGTGTCCTCGCCCGGAGTCGGCCGCCCGCTCACCGAGCCGCGGCACTTCCAGCGCAACGTCGGCCGCCTCGTGACGCTCCACCAGGCGGACGTCGAGGTCACCGGACGCGTCGTCGCCGCCGGCCCCGACGAGGTGGTCCTCGAGATCCCCGCGACGAAGAAGACCCCCACCCGGACCGAGACGGTCCAGCTCGGCGACATCGACCGCGCCGCCGTGCAGGTCGAGTTCGCCCGCCATGACGAGACGAAGGACAGCTGACGTGGACATCGACCTCGCCGCCCTGCGCGCCCTCGAACGGGAACGCGGCATCTCGCTCGACATCATCGTCCCGGCGATCGAGCAGGCCCTCCTCCTCGCGTACCAGCGCACGGAGGGCCACCACCGCCATGCTCGGGCCGAGCTCGACCGCAAGACCGGCCACGTCGTCATCTGGGCCCGCGAGGAGCACGAGGTCCCCGCCCCCGAGGGCGAGGTCGACGAGGAGGGCAACCCGGCCCGGCCGACCCGCGAGGTGGGGCCGGAGTTCGACGACACCCCCACGGGGTTCGGGCGGGTGGCCGCCGCCACCGCCCGGCAGGTCATCGTGCAGCGGATGCGCGACATCGAGGACGACGCGATCCTCGGCGACTTCAAGGGCCGCGAGGGCGACATCGTCGCCGGCGTCGTCCAGCAGAGCTCGGACCCCCGCCACGTCCTCGTCGACTTCGGGACCGTCGAAGGGATCCTGCCCGCGGCCGAGCAGGTCCCCGGCGAGACCTACCCGCACGGGGCCCGGCTCCGCACCTTCGTCGTCTCGGTCAAGCGCGGCCCGCGCGGCCCGCAGATCGGGCTGTCGCGCACCCACCCCAACCTCGTCCGCAAGCTCTTCGCGCTCGAGGTGCCCGAGATCGCCGACGGCAGCGTCGAGATCGCGGCACTGGCGCGCGAGTCCGGGCACCGCACGAAGATGGCCGTGCACTCCACCGTCCCCGGTCTCAACGCCAAGGGCGCGTGCATCGGGCCGATGGGGGCCCGGGTACGGGCGGTCATGGCCGAGCTGCAGGGCGAGAAGATCGACATCGTCGACTACTCCAAGGACCCCGCCGAGTTCATCGCGGCGGCGCTGTCGCCGGCGCGGGTCTCCTCGGTCCAGATCGTCGACCAGCAGCTGCGCTCCGCGCGGGTCGTCGTCCCCGACTACCAGCTCTCGCTCGCGATCGGCCGGGAGGGCCAGAACGCCCGCCTCGCGGCCAAGCTCACCGGGTGGCGCATCGACATCCGCCCCGACACCGAGCCGGTCGTTGCGGCGACGGCGGCCCCCGGCGACACGCCCGAGCCCGCATAGGCGGTAGAGTGGTGCAGACCGACCGGACTGGACCCCGGCCGTCGACACCGGTGCGTACCTGCATCGGCTGCCGCCGGACGGATAGCCGGTCGGCCCTCCTGCGAGTGGTTCTCGAGGTGGGGGAGCACGGCCCCACGGTCGTCCCCGACCCCGAGCGCCGTCGTCCGGGACGCGGCGCATGGCTGCACCCGGACGTCTCGTGTCTCGACCTCGCCGTCCGCCGACGCGGGTTCGGGCGTGCGCTGCGCAGCAGCGTCGCGCCGGACACCTCCGTCGTCGCGGTCGTGGTCGAGGACCTCGCGCAGGGACAACTGTCAGAGAACGAAGACCGGAAGCGGGTTTAACGCGATGAGCACCCGATGAGTACTCAGCGATGAGCACCCCCCAGCTGTAAGACGGTCCGCGCCGCCCGGCACGGACCTGGACAGGAGAGATGTGTCTAAAGTCCGTGTGAGCGCACTCGCGAAGGAAACCGGGGAGACCAGCAAGGTCGTCCTGGAACGCCTGAACGCGATGGGCGAGTACGTCAAGAGCGCCAGTTCCACGATCGAGGCCCCGGTCGTGCGGCGTTACAACGAGAAGTACCCGGCCGACAAGGTCGAGGCTCCCAAGAAGGCCGCGCCCAAGAGGCCGGCCCCGCAGAAGACCGCGCCCGCGGCGCCCGAGGCTCCGGCCGCGGCGACCCCCGAGGCACCGGCCGCTCCGGCCCCCGAGGCACCGGCCGCTCCGGCTGCCCCGTCGGCACCTGCTGCGGCGGCTCCCGCCGCTCCGGCGCCGTCCGAGGCTCCGGCCGCTCCGCAGGCCCCGGCCGCTGCGGCACCGGCCGCCCCGTCGTCGCCCGCCAAGCCCGCGGCACCGACCCCGGCCGCTCCGGCCGAGCCGGCCGAGCCCGCGGCCCGCGAGGGGGGTGCCCCGAAGCCGGGCGGTCCCCGTCCGGCGCCGCGGACCTCCGCGCCGCGTCCGGGCAACAACCCGTACGCCCCGAGCCAGGGGATGGGTCGCAGCCGCGAGTCCGCCCCGCGCCCGGGCAACAACCCGTTCGCACCGAGCCAGGGCATGCCCCGGCCGCAGAGCCGTCCCGGCGGGCCTCGTCCCGCGGGTGGCGCTGCCGGCCCCGGCGGTCCCCGTCCCGGCGGTCCGCGCCCCAGCCCGGGCATGATGCCCGACCGCAGCGCAGTGGCCCGTCCGGGCGAGCGTCCCGCTCGCGGCGGTGGCCGTCCCGGCGGTGCCGGTGGTGGCCCGGGGGCCCGTCCCGGTGGCGGCGGCTTCGCCGGTCGCCCCGGCGGTCCCGGTGGCCGAGGTGGCCGCGGCAGCACCCAGGGTGCGTTCGGTCGCGGAGGCGGCCGCCCGCAGCGTGGCCGCAAGTCCCGTCGTGCCAAGCGCATGGAGTTCGAGGAGATGCAGGCGCCGTCGATCGGTGGCGTCACCGTCCCCCGCGGCGACGGCTCGACGATCGTCCAGGTCCGCCAGGGCGCGAGCCTCAGCGACTTCGCCGACAAGATCAACGCCAACCCGGCGTCGCTGGTCACCGTGCTCTTCCACCTCGGTGAGATGGCCACGGCCACGCAGAGCCTCGACGAGGACACCTTCCGGCTGCTCGGGTCCGAGCTCGGCTACGACATCCGGATGGTCTCCCCGGAGGAGGAGGAGCGCGAGCTCTACGACGCGTTCGACATCGACCTCGAGATCGGGGTCGACTCCGAGGACGAGGTCGACCTCGCGGCTCGCCCGCCGGTCGTGACCGTCATGGGTCACGTCGACCACGGTAAGACGCGCCTTCTCGACGCCATCCGCGACGAGGACGTCGCCGGCGGCGAGACCGGCGGGATCACCCAGCACATCGGCGCCTACCAGATCCACAAGGAGCACGAGGGCGTCGAGCGGGCGATCACGTTCATCGACACCCCCGGTCACGAGGCGTTCACCGCCATGCGTGCCCGTGGTGCCAAGGTCACCGACATCGCGATCCTCGTGGTCGCGGCCGACGACGGCGTCATGCCGCAGACGATCGAGGCGCTCAACCACGCGCAGGCGGCGGACGTGCCGATCGTCGTCGCGGTCAACAAGATCGACGTCGAGGGTGCCAACCCGCAGAAGATCCGCCAGCAGCTGACCGAGTACAACCTCGTCGCCGAGGAGTACGGCGGCGAGACGATGTTCGTCGACGTCTCCGCGAAGCAGGGGCAGAACATCGACCAGCTGCTCGAGGCGGTCCTCCTCACGGCGGACGCCGCACTCGACCTGCGGGCCAACCCCGACCGGGACGCCCGCGGTGTCGCCATCGAGGCGAACCTCGACAAGGGCCGCGGCGCCACGGCGACCGTGCTCATCCAGTCGGGCACGCTGCACGTCGGCGACGCGATCGTCACCGGGTCCGCCTACGGGCGCGTCCGGGCGATGCTCGACGAGCACGGCGAGAACGTCCAGGAGGCGACCCCGTCGCGTCCGGTCCAGGTGCTCGGGCTCTCCTCGGTCCCGCGGGCCGGCGACACCTTCGTCGTCGCCCCCGACGACCGCACGGCGCGCCAGATCGCCGAGAAGCGTGAGGCGGCGGACCGCCAGGCCAGCCTGGCCAAGGCCCGCAAGCGCATCTCGCTCGAGGACCTCAACGAGGCGCTCGCGCAGGGCAAGGTCGACACCCTCAACCTCATCCTCAAGGGTGACGTGTCGGGTTCGGTCGAGGCCCTCGAGGACGCCCTGCTGCAGATCGACGTCGGCGACGAGGTCGACCTGCGGATCATCGACCGCGGTGTCGGCGCGATCACGCTGAACAACATCAACCTCGCGATGGCGTCCAACGCGATCATCCTCGGCTTCAACGTTCGGGCCGAGGGCCAGAACGCGGAGGTCGCGGAGCGCGAGGGCGTCGAGATCCGCTACTACGGCGTCATCTACCAGGCGATCGAGGAGATCGAGCAGGCGCTCAAGGGCATGCTCAAGCCGGAGTTCGAGGAGGTCGAGCTCGGGTCCGCCGAGATCCGCGAGATCTTCCGCTCCAGCAAGTTCGGCAACATCGCCGGGTCGATCGTCCGCAGCGGCGAGATCAAGCGCGGCACCAAGGCGCGGATCACCCGCGCCGGGGTCGTCGTGGCCGAGAACGTCGAGGTGGCCGGTCTGCGCCGGTTCAAGGACGACGTCACCGAGGTCCGCGAGGGCTTCGAGTGCGGCATCAACCTCGGGTCGTACAACGACCTGCAGCTCGAGGACCTCATCACCACCTACGAGATGCGCGAAAAGCCGCGCGCCTGACACGCCGACCTCCGGGTCGAACGACGAGAACATGCCGTGTGCCCCTCGGGGTGCACGGCATGTTCTCGTCTCTCGTCCGGTGGGGCCGCCGGTGCGGACCGGGGGCGGGCGGCGGCTAGGGTGGACGACGCCCTGTTCACACCCAGCGAAGGAGGAGCCGTGGCCGACGAAGCACGGGCCCGCAAGGTCGCCGACCGCATCAAGACGCTGACCGCCGCGAACCTCGAGTCGATCGTCAAGGACCCCGACCTCGGGTTCGTCACGGTCACCGACGTCCGGGTCACCGGCGACCTCCAGCACGCCTCGCTCTTCTACACCGTGTTCGGTGACGCGGAGCAGCGCGAGCGCACCGCCCGCCTCCTCGAGCACCACAAGGGCCGGCTCCGGTCCTTCGTCGGCAAGGAGCTGGGCATCCGGCTCACCCCGAGCCTGGAGTGGATCGCCGACGCCATCCCCGAGAACGCCGCCCACCTCGAGGACCTCCTCAAGGAGGCTCGCCAGCGGGACGCCGAGGTGGCCCGCTCGGCCGCCCAGGCCCGGCACGCCGGCGACGCCGACCCGTACCGCAAGGAGCGCGAGGACGAGGTCGAGGGCTCGGGTGCCGACCAGCGCTGAGGCCACCCCGGACGGCGTCCTCGTCGTCGACAAGCCGCAGGACTGGACGAGCCACGACGTCGTCGCGCGGGCCCGCCGGCTCTGCGCGACCCGCAAGGTCGGCCATGCCGGCACGCTGGACCCGATGGCGACGGGCGTCCTCGTCCTCGGCGTCGGCCGGGCCACCCGGCTGCTGACGTTCCTCGTCGGGGCCGACAAGGACTACACGGCGACCGTCCGGCTCGGGCAGGCGACGCTGACCGACGACGCCGAGGGTGAGGTGACCGCCGCCCCCGGGGCGCGCGGGGTGGACCGCGCGGCCGTGGAGCAGGCCGTCGCGGGGCTGACCGGCGACATCCAGCAGGTGCCGAGCGCGGTCAGCGCCATCAAGGTCAAGGGGCAGCGGTCCTACCACCGGGTCCGCTCGGGCGAGGCCGTCGACCTGCCGCCCCGCCCCGTCACCGTGGCGCGCTTCGCCGTCGGCGACCTCCGCGAGACCGAGGCCGACGGCACCCCGGTGCTCGACGTCGACATCGAGGTGACGGTCTCCTCGGGCACCTACGTCCGGGCCCTTGCGCGCGACCTCGGCCAGGCGCTCGGCACCGGAGGGCATCTCACCGCCCTGCGGCGAACCGGCGTCGGCGGGTTCACGCTCGCCGACGCCCACGTGCTCGCCGACCTCGAGGCGCGGCAGGGGTCCCCGATGCCCGTCGTCCCGCTCGCGGCGGCGGCACGGGCGGCGTTCCCCGCGCGAGACCTCACCGGCGAGGAGGCCACCGCGCTCGGGTACGGCCAGAAGGTGCCGTCCCGGCATCCCGGGCGGTCCGGCCCGGTGGCGGCGTTCGCCCCGGACGGCACGCTCGTCGCGATGCTCGACGAGGCCGGGACCACAGCACGGTCCCTCGTCGTGTTCGCCCCGGCGAGTTCGTAGAGTGTCCTCCGTGCACCGATGGTCCGACCCCGCCGCCACGCCCGAGGCCCTGCGCCCCTGTGTGCTCACCCTCGGCAACTTCGACGGCGTCCACCGGGGCCACAAGGCGGTCCTCGGGGCGCTCGTCGACGCCGGGCAGCGGCTCGGGCTGCCGTCGGTCGCCATCACCTTCGAGCCGCACCCGGCCCACGTGCTGAACCCCGAGAAGGCTCCCGAGCTGCTCGCGCCCGGCCGCATCCGTGACGAGCTGATCGCCGGCACCGGGGTCGACGGCCTGCTCGTCCTCGACTTCACGACCGAGTTCGCGCAGCAGAGCCCCGAGGACTTCGTCCGGGACGTCTTCGTCCGCGGCCTCGACGCGCGCTGCGTCGTCGTCGGGCTCGACACCCGCTTCGGGTACCGCAACTCCGGCGACGTCGCGACCCTCGCCGACCTCGGCGAGCAGTTCGGGTTCGAGGTCATCGCTCTCGACGACGTCGGTGACGGGGAGCGGTTCTCCTCCACCGTCATCCGGCAACGCCTCGCCGACGGGAACGTCGCCGACGCGGCCCGGATCCTCGGGCGCCCGCACCGGGTCCTCGGCACGGTCGTGCACGGCAACCACCGCGGCCGCGGTCTCGGGTACCCGACGGCCAACCTCGCCGCCGACTCCCTCGGGCTCGTCCCGCAGGAGGGGGTGTACGCGGGCTGGCTCACCCGGGTCGACCTGGACGCCGACGCCCCGGACCGCACGATGCCGGCGGCGATCAGCGTCGGGACCAACCCCACCTTCGACACCACCGACCGGCGCACCGTCGAGGCCTACGTCCTCGACCGCGACGACCTCGACCTGTACGACGAGACCGTCCTCGTCGAGTTCGTCGAGCACATCCGCCCGACGCTGCGCTTCGAGAGCGTCGAGGAGCTGACCGACGCCATGGCCCGGGACGTCGCACGGTGCCGCGAGATCCTCGCCCAGATCGTGCCCGCCTGAGCGGGTGGGCCCGGCACGACGTCGGGCTCTTCGTCGCCGCCGGGGGAGCCTCGGTCGTGGGCGCGCTGCTCGTCTGGTCGGCGACGGTGCGGACTGCCGGTGACGCCTACCTCGTCCGGCACCTCGTCACGGCCGCCGTCGGGCTGGCGGTCGCGGTCCTGGTGAGCCGGGCCGGCCGCGGGCAGGTCCGGACCGCCGCCCCGTGGGTGTGGGCCGGCGCGGTCGTCCTGCTCCTGCTCGTGCGGACCCCGCTCGGGGCGACGGTGAACGGGGCGCGCTCGTGGATCCCGCTGGCCGCCGGGTTCACCCTGCAGCCGGCCGAGCTGGCGAAGGTCGGGCTCGCCCTGGCCCTCGCGGCCTCGCTGGCGGTCAGCCTGGACCGGGCGAGCGACCCCGGGCCGCGCCGGCTGGCGGTCGCCGCCGTGCTCGTGGGGGTGCCGACCGTGCTCGTCGCGGCCCAGCCCGACCTCGGGACGGCCCTGGTCCTGCTCGCCCTCGGGTTCGCCGTGGTGCTCGTCGGGGGTGCCCCCCGCCGCTGGGTCCTCGTCGCGGTGCTCGTCGCGGCCGGGGCGGCCGTGGCGGCCTGGACCACCCCGCTGCTCAGCGACTACCAGCGCGCCCGGCTCACGGCGTTCGCCGACCCGGGCGCGGACCCGCTGGGCGCCGGGTACCAGACCGCGCAGGTGCGGCAGGCCATCGGCGGGGGCGGGCTGTGGGGGCAGGGCTTCATGGCGGGGCCGAGGACCCAGGGCGGGTTCGTCCCCTTCCAGCTCAACGACTTCGTCTTCTCGGTCGCGGGGGAGGAGCTCGGCTTCGTCGGGGCGGCGGGGCTCGTCGTGCTGCTCGGGGTCGTCGTGGTCCGGGTGCTCGTCGTCGCGGCCCGCGCCGACGACGCGTTCGGCCGGCTCGTGGGGGTCGGGGTCGCCGCCTGGCTCGCGGTCCAGGTCGTCCAGAACGTCGGGATGAACCTCGGGGTGCTGCCGGTGACGGGGCTGCCGCTGCCGTTCGTGTCGTACGGGGGCACCTCGATGCTCGTGTCGTGGCTCGCCGTGGGACTCGTCGACGCCACGGCGGGCCCGGACCGGTCGTGACCAGCTGGTGACCCCGGTGTGAGGCGAGCCTGATTCCCTGGCGCCACGCCATGTGACAGGATTCGGCGCACCACGCCACCGATGCCGAGGACGGTCCACGAATGACTCGCGCGACCCAGCAGATCCACAGCCCAGCCGACGAGCCGGTCGACCAGGCGATCCTCGAGCGCCAGGCGCAGAGCGTCGGTCACCTGTTCCGGGACCGGGTCGCCGCGTCGCCCGACCGTCCGGCCTTCCTCCACGCCGTCGTCCACGAGTCCGGCGACGAATGGGTCAGCGTCACCTGGCGCGAGCTCGACGAGGTCGTCCGTGAGCTCGGGGCCGGCATCGTCGCCCTCGGTGTCGATCCCGAGGACCGGGTCGCCATCGCCTCCGGGACCCGGTACGAGTGGGCCGTCGCCGACCTGGCGATCATGGTCGCCGGGGCCGCGACGACGACGATCTACCCGACGACGATCGCCGACGACGTCGCCTTCATCCTCAGCGACTCGGGCACGAAGGTCGTCTTCGCCGAGAACGCGGAGCAGCTCGAGAAGCTGCGCTCGGTCCGGGCACAGGCGCCCGGCGTGTACCGGGTCGTGCTCATGGAGGGCAGCCCCGACGGTGACGACTGGACGCTGACCTTCGACCAGCTCCGCCAGCTGGGGCGCGAGTACCTCGCCGGCGACCCGCAGGCCATCGACGTGCGCATCGACCACATCCAGCCCGACCAGCTGGCCACGATCATCTACACCTCGGGCACCACCGGGCGACCCAAGGGCGTCCGGCTGCCGCACAGCTGCTGGACCTTCGAGGGTGCGGCCACCGACGCCATCAACATCCTCGACGAGACCGACGTCCAGTACCTCTGGCTGCCGCTCGCGCACGTCTTCGGCAAGAACCTCCTGACGCTGCCGCTGCAGATCGGCTTCACCACCGCCATCGACGGGCGGATCGACAAGATCGTCGACAACCTCGCCGTCGTGAAGCCCACCTTCATGGGCGCGGCCCCGCGGATCTTCGAGAAGGCGTACGCCCGCATCCAGATGATGATGGAGGGCGAGGGCGGCCTGAAGCTCAAGCTCTTCAAGGCGGCGAGCGAGACCGGCCGCGAGGTCAGCCTGCTCCGCGAGCAGGGCAAGGACCCCTCGGGTCTGCTCGCCCGCAAGCACGCCGTCCTCGACAAGCTCGTCGCGAGCAAGATCCGCGAGCGCTTCGGCGGGAACATCCGCTTCTTCATCTCCGGCTCGGCCGCGCTGAACCAGGACATCGCCCGGTGGTTCGACGGGATGGGCATGCTCATCGCCGAGGGCTACGGCCTGACCGAGACCAGCGCCGCCTCCTTCGTCAACCGCATCAAGGCCTACCGCTACGGCTCGGTCGGCTGGCCGCTGCCCGGCATCGAGGTGCGCATCGCCGACGACGGCGAGGTGCTCCTGCGCGGGCCCGGCAACATGGAGGGGTACCACAACAACCCCGAGGCGACGGCCGAGACCATCGACGCCGAGGGCTGGCTGCACACCGGTGACATCGGCGAGCTCGACGATCGCGGCTTCCTCCGGATCACGGACCGGAAGAAGGACCTGTTCAAGACCAGCGGCGGCAAGTACGTGGCCCCCTCGATCATCGAGTCGAAGTTCAAGGGCCTGTGCCCGTACGCGAGCCAGCTCGTCGTGCACGGCGCCGACCGCAACTTCGTGTCGGCGCTCATCACCCTCGACCCCGACGCGATCGCCGGCTGGGCCGCGCAGCACGGGATGGAGGGCAAGTCCTACACCGAGGTCGTCTCCTCGGAGGCGTGCCGGCAGATGGTCCAGGGCTACGTCGACGAGCTCAACTCCGGGCTCAACCGCTGGGAGACGATCAAGAAGTTCACGATCCTCGAGCACGACCTGACGGTCGAGCAGGGCGAGCTCACCCCGAGCCTGAAGCTCAAGCGCAAGGTCGTCGCCGAGAAGTACAGCGACCTCCTGGACGCCCACTACTCCGGCTGACCGCCCTTCCGCACTTTTCATGCCGGCGTCCGCGCGACACCCCGCTCCGACGGGGTGTCGCGCGGACCGGAGCATGAGAAGTCGGGGAAGGCGGGGGGTGTCAGGGACGCTCGGAGTCGGGGTCGGGGTCGGGGTCGGTGACGAGGGGGACGAACCGGTAGCGGCCGTGCTCGGTGACCTCGGCGTCCTGCGGGTCGTCCCGGGGCGGTAGGCCGCGCTCGACGCGCCGCATCCGCCCGGCCACCGGGACGACGAGGACACCGCCGGGGCACAGCTGGGCCACGAGGTCCAGCGGCAGCCGGGACGCCATGGCCGAGACGAGGATGCGGTCGAACGGTGCCTCGTCCGGCGCGCCGAGCACGCCGGGTGCGGCCGCGCGCACCGCCGCCCAGGGCAGGCCTGCGGCCGCGACGTTGTGCGCCCCGTCGGCCACGAGCGAGGGCACCCGCTCGAGGCCGAGGACCGAGCCCGCCGGGCCGACCAGGGTGGCGAGCAGGGCCGTCGTCCACCCCGACCCCGAGCCGACGTCGAGGCACCGGTGCCCCGGGTGCACGTCGAGGAGCTCGAGCATGGCCCGGACGGTGCGTGGCTGGCTGTTGGTCTGCCCGAAGCCGATCGAGAGGGGTCCGTCGTAGTAGGCCTTGGCGCGCATGGCCTCCGGCAGGAAGCGCTCGCGGGGCTGCGCGGCGAACGCCGCGTCGAGGTCCCTGGCCGTGGGCATCGTGCTCAGCCGTCGAGGTCCGCCAGCGCGCTGGACACGGCCCGGTGGAACGTCGGGTAGGCGAGGACCTGCTCGCGCAGGACCGCGGTGGGGACGCGGGCGTGGACGGCGGTGGCCAGCATCGAGAGGACCTCGCCGCCGGCGGGGCCGACGGACGTGGCGCCGACGAGGTGCCCGGCGGCCCGGTCCTCGACGACCTTGATGACGCCGTCACCGCCGGGGCCGTGGATCCAGCCGCGCGAGCTGGACCCCAGGGGAGTCGAGCCGGTGCGCACGTCGACTCCCGCGTCGCGGGCCTGCTCCTCGGTGAGCCCGACGGCGCCGACCTCGGGGTCGGTGTAGGTGACCCGAGGCACGGCGTGGTAGCTGGCCCAGGGCCCGTCGGCGCCGGTGAGGTCGCGCACGGCGATGCCCGCCTGGTACATCGACATGTGGGTGAAGGCGCCCTGGCCGGTGATGTCGCCGATGGCCCACAGCTTCTCGCCCGCGCGCATCCGCTCGTCGGTCTCGACCGTCCGGGCCGTGGGGTCCAGGCCCACGGTGTCGAGCCCGATGTCGGACAGGTTGGGGCGCCGCCCGGCGGCGACGAGGAGCCGGTCGGCGTCGAGCGTGATGGCCGTGCCGTCGGCGTCGGTCACCGAGACGGCGAAGCGCCCGTCGGCGTGCGCGACAGCGCCCACCGAGGCGCCGGCGAGGACCTGGATGCCGTCGGTGGCGAACGACCGGGCGACGACCTCGGAGGCCTCCGGCTCCTCGAGCGAGAGGATCCGGGGCGCCATCTCGACGATGCTCACCCGGGTGCCGAAGCGGGCGAAGGCCTGCGCGAGCTCGGCCCCGATGGCGCCGCCGCCCACGACGACGAGCGACGCGGGGGCCGTCGTCGCCTGCACCGCCTCCCGGTTGGTCCAGAACGGGGTGTCGGCGAGCCCGTCGACCGGGGGAGCCGCCGGTGCCGTCCCGGTGTTGAGGACCACCCCGACGCTCGCGACGTACCGGGTGCCGCCCACCTCGACCGCCCCGGGGCCGACGAGCCGGCCGTGGCCACGCACGAAGCGGACCCCCGCCTTCTCGAGCCGCTCGACGGCGACCGTGTCGTCCCAGTCGTCGGTGGCCTCGTCCCGGATGCGCCGGGCGACGACGTCGAACGCGGGGCCGGCCTCGGCGCTGCCGGCGAGACCGTCGACCCGCCGGGTCTCGGCGAGCGTGTTGGCGGCCCGGACCATCATCTTGCTCGGGACGCACCCGTAGTACGGGCACTCCCCGCCGACGAGGCGTTCGTCGATGCCGACGACAGTCATCCCGGCGGTGGCGGCCTCGGTCGCGACGGACTCGCCGCCCGGGCCGAGACCGAGGACGACGAGGTCTACCTGCTGGGTGTCGGTCATGCCTCCACCCAAGCACCGTCCGAGCCCACCCGACACCCCGCGGCCCCCACTTCTCATACCCGCGTCCGTCGACACGCCGTGCGCGGCCCGCAGACACCGGACGCCGGCATGAGAAGTGGGGGAGGGCGCCGAGCGGTTTGGGACACGTCCCGACCCCACCTACCCTGGGGGGATGCCCGGTCAGTCCGTCTTCCCCGCCCTCGAGCCGCTGCTCGAGCAGGTGAGCAAGCCCATCCAGTACGTCGGGGGCGAGCTGAACTCGACGGTCAAGCCCTGGGACGTCGCCGGGGACCACACCGTCCGCTGGTCCCTCATGTACCCCGACGCCTACGAGGTGGGGGTGCCGAACCAGGGCGTCATGATCCTGTACGAAGTGCTCAACGAGCGGGACGACGCCCTCGCCGAGCGCACCTACGCGGTGTGGCCCGACCTCGAGGCCCTGATGCGCGAGCACGGCGTGCCGCAGTTCACCGTCGACGCGCACCGGCCCGTCGGTGACTTCGACGTGTTCGGCCTCTCGTTCGCCACCGAGCTCGGGTACACGAACATGCTGACCGCGCTCGACCTCGCGGGCATCCCGCTGCACGCGGCCGACCGCGACGACAGCCACCCGATCGTCGTCGCCGGGGGGCACGCCGCGTTCAACCCCGAGCCGGTCGCCGACTTCGTCGACTGCGCCGTCGTCGGCGACGGCGAGGAGGCCGTGCTCGCCATCACCGACATCATCGGTGACTGGAAGCGCGCGGGCCGCCCCGGTGGCCGCCACGAGCTGCTGCTGCGGCTGGCCCGCACCGGCGGGGTGTACGTCCCGCGCTTCTTCGACGTGACCTACCTGCCCGACGGCCGCATCCAGCGCGTCGCACCGAACACGGCGGGCGTGCCGTGGCGGGTCAGCAAGCACACCGTCATGGACCTCGACGCGTGGCCGTACCCGAAGCAGCCGCTCGTGCCGCTCGCCGAGTCCGTCCACGAGCGGATGTCGGTCGAGATCTTCCGGGGGTGCACGCGGGGCTGCCGCTTCTGCCAGGCCGGGATGATCACCCGCCCGGTCCGCGAGCGCTCCATCACCGGCATCGGCGAGATGGTCGAGCGCGGCCTGGCCGCCACCGGTTTCGAGGAGGTCGGCCTGCTGTCGCTCAGCTCGGCCGACCACTCCGAGATCGCCGACGTCGCCAAGGGCCTCGCCGACCGGTACGAGGGCACCAACACCGGCCTGTCGCTGCCGTCGACGCGCGTCGACGCCTTCAACATCGACCTCGCGAACGAGCTGACCCGCAACGGCCGCCGCTCCGGGCTGACCTTCGCCCCCGAGGGCGGCTCCGAGCGGATCCGCAAGGTCATCAACAAGATGGTCAGCGAGGAGGACCTCATCCGCACCGTCTCGGCCGCCTACGGCGCCGGGTGGCGGCAGGTCAAGCTGTACTTCATGTGCGGGCTCCCCACCGAGACCGACGAGGACGTCCTCCAGATCGCCGAGCTCGCGAAGAAGGTCATCGAGACCGGGCGCGAGGTCAGCGGTCGCCGCGACATCCGGTGCACCGTCTCGATCGGCGGGTTCGTGCCCAAGCCGCACACCCCGTTCCAGTGGGCGGCCCAGCTGGGGGCCGAGGAGACCGACGCACGGCTCGACAAGCTGCGCCAGGCGATCCGGTCCGACCGGCGCTACGGGTCCTCCATCGGGTTCCGGTACCACGACGGCAAGCCGGGCATCGTCGAGGGGCTGCTCAGCCGCGGCGACCGGCGCGTCGGCCGGGTCATCGAGGCCGTCTGGCGCGACGGCGGGCGCTTCGACGGATGGTCCGAGCACTTCTCGTACGAGCGGTGGATGGCGGCCGCCGCGCGGGTGCTGCCCGAGGTCGGGGTCGACGTCGCCTGGTACACCACCCGCGAGCGCGAGGAGGCCGAGGTCCTGCCGTGGGACCACATCGACTCCGGGCTCGACAAGGAGTGGCTGTGGCAGGACTGGCTGGACTCCCTCGACGAGACCGAGGTCGAGGACTGCCGCTGGACGCCGTGCTTCGACTGCGGCGTCTGCCCGCAGATGAACACCGAGATCGAGATCGGCCCGACCGGCAAGACGCTGCTGCCGCTGACCGTGCTCGGGGCCGGACGCGAGCGGATGGCCGAGGCCGGGGCCGGTCACACGCACTGACCCCCGCCGGCCCCGTGCTCCCCGACGTTTCGGGGTCACCCCGGAATGTCAGCCGGGCAGGGGTTCGCAGGTCGTGCGGCGCTGACGAACCCGTGCGTCGGCCGGCCGCCCGTCCGCTGGGCCTGTGCCGGCGTCGGCGCGGCTGACAGGATGAGCGTCGTGGACGACCGGCCGCGCCCCGCCGCGCAGATCACGCTGCGCTTCCTCGCCGCGCCCACCGACGCCGGGCACTCCGGCTCGGTCTCGGCCGGGCGGGTGCTCGAGTGGATCGACAAGGCCGGCTACGCCGCGGCCGCCGGGTGGAGCGGCACGTACTGCGTCACCGCCTACGTCGGCAACGTCCGGTTCACCCGGCCGGTGGAGGTGGGCGACCTCGTCGAGGTCACCGCCACCGTCGTCCACACCGGGCGCACCTCGATGCACATCACCGTCGACGTCGCCTCCGGCCAGCCCCGCACCCGCGCACTGGAGCCCGCGACGCGCTGCCTCATCGTGTTCGTCGCGGTCGACGAGGACGGCCGCTCGACCCCGGTCCCGGACCTGGTCCCCGCGACGCTGGGGGAGGAGCTGCAGCAGCGCTGGGCGGTGCGCCGGGCCGAGCTGCGGGCGGAGGTCGAGGCGGCGATGGCCCGCCAGGTGTACTCCGAGGAGGGCACGGCGCCGCGGGTGACGATGCGCTTCCTCGCCGCCCCGACAGACGTCAACTGGGGAGGCAAGGTGCACGGCGGCGTCGTGATGCGCTGGGTCGACGAGGCCGCCCACGTCCTCGCGACCCGCTGGAGCGGCAGCGCGAACAACGTCGCGATCTTCACGGGCGGCGTGCGCTTCTACCGGCCGCTGCGCATCGGCCACCTCGTCGAGGTCGAGGCCCGGCTGCTGCACACCGGCCGCACCTCGATGCACGTCGGGGTCCACGTCCGCTCGGGCGACCCCGCCGAGGGCGCCGACGCCCTGGAGCTGACCACGTACTGCCGCACCGTGTTCGTCGGCATCGACGAGCGCCGGCGCGCGGTGCCGACCCCCACCTGGACCCCGGTCAGCGACGAGGACCGGGCGCTGGACGCCCACGCCCTGGAGCTCGTCGCGATCCGCGACCGCTTCGGGGACTGAGCCGACCGACCGTCGCGGCGCGCATCACGGCGCGTCGAGCACCCCCAGTGCTGCCGAGACCGAGCCCGCGGCCGCACGCATCGGGGGGAGGGCAGTGGTCATCTGCTCCGGGCCGAACCTCGCCACCGGGCCGGTGACCGAGAGCGCCGCGGCGAGCCCGCTCGGCCCCCAGATCGGCACCGAGACGGTGGCCACGTGCGGGAGGGTCTCCTCCGACGCCATGGCGTACCCGGTGGCTCCGGTGGCCCGGACCTCCTCGAGGAAGGTCTCGAGCGGCAGCGGATGCGCCGGCTGCAGGTGACGCGCGCGGCGGTGCGAGACGAGGTCGCGCACCTCCGTCTCGTCGAGCACCGAGAGCAGCACCCGGCTCGGTGCCCCGCTCCACAGCGGCAGGGGGACGCCGACGTCGAAGACCGCGCGCAGCCGCGAGCGTGACTCCACCTGGTCCACGTGCAGCAGCTCGTCGACGGCCCGGACCGACAGGCCCACGGTCTCGTCCAGCTCGTCCCGCAGGCCCACCATGTGGGGGAGTGCGGCCGCCCGCACGTCGAGCCGGCGTTGGTAGGCGGTGCCGAGGGCGAGCGTGCGGGGGCCGAGCCGGTAGAGCCGCGACGCCGGGTCGCGCTGGGCGAGGTCGACCTCGACGAGGTCCGCGAGCAGGCGCTGGACCGTGCTCTTCGGCAGGCCGATGCGGCCGGCGAGGTCCCGGATCGAGGAGCCGTCCGCGTCCACGCGTAGGGCATCGAGGACCTGAACGGCGCGGCGCAGCGCCTCACTCATCGGGAACCCCTTGACGGGCGGCGCCGGCCCGTTCCATGATGTGTCCCGCGCAGCGACATTGATGTCCCATGCAGTGGGACACTACTCGAGATGACCCAGGAGCACAACGTGGTGCGGAACCGAAACGCGGGCGCCCCCGCGTCCATCCGGCAGATCGCGTCGGCGAGCCTCGTCGGCACCGTCGTCGAGTGGTACGACTTCTTCCTCTACGGGACCATGGCGGCGCTGGTCTTCAACGCCCAGTTCTTCCCGACGTTCGACCCGCTCGTCGGCACCCTCATCGCCTTCGCCACCTTCGCCGCCGGCTTCGTCACCCGGCCCATCGGCGCCATCGTCTTCGGCCACCTCGGCGACCGCGTCGGACGCAAGCCGATGCTCGTGGTGACGATGATGATCATGGGCGGCGCCACCTTCCTCATGGGCGTCCTGCCCAACTACGAGCAGATCGGGGTCGCCGCGCCGATCCTGCTGCTCATCCTCCGCATGCTCCAGGGTGTCGGCCTCGGCGGGGAGTGGGGAGGCGCCATCCTGCTGTGCGCCGAGCACGCGCCGCACGGGCGCCGCGGCTGGTACTCGAGCTGGCCGCAGCTCGGTGTCCCGCTCGGGCTGCTGCTGTCGGTCCTCGCGGTCAACGCCGTCGGGCTCCTCGGTGACGACGCGCTCGCCTCCGGCGGCTGGCGGATCCCGTTCCTCGCGAGCATCGTCCTCGTCGGGCTCGGGCTCTTCATCCGGCTGCGGATCAGCGAGCCGCCCGCCTTCGCCAAGCTCCGCGAGACCGGCAACCGCTCGAAGATCCCGATGGTCGAGGTGCTGCGCCGGCATCCCGGGCAGGTCATCCGCGGCATGGGGGCGCGGATGAGCGAGAGCGTCACGTTCAACGTCTACAACGCCTTCCTCGTCACCTACACCGTCGAGGTCCTCCTGCTCGACAAGAGCATCGTGCTCAACGCTCTCCTCGTCGCCTCGGTCGTCGGCTTCTTCGCGATCCTCGGCGCCGGGCGGCTCACCGACCGGGTCGGGCGCCGCCCGGTCTTCGCGGCCGGTGCCGCGCTCGCTCTCGTCTCGGCCGTCCCGATCTTCCTCATGGTCGACACGAAGAACCCGCTGCTCATCACGCTCGCCGTCGTCATCGGCTGGGGCATCGCCGCCTGCGGGATGTTCGGCGCCGAGGGCGTCCTGTTCGCCGAGCTGTTCCCCACCCGGGTGCGGTACAGCGGCATGTCGTTCGTCTACCAGATCGGGGTGCTTCCCAGCGGCGCGATCGCCCCCCTCGTCGCCACCTCGCTCATCGCGGGGTTCCACGGCTCGTGGACGGTGGCGCTGTACGTCATGGTGATGGCGGTCATCTCGCTCGTCGCCCTCGCCTTCATCGCCGAGACCAAGGACCGGTCCATCGACACCCCGGACCTGGAGCCCGGGCAGTCGACGCGGGCGGAGTCCGGCGTCCATGTCTGAGCCGTCTGTCCATCCCACCTCGAGGAGCACCGTGACCGACCAGCCCGACATCCTGCTCGTCCTCGTGGACGACATGGGCTTCTCGGACATCGGCTGCTTCGGCGGCGAGATCAGCACCCCGACCCTGGACCGGCTGGGCTGCGACGGCGTGCGCTTCACCCAGTTCTACAACTCGCCTCGCTGCAGCCCGTCGCGGGCCTCGCTGCTCACCGGGCTGCACCCGCACCAGGTGGGGGTCGGCATCCTCAACTTCGACGACACCCCGGACGGCTACCCCGGGAACCTGTCCGAGGACTGCGTGACGGTGGCGGAGTGCCTGCGCGATGCCGGGTACGCGACCCACCTGAGCGGCAAGTGGCACCTGGCCTCGGACATGGAGACCCCGAACCCGGCCTGGCCGACCCGTCGCGGCTTCGAGCACGTGTACGGCACCCTCGAGGGCGCGGGCAGCTTCTACAACCCCCGCACGCTGCACCGGGACGAGGAGGACATCGCCGACGAGGCGGCCGCACCCGGGTACTACTACACCGACGCCATCAGCGACGAGGCCTGCGGGTTCGTCGACGAGCACGTCGCGCAGCGGGCGGAGCAGCCGTTCTTCTGCTACCTCGCCTACACCGCACCCCACTGGCCGCTGCACGCCCACGAGGACGACATCGCCGCCTACCGCGGACGCTTCGACGCCGGGTGGGACGAGCTGCGGCGGCACCGGCTGGACCGGCTCGTCGACGAGGGCGTCCTGCGCGCGGAGTGGCCCCTCACCGACCGGGACCCGCGGGTCCCCGCCTGGGCGGACGCGGCCGACCAGGAGTGGGAGGCCCGCCGGATGGAGGTGTACGCGGCGCAGGTGACCGCGATGGACCGCGGCCTGGGCCAGGTCCTGGCCCGGCTGGAGGCGGCCGGACGGCTCGAGAACACCATCGTCGTCTTCCTCTCCGACAACGGCGGCTGTGCCGAGGAGCTGGACCGCGCCTTCGTCGAGGCCTTCGTCCCCCTTGCGGACGCCACCAAGGACGGGCGGGAGGTCGTCGCCGGGAACGTGCCGGGCGTTCTGCCCGGCGACGAGGCGACGTACGCCTCCTACGGGCGGGCCTGGGCCAACCTGTCGAACACCCCGTTCCGCGAGTACAAGCACTGGGTCCACGAGGGTGGGATCGCCACCCCGCTGCTCGTGCACTGGCCGGCCGGGGTCGAGGCGCCGGGCCGCCTCGAACACCAGCCCTTCCAGCTCGTCGACGTCCTGCCGAGCCTGCTCGAGGCCGCGGGCGCCCGCTACCCGCAGCAGCGCCAGGGTCGCCCCGTCCCGCCAGCCGAGGGGCGGTCCTTCCTGCCGACGGTCCGCAGCGGCGAGCCGGTGCCGGAGCGCCCGCTGTTCTGGGAGCACGAGGGCAACGCGGGCGTGCGCCAGGGGCGGTGGAAGCTCGTCCGCAAGTGGGGCGGGGCGTGGGAGCTGTACGACATGGCCGTCGACCGCACCGAGCTGGACGACCTCGCCGGCGTCCACCCGGAGCGGGTGGACGCCATGGCCGCCGAGTACGAGTCCTGGGCGGTCCGGTGCGGCGTCATCCCGCGCCAGGTGGTCCTCGACCTGTACGCGCGTCGGGGCGCGGGCCTACCGCCGGAGTGACCCCGGCACTCAGCCGTACAGCGCGCCGACGACCTCCCGGAACGCCTCGGTGTGCCGGTCCACGTCCGCGCGGGAGGTGTCGGGGCACATGAGCGCCATGTTGTGGAAGGGCGTCATGAGGATGCCGCGGTTGCACATCGCGAGGTGCATGTAGGCGTCGATGTCGTCATCGTGCGCCGCCGCCGACTCCTCGCCGGTGCGCGGTGCGGGGCGGACGAACCGGTACTCGGAGCGGGCGCCGAGGCGGCTCACCGACCACGGGACGTCGAGCTCGTCGAGGACGCCCTGCACGCCGGCGGTGAACGCCTCCGACAGGGCGACCATGTGCTCGAAGGCCTCCTCGGTGAGGACCTCCCCGAGGGTGGCTCGCATCGCCGCCGTCGAGAGGGCGTTCCCCGCGAGGGTGCCGCCGACACCGCCGACGTCGATGATGTCGGCCTCCCCGGTCTCGGTGTGCCGCGTCACCGCGGCGGCGACCTCGTCGGAGATGCCGTAGGCGCCGCACGGGATGCCGCCACCGATCGACTTGCCGATGACGAACATGTCCGGCTCGAGCCCCCAGGCCCGGGTCGCCCCGCCCCACCCGGCGGAGAAGGTGTGCGTCTCGTCGATGACGAGGAGCGCCCCGTACCGGGTCGCGAGCTCGCGCAGGCCGTCGAGGAAGCCCGGCTCGGGCAGGACGATGCCGATGTTCGTCAGGGCCGGCTCGGTGAGGATCGCGGCGACGTCCCCCTGGGCCAGCTCGCGCTCGACGGAGGCGAGGTCGTTCCACGTCGCCGCCCGGGTCGTGAGGTCGAGCGGCACCGGGGGCGCGACGTTGCCCGGTCGGCTCTGGGCCTTGCCCTCGGGGCCGGGCAGTGCGAAGGCCTCGTCGACCGAGCCGTGGTAGCAGTAGCCGAAGACGAGCACCTTCGGCTTGCCGGTGGCGAGCCGGGCCAGCCGGATGGCCCACCGGTTCGCGTCGGTGGCCGTCAGCGTGAAGCTCCACTGCGGCATCCCGAAGCGGCGGGTCAGCTCCTCGCCGACCCACTGGGCGTCCTCGCTCGGCAGCATCGTCGTGACTCCGCCGAGCTCGCCCATCCGGCGGACGACCGCTGCGGTCGTCGCCGCGGGGGAGTGGCCGGCCATCGCCCCGGTGTCGCCGAGGGCGAAGTCGATGTAGGTCTGCCCGTCGACGTCGGTGATCCGGTTGCCGTGCGCCCGGTCGAGGTAGAGCGGGAAGCCGCCGCTCCACTTGTTCATCCAGGTCATCGGGACCCGGCCGAAGAGGTTGGAGCCGGCGGCGAACAGGTCCCGGCTGCGCGGGTGCCGGGCGGTGTACGTCTCCTGCTCGTCGGCGAGGAGCCGCGCGAGGCGGGCGCGGTCTGTGGCGGTCATGGTGGCAGCCTAGTGCGACGGATGCCGTTCCCTGCATGACGAAACACCACTCGATCCGTGGCCGGTGCCGGTCTTGGTCGCCTGATCCGTGGTGGGTGCGCCGGGCCCTCGTTGGGCCGCGACCCGCGGATTCGGCCGCGGGGTGCCGGTCCTCCTACGCTGGCGCCATGGCCCGTCAGCGCACCCCCGAGGGACCCCCGCCGCCCCCCGCGGTGCAGAAGCTGCGGATCCGGTACGCCAAGCGCGGCCGGCTCCGGTTCTCCTCGACCCGGGACTTCTCGCGGGCGATCGAGCGGGCGCTGCGCCGGGCCGGGGTGCCGATGGCCTTCTCCGCGGGGTTCCACCCGCACCCGCTCATCTCCTACGCCAACGCCGCCCCCACGGGCACGGCGAGCGAGGCGGAGTACTTCGAGATCCGGGTCACCGAGCGGGTCGACCCCGACGCGGTGCGGGAGGCCCTGGACGAGGCGCTGCCGGAGGGGCTCGACGTCGTCGACGTCGTCGAGGCCGGGCCGGGGTCGCTCGCCGACCGCCTCGAGGCCAGCGAGTGGCACATCGTGGTGCGCGGGGCCGACCCGGACGAGGTGCGCCGCGCCGTCGCCGGCTACCTCGCCACCGAGCGGGCCGAGACGACGCGGACGTTCAAGAGCGGGCCCCGCACGTTCGACACGCGCGAACCCGTGTGTGAGATGGCGGTGTCCGGGGTCGACGCCGATGGGTATGCGATACTGCGGATGGTCGTACGGCACACCACACCGTCCGTACGCCCCGATGACATCCTGACCGCACTGCACGCAGTCACGGGCTTCACGACGCCGGTCCCGCCCCTGGTGACCCGGCTCGCACAGGGCCCACTGCTGGATGCAGGTGCCGGGGTGGCCGATCCGTTGGCCGCCGACCGGGAGGCCGTCGGCCCCGGAAGGTGACGCGCCGCCCGCGCGAGCCGCTCCGAGGTAGCAGCTGACTTCCGTGTGGGTCACCGCCCACACGATCCGATCGCACCGCGGTCGACGTGGACCCGCCCCAGGCGGAGCCGGTGTGGACGCCGACGCGCGGCTGCCGAAAGGGGCCGACATGGCTTCCGAGAACGACACCCCCACCCCCGAGGTCACCGACCCCGCGACGGTGCCGTCGGACGGCTCGCCCGCCGACGACGACTCCGGCGCGGCTCCGCGCAAGAGGGCGACGCGCAAGCGGGCCACGAAGAAGGCGGCGGCGCCTGCGGTCGAGGCCGCCGCCGACGAGGCCACCGACGCGGAGGCCGCCGACCCGGCGCCCGCGAAGAAGGCCGGGCGCAGCCGCAAGAAGGCCACGGCCCCGACGGACGCCGTCGAGGCCCCGGCCGAGGCCGCCCCCGCCGCGGAGGACAAGCCCGCGAAGAAGACCACCCGCAGGAAGAAGGCGGCCGCCGCCGACGTCGCACCCGACGCCCCGGCCGAGGAGCCCGTCGACGCCGCGGCCGAGGAGCCCGCCCCCGCGGCCGCCGGCCCGGGCCTCGGCCTCCTCTTCCAGGCGCCCGAGCCGGTCGCCGTGCCGCGTCGTCGCCGCGCGACGTCGCCCGCGGGCGCGCCCGTCGACCCGCCTGCCGGGCAGGCCCCCGAGCGCACGCGAGCGCACCGAGCGCACCGAGCGCACCGACGACGAGACCCCCGCCGCCGCCGAGGCACCCTCGCGCGGGACCGGGCCCGAGGACGACAACGACACCACCGACGGCGAGGGCGGCTCGCGTCGCCGTCGCCGCGGCGGTCGTGGCCGCCGCGGCCGTGGCAAGGGCGAGGACGACACCGAGACCACGGAGGCCGCCGACGACAAGCCCGCCTCCGGTCGCGAGCGCGGCCGCCGCCGGTCGGGCACCAAGGACTCCACCGACACCGGGCCGGATGCCGACCAGGACTCCGCGTCCGACGACGCCGATGACGAGTCGCCGTCCAGCCGTCGTCGCCGCCGCCGTCGCCGCGGGGGCTCCGGTGGCGACAGCGACGACCCGCCCGGCACCGTCACCCGGGTCCGCACGCCGCGCGCCGAGCGGGACGAGCCGACCGCCGTCAAGGGGTCGACCCGGCTCGAGGCCAAGAAGCAGCGTCGCCGCGAGGGGCGCGAGGCCGGCCGTCGTCGCACGATCATCACCGAGGCCGAGTTCCTGGCCCGCCGCGAGAGCGTCGAGCGCACCATGGTCGTGCGCGGGCGCGACGGCCGCACCCAGATCGGGGTCCTCGAGGACGACGTCCTCGTCGAGCACTACGTCTCGCGGGAGACGACGGCCTCGATGGCCGGCAACGTCTACCTCGGCCGGGTCCAGAACGTCCTGCCCTCGATGGAGGCCGCGTTCGTCGACATCGGCAAGGGACGCAACGCCGTCCTGTACGCCGGTGAGGTCAACTGGGACGCCGCGGGCCTCGAGGTCAACCAGGCCAAGCGCATCGAGAACGCACTGTCCTCGGGCGACACCGTGCTCGTGCAGGTGACCAAGGACCCGATCGGCCACAAGGGTGCCCGCCTCACCTCGCAGATCTCGCTGCCCGGCCGGTACGTCGTGTACGTGCCCGAGGGCTCGATGACCGGCATCTCGCGCAAGCTGCCCGACACCGAGCGGGCCCGCCTCAAGGCGATCCTCAAGGAGGTCGTGCCCGACGGCGCGGGCGTCATCGTCCGCACCGCCGCCGAGGGCGCCTCCGAGGCCGAGCTGACCGCCGACGTCGAGCGCCTCACCAAGCAGTGGGAGCGCATCGAGAAGAAGGCCGAGTCGGCGAAGCAGAAGAAGTCCGGCGGCGGCGGCGCCCCCGCCCTGCTCCACGGCGAGCCCGACCTGACGATCCGCGTCATCCGCGACGTCTTCACCGAGGACTTCGCCTCGCTCGTGGTCTCGGGTGAGAAGGCGTGGTCCGAGGTCAGCGAGTACGTCGAGGACGTCGCGCCGGACCTCGCGCAGCGGGTCACCCGGTGGACGTCCGAGGACGACGTCTTCGCCGCACACCGCATCGACGAGCAGATCGCCAAGGCGATGGACCGCAAGGTGTGGCTGCCCTCCGGTGGCTCGCTCGTCATCGACCGCACCGAGGCGATGACCGTCGTCGACGTCAACACCGGCAAGTTCGTCGGCTCCGGGGGCAACCTCGAGGAGACGGTGACCAAGAACAACCTCGAGGCCGCCGAGGAGATCGTCCGCCAGCTCCGGCTGCGCGACATCGGCGGCATCATCGTCATCGACTTCATCGACATGGTCCTGGAGTCCAACCGCGACCTCGTCGTGCGGCGCCTGCTCGAGTGCCTCGGCCGGGACCGCACCAAGCACCAGGTCGCCGAGGTCACCTCGCTCGGGCTGGTCCAGATGACCCGCAAGCGGGTCGGCTCGGGCCTCATCGAGGTGTTCTCCGAGCCGTGCGAGCACTGCAGCGGCAGCGGCATCGTCGTCCACACCGAGCCCATCGAGCGCGGCAACGGCTCGGGTGACTCCGGGTCGAGCCGGTCCGGGCGTGGGCGTCGCGGAGGCCAGGGCACCCAGTCCGGCGGCTCCGCCCCGGCAGCCGAGGCCCCGGAGCACAAGCCCAACGGCCCGACCGCGGCGCAGATCGCCGCGGCGGCGCACGCGGCGGCGCTCAAGCACACCGAGCAGTCCGACGTCGCCGACCAGGTGGCCGCCGATGTGGCCGACCAGGTGGCGGCCGACGTCGCCGCCGCCGACGACAGGCCCGCCGGGGACGGCGAGCCCGCCCCGGCGCAGGTCGAGGTCGAGGTCGAGCCGGTGCTCGAGCAGCCCGTGCCCGAACCGGAGCCGGAGCCCGAGCCGCAGCCCGAGTCCGCGCCGGCGCCCGCCGCCCGCTCGCGTCGCCGGCGTGGCCGCGTCGTCGCCCCCGCGGGACCCCCGCCGGGTGCCGCGACCGGTGCCCCGGACAGCGAGGCCGGCTGACCCGTCGTCGAGTGCGGGGCGGTGATTTGGAGCACCGCCCCGCCCGCCGGTAAACTCGTGAGTCGGTGCGCCCACCGCGTCGGTGTCCTGTGGTCCACGGGGTAGCAACTGACCGGTCACGAGCGAGCGCGCCCGAACAGGAAGTGAGTACGAACGTGTACGCGATTGTGCGCGCAGGTGGTCGCCAGGAGAAGGTCTCCGTGGGCGACGTCCTGCTCATCGACAAGGTCGGCCAGGCCGGCGACAAGATCAAGCTCCAGCCGCTCCTCGTCGTCGACGGCGGCTCGGTCACGAGCGACGCCTCGAAGCTCGCGAAGGTCACGGTCACCGCCGAGGTCGTCAAGGCCGCCAAGGGTCCGAAGATCACGATCCTCAAGTACAAGAACAAGACCGGCTACCGGAAGCGCCAGGGCCACCGCCAGCCGCTCACCCAGATCAAGATCACGGCGATCGACGCCTGAGCCCACGCTCGGACCTCACGGACAAGGACTACAGACATGGCACACAAGAAGGGTGCGTCCTCGACCCGCAACGGTCGTGACAGCAACGCCCAGTACCTCGGCGTCAAGCGCTACGGCGGCCAGGTCGTCAAGGCCGGCGAGATCATCGTCCGCCAGCGCGGCACGCACTTCCACCCCGGTGACGGCGTCGGCCGCGGCGGCGACGACACGCTGTTCGCGCTCGTCGCGGGCGCCGTGACGTTCGGCTCCAAGCGCGGCCGCAAGACCGTGAACATCCTGCCGGTGGAGACCGCCGCGCAGTGACGCGTCGCCGGGCCCAGCGCCCGGCACCACGCACCACGTCGTGAGGGGCGGGCCGCGATCGGCCCGCCCCTCACGCATTCGCACCCCGCCGTCCCCGACTTCTCATGCTGGCGTCGCTCGACACGCCGGATTCCCGGCCCGACACGCCGACAGCAGCATGAGAAGTGGGGAAGGCTCGAGTCAGGAGACACCCGATGGCGACCTTCGTCGACCGCGTCGTCCTCCACGTGACGGCCGGGAACGGCGGGCACGGGGTGGCCTCGGTCAAGCGTGAGAAGTTCAAGCCGCTCGGCGGCCCCGACGGAGGCAACGGCGGACGCGGCGGCTCGGTCGTCCTCGCCGTCGACACCCAGGCGACGACCCTCCTGGACTACCACCACAGCCCGCACCGCAAGGCCGACAACGGCAAGCCCGGCGCCGGCGACGAGCGCAACGGCGCCGACGGTGGCGACCTCGTCCTGTCGGTCCCCGAGGGCACCGTCGTCAAGGACGCCAACGGGGACGTCCTCGCCGACCTCGTCGGGGCCGGGACGACGTTCGTGCTTGCGCGCGGTGGGCGCGGCGGCCTCGGCAACAAGGCCCTCGCGAGCCCGCGCCGCAAGGCCCCCGGGTTCGCCCTGCTCGGCGAGCCGGGGGAGTCCCTCGATGTCGTCCTCGAGCTGAAGTCCCTCGCCGACGTCGCGCTCATCGGCTTCCCGTCCGCCGGCAAGTCCTCGCTCGTCTCGGTCGTGTCGGCGGCCAAGCCCAAGATCGCCGACTACCCGTTCACGACGCTCGTGCCCAACCTCGGGGTCGTCACCGCCGGCAACGCCCGCTACACCATCGCCGACGTGCCCGGCCTCATCCCGGGGGCCAGCGAGGGCAAGGGCCTCGGCCTGGAGTTCCTGCGCCACGTCGAGCGCTGCTCGGTGCTCGTCCACGTCGTCGACTGCGCGACCCTCGAGCCGGGGCGGGACCCCCTGACCGACCTCGAGGTCATCGAGTCCGAGCTCTCGGCCTACGTGACCGACGACAGCCTCGGGGGGCGCCCGCTGTCCGAGCGCACCCGCGTCGTCGTCCTCAACAAGGCCGACGTGCCCGAGGCGCGCGAGCTGGCCGAGATGGTGCGCCCGATGCTCGAGGAGCGCGGGCTCGAGGTGCACATCGTCTCCGCCGTCGCCCACATCGGGCTCAAGGAGCTGACCTTCGCCCTCGCGCGGCACGTCGAGCAGGCGCGGGCCGAGCTCGAGGCCCAGGTCGTCGAGAAGCCCCGCGTCGTGCTGCGCCCCGTCGCCGTCGACGACAGCGGCTTCCACGTGCGCCGCGAGTCCACGCCCGACGGCGAGCTGTTCCGCGTCATCGGCGAGCGGCCCACCCGGTGGGTGCGCCAGACCGACTTCACCAACGACGAGGCCGTCGGCTACCTCGCGGACCGGCTCGGCCGGCTCGGCGTCGAGGAGGCGCTCTACAAGGCGGGTGCGGTCGCCGGGTCCACCGTGCTCGTCGGCCCCGAGGACAACGCGGTCGTCTTCGACTGGGAGCCGACGATGAGCAGCGGCGCCGAGCTGCTGACGGGCCCGCGCGGCACCGACCTGCGCTTCGAGGACTCCGGGCGCAAGTCCCGCGGGGAGAAGCGCGAGCAGTTCCACGCCCGCAAGGACGCCCAGACCGCCGCCCGCGAGGAGCTGGCCGCCGAGCGTCGCGCCGGCCGCTGGGCCGCGCCCGACGACGAGGACTGAGGATGTCCGGGGTCGCCGACCAGCTGCGCCGCCGCGTGGGCGAGGCCCAGCGTCTCGTCGTCAAGATCGGGTCCTCCTCCCTGACGAGCGCCGACGGCGGGCACCTCGACCTCGAGGCGCTGACCGCGCTCGTCGACGTCCTCGCGGCGCGCCGGGCAGCGGGCCGGCAGGTGGTGCTCGTGTCCTCGGGGGCGATCGCCGCCGGGCTCGGGCCGCTCGGGCTCGCGTCCCGGCCCACCGACCTCGCGACGCAGCAGGCCGCGGCGAGCGTCGGCCAGGGCGCGCTCGTCGCCGCGTACCAGGCTGCGTTCTCCCGGCACGGGCTCACCGTCGGCCAGGTGCTGCTCACGGCCGACGACACGACCCGACGCAGCCACTACACGAACGCCCGGCGCACCCTCGAGCGGCTGCTGGAGCTCGGCATCGTCCCGATCGTCAACGAGAACGACACGGTGGCGACCCAGGAGATCCGGTTCGGCGACAACGACCGGCTCGCCGCCCTGGTCACCGACCTCGTCGGGGCCGACGGGCTCGTCCTCCTCACCGACGTCGACGCCGTGCACGACCGTCCGCCGTCGCAGGGCGCGTCGCGTCGGGTGCCGTTCGTCGCCACGACCGACGACCTGGGCTCCGTGACGATCAGCGGGACGGGGTCCTCGGTCGGCAGCGGCGGCATGGTGACCAAGGTGGAGGCGGCGGGCATCGCCGGTGCGGCCGGGGTCCCCACCCTGCTCACCCGGCTGCCCGACGTCGACGCCGCGCTGGCCGGCGCCGACGTCGGCACCGTGTTCGCCCCGGCTGCGGCGACCCGGACCTCGCGCAAGCGCTGGCTCGCCCACGCGACGACGGCCCGGGGGCGGCTCGTCCTCGACGACGGCGCCGTCGCGGCGGTCATCCAGCGCCGCACGTCGCTGCTGCCCGCCGGCGTCACCGCGGTGACCGGCTCGTTCGCGGCCGGGGAGGCCGTCGACCTGTGCGCCCCGGACGGCGCGGTCATCGCGCGCGGGCTCGTCAACTACGCCTCGGCCGAGCTGCCGCGCCTCCTCGGGCGCTCGACCCGCGACCTCGCCCGCGAGCTCGGCCCGTCGTACGAGCGCGAGGTCGTCCACCGCGACGACCTCGTCGTCCTCTGACCCGTCGGGTTCGTCCGGGGCCGGTCAGCGGAGACGCTCGACCTCGAACTGCATCCGCGGCTCGGCGATCGCGTCCTGGCTCTGCACGAGCTGCAGCTCTCGCCGCCCGGAGTCCAGGGTGCGCTGCAGCAGGTCGAAGACGCTGGACACGGTCCGCCCGAGCGCGACCCCGGCGTCCCCGGTGTCCAGCAGGTGCGCCGTGAACAGCGCCGCCGTGACGTCGCCGGACCCGTTGGCCTTGAGGGGCAGGTGCGGGGTCCGCACGATCCAGGCCCCGTCGCCGTCGACCGCGAGCATCTCGATGGTGCCCTCGGGCCGGTCCGGGCGCAGCACGCTCGTCACGAGGACCGTGGACGGGCCCAGCGCCCGCGCCGCGTCGACCGACGCCAGCGTGGACTCGAGGTCGCCGGGCTCGGTCTCGGTGAGGAACCCCAGCTCGAACTGGTTCGGGGTGATGAGGTCGGCCTGCGGGACGACCCGCTCCCGGAGCAGCACCGGGATGGCCGGGTGCACGAAGCACCCCGACGACGCGTTGCCCATCACCGGGTCGCACGCGTAGATCGCGGCGGGGTTGGCCGCCTTGGTGCGGGCGACCGCGTCGAGGATGACCTCGCCGATCTGCTCGCCGCCCTGGTAGCCCGACAGCACCGCGTCCACCTCGCCGAGCGCCTCCCGGTCCTGGACGCCCGAGACGACCTCCCGGACGTCCTCGGGGGCCATGAGCGGGCCGCGCCAGGCGCCGTAGCCGGTGTGGTTGGAGAAGTGGACCGTGTGCACCGGCCACACCTCGACGCCGAGCCGCTGCAGCGGGAAGACCGCGGCCGAGTTGCCGACGTGCCCGTACGCGACGGAGGACTGGATGGAGAGGATCGTCGTCACCGCCCCATCCTGTCACCGTCCCGACGCCCGGGAGGAGGCGCCGCCACCGGCCCGTCCGCGCCTACCCTGGAGCCATGTCCGAGCGCACCCCCGGGGTCGACCCCGCCGACGTCGAGCAGGTGCGGGTCGTCGCCGAGGCCGCCCGCGCCGCGTCCCGCCGCCTCGCCCTGCTCTCGCGCGCCGAGAAGGACGCCGCCCTGCACGCCCTCGCCGACGCGCTCGACACCGCCACCGACGAGATCGTCACGGCGAACGGGGCCGACCTCGCCCGCGGCCGCGCGCAGGGGATGCCCGAGAGCCTGCAGGACCGCCTGCGCCTCGACCCGCCCCGCGTCGCCGCCGTCGCCCAGGCGCTGCGCGACATCGCCGCGCTGCCCGACCCGGTCGGCGAGGTCGTGCGCGGCTCCACCCTCGCCAACGGCCTCCAGATCCGCCAGGTCCGGGTGCCGATGGGCGTCGTCGGGATGATCTACGAGGCCCGCCCCAACGTCACCGTCGACGCGGCGGGCCTAGGGCTGAAGTCCGGCAACGCGGTCATCCTGCGCGGGGGCAGCGCCGCCGCCGACACCAACCGGGCCACCGTCACCGTCCTCCGTCGGGCGCTCGACGCGCACGGCCTCCCCCCGGACGCCGTGAGCCTGCTCGAGGGCGGGCACGGCGTCGTCCGCGCCCTCATGACGGCCCGCGGCCAGGTCGACCTCCTCATCCCGCGCGGGGGAGCGGACCTCATCGAGGCCGTCGTCACCGGCTCCACCGTGCCCGTCATCGAGACCGGCGTCGGCAACTGCCACGTGTACGTCGACGCCCGCGCCGACCTCGACGCCGCGCTGGCCATCACCGTCAACGCCAAGACCCACCGGCCGAGCGTCTGCAACGCCGCCGAGTCGCTGCTCGTGCACCAAGACGTCGCCGACGCCTTCCTGCCCAAGGCGCTCGCGGCCCTCCACGCCGAGGGGGTGCTCCTGCACACCGACGCGGCGGCGGCGGCCCGGGCCGCCTCCGCCGGGGTGCCCCACGACGCCGCCACCGACGAGCACTTCGCCACCGAGTTCCACGGCCTCGAGATGTCGGTCGGGGTGGTCGAGGACCTCGATGCCGCACTCGAGCACATCCGCCGCTACGGGTCGGGGCACACCGAGGCCATCGTCACCGAGGACCGCGCGGCGGCGCGGCGCTTCACCGCCGAGGTCGACGCCGCGGCCGTCATGGTCAACGCGAGCACGCGGTTCACCGACGGGGGCGAGTTCGGGTTCGGCGCCGAGATCGGCATCTCGACCCAGAAGCTGCATGCCCGCGGCCCGATGGCCCTGCCCGAGCTGACGACGACGAAGTGGGTCGTCGAGGGCGACGGTCAGACCCGGGTCTGACCCGCCACCCGCCGGGGCTCGTCGCCGACGTGCTGCGGCGTCGACGTGCGGACGGGGACCACGTGCGGCCGGGTCGATGCCGGCTCGTCGTGCGCCGCCGCCTCGAGGCTGTCGTGCGCCACGTAGTAGGTGGGGCGGGCCTGCAGCGCCGTGTACGTGCGCCCGACGTACTCGCCGAGGATGCCGAGCGCCAGCAGCTGGACGGCGCCGACCGCCGAGACGATGACGACCGTCGAGGTCCAGCCGGGGAGGGTGTTCCCGAGCAGCATCGCGGCCAGCGCGTAGAGCAGCACGAGGACGGCCGAGACGCCGCCGGCCAGGCCGAGCCACGTCGCGAACCGCAGCGGGGCGATCGAGAACCCGGTGACGCCGTCGATGGACAGGCGGAGCATCTTCGCCAGGGGGTACTTCGACTCGCCGGCCGCGCGCGCTTCGCGGCGGTAGCCGACCGACGCGCTGGGGAAGCCGAGCGCCGGGACGACGAGGCGCAGCACGCGGTTGTGCTCGGGGAGGGCGTTGACGGCCGCGACGGTGGCCCGTGACATCAGCCGGAAGTCCCCGGCGTCCACGTGGGCGTCGACGTCGGACAGGGCCCGGATGGACCGGTAGAAGGCTCGGGCGGAGACGCGCTTGAACCGGGTGTCGCTGGAGCGGTCCTCGCGCACGCCGTAGACGACGTCGACCCCTTCCCGGCGCGCGGCGTCGAGCATCGTGGCGATGGTCTCGGGCGGGTCCTGCAGGTCGGCGTCGATCGTCACGACGTAGCGCCCACGGGCCCGGACGAGGCCGGCGGAGATGGCGGCCTGGTGCCCGGCGTTGGCCCGCAGCCGGACGACGCGCACGGCGTCCCACTCACGACGCAGCCGCTGGAGGAGCACCGGGGTGGCGTCGGTGGAGCCGTCGTCGACGCACAGCACCTCGTAGGTGACGCCCCAGGCCTCGGCCAGCGGGCGCAGCCGCTCGACGAACAGGGGGATGACGTCCTGCTCGTTGTACATCGGGACGACGACCGTCAGCTCGATCTCGGACATGGCTCCAGGGTAGGTGCGCAGGCTGTGCCCGGCCCATGTTTCGCCGTGGATGCGCTGAGAGAGCGGCGCCGGACGACCGGCCCGGCGGAGGGCCCCCGAGTATGAGATTCGGGGGCCCTCACCGGCGGCACGGCCGCCGGCTGTCGCGAGCCGGTCGGTCCCTGCGGCGAGCCGCACAAGGTCTGCCACGCGACGGTGGCGCCGCCCCGGAGGGTCGGACTTCGACTCGAGCCGTCGGCCGCAGCACCCGCGCCGTCGCGCGCGTCATGCACCCCCCGAAGGGCGCGCATGGCCCCTGAACCGGTGACCCGAGACAGAGGACGTCGTGCCGTTATCCGAACGACCCACCCCCTGGACCGAGCAGTACCGGATGTTCTCACCGTCCGGGCCTGCCCTGAGCAGTGGGCATGGGGACTGTTCTAGTGCTCCTGGAGGGGCGGTGCAAGCGGTTCGGGAGAAGATTCCCGGGTTGTCTCGGGCCTCGGCGTGTCGTCCACAACCTCGGGTGCTCGGGAGGGTCTCCGTGCACAGGCCTGTGGACGAAATCGGTGGACAACGGGGCGCTAGGCTGATCCCCATGTCGACGTTCGCCGCCCTGGCCGCCGCCGAGGAAGCCGCCCACACCGAGCTGCCGATCCCCGCGTGGCTGATCGGGGTCATCGCCCTCCTCGTCTTCGCGCTCCTCCTCGGGGTCACCTGGTCCTTCCGCGGGACCCACCACCGGTACGCACCGCCCTCCGGGCACGGTGAGACCCCCGGCGCCCCCGCGGCCGGTGACGGGGCGCACTGGCCCGAGCACCCGGGCCAGCACTGAGCGGGTCCCGCGTGCGGCTCGGGGTGATGGGCGGCACGTTCGACCCCATCCACCACGGGCACCTCGTCGCCGCCTCCGAGGTGCAGGCACTGCTCGACCTCGACGAGGTCGTGTTCGTGCCCACCGGTCGGCCCTGGCAGAAGGACGGGCGGGAGGTCTCTCCGGCCGAGCACCGCTACCTCATGACCGTCGTCGCCACCGCGTCCAACCCGAGCTTCACGGTGTCGCGGGTCGACATCGACCGTGACGGCCCGACGTACACCGTCGACACCCTGCGGGACCTGCGGGCCCAGCGCCCGGACGCCGAGCTGTTCTTCATCACCGGTGCCGATGCCCTCACCCAGATCCTGTCGTGGAAGGATGCTGACGAGCTGTGGGAGCTCGCGCACTTCGTCGGGGTCACCCGTCCGGGGTACACGCTCTCCGAGCTCGGGCTGCCGTCGGACCGCATCACCCTCCAGGAGGTGCCTGCGATGGCCATCTCCTCCACCGACTGCCGTGAGCGGGTCCGGGCCGGCGAGCCGGTCTGGTACCTCGTCCCCGACGGGGTCGTCCAGTACATCTCCAAGTACCGCCTCTACCGAGGAGCACCGTGACCGCCACCGACCGATCGCTCGAGCTCGCGCGCGCCGCCGCCGCGGCCGCCGCCGAGAAGCTCGCCACCACCATCACCGGCATCGACGTGTCCGACCAGCTCGCGCTGACCGACGTGTTCGTCATCGTCTCCGCCGAGTCCGAACGGCAGGTCGGCTCGATCGTCGACGAGGTCGAGGACGTCCTGCGCGCGATGGGCTCCAAGCCGATCCGCCGGGAGGGCCAGCGCGACGGTCGCTGGGTCCTCATCGACTTCTCGGACATCGTCGTGCACGTCCAGCACGACGAGGAGCGTGACTTCTACGAGCTCGAGCGGCTGTGGAAGGACTGCCCCGCCATCGACCTCGGGGTGGTGGGCACCGAGCAGGGCGGCCGGTGACGGGCCCGCTCGGGTCCGCTCCACGACGGGTCGTCGTGCTCCGGCACGGCGAGACGACACACAACGCCTCCGGGGTCTGGCAGGGCCAGCTCGACAGCCCGCTGTCCGAGCGGGGCGAGGAGCAGGCGCGCGCCGCCGGGGTCGCCGTCGCCGCGCTGCACCCCACCCGCGTCGTCAGCTCGGACCTGGTCCGGGCTCGGCTCACCGGCGAGAGCGTCGCCGCCGCCGCCGCAGTGCCGATCACCCTGGACGCCCGCCTCCGCGAGATCCACGCAGGCGCGTGGCAGGGCCTGACGAACGTCCAGATCGGCGAGCGCTGGCCGCAGGAGCGCGCCGCGGTGCTGCGGGGCGAGGACATCCCGCGGGGCGGGGACGGCGAGTCGATGGCCGACGTCCGCACCCGGGTCGCAGCGGCGCTCGAGGAGCACCTGGCGGCGCTCGGCGCGGGGGAGTGCCTCGTCGTGTCCACGCACGGTGCGGCGGGGCGGGCAGCCGTCGGGTGGCTGCTCGGGCTGGAGCAGACGGTGGCGTGGCGGATGCTCGGCCCGCTCGGCAACTGCCACTGGGGCGAGCTCGTCGAGGGCCGTGAGGGCTGGCGGCTGGCCACCTGGAACGCCTCGTCCGGGGTGCCGTCGCGGGGCGGGTACACCCCGCCCTGATGCCGATTTGGGGGAGCGGTGGGGCGTAGGTAGACTCGCCGTCGCCCCTTCGGGGGAAACCCACTCGGGGCTGTAGCGCAGTTGGTAGCGCACCTCCATGGCATGGAGGGGGTCAGGGGTTCGAATCCCCTCAGCTCCACAATGCAAGGACGGGCTCGGCACGCTTTTCGCCGGGCCCGTCCTTTTGCGTCGGGACCCTGGGCGTCAGTCCGGCCAGACGCCGCTGCTGCCGCGGCGGTGGCTGCCCAGGACGTGGGTGTCGACGATGCCGATGGCCTCCATGAGCGCGTACATCGTCGTGGGGCCGACGAAGACGAACCCCTTGCGCTTGAGCGCCCTGGACAGCTCCAGGGACTCCGGCGACGTCGTCGGGACCTCGGCCGCGCTCCGGGGGTGCGGGGTGTCGGCCGGCCGGTGCCCCCATACGAAGGCCGCGAGGTCGCCGTCGGGGTCCTCGCGCAGGGCGAGGGTGGCGCGGGCGTTGGTGATGGCGGCGAGGACCTTGGCGCGGTTCCGGACGATGCCCGCGTCGGCGAGGAGCCGGGCGACGTCGTCGTCCCCGTACGCCGCCACGACCTGGGGGTCGAAGCCGTCGAAGGCCGCCCGGAACGCCGGGCGCTTGCGCAGGATGGTCGCCCAGGACAGCCCGGACTGGAACGCCTCGAGGGTGAGCCGTTCGAACACGCCGCGCTCGTCGCGTACCGGCATGCCCCACTCGGTGTCGTAGTACTCGCGCAGCAGCGGGTCGGTGGCCGCCCACGAGGGGCGGGCCAACCCGTCCGCGCCGACGACGAGGCCCGGGTCCGTCACGAGCGGCGCAGCGTCACGATGGGGATCTCGGGGTCGGCGCCGACCCGCACCGCGGGGCCCCAGGCCCCGGCGCCTCGTGAGGTGACGACGGTGGTGTCGCCGACGGTCGCGAGCCCGTCGACCATGGGCTGCTGGAGGCGGACGAGGTAGTTCAACGGCCACTGCTGCCCGCCGTGGGTGTGCCCGGACAGCTGGACGTCGACGCCGCGGCCCTCGACCTCGAGGGCCTGGCGCGGCTGGTGGGCGGACAGCAGCGTGAAGGCTGCGGGGTCCGTCCCGTCGAGGGTGGCGTCGTAGTCGGGGGCGAACGCGCCGGTCCCCTCGCTGTCGTGCACCCCGGCGAGGGTGATCGTGGAGCCATCGCGGGTGAGCGGGACGGACTCGTTGGCCAGCACGGTGAGGCCGTCGGCCTCGAAGGTCCGCACCCAGTTGGCGGTGTCGCGGTACATCTCGTGGTTGCCGGTGGTCGCGAACACTCCGAGCGGGGCCTGGAGGTCGCGCAGCGGGGCGATCTCGGCCGCGTAGCGGTCCGCCCGGCCGTCGACGAGGTCGCCCGCGATGACGACGAGGTCGGGGCGCTCGGCGTTGACGAGGTCGACGACGAGCTGGGTGAAGTCGGCGCTGCGGACGGCGCCGGCGTGGATGTCGGTGATGAGCGCGACGCGGGTGCCGTCGAACTCGGCGGGCAGCTGCGGCGAGGAGACCTCGTACTCGGTGACGATCGGCTGGGCGGCGACGATGGCGCCGTAGGCCGTGAGCGCGGCCGCGACGATGGCGACGGCCGGGGAGGCGAAGCGGTTGAGCGCGCGCCGGCCCTCGCGGCCGTGGTCCGCCCGCCAGCGGACGAACCAGATGACGATGCTCAGGAGCCAGACCGGGACGAGCCCGAGGAACAGGTAGAGGCAGGCCGCGAGGAACGCCTGGCCGGTCCAGGCGACGGGCCGCATCTGGGCGGGGCTCCACTGCCCGCCCCACACGTCGAACCCTGCGAGCATCGCCGCGGCGAGCGCGAGCAGGACGACGCCGACGGCGAACGGCACCCACCGGGCCCGCCAGGCCGGGGCGAGCGCGAGCCGGTGCCAGACGAAGCCGACGAACGCCGCGAAGACGCCGAGGACCACGACGATGAAGACGGTCATGCCGCGACGCCGCCGAGCGAGGGGGCGCGACGCTCGCCCCGGCGGGCGCGGACGCGAGGGGCGGGTGACGTCGTCATGTGCGGCATCGTCGCACGGGCGGCTGACGATCCCGGGCGGTCGGACGCCCGGGCCGCGCTCCTGTCCACCGTCCTGATGCGTCGGCCTAGCCTGTCGGGGTGTCCCGCGACGTCCTGTCCCCGCCGCCGCTCGACGTCGACGTCCTGGTCGTCGGCGCCGGCCTCTCCGGGGTGGATGCGGCCTGCCGCCTCGCCACGACGGCCGACGGTGTCACGTGGGCCGTCCTCGAGGCCCGGGCGGCGACGGGCGGGACGTGGGACCTGTTCCGCTACCCGGGCGCCCGCTCGGACTCGGACATGTACACCCTGGGCTTCCCGTTCCGGCCGTGGCGAGGGCGGGCCAGCTTCGCCCCGGCCGAGGAGATCCTGCGGTACATCCGGGACACGGCCGACGAGTACGGCGTGACGGGGCGCATCCACCTGGGCCAGCGGGTCATCCGGGCCGCGTGGTCGAGCACCGACCGGCGGTGGACCGTCACCGCGCGGACCGGCGACGGGGACGTGCTCGAACACCGGGCCCGGTTCGTGTACGTCGCCACCGGCTACTACGCGTACGAGTCCGGGCACGTCGTCGACTTCCCCGGGCGCGCCGACTTCGCGGGCACGCTCGTGCACCCCCAGGAGTGGCCGGCCGACCTCGACGTCGCCGGGCGCCGGGTCGTCGTCATCGGCAGCGGGGCGACGGCGGTGACCCTCGTCCCGGCGCTGGTGGAGCAGGGGGCGGCGCACGTGACGATGCTCCAGCGCAGCCCCGGCTACGTCGCCGCCCTCCCGTCCACCGACGGTCTCGCCGACCTCGCCAGGCGGGCCCTTCCCGACCGCGCCGCGCATGCCCTCGTCCGGGCCAAGAACGTGACCCTGTCGACCCTCAGCTACCGCTTCCTGCGGCGGTTCCCCGACGCCGGCCGGCGGGTGCTCCGGCGTCGGCTCGCCGACCGGCTCCCCGGCGGCTACCCCGTCGACACCCACTTCGCGCCGCGGTACGACCCGTGGGACCAGCGGATCGCCGTCGCCCCGGACGGGGACCTCCTCGACGTCCTGGGCGGGCCGCGCGCCGACGTCGTGACGGCCACGATCGACCGGTTCGTCCCCGCGGGGGTTCGGCTGGACGGCGGCGAGGTCCTGCCCGCCGACATCGTCGTGACCGCGACCGGGCTCCGGCTCGAGTTCGGCGGGGGAGCGGAGCTGGTCGTCGACGGGGAGACGGTGCAGGTCCCCACCCGGCACGTCTACAAGGGGTGCATGCTCTCGGACGTGCCCAACCTCGTCCTCGCGGTCGGGTACACCAACGCGAGCTGGACGCTGCGCGCGGACCTCACGGCGCGCTGGTTCTGCCGCCTGCTGCGCCATCTGCGCCGCCACGACCGGACGGTCGCGGTGCCGCGGTGGGACGGCTCGGGCGGGGCGGAGCGTCCGCTGCTCGGCCTGACGTCGGGCTACATCCGCCGCGGCGAGCACCTGCTCCCCACCCAGGGCACGCGCCGGCCGTGGCTCGTCGTCCAGAGCTACCTCGCCGATCTTGCCGGGACCCGGCTGGGGCGGATCGACGACGGGGTCCTCGAGATCCGGTGACGGCGCTCGGTGGTCAGGGGTGGCTGCTCAGCAGGTCGGCGCACTCGGCCAGGGCGGTCAGTCCCACCGGCTCCGCTCCGCCGTCGAGGGGCGCATCGAGCTCGAAGCCCATCGACGCGGCGTCGACCAGAGCCGCGAGCTCGCCGGACCTCGCCGCCGGGACCCCGGACCGCTCGAGGTGGTCGGTGACGGCCGCCAGCCACTGCGCGTTGCTCGCGGCGACCGCGGACGCGTAGGGCTCCTGCCCGAAGAGCCCGAGCGTCGAGGCCTCGACGTAGAGGCGCTCGCACCGGGCCTGCTGCGCGCCCGACCGGAGCCGCCACTGGTCGCGCACGGCGGCGCCGGGGGAGGTGGAGGCGGCCAGTGTCCGCATCTCGGCGAGTGAGCGCTGGGTCGAGCACCGGATGATCTCGACGACCAGGGCGTCCTTGCTGCCGAGGTGGTAGATGAGCATCCGGTCGCTCGTGCCGATGGCGGCGGCCAGCGGTCGCAGGCTCAGCCCCACCAGGCCGTGCTCGAGGGCGTAGTCGGTCGCGTGCTCGACGAGCTCCTCGCGGCGGTTCATGCCCCCAGTGTAGCGAGTGCTACAGTGGGTGTGATCCCGATGTAGCAACCGCTACATCGGCGCTGCTCCTCCGAAAGCCCGACCATGCCTGCCGCCTTCCTGCTCCTGTTCCTCGCGATCGCGCTCGAGGTCGCGGCGTCCGCGGCCCTGCCGCGCGCCCGGGGGTTCACCGACCCCGGCTGGAGCATCGCGGTGGCGGGCGGCTACCTCCTGGCGATCTGGCTGCTCACCATCGTCGTGCGGTGGATGGATGTCTCGGTCGCGTACGCGGTCTGGGCCGGGCTCGGCACGGCCGCCATCGCCGTCGTCGGTCACCTGTGGCTGGGGGAGTCGCTGGGGCCGGCCAAGGTCGGCGGGATCGCTCTCATCGTCGCCGGTGTGGTCCTGGTGAACCTCCAGGGGGCGTCGCACTGACCGTCGGTCGAACCGCCGGCCACGCGGCGCCCGGCTCGGTGGTCGACGGCTCAGGCGCCCTCGGCGACGACGGCCACGAGGCTGAGCAGGGTGTCCTGCTCGTCGAGGCCGAGGTCCTCCAGCCAGAGGTGGGCGAGGCCGGTGATGGTGTCCTCCAGGCGGTCGAGGAGCGCCCGGCCGGCGTCCGTGACTCGCGCCTCCCGCAGGCGTAGGTCGCGGTAGCTGGTCTCGCGGGCGATGAGGCCGGACTTCTCGAGGCCCTCGAGGATCTCCGAGACGCGTTGTGGCGGGAGGCGCAGGTACTGGCCGAGGTTGACGCCCGGGGAGGGCTTGTCGCGGATCCTGCGGAGAGTGTCGAAGGCGACCGGGCTGAGGCCGGGTGCGGACGACCCGAGCATCCGTCTCAGGTCGGCGTCGACGACCGCGGACGCCTGGCGCAGCAGGATCGGGACGTTGACGAGGTCGTGCGGGTCCGGGTGTTCCCACCGGCGGTCCAGGCGCTGGCCGAGGCTGTAGCGCAGTGCAAGGTGCTCCTGGAGGCGCGCCCACGGCTCGTTGGGCTCGCGCTCGGTGGACGAGATGCCGCGTCGGCGCATCCACGACGGGGAGCGTCGCCGACCCGGAGGACCCCAGGGCCCGTCCTGTCGGGGCCGCGCGGCCGGCACGTCCCCGATCACCACGTGCGTCGGCCCGCCGCCCCCGGACTCCGCTCCGGTCGCCCTCGGCGTCTCCGGCGCTTGCGGTGGCCCTGGTGCCCCTGGTGCCTGGCGGTCGTGTGCCCGGCATTCCCGGTGCTCCCGGTGTCTCCGGCTCGGCGTCCCTCTCGGAGTGCCCCATCGTCCCCCCTGCTGCGCGCTGCGCGCCGTTGCGCGGTGTCCGGTCGCGGCGGCCTCCGTCCGACCGCCTCCCACTCTGCCCCGGGATCCGCCGGGCTCATCCGTCGTCCACAGGGCCAATATGGGTGGTCCCAGAAACCCCCCGATTTCCGGAGGTATCCCTCCGGTTCCGGAGTACTCGCCCACAGGTCGTCCGGTCCCGGACGTATCCCTCCGGGAACAGGGCCAACTTCCCCGCCTCCGGACGTCTTCCTCCGGTTCTCGGAGGGGTGGGCACGAGGCGGTCCGGTTCCGGAGGGATACCTCCGGGTGGCGGAGCGATTCCCGGGCGGGGGTATTCCCTGGAGGCGGTGGCGGGGGGCCGGTGACGAGGGGCGGACGGAGGGCAGTGGACGGCCGGGGAACGAGCAGGGCCTCGGGACCGCGCGGGACTGCGCACGCGCGCCCGAGTGCCGGCGCCCGTCACGCCACGCCCCGGCGCCCCGGGCCGCCGCGCTGCGGTAGCCTGAGCGCGTGACGAGGCTCCTGCTCCTTACGTAGCCGCGCAGCCCCCGGCCGGCGCGGCGACCCCTCCTGCGTGAGGGGTTTTTTCATGGGCGCAGACGAGAACGACGACGAGGACGAGATGAGCGAGACCCCACACCGCTACACCGCCGAGCTGGCCGGCCGCATCGAGGTCGCCTGGCAGGACCGGTGGCAGGAGCGCGGCACCTTCCACGCGCCCAACCCCGCGGGTCCGTGGGCCGACCCCGAGGGCGTCGCCCAGCACCCCGAGGGGCACCTCCTCGTCCTCGACATGTTCCCGTACCCCAGCGGCGCCGGGCTCCACGTCGGGCACCCGCTCGGCTACATCGCCACCGACGTCTACGCCCGCTTCAACCGGATGCTCGGCCGCAACGTCCTGCACTGCCTCGGCTACGACGCCTTCGGCCTGCCGGCCGAGCAGTACGCCGTCCAGACGGGGCAGCACCCCCGCAAGACGACCGAGGAGAACATCACGATCATGGCGCGCCAGCTGCGCCGCCTCGGCCTCGGCCACGACGACCGCCGCGCCATCCAGACGATCGACCCGGACTACTACCGCTGGACGCAGTGGATCTTCCTCCAGATCTTCAACTCCTGGTACGACGCCGACGCCCCGCGCGAGGACGGCGGCACCGGCCGGGCCCGGCCCATCGCCGACCTCGTCGAGCAGTACCGCAGCGGCGCCCGCCCGCTCCCGAACGACGACGGCCGCGGCTGGGACGACCTGAGCGACGTCGAGCGCGCCGGCATCGTCGACGCCCATCGGCTCGCCTACACGAGCGAGGCGCCGGTCAACTGGTGCCCCGGCCTCGGCACGGTGCTCTCCAACGAGGAGGTCACCAACGACGGCCGCTCCGAGCGGGGCAACTTCCCCGTCTTCAAGCGCAACCTGCGCCAGTGGATGATGCGGATCACCGCCTACTCCGACCGGCTCGCCGACGACCTCGACCGGGTCGACTGGCCCGAGAAGGTCAAGACGATGCAGCGCAACTGGATCGGACGCAGCCACGGCGCCCGGGTCACCTTCGCCGTCGACGGCGACCCGGCCGGCCCGGGGATCGAGGTCTTCACGACCCGCCCCGACACCCTCTTCGGCGCGACCTTCATGGTGCTGGCCCCTGAGCACCCCCTCGTCGACCACCTCGTGCCCGACGGCCCCTGGCCGGACGGCACCAAGGACGCGTGGACGGCCGCGGCGGCGACCCCGGCCGACGCCGTCACCGCCTACCGCCGGGCGGCGTCGCGCAAGAGCGACATCGAGCGTCAGGTCGAGGGCAAGGACAAGACCGGGGTGTTCACCGGCGGCTGGGCCGTCAACCCCGTCAACGGCCAGCGCCTCCCCGTGTTCGTCGCCGACTACGTCCTCATGGGCTACGGCACCGGCGCGATCATGGCCGTGCCCGGGCAGGACCAGCGCGACTGGGACTTCGCGACCGCCTTCGAGCTGCCGATCATCCGTACCGTCCAGCCGTCCGAGGGGCACGACGAGACCACCGCGTTCACCGGCGACGGCCCGGCGGTCAACAGCAGCAACGCCGACATCAGCCTCGACGGCCTGGGGGTCGAGGACGCCAAGGCCCGGATCATCCCGTGGCTCGTCGAGCAGGGCAGCGGTGACGCGACGGTCAGCTACAAGCTGCGGGACTGGCTGTTCAGCCGGCAGCGGTACTGGGGCGAGCCGTTCCCCGTCGTCTTCGACGAGGACGGCGTCGCGCACGCCCTGCCGGAGTCGATGCTCCCCGTCGAGCTGCCCGAGGTCCCCGACTACAGCCCGAAGACCTTCGACCCCGACGACGCGAGCAGCGAGCCAGAGCCGCCGCTGTCCCGGGTCCAGGAGTGGGTCGACGTCGAGCTCGACCTCGGCGACGGCCGGGGCCAGCGCCGGTACCGCCGCGAGACGAACACGATGCCGAACTGGGCCGGGTCGTGCTGGTACTACCTGCGCTACCTCGACCCCGCCAACGCCGACGCCCTCGTCGACCCCGAGAACGAGGCGTACTGGATGGGGCCCCGGTCCGAGCCGGTCGCCGGTGCCCCGGCCGGCACCCGCGACCCCGGTGGCGTCGACCTGTACGTCGGCGGCGTCGAGCACGCCGTGCTGCACCTGCTCTACGCCCGCTTCTGGCACAAGGTGCTCCACGACCTCGGCCACCTGAGCTCGGACGAGCCGTTCCGCACGTACTTCGCCCAGGGCTACATCCAGGCGCCCGCGTTCACCGACGCGCGCGGCCAGTACGTCGAGGCGTCGGAGGTCACCGAGGGCGTCGACGACCAGGGCCACCCGAGCTTCACCTGGAACGGCGAGCCCGTGGCCCGCGAGTTCGGCAAGATCGGCAAGTCCCTGAAGAACATGGTGAGCCCGGACGACATGTACGGGATGTACGGCGCGGACACGTTCCGGCTCTACGAGATGGGCCTCGGCCCGCTCGAGCAGAGCAAGCCGTGGGACACCCGCGCCGTCGTCGGCAGTCAGCGGTTCCTCCAGCGGCTGTGGCGCAACATCGTCGACGAGGAGACCGGCGCGGTGCGGGTCGTCGACACCGCCCCGGACGCCGACACCGCCAAGGTCCTGCACCGCACGATCGACGCGGTGCGCACCGACTACGCCGGGCTCGGGTTCAACACCGCGATCGCCCGGCTCACCGAGCTGAACAACGCGCTCACCAAGCTCGACGGGGGCGTGCCGCGGCAGGCGGCCGAGGCCATCGTGCTCATGGTCGCGCCGATGGCCCCGCACGTCGCCGAGGAGCTGTGGATGCGGCTCGGGCACCCCGACTCGCTGACCCACGAGGCGTTCCCGGTCGCCGACCCCGCGCTGCTCGTCGACGACACGGTGATCTGCGTGGTCCAGGTGCGCGGCAAGGTCAAGGACCGCCTCGAGGTGCCGAACGACATCACCGAGGACGCCCTGCGCGAGCTGGCCCTCGCGAGCCCCAAGGTGCAGGCGAGCCTCGAGAACGGCGTGCGAACCGTCATCGTCCGGGCCCCCAAGCTCGTCAACGTCGTCCCCGCCTGACCCCCCAGCGCCTTCCCGACTTTTCAGGCTCCCGTCCGCGCGACACCCCGTACAACGGCGAGTCGCGCGGACGCCAGCATGAGAAGTCGGGGAAAGCAGGGGGCCGTGCGGTGGGTGGTGCGCCCGGTGTCCAAGGTTGCGGAATCCGCGCCTATGAGTGGCTGAGGGCAAGGGATCGCGGCAGAACGTTGTCCGAAAGTGTTGTGCCCAAACGTCAAGTGGGGTTGAATCGCCGGAAACCGTAGTAGGAGGGCTCCGCGTGACGACCGCACCCGACCTGACCCGCGCGCCGAGCCCCGAGCGCGAGCAGGACGAGGCCGTCGTCCTGACCCGCGTCAGCAAGCTCTACGGGGGGCTCGCCGCCGTCGACGACCTCAGCCTGACCGTGCACCGCGGCGAGTTCCTCTCCCTGCTCGGTCCCTCGGGCTGCGGCAAGACGACGACGCTGCGGATGATCGCCGGGTTCGAGCACCCCGACACCGGCGACATCCTCGTCGACGGCGCCAGCGTGCTCGGGGTGCCGCCGCACCGGCGGCACGTCAACACGGTGTTCCAGGCCTACGCGCTCTTCCCGCACATGTCGGTGGCCGAGAACGTCGCCTACGGCCTCGAGCAGGCCCGCACGCCGAAGGCCGAGGTCCGCGAGCGGGTGGCCGAGGCGCTCGAGATGGTCCGGATGCGGTCCTTCGCCAACCGCGCGTCGACCCAGCTCTCCGGCGGCCAGCAGCAGCGGGTGGCGCTGGCGCGGGCGCTGGTGAACCGGCCGTCGGTCCTCCTCCTCGACGAGCCCCTCGGCGCCCTGGACCGGCAGCTGCGCGAGGAGATGCAGGTCGAGCTCAAGCTGCTCCAGTCCCGGCTCGGTATCAGCTTCGTCTTCGTCACCCACGACCAGGGCGAGGCGCTCTCGATGAGCGACCGGATCGCGATCATGCGCCAGGGCCGGGTCGAGCAGCTCGCGGACGCCGACACCATCTACTCCTCGCCGGCCTCGGCCTACGTCGCCGGCTTCGTCGGCCAGCAGAACTTCATCGACGGCGTCGACGCCGGCGACGGTGCCGTCGACACCCCGCTCGGCCGGCTCCGCACCACCCGGGGCACCGGGGTCGGGGTGGGGGAGCGGGTCCGCGTCGCGGTCCGGCCGGAGTTCATCGACCTCAGCGCAGAGGACCCCGCAGGCACGAGTGAGAACGTGGTGCGGGGCACCGTCATCGGGGTCGCGCATCAGGGCGAGACCCGCCAGTTCCTGGTCGAGACCGGTTCGGACGCAACGCTCCTGGTCCGACGTCCGACGCCCCTGGCCCCCGCGCTCCGGGTCGGGGACACCGCCTGGTGCCGGTGGTCCGCCGAGCAGGTGCACGCCTTCCCCCACGACCCCGAGCGCTCCGCCGCACCCCCCACGGCGGTCCCCGACGAGCAGCCGAGCCGACCGCACCAGGGAGAGGAACATCCACGATGAGCACCCCCGAGAAGCCGCTGCGCATCCTCGCGCACACCTCCGCCGTGCCCCGCATCCGCCGCGAGGTCACCCGCCGCAACCTCCTCGGCCTCGCCGCGGCCGGAGGGGCCGGCCTGCTGTCCTCCTGCGGCGACGGGGGAGGAGGCGGCGGGGGCAACGCGACGGCGGTGCCGACCGGCGCCCCGCCCACCCAGGTGGCCACCGGCGGCCCGCTCGAGGGCTCGATCTCGATGTACTCCTGGGGCGACTACGACGCGCCGGAGATCCTCGAGGCCTTCACCAAGGACAAGGGCCCGTCGATCACCACCGACTCGTTCGCCTCGAACGAGGAGCTCATCTCCAAGCTCGTCGCGTCCAAGGGGACCGGCGGCTACGACATCGTCGTCCCGACCGGGGCCTTCATCCCGCAGATGGTGCAGAACGGGCTGCTCGCCCCGATCAACAAGGAGCTCATCCCCAACCTCGAGTACATGGACCCGGCCTTCCTCGGCCAGGTCTGGGACCCCGAGAACAACTACTCCATCTGCAAGGCGTGGGGGACCACCGGCTTCGTCTACGACACGACCAAGATCACCAGGGACCTGCGCACCTGGAACGACTTCATCGACGCCGCCACGAAGGAGGCCAGCGGCAAGGTGTCGGTCCTCGACGACCCCGCCGAGGTCACGGCGATCTTCTTCTGGGCCAACGGGATCGACTGGAACACCACCGACCCGGCCGACCTCGACGCCGCCGACGACTTCATCGTCAACACCCTGGCCCCGCACATCGCCGCCTTCGACTCCTACCCCGGTGGCCAGGCCATCCCGCAGGGGACGCACTGGCTCATGCAGGCCTGGAACGGCGACGCCCGGATCGGCATCCAGGAGAGCGACGACCCGCAGAAGTGGAAGTGGGTCCTCGGGGCCCCCGCCACCGAGCTGTGGATGGACAACTGGGCCATCGCCGCGGGGGCGCCGCATCCCGAGGCCGCGCACGCCTTCATCGACTACGTCCTCACCCCCGAGAACCAGCTGACCAACGTCGACTACATCGGCTACCACACCGGTGCCCAGGGCATCGAGGCCGCGGCGAAGGAGGAGGGCCTCGAGATGCTCGACCTCGTCTTCTTCACCCCGGAGCAGATCGCGACGATGAAGACCGGCGAGGTCAACGAGAACCAGCAGCGCGTCGTCGACATCTGGAACAAGGCGAAGGCGGCCGCGGGTGCCTGAGGCGTCGCTGCGCGCGCCCGCCGTCCGGCTGCGCGTGCCCCGCTTCGCCCTCGCCCTGCCGGCGTGGGCCTGGCTGTTCGCCTTCTTCGTCGTCCCGATCGCGACGATCGTCTGGTTCAGCTTCGGGTACAAGCCGGGGCTCTTCGGGACGCACGCCAACGACGTCCTCTCCCTCGACCGGTACCGGGAGGCGCTGTCGCCGACGTTCTTCGCGACGTTCCAGAACACCCTCTGGGTCGGGCTCGCCGGCACCGGGCTGTGCCTGCTCATCGGCATGCCGACCGCGTACTGGATGGCCGTCAAGGCGCCCCCGAACCGGCGCGGGCTGCTCGTCGCGCTCGTCATGGTCCCGTACTGGACGAACTTCCTCGTGCGCACCATCGGCTGGCAGGTCATCCTCGCGCCGCAGGGCTGGTTCTCCGAGCTCCTCCAGGCGCTGCACCTGACGGGCGGGCCGCTCGAGATCCTCTACACCCGCACCGCCGTGCTCATCGGCGTCGTCTACAACTACCTGCCGCTGATGATCCTGCCGTTGTTCGTCGCCTTCGACCGGGTCGGCGGACCGCTGCGCGAGGCGAGCAAGGACCTCGGGGCCGGTCGCTGGCGCACCTTCACCCGGGTCACCCTGCCGCTGGCCCGGCCCGGGGTCATCGCCGGGACGGTCCTGGTGTTCATCCCGCTCATGGGTGACTACGTCACCGCCACCGTCCTCGGCGGGGCACGCGGCAACATGGTGGGGCAGCTCGTCGCGAGCCAGTTCCAGACCGCGCAGAACTGGGCGCTCGGCTCCGCCATGGCCGTCGTCCTCATCCTCGTCATCGCCGCGACGGTGGCCGTCATCGCGGCGCTCGCCTGGGCGGTCTCGGTGCCGATCCGGGCCCGCCACCGCCTCGTCCTCGAGGAGGTGGCGTGAGCACGACCACCCCGCGCCGGGCGCCCGCGGCCCCGGCCACCGACCCCGGCCCGCCCCCGCCGACGAAGCCGCTGCGGTCCTGGGGCGACCGGCTGCTCAGGGCCTGGGGGCTCCTCGTCCTCGTGTTCCTCTTCGCCCCCATCGTCGTCGTGGTCGTGTACTCGTTCAACGACGGCCGGCTGCTCATCGCCTGGGACGAGTTCGGCCTCGCGCCGTACCGCGCCATGCTCGAGCGGCCGGCCATCCGCAGCGCCGTCACCGTCTCGCTCCAGGTCGCGGTGCTGTCCTCGCTGCTCGCGACCTTCCTCGGGACGATGGCCGGCGTCGCGCTCGCCCGCCGCCCGGGCCGGTGGACCTACTGGTTCTTCGGCCTGCTGCTCCTGGTCTCGGTGACCCCCGAGATCGTCGACGCCGTCTCACTGTTGCCGTGGGTGGTCTTCCTCGGCTCCGACGCCGGCCTCACGGCGTTCAACAACGGCATCGTCCGGCTCGTCGTCGGGCACTCGCTCTTCTCGACCGCCGTCGTCAGCTACATCGTGCGGGCCCGGCTCGTCGGCCTCGACGAGTCGCTCGAGGAGGCGTCCGGAGACCTCTACGCGACACCGCTGCGGACCTTCCGCCGCATCACCGTCCCGCTCGCGATGCCCGCGGTGCTCGCCGGGTTTCTCCTGTCCTTCACCCTCAGCCTCGACAACACGATCGTCTCGGCATTCGTCCAGGTCTCGGGCTCCACCCCGTGGCCGGTGTACGTGCTCTCCGCGCTCCGCTCCGGCCTGCGTCCCGAGATCGCCGCGACCTCGACGGTGATGCTCGTCCTCACGCTCGCGGCCCTCGGGCTCGTGGCGCTCGTCCTCAAACGGTCCGGTGACTCCGCGACCGACATCGCTCGCACCATGGGAGGCGGCTGACCGTGGTCGACATCGTGTTCTCCGGAGGTCCGGTCTTTCCCGCACGGGCCGTGCGTTCGCGCCCCACCGCGGTCGCCGTCCAGGACGGCCGGGTCGTCGCCGTCGGCCACGACGAGGTGCTCGAGCTCGCCGGCCCTCGCACGGAGCGGGTCGACCTGCGCGGGCGGATGCTCGTGCCGGGGTTCCAGGACGCCCACGTGCACCCGGTCTGGGCCGGCGTCGACATGCTGCGGTGCGACCTCACCGACCTCTCCACCGCAGAGCAGTACCTGGGGCGGATCGCGGACTACGCCGCGGCGACCTCCGACCAGGAGTGGGTTCTCGGGTCCGGGTGGTCGATGTCCGCGTTCCCCGGTGGCACCCCGACCGCTGCCGCCGTCGACGCCGTCGTCGGCGACCGCCCGGCGTTCCTCCCCAACCGGGACGGCCACGGCGCATGGGTCAGCAGTGCCGCGCTGCGCCGGGCCGGCATCGACCGCGACACCCCCGACCCGCGCGACGGTCGCATCGAGCGGGACGCCGACGGGAGCCCCAGCGGCACCCTCCACGAGGGCGCGATGGCCCTCGTCGGCCGGATCGCCCCCGAGACGACGGACGAGGAGCGGCTCGAGGGGCTGCTCCGGGCGCAGGCCCATCTGCATTCGCTCGGGATCACGGCCTGGCAGGACGCGATCATCGGGGACTACGGCGACGGCGGGAACCCGGCGACGGCGTACCGGATGGCCGACGAGTCCGGACGCCTCACCGCGCGGGTGGTCGGTGCGCTGTGGTGGGACCGCAACGCCGGCCTCGACCAGGTCCCCGAGATCATCGACCGGCGCGAGCGGCTGTCCACGCCACGCTTCCGCGCGACGAGCGTGAAGATCATGCAGGACGGGGTGCCCGAGAACTTCACCGCGGCGATGCTCGACCCCTACTGCGACGGGCACGGCCGCTACACCGACAACTCCGGCATCTCCTTCGTCCCGGTCGAGACCCTGATGCCGGCCGCCGAGCAGCTCGACGCCGCCGGCTTCCAGCTGCACTTCCACGCCATCGGCGACCGGGCCGTGCGCGAGTGCCTCGACGCGGTCGAGGGGGCGCTGCGCGCCAACGGGCGACGCGACGCCCGGCACCACATCGCCCACATCCAGGTCATCCACCCCGAGGACCTGTACCGGTTCCGCGAGCTCGGTGTCGTCGCGAACATGCAGGCGTTCTGGGCGGCCCTGGAGGCGCAGATGGTGGAGCTGACCATGCCGTTCCTCGGTGAGCCGCGCAGCTCGTGGCAGTACCCGTTCGGGGACCTGCAGCGCTCCGGTGCGGCGCTGGCGATGGGCAGCGACTGGGCCGTCTCGACCGCCGACCCGCTCGCCGCCATCCACGTCGCGGTGACCCGGCAGATCCCCGAGGCGTACCGCGAGGGCGAACCCGTGCACCCGGTGTTCCTGCCCGAGCAGCGGATCGACCTCGCGACCGCCCTCACCGCCTACACCGCCGGCTCCGCGCACGTGAACCGGCTCGACGACACCGGCCAGGTCCGGGTCGGGGCGCTCGCCGATCTCGCCGTCCTCGACCGGGACCCGTTCGCCGGCCCCGCCCGAGGAGATCGGCGCGACGCGCGTCCTGCAGACCTTCGTCGACGGCCGGCGCGTGTACGCCGCGGACGACGCCTGACCCCCGGCTTTCCCCGACTTTTCAGGCCCCCGTCCGCCCGACACCCCGATGTCGCGGCGAGTCGCGCGGACGCCAGCATGAAAAGTCGGGAAAGCAGGGGCGGGTCAGGGGCGGCCCAGCCCGGCCTCGCGGGCGGCGATGATCGCCGCGGCGCGGTCGGGCACCCCGAGCTTCGCGTAGATGCTCGACACCGCGTTGCGCACCGTCTTCCCGGAGACGTACAGCTCGGCGGCGATGGCGTCGTTCGCGAGGCCGGCCGCCATCCGGTCCAGGACGGTCCGCTCGCGATCGCTGAGCTGCGGGAACGCCGGCTCGGCCGGACGCGGTGCGGCGCCGGCGAGCAGCGCGGCGACCCGCCCGGCCAGCGCGGCGCCGAAGACGAGCCCGCCGGCCGCCGCGGTGCGCACGGCGTGCTCGACCTCGGCGGCGCCCGACCCCTTGAGCAGGTAGCCCGCTGCCCCGGCCCGCATCGCCGCGACGACGGTGTCCTCGTCCTCGTTCATCGTCAGCATGACGACCCGCGGCGCGGGGGAGCGGCCGGTGACGAAGCGGGTGGCCTCGACGCCGTCCAGGCCCGGCATCTGGATGTCCATCAGGACGACGTCCGGGGTGGTCTCGGTGACGACGTGGACCGCCTCGCGACCGTCCGCGGCGAGACCGACGACCTCGATGCCGTCGAGCGCCCCGAGCAGCGCCTCGAGGCCGTCGCGGACGATCCGGTGGTCGTCGACGACGACGACGCGCAGCGGGGCGGTCACGGGCGTGCCTCCGGGGACACCAGCGGGGTGAGGGGAAGAGCGGCGCGGACGAGCGTGCCACCGGCCGGCGGGCATCGCACCTCCGAGCGGCCGCCCAGCTCGGCGGCGCGCTCGCGCAGCGACGCCAGCCCGACGCCGACCTCGACGTCGGGCCCGATGCCGGTGCCGTCGTCGGCGACCTCGACGACGAGCCAGCCGTCCTCCGCGCAGAGGGACACCGTGCAGCGGGAAGCCCGGGCGTGGCGCGCCACGTTGGTCAGTGCCTCGGCGACGATCCGGTACGCGGCGACCTCGGCGGCGGCGGGCAGGCCCTCGGGGATCCGGGACACGACGTCGACCGCGACCCCGGGGACGCGCTCGGCGAGCTGGCGGACCGCTCCGTCGAGGCCGCGGTCGTCCAACGCCGGGGGCCGTAGGTCGTGGACGAGCCGGCGAACGTCGGCGACCACCTCGCGCAGCTCGGCCGTCGTGGCCTCGACCCGCTCGCGCGCGGTCCCGGGGTCGCGGTCGAGGAGCAGGCGGGCCGACTCGAGCTGGAACACGAGCCCGCTGAGTGCGGGGCCGAGCCCGTCGTGCAGGTCGCGCCGGATCCGCCGGCGTTCCTCCTCGCGGGCGGTGACGAGACGCTCCCGGTGGTCCTGGAGCTCGGCGGCGAGATGCCAGGACCGGGCGGCCGTCGCGGCCTGGCGGACGAGGTCGGCGAGCAGGCGCTCGTCGCGTGGCGTGAGCCGACTCCGGAGCCCACGGGCCGGGAGCACGAGGCGGCCGACCTCACTGTCGCGGTACGTGATCGGCAGCGTCCGGACGTGCGCCGGGCGGGTGCCGTGGGCGGCGACGAGCCGCTCACCTCGGGCCCGTTCCACCTCGATCCCGACGAAGGCGACCCCGAAGGCGTCGGCGACCGCCGTGCAGACCGCGCGGAGCTGGGCGGGGCCGTCGTCCGTCGTCTCGAGCGCCGCCGCGAGCGCGGCGACGGCGGCGTAGGGGTCGTCCCGGCCGCCGAGCGCCAGGCGCCGGCCCCACGAGCGGATGCGCTGGCGAACGGGCCCGTAGAGCAGCACGGAGACGAGCAGGACGACCGCGACCACCTGGGTCTGGTCCAGCCCGTGCAGGGCCGTCCCGAGCAGGGCGACCGCCGCGAGGTCGGCGCCCAGCAGGACGAGCGCGAGCGCGGCCCACACCGCGGTGCGGGGGAGCAGCTCCTCGATCGGCGCGAGCCCCGGGGCGAGCACCGCCACCGTCATCGCGGTGGCCGGCAGGGTCATGACGAAGAACGCCGCGACGAGGTCGAACCACGGCTCCGAGACGAGGACGCCGAGGACCATCGCGACCGCCATGACGATGACGGCCCACAGCAGCCAGCGCATCCGGTCCCGGTCGACCCCCGCGGACCGCCGGTAGCGGGTGACCACGGTGAGCATCGGGACGACGAACGCCGCCGTGCCGACGGCGACGGCCACGGGGACCGCGCCGGCGGGGACGAACGCCAATGTCGTCGGGTCGAGGTCGACCTCCGGGGGGACGACGGCCGCGCCGGTGTGGTTCCACGACGGGGTGACGAGCACGACGCCCGCGGCGAGCGTCATGACGGTCAGTGTGACCCGGCCCGCGACGCCCATCCGGCCGGGAAGGAAACGGCCGGTCGGGAAGAGGAGGAGCAGCAGCGCGGCGACGACCGGCAGGAACGCGCCGAACCGGTTGAGGAACCACAGCGCCGGGGTCATCCCGGCCCATGCGCTGGTCTCGGTGAGCCCGGCCCGGACCCACGACGCGGCGAGCCCGTCGAGCACCCAGAAGACGCCGAAGCCGGCCAGCGACCAGCCGAGTGCCTGCCGCGGCAGACGCAGGAGGACCGCGGCGGCGAGCGCGGCGAGGACGGCTCCCTGGAGGGCGTACGGCCAGCCCGGGCCGCCCGCGAGGGTCACCCCGGCGGACTCCGCGGGGGCCCGGGCGTCGAGAGCGGCCGAGACGGCGACCCCGAGCAGCGACGCCGCGGCCACCGCGAGCGCGCCGACCGCCGCGGCCGTGCTCCGCGTCGCCGGCACCGTCCTCGTGTCCACCGGCACATTGTGGGGCTCGGGGGGGCACGGCGGAGGCCGGTCCGCACCGATTCGGTGCGGACCGGCGGGGCGGACGTCGCCCGAGGTCACCGGCCGGACCGGTAGGCCCGGTCGCCGACGAGGAACCCGAGCGAGGTCACGAGGACGAGGACCGGCCCGACGAACCCGGCCATGTACTGCAGCGGCGAGACGCCGAGCAGCAGGACGAGCCCGCCGGCGACGAGCCCGAACCGGCCGAGCCAGCGCGGCACGTCGCCGCTGCGTGCGGCGGTCCACAGCGCGGTCCCCGCGAGGCCGGCGAGGGCCCAGCACCACGGGACGGTGCCGATCCAGTGGTTGAACAGGACGCCGACGGACGGCTCGACGAGCCCGGGCTCGAGCAGCCCGAAGATGACCTCGGTGTCGAGCCCGGAGCCGAGGACGAGGACGACCGCGGTGCCGGTGAGCCCGGCCGCGGCGAGCCCCGGCGCGAGAGAGCCGCTGCCGCGGACGGCGAGCCGACGCGACAGGCCGACGCCGAAGACGAGCAGCGCGACGGCGGCGACCATCGTCGCGGTGTGGAAGCCCAGCAGGATGCCGGTCTGCTCACCGAGCGCGTCCGTGACGCCCTGGGCGTCCCCGCGCAGGTCGTCGCGGTAGACCGCGTCGACCATCCCGGAAAGGACGATGGACGCGGCGCCGGCGACCCCGGCGGCAACGCCGGCGAGGGCCCAGCCGCGCGAGGCCGGTGGATGGGTGGGGCCGGGGTCCGGCGCCTCCGTGAGGTCGGACCGGACGAGGTTGCGCGTGGTAACACTCATGGTGTGTCCCCTTCGTGGGTGGTGGGTGTCGTGCTGACGGCCACACGTTCTCGGGCCGGGTGTCCCGCCGTCGAGGGACAGCGGGGCACGACATGTCCCGACACGGCGACAGGCACCGGGGCAGGTGTCTCGGGTCGTGGACCGGGGCTGCCCGTCGCTCGACGACGGCGGCACACTCGTCGGCGTAGGTCACGAGTGCCAGTGACAAGCCCCGGCTCGCTGGTCGGCAACCCTCCTCCGCGGTGGGGTGCTCCGGGTGACGACCTGGTCGGCGCTGCACTGGCGTCGGCAAGCGCGGGATCCCGGCACCGGTCCGAGGGTCCTCACGGCCCTCCACGGAGACCACGATGTCCGTCCTTCCCCTCGATGCCCCGACCTTCCTGCGTCCCCGACGGCTCCGGGCCGTCCCGACCCCCACGCGCGACGCCGGCGCGCTCCCGCCCGTCGTCCGGCCCGATCCCGTCCCCCTCGTCACCGGGGGTCTCGTCGACTACGCCCAGCTCGACCACGGCGCGTCGACCCCCGCGCTCGAGCCCGTCGTGCGGGCCGTCGACGCCGCGACCCGCACGTACTCCTCGGTGCACCGCGGGACGGGCTGGCTCTCGCGCGTCACGAGCGCGCACTACGAGGACGCCCGCGCCGAGGTCGCCCGCTTCGTCGGCGCCCGTGCCGACGACGTCGTCGTCTTCACCCGCGCGACGACCGACGCGCTCACCCTGCTCGCCCGGGCGCTGCCCGCCGGCACCCCGGTCGTCGTCCTCGGCTCCGAACACCACGCGGCGCTGCTGCCCTGGCCGTCCGCCGACCTGCACCGGCTGCCCGTGCCCCACGACACCGACGACGCCCTCGCCTCGATCACCGCCGCGCTCGCGGCCCTCGACCCGGCGCGCACCGGCGGCCCCCAGCCGCTGCTCGTCGTGGCAGGCGCCTCCAACGTCACCGGCGAGTTCTGGCCCCTCGGCCGGCTCGTCGCGGCGGCCCGCCGGCACGGGGCGCGGGTCCTCGTCGACGCCGCCCAGCTCGTGGCGCACCGGGCGCTCGACCTCGAGGCGCTCGGCGCCGACTGGGTCGCGTTCTCCGGGCACAAGGTGCACGCGCCCTACGGCTCCGGAGCGCTCGTGGGCCGGCGGGACTGGCTCGACGCCGCGGGGCCGTACCTGCCCGGCGGCGGCGCCAGCGCGGCCGTCACCGAGGACGGGACCCGCTGGGCCACCGGCGCTGCCCGGCACGAGGGCGGCAGCCCCAACGTCCTCGGCGCGGTGGCCCTCGCGGCCGCGTGCGCGACGCTGCGCGAGCACCGCGGGGTGATCGAGCGGCACGAGGCCGCGCTCACCACCCGACTCCTCGACGGGCTGCGCGCCGTGCCGGGCGTGCGTACCTACTCGCTGCTCGGCCCGGACGCGGACCGGGGCCCGGTCGCCACGTTCACCGTCGACGGGCTCGACAGCCACCTCGTCGCCGCGGCACTCAGCGCCGAGCACGGCATCGGGGTGCGGGCGGGCAAGTTCTGCGCGCACCTCGCCGTCGACGCGCTCCTCGCCCGGGCCGGCGTGCCGGGGGAGCCCGGCGCGACGACGGCGGTGCGGGTCAGCGCCGGACTGGCGACGACCACCGAGCACGTGGACCGGCTCCTCACGGCCGTCGGGTCCCTCGCCGCCGTCGGCCCGGGCATCGCGTACCGGCACGACCCGGAGCACGGCTGGCAGCCCCTCGACGACCCGCGCGACCTGGCCGTCACGCCACTGTGGTGAGCCCGACGGCCCCGGCCCACTAGCCTGCGCACTGTGACCACTGCGATCGTCACCGACTCCACGGCCTACCTGCCGCCGGCGCTCCTCGAGGGCCTCGACGTGCGGGTCGTCCCGCTGCACGTCGTCGTCGGCGGCCGCGAGCACCGCGAGGGCGTCGACATCGACGCCGCCGCCGTCGCTGCAGCGCTGCGCTCGTTCACCCCGGTCTCGACCTCGCGCCCGGCCCCCGCCGCGTTCCTCGAGGCGTACGAGGCGGCAGCCGCGGCCGGGGCGGACGCCGTCGTCTCGGTCCACATCTCCGCCGACCTGTCGAGCACCCTGGGAGGTGCCGAGCTGGCGGCCGAGCAGGCGCCGGTCCCCGTCACCGTCGTCGACTCGCGGGCGCTCGGGATGGTCATGGGCCACGCCGTGCTCACCGGCGCGCGCGCCGCCGCCTCCGGTGCCGGGCCCGAGGACGTCGCCCGGCTCGTCCGCGCCACCTGTGCGGGCGCGACCGTCGTGTTCTACGTCGACACCCTCGAGTACCTCCGCCGCGGCGGACGCATCGGGCGGGCCGGGGCGCTGCTCGGGTCGGCGTTGTCGATCAAGCCGATCCTCGGCCTGCGCGACGGCCACATCGTGCCGCTGGAGCGGGTCCGCACCTCGACCCGGGCGATCGCGCGGATCGAGGAGATGGCGGCCGACGCGGCCGAGGCGGCGCAGGCCACCGGCGCCACCGTCGATGTCGCCGTGCACCACCTCGACTCGGCCGAGCGGGCGGGCAGGCTGGCCGAGCGGCTGCGGGCCCGGGTGCCCGACGCCGAGGTGACCGTCGTCGAGCTCGGGGCCGTCGTCGGGGCGCACGTGGGGCCCGGGACGCTCGCGGTCGCGGTCGTCCCCCGGCCGGCCGGCTGAGCCCGATGGGGCTCGTGCTGCTCGCCGTCGAGGTCGTCTTCCTCGCCGCGCTCGGATTCCTCATCGGCGCGGTCAACCCCGCGACGCTGCTGGCCCGGGCGTTCGGGCACGACCTGCGCACCGCCGGCTCGGGCAACCCCGGCGCCGCGAACGCGGGCCGGGTGCTGGGCCGCCGGTGGGGCGCGGTGGTCCTCGCCCTCGACGTCGCCAAGGCCTACGTCCCGACGCTGCTCGTGCTCATGTCGGTGGGGCGCCTCGCGGCCCTGGTCACCGGGTTCGCCGTGGTCCTCGGCCATGTGTTCAGCCCGTTCCTGCGCGGGCGCGGCGGCAAGGGCGTCGCGTGCGCCGCGGGCGCGATCCTCGCCGTCGACCCGGTCGTCGCGCTCGCCGCCCTCGTCGTGTTCGGGGTCGTGCTGCCGTTCGTCCCCGCCATCGGGGAGGCGTCGGTCGTCGCGACCCTCGCGCTCGTCGTCATCGGGGTGCTGGCGGCTGTCGGCCTGCTGCCCGTCGTGGACCCGCTCGTCGGCGTGTGGCTCGTCGTCCTCGCGCTGCTCGTGCTCTCGCGGCACCGGCGCAACGTCGCCCAGTGGTGGGCCCGGCTCAGGGGCCGGACGTGACGACGACGAGCTCGGGGGCGTTGCCGTTGCTGTGCTCGGTGGAGGCGTAGTCGGCGCCGTTGGAGCTGGTCGAGCTGATCCGGAGGCTGACCGGGCCGTCGCCGGTGACGAGGGCGCTGACGTCGACCTCGTACCAGGAGCCCGCCGAGACCGGGCCGAGGGAGCCCAGCGCTCCGCCGGTGCCTGCGGGGGCGGTGGACCAGGTGACGGCGTCCTGGTCCCAGTCGGTGTCGGGGACGATGGCGAGGGCGCCGCCGACCGAGGAGGAGTCGACGGCGTACAGGCGCAGCGTCGCGCTGGTCACGCTGGCGCCGCCGACGCCGGTGACGTCGAAGCGGAGCAGGATGTCCTTGCGGGAGCTGGCGTCGACCTCGAGGACCTGGCTGGTGCCGTAGGTGCTGGTCGGTCGTGACTCCTTGACCGTCGCGTCGTCACTCGGCGCGACGACGAAGACCGGGGGGCCCGGTGGGGTGGTGACCTGGACCGGGTCGCTGGGGTCGGAGGTGTTGCCCGCGGCGTCCCGGGCCCGCACCGTGTACTCGTAGGACGTCTCGGGCGCGACCGTGGTGTCGTCGTACGTCAGCGTGGCACCGACCGTGTCGAGCAGGCTGCCGTCCCGGAGGATGTCGTAGCCCGTCACCGCGACGTCGTCGCTCGAGGCGTCCCAGGCCAGCGACACACGGGTCGCCTCGACCTCGGTCGCCTCCAGGTTCGCCGGCACGCTCGGTGCGGTCACGTCGGACGAGGTGTAGATCGTGCCGGTGCCGTCGTCGAGGATGGGCCCGGCGCTGTTGCCGGTGAAGTCGTTGTCCGCCACGACGGTCCGCTGACACGCGGCGTCGGCGATGATCAGCCCGTAACGGTTGCCGCTCGCCGTGTTGCGATCGACGAGGTTGTCGTCGCAGCCCAGGCCCGAGGTCGACGTGAACACCTTGATGCCGTCCCTGCCGGTGTCCGTCACCGTGTTCCCCCTGATCGTGTTGCGGTTGCCGCTCGTGACGGCGATCCCGTTGTCGGCGGCACCGGTGATGGTGTTGCCGACAACGGTGTTGTCGTCCGAGGTCTTGTTCGGCTGGGACGCCGTCGCGGACGACTTGTGCAGCCGGATCCCTTCGGCGCCCACATCGCTGATCCGGCAGTTCTCGATCCTGTTGTTGCTGGCGGCGAGCAGCTGGATGCCGTCCCGGGGCACGTTGGTGATGACGCAGTCGCGGATGATGTTGCGCTCGGCGGTGCCGCCGGTCGAGGACACGGCGTCCTTGCCGTCGAAGACGATCCCCCGACCCCGGGAGTCGGTCACCTCCACCCGGTCGATGACGATGTCGTCACCGCCGTCGAAGTCGAGCGCGTCGCTCGTGGTCCGGTCCGACCCGCCCGCCTGCACGGTGAGGTCGCGGATCGTCAGGCGGTCGCTGCGCACGGCGTCGAACGGCTCGGTGTCGGCCGCCTGGTTGGTGGAGTTGCGGATGGTGGTGACCCCCATCCCGGCGCCCTCGAAGACGACATCGGTGACGTCGCTGATCTCGAAGTGATCCGATCCCAGGTTGAAGTCGCCCGCCGTGAACTGCACGGTGCCGCCGCCGGCGCCGTCGAGGTCGTCCAGGGCGCGCTCGACCACCGACTTCAGCGACCCGGTGAACGAGGTGCTCGCGGAGTCGGCGTGGTACGTCGACCCGTCCCGGGTCACGACGAACGTCCCCGGGGGCGGCGCGTCGGGCGTCGTGACGTCGAGGGTGTTGCTGGGCTCGGAGGTGTTGCCCGCCGCGTCCCGCGCGACCACCGCGTACTGGTAGGCGGTGCCGGGGGCCACGGTCGTGTCGACATGCCCGGTGCTCGCCCCGACGGTGGCGATGACCCCGCCGTCGCGGTGGATGTCGTAGCCGGTGACACCGATGTTGTCGGTCGCGGCGTCCCACGCCAAGGTGACCTGGGTCGCCTGCACGCCGGTCGCGACGAGGTCGCCCGGTGCGCCGGGGTCCTCGTCGTCGGGCACCGGCGGAGCGCCGGTGACCACCACGAGCTCGGGGGCGTTGCCGTTGCTGTGCTCGGTGGAGGCGTAGTCGGCGCCGTTGGAGCTGGTCGAGCTGATCCGGAGGCTGACCGGGCCGTCGCCGGTGACGAGGGCGCTGACGTCGACCTCGTACCAGGAGCCCGCCGAGACCGGGCCGAGGGAGCCCAGCGCTCCGCCGGTGCCTGCGGGGGCGGTGGACCAGGTGACGGCGTCCTGGTCCCAGTCGGTGTCGGGGACGATGGCGAGGGCGCCGCCGACCGAGGAGGAGTCGACGGCGTACAGGCGCAGCGTCGCGCTGGTCACGCTGGCGCCGCCGACGCCGGTGACGTCGAAGCGGAGCAGGATGTCCTTGCGGGAGCTGGCGTCGACCTCGAGGACCTGGCTGGTGCCGTAGGTGCTGGTCGGTCGTGACTCCTTGACCGTCGCGTCGTCACTCGGCGCGATGACGAGTTGCGCGGCCCAGGCCGGTACGGGGGCGATGAACGCCATGACCACTGCGGCCACCACCGTGGCGACCGTTGCGCGTCGGGACGTGAGGGTGCTGGCCATGTCGGATCTCCGGAGTCGGTGGAAGGCGTCGGTCCGTCAGGGGGCGAAGACGAGGACCAGCTCGGGGGGGTTGGCGCTTTCGCGGGTGGACAGGGTCAGGTTGGTGTTGTTGCGGGGGGTGAGGGCGAAGCTGTACGTGCCGTCGCCGGTGACGGCGGAGGTGACGTCGATCTCGGTGTAGGTGCCGCTACTGGTCGCGCCGGAGGAGGCGACCACGGCACCGAGGGGAGGTGCGTTGCCGTAGGTGACGCCGGTCTCGGTCCAGAGGTTGTCGGCGACGGCGCGCACGTAGTAGCCGATGGGGTGCGTCGAGCTGGCGCGGACCCGCAGGGTCGCTGAGGCGATCGTGGGGGCTCCGGTGACGGTGAAGCGGACGTAGCCGCGGCGGTCGGGTGAGGCATCGACGCGCATGGTGTTCTGGGTGCCGCGGTTGGTGGAGGGAGAGTTGGCGTCCACCCAGGAGTCGGCCTCGGCGGTGATGGTGGCGCCGGTGGGTGCGGGGTCGACGGTGACCGAGACCGTCGCCGGGGCGGACTGTCCGCTGCCGGGGTCGGTGACGGTGACGGTGAAGCTGTCGGGGCCGGCGTAGCCGGGGTCGGGGGTGTAGGTGACGTCCGCGCTGCCGGTGCCGCTGCTGCACTGGGCGTTGCCGACCGCGCCCGTGGACCCGTGCGCCGGTGTCGTGGCGACGGCGAAGGTGAGGGGGCAGTCGCCGTCGACGTCGGAGCCGGTGAGGGTCACGGTGGTGGCGGTGCCCTGGACGGTGGTGACGGACTGGTCGTCGGTGGTGGGCGGGTCGTTGACCGGGTCGATCGTCACCGAGACCTCGGCGGTGTCGGTGAACGACCCGTCGGAGACCCGGTAGGTGAAGGAGTCGGTGCCGTTGTGGTTGCCGTCGGGCACGTACTGGCCCGAGGAGCAGTCCGAGGCGACGGTGGCCGAGCCGTTGCCCGGCTGGGCCGTGACGGTGCACGTCAGGGTGTCGGGGTCGGGGTCGGAGACCGACGGGGTCCAGGAGCCGGTGGTGTCCTCGTCGGTCGTCATCGTCGCGTCGTCAGCCGTCGGTGGGCTGTTGCCGCTGGTGTCCTGGACGAGGACGAGCTCCGGGGCGTCCGAGCTCTCCCGGGTGGCCAGGGTCAGGTTGGTGCTGTTGACCGGGGTCAGCGCGAAGCTGTGCGGGCCGTTGCCGGTGATCGCCGACGTGACGTCGACCTCGCTGTAGGTGCCGCTGGTCGTGGGGCCCGAGCTGCCGAGGAGGGATCCGACGGCCGGTGCGCCGGCGTAGGTGATGCCGGTCTCGCTCCAGCCGTCGTCGGCGACGTCGCGGACCTCGAAGCCCGCGGAGTGGCTGGAGTTGGCGTGGACCCGCAGGGTGGCGGAGGTGACGGTGCCGACGACGCCCGAGACGTCGAAGCGGAGATAGCCGCGGCGGTCGGGGGAGGTGTCCACCCGCATGGTCCGATGCGTGCCCCGGTTGGTCGTGGGGGAGTTGGCGTCGACCCAGGAGTCGGCGTCCGCGGCGACGGTGAGGTCCGTCTGGACGGGGTCGACGGTGACCGAGACCGTCGCCGGGGCGGACTGCCCGCTGCCGGGGTCGGTGACGGTGGCGGTGAAGCTGTCGGGCCCGGTGTAGCCGGTGGTCGGGGTGTAGGTGACGTCGGCGCTGCCGGTGCCGCTGCTGCACTGGGCGTTGGTGACCGCACCGGTCGACCCGTGTGCGGGTGCCGTCGCGACGGCGAAGGTCAGCGGGCAGTCACCGTCGACGTCGGAACCGGTGAGGGTCACGGTGACGGCGGTGTCCTCCATGGTCGTGACGGACTGGTCGTCGGCGGTGGGCGGGCTGTTGCCGCCGGTGTTCTGGACGACGACGAGCTCGGGCTTGTCGGCGCTCTCGCGGGTGGCCAGCGGCAGGTTGGTGTTGTTGAGGGGGGTGAGGGCGAAGCTGACGGCGCCGTCGCCGGTGACGGCGGCGCTCACGTCGACCTCGGTGTAGGTGCCGGTGGTGGTGGAGCCGGAGGAGCCGAGGACGGGCCCGAAGGAGGGGGCGTTGGCGTAGGTGATGCTGGACTCCAGCCAGCCGTTGTCGGTGACGGTCTCGACCTCGAAGCCTGCGGCGTGCGTGGAGTTCGCGTGGACTCGGAGCGTGGCGGAGGTGACCGTGCCGGTGACCCCGGCGACGTTGAACCGGACGTAGCCGCGGCGGTCCGGAGACCCGTCGAGGCGCATGAACGTCGACGAGCCGTAGTTCGCTGTCGGCGCGTCGGCGTCGACCCAGGAGTCGGCGACGGACGTGAAGGTGAAGCTCGGCGGGGGAGCCGGGGTCTGGACCACGGCCGGGGTGGACTGACCGGAGGTGTTGCCGGCCGTGTCCTGCGCCTCCACCGTGTACGAGTACGTGGTCAGGGGCGCCGCCGTGGTGTCGGAGAACGACTGCTCGGTCCCGGCGACCGTGCCGACGGTGCTGCCGTCGCGCCGGACGGTGTACTCCGCCACGCCCACGTTGTCGGTCGACGCGGTCCAGGTGACGTCCACCTGCTGGCCGGTGACCGCGGTGGCGGCGACGTCGGTGGGGACCGACGGCGCCGTGCTGTCGGCCGGCGCCCCGCTGCACGCCAGCGTCCCCGAGTCGAGGACGGCACCGGCGGTGTTCTCGTAGCGGTAGGCCGCACCGTCCGCGTTCAGCTCGAGCGCGAGCGCGCCGTAGGCGGTCGGCGTGGTGTCGGAGCCGACGGCGAGCCGGGGGTCGGTCCCGGTGAACTCCTGGACGCCGTGCCCGCCGGCGCCGAGGACGAACTGGGTCATCCCGGCCGGGTCCGCGACGAGGTCACGGTCCATCGGCACCCAGCGCTGGTAGCTGTGGTCGTGACCCGTCAGCACGACGTCGACCCCGGCGTCGGCGAGCTGTGCCCAGACCGGGAACAGCTCCGACTTGTTGCCCTGGGGTCCGACGCTGAGCACGGGGTGGTGGAAGGCGGCGATGGTGCACTGCGCCGTGTTCGCGGCGAGGTCGGCGGTCAGCCAGGAGGTCTGGGCCGGGTTCGGTCCGTCCTTGAGCTCCATGACGATGAAGTGCCAGCCGTTCGCGTCGTAGCTGTAGTTCGCGGGTGGGGTGGCCCAGTACTGGTCGTACCCGGGCCACTGGCCTCCCGACTGCTCGTGGTTGCCGAGGACGGGGTTGGTGATGGCGGCGAAGGTGGCGAACCGGTCGTTCTGCCCGTACCAGTTCGTGAACTCCGTGTAGGTGCCCTTCTCGTAGACGTCACCCATGTACAGGAACATGTTGGGGTCCATGGAGGCCACGACGTCGACGACGTCGTCCGAGGTCTCCTGCCCCGACGCGCCGTCGCCGGTCGCGGCCACGACGAACGGCTGCCCGCTGGGCGGAGTGGTGCCGGACGTGGGCGTGAACCCGGTCGGGGCGGGCGGCGGCGTCAACACCCCGTTGGCCAGCGTGACCGTGACCGTCGTCCGCGCCGTGGTGAAGCCGTCGCGCATGTTCGCCTCGACCCCGATCACGGCCTGACCGTCGACGAAGGTGTCGGACGGCAGCTCGAAGGTGTACGGCGTCTCGTAGTCGGTCAGCAGGTGCGCGGAGTCGAGGAAGAACTCGAGCTTCGACGCGCCGGGGCTCGTGCCGCCGCTCACCGTGAAGCTCGCCGTCACGGTGGTCGCGCCCGTCACCGTCGCGCCGGCGCTCGGGTCGTCGATGCACACGGACACGCTGTACCCGCCGGGCCCGCTGCTGGCGCAGGTGGCGGCGGCCGCGGGCGCGGCCAGCGGCAGTGCGGCGACGAGGCTGGTGAGCAGCAGCAGCACTGCCAGCCTCGCGGTGTACCGGCGGTCGGGCCTGCGCGTGATCATGACGACTCCATCGCTCGGGACGCCGAGGGACGCCGGGTCAGGCTGGGGTGCTGGGGCGGGGAGGCGGTCCGCGACGGCACCTGCTGGTGCTGTCGGTCACTGCTCTGGTCACGTTTCACGTTGGTCCACTGCCCGCCGCTGACGAATTCCTGCGGACGGTACTCCGCTCCGACGACGGGCCCAATGGCCCACCTGGGGGGTATGGGCGCGTCGCGCGGACTCCTCGGGGCCCGGCTGCGGGTGCCGCCCCGAGGGCCGAGCAGGGGTTGCCGGCCGTCCACAGGGGGGCTCCGCGGGGTCTCGTCGTCCACAGATGTCGGGGGGCACTCCCCGGGGTCGCCGGCGCTTCGTAGCGTCCGACCATGCGACGTCGACCCGAGCCGGAGGCCGTGTCCGCGCGAGCCCTCGCCCGGCTGCGCGCGGACCGCGGCGGGGGCTGGGTGCCGTCGCGGGCGGCGCTCGGGGTGGGTGAGGAGCCAGGCCCTCTGGTGGGTGCCGGGCCGCCCGGCCGGGGCGTGCCGGACGGCGACGCCGACGCCGGCGCGGGCGCAGACGCCGACGCCGACGCAGACGCCGCTGCGGTGCCGGTGCCCCGGCGGCGTGGCCGGGTCCGCGGGTGGGTTCGGGCCCCGACGGCTCTCGTCGGCGCGCGGTGGCAGCCGGGCCGGCCGGCGGTGGGTGGCGTCGTGCTCGTCACCGTCCTGGCCGTGCTCGTCCTCGGGCTGCGGGTGGCCTGGGCCTCCGGTGCCGACGGCGACCCGGTCGCGCCGGGTCCGCCGCCGGGGCCCACGGGCGTGAGTGCGGCGGCCGGGCCCGTCGGGGTCCCGGTGGCCGCCGTCCCCGGGCCCACCGGGGCCGGGGTCCGGGCCGACGGGGGTGCTGCCGGCGGGGGCGCCGCGGTCGAGGTCGTCGTCCATGTCGTCGGCGAGGTGCGGCGGCCCGGGGTGCGGCACCTGCCGGCGGGGTCGCGGGTGGCCGACGCCGTCGAGGCGGCCGGGGGTGCCACCGCGCGGGCCGACCTCGCGGGGGTCAACCTCGCCCGGGTGCTCACCGACGGCGAGCAGCTACGGGTGCCGCGTCCCGGTGAGGCGGTCCCGGCACCTGTGGCCGCGCCGGCGACCGGGGTCCCCGGGGCGGGCGGCGGGGCCGCGGTCGCGCTCAGCACCGCCGACGTCGCCGCGCTCGACGCCCTGCCCGGGATCGGGCCGGTGCTGGCCCAGCGCATCGTCGACTGGCGCACCGAGCACGGCCGGTTCACCACCGTCGACGAGCTCGCCGAGGTCAGCGGCATCGGCGAGAAGCTGCTGGCCCAGGTCCGCCCGCATGTCACGCCATGAGCCCGCCCGGCGCACCGGCCGCGCCGTCGGGGTCGCCCCGGTCCATGTCGACGACGTCGACCTCGACGACGCCGACCGCGACGGCTCGGACCTGCGGCTCCTCGCGCCGGCCGTCGGGGCGTGGAGTGTCGCGGCGGTCATGCTCGGCGCCGGCCCGGGCGCCCGCTGGCTGCTCGTCGGTGGGTGCGTCGTGGCGGCGGCCCTGCTCTGGGCCGGCCGCGGTGGCTCGCGGTGGCCGCGGTCCGCGGCGGCGTCCCGGTGGCCGCTCGTCCTCACTCTCGTCCTCGTCGTGCTGCTCCAGGTGGCGGCCCTGGCCCAGGGCGCTGTGCGCGAGCGGGGCGGCGTCGTGCCGCTGGCCCGCGAGCGAGCCGCCGTCGAGGCCGAGGTGGTCCTCACCGGCGACGCCATCGAGGTCGGCTCCCGCGGGGGCGAGCCCCGCGTGCTCCGGCCGGGCACGATGCGGCGGGTCACCGGGCGCGGGCTGACCACCGACACGTCGGCGCCGGTCCTGCTCACCGGCGGCGCTGTGCTGCGTGACCCGCCCTGGCGCGCAACGGTCCTCGTGCGCGGTCGGCTCGGGACCACGGACCGGGCGGACGACCGGGTGGCGACCCTCGCCGTGTCCGGGGGTCTGCGCGTCCTCGCACCGCCGGGGCGGGTGGCCCGAAGCGCCGAGCGGCTGCGAGCCGGGCTGCGGGCCTCGGTCGACGACGCCCCCGCCGACGCCCGCGGCCTCCTGCCCGGGCTCGTCATCGGTGACACGAGCCGCACGCCCTCCGACCTCACGGACGCGATGCTCGCCACCGGGATGACCCACCTCACCGCCGTCAGCGGGTCCAACGTCGCCGTCGTCGTCGGTCTCGTCCTCGGCCTGTGCGCCGTCGTCGGGGTGCCGCGGTGGGCACGCCCCGTCCTGGCCGGGCTCGCCCTCGCGGGGTTCGTCGTGCTCGCCCGCCCCGAGCCGAGCGTCGTGCGAGCCGCCGTCATGGGGGCCATCGGGCTCATCGGCCTCAGCCGCTCACGGCGCTCCGCGGGTCTGCCGGTGCTCGCGGGCGCGGTGCTCGTGGTCCTCGTCGTCGACCCCTGGCTGGCCCGCTCCTACGGGTTCGTGCTGTCGACGCTCGCCACGCTCGGGCTGCTGCTGTTCACCCGGCCGTGGGGTGACGCCGTCGGGGCCCGCCTGCCGCCGCGGCTGGCGCCGCTCGGCCCCGCCCTCGCGGTTCCCGTCGCTGCCCAGGCGATGACGGCCCCGGTCGTCGTGCTGCTCCAGGGGTCGGTCAGCGTCGTCGGGGTCCTCGCCAACCTGCTCGCGGCGCCGCTCGTCGCACCGGCGACCGTCGCCGGGGTCGCGGCGGCCCTGGCCTCCCTCGGGTGGGCACGCGGCGCCGAGCTGGTGGCGTGGGCCGGGGTCGTGCCCACGACGGGCATCGCCGAGGTCGCCCGGCTGTGCGCGCGGGTACCCGGCGGGACGATGCCCTGGCCCGACGGCCCGCCCGGCGCGGTCCTCCTCGCCGTGCTCCTCGTCGGGGTCCTGCTCACCGGCCGGGCCGTGGTCGCCGCGGCCCGGGCCCACCCCGTCCGCGCCTACACCGGGGCCGCGGTCGTCGTGGCGCTGCTCGTCCCCACCCGGGTCGTCACGTGGCCGCCGGCCGGCTGGCGGGTCGTCGTCTGCGACGTCGGCCAGGGCGACGCCGTCGTCCTGCGCAGCGGGCCGGGCCGGGCCGTCCTCGTCGACGCCGGTCCCGACCCGCGGGTCGTCGACGGCTGCCTCGACCGGCTCCGGGTGGACACCCTCGACGCCGTCGTCCTCACCCACTTCCACGCCGACCACGTCGACGGGCTGTCGGGCGCGGTCGCGGGCCGGACCGTGCGGCAGGTGCTGACGACGCCGGTGCGCGAGCCCGCCGACGGCGCGGCCGCGGTCGACCGGGTCGCGGCCGCACACGCGGTGCCGGTGGCGGTCCTGCACGCCGGTGACCGGCTCGTCCTCGGCGAGCTCGACGCGCTCGTCTGGGCCCCGACGCGGCGCATCGGCGGCGGCTCGGTGCCCAACAACGCCAGTGTCGTCCTCGCCGCGCGCACCGGCGCCGTCGACGCCCTCCTCCTCGGCGACGTCGAGCGCGAGGCCGCCCATGACCTCCTGCTGCGGATCCGCCGGGAGCCGTCGATGGCCGCGGCGGCCGGTGGGTTCGAGGTCGTCAAGACCCCACACCACGGCAGCGCCAACCTCGACGACGACCTCATGGCCGTCGTCCGCGCGCCGGTCGGGGTCGTCAGCGTCGGCCGCGACAACGACTACGGCCACCCCACGGCCGCCCACCTCGCCCTGCTGCGCCGCCTCGGGTACGCCGTGTACCGCACCGACCAGCGCGGCGACGTCGCCGTCGTCAGCACCGGCGGGGCGGTGCGGGTCGTCACGGCCCGGTGAGCCGCCCGCGACGTCAGATCGACCAGGCGGGCTCGGGCATCCGAGTGGTCGGGGCGGTCGACTGCGCGCCGGCGCTCTCGATGAGGGCGTCCAGGGCCGCCTTGACGGCCGGGACGCGCTGCAGGTCGGAGGTCGTGACCGCCATGATCGTGCGGCGCGACGCCGGGGTCATCGGCAGGGCCACGACGTCCTCGTGGTGCACCGTGCGCAGGATGAGGTCGGGGATGAGCGCGACGCCGAGGCCCTCGGCGACGAGCCCGAGGACGGCGACGTAGTCCTCGGTCTCGTAGGCGACGTCGGGCCGGAAGCCCGCGGCGTCGGCGAGCTGCAGCAGGTGGCCGCGGCAGCGCGGGCACCCGGCGATCCACGGGTCGCCGGCGAGGTCGGCCATCTGCACCGACTCCTGGTCGGCGACCGCGTGGCTGCGGGGGACCGCGAGCCGCACCTCGTCCTCGAGCAGCGGGGTGATGACGTAGGCGTCGAGGTCCTCCTCGCCGCGCCCGACGTCGGTGCCCTCGTAGGCGAAGGCGATCGCGAGGTCGCACTCCCCGGCCCGCAGCGCCGCGATGCTCTCGGGGGGCTCGGCCTCGCTGAAGCTGATGCTCACGTCGGGGAACCGCGCCTTGACCAGCGCCAGCGCCCGCGGCACCAGCGTGGCCGACGCCGACGGGAACGCCATGAGGCGCACCCGGCCGCTGCGGAGCCCGGCGATGGCGGCGACCTCGTCCTCGGCGGCGTCCAGGGCCGCCAGTACCGGGCCGGCGTGCCGGGCGAGGACCCGGCCGGCCTCGGTGAGCCGGACGTTGCGCCCCACCCGCTCGACGAGGACGGTGCCGGTGCGCTGTTCGAGCCGGCGCACCATCTGCGAGATCGCCGGCTGGGTGTACCCGAGCGCGGCGGCGGCCGCGGTGAAGCTGCCCTCGTCGGAGATGGCGCGCATGACACGCAGGCCTGCGGCGTCGATCATGTCCTCATCGTATAAGGATCCGTTATGGACGGGACGGACCGAACGCCCCGGCCGCGGTGCGGGGATACTGGGGCCATGCCGGAGCCCGCCTCGACACCGCCCGTCGGCGCGCCGCTGACCCGCACCGACGACGCCGCCGTCCCCGCGTGGGCCACGAGCCAGCCGCCCCCGGAGGCCCGCAGCCCCGAGGCCGTCGACCGACTTGCCGCCGCGCTGCGTGCCCACCCCGGCGCGCTCGTGCTCACGGGCGCGGGGATGTCCACCGACTCCGGCATCCCCGACTACCGCGGCCGCGACGGCACCCGCCGGGTCATGCCGATGCAGCACGGCGAGTTCTGCGCGAGCACCGAGAACCGCCGCCGCTACTGGGCGCGCTCGTTCGTCGGGTGGCAGCGCTTCTCGCGGGCCGCGCCGAACGCCGGGCACCGGGCCGTCGCGGCACTCCAGCGCACCGGCGTCCTCGGCCCGGTCCTCACCCAGAACGTCGACGGCCTGCACCAGGCCGCCGGCAGCCCCGACGTCACCGAGCTGCACGGCTCGCTCGCCGACGTCGTGTGCCTCACCTGCGGTGACCGGTCCGACCGTGAGCAGCTCCAGGCCCGGATGGTCGCGGCCAACCCCGGCTTCGAGACCTTCGTGCGGGGGGAGGCGGCCGACGGGTCGCGGGTCAGCAGCCAGATCAGGCCCGACGGCGACGTCGTCCTCCCCGACGGGGCCGTCACCGGCTTCCGGCTGCCGGTGTGCCTCGTCTGCGGCGCCGACACCCTCAAGCCCGACGTCGTGTTCTTCGGCGGCTCGGTGCCGCGCGAGCGCGTCGACGCGTGCTTCGCGCTCACCGACGCCGCCCCCGCGCTGCTCGTCCTCGGCTCGTCGCTGGCCGTCATGTCCGGCCTGCGCTTCGTCCGGCACGCGGCCCGTCGCGGCATCCCGGTCATGGCCGTCACCCGCGGTCCGACCCGCGGCGACGAGCACATGACGCTGCGGGTGGACGCCGCGCTCGCGCCGACCCTGGAGCGGCTCGCCCGGGCGGAGGCGGCATGACCGAGATCGCGCTGCGGACCGCTGTTCCCGCCGACCTGCCCGCGATGACGGCCATCTACAACGAGGCCATCGAGCGGACGACCGCGACCTTCGACGTCGAGCCGCGCCCCGACGACAACTACGCCGCCCGGGTCGCCTCGACCCGCGCCGGCGACCACGTCGTCGTCGCCGAGGTCGACGGGGCTGTCGCGGGCTACGCCTTCAGCAACACCTACCGGGCCCGGCCGGCGTACGACGGCACCCGCGAGGTGTCGGTCTACATCGCCGAGCGGGCCCGCGGCCACGGCCTCGGCCGGCTCCTGTACGGCGACCTGCTGGCCCGGCTCGACGCCGACGGCGTCCACACCTGCGTGTCCGTCATCGCCCAGCCGAACCCGGCGAGCGAGGCGCTGCACCGGGGCGCCGGCTTCGAGCACGTCGGCACGCTGCGCGAGGTCGGCTTCAAGCTCGGCCGGTGGGTCGACACCGCGCTGTGGCAGCGGATGCACCCCGACCTCCCGGCACCCCCACCCGAGTAGGGCTCGGGGGGCTGGGCCGGCGGGGGCGGTCGGTCACTCGGGGCGGGGCTCGTGGATCGGCTCCTTGGGCAGCCGCTTGACCTTGCGGGTGCGCCGGCGCCGGCTCGGGATCATCGAGCGCATCTCCTCGAGCTTGCCGAAGCACAGCAGCCGGTCGCCGGCCTGCAGCACGTGGTGCCCGTTCGGGTTGGGGATGACCGCGGTGCCGCGGTGCAGGGTGAGCGCGGTGATGTCGCGCTCGCGCAGCCCGGACGTCGCGAGCGTCTTGCCGACGAGGTCGGAGGCCTCGAGCACCCCGATCTCGGCGACGCCGTAGCCGGTCGACACGGTGAGCCGCTGCCGCACGTCGATCTCGGGGAAGGCGACCTGGTTGTCGATGTAGTCGATGATCGCGCCCGCGACGTCGAGCTTGGTCGCCGTCTCGATGCCCTCGAGCCCGGGGGAGGAGTTGACCTCCATCACCTGCGGCCCGTCGGCGCCCTCGAGCATGTCGACGCCCGCGACCCGCAGCCCCATGATCTGCGCCGAGCGGACCGCGGCCTTCTCGAACTCGGGGTCGAGCTCGACCGGCTCGACGGAGCCGCCGCGGTGCACGTTGGAGCGGAACTCGTCGCCCTTGGCGACCCGCCGCATCGCCGCGACGACCCGGTCGCCGACGACGAGGGCGCGGATGTCGCGGCCCTTGCTCTCGGCGACGAACCGCTGGATGAGGACGTTCTGCTTCGTCGACTGCAGCGTCTCGATGATCGCCTCGGCGACCTTGATCGTCGGCGCGAGGATGACCCCGATGCCCTGGGTGCCCTCGAGGAGCTTGATGACGACCGGCGCGCCGCCGACACGCTCGATCGCGGGGATGACGTCGGCCCGGTCGCGCACGAACGTCGTCGGCGGCATCCCGATGTGGTGGCGCGAGAGGATCTGGGTGGCGCGCAGCTTGTCCCGCGAGTTGGCGATGCCCCACGACGTGCTCGGGGTGTAGACGTCCATCTGCTCGAACTGGCGCACGACCGCGGTGCCGAAGTACGTGATCGAGTTGCCGATGCGCGGCAGGATGGCGTCGTACGTCGAGAGCCGCCTGCCGCGGAACTGCAGGTCGGGTTCGTCCCCGGACAGGTCGATGCCGAAGCGCAGCGTGTTGAGGACCTTCACGGCGTGCCCGCGGTCTTCGGCGGCGGTGCGCAGCCGCTGCGTACTGTACGAGCGAGGTGCGCGAGAGAGGATCGCGAGCTTCATGACATCCCGACAGGAGAGGACGGACGGTGACGGAGCACCATTCCTACACCCTGACGGGGTGGCGCGAGTGGGTCGGCCTCCCCGACATCGGGGTCCCCTGGGTCAAGGCGAAGCTCGACACGGGGGCGCGCTCGTCCTCGCTGCACGCCTTCGACCTCGAGGAGCTCGACCGCGACGGGCGGCGGTGGGTCCGGTTCACGGTGCGGCCGTGGCAGCGCTCCGAGGCCGACGCCGTCGAGGTCGAGCGCCCGGTCCTCGACGTCCGTGAGGTCCGCTCGTCGTCGGGACACACCGAGGAGCGGTACGTCGTGGCGATGGACCTCGCCCTCATGGGCCGTCAGGTGCCGGCCGAGATGACGCTCGCCCGGCGCGACGAGATGGGCTTCCGGATGCTCGTCGGCCGGGAGGCGCTGCGGCAGGGCTTCGCCGTCGACCCCGGCCGGTCCTACCTCGGCGGGCGCCCGCCGCTCGCGCTGCGGCGACGCAACCGGGGGAAGGGCTGATGGCGCGGACGCTGCGACCGTCCTTCGAGATCGGGCCGGTGCGGGTGCGTGCGGGGCGGCAGCAGTCGCTGGCGCTGCCGATCACCCGGCTCGTCACCGGCGCCGACGTCGACCTGCCGGTGCGGGTCGTCCACGGCCGCGAGGAGGGGCCGACGGTCTGGGTCGACGCCGCCATCCACGGCGACGAGGCGGTGGGGGTCGAGGTCGTGCGCCAGGTGCTCGCGAGCCTCGACCCGAAGACGTTGCGCGGCACCCTGATCGCCGTCCCCATCGTCAACGTGCTCGGCTTCATGACGGGCAGTCGCTACCTGCCGGACCGCCGCGACCTCAACCGGTCCTTCCCCGGCGCGCCGCGCGGGTCGCTCGCCGGCCGGATCGCGCACCTGTTCATGACCGAGGTCGTCGACAAGTGCGAGGTCGGCATCGACCTGCACACCGGCTCGGACCGACGGACCAACCTGCCGCAGATCCGCGCCGACCTCGAGGACCCGGGCACCCGCGACCTCGCGGCCGCCTTCGCCGCACCGGCGATGCTGCACGCGAAGCTGCGGGACGGGTCGCTGCGCTACGCCGCCCGCGAGCGCGGCGCCAAGGTGCTGCTCTACGAGGCGGGCGAGGCGTGGCGGATGGACCCGTGGGCCGTCGACGCCGGGGTGCTCGGGGTGCGCCGGGTGCTCGCTGCGCTCGGCATGACCGACCCGCTCGACGAGGAGCCGCCGGAGCCGTCGGCGGTGTCGTGGCGCAGCGGCTGGGTGCGCGCCCGGGGCACCGGGATGCTGCACCTCGAGGTCGCGCTCGGCCAGCGCGTCGCGCAGGGGGAGCGCATCGGCGGCCTGTTCGACTCGTTCGGCAAGCGGGTGCGCCTGGTCCACGCGACCCGGGCGGGGATGGTCATCGGGCGCACCGAGGCACCGGTGGTCACCTCGGGCGACGCCGTCGTGCACATCGCCGAGGTCGAGGACTGACCGGGGCCGCGCTCCGCGGACGGGGCGCGGCCCCGGGTCAGACCCGGCGCAGGACCGCGGTGACCTTGCCGAGGATCGTCGCGTGGTCGCCGTCGATGGGGTCGAAGGCGGCGTTGTGCGGCAGGAGCCAGACCTTGCCGTCCGTGCGCTTGAACGTCTTGACGGTGGCCTCGTTGTCGAGCATCGCCGCGACGATGTCGCCGTTGTCGGCCACCGCCTGCTGGCGGACGACGACCCAGTCGCCGTCGCAGATGGCGGCGTCGACCATCGAGTCGCCGACGACCTTGAGGAGGAAGAGCGAGCCCTCGCCGACGAGCTGCTTGGGCAGCGGGAAGACGTCCTCGACGATCTCCTCGGCGGTGATGGGCACGCCGGCCGCGATCTGGCCGAGCACCGGGACGTACGAGGCCTCGGGGCGCTGGTCGTGGATGCCGGTGACGTCGACGTCGTCGTGCTCGACCTCGGGGGCCCGGCGGTACCCGCCCTCGTCCGCGTGGTCGGGGGAGAGGACCTCGATGGCCCGGGGCCGGTTGGGGTCGCGGCGCAGGTAGCCCTTGCGCTCGAGCGCGGACAGCTGGTGCGCGACGGAGCTGGGGGAGGTCAGGCCCACGGCCTCGCCGATCTCCCGCATGCTCGGCGGGTAGCCGCGCCGGTCGATGGCGTTGCGGATGACCTCGAGGACCTTGCGCTGACGGTGCGTCAGCTCGCCGCCGTCCCCGCGGTCGGGCATCTCGTGGATGTCGGCGTTCCTCGGACGTGCCATCTCGACCCCTTCGCTCGTCCGGCGCTCAGCTGCGCACGGAACCGTGGTGAAAACGCAGGTCAGCCCGGCTGTCGGTGGCGACGTGCAGGCTGATGCGCATGAGACGAGAGTACGCGGGTCGTACAGGAGATTCAAACATTCTTTCGACGCGTGTCTTGAACGGGTCGAACATCCGTGCTACAACTCGTACAGACGTTCTATCGAACAACGGTTCGACGGTCCCCGTGGCCGCCGGGATGGAGGACATGATGAGCGCGATCGCCTGGGAGCCCACCGAGGGTTACGCCGTCCCGCTGCCGAGCCGTCCCCGGCTCGTCGTCATCCCGGGTGGCGCGGCCGGCGCCCCGCCCGCCGCCGGGCTGCGGATCACCGCCCGGGGCCGGCTCGTCCTGCTCGCCCTCGCCGTGTTCGTCCTCGCCGCGGTGCTCGGGGTCGGCGGGGTCGGGGGCGCGGGCGCCGCGTCCGCCGAGCGCACGGTCACCGTCGGCTCCGGCCAGACCCTCTCCGAGGTCGCCGCCACCGAGCTGCCCGGCATGTCGGTCAGCCAGGGGGTGCTGGCCATCCAGCTCGCCAACGGGCTGAGCACCGCGCAGGTCGGCGCGGGTCAGCAGCTCGTCATCCCGCGCGGCTGACCCCGACGGCCCGCTCCCGGCGCAGGGCCAGGAGCGGGCATCTGTCTGAGTCCCTCGACCCGGCTCAGGACGCCGAAGGGCGTCACCCCCCGTGCAGGAGGGGTGGCGCCCTTCGTGCTGTCCGGGACGGCCGGGGGAGGCCCCCGACGGGCCGCCCGCCGTGGGGGCGGGCCCGCGCGTCATCCGAACGGTGGATGGGGGGTCCACCGAGACGCCCGACTGGAGGCGCTGGACGGCCGGGTCCGGCGCGGATCGGCCCCCGGCGGCTGCGCCGCACCCGAGACTCCAGGTATGCGCCCTCGACGGCGGAGTACCTACCGCATCTCGCATCACCCGGTCGTCCACTGTGGCGGCACGGGTCGGTGGCTGTGGGCGTGTGGGTGCGGCGCTCGAGGAGTCGCGACCTCCGGCGGCTGGCACGGTGCGTTTACGGCGGCGCTCGTGCACCAGAGCCTCAGTCCGGGGGAGTAGGCGTGCGGCCCGGGGGCAACAGAGGGTCCCCGGGCTGCACGCCTCGTCACCGTCACACTCGCCGACGGTGACGACCATTGCAGGGGCGCGGGCCCGACGTCATCCGTGACGGCGGGCCCGCGCACTGCCCGGCACCGTGCCGGACTGCCGTGACCACCGAACCCCTCTGGGAAGCAGACACCCGGGGCGACGCCGCCCCACCCGCGCAGCGGGGGACGCTGCGCGCAGACCGACGACGTCACCCAGGGGGGGACAGCAGTGCCCGTTTTCATGTCACGACACCAGGACCGCAGCGACCGCAGCGACCGCAGCGACCGCAGCGACCGAACCGCCGGCCGGCGTACAGAACAGCCACCGGCACCGAGTGCCCTGGTGGCGCACGTGCGGAACGCGCTCGTGTCCGCCGCGGCCACCGCCGCCGTCCTGGCCCTGGCCGGCGTCGGGGCCGCCCACGCTGCAGCCGGCAACGCGCCCAGCGCCCCGAAGAACGTGCAGGCGTACACGAAGAAGGCCGCCGCCGCCCGGTACGCCGCGGCGGCGAGCGCCCGCCTGTACGAGTACAAGGCCCCGCGCGACGAGAACAACACCGGCCCGATCGTCCGCTCCGACGGCCACCTCGAGTCGGCGGCCGTGATCCGGCTGGCACCCAGCCGCCTCGGCGGCCCGTACGTCCACGCCAACCGCGCCCATGTCAACCGTGGCGTGCGCGCGGTCTGGGTGAACCGCGACAACGGCCACCTCGAGATCGAGCACTTCTTCGCGCCCGTCGTGACGATGAACTGCCCCGGCGACGAGTCGATCGGTGCCGGTCGCGGCATCATCACGGGCGTCTCCTCCGGGACCGGCATCACCCAGGTCCGGTTCTTCGACACCCGCATCGGCCGGAACCTCGACCTGCGGTCGAGCTCGGACTACGCCCGCGTCGCCTCCACCGGGTCGAACCTGTGGTGCCACTGGCTGCAGGTCGACGAGGACGCCGAGATCGAGGTCATGGCCTTCCCGAAGGACTGACCCGCGGAGCCCTGGACGCCCTGCTCCTGCAGTGATGTAATGAAGTAATCACTGCAAGAGGAGTCATCATGAACCGTATGGACGCGGACACCAGCGACGGTCGGGGAGCGGGCTGGGCGCCGCGGGGCGGCCGAGGCCCGGATGGTCCCGGGCGGGGCCCGCGTGGCGGGCGCCCCGGACCCGGCGGGGGTCGCGGTCGCGGCTTCGGCCGTCCCGGCGGCTGGCAGCAGGGCGACCTGCCGCCGGCCGACGACGCGCAGGCCTGGTTCGCCGGGCGCCTGCCGGAGGACTGGTTCGACGACGTCGAGGTGACCGTGGACCGCGAGGAGATCGTCGTCGTCGGGGCCCTCGCCGGGGTCGCGGCCGACACCGAGGCCGCCGAGGCGGAGGGCCGGATCTCACGGTTCCGCGCCGAGACCCGCGAGCACCGGATGGCGGTCGCCGACGAGGCCCAGGCGCGCTACGGCCGCACCGTCTCCTGGGGCGCCCGCGCCGCCGGCACCACCGCCCTCTTCACCCACCTCGCCGTCCCGGTCATGACCCGGCTGCGCCAGCCGGAGCGCGCGGTGCTCGACACGCTCGTCGACGCCGGGGTGGCCCGCTCGCGCAGTGACGCGCTGGCGTGGTGCGTCCGGCTCGTCGGCGAGCACACCGAGTCCTGGCTCGGTGAGCTGCGTGAGGCGATGGCCGAGGTCGACAAGCTCCGGGCGAGCGGCCCCGACCTCTGAGCACCTCGACCTCGACCTCGGAGCACCTCGACCTCGGAGCACCTCCACCTCGGAGCACCTCGACCTCGGCGGCGGCGGCCGCTAGCGTGCCGGGATGAGGGCTGCCGTCACGACCGCGTACGGGCCGCCGGACGTCGTCACGGTCACCGAGGTGCCCGACCCCGTCCCCGGCCCCGCCGACCTCCTCGTCCGGGTGCACACGAGCACCGTCAACCGCACCGACTGCGGGTACCGCGCGGCCCGCCCGTGGTTCATCCGGGCGATCTCGGGGTGGCGCGGGCCGAAGACCCCGGTGTGGGGCACCGAGTACGCCGGCGTCGTCGAGCAGGTCGGGCCGGAGGCTGCGGGGTTCGCGCCGGGGGACACCGTGTACGGGTACTGCGAGGGGCGGTTCGGGGCGCACGCCGAGCTCGTCGCCGTGCCCGCCGACTGGATGGTCGCGACGGTTCCCGACGGGGTCGACCCGGCCACGGCGGCCGCGTCGACCGAGGGCGGCCACTATGCGCTCAGCTTCGTCCGGCGCTCCCGGGTGGGCGCCGGTGACCCCGTCCTCGTCCACGGCGCGACCGGCGCGATCGGCTCCGCCACCGTCCAGCTCCTCGCCGACCTGGGTGCCGAGGTGACCGCCACCGCGCCGACGGCCCACCTCGACCTCGCCCGCGGGCTCGGTGCGTCGCGCGTCGTCGACTGGCAGCGCGAGGGGCTCGCCGCGGCCACGGGCCCGTTCGCGGCGGTGCTCGACACCGTCGGCAAGAGCACCTTCTGGGCGTGCCGCCCCCTGCTGCGGCCCGGCGGGGTGTACCTGTCCTCCGAGCTCGGGCCGGGGTGGCAGAACCCGCCGCTCGCCTCGGTCACCCCGCTCTTCCGTGGTCGGCATGTGGACTTCCCCGTCCCGCAGGACGGCCCGGAGGTCATGGCCTTCCTGCGCGACCGCCTCGCCAGTGGCGCGTACCGCCCGGTCCTGGACCGCACCTTCGACCTCGAGGACATCGTCGAGGCCTACCGCTACGTGGAGTCCGGCCAGAAGGTCGGCAACGTCCTGCTGCGGGTGGCACCCGCCACCTGGCCCGCCACCTGACCCGCCGCCTGCCTGCTGCTCAGCCGAGACGCCGCCGCATGACGAGCCGGGGCATCCCCGACGCGACGGCCTCGGTGGTGCCGACCACCTCGAACCCGACCTTCTCGAACATCGACCGGGTGCCGACGAAGGCCATCGTGAGGTCCATCCGCCCGGCGCCGGGGTCGACCGGGTAGGCCTCGACGGCCGGTGCCCCGCGGGACGCGGCGTAGGCCACGGCGCCCTCGAGCAGCGGGGTCGTGACGCCCTGCTTGCGGTAGCCGCCCCGGACGACGACGCAGACGATGCTCCACACCGGCAGGTCGTCGAGGGGGCGGATCTTCGTGCTGTGCACGAGCCGGGGGTTGTCGGAGCGGGCGCCGACGTTGCACCAGCCGACGGGGACCCCGTCCTGGTAGGTGACGACCCCGGGCGGGTCGTCGCGTTCGCAGAGCCGGCGCATCGCCTGCTCGCGGCTGCCGTCGCCGAGCTCGTCGATCTCCCGCTGGCGCAGCCGGTGGGACAGGCACCAGCAGTGCGACTCCCGACGGTTGGGGTTGACGACGTCGGCGAAGTCGTCGAACCGGTCGGGGGTCACGGGGTGGGTCGTCCAGGCCATGTCCCCAGCCAACCACCGCCCGCCGACATCCGTCGCCCCGCCCGGTCGGGACCTCCGACCCTCGACACCCGTCGGCGGCCCCCCGAGAATGGGGGCGTGCCTTTCGTCCGAGCCGACGGCGCCACCGGCCGGCACCGCGCCGGGGGTGGGCGAGGATGAGCGCCGACGACGTCGTGACCGTCCAGGGCCTCGTCAAGTCCTTCGGCCCGGTCCGCGCCCTCGACGGGCTCGACCTCGTGGTCGCCCCGGGGGAGGTCCACGGCTTCCTCGGGCCCAACGGCGCCGGCAAGTCGACGACGCTGCGGGTGCTCCTCGGCCTCGTCCGCGCGGACGCCGGGTCGGCCCGCCTCCTCGGGGGTGACCCGTGGCACGACGCGACCCGCCTCCACGGACGGCTCGCCTACCTGCCGGGGGACGTGTCGCTGTGGCCGGGCCTGACCGGCGGGCAGTGCCTCGACGTCCTCGCGGCGGCGCGCGGCGGGCTCGTCGAGTCACGCAGACGCGAGCTCGTCGAGCGCTTCGACCTCGACCCGACGAAGCGGGCGCGCGACTACTCCAAGGGCAACCGGCAGAAGGTGGCCCTGGTCGCCGCGCTCGCCGCGGACGCCGAGCTGCTGCTGCTCGACGAGCCGACGGCCGGGCTCGACCCGCTCATGGAGCGCACCTTCCAGGACGTCGTCCACGAGCGCCGCGCCGACGGGGTCACGGTGCTCCTGTCGAGCCACCTCATGGCCGAGGTGGAGGCCCTCGCCGACCGGGTGAGCATCATCCGGCACGGTCGCACGGCGACCACCGGCACCCTCGCCGACCTGCGCCGGCACACCCGCACGACGGTGCATGCCGTCACGTTCACCGCGCCGACCGGGCTGCGCGCGGTCACCGGCGTCGCCGACCTCGAGCTCGAGCCGGTCGGCCCGCACACCGACGTCCGCTTCACCGTCGACGGCGACCACCTCGACGACGCCGTCGGCCGGCTGCACGCCGCCCGGCTGCACACCCTGACGGTGCAGCCGCCGAGCCTGGACACCCTCTTCCTCCGGAGCTACGACGGCGAGCCGCCCGGTGCGCCGCCGGACGACGGTGCACACGCCGGCCGGGTGGACGACACCATCCCCGAGGTCGACGGCCGGCACCGGGCGGGGCGGGCCGCGCGATGACCGGGCTGGGGCCGCTGCTGCGGATCCGGTGGCGGACCCTGCGGCGCAGCGCGCTCGTCTGGGTCCTGGCCCTGGTCGGCACGATGGCGGCCACGGCGGTCTCCGTCGCCGAGCTCTACGACACCCCGGCGAAGGTGCAGACGTACGCCGACGCCATCGGCACCGACGCGCTCGTCGCCGTCAACGGCCGGGTCGAGGGCCTGGACACTCTCGGCGGCATCGTGCAGGACGAGTTCGGCTTCCTGGCCGCTTTCCTCATGCCGCTGCTCGGGGTCGCGCTCGTCGCCGCCGCCACCCGCCGCGAGGAGGAGAGCGGGCGCCTCGAGCAGCTGCTCGCGGGGCGGGTCGACCGGCGGGCGCCGGTGCTCGCCGCGCTCATCGTCGTCGTCGTGACCGTCGTGGTGACCATGGTGGGCTTCGCGGTCTCGCTCGTGGCGGCGGGGGTGCCGACGGAAGGGTCGGTGCTGTACTCGCTCGCGCTCGGGACGCTCGCGCTGGTGTTCGCGGCGCTCGCGGCGCTGCTGGCGCAGGTCGTCCTCCACGCGCGGACGGTGTACGCCGGGGCGCTGGCCGTCCTCGCGGTCTCCTACGTCTTCCGGGGGGTCGGCGACGTCCGGGGCTGGTGGGTCGTGTGGCTGTCGCCGCTCGGGTGGGCCGAGCGCACCGCGCCGTTCGGCGAGCCCCGCTGGTGGGTGCTGCTCGTGCCGCTCGTGGTCGCGCTCCTCCTCGCGGGCGCCGCCCTGGTGCTCGCGGCCCGCCGCGACCTCGGCAGCGCGCTGTGGCGCGGCGGCGCCGGGCCCGACCGCGCGTCCGCCCTGCTGCGGCGCCCGCTCGGCCTCGCGTGGACGCTGCAGCGCGGCTCGCTCGTCGGCTGGCTCGTCGGGTCGACGGTGCTCGCCGCCGTCATGGGCTCGCTCGCCCAGGAGGTCGTCGACGCGATCACCGGCAACCCGGCCCTCGAGGTGTACATCAGCCTCGGCGGTGACCCCGCCGACGGCTTCCTCGCGATGGTCGTCCTCTACCTCGCGATCCTCGGGGTCGGGTACGTCGTGCAGGCGCTCGGCACGCTGCGCCAGGAGGAGACCGAGGGCCGGCTCGAGCCCCAGCTCGCCGGCACCGTCTCGCGGACCCGGTGGCTCGGCGCCCACCTCGCTGTCGTCCTCGTGGGGCTCGTCGTCATCCTCGGGGCGTCCTCGGCGGTGCTCGGGCTGGCCTCGTCGTCGGTGACGGGGGGTGCCGGGTCGGTGTGGTCGGCCGTCGGGGCCGGGCTCGCGTACGTGCCGGCGGTCCTCGTCGTCGCCGGGCTGGCCGCTGCCCTGTTCGGGATCCTGCCGCGGGGCTACCTCGCCGCCTGGGGCGCCTTCGGGGTCGTCACGTTCATCGCGTTCCTCGGCGCCGGGCTGCAGATGCCGCAGTGGCTCCTGGACGTCTCACCGACGACGCACGTCGGCACCCCGCCGCAGGGTGACGTCTCGGCGGTGGCCCTCGCCGTCCTCGTGCTCGTCGCGATGGCGCTCACCGCGGCCGGCCTCGTCGGCTTCCGCCGGCGCGACGTGCCGCGGGGCTGACGCCGGGCCGTAGGGTCTGCGCCGTGCGTGTCGTCTCCCTCATCCCGTCCGCCACCGAGATCCTCTTCGCGCTCGGTGCGGGCGACGACGTCGTCGGGGTGACCTTCGAGTGCGACCACCCCGAGCAGGCACGGAGCCGCCCGGTCGTCTCGACGTCCACCCTGCCCGAGGGGCTCACGCCCCGGGAGATCGACGACGCCGTCGCCGCGGCGGTGGCCGCCGGGGAGGACCTGTACCGGCTCGACGCCGGGGCGCTCGCGGGGCTCGACGCCGACCTCGTCGTCACCCAGGACCTCTGCGCGGTGTGCGCGCTCGACGTCGCGACGGTCGACGAGGCGCTGGCGCATCTCGGGTGTGCGGCCGACGTCGTCACCGTCGACCCGCACACCCTGGACGGGGTGTTCGCCTCGGTCATGACGATCGGGCGGGCCGTCGGGCGTGCGGACGCGGCTGCCGAGCTCGTGGCCGGCTGCCGGTCGCGGCTCGACGCCGTGGCCCGACGAGTCGCGGGCCGGCCGCGGCCCCGGGTCGCCGTCCTGGAGTGGACCGACCCGCCGTACGCGCCGGGGCACTGGATCCCCGAGATGGTCGCGCTCGCCGGCGGCGAGTGCGTGCTGGGGACGGCGGGGGAGCGGTCGGTCCGGGTCACGTGGGAGGACGTGCGGGCGGCGCGGCCGGACGTGGTGGTCGTCGCGCCGTGCGGCTTCGACCTCGACGGGGCGCGCGGGCAGGCGGCGGTGCTGGTCGGTGCGGGGCTGCTGCCCGACGGGGCGCTCGCGTACCCGGTGGACGCGAACGGGCTGTGGGCGCGCCCGGGGCCCCGGCTCGTCGACGGCGTCGAGGAGCTGGCGGCGGCGCTGCACCCGTGAGGGCTGCGGTCGGGTGGCTCGCCCGACCTCAGCCGCGTTTGCGGGCTCGGCGCTCGTGCCCGTGGTGGTGCTCGCCGAGGCGGGCCCCGAGGGCGGTGAGCCCGATGAGCACGACATCGAGGATCGGTGCGGGCTGGTAGCCCTCGGTCGGTCCCCGGCGCGAGAACCGGGAACAGTCGGTGTAGCGGCCCAGGGGGCCTTCCATCTGGTAACCCATGGTGACGCGGTCCTCCCCAGGAGCGTCCGGTGTATCTATGACACGACGAGCGTGACACCGATCGGGTTGTCGCGCAGCCGAGTGCCCGACGTCTCGGCCGTTCGGTGTATCAACGGACGCCGTTCGGCGGTCCTCGTCACATGAGGACCCTGACCCGGCGGCGGGCCGCCCGCCGCAGCCACCACCCGAGCGTCACGTGTGACGCCCAGGGGCGGTGGCACTGGCTGTGCCCGTGCGGGGCCGGCGCGTTCGGGGGTTCCGGCCCGACGGACTGGCACTGGATGGTCACCGCGGCCCTGGTCCACGAGGGCGCGAACCCCGGCGAGTGACCCGCGGCGCATGGCCCGATCGGGCCGTTGACAGCGCCTCTCGGGGAGGCGGACAGTCCGGAGGATCACGTTCGAGGGGACTGACGACCGTGGCATGGGGCAACGGAGCGGGCCCGCGTCGAACGTGCCTTCGAGGAGGACACGATGCGTAGGACACTGTCCGTGGGTGCAGGGCTGGCCCTGGCCGCGAGCTGTCTGGCGGCTCCGGCGAGCGCCGACCCGCCGGCCTTCGGCGACATCACGCTCCAGTGCGGCGAGGAGACGATCAGCGTCTCGGTGGCGGGCAACGGGGACTGGACGCCCGCCCACGACCTCAACAGCCCGCTCATCGGGAAGCCGATCGCCTTCGGCGAGTTCACCGGCACGTTCACGCCCGCCGGGGGCGGCGAGCCGGAGACCTTCACCGAGCCGGGGTACGCCAAGCCGAACGTGCCCCGGACCCGCAACCTCATCGTCGACTGCACGTACACGGTCGCCTTCGAGGATCCGGAGGGCAGCTTCACCGGCTTCGGCTCGGTGACGCTCATGGTGCCGCGCGTCCACTGACGGCGCGGGCGACGGGCCGGAGGATCTGCGGCTCCTCCGGCCGGCTGCCCTCTCCGGGTGGTGCGCCCGGTCGCGTCCCGCCGCGTCGGCCCGGTGGTCCTGGCGGGTGTCGTGCCCGACGAGGTGATGCCCCGCGTGGCCCGCCGCGCGCTGATGAATGGTGCCCGCGAATCCTTCCGGCTTCCGGAGGTATCCCTCCGAATCCGGACCAAAGCCCCCGAGCTCCTCCGGTTCCGGAGGAATCCCTCCGAATCCGGACGGAAAGCCCCCGAGTCCTCCGGTTCCGGAGGTATCCCTCCGAATCCGGACGGAAAGCCCCCGAAGCTCCTCCGGTTCCGGAGGGATACCTCCGATTCGCGGAGCGTTTGCCGAGACCACTATGTGACTGGGCCGGGTCGGGCCGGGTCGGCCCGACGGAGGCCTTCGCGAGGGGGCGGGCGTATGACTCCACCGGGCCATGGACCGTGCCGATCCCAGGCTCCTACGCTCGTAGGATCGCCCTCGCGATCCCGGACGCGAAGGTGCCTCCGGGGTGAGGCACCGGTTCACCCTGCCGACATTCCACGCCCTCAGGGCCGGCGACGAGGGTGAAGGGCCGTTCCGATGTCGAGGTTCAGGTCGAGTGGGGTCCACGTAGGCCACCCGCGCAAGCGCATCTGGGTGCAGCACGTCGCGGTCGAGACCGACAAGCTCGAGATGCGGGTGCTGGCGGCCCGCGCCCGGGGCACCCTCACCGAGTCCCAGGAGGTCGTCGCCCAGGGGGTGTGCGACTCCGTCCTCAAGGCCAGGCTCGCCGCGTTCCGGGACGACCCGATCCCCAACCGGTTCGCGAACTGGTGGCGGGGCACCCTCGTCGAGGCCGCGTACCGGCGCATGCACACCGCGCGGGCCCAGATGTTCGACCTCCTCGAGGAGGACGAGCTGATCGCCGAGGTCCCGCTCGTCGTCGCCCGCGCCAACGCGACCCTGCACCGGGACGACCCGCGGCGGGTCACGGTCGTCGAGCTCCTGGCGGACACTCCCGGTGTCCGGCGCGCGCGGCTGCGGCGGCTCGTGGGCGACAGCTACGAGCAGCTCGACCTCGAGCACGCGCAGCTGCGCAGCTTCCGCAACATCCTGCTCAGTGCGGCCGCGTTCCTCACGCTCGTCGTCGTCGGCACCCTCGCCTTCGTCTCCACCGACCCCCGGCTCATGCCGCTCTGCTTCGACGCGGCGAACCCGAGCTGCCCGACGAGCCAGGGGGTGGGTGTCGCCACCCCTCGCGGCGCCGACATCCTCATCGTCGCGGTCCTCGGGGCGCTGGGGGGCGCGCTCGCCGCCACCCTGTCGATCCGCAACCTCAAGGGCACCTGGACCCCCTACGACGTGCCGGTCGCGCTCGCCGCCCTCAAGGTCCCCATGGGTGCGCTGACCGCCATCCTCGGACTCGTGGCCATCCAGGGCGAGTTCATCCCGGGCCTGAGCGAGCTCGACTCGCAGGGGCAGATCCTGGCCTACGCCCTCGTCTTCGGCTTCGGGCAGCAGGCCCTGTCTCGACTCCTCGACCAGCAGGCCCAGTCCCTCCTCGAGGGCCTGCCCGGAGGCACGTCCGTGGTGCCCGCCCCCAGCGCCCACGAGAGCCTCGCGCCGGCCGGCGCAGGCACGCTCGCGGCCACGACTCCGGCTGCCCACCCGGTGCCCGGTCCCGGCGACGACGGCGACGAGGACACCGCCGACGAGGTGGTCCCCGCCGTGAGTGCCGCCGCCGACCGGCCGACCGAGGAGCCGGAGTCGGCGACCCAGCGGGACCAGCTCGACCTCATGGAGGACACCGGCAACGACCGGCAGGACATGACCGAGGACGAGGAGGCCGAGCTCCTCGAGGCCGAGTTCGGGCCGGCCGACGACGACGGCATCTACGGCGCACCGCCGGCCTCGCCCGACCCGCCCGGGAGGGTCCCGGCCGACACCGCACCAGGAGGTCCGTGATGTCCGACGTGAACGACATGATCGCCGCCGCGGAGCGGTTCCTCGGCACCAGCGGGCGGCCGAACGCGGTCACCCGCTGGTACGCCGAGCGCAACGGGTCGGAGTTCAGCCGCGCGCCGTGGTGCGACATGAGCATCACCCTGTGGGCCAACCGGTCCGCGAACGCCGACGTCGTCTGCTTCGGCCGCGACTACGCCTACACCGTCTGGCACGCCCAGCGGTTCGCGACCGAGGGCCAGTGGCACGTCGACATCGCCGGCATCCGGCGCGGGGACATCGTGTTCTTCGACTGGGGTGAGACCAACCGGATCGGCCGCATCGACCACGTCGGGATCGTCACCGGCGTGCGGGACGGCGTCGTCTACACGATCGAGGGGAACACCCGCGACGGCTGCCGGCGGCGGGCGCGGTACGCGTCGACCATCGTCGGCTACGGGCGGCCCGAGTACGGCCGCGGCGCATCGGGCCCGAAGGCACGGACGAAGGCGGGCGCCGCCGGCGCCGCGACCGGCCGCAGCGACCTCGCCCCGCCCGGGGTGCCCACCCTTCGTCGCGGCAGCGCCGGGACCCTCGTCACGCAGCTCCAGCGGTGCCTCAACGCCGTCCAGCGCAGCGGCCTGGCCGTCGACGGCCGGTTCGGCCCGCTGACGACCGGGGCCGTCAAGACGTTCCAGACGCGCACCAGGGGACTGGTCGTCGACGGCCGGTACGGGCCCGCGACGGCCGGGAAGATGCGGGTCGCCCGGAAGAGGCTGCGTGACCGTGGACACGCCGCGCCCGGACCCTAGATCTGGTGCCCCAGACGTCACACCAGCCCCACAGGTGGTGTTCCGACACGCCGCGACGGGTGCTCGCGACCCCTCCGCACCCCCGCTGACCTGCGGAAACAGCCGAACGGTTGATCTTTGCCCCGACCTGCTTGCGTCGCAGGTCACACGGGAGGCATGATGGCCACAACATCTAGTGGTTACACCGCTGTAGTTCGTCCACATGTTGTGCACATGAAACAACGGTCGTCCACAGGTTGTTCACACCACAGTCCACCGATTCGTCCACAGGGGGAGGAGCGCCCGCCATGCACTGTCCGTTCTGCCGGCACACCGACTCCCGGGTCATGGACTCCCGCACCACCGACGACGGCTCGTCCATCCGGCGCCGCCGCCAGTGCCCCGAGTGCGGCCGCCGCTTCACCACCGTCGAGACCGCGAGCCTGAGCGTCGTCAAGCGCTCCGGCGCCACCGAGCCGTTCAGCCGGCCCAAGGTCCTCGTCGGGGTCCGCAAGGCCTGCCAGGGCCGCCCGGTCACCGAGGACGACCTCGCCCTCCTCGCCCAGAAGGTCGAGGAGACCATCCGCAGCGCCGGCTCCGCCGAGATCGACGCCCACGAGGTCGGCCTCGCCGTCCTCGAGCCGCTCCGCGAGCTCGACGAGGTCGCGTACCTGCGCTTCGCGAGCGTCTACCAGGCCTTCGACTCCCTCGAGGACTTCGAGTCGGCCATCACCCTCCTGCGCGCCGAACAGGACGCGACCGCGCAGGAACCGCAGGCCACCGCGCCTGTCGGACCCCAGCAGTAGAACTAGAACCACCAGGTCACCACCGCCCCACCATTTCCAGGGGCAGAAGAGAGGGATTCGCATGACCGAGACCGCCGGAGCACGTGCAGGTGCCCGCAAGGCCCCCAAGGACAAGGGGGTGAAGATCGAGCGGATCTACACCACGCCGGGCGTCCACCCGTACGACGAGGTGACCTGGGAGAAGCGCGACGTCGTCCAGCAGAACTGGAAGACCGGCGCGACGATCTTCGAGCAGCGCGGGGTCGAGTTCCCCGACTTCTGGAGCGTCAACGCCTCCACCATCGTGACCACCAAGTACTTCCGCGGCGCCGTCGGCACCGAGGCGCGCGAGACGGGGCTCAAGCAGCTCATCGACCGCGTCGTCCTCACCTACGTCAAGGCCGGCAAGGACCACGGGTACTTCGGCAGCCCCGACGACGCCGAGATCTTCGAGCACGAGCTGACGTACGCCCTGCTGCACCAGGTGTTCAGCTTCAACTCGCCGGTCTGGTTCAACGTCGGCACCGCCAGCCCCCAGCAGGTCAGCGCCTGCTTCATCCTCTCGGTCGACGACTCGATGGACTCCATCCTCAACTGGTACAAGGAGGAGGGCTTCATCTTCAAGGGCGGCTCGGGCGCGGGCCTCAACCTCTCGCGCATCCGCTCCTCCAAGGAGCTGCTGTCCTCCGGCGGCACCGCCTCCGGCCCGGTCTCCTTCATGCGCGGCGCCGACGCGTCCGCGGGCACCATCAAGTCCGGTGGCGCCACCCGCCGCGCGGCGAAGATGGTCGTCCTCGACGTCGACCACCCCGACATCGTCGAGTTCGTCGAGACCAAGGCGCGCGAGGAGGACAAGATCCGCGCGCTGCGCGACGCCGGCTTCGACATGGACCTCGGCGGCAAGGACATCACCTCCGTCCAGTACCAGAACGCGAACAACTCGGTCCGGGTCACCGACGCCTTCATGCGCGCGGTCGAGGAGGGCACCGAGTTCGGGCTCACCTCGCGCCAGGACGGCTCGGTCATCGAGACCGTCGACGCCCGCGAGCTCATGGGCAAGATCGCCACCGCCGCGTGGGAGTGCGCCGACCCGGGCATCCAGTACGACGACACGATCAACGACTGGCACACCAACCCCGAGACCGGCCGCATCACCGCGTCCAACCCGTGCTCGGAGTACATGTCGCTCGACAACTCCTCGTGCAACCTCGCCTCGCTCAACCTCCTGAAGTTCCTCCGCGACGACGACACCTTCGACGCGGTCACCTTCGCCAAGGTCGTCGAGCTCGTCATCACGGCGATGGACATCTCGATCTGCTTCGCGGACTTCCCGACCGAGCCGATCGGCGACACGACCCGCGACTACCGCCAGCTGGGCATCGGCTACGCCAACCTCGGCGCGCTGCTCATGGCCACCGGCCACGGGTACGACTCCGACGGTGGCCGCGCGCTCGCCGCGTCGATCACCTCGCTGCTCACCGGCGCCGCGTACAAGCGCTCCGCCGAGATGGCCGCGGTCGTCGGCCCGTACGCCGGGTACGCCCGCAACGCCGACGCCCACAAGCGGGTCATGCGCAAGCACGCCGCCGCCAACGACGCCGTGCGCACGCTGGGCACGATGGACAAGGACATCCACCGCGTCGCCACCAAGACGTGGGACGACGTCGTCAAGCTCGGTGAGAAGAACGGCTACCGCAACGCCCAGGCGTCGGTGCTCGCCCCCACCGGGACCATCGGCTTCATGATGGACTGCGACACCACCGGCATCGAGCCCGACTTCTCGCTCGTGAAGTTCAAGAAGCTCGTCGGTGGCGGCTCGATGCAGATCGTCAACCTCACCATCCCGCGGGCCCTGCGCAAGCTCGGCTACACCGAGGAGACGGTCGAGGCGATCGTCGAGTTCATCGCCGACAAGGGCCACGTCATCGACGCGCCCGGGCTGAAGACCGAGCACTACGAGGTCTTCGACACCGCGATGGGTGCGCGCGCCATCTCCCCGATGGGCCACGTCCGGATGATGGCGGCCACCCAGCCGTTCCTGTCCGGGGCCATCTCCAAGACCGTCAACCTGCCCGAGACGGCGTCGGTCGAGGAGATCGAGGAGGTCTACGTCCAGGGCTGGAAGATGGGCCTGAAGGCGCTGGCCGTCTACCGCGACAACTGCAAGGTCGGCCAGCCGCTGTCCGACGGCGGGTCCACCGCCAAGGACGCCGCGGCCGACAAGGCCAGCGCCGCGGTCAAGGCCGCGCAGACCGAGATCGTCGAGAAGGTCGTCTACCGGCCGACCCGCGAGCGGCTGCCGAAGCGCCGGTCCTCGCAGACCATCTCCTTCGCCGTGGGCGGCGCCGAGGGCTACCTCACCGCCGGCACCTACGACGACGGGCGGCTCGGCGAGCTGTTCCTCAAGTTCGGCAAGCAGGGCTCCACGCTCGCCGGCGTCATGGACGCCTTCTCGATCGTCACCTCGGTCGCGCTGCAGTACGGCGTGCCGCTCGAGACGTTCGTCGAGAAGTTCACGAACATGCGCTTCGAGCCGGCCGGCATGACCGACGACCCGGACGTGCGGATGGCGCAGTCGCTCATGGACTACGTGTTCCGCCGGCTGGCGCTGGACTACCTGGACTTCGACACCCGGTCCTACCTGGGCATCCACACGGCCGAGGAGCGGGCGCGCCAGCTCGAGACCGGCTCGTACGCGCCGGAGTCCTCGGACGAGTCCGACGAGGAGCTCGAGGGCGAGATCGAGTCGCTGAGCCAGGGCATCGGCGCCTCGGCCAAGCGCACCGACGAGACGGCAACCGCCCCGGCGGCCGCCACCGAGGCCTCGGCCGACGCGGACTCCGCGGCGACCGTCGCCTCCGGCTCGGGTGCAGCCTCGGCCCGTGAGGTCTCCTCCGAGATCCACAGCTCGGCCGACCTGCTCGCGGCGTTCGGCAACTCCAAGGCCGCCGACGCCCCGATGTGCCTGACCTGCGGGACCAAGATGCGCCCCGCCGGCTCCTGCTACGTCTGCGAAGGCTGCGGCAGCACCAGCGGCTGCAGCTGACAAAGCTCACCGTCGAGCACCCGAGGGCCCGGGCGGAGCAATCCGCCCGGGCCCTCGGCGTGCGTCACGGCGCGCGCCGACGAGCGGAGGTCATGACCTCCGCAACACACGGCAGATCGCGGAGACGTTCGGGTCGCTCGCGCCGATGCGGATGCGCGCCAGGGGTGGCGACGGGCCGGAGGTGACGTACATCCCGTGCTCCGTCGAGGACGCGCTGGAGGCGGCGGACGACGCCGTCGACGCGTTGCTCGAGGACTGGCGTCCCGAGGACGTCGCGCTGCTCACGACCGGCGCCCGGCACGACGAGCAGGTCGCCCGGCAGGAGATGCTCGGCCAGGACGGGTACTGGGACACGTTCTGGGACGCCGACCAGGTGTTCTACGGGCACGTCCTCGGCTTCAAGGGGCTCGAGCGGCGCGTCGTCGTCCTGTGTGCGAACGAGCCGGAGGTGCGCGACCGCTCGCGCGAGCGGCTGTACGTCGGGCTGTCCCGGGCCACTGAGAAGCTCGTCGTCGTCGGTCCGCCCGAGCTGCTGCGCGAGATCGGGGGAGCGGAGGTCGCGAGGCGACTCGGAATCGAGTGAGTTCGCCCCGGCCGCAGCGACATTGCGCCGGGATCGGACCGCCGCCTCCATCCTGCGGACGACCGACGCGGCGTCGAGCTCGACAGCGACCCGGCGGGCGGCCGGGCCCGCGCCCTTCGGCGAGAGGCGCGGGAGTAGGTCGGCCACCCGCCGGTCGACCTCCGCGCGGTCCTCGAGCGAGAGGGTGGCCGTGGCCTGGCGACCTACGCATGGGCTGTCGTCGTGGTCATCGCGCCCCTTCCCCTTGCGCGACACGCCTAGAGGCGACCACCGACAGCCGGTCGGGACGCTCGTGGGTCGCGGCGGGAGCCGCCCTTGTCAGACTCCCCGGAGGTGGGGCGACCTCGCGGGCCGGGCAGGCCGGTCGGCGACCGGCTCCCACCCCCAGTCGTCGTCACCGAGGTCCTCGGCGAACGGTGTCCGCCAGCAGAGGTGGCCGAGGGCGAGGATCGCGTACTGGTCCGAGGACATCCCGTAGTGCCGGGCCCGACGTTCGATCTCCCGGTGCAGGGCTTCCGGCATCCCCGTGATGCCGAAGCTGACGCACTCACCGGCGTTCCATGCGGCGGCATCGCGCAGGTGATGGTCCTGCTCGTCTCGGCGCAGGGCGATGTGGAGCAGCTCGTCGAGCGGCCTCGTGGGCCTGCGAAGCAGAGACGGGTCCTCGACCAGCGCGTTCGCGACCGCCGACGTCAGGTCGTAGGGACGCTCAGCGAGATCCTCCTCGGTCCACCACGCCGCTGTTCGGTAGTGACGACTGAGTGACCGTCGTACCGCGCCCTCCTCCGAGGGACCGATGAGCGCGTCGTCTGCTACGACGGCGGCCGCGATCCGGCCACGGGTTACCGTGAGCGAGACCAGTGAGCCCCGGCTCATCTGCGGAAGCCACCCCTTCGGCCCGATGATCGTGTCGTGCCCGAACTCGCCGCACGCCAGAGGCTCCCCGGATTCGAGGCACAGGCCTTCTCGCACGAGCCAGACGACCAGCGGTGCGAGGGCGAGCGTGCTCCATAGGTCCCGGCGCGCACCGTCCGCGTGAGCGACCCGCTGGGTGAAGACGGATCCCTCGAGCAGGTCGATGAGCCGGATGACCGTGCCGTCCGGCCGGCCGATGAGCACCGTGCTGCGCTCGACGAGCATCTCGACGAGGCGGGAGTCCGTGCTCCGGCCCGGGAACCGCCGTCGCAGACACGCCGCCAGTCGGTCCGCCGGAAGTGGGCCGTCGGCGAGTGCCCGGAGTGCGGCGGCCTCGAGCGCGTCGTCCGTCGGGCAGAGGGTGTGGGTGTCGGTCATGGCAGTCCTCTCGTGGAGCACCCACTGTGCATGTCCCGGGGAGAGGCGACGCCGAGTTGTCCACAGGCGGGCTCGCCCTACGCAGTCGCGCGTCCGTCCGACCGGCGCTCACGACCACAGGGGCCCCTAGACGCGCCCGAATATGGCTCATTCGTGGCATAGGCAGGACGGTAGAACCTCCCTACCGTCGTGCTGGATGACTGGAGGGAGCGCGCCATGCGGATCGCGGTGTTCGGCCCCACGGGGCTGGCCGGCGATGCGGTCATCGACCGCGGCCGGTTGCCTCTCACCAGAACCGACCCCAGGCGGGCCGGAGCATCGGCGCACCTAGGGAATCCCACGAGGAGAGACCATGGAGCAGCACCGCATCGGCGCGGACATCACCGTGCTCAGCGACAACGCCGAGGTGCCCGGCATCGGCTTCCTGCCGGTCAACACCTTCGTCATCCATGGCGAGCAGCCCGTGGTCGTCGACACCGGGCTCAGCACCCCCGACAAGGACTACGTGGCGGCGCTCGCGGACGTCATCGACCCCGCCGACGTGCGCTGGGTCTGGCTCACCCACCCCGACCGCGACCACACCGGCGGCCTGTGGCAGCTCCTCGACGCGGCGCCGCAGGCCAAGCTGATCACCACCTTCGGCGGCGCCGGGATCCTGGGCTGCGAGTACGAGGTCCCGATGCACCGGCTGCAGCTGCTCAACCCCGGGCAGACCCTGGACATCGGCGACCGGACGCTCACCGCCTGGCGCCCGCCCCTGTTCGACAGCCCGGTCACCGTCGGCCTGCAGGAGAGCCGCGGGGGAGTCCTGTTCGCCTCCGACTGCTTCGGCGGGCCGATGCCCACTGCTGATCTCGCGAGCGGGCCGGACCTGCGCGAGGTGCCCGACGACGAGCGCCGCGCTGCCCAGCTGCTGTGGGCGGCCGTCGACAGCCCCTGGGTCCGCTGGGTCGACCGGGACGTGCACCGCGGCCACGTCGACGCGCTGCGGTCGATGGCCCCGTCGGCGATCCTCAGCACCCATCTGCCGCCGGCTGTCGGCATGAACGAGCAGCTGTTCGACCACCTCCTCGAGGCGCCGGACGGCCCCGAGTTCTCGTGGCCGGACCAGTCCGCGCTGGACGCGATGCTGGCGAGCTTCGAACCGCCGACGTCGGCGTCCGCTGCGGCTCCGGCTCCTGTGGGGTGACGGCGCCGCCGGCTGCCTCGGCCTGACCGCCGAGTTCGGCGTCTCGCCGTGGCCGGGCTCGCGAGCATGCTGAACCTACGTCACCGTAGGTTAGGGTCGAAGTGGACCTGGAGCCCGGCCCCGGGCGGGGCCCGGAAGGGACGGCGAAGGCCTGATGACCGAGAGCCCGTGGACGAAGAACTACGCCCCCGGAGTCCCCGCCACCGTCGACATCCCGGACCACTCGCTCGTCGACCTGCTCGACGCCTCCGTCGAACGCTTCGGCGGCCACGTCGCGCTCGACTTCTACGGCGGCACCACGACCTACGCCGAGCTGGGGGAGCAGGTCGCCAAGGCGGCCCAGGCGCTCCACGACCTGGGCGTGCAGGCCGGTGACCGGGTGGCGCTGGTCCTCCCCAACTGCCCGCAGCACGTCGTCGCCTTCTACGCCGTCCTGCGCCTCGGGGCGGTCGTGGTCGAGCACAACCCGCTCTACACACCCGAGGAGCTGCAGGTCCAGCTCGCCGACCACGGGGCGAGGGTCGCGATCGTGTGGGACAAGGCGGTCCCCGCGGTGCAGCAGGTGGCCGACCGGACGAAGGTCGAGACCATCGTCGCGGTCGACCTCACCACGGCGCTGCCCCGCCTCAAGCAGCTGATGCTCCGCCTCCCGGTGAAGTCCGCCCGGGCGGCGCGCTCGGCGATGACCGCTCCGGCCCCGGGCAGCCTCTCCTGGGCGAGCCTCGTGTCGGCAGCCGAGCCCCTCGACCCGAGCCGGCCGCGGCCGGGGAGCACGGACGTCGCGCTGCTCCAGTACACCGGCGGCACGACCGGCACCCCGAAGGGCGCCATCCTCACCCACCGGAACCTGCTCGCCAACGCCCTCCAGGGACGGGCGTGGGTGCCGGGCCTCGTCGACGGCGAGGAGACCATCTACGCGGTGCTCCCGCTGTTCCACGCCTACGGGCTCACCCTGTGCCTCACCTTCGCCGTGGGCATCGGCGCGACCCTCGTGCTCTTCCCGCGCTTCGACGTCGACCAGGTGCTCGAGGCGATGGCGCGCCGGCCGGCGACCTTCCTCCCGGCGGTGCCGCCGATCTACCAGGCGCTCGCCACCGCCGCCCGCGACCGCGGCGTGCCGCTGACGTCGGTGCGGGTCGGGCTCTCCGGGGCGATGGCGCTCCCGGTCGACACGGTCGCGCTGTGGGAGGAGGTCTCCGGTGGCCTGCTCGTCGAGGGGTACGGGATGACCGAGTCCTCGCCGATCACGATGGGCAACCCCGCGTCCTCGAGCCGGCGGCCGGGCACCATCGGGGTGCCGTTCCCGTCGACCGAGATGCGGGTCGTCGACCCCGAGGACCTGAGCAGCGACCGGCCGAGCGGGGAGCGCGGCGAGCTGCTGGTCCGCGGTCCGCAGGTGTTCTCGGGCTACTGGCAGCAGCCCGAGGAGACCGCGCGGGTGCTGCTCCCGGACGGCTGGCTGCGCACCGGCGACGTCGTCGTCGTCGACCCGGACGGCTTCGTCACGGTCGTCGACCGGATCAAGGAGCTCATCATCACCGGCGGCTTCAACGTCTACCCCTCCGAGGTCGAGGCCGCGCTGCGCACGGTCGACGGCGTGCTGGACGCCGCGGCCGTCGGCCTGCCCGTCGACGGCGGCGGCGAGGAGGTCGTCGCGGCGGTGGTGGCCGAGCCGGGGGTCGAGCTCGACCCGGACGCGGTGCGCCAGGCGAGCCGGGAGCGCCTCGCCGGGTACAAGGTGCCCCGCCGGGTCGTCGTGGTCGACGAGCTGCCGCGCTCCCTCATCGGCAAGGTGCTGCGCCGCCAGGTGCGCGACGCCCTGCTGGTCGGGTAGCGAGCCGCCGGGTCGCGACAAACTGGATGGGCGTGCCCGCAACGGTCAGTCCACGCCGGCCACCGACGACGTCTCGGCCGCCACCGGCCCGCCCCGCACGGGCTGGCCGCGCAGCACTCGCCGCTCGTTGTCGCGCAGGCGCGGCTCGTAGTGGGTGAAGAAGACCTTGCCCACCAGGTCGCGCCGGCTGCGGACCCCGGTCTTCTCGAAGACGTTCTTCAGGTGGTTCTGCACCGTCAGCGGCGACAGGACCAGCTCGGCCGCGATCTCCTGGGTGGAGGACCCGGTGAGCACGAGCCTGACGACGTCGCGCTCGCGGTCGGTCAGCCCGTAGGCGGACATCAGCAGCGGGTAGATGCGGGCGGGGTGTGCGGGCTCGATGATCACCGCGACCCGGCTCCGCTCCTCGCCGCTCAGCGGCGCGCCGTGCAGCAGGATCCAGGTGCCGTCCTCGGCGAGCACCCTGGAGAACGCGACGGTCGCCGGGTCCTGCTGCGTGATGCTCTGCAGCCCCTGCGCCGCCACCGCGACGACCGCCGACGGGAGCCGCCCGGCGGCCAGGTCCCCGTCCGGCAGGCGGGCCAGCCAGTGCTCCGCGCCGGGGGTGGCCGAGCGCACCTCCCAGGTGTCGTCGATGACGAGCAGCCCCGGCGCGTCCGGGGTGTCGGGGTCCGTGGCCTCGCCGAGGGTCATGGCGCGCCGCGCCCCCTCGGCGAGCTTCGGCCCGATCGCGTGGACGAAGGCCTTCTCGGCGTCGGCGAACATCGGTGCGCCGGGCTCGCGGTACAGCCCGAGCGCCCCCCAGGTCTCGCCCTGCTTCGTGCGGAGGCGGGCGATCATCTCCTGGTCACCGCCCATCGTCATGTTGAACTGCCACCGCGGGCTGCCGCTCGGGTCGCCGCCGGTCGCCTCGTGGATGGTCGAGAGGCCGCTGGGGGAGCGGACGATGTCGACCAGCTTGTGCACGCCGTCGCCGTAGTACTCCTGCGCCAGCGCCTCCGCGGGGAACTGGTCGAGCCCCTCGTGGAAGTGGCTGGTCACCAGCAGCGAGGCCGGGTCGAGGGTGAAGTAGCACGGGGTCCAGTAGTGCGGCACCACGTCCGAGATGACCTCGGTGCACGACCGCCAGAACGACACGAGGTCCGGCGGCGACGTGGCGAGGCTGCCGACCTTCTCGACCGCTCGCTCCGTCCGATCGACGCTCACGAGCCCAGGGTAGGCGCGGCGGCCGCACCCGAAAATGGCTCATTTGTGGCATAGGCATGGCGGCGGCGCAGTCGTACGGTCGGCTGATCGACCGAACGGAGAGCGCCGTGTGGATCGCGGCGTTCGGCGCGGCGTCCCTTGCCGGCGCATCCGCCTCGGCGTAGCGACCCGAGAGGAGCGACCATGGAACGACACCGCATCGGCGCGGACATCACCGTGCTCAGCGACAACGCCGAGGTGCCCGGCATCGGCTTCCTGCCGGTCAACACCTTCGTCATCCACGCCGAGCAGCCCGTGGTCGTCGACACCGGGCTCAGCACCCCCGACAAGGACTACGTGGCGGCGCTCGCGGACGTCATCGACCCCGCCGACGTGCGCTGGGTCTGGCTCACCCACCCCGACCGCGACCACACCGGCGGCCTGTGGCAGCTCCTCGACGCGGCGCCGCAGGCCAAGCTGATCACCACCTTCGGCGGCGCCGGGATCCTGGGCTGCGAGTACGAGGTCCCGATGCACCGGCTGCAGCTGCTCAACCCCGGGCAGACCCTGGACATCGGCGACCGGACGCTCACCGCCTGGCGCCCGCCCCTGTTCGACAGCCCGGTCACCGTCGGCCTGCAGGAGAGCCGCGGGGGAGTCCTGTTCGCCTCCGACTGCTTCGGCGGGCCGATGCCCACTGCTGATCTCGCGAGCGGGCCGGACCTGCGCGAGGTGCCCGACGACGAGCGCCGCGCTGCCCAGCTGCTGTGGGCGGCCGTCGACAGCCCCTGGGTCCGCTGGGTCGACCGGGACGTGCACCGCGGCCACGTCGACGCGCTGCGGTCGATGGCCCCGTCGGCGATCCTCAGCACCCATCTGCCGCCGGCTGTCGGCATGAACGAGCAGCTGTTCGACCACCTCCTCGAGGCGCCGGACGGCCCCGAGTTCTCGTGGCCGGACCAGTCGGCCCTGGACGCGATGCTCGCGGCGTTCGAGCCGCCGGCTCCGGCGTCCGCTGCGGCTCCGGCTCCGGTGGGGTGACGGCGCCTGCGGCGGGGCGTTTTCGCTGGTCAGGGGCCTGTCGGTGGTCCCGTCTAGTGTCTTCTCATGGACCAGCCAGTCGTCAGCCTCGAGGAGCGTCGCTCCCGGCTGGAGGCTGCCGCCGAGGCTCTGGACGGTCTTGACGACGTCCTCCACCAGGCATCCGGTCCCGAGCTCGCCGAGCTGCTGACCCTCGCCGACCGGGTGGCTGCCCGGGCGGCCGCTGCCCGGGTGTCGGTGACCGTCGAGGCGGTGACCCGCGGCGAGGTGGCCGAGGCGGGCATCAACGTGCACGCCTGGGTTCGCGACCACGCACCCTCGCTGTGCCAGGGCGGCGCCGGGGCGGTCGCCGCCGTCGTCCAGGCCGTCGCGGCTTCCGGCTCGCAGCGGCCGGTGGACGGCCCCCTCGTCGACCCCGACTCGGCGCTGGGCCTCGTCTGGGCGGGCGTCTCCGCGGGGTCGGTGTCCCCGGGCCTGGCCACCGCGGTGCTGCGCGAGCTGGAGCGGCTCGGGCCGCAGCTGGTGCCCGAGGCCGTGCCGACCGTGACGCGCGCGCTGCTCGACCTGGGTGTGCAGTGGGGGCCGTCGGTGATGCGTCGGCTGCGGCCGCGGCTGCTGGCCGAGCACGGCCGGGCCGGGGTGCTCGACGACCTCCAGGGCCGGCTGGCATCAGCGGCCCGGCTGTCCGCACCCGTCGTGGAGTCCGCCGACCTCACCGAGTACCAGCTGCTGATGACCCCGGAGCAGGCGGCAGCCCTGGAGGCGGCCATCGGCCCGCTGTCGGCGCCCGCTCCCAACGACGAGACGGGGGAGCGCGACCTGCGGCCGTCCGGGCAGCGTCGGGTCGAGGCGCTGACCGAGGTCTGCCGCCGCTCCAGTGGCCTGGACGCCGACGGGGCCGGCAGCGACGGGGCCGGAGGGGCCGCGGCGGCGCTGCACGTGACGATGTCGCTGGAGGACCTGCAGGCCCGCACCGGATGCGGGGAGGTGCTCGGGTCGAGCGCCACCGGGACGCTGCTGTCACCGGAGGCCCTGCGGCGCATCTGCTGCGACGCGGACCTCATCCCGCACGTGCTCGGAAGCGCCGGCGAGGACCTCGACCTGGGCCGCGTGGTCCGGCTGTTCACCCGTCCCCAACGGCGCAGGCTGTGGCGCCGTGACCGGGGCTGTACCTATCCCGGCTGCACCGCCCCCGCCAGCTGGTCGAAGGCGCACCACGTCGTGCACTGGGCCGACGGAGGGCTGTCCGACATCGACAACGCAGCCCTGCTGTGCCAGCGACATCACACTCTCGTCCACAAACGTCGGCTCATCGCCGAGGTCCGCGGCCGACCGGACGAACACGGCCGGTACGTCGTGTGGGACCTCACCGACGGCAGCTACGACCGGCACCTGCACCGACTGCGGGCCCACCGGGCCCAGCACGACCCGCCGCCGCTGACACCGGAGCGGCTGCGGACCCTGCTCGCCGCCCTCGCCGGGGAGGATCCCGACGGTCAGCGGTGGGCCGAGCACGAACTGGCGACCTCAGAGCTCGATGAGGAATGGGCACCCGGCGCCGACCAGGGCGACGGCTGGGATGAAGCCTGGGGCGAGGAGTACCTGGCGGGCCTCGAGCGCTCAGCCTGACCCCGACCCGTCCGTCCGTCCGTCCGTCCGTCCTGAAGCGTCCTGACCCGACCCGTCCCGGCGACCGTCCCTAGAGCCGGAACTCGGCGACCACCCCGGCGTGGTCCGACGCCCAGAACGGCGGCACGCCCTGGAACGGGGTGTCACCGACGACGACGGCCGTGGCGCGGTCGGCGCGCGCGGCCCCGCGGCTCAGCACGAGGTCGATGCGGCTCTGCAGCGTCGACACCGGGTTGTTGAGCGCGCCCGGAGCCAGCGGGGGAGTGTTCGACGCCTGGCAGCACGTGAACCCCGACCCCAGGGCGCTCTCGTCCCAGACGTCCCCGAACTTGCCCGGAGCGGTGAGCTGCGCGTACGAGGTGGTGCTCGACCCGTCCGCGGCCGAGTTGAAGTCCCCGACCGCGATGACGGTGCCGCCCTTGGCCGGCCCGGCGAGGAACTCGGCCGCCTGGGCCTGCTGCACCAGCGGGAAGTCCTCGGTCTCGAGGTGGGTGTTGACGAAGCGGAACGGCTTGTTGCCGAGCGTGGCGTCGATGCTGGCCCAGCCGCGGTCGAAGGAGATGGGCCCGACGGGGGAGTCGAACACCTGCTGGTCGGCGAAGCGGCCGCTGCGGGCGTTGCCCCAGGTGAGCCCCGGGGTGTCGTCGTTGACGAGGATGACGTCCCGGTCCTCCAGCATCACCGAGCAGGTGATGACCGGGCCCGGCTGCACGCACCCCTGGGTGGCCAGCGCCAGCGGCGCCGGACCGATCGAGGCGTTGTCGGCCACCGCGGCGACCGAGTAGGACAGCCCACGGGCGGTCAGCGCCGCCTGGAGGATGGCCAGGAAGTCGTAGCCGGGCGGCGGGTTGACCCCGGCGGTGGTCCAGCGCGACACCTCCTGGAGGCCGATGACGTCGGGGCCGCGCGCCTGGATCTCGTCGGCGATCGCCTCGGCCCGGGCCGGGAAGCTCGTGTACTGCACCGTCGAGTAGATCCGCGCGACCGCCTCCACGAAGCCCTCGGGCGTCGTGGCCGCCAGCGCCGGGGTGAGGCTGGAGCCGAGGTAGATGTTCTGGGTCATGACGACGAGTTCGCGGTCCTTCGGCGCCGCCTGCGCCGGCGCCGTCGACAGCAGCGCGGCCAGGGCCATCGTCAGGGCCACCGCCACCCCGGCGGTTCGTGAGGCTTTCCAGCGCGGAGTGGTCCTGGCCATGACATTGCCTCCCGACAACCGAAGTGCTCCGGAGCGTATCGCCCGTCCACCGACAAAAGCACCCCCCTGCGGGCGTCCGAAGCAGGCACCTGAGCCCGCCGAGCACCAGGCGTCCCAGCCGTCACAGGCCGGCGGCGCACTCCCCGTTGCCGAGGACCGCCAGCACGTACCGGTCGCCCGGGCCGAAGCCGGTCTGGCCGCGGTTCTGGGCGGCCATGAGCTCGTCCGGGCTGTCGGCGTGGCCGGCGCCGACGACGTGGGCCAGCTCGTGCGCGATGACCGCCTGGACCGCCGCCGCGCCCTCGGCGGTGCCGAGGTCCGGGGTGAGCGCGGGCGCATCGAGCGTCACCGAGCCGCTGACGTACGTGAGCCGCCCGTCGGTGCCGCGTACGGCTGCGCCGCCCCCCAGACCCGCGGTGTCCCCCTCGAGCTCCGCGGTCTCGGACGGGTCGCTCCAGGCGATGAGAACGGGCTTCCAGGCCGACGACCTGCCGCCCGACCCGGTGCCGCGGTCCTCGGACGGTGCCTCGTCGGTGAACCCGTCGAACACGAAGGCCAGCCCGGTGGCCAGCGACACCTGGGTGACGGCCCGCGACACCGCCTCGCGCCCGGCTCCGCCGACCCCCGGCACCTCCCGGACGACGTAGTGGATGGCGCGGCACGGGTCGAACCGCACGGGGTCGGTGCCGTCCTGGGTCTGCATGAACGAGTAGTGCTCCGACGACGGCGCGGCCGGGATGGGCACCGCGGGCCGGACCCGACCGTCGGACGCTCCCGGAGCCGACGCGGACGCACCCGCGGCCGCGAGCGACGGGTCGTTGAACACCCGGTAGGCGGGGTCGCCGTGGACGAGGTAGTCGACCCAGCCCGACACGCTCGGCGTGGCTGCCCAGGCCACCGACGCCAGCGCGACGGAGGCCACGAGGACCACGGTCCGGCGCCCCGTCCGCTGCGTCCCGGCACACGACGGACGACCGGGCTCCCAGGCCCGCGGGTCGGTGCGGGACGAGCGCCCGTCCGGCCACCTCACCTCGTCGGGGGCGGCGGCCAGTTGGTCGAGGCGGTCCAGCTCGGCGAGGCGTCGCTGCATGTCGCGCTGCCGACGCCCCGGCCCGCCCGTCAGCGCATCCAGTCGCGCTGTCCATCCCCCACCTGACACCCGATCAGGGTAGGAGTGGAGGGTTCGCTCCGCCGGGATTCGTGAGAATCCCCAGGTGGGAGCAGGTGCGCTAGGGCCGGGTGATCGCGACGTTCGACGAGCCCGGCAGCACGTAGACGTGCGTCGAGTTGGCCGAGTACCAGCGAGTCGTGCTGTCCCACACGCCGGCCGAGCTGACGACGTTGAAGTTGAACGTCGGGGTGCCCGCCACCGTCACCTTCCACCAGTGCCGGCCGTTGAGGTACCCCTCGTAGGCCATGGCCCGGTCGCCGGTCAGCCCGTTCCACGGGTGCAGCGTGTAGCCCGGCGCGGAGGCCGGCTCGGCGTAGTGCACCGTCACCTGCTGCCGGTACCGCGCGATGAACGAGGCGTACCGCGACATCCCGAGCCCGGACGCGACGTCGCCGACCCGCAGCACCGTCATCCCGACGTACGGCGCGTAGTCGAAGGCGTTGACGATGTTGTCCCAGCCGGAGTTCGTCGCGACCCCACCGGCCAGCGCGTTCTCGCCCTTGATCGCCACCCCGAGCGAGCCCGCGTGCTGCGCCACCCAGAACACGAGGTCCTGCGCGCCCGAATACGCGGGGGCCGAATAGCCGTTCGACATCTCCAGGCAGGTGAAGTGCAGGATGACCTGCCGCGACGTCGCGACCGTCTTCGCCAGCCCGATGACCTTGGTGTAGCCGTGCCCGGTGGAGGCGGCGTTCATGTCGACCGAGGTCTGCACCAGGCCGGCCGCGACCTCGGCGGCGCGCGGGTAGGACGGGTGGGTCATCGCCCAGTGCACGCCGGGGATCTTGTACCCCAGCGGCGCGTTCGAGAACGACGAGCCGAGGGCGGACGACACGGCGTCGAGCACCGTCTTGCCGTGGGTGACCAGGCTCTGGTTGTACCAGTCGACGAAGTCCTTGCCGTACGTGATGTTCCGGTAGTCACCAGAGCTGAAGAAGTACCCGGCGTTCGAGGGTGGGGTGATCTGGCTCGTGCTCGTCAGCGAGGTGCCCCACGCCGAGTTGACGCCCGCGAGCGTGCCGTACTTCGCCACCATCGCCGAGCGGAACGAGGCGACCGCGAGCGGCGAGTACGACTGCAGCGCACCGCGGCTCGGGTAGCCGGCCCCGGAGTCGTGGCTGTTGTACGAGGGGTAGCGCAGCTCACCCGCCGGCCCGAGCGAGACGTTGACCTCCGACAGGTCACCCGCGTAGGACCCCGAGTACCGGTTCTTGAAGGCGGTCGCGAAGGCCGCGTACTCGCCGGAGACGAGGCCGTCGGCCCACACCTGGAGCGTCTCGGTGGAGAAGTTGCCCTGCTCGCTCTTGTACTTCAGCCCGTTGGCATCCAGCGTGACGCCGTTGAGGGTCCGCCCCTGGTACTTGGTCCACAGCCACGACGGCAGCGGGATGTTGCACGTGTCGCCGACGTTGCCGCCGCACGTGTGGAAGGACAGGATCGGGACGACCTTGAGCCCGCGGGACTTGATCTTGGCGAACATCGTGTCGTAGTAGGACCAGTCGAAGACCTGGTCGGCGGTCTCGACCTTGCCCCACCAGACGTCGACGCTCACGCCGTCGACGCCGTACTCCTTGGCGGTCTGGATCTGCGCCTCGAAGCCCGCCCACTGCGAGGACTCGACCCACAGCGGGGCCATGACGTTCGCGGTGAACGCGGGGTTGTTCGTGGCAGTGGCCGCCTGCGCGGGCGCGGCGGGAACCGCGAGCAGCGAGGCGACGGCCAGGGCGGGAACCAGGGCCACCCGGGCCCGGGTGAGCAGAGCAGCGAGCGATGAGCCGACGGGCACGGCGGACCTCCACGAGGACGGGAACGCTGCAGGCCCTCGAGGGCGCCGGCCGCGACGGTGCGAGCAGAACCTGCTCACCCTAGGGGCGACCCCACCGGTCGGCAATCCGAGCACGCCGAGGCCATGGCCCCGGCGTGCGCGGACGTCACATGCCGGGGATGGGCTGCACCTCGTGCACCTCGATCTCGCAGCCACCATCCATGTTCAGGTGCGGGTGGGTCTTCGCCAGCTCGAGCGCGGCGTCCATGTCCGCGGCCTCGAGGATCGTGTAGCCGCTGACGTCACGCTTGCTCGGAGCCGTGCCCTCCTGGGTCACCTGGACTCCGTTGGCGAGCGGGTTGCCGAAGTCGACCATCCCGTCGCCGACCTTCTCGCTCCAGGCCATCCACTTGCCCATCTCGGCCTGCATGTCCTCCGGGCTCATGTCCGGCGTACCGGCCGGGGGAGTGGGGTTGTGATACGTGAAGACGAACTTCGTCATCGTCGTGTCCTTCCAATCGATGCCGTCCGCCGTGGCGTGACCCGGGATGGGCCCCTGCGACCGCCGCGAACGGGTCCTACGTCAGGCGGCGAGGCGGGTGCGGCCGGCGAAGGCCGCCAGCGCATCCAGGGGCGAGGCGCCGGCCGCCGGCGGCACCTCGTCGGCGAAGCTGCGGCCGCGCCCACCCGGGACGACCACCTCGGCCAGGCCGCGCACGTAGCCGACGACCTCGTCCGAGAGCCGCAGGTCCTGGCCGCTGGCCTGGGCGATGTCCCAGCCGTGCAGCACCAGCTCGAGCGGCAGGACCCCGGCGATGACGGACGCGGGCGCCTCGCCGTCGCCGACGGGCACCATCCCCTCGAGGTCGACCCGGCGCCACGCGTCGATGGCGTGCGCGGCGCTCTCGGTCACCCGCTGCTCGGCCGAGCCCGAGCCGGGCGGCTCGACAGGGTCGCCGGCCATCGCGGCCAGCTGGGTCATCGAGCCGGTGAGATGGACGACGAGGTCGTGACACGTGAAGTCCGGGCACGGTGTCGGGCGCGGTCGGTCGGCCGGGGTCAGCCCGCGCAGCACCGGCTGCAGGGCGGCCAGCGCGGCTTCGGCGGCGACGGTCGGGGTGAGCTCGTCCGGCGCCCAGGCCCACTCGTCGGGGCCGGCGTCGCCCGTGGCCGCCACGCGCTGGAGGCGTTCGAGGTAGTGGGCCCAGCCGTGGGCGTGCTTCTCGGCCTCGACGGCGCTCAGCCCCTCGTGCTGCAGGGTGACCCGGGACCCGCCGTCGCCGTCGGGCTCGACGGTGACGGTGACGGTGGAGGCGCCGGGCGGGACGTCGTCGCTGCCCTCCCAGCCCCAGCCGAGCACGAGCCGCCGGCCGGGCTCGACCTCGCGGACGGTCCCGGCGGCGATGTGCCCCGGCGTCACCGTCCACCGGAACTCGCCCCCGGCGCGCAGGTCGACGACGGCCGAGACCGCCTGCCAGCGCCGCAGCCGCTCGGGCTCGGTGAGCAGCGCGAAGGCCTCGTCGGGGGTGACCGGCAGGTCGACGCTGTTCGTGTACGTCATGGTGCTCTCCTCAACGCGTGGGCGTCCTCGACCAGCTGGTCGAGCTCGGTGGTCCAGAACCGGTCGATCTCGGCCTGGAGCCGCTGCAGACCCCCGGGCAGGACCCGGTAGATCCGCTGACGGCCCACCTTCTCCGCGGTCACGAGCCCCGCGGCGGCCAGCACGAGCAGGTGCTGGGACACCGCCGACCTCGTGACCGGGAACTCCGCCGCCACCTCGGTCACCGTCCTCGGCCGCTGCGCGAGCAGCTGGAGGATGCGGCGCCGATTCGGCTCGGCCGCGGCGGAGAGCGGGTCGGTCACATCCCAATACGTTAGCGGTGGCTAACGCATCTGTCGAGGCCTGGCCCCGCGGATCGGCGCGGCCCTAGGATGCGCTCCAGCCGGGGCGACGCCGACGCCGGGCACGTCGAGGGAGGGTCGCGATGGAGCGCCGGGCCACCGTGCTGGACGCGATCGGCAACACCCCCATGGTGGAGCTGCAGCGCCTTGCGCCACCGGGCGGAGCACGCATCGTCGCCAAGCTCGAGTCCGCCAACCCGACCGGCAGCATGAAGGACCGGCTGGCGCGCACGATCATCGAGCGGGCGGCCGAGAAGGGACTGCTCGAGCCCGGCGGCACAGTGGTGGAGTACACCGCGGGCACCACCGGCATCTCGCTCGCGCTCGTGGCCGGCGCCCTGGGCTACCGCACCCACTTCGTCTTCTCTGACGCGTTCAGCGACGAGAAGCGCTGGACCATGCAGGCCTACGGCGCGGAGATCACCGATGTGCGCAGCGACGGCCAGCGGATCACCAAGGAGCTCATCGAGGCGATGATCGCCAGGGCGAGCGAGGTGAGCGAGCAGCCCGGGCACTGGTGGGCCGACCAGCTGCGCAACGAGGACGGCGCCGATGGCTACCTCGGCCTCGGCGACGAGATCTGGGAGCAGACCAGGGGCCGGGTCGACGCCCTCGTCCACACCGTGAGCACCGCCCACTCGATCCACGGCATCGGCCGCGCGCTGCGGCGCCACCACCCGGACGTGCACGTGGTCGCCGTCGAGCCCGAGGAGTCCGCGGTGCTGTCGGGTCGGCCGCCCGGTGCCCACAAGATCGAGGGGATCGGGCTCGGCTTCCTGCCACCGCTCTGGCACCCCGAGGAGGTCGACGAGATTCTCCCGGTGTCGACGACCGACGCCAAGCAGATGGCTCGGCGGCTGGCCCGGGACGAGGCGATCTTCGCCGGCACCTCGACCGGGGCCAACGTCGTCGCCGCGATCCGGGTCGCCGAGCGCCTGGGCCCGGACCAGACCGTCGCGACCATCGTCGTCGACTCCGGGCTGCGCTACCTGAGCACCGACGTCTTCCGCAACCCGGCATAGCACGGGTCATCCGGTCAGATCGCGAACCGGCGGCCGTCCCACAGCGCGTCGACGTGCGGGGCGAACGCGCTCGCCGCGATGTCGTCGCCCGGCCACACGAGCGCCAGCTCGTCGCCGAGCCGCGAGGCCCCGGGCAGCAGCCCGGCCGTCGCCGTGAGCACCGCCCAGCCGTAGTCGCCCCGGCCGCTCGGCGCGACGGGCACCCGGCGCGCCACGAACACCGTCGCGGCCAGCGCGGTCTCGATGGGGAGCATGGGCACCGAGCCGAGATCGCGCTCGACGAAGCCCCTCCCCACCGCGTCCCACGCCAGGCCGGTCCACTGTTCCGTGGTCGCGCCGGGCGTCCCGTCGGCGACCCGGATGCCGAGCCGGTACCCCGGTGCGGCGTCGCTCGCCGCCCGGCCCAGCACGACCGGGTCGTTCTCGGGGTCGTTGGTCGCCGCGGCCGGGGCGACCCACACCTGACGACCGAGGAAGGGGAGCGGGTCCGGCGGTGCCCCCGTGCCACCTGAGGGGGCGGGCAGCGCCGGCGGCGGCGACCACAGCGGCAGCAGCCCGCCCGCGGCCTGGACGTCGACCAGGGCCGCGACGAGCGAGGGCGCGAGGTCCTCGCGGACGCCGACCGACAGCGGCACCCCGGCGCCGGCGTCGCCCGCGGGCCGGTGGTTCGCGACGGCCGTGAGCCGCAGCGGCGGCGTCGAGACCCCGAAGGTCTCCTCGAGCCCGCTCGTCGCGAGCCCGAGCGTGGCGCCGAGCATGTCGCGGCGCATCCGCGTCTCGCCGAGGGTGCCGAGCAGGTTGAGGTACCCGCCGACCTCGGTGATGTTGAGCGGTGCGGGGATCCGCGACGGGATGACGTCGCCCTGGGTCGCGAGCCGCCGGAGCAGCAGGGCCTGGGCCTGCTGGATCTCCGGGCTCGTCGCGCCCTTGATGACCTCGGTGAGCGCGAGGACGAGGGCGTCCTCGGCGGCGTCGGGCTGGGTGCTCATGGCGTGGCCTCTCTCGTGCTCAGTAGGTGAAGGCGACGTCGGCGCGACGCAGCTTCGGGAAGTCGCCGGGGGCCCCGGCGAGGACGCCGCCCTCGGCGCGGGTGGCGGTCAGGCTCAGCGTCGCGAGGTGCGCGATGACCGCGTCCGCCCGCCGGTGGGCGAGGTCGACGTTGTGCGCGGCCGTCCCTTCCGGGGAGGCGAAGCCGCGGACGACGGCGCCCGTGGCCCCGGCCTCCTTGGCCGTCGTGACGAGCGCGTCGAGCGCGGTGACGTCGGCCGGGGCCGGCGCGACGGTCAGGTCGTCCTCGTCGTGCGCGAAGTGCACCGAGGCCGTCTGCGGGGGAGTCGGCTTGGGCTTGGGGTCGGGCTCCGCGGGGTCGGGCCCCGGCTCCGGCTTGGGCTTGGGCTCGCCGCCGGGCTTCGGGGTCTCCTTGCCCGCCTCGGCCTTCTTCCCGGTGTAGATGTTCGCCGAGGTCTCCATCGCCTTCTCGGCCAGCTTGGTCGCCGACGCCAAGGCGTCCTTGCGGGCGGCCTCGGCGGTGTCGATGGTCTTGCCGCCGAGCGTCGTGAGGTTGCCCGCGTTGGTCAGCGCCCCGATGTCGAAGCCCTTGGCGTCCTTGGCCGCGGCGATGAGCGCGGTGGCCAGCGAGGTGTCGACCGTCGGCGGGGCCATGCTGAAGTTCTGGATCTGCGGGGTGAGGCCGGTGAGCGCGCTCGGCGCCGACGCCCCGGTGAGCAGCGAGCTGCCGGGCATCGAGACCGGGGAGATCTGGGTCGCCTCGTCGCCGGGGGAGTCCTGCCAGTTCCAGAACCGGGTGAGGTCGATCTTCTCCGCCGACGGGCAGTGCCCGAGCACGGCCTCGCCGAGCACGCCCTTGGTGGGCAGCGCGATCGTCGAGCGTGGCGGGGCGAACCCGTCGGTGTGGAAGCGGGTGAGCGCGTCCTGGATGTCACCGGTCGTGATCCCGGGCTCGACGAGCCGCCGCACCCCTCCTGCGTCGACCTCCCACTTCCCGGTGGCCTCGGTGATCGCCGCGGGGATGATGAACGGCAGCACCATGGAGTTGCCGTACCAGCCGAGGACGTTGTTCGTGATGCAGGACAGCAGCGGGACCCCGGGCCGGGCGTTGCCGTTCTCGTCCGGCGGCAGCTCGATCTCGTAGCGCTCGAGCATCACCGCCCGCTCCTCCGGGGTGAGCGAGGCGAAGACGGCGAGGCTGCACGTCATCGTGTTGCGCACGACCCACTGGAACGTCTTCTCGATCTCGAGCACCGACGCGTACGACAGCACCGGCGGGATGCCGCGAGCCGCGACCGGGAAGGTGGACGACGGCAGCTCGACGCCGCCGCCGAAGCCGCCGGCGACCAGCTCGACCGCGCCGGCCACCGGCGCTCCGCCGCCCGCGCCGCCGGCGACGCCGGGGCTGTCCAGGACCGCGGAGAAGGTGCTGACCCGCGGGCCGCCGACCTCGGTCTCGATCCGGTCCGAGCGGTACGAGCGGGTGACCGACGGCTTGTCGAGCGCGGCCTTGAGCACGGCGTCCCCGAGGGCCCCGAGCGGGCCGAGCACACCGGTGGCCGTCCCGAGGTCCGCGACGAGCGGCGGGGCGAAGGTGTAGTCGAGGCGCCGGGTGCGGCGGGTGATCTCGAAGCCGGTGACGTCCTGGCGCGGCAGCGACGGCGGGAGCGAGACCCGCGCCTGCCACCGCACCGGCGCCGCGGACTGCCGGGCCTTGCGCAGCGCCCCGAAGAGCGCCTCCTCCGAGGCCAGGGCCGTGGTGCCGGTCGGAGGGGCGTACGCCGGGCCGGAGCCGTCGAGGCGCACGGGCCCGATCCGCATCCCACGCTTCCCGAGGACGGTGACGAACACCTCGTCGGTCGTGAGGAACGTGCCCTCCGCCTTGATGGTGAGCACCTCGGTCGAGGGGGCGTTCTCGTCGGCGACGGCGGTCGTCGGGTTCGCGGCGAAGTCGGTGAGCAGTCCGAGCCCGCGACGGTGCCGGCGTGGCACGACCCGGGTGAGCACGTCGGCGTGGGTGAGCATCCGGCCGTACCGGTCGAGCACCTCGTCGCGGGTGTCCGGGGCGTCGGTGACCCGCGGCGGCAGCCCCGGGGGAAGGAACTTGATGACCTCGAGCGGGACGAGGCACACGAGGTTGACGCCCTCGGCGACGGTCGTCACGTCGAAGAGCCGCTGCACCTCCCAGTACTGCATCGTCAGGGCGCGGGTCTTGTTGTGGTTCGTGATGACCTTCGTGACGATCTCGGTCGTCTCGTGCGCCGTCGCCAGCCGCATCGCGGTGCGCGACGAGCTGCGCCGGGCCGCGGCCTGGCGCTGCACCGAGGCGTGCGTGTTCTGGGCGGCCTGCGACGTCGAGTTCCGCGCGCCGTTCATCCAGGTGTTCGTGTTGCCCGACGAGCTCGACGTGCCGAAGCTCGTCGCCACGCCGCCCGCGACGCAGCCGAACGGGAAGACCCCGCCACCGCCCACCGCGGCCGCGACCGAGAACGAGCTGGCCTCGGTGTCGTAGTGCGACCCGCCCGAGGCGACCTCGTTGAACGCCGAGGCGAACGTCGACGTGGCCGAGGACTCGTCCCGCTCGGCGAAGGACATCTGCTCGCTGGAGTCCAGGCGCTCGCTCTCGACGACGCTCGAGGAGGCGCTGCGCTCCATGACCGCGACGCGCTGCTGCTCCCCGGGCGCCAGCGGGAGGGAGTAGACGAGGTCGCCGAGCGCGAGGCCGAGCGGGGTCCACCGCTGGGCCATCTGCACGACGTAGCCGATGGCGAGCGACCCGGCGACGGGCACCCCGCCCCAGGGCCGGTCGACGGCCAGGCCCTCGCGGAACGCCTCGACGTCGATCGGCCGGTCCACCGGCACGCGCTCGGTGAGGTGGAAGCGCATCCGGGACAGCTTGCGGGCGAGCCGGGTCTCGGGGGAGGTCGGCCCGTAGAAGGTGAAGGACGAGCGGCTCTTGTCGAACCGGCTCGGCAGGCCGAAGCGCAGGGTCGGCTCGCTGAGAGCCGGGTCGGTGAGGCGGAAGAGCACCCCGTACGGGAAGCGGTCGCTGGAGGAGTCCTTGCGGAACACGACCATGCAGTCGTCCTCGCCGACCGCGATCGCCGGGGTGGAGCCGTGCCGGTGCCCCGGCTCGTCGTCCTCGGTCGTCGCGATGCCGTCGACGAGGTCGCGCAGGGCGGCGATGAGGCTGGGGGGCAGCGGGGGAGCGGGCTGGGGGAGCCGGACCGGGGGCAGGACCCCGCTGGGCTGGAGGTGGCGCAGGGCGTCGGCCACGCGCTGGACGCCGTCACGCGAGGTGGCGACCAGGGCGACGGCGACGTCGGTGGCGCGGGCTCCCACGGGCAGGGCGATGACGAAGCTGCCGTCGGACGAGGTGAGCGCGGTGGCGGTGCGCGAGTCGGACGCGCTGCCCCCGGCGACCTCGAGGGTGACCTGCACGCGCTCGGCCGGCGACCCGTCGGGCTGCTCGAGCCTGCCGATGACCTGGGGGGCGCGCTGCGTGGCGGCGGTGCTCGGCAGCGCGTTCATCGTCTCGACGAGCTTCTCGAGGGACTCGACCATCCGCCGGCTCTGGTCGATCTTGAGGTCGACGTACTGGCGGGCCAGCGCGTGCGTGGTCTCGCTGTCGTCGTCCCACACGGGCGAGTCCGGGCCGAGCGCCCACGGTACGGCCGACTGCAGCTTGCCGCGCTGGTCGAAACCTCGGCTGTACATCATCTTCTCGTTGAACACGGCGGACCTCCTGGGAGCGGGCAGTCCGTCGCTCGACGGTGCCGTCGGAGGGGAGGAGGCCCGCACGTCCCCGGTGATACCGCCCGGCCCTAGCAGCACCAGCCCTGACGTAAGAGTAAAGAGAAGGTAAAGAGATCCCCTCAACTTCGTAAAGAAGGGTCAAGAGCGCCGCAAAGAGGGCGGGCCGGGGAATAATTCCGCTTACGCAGGGGAGGAGTAGGAGACGGACGAGTGAACGTATCGGTGGGGCTGGTGTCCGCCACCAGCTTCCGTGTGCCGAGCCCCGGACTTCAGGACACCTTCGGTCGGGGCAGCCTCAGGCTGCCACGTCAGAGCGCGACCGGAGACGGATCCCACGGCATCACCCGTTCCAGCGGGCCGGCGCCCAGCCGCACCCTCGTCCGCGTGTCTGCCACTGTCTCCCCGGCCAAGGCGGAGCGCGCCCAGGCGATCCTCGAGGAGGAGGACGCGCTGATCTCGCTGCACCGCGCCTGGTACCCCCCCGTCCAGCGGCCGGTCGTCGCCGACCGCCGTCCGGTCAACGAGGAGGCCATCCGCCGCCGGCGGGCCGAGCTGGCGCGAGAGGGAGTCCGCTGGTTCGACGTGTCGAACCGGCGTCGCGCCGTCCGGACCGCCGAGGAGATGGCGCACCACGACATCGACGAGGCAATGGCCGCCAGCAGCAACTGGACCGAACGCGAGGAGCGCCGGCTCGACGCCTGGTGGAACTCGCTGTGCGGCAACGACCCCGCCGTCGTCGAGCAGCACCTGCGCGGGGTCTTCCAGTCCACCGACACCCCGGCCTCGCCGGTCTCGGTGGCCGGTGGGCTCCTCGACGTCGCGGTGCTCATCCCCGGCGAGCACGTCCTGCCGTCGGAGTCCGTCCACCTCGTCGGGGGCGACCTGTCGATCCGGCGGGCGTCGCGCTCGCACCGCGCGCAGCTGCACCGGCAGGTGGTCGCCGGGCTGCTCATCGCGGTGGCCCGCCAGACGTTCGCCGCGGCCCCCGGGCTCACGGCGGTGCGCTGCCACGCGCTGCAGGCGACGCACCGCGGCCGGCACGACGACCTGTCGGCCATCGGCGTCGTCGAGCTGTCCCGCGTCGACCTCGCGGTGGCCGACCTCAACGTCGAGGCCGAGGCGCTGCTGCACCGCTACGGCTCGGGCCTGCGCTGGGTCACCCACACCCCCGACGGGCCGCTGCGCCCGCTGCCCCTGGACGACATGCCCGAGCTGGCCGACCTCCTCGCCCGGCTCTGCCGCAACGCCCTCGGCGAGTCGTCCGACGACCGGCGCCCGGGGGTCAGCGCCCCGGCCTGACGCCGCCCGCTCCCGCTGTCTGACCTTCGCCCCCGGCGCCCCACGGTGCCGGGGGCGAGGCTTACGGTGAGGCCATGGACTTCCGATACCTCGGCAACAGCGGACTCAAGATCTCCGAGATCACCTACGGCAACTGGCTCACCCACGGCTCCCAGGTCGAGAACGACGCGGCCACGGCCTGCGTGCGGGCCGCCCTCGAGCACGGCATCAGCACCTTCGACACGGCCGACGTGTACGCCAACACCAAGGCCGAGACCGTGCTCGGCGAGGCCCTCAAGGGCGAGCGCCGCGAGAGCCTCGAGATCTTCACGAAGGTCTACTGGCCCACCGGCCCGGGCGGCAAGAACGACACCGGCCTGTCCCGCAAGCACATCCTGGAGTCGATCAACGGGTCGTTGACCCGGCTGCAGACCGACTACGTCGATCTCTACCAGGCTCACCGGTACGACACCGAGACCCCGCTCGAGGAGACGATGCAGGCCTTCGCCGACGTCGTCCGCCAGGGCAAGGCCCTCTACATCGGGGTCAGCGAGTGGACCGCCGACCAGATCCGCGCCGGGCACGCGCTCGCGAAGGACCTCGGCATCCAGCTCATCTCGAGCCAGCCGCAGTACTCGATGCTGTGGCGCGTCATCGAGGGCGAGGTCGTGCCCGCCAGCGCCGAGCTCGGCGTCAGCCAGATCGTGTGGAGCCCCATCGCCCAGGGCATCCTCACCGGCAAGTACAAGCCGGGCCAGGCCCCGCCGGCCGGGTCGCGCGCCACCGACGAGAAGGGCGGCGCCGACATGATCAAGCGGTTCATGGACGACGACATCCTCACCCGGGTGCAGCAGCTGCAGCCGATCGCCGACGAGGCCGGCCTGACGATGGCCCAGCTCGCCATCGCCTGGGTGCTCCAGAACGACAACGTCGCCGCGGCGATCGTCGGGGCTTCGCGCCCGGAGCAGGTCGAGAGCAACGTCAAGGCGGCGGGCGTGCGGCTCGAGGCCTCGGCGATGCAGGCCATCGACGACGTCCTCGGCGACGTCGTCGTGCGCGACCCGGCGATGACGGCGAAGACGGCGCCGCAGACCCGCGTCGCCTGACCCGCGCCGTTCCCGTGGCCTGACGCGGCCGCCGCCCCCACCCGGGGGCGGCGGCCGCGCTCGTCCTCCGTGGAGCGTGGGCGGCCGGGGGTCAGCCCTCGAGGACCGGCGGCACACCGGTCTCGCGGCCGTCGCACCACGACCACGGGTCGAGGCCCCGGTCGCGCAGCTCCCGCATCGCGTGCTGCAGGAACATGGTCATGACGCCCTCGTTCCACGGGCCCCGGTGCTCCCGGGACCAGTTGATGCACCGGCAGAGCTCGCGCAGGGTCTCGTCGTCGTGGGGCGGCGGTCGGGTCGAAGAGGCGGCCGAGCGGGATCTGGCGGTAGGGGTTCGTCTCGCCGCTGGGGGGCTCCGCGGGAGTCCGCGGCGGGGCGAGGGGGACGTAGTGGCGGCGCGCCGGGCGGTCGCTGCGGTCGTCGGTGGAGTCGGGGCTCTGGTCGGGGTCGTGCGGGAACGGAGTGGGCATCGTGGCTCCTTCAGGGGTCGGGACCCCTGGGCGCTCGCCCGGCGGAGTCCGCTGTTGTCGGATGGACCTGCTCGTCACCTGGGGCACCTCTGCGGCAGAGGTTGCCGGACGGCCAGCCAGGGCTTCGCACCGTCACTCGTGAGCTGGGAGAGACGATAGGGGAGGGGTCCGACAAGGGGGCCGTCGATGGGGGGTCCGGCAGATGGTGCGGCGCGGTCAGCCGGGGCGTCCGAGAGGGCTGTGCACCAGACGTTTCGCCCGGTTGGGCGGGCGCGTTGTCCACAGGTCCGTGGTTCGTCGTGGGTCGTCCACAGATGCATCTCCGGGGCTGGGGCGGTGTCGGTGGTCGCCCGTAGTGTCGGGTCATGGCAGGGGGATCCGCACTCGACGAGCACCGCTCGGCGATCGCCGACGCGGTCTCGGCGTTGCGCGCGTTGCCCGCCGACCTGTGGCGGGCCGGTGGTGTCGGGCTGGGTGAGCTGGCGGGCGAGATCGGTGGCCTCCACCAGGCGTGCGAGGCGGCGACGGTGGCGGTGGTCCGCGAAGCCGTCGAGCGGGGTGAGCCGCGGCGCGACGAGCGGGCCCTGACGCCGGTGCAGTGGCTCCGGCTGCATGCGCCCACGTGGCGCGCCGGGGGTGCGGCGCAGGTGGTCGCGGTCGCCGAGGCCTTCGCGGTGCCGGGCAACTCGCCCGTGAAGGCTGCTGTGCAGGGCGGCATCCTGCCGGTGCGCTCCGCCGCGGTCGTCGTGGCCGAGGCCGACCGGTTGCGCCCGCTGCTCGCCGACGGGGCCGAGGAGGCCGTCGTCGCCGGGATGGTCGAGGTCACCGCGCAGCACGGTCCGGGCGCCTGCCGGCAGCTGCGGTCCGCGATGCTGGCCCGGTACGGCCGCGACGGGGTGCTCCAGTGCGAGCAGGACGCGGCGAAGCGGTTCGTCGCGCTGTCCCGGCCTCGGGTCGACCCGCTCGGGCTGGCGGAGTACCGGCTGACCCTCGACCCCGAGGGCCGGGCCGTGCTCGAGGCGGCACTGGGGCCGCTGTCCGCACCACGGCCGACCGAGGGCGAGCGGGACCTGCGCTCCGGCGAGCGGCGCCGGGGCGAGGCGCTGGTCTCGCTCGTGCGCCGGGCCGTGGCCGCCGGGGACCAGGTGGGGCCGCACGCCAAGACGACGCTCCTGGTCCAGGTTCCCCTCGAGACGCTGCGGTCCGGGGTGGCCGGGGCTGCCGAGACCGTCGCGGGGTCCGATGCCGGGGTGCACCTCGCGCCCGAGACGGCCCGGCGGCTGGCGTGCGACGCGCAGGTCGTGCCGGTCGTCCTCGACGGCGTGGCCGAGGTCGCCGACCTGGGCCGGGCCCGCCGGTTGTTCACGGGTGGCCAGACCCGGCGGATGTGGCTGCGCGACCGGCACTGCACCTACCCCGGCTGTGACCTGCCCGCGCAGTGGACCGACGCCCACCACCTCGTGCACTGGGCCGACGGCGGCGCCACGGACCTGTCGAACGCAGCCCTGCTGTGCGAGCGCCACCACACCGTGGTGCACCAGCGCCGGCTTGCGGGCGAGGTCGTCGCCGACGGCGAGGGCGGGCGGGTCGAATGGGACCTCACCGTCGGCTCCTACGACCTGCGGCTCGCTCGGCTCGCCGCCCGGGAACCCGCGTGACCTCGCCCCGCACCCCGGCACTCCGACAGTGCCGGGGCAGGAGCCGTGACAGCGCCGGGCCGAGCGCTAGCCGCCTGCGCTCATGCGCGCCCCAGCCTGCGGAGGACGACCTCGTTGGCCGCCGCCATCGACTCCTCGGCGCCGCGGACCGCTGCGAGGAAGTCCTCGCGGGTCACGGTGAGCAGGTCGGTGTCCTCGATGGCGGTGATCGTCGCGCTGCGGGGCGCGTCGCGGAGCAGGCCGATCTCGCCGAAGAACTCGCCGGGCCCCTCCTCGCGCAGCACCGTCCCGTCCTGGGTGACCTCGACGCGTCCGCCCTCGATGATGAAGAAGAGGTCCGACTCCTCGCCGGTGCCGATGACCTGGGTGCCCCGCGCCACGTGCCGGCGGCCGAGCCCGCGGGCCAGGCCCTCCAGCGCGCCGGGGGCGAGCGGGGCGAAGATCGAGATGCTCCGGAGCAGGTCCAGGTGCTCGGGGGGCTGGAGGGTCGCGTCGAGCCGCAGGCAGCGCGGGAGGGAGAGCAGCGCCGGCAGGCCGACGACCAGGGCCAGGACCAGCATCGTCCACCGGATGCCGAAGCCGTCCAGGAGCAGGGGGGTGACGACGGCGCCGAGGGCCATCGTCGCGATGAGGACGCCCTCGTACGCGCCGAAGACCCGGCCGAGGACGTGGTCGGGGGCGAGGCGCTGGACGATCGTCACGAAGTTGACGTCGACGAGGGGGTTGCCGAAGCCGAGGAGGATGACGGCGGCGAACACGGTGACCGGTGACGGGAACGCGACGACGAGCAGCAGGGGGAGCGACCACAGCGCGGTCCCGAGGGCGAGGTCGCTGGCGATCCGGTTCTTCGTGGCGCGCGCGATGGCGACGAAGCCCCCGACGATGGCGCCCACCCCGAAGGCCGAGTCGATGATGCCGACACCTTCGGGGCCGGTGCCCAGGATCTCGACCGCGAAGACGACCCCGAACACCACGGAGGCGCCGGCCACGATCGTCTGGGTGCTGACGAGGAACGCGACCATGGTGAGGTCGCGGTCCTTGGCGATGTGGACGAAGCCCCCGGCCATCTCGCGGAGCATCCCCCCGGGGGGCGGGGCGTCGCCGTCGGCCTCCGCCGTCTCGTCGGGGGGAGCGGTCGAGCGGGCCGGGGCGACGGGGTGGATCCCGGTGATGAGGAAGGCCGACCACAGGAACGTCAGGGCGTTGAGGACGAAGACGACCTCGACGTTGGTCGTCGCGACGAGCAGGGCGCCCAGGGCCGGGCCGAGGAAGAACGCGAGGCTCTCGATGGTGCTCGACGCGCCGTTGGCGGCGGCCAGCTCCTCCGGCTTGTCGGTGAGCGAGGGGAGCCACGCCATCTGTGCGGGGCGGAACACGCAGCCGACGAGGGACACCAGGGTCGCCACGACGAGGATCGCCAGCGTGGGGGCGTCCGCGACGAGCATGCCGGTGGCGATCAGGACGAGGACGGCGCGGGCGACGTCGGAGACGATGAGCACGAGCTTGCGCGGGAAGCGGTCTGCGAGGGTCGCGCCCAAGGGGGCCGCGAAGGCCATCATGAGGAGCCGGACGGCGCTCCAGACGCCGATCAGCTTCGCGCCGCCGGCGCCGTACGCCCAGACGATGACGGCCGTCGAGTACGCCCAGTCGCCGACCATCGACCCGGCGAGGGCGAGCTGGATGCGGCGCAGAGCGGGGTTGAGGAAGACCGACCGCAGGGAGGCCCAGGCGTCGCGCACGGCGGTGCGCGCAGCGCTGGAGCGTGCCGCCGGAGGTTCGGTCTCGACCGCCAACTCGGGCCCCCCTCCGCGCGGCAGGACTGCGCTGTCGTCAATGGATCATCCGGCGCGGAAATCACCTCGTCCATAGCCCGATCGGGCTATGGCGAAACCGGGCCGCCGGACCGCCACTGACCTGCGAGATTGCCCGCCTGTGGATAACTCGGCTGGCGGTTTGCCCGGCTTTGGCTAGCGTGGTTCCGACGGGGGTCGCCACGGGGTGGCCGGGGAGGTTTCGATGGGGCACGGTCACCGGTTCCTGCGGGGTGTCGTGGGGGTGCTCGGGGCTGTCGTGGTCGCGGGCTGCAGCGCGTCGGACGGTTCGCCCGCTGCCCAGACGCCCACCCCGGATGCGACGCCCAGCGCGTCGGCGAGCGAGTCGCCGTCCGCCTCGCCCTCGCCGAGCACGACCCCGAGCGGCCCCGACATCCCCGCCGCAGCCACGAAGCAGACCGACGCCGGCGCCGAAGCCTTCGTCGAGTACTTCTTCGAGCAGTTCAACGTGGCCTGGACCGAGCCGCGCCCCGGGCTCATCGCGTCCCTCAGCGACCCCGACTGCCAGTTCTGCGCGAAGGCCGAAGCGACCGCGCAAGACCTCGCCGAGCACGGACAGCGGTACTCCAGCCGACCCCGTCGAGATCGCAGATGTCGAGGTCTGTTGGCGGCGCGCCCGAGCGGTGAGCAGTTCGCGGCGATCGCATGTATCAGCGAAGGCCGCAGCATCGTGGACGCGAGCTGGCACGGTCGTTCGCTCCGATCCGCGAGTAGAGGACCAGTTCATACGTGACGCTGCAGATGGGCGCGATGAGCGCTGGGCTGATGCTTAGAGGTGGAGAGGACTGCAATGACGCCATGTGGATTGCGTCGGCGGCGGATCTCGCGCTATGGTGGCGGCCTCCGCGCTGCCACGGACGCCGATGGAGCGCCACCGGACATGCGACTGCAGGCGGAGTTGCTTCCGACTCTGGGACGCGGGTCGGGCACCTTGATCGAGAAGGCGTGCGCGCTCTGGCCGACAGCTACTTCGCCAATCCCGTTGCGAAGGGCCCGTTCCACGACTATGCCGCCGTGTCGGTGTGCGGGAACCCGAAACCGGGTGACCGGGACGCGGGCAACCTGTGCCCGCAGTCCTGGGGCCTGTGCCGGATCGCGTCCGGCGGTGGGGACGGCCCGGCCGTGGCAGTGTTCCGGCGGCTCGTCGAGGCGGACGGCACTCCGCTCGCGGGTCCGGCGGGGCGGTGGCAGCCCGTGGACCTGACGTGCTGGCCGGACCAGGTGCCTGGCGCGGGCAGGACGCTCACGATGGCCATGATCCGGGAGGCGTTCCACGACACCGACTTCACGGTGGCGTCGGTGAACATCCAGCCGGAGGGTGACGTCACGCTGGTGAACCTGCCGACGTACTTCGAGGTGGTCTTCCCCGACGACGGCTTCGGCCCCGACGAGGTGGACCGCCCGGACCCGGCGCGCCTGCTCGGCTACGCGGTCGAGGTGCGGCCCCGGCTGAAGAGCGTCACGTACCACCTGGGGGAGCGGACCATCGGCCCGACCACCGACCGAGGCGGCCCGCATCCGGACGGGTCGGTGGTCCACACCTACACCTCCCCGGGCGAGCACGAGGTGCGCGCCGACATCGTCTACACCGGCCAGTTCCGGGTCGGTGGCAGCGGCTGGATCGACATCCCCGGGCAGGTGTCGTTGCCGGGGGAGCCGGTGACCCTGACAGTGCGCGAGGCGCGGTCGCGGCTCTACACCAACTGACCGCGCGCGCCAATCTCAGCGCGCACGCCCGCACCCGGTGAGCCCAGCATCGCGGCGTCGCCTGGCCTCGACCCTCGCGCTGTCCACAGGCCACCTTCTCGGCTCGGGTTCTCCCCAGGCGGGCCGCACGGTCGGTGCGTCGCCCCGTCGCTGTCGGTGGCTGCGCCTACGGTTGTCGCAGACGTCGATCGGCGCACGGCCGCGACGCGGGCAGGGCTCAGGAGGTGCCGGATGGACGTGCAACACGCGCTCGCCATGGGACGGCGGCTGCTGCGCGAGCACGACCTCGACGGGTGGACCGTCGTCGCCGACCGGGCCAAGACCCGGGCCGGGGTCTGCCGCTTCGGCCCCCGTCAGATCGGGATCAGCGGCCCGTTGACGCGGCTGCACTCCGAGGACGAGGTCCGCGACACCCTGCTCCACGAGATCGCCCACGCCCTCGTCGGCCCGGCTCACGGTCACGACGACGTGTGGCGGGCCACGGCCCGGCGCATCGGGTGCAGCGGTGAGCGCTGCGTCTCGCCCGACTCGCCGCGGGTCCCGGGCGACTGGGTCGGGCGCTGCCGGGCCGGGCACGAGCGCACCCGCCACCGTGCACCGATGCGCCTCATGTCGTGCGGGCGATGCTCACGCCGCTTCGACCCGGAGCACCTCTTCACGTGGAGCTACCGCGGGAGCCCCGCGACGCTTCCCCCGTCGTACGCCGCCGAGCTCGCCGCGCTCAGGCGCACCGAGGTCTCCGCACGAGCCGTCGCCCCGCCCCGGCTCGGCGACCACGTCGAGGTCGCGGACGGGCCCTGGCAGGGCCGCGCCGGTGAGGTCGAGCTCGTCGGCGCCACCCGCTGCCAGGTCAGGGTGGGCGACGACCTCGTCAGCGTCCCTCTCGAGCTGGTCCGCGTCCTGACCGGCGGCGACGCGGCCTGAGCGACGGCGCGCGGCGTCGGGCGTAGGGGCCGCGGGGCGTGGGGGGTGTGGGGTGTGGGGTGTGGGGTGTGGGGTGTGGGGTGAGCACACTCACCCCCCGGATGGTCATGAGCCCTCTCCCGCAGGCCGGACAATCGAGGGGTGAGTGATTCGACCGAGCAGGGCGCGCCCTCGACGCATCCAGCGAACCCGGAGGACGCGGCGACCCCGGAGGACGCGGCGACCCCGGAGGACGCGGCGACCCCGGAGGACGCGGCGACCCCGGAGGACGCGGCGACGCCGGTCGACGCCGACCCGACCGATCCCGCGCTCTCGCAGGACGGTCCCGAGGCCGACGGGTTCGGCACCGCCGAGGGCGCGCCGACCCGGTACGTCGACGGCGCCTCCAGCGTCTTCGCCGACTGGCAGCGGCCCGAGGTCACCCTCGATCGTGCCGTCGTCTTCGCCGGCGGTGGGGTCACCGGCATCGCGTGGGAGGCGGGCATCGTTCTCGGGCTCCGCGATGCCGGCATCGACGTCCGCAACGCCGACACCATGATCGGCACGTCGGCCGGCTCGATGGTTGCCGCTCACCTGCGCCTCGGCACCGACGCGGAGGCTTTCGACCTCGTCCGTCAGGGTGCTCCGATGACCGACGTCGGGCGGCTGCGACCCACCGACGCCGGCCGCTACCTGCGCGCGCAGCTGAGCCGCGATCCCCGCGACGGGCGGGCCATCGTCAGCCGGGCCGCGCTGTCCGCGACGACGGCGACCGAGGAGGAGTGGCTCGACACCGTCGGCTTCGGCCTCGTCGGCCGGGAGTGGCCCGACGGCCGCCTCCTCGTCACCGCGGTCGACGCCGAGACCGGCACGTCGGTCGTCTTCGACGGCTCCGGCGGGGTGCCCCTCGAGCGCGCGGTCGCCGCCAGCTGCGCCGTCCCCGGGGTGTTTCCCGCGGTCGAGATCGCCGGCCGCCGCTATGTCGACGGCGGGCTGCGCTCCATCGCGAACGTCGACCTCGCCGCCGGCCACGCCCGTGTCCTCGTCCTCGCGCCCTACCCCGTGGGCGGCCAGGTCTACGAGATGCCGCGGGTCCAGGCGTGGGCGCTGCGCCGCCACAGCCGGTCCCAGGTCGTCGTCCCGGACGCGAAGGACCTGTGGGCGATGGGCGCCAACCCGCTCGACACGACCCGCGGGTCGACCGTCCTCGACCGGGCCCGCGAGCACGGACGGCGCATCGCGCCGCGCATCGCCGGCTTGTGGAATGACTGACCGCCCGGACTCGTTAGAGTCGCGGCACCGAGAAGGAGGATGACGATGACCGAGACCCGGCAGGACCAGGACCGAGTGAGCACGCTCGACTCCGCCGCCCACATCGAGCTGACCGAGCGGTACGCCGCTCACAACTACCACCCGCTGCCCGTCGTCATCAGCCACGGCGAGGGCGCCTGGGTGACCGACGTCGAGGGCCGCCGCTACCTCGACTGCCTCGCGGGCTACTCGGCGCTCAACTTCGGCCACGGCCACCCGCGGCTGCTCGCGCGGGCCCACGCGCAGCTCGACCGGCTCACCCTGACGAGCCGGGCGTTCTTCAACGACACCCTCGGCCCCTTCGCCGAAGGCCTGGCGGGCCTCACCGGCAAGGAGGTCATCCTCCCGATGAACACCGGCGCCGAGGCCGTCGAGACCGCCCTGAAGGTCGCCCGCAAGTGGGGGTACCGGGTCAAGGGCGTGCCCGAGGGCGAGGCGAACATCGTCGTCATGGAGGGCAACTTCCACGGCCGCACGACGACCATCGTCAGCTTCTCCGACGACAAGATCGCCCGCGACGAGTACGGCCCGTACACCCCGGGCTTCCGTGCCGTCACCTACGGCGACGCCGACTCGGTCCGCGCCGCCATCGACGACCACACGGTCGCGGTGCTCCTGGAGCCGATCCAGGGCGAGGGCGGGGTCGTCATCCCGCCCGACGGCTTCCTGCGCGAGGTCCGGGCCATCTGCGACGAGGCCGGGGTCCTCATGGTCGCCGACGAGATCCAGTCGGGCCTGGCCCGGACGGGCCGCACCTTCGCGTGCGACCACGAGGACGTCGTCCCCGACATCTACGTCATGGGCAAGGCCCTCGGCGGCGGCCTCTACCCGGTCTCGGCGATCGCCGCGGACCACGACGTCCTCGACGTCGTGACGCCCGGGTCGCACGGCTCGACGTTCGGCGGCAACCCGCTCGCCGCCGCCATCGGGCACGAGGTCGTCACCATGCTCGCCGAGGGCGAGTTCCAGCGCCGCGCCGCCGAGGCCGGGGCGGTGCTCGAGGCGGGGCTCCGCCCCCTCGTCGGGAACGGCCTGGCGGCCATCCGGGTGCGCGGGCCTGTGGGCCGGCCTCGACATCGAGGCCGGCGGCCCGAGCGGCCGGGTGATGAGCGAGCGGCTCATGGAGCAGGGCGTCCTCGCCAAGGACACGCACGGGTCGACGATCCGGCTCGCTCCTCCGCTCGTCATCACCGAGGACGAGGTCCGGATGCTCGTCGACGCCGTCGCCACCGGCCTGCGCTGACGTCCGTCCCGCCAGGGCGACCCGGCGGGACGGCTCGCACGTCGCCGACGCGTCAGTCGGTGGCCTCGACCGCCCGACTGCGAGCCGCGTTGCGGGCGATCGCCTCGACGATCTCACCGCGACGCGGCTTCGGCAGGTCGTGCCCCATGTCGGGGAACAGCAGCAGCCGGGAGCCCGGCACCGCCCGCGCCGTGGCGACGCCGCCGCTCCAGGACACCAGGGGGTCGGCGAGGCCGTGGATGACGAGGGTCGGCACGTCGACGCGGCGCAGGGCCTCCGTCCGGTCCGGGCTGCCGAGGATCGCGAGCAGCTGGCGCACCGCCCCGATCGGGCTCGTACTGCGCGCGACCGCGTGCCGCACCTGTTCCTCGATCTCGTCCTCGTCGAAGTGCGGGCCCGCGATGGCCCGCCAGCCCTCGACGCCGAGCCGCACCGCCTCCTCCTCGTCGGTGGGGCGGGGGCTGCTCAGCGACAGCGCCATGGTGGGCAGCAGGCGCAGCGACACGGTGCCGCTGCGCCGGTTGCCCGTGTTCGACATGATCGAGGTGAGCGTCCGCACCCGCTCGGGGTGGTCGATCGTCAGCTGCTGGGCGATCATCCCGCCCATCGACACCCCGACGACGTGGGCCCGCGGGACGTCCAGGTGGTCGAGCAGCGCGACGGCGTCCTCGGCCATGTCCGACAGCAGGTAGTCGGGCCGCGCGGCGCGCCGGTGGACGAACGCGCGCATCACGTCACCACGGGAGGGCGGCGGGCTCTCGGTGCGTGAGGACAGGCCGATGTCGCGGTTGTCGAGCCGGATCACGCGGTACCCGCGCTCGGCCAGACCGTCGACGACGTCCGCCGGCCACGCGACGAGCTGGGTGCCGAGCCCCATGAGCAGCAGCATCGGCTCGCCGTCCTCCGGGCCGTCGAGCTCGTAGGCGATCTCGACGTCGCCGAGCAGTGCGGTGGTCATGAGGGCAGTCTCGCACCCGGCCCCCGGCCGGCACGGACCGCGCGGTTAGGGTGAGCGCGTGATCGAGCCCCTGACGTACGCCGTCGTCGGGGCGGCGGCCATCCTGTGCGTCGTGGCCATCTGGTACGCCGCCCGCGACCGCCTCATCGACGACCTGCTCCTGCTCCTCGCGGGTCTCGTCGAGCTCGGCCTGGTCGTGCTGCTCGTCGGCGGGCTGCTCGACCTCGGGCACATCACCGACTCGGCCGAGCGCGCCACCTTCGTCGCCTACCTCGTGAGCCTGCCGGTGATCCCGGTCGGCACGGCGTTCCTCGCCCTGAAGGAGAAGTCCCGGTGGGCGATGGGCGCGGTCGCGGTCGGGGCGTTCGCCGTCGCCGTCATGACCGCGCGCCTCCTGCAGATCTGGATGTCCTATGGCTGACGTCTCCCGCCGCGCCCTCGGGGGCCCCGGCGTCCTGCTCGTCGTCGTGTACGGCGTGCTCGCGCTCGCGGCGACCGGACGCTCGGTGCTGCAGATCTCCGAGTACTTCGAGCGTGCGCCGCTCGCGTACCTGCTGTCGGCGTTCGCCGCGGTCGTCTACATCCTCGCCACGTGGTGCCTCGCCCGCGGTGGCCGCTGGGTGCGGGTCGGGATCGTCGCGTGCGCCGTCGAGCTCGTCGGCGTGCTCGTCGTGGGGCTGGCGTCGTTCGTCGTGCCGGCGGCCTTCCCCGACAAGACGGTGTGGTCGCACTTCGGCCAGGGCTACGGGTTCGTGCCGCTCGTCCTGCCCGTCCTGGGCCTGCTGTGGTTCCGCCGGCTCGAGCACTCGGCGCTGGCGGACGAGGCCGGACGGGCGACGTCCGAGAGCTGACCCGCGCCCGTCGGGCCGGGTCGGGACGAGGGCGCGCTACCCGGCAGCCGGCTCGAGGACGAGCACGGGGATGAGCCGGTCGGTCTTGGTCTGGTACTCGGCGTACGGCGGGTAGGCGGCGACGCACCGTTCCCACCACTGCTCGCGCTCCTCGCCGGTGACCTCGCGGGCGGTCGCGTCCCACGACTCGGTGCCGTCCTGCAGCCGGATGCGCGAGTCGGCCTGGAGGTTGGCGTACCACTGCGGGTGCTCGGGGGCGCCGCCCTTGCTCGCGACGGCCGCGTAGACGCCGTCGTGCTCGACCCGCATGAGCGGGACCTTCCGGACGGCGCCCGTCTTGGCGCCCCGCATCGTCAGCATGACGACCGGGCGGTCCAGGACGGAGACCGCGCGGGTGGTGCCCGCGGCCTCGATCTGCTCGACCTGCTCGCGCACCCAGTCACTGGGGCTCGGGATGTAGTTCTCGCTCATGACGAGGTGCAACTCACTTGTCGCTCGAGGTCTTCCACAGGTTGATGCCCCCGTCGACCGCGTGCTTGTCGATCTTCGCGAGCTCGGCGTCGGTGAACGACAGGTTCTTCACCGCGTCGAGGCTGTTGTCGAGCTGCTCCACCGACGACGCCCCGATGAGCACGGAGGTGACACGCGGGTCGCGCAGCGCCCAGGCGAGGGCCATCTGCGCCAGGGACTGCCCGCGCGCCTTCGCCATCCGGTCCAGCGCCCGCACGTGCTTGAGCGAGGTCTCGGTGAGCAGCTCCGGGTCGAGCGACTTGCCCTGCGCGGCCCGCGAGCCCTCGGGGATGCCCTTGAGGTACTTGTTCGTCAGCATGCCCTGGGCGAGCGGGGAGAACGCGATGCAGCCCACGCCCTCGACCCCGAGCACGTCGAGGAGGTCCTCCTCGATCCACCGGTTGAGCATCGAGTACGACGGCTGGTGGATGAGCAGCGGGGTGCCCATCGCGCGGAGGATCTCGACCGCCTCACGGGTCCGGGGCCCGGAGTACGACGAGATGCCGACGTAGAGCGCCTTGCCGGCGCGCACGAGCGAGTCGAGCGCGCCCATCGTCTCCTCGAGGGGGGTGGTCTCGTCGAAGCGGTGGCTGTAGAAGATGTCGACGTAGTCGAGGCCCATCCGCTGCAGCGACTGGTCGCACGAGGCGGTGATGTACTTGCGCGACCCGCCGCCCTGGCCGTAGGGGCCGGGCCACATGTCGTAGCCGGCCTTGGAGCTGAGAACGAGCTCGTCACGGTACGGGCGGAAGTCGCGGGCGAAGATGGCTCCGAAGTTGCGCTCGGCGCTGCCGTAGGGCGGGCCGTAGTTGTTCGCGAGGTCGAAATGCGTCACGCCCCGGTCGAAGGCCCGGCGCAACGTCGCCTGCTGGCGCTCGAGCGGCACGTCGTCACCGAAGTTGTGCCAGAGCCCGAGCGAGATGGCGGGCAGGTCGAGCCCGGAACGGCCGGTGCGGCGGTAGGGCATCCCGGCGCGGTAGCGGCCCGCGGCGGCCTTGTACTCATCGACGTGGAAGGTCATGGGCTCATCCTGCCGGTCCGCATGCGCCGCGCGGCCCGACGGTCCCGGCGAGACACGGGTTCGTCAGCGCAGCACGACGTCCGAACCCCGGGTTGGCTGACATTCCGGGGTGACCCCGAAACGTCGGCGCAGCACGACGTCCGAACCCCGGGTTGGCTGACATTCCGGGGTGACCCCGAAACGTCGGGACGAGGGGGGTGGGGGAGGCCGGTGGGTGAGATGGGGCGGGCGGGGTGCGACCGGTGGGTGAGACGGGGTAGGCGCAGGGGGTGCCCGGTCGCGCATCATGGAGGCAGGTCATGAGCGCCAGCGTCAAGCCCCGGCTCGCTGGCCGGCAACCCTCCTACCGCGGTGGGGTGCCCCGGGTGAGGACCAGGCGAGCGGCTCCTGCCGCCCGCAAGCGCGGGAGACCCCCCGGTACCCCGCCGAACACACGTCCGCGTGCGTTCGGCCGCACGGCTGGACGCACCAACGAGTTTGGAGCGAGACCATGAGCGACCCGTCCCAGTGGGGTTTCGAGACCCGGCAGGTGCACGCCGGCCAGCAGCCCGACAGCGCCACCGGCGCCCGCGCCCTGCCCATCTACCAGACCACCTCGTACGTCTTCAACGACACCGCGCACGCCGAGAACCTGTTCGCGCTCAAGGAGTTCGGCAACATCTACACGCGGATCATGAATCCGACGCAGGACGCGGTCGAGCAGCGCGTCGCGGCCCTGGAGGGTGGGGTCGCGGCGCTGCTCGTCTCGTCCGGCCAGGCGGCGACGACGCTCGGGCTGCTCAACATCGCCGAGGCGGGCGACCACATCGTGTCCAGCTCGGCGCTCTACGGCGGCACCGTCAACCTGCTCAAGTACACCTTCGCCAAGCTCGGCGTCGAGGTCAGCTTCGTCGAGGACCACACCGACCCGGAGGCGTGGCGGGCCGCGGTGCGCCCCAACACCAAGGCCTTCTTCGGCGAGACGATCGCCAACCCCAAGGCCGAGCTGCTCGACATCGAGGCCGTCGCGGCCGTCGCGCACGAGGTCGGCGTCCCGCTCGTCGTCGACAACACGATCGCGACCCCGTACCTGCTGCGGCCGCTCGAGTGGGGCGCCGACGTCGTCATCCACTCCGCCACGAAGTACCTGGGCGGGCACGGCACCTCGATCGCCGGCGTCATCGTCGACGGCGGCACGTTCGACTACACCGCGGACCCCGAGCGGTTCCCGAACTACAACACCCCCGACGAGAGCTACCACGGGCTGCGGTACGGCCCGGACCTCGGCGTGGGCAGCCCGTTCGGGGCGAACCTCTCGTACATCCTCAAGGCGCGGGTGCAGCTGCTGCGCGACCTCGGGTCGGCGATCAGCCCGTTCAACGCGTTCCTCATCTCGCAGGGGCTGGAGACCCTCAGCCTGCGCGTCGAGCGGCACATCGAGAACGCCCGGCGGGTCGCGACCTACCTCGAGCAGCACCCGCAGGTGGAGTCGGTGCGGTGGGCCTCCCTCGACAGCAGCCCGGGCAAGGCGCTCGCCGACAAGTACGTCCCGCGCGGCGCCGGCGCCGTCCTCGCCTTCGAGATCCGTGGCGGCCTCGCGGCCGGGCGGGCGTTCGTCGAGGGGCTGAGCCTGCACAGCCACGTGGCGAACATCGGGGACGTGCGCTCGCTCGCCATCCACCCCGCCTCGACCACGCACAGCCAGGGCGGCGACGCCGAGCGGCTCGCCGCCGGGGTCACCCCCGGGCTCGTCCGGCTCGCGGTGGGCATCGAGACGGTCGAGGACATCATCGACGACCTCGACCTCGGCTTCGCGGCCGCGCTCGGGGCCCACGCGCCCGCGGACTCGACCTCCGAGCTCGTCGGCTCCGACGCCTAGAGGGCACCACCGCCCGGGGCCGGCCGGCCCTGTGGAAAACCCGGCGGCCCGTCGGCACGGTCGGCCTAGCGTGGCCGCCATGACGACGTACCGGGTCGACGCCGAGACGGTCCTCGCCACCGGGGCCGCGCTCGCCGACGTCGCCGAGTCGCTCGCGCTGATGGGGGACCCGTCGGCGGACCGGTGGGCGCTCGGCCCCGGGGCCGTCGGCCCGGCCGTCGAGGAGCTGCTCGGCGGCTGGCGGCACGCCCGCCTCGTCCTCGCGGAGGCCCTCGCCGGGCTGGCGGAGGCCACGGTCGACGCCGGAGGCCTGTACCTCGACACCGAGGTCGGGATGTCGCGCAGCCTCGGCGGAGGGCCGCGGTGATCGCCCTGCCGCCGGTCCCCGGCTCCGCCCCGGGCGTGCGGGCCGTGGCCGACGCCGTCGAGGCCACCGGGCGACGCCTGGCCGCGGCCTGCGCCGACCTCGTCCGGCTCCGCGACGGCGCCGTCTGGGACGGCCCGGCGGGGTCCGCCTTCGCCGCGCGCATCGGCCAGGTGCCGGGCCTGCTCGACCGCGCGGCGCGACGGCACCGCGCCGCCGCGCCGCCCCTGCGGGACTACGCGGACGTCCTCGAGGCCGAGCAGACCCTGGCCGGGCGGTGCGTCGAGGAGCACGCCGAGGCCCAGCACACCGTCGCCGTCCTGGAGGACCGCGCCTACGCCCTCGTCGTCGCCGGTCGCGACGAGTCCTCGCCCGAGCTGCTCGTCGTCCGGGCGCTCCAGCGTGAGGCCACGGCCGCGATGCTCAGCGCCGAGGCCCGCCATCGTGGCGCGCTGCACCGGCTCGAGGCGGCCGACCGGCGCTGCGCGGCGGTGCTGCGGGCGCTCGCCGACGACGGGCTCGCCGACAGCGCCGTCTACCGGGGGCTGCGCGCGACGAGCCGGACCGGGCACGGGGTCGGAGCCCTGGCGGCGTTCGGTCGGTGGGCGCCCTCGCTGTCGGCGGCCGGGCTCGTAGGTGACGCAGCAGGCACGGTGGCCGACGCCGGGCTGCTCGTCGGCTACGGCGAGGGCCGCTGGTCCGACGTCGCGGCCGGTGCCGGGCTCGCGGCCACCGGGTTCGCCGGCGACAGCCTGCGCGCCGGGGCCACCGCGGGTGCCGTGCGGCGCCCCGACGGCACCGTCGTCGTGGCGAGGCTCTCGGCCCAGGAGCGTCTGGTCGCCGGGATGTCCGCCACGGCGCGGCGGCGGATCGCCGCCAGCCGCGCCCGGTTCACGATGCCACCGGAGCGGGGCACCGCCAGCGCCCTCCTCGGGGGTCCCGCCCCGCGGACTGCGGGCTCCGTCGCCGAGCGGGCGCGCGGCGCGGTGCGGTCGGCCGCCCGAGCCCGGCTCGACCGGGTGCGCGGCGAGCTGTCGCTCGTCTCCGCCGGCGGGGCGTCCACCGTGCGGATGTACACGGGCGGGGTGGCCCTGCAGGCGGCGGCCAGGGCGGCACCGCACACGCCGCCCGTGCGGGAGCGGGGCGGGGGTGACCGCTGACCGCCACCTATCCTGTCCGCCATGCCCGCCCCGTCTGCTGCCGCGCTCGCGCCGGCGGACCTGCACTACCCCGAGCACCTGCCGGTGGTGGCCCGGCGCGAGGACATCCTCGCGGCGATCCGGGACCACCAGGTCGTCGTCATCGCGGGCGAGACCGGCTCGGGCAAGACCACCCAGCTGCCGAAGATGTGCCTCGAGCTCGGCCGCGGCGGTGACGGCGCGCAGATCGGGCACACCCAGCCACGGCGCATCGCCGCCCGCTCGGTCGCCGAGCGGATCGCCGAGGAGATGGACGTCGAGCTCGGCGGGATCGTCGGCTACCAGGTGCGCTTCGGCGACCACAGCAGCGACGCGACCCGGGTCAAGGTGATGACCGACGGCATCCTGCTCAACGAGATGCAGCGCGACCGCGACCTGCGACGCTACGACACGATCGTCATCGACGAGGCCCACGAGCGCAGCCTCAACATCGACTTCATCCTCGGCTACCTCAAGCAGCTGCTGGCGCGCCGGCCCGACCTCAAGGTCATCGTCACGTCGGCGACCATCGACCCCGACCGGTTCGCCCAGCACTTCGCCACCGACGAGCGCGGCGAGGTGGTCCGGACGGTGCCGGTGCTCGAGGTCTCCGGCCGCACCTACCCCGTCGAGATGCGCTACCGCCCCCTCGTCGAGCTCGACCCCGACGGCCGCCACGTCGTCGCCGAGAAGGAACAGGTCACCGGGGTCGTCGAGGCGGTCGAGGAGCTGTGGACCGAGGCCCCGCCGAGCGCGGACGCCACCGACATCCTCGTGTTCTTCTCGGGGGAGCGCGAGATCCGCGACGCCGCCGACGCCCTGACCGCGCTCAAGCTGCCGAACACCGAGGTGCTGCCGCTGTTCGCCCGGCTGTCGGCCGCCGAACAGCACCGGGTGTTCCGGCGGGGCAGCGGCCGCCGCATCGTCCTCGCGACGAACGTCGCCGAGACCTCCCTGACCGTCCCCGGCGTCGGGTACGTCGTCGACACCGGCACGGCCCGCATCTCCCGCTACAGCCAGCGCACCAAGGTCCAGCGCCTCCCGATCGAGCCGGTCAGCCGGGCCAGTGCCTCCCAGCGCGCCGGGCGCTGCGGCCGCGTCGCCCCCGGGGTGTGCATCCGGCTGTACTCCGAGGAGGACCACGACGCGCGCCCGGAGTTCACCGAGCCGGAGATCCAGCGCACCTCGCTGGCGTCGGTCATCCTCCAGATGACCGCCCTCGGCCTCGGCGACGTCGCCCGGTTCCCGTTCGTCGACCCGCCCGACGCCCGCCAGGTGGCCGACGGGGTGCGGCTGCTCGAGGAGCTCGGCGCGTTCTCCAGCGAGGAGCGCGGAACGGGCCGGCACCGGGGCCGCGGGCGCCGGCTCACCCCGACCGGGCGGACCCTGGCCCGGATGCCGCTGGACCCCCGCCTCGCGCGGATGGTCGTCGAGGCCGGGCGCCTCGGCTGCACCCGCGAGGTCCTCGTCCTCGTCGCGGCCCTGTCGATCCAGGACCCGCGCGAGCGGCCCGCCGACAAGGAGGCCCAGGCCGCCCAGAGCCACGCCCGGTTCAAGGACGAGCGCTCCGACTTCGCCTCGCTGCTCACCCTCTGGCGCTACCTCAAGACCCGGCAGAAGGAGCTGTCGGGCAGCGCCTTCCGCCGGATGTGCCGCGCCGAGTACCTGCACTACCTGCGCATCCGCGAGTGGCAGGACCTGCACGCCCAGCTGCGCCGGGCCGCCCGGTCCTCGCGGATCGACCCCGACCAGGCGACCGCCGCCCCGGACGCCGAGCCCGACTGGGACACCGTCCACAAGGCGCTGCTCGCCGGGCTGCTCTCGCACGTCGGGGTCCGCGACGAGGTGAAGCGCGAGTACCTCGGGGCCCGCGGCGCCCGGTTCGGCATCAACCCCGGCTCGGCCCTGTTCCGCAAGAAGCCGGAGTTCGTCGTCGCGGCCGAGCTCGTCGAGACCTCCCGGCTCTGGGCCCGCACCGTCGCCGTCATCGACCCCGTCTGGGCCGAGGAGGCGGGCTCACACGTCGTCACCCGCACCGTCAGCGAGCCGCGGTGGAGCAAGAAGGCCGGTGCGGCCGTCGCCACCGAGCGGGTGACGCTCTACGGCGTCCCGCTCGTGACCGACCGCACCGTCCAGTACGCCCGGATCGACCCCGAGGCGAGCCGGGACATCTTCATCCGGTCCGCCCTCGTCGAGGGCGACTGGGACCCGCGCCACGACTTCTGGGCGGCGAACCGGCGCACCCTCGAGCGCGTCGCCGAGCTCGAGGAGCGGGCCCGCCGCCGCGACATCGTCGTCGACGACGAGGTCGTGTACGCGTTCTACGACGCCCGGATCCCGGCCGACGTCGTGAGCGAACGGCACTTCGACCGGTGGTGGCGGGGGGAGCGCCGCCGCGACCCCGACCTGCTCACCCTCACCGAGGACCTGCTGACCTCGGACGCGGGGGAGGGCGTCTCGGCCACCGACTACCCCCGCACCTGGCGGCAGGGCGACCTCGAGCTCGACGTCACCTACCAGTTCGCCCCGGGCCAGGCGGCCGACGGGGTGACGGTGCACGTCCCCGTCGCCGTCCTCAACCGGCTGACCCCGGCCGGCTTCGACTGGCAGGTGCCCGGCCTGCGCGACGACCTCGCGGTGGCGCTCATCCGGTCACTGCCCAAGGCGACGCGCCGACACTTCGTCCCCGCCCCGGACCACGCGAGTGCCGCGCTGCGCGAGGCGGACCCGTCCCGGGGGTCGATGACCGAGGAGCTCGCCCGGGTGCTGCGGCTGCGCACCGGGGTCGCGGTCGACGCGCAGGAGTTCGACCTCGCGCGGGTGCCCGGCCATCTGCGCGTCACGTTCTCGGTCGAGCGGCCGGGAGGCCGGGTCGTCGCCGCCGGCAAGGACCTCGAGGCGCTGCGCGAGCAGGCCGGGGGAGCGGTGCGCGAAGGGATGTCGAAGGCCGGGGCCTCCATCGAGCGGACCGGCCTCACCGACTGGGACCTCGAGACGGTCCCGGAGACCTTCGAGGGCCGGGTGGGCGGCCAGACGGTGCTCGGCTACCCGGCGCTCGTCGACGCGGGAGAGTCGGTGTCGCTGCGGGTGCTGCCGGACGCGGGCTCGGCCGCCGCCGCGCACCGCGCCGGGGTCCGCCGGCTGCTGCTCCTCACGACGACCGCGCCCTGGAAGCGGGTGCTCGCCCGGCTCAGCAACGCCCAGAAGCTCGCCCTCGCCGACAACCCGCACGGCTCGGTGCCGGCGCTGCTGCAGGACTGTCTCGACGCCGCGGTCGACGCCATCGTCGCCGAGCACGTCACCGGGCCCGTCCGCAGCCGCGCGGACTTCGACGCCGCGCTCGCCGCCGTCCGGACGCACTCGGCCACCCGCGTCGTCGGCGTCGTCGAGGCGGTCGAGCCGGTGCTCGTCCTGGCGGCGCAGGTCCGTCGCACCCTGGACGCCCTCGACCGCAGCGCCTCGGCGGGGGCCACGGCCGCGGCCCGGGCCGACGTGCGGGCCCAGCTGGACGGCCTCGTCCGGCCCGGCTTCGTCGCCGCCACCGGGGTGGGCCGGCTCCGTGACCTGCAGCGGTACCTGCGGGCCGCCCAGCACCGGCTCGAACGCGCGGCGACGAACGCGCGCGAGCCGGTGCTGCAGGAGCAGGTCGACGCCGTCGAGAGCGCGTACGCGGACCTGCTCGACGCGCTGCCCGCCGTGCGTCGCGCCGCGCCCGAGGTCGTCGACATCGCCTGGATGATCGAGGAGCTGCGCGTCGGGCTGTTCGCGCAGTCCCTGGGCACCGCGTACCCGGTGTCCGAGAAGCGGGTGCGGCGGGCCGTCGCCGAGGCCGCCGCGTCCTGACCCGGAGCGGACGGGGAATCCTCGGGCCCCTCCCCGGCGTTCCCCTGGCAGGACCACCCGCGTGAAAGGCTGGAGCCGTGCACCACCCGACCGACCTGTACCGCCTCGAGAGCGACGCCGACCTGGACACCCCCCGGCCGGGCGTCCTGCTCGTGCTGCTCGGCGGGTTCATCGACGCCGGTCAGATCCAGCAGATCCTGGGAAGCCACCTCCTCGAGACCGGCGAGCCCGAGGTCGTCGCGTCCTTCGACGTCGACCAGCTGCTCGACTACCGGGGCCGACGCCCGGCGATGGTCTTCGACACCAACCGCTGGGTCGAGTACGACGACCCCGCGATGCTGCTGCAGCGGCTCACCGACCGCGACGGTCAGACGTACTACGTGCTCACCGGGCCCGAGCCCGACTACCAGTGGGAGCGGCTCGTCGAGGCCATCCGCGAGGTCATGGCGACGCTCGAGATCTCGCTGGTCGTGACGACCCACGGCATCCCGATGGGCGTCCCGCACACCCGCCCGGTCGGGATGACCGCGCACGCCACCGACGAGGCGCTCATCGGCGACGCCCAGTCCCCGTTCGGCCGGGTGCAGGTGCCGGGCGCGTTCGGTGCGCTCCTGGAGCTGCGGCTCGGCGAGGCGGGGCAGCAGGCCCTGGGCTTCGCCATCCACGTCCCGCACTACCTCGCGAACGCCGAGTGGGCCGAGGGCGCGCTCGCCGCGCTCAACGCGGTCGTCGACGCCACGGGGCTGAACCTGCCGAACGACGACCTCGTGACCCGGGCCCGGGTCAACCAGCAGGCGATCGCCGCCGAGGTCGACGACAGCGACGAGGCCCGCCAGGTCATCACCGCCCTCGAGCAGCAGTACGACGCGTTCGTCGAGGGCAAGCAGCGCCCCAGCCTGCTCGCCACGGAGGCGTCCCAGCTCCCCTCGGCCGACGAGCTCGGCGCCGACTTCGAGGACTTCCTGCGCACCGTCTCCGACGACGACTGACCCGCACGACGACTCACCCCCCGCGACGACTCACCCCGCGCCGGCCCGCCTCAGTCCTTGGCGTCCGACCAGCGGGCGATGACGGAGGTGTCGGCGACGAACCGCACCGGCGCGCCGCCGGACCAGCGGCGTGCCGCGTCGGTCAGCGCGAGGTCGACCCGCGCCGCCGCCTCCTGCGCGTGCTCCTGCGGCACGTGCAGCAGCAGCTCGTCGTGGAGGCACAGCACGACGGTCGCGTCGAGCTCGCGCACGGTGGCCCGCACCGTGGCCGCCCACGCCTTGAACAGCTCGGCCGCCGACCCCTGGATGACGGCGTTGCGGGCGAACCGCCCCCGGGCTGCGTCGAGCGCCGGGTCCGAGCCGGGGGGGCGGGTGGCCAGGACCCGCCCCGTGCGCACGAGCCGCCCGCCGTACGTCCGCAGCGGCTCGCCACGCCGGCCGCCGGCGTAGGCCCGGTCGAGCAGCCCCATCGCGACGGGGTAGGCGGCCTCCAGCCCCTTGAGCGCCTCGCCGGCGGCACCGCTGCGCTGGCCGTACATCGCCGCGAGCACGGCGATCTTCGCGACCGCCCGCTCGACCCCGAGCCGCTGTGCCACCGGGGCGTACAGGTCGTCGGCGCGGGTGGCCGCGGCGAACGCGCTGTCACCCGAGACGACAGCCAGGACCCGCGGCTCGATCTGGCCGAGGTCGGCCCGCACGAGCACCTGCCCGGGATGGGCGGCGACACCGGGGCGCAGCACGGCCGGGAGGTTGTGCAGGCCGTTCTCGGCGGTCATCCGTCCGGCGGCGCCGTCGCAGGCGGCCCAGCGGCCGCGCAGCCGGTCGTCGGGGCCGACATGGGCGTCGAGCCACCGGTAGCCGTACGTCGTCGCGATCCGCTCGTCACGGCGCCAGGTGAGCAGGGCGCCGACGACGGGATGGACCTCGCGGTACGGCTCGAGCACCCACTTGCGGGTCGATGGCACGTCGACCCCGACGGCAGCGAGCATGTCCTTGACCTGCGCCGGGTTGCGCAGGTCGAGGTGCTCCCGCCCCGGCAGGTGCCGGAGCACGAGGTCGTCGCGGGCCCGCCGTGCCGCGGCGTCGTCGGCGTCGGTGGCCGATCGCGGGCCGGCGGCCTCGGCGACGAGCTGCTCGGTGCGGGCACGGTCGAGGGGGAGCCCGTCGCGTTCGAGCTCCAGGCACAGCAGGGCCGCCGCCGACTCCGACGCCACGGTGGCGGCGAGCCGCGGGGAGATGCGCGACGCGGCGTCGAGCTGCCGGCGCGCGGTGGTGAGCGCGGCCTCGGCCCAGTCGCGCAGGTGGGCCGGGTCCTCGGTCCAGCGGGCGTGGTCCGCGCGCAGGTGGCCCGCCGCATCGACGAGGACGTCGTCGGCCGGCAGGTCCGGGGCGGACACGAGGTCGAAGAGGTCCCCGGTGGGTGCGGCGGGAACGGTGTCGAGGGCCAGACCGTGGGCCGCGGCCCACGCGAGCCCGGGCCCGGCCTCGAGGCCACCGTGGAGCAGCCGGTGTGCCTCGGCGACGTCCCAGGCTCGCGCCAGATGGACCCGCGCCGCGACGGCCTCGGCCGCGTCCTGGGCGGCCCACCACACCCAGCGGGGGTGGTGCGCGGCCTCGACCGCGGCGACCGCATGCGCCATGTCGGCGCCCCGGCCGGTGCGGACCTCGCCGTCGTGGAGCAGCACCACGGGCCGGGTCCCGTGGCGGCCCGGGCCCGCGACGAGGACCGCGACGTCGGCTCCGAGCACAGCAGCAGGCTACGGGGCGGGTCCGTCACCCGGACGCCGGTCCGTCACCGGGACGGCGCGACCCGGCGGCCTGCACCGGGGCACCGGGTGGGGGACGCCCGCGTGGCAGGATGACGAGTGCCGGAGACCGCGCGGGCCGACCTGGCGCCGCCCCGGACCGATGCTGGAGGAACCACGTGGGACTGCTCGACCGAGGTCGCCGCGGCACGGACGCGGTCCGCGACACCCGCACCGTCCTGGAACGCGCCGCCGACGCGCCTGCGGACGACGGGGTCCTCGCCGCCCAGGCCGTGCGCGTCGTCGACACGATCCTCGAGCTCGGCATCGACGGCCGGGGTCCGTTCGCCTCGGCGGCCAAGGTCGCCGACTCCGCCCTGCGCTCGGCCGACGGCGACGTCGAGAAGGCGGTCGAGTCCATCGTCCGCTCGCACACGACCCGGGCGGGGGCCGAGGGCTTCGTCACCGGCCTCGGCGGCTTCGTGACCCTGCCCGTGGCGCTGCCCACCAACGTCGTCGCGTTCTACGCGCTCGCGACGCGGATGACCGCCGCCATCGCCAAGGTGCGCGGCCACGACATCGCCCAGCCGCAGGTGCGCACGGCCGTGCTGCTCACCCTCATGGGGGCCGACGCCGACGACCTGCTCAGCAAGGCCCGGATCGCCACGCCGGTCAGCGGCCGGCTCATCGACCTCGCGGCCCAGCGCCTCCCCGGCCCGGCGACGATGGTCGTCAAGAAGGGTGTGTTCTTCAAGCTCGTCGCGAGCTCCGGCAAGAGCGTGCTCGCCCGGTTCGGCCGAGGCGTCCCGGTCCTCGGCGGTGTCATCGGGGCCGGCGTCGACATCGTGATGCTCCGCCGGGTCGCCGTCGACGCCCGTCGCGAGTTCCCGCGGGTCGCCGGGCACATCGGCCCCGCCTGACCTGTCGGCCCCCGGAAACAGCAGCACCGCCCCGCTCGTTGACGACACGGCAGCCCCCGCCGAACCAGGAGGAGATCCCATGGCCACAGCCCGCACCCTCGCCTACGTCGGCGCGCTCGGACGCGCCGTCCGGCTCGCGACCCGCGCCGGCGGGCCGTCGCTGGGGGACCGCGCCACCGCGCTGCCCCGGCTCCTCGCCGCCGTCCGCGCCGGGGACTACACCGGGACCTCGATGGTGAAGCTGGGGCTCGTCGCCGCCGGCGCCGCGTACGTCGTGTCGCCGATCGACCTGCTGCCCGAGGGCATCCTCGGCATCCTCGGCCTCGCGGACGACGCCATGGTCCTCGGCTGGGTGGCCACGACCCTCGTCGAGGAGACCGAGCGGTTCCTCGACTGGGAGGCCGCCCAGGGGCGGGGCCCGAACGCGCCGCAGACCGTCCCCTCCGACGTCGTGGACTGACCTCGGCCCGTCGTCCACAGGGGCCGTCGGACGGCCGCGTCGTCCACAGATCGTCGCCGGGCCGTTCCGGGCCGGGCGGACGGCGGCCAGTGTCGGGGCATGACCACATCGATCAGCCTCCGCGACTGCGGCGACGTCCTCGCCGTCCTCCCGTACCAGCTCGGGTACCACCCGCGACGCAGCGTCGTGCTCGTCGCCCTCCACGGCCGCCGCTTCGGCCTCATCGTCCGCACCGACCTGCCACCGGAGGCCACGGTGCCGCGGCAGATGGTCGACGCCGTCGCGGGGCCGCTGCGTCGCGAGGGTGTCGAGCGCGTCATCGCCGTCGGGTTCGAGGACGAGCCCGACGAGTGCGTCCCTCTGCTGCTGGCCCTCGTCGAGGAGCTCGAGTCGCGCGGCGCGGACGTGGTCGAGGTCGCCGTGGTGCGCGACGGCCGGCGGTACTCGCCGACCTGCGACGAGCCCTGCTGCCCGCCGGGCGGTGTCCCGGTCCCGTCGGCCGACGAGGTGCCCGGGGTCGCCGAGTTCGTCGCGCTGGGAGTGGCGCCGCTGCCCGACCGGGCCGCCCTCGACGCGCTCGTCGCCGCCGATCCCACCACCGGCCCGGAGCCCGACACCCGCAGTGCCGGCGGCCCACCCCCACCCGCGGGGGCACGCTCGGGTCGACGCGCCGCGGCTCGGGCCTGGGCCACCGTCCTCGGCGCCCGGCCAGGGGACCGCCGGGGGATCCCGGACGCACCGGGGCGCGCGGGGCCGACGGCCGTCGCCGCGGCCTCGCTGGCCGACATCCCCTTCCGCGACGCCCTCATCGCCTGGCTGGTCCCCGGGCTGCTCGAGCGGGACGCCCTCGACCCGACGGTGCTGGCCCTCCTCGACCGGCGGCTGCCACGCTGGGCCGGCATGGGCCGGTGGCCGGCCGGCCCCAGCGACCCGGGGGAGCGCCGGCGTCTGCTCGAGGTCCTGCTCGCCCTGTGCCGGGCCGTGCCCGACACCCGGCCCGACGACGCCGCGGCCGCGTGCACCGTCGCCGCCCAGGTGGCCTGGTCCGAGGGTGACGGCGCGCTCGCCCGGTCGGCGCTCGACCGGGCCCTGCGGCTCGCCCCCGGGTACCGGCTGGCCGGGCTGCTCGACCGGGTCGTCTCGCAGGGCGTCCGCCCGAGCACCGTTGCCCCGCCGGGGTCCTGGGGCCGGGCGGGCTGAGCGGCGGCGACCGGGAGGGGGCCCCCACGGCGACCTCCGGGGACGGGACGCGGCATCGGCCGGGGACGGGACGAGGCATCCGCCGCGGACGTTCGGCCTGCGGACGACCGCTCACCGACCGGGGTCCGGCCGGTACGATCGACGCAAGGTCATGAGTCCCAGTGCCAAACCCCGGTTTGCTGGGCGGCAACCCTCCTCGCGGTGGGGTGCCCCGGGTGATGACCGGGCCGTCCCGGACCAGGGCGGCAAGCGCGAACCGAGGAGTCCCGTGATGACCGCCACCTCCACCCGGTGGGCAGATGCCACCTGGCAGGACGGGGACCCGCCGGGTCAGCGCCGGTTCGTCGACGTCGGGGCGGTCGACCTCGAGCGGGGCGGGCACCTGCCCGGCGTGCGCGTCGCCTACGAGACGTGGGGCACGCCGTCCCCGAGCGGTGACAACGCGGTCCTCGTCGAGCACGCGCTCACCGGCGACAGCCACGTCGTCGGCGACGTCGGCCCGGGCCATCCCACGCCCGGCTGGTGGCCCTCGCTCATCGGGCCCGGGGCTCCGCTCGACACCGACCGCTACTTCGTCGTCGCCGCCAACGTGCTCGGCGGCTGCCAGGGCACGACGGGGCCGTCGTCGGTGGCCCCCGACGGACGGCCGTGGGGCGGGCGGTTCCCGTTCGTCACGATCCGCGACCAGGTCGCCGTCGAGGCACTGCTCGCCGAGGCGCTCGGGATCCACCGGTGGCACCTCGTGCTCGGCGGGTCGATGGGTGGCATGCGGGCCCTGGAGTGGGCCACCAGCCACCCGGGTCGCGTCGAGCGGGCGCTCGTGCTGGCCGCCTCCGCCGCCGCGACGGCCGACCAGGTGGCGTGGTGCCAGCCCCAGCTGCTCGCCATCCGGTCCGACCCCGACTACCAGGACGGCCACTACTACGGCACGGGCCGCGTGCCGCTCACCGGCCTCGGCATCGCCCGCCGGATCGCGCACACCACGTACCGTCACGAGGGCGAGCTGGACGCCCGGTTCGGCCGCCGTCCCCGGGCCGGGGAGGACCCGCTCGGGGGCGGGGGCCGCTACGACGTCGAGAGCTACCTCGACCACCACGCGGCCAAGCTCGCGCGCCGCTTCGACGCGAACAGCTACGTCGTCCTGTCGGAGGCGATGAACAGCCACGACGTCGGCCGGCAGCGGGGCGGCGTCGCCGCCGCGCTCCAGGCGTTCGAGGGGCTGCTGCACGTCGTCGGTGTCAGCACCGACCGCCTCTACCCGCCACGGCTGTCCGAGCAGATGGTGGCGGCCAGACCCGGCACCGGGCTCAGCCTCATCGACTCACCGCACGGCCACGACGGCTTCCTCATCGAGACCGCGCAGGTCGGGGCCGTCATCCGCGACGTCGTCGCCCGGGCCTGACGTCGAGCCTGCGGTACGGTCGGTCCGAACAGGCTTCGGACACCGAGGAGGAGATCGTGACCATCGTCGTTGGCTTCGTCCCCACGAAGGAGGGACGCGCCGCCCTCGCCCGAGCCGTCGAGGAGGCTCGGGGGCGATCGACCAAGCTCGTCGTCATCAACTCGAACCGCGGCGGGCGCGACTTCGACCTCGACACCACGCGCAACGCCGAGGGCGAGCTCGAGCGCCTCACCACCGACCTCGCCGCCGACGGCGTCGAGGTCGAGGTGCGTCAGCTCGTCCGGGGCAACGAGCCGGCGGAGGACCTCATCGCCGTCGCGAACGAGACCGACGCCGACCTCATCGTCATCGGCCTGCGCCGCCGGACCCCCGTCGGCAAGCTGATCCTCGGGTCGAACGCCCAGCGGATCCTGCTCGACGCGCCCTGCGCGGTGCTCGCCGTCAAGGGCTGAGCCGCAGGCCCGGACCAGCGCCGGGGCGGCCGGAGGATGCCCGGCGCGCCTCCCCAGCGGTCCGTGATCGACTGTTCGATGTGCTTCCGGGCTCTCGGCAAAGTTATAATGGTAGAGCGCGCCAGGCCGGGCAGGTCGACCATCGACCAGGCCGAGGTGTCGCCCCGGACCCCCACCACCGCATCCGAGACCCCGCGTCCCGGTCTGTGGTCCTCCGCGACGAAAGGTAGTCGGTGTCGCCTGTGTCCACGACGTCCCCCGAACCCGCTCTCCCGCCCGAGTTCACCCACGCCGCCCTCCAGACCCTGGTCCGTCAGGGCCGCACGACGGGGTCGGTCACCGGTGAGCAGGTCGCCGAGGCCATGCGGGCCGCCGACGTCAAGGCCAGCCGTGGCCGGCTCGTGCTCCGTGCCCTCGGTGACCAGGGCATCGAGGTGAGCCACGACGAGACCGTCGGTGTCGCCGCCGCCACGACCCGCACCGCGAAGAAGGCGTCGGCCACCTCGCGCACCCAGGCGACGAAGAAGACGGCCGCCAAGACGGCCACGAAGAAGGCCGCCAGCGCGGGCACCGACGAGGCCCCCGCCCCGGCGAAGAAGGCCGCCTCCACGACCCGCAAGGCGGCGTCCGCTGCCGCGGCCGGCGCGACCAAGGCCGCCCCCGCGAAGCGGGCCGCGACGAAGAAGGCCGCCGCCGCCGCGAAGGCCACCGAGCCCGTCACCGAGGACACCGCCGAGGACGCGGACGACGCCGACGAGGACGCCACCACCGAGAACAGCGACACCGTCGTCGGTGGCACCGTGGCCGCCAAGGCCAGCGGCAAGGAGGGCGAGGACCGCGGCTTCGTCATGAGCAACGACGACGAGGACGCTCCCGCCCAGCAGGTCGTCACCGCCGGCGCCACCGCGGACCCGGTCAAGGACTACCTCAAGCAGATCGGCAAGGTCGCCCTCCTCAACGCCGAGCAGGAGGTCGAGCTCGCCAAGCGCATCGAGGCCGGCCTGTTCGCCGAGGAGATGCTCAACTCGGGCGACAAGATCGACATGAAGTTCAAGCGCGAGCTGTGGTGGATCGCCCAGGACGGCAAGAAGGCCAAGAACCACCTCCTCGAGGCCAACCTGCGTCTCGTCGTCTCCCTCGCCAAGCGCTACACGGGCCGCGGGATGCTCTTCCTCGACCTCATCCAGGAGGGCAACCTCGGCCTCATCCGTGCGGTCGAGAAGTTCGACTACACCAAGGGCTACAAGTTCTCGACGTACGCGACGTGGTGGATCCGCCAGGCCATCACCCGCGCGATGGCCGACCAGGCCCGCACCATCCGCATCCCCGTGCACATGGTCGAGGTCATCAACAAGCTGGCCCGCGTCCAGCGCCAGATGCTCCAGGACCTCGGGCGCGAGCCCACCCCGGAGGAGCTGGCCCAGGAGCTGGACATGACGCCCGAGAAGGTCGTCGAGGTCCAGAAGTACGGACGCGAGCCCATCTCGCTGCACACCCCGCTCGGCGAGGACGGCGACAGCGAGTTCGGTGACCTCATCGAGGACTCCGAGGCGGTCGTCCCGGCCGACGCGGTGAGCTTCACCCTCCTCCAGGAGCAGCTGCACTCCGTCCTCGACACGCTCTCCGAGCGGGAGGCGGGCGTGGTCTCGATGCGCTTCGGGCTCACCGACGGTCAGCCCAAGACGCTCGACGAGATCGGCAAGGTCTACGGCGTGACCCGCGAGCGGATCCGCCAGATCGAGTCCAAGACGATGTCGAAGCTGCGCCACCCCAGCCGTAGCCAGGCGCTGCGCGACTACCTCGACTGAGCGGGCCACGGCGCTGCGGATCCGGGCCGAGGCCTTCCGCACCGTCGCGGCCGGGCGCACACTGGTCCTGTGATCGTGGTGCGCTTCAGGATGACAGAGCCGTCCCGAGAAGGTCGCCGAGCTCCGCGCGGTGCTCACGAGCGTCGCCGTGGCCAGCCGGCCCGTCGAGGGGGTGGTGTCCTTCGACATCGGCCAGGACCTCACCGACCCGAACGTGTTCGTCGCCACCGAGGTCTTCGAGGACCGGGAGGCCCTGGACCGTCAGGAGTCGCTGGCCGAGGTGGCCGTCGCGATGGCCTCCTTCGAGGACACCCTCGCCGCCGAACCCGAGGCCACGATCTTCACCGTCGCCTCGGCGGAACCCTACGAGTGAGCCCCGCTCCCGACCGAGGCGACGACGCCGCGGAACAGCCGGGTCAGCCGACGGGGGAGTCCTCCCGGTCCACGGCGTCCCGGCGTCGACGCGACGGCCGCAGCAGCCCGGCCCAGAGCCGGCGCCCTTCCTCGGGCAGCATGAGGGCCCGGTACCGGGCGCGGCGCCGGCGGCGGCCGAGCGCGCCCCGCCACACGGTGCGGGCGTCCCCGGACACGTCCGGCAGCGGGGCGCCCGGCCGGGCGTACCGCGCCTGCTCGAGGGTGTCGACGACGCGGCCGAGTGCGGCGTCCTCGTCCGGGCTCAGGTAGGCGGCCCGCCCGATCTCGCGGGAGGCCTGGCGGGGGGTGGCCCCGTCGGTGGGGACGAACCCGATGTCACCGAGGCGGGACAGCAGCGACTGCCATTCGGCCTCGACCCGCTCTGCGTCGTCGCGGGCGCGTCGGCGCGCGGACCGTCGGGCCAGCCACGCTCCGGCCGGGGTGAGTGCGGTCAGGGCGAGGACACCGAGCACCCCGAGGACGGTCGGCAGGTGCCGCGAGGCGAGGTCGAGCACCCCCGTCGGCGGGGCCGCTCCGACGTCCTGCGGGCCGTCGGCGGTCACGTCCTCGAGCGGCCGGGTCGGGTCGACGGCGGAGGAGGTCGGGGAGGGGGTCGGGGCGGCGGTGGGGTTCTCGCCGGGCGCGGTGGTCTCCTGGGTGTACGCCGGGGGGAGCCCGCTGCGGATCCCGGGGGTGGGCTCGAAGCGGACCCATCCGAGGGCCGGGAAGTACAGCTCCGGCCAGGCGTGGGCGTCGTCGGCGCGCACGACCCGGTCGTCGCCGTCGGGGGCTCCGGGGAGGAAGCCGACGGCCATCCGGGCCGGGATGCCGGCAGCACGCGAGAGCATGATCATCGCGCTCGAGAACTGGACGCAGTACCCGGTCCTGGTCTCGAGGAACCGCACGAGCGGCTCCTCCGGGCGGCGGCCGTCGGCCGTCTCGTCGACGAGGTCCTCGGAGTAGGTGAACTGCGGACCGCGCAGGTGGTCCTGGATGGCGATGGCCTTCTCGACGGGGCTGACGGCGTCGACGGTGATCCGTTCCAGGAGCGTACGGACGGCCGCTTCCGAGCCGGGGTCGAGCTGCAGGTCGTCCCCGGGTGTGGGTGAGGCCGCGATGCTCCCCCGGAACTGCTGCGGGGTCGGCATGAGGCTGACGTACTCGACGGTGTACTCGCTCACCGGCGCGGTCAGCTCGACCAGCCCGGCGTCGGTGACCCGCCAGGACCCGGCGGGGAACGGCGAGCCGACGGCGTTCTCGGGCAGCGCGACCTGGGGGACCCCGATGAGCGAACGGGACACCTCGAGCCGTTCGGTCGTGCGCTCGACGTCCGGGCCGGCGCTCGTCCCGGGCAGCTGGCCGTCGAGGGGGATGTAGGCGGCCCCTGAGGAGGCCCGCCACTGGCCCCGCCGGTAGGTGTCGAGGATGCCGACGCGCAGCGGCTCCGGGGTGGTGTCGGTCGTCCGGTAGACCAGGACGGGGTCCTGCGAGCGGTCGGCGAGGTCGCGGGCGATGTCGATGCTCGTCGACAGCCGCACCGCGCCTCCGGAGCCCGACCCGCCGTCGCCGCGAGCCAGCCCGTCGGCGACGAAGGTCGTCGGCAGGTGGGGCACCAGCCCCGGGACGACGACGGCGGCCGCCAGCGCGACGACCCCGACGAGGCGGCCGAGCGATGCGAAGGCTCCGGCCGGGTCGGCGGAGGTGGAGGAGCCCTCGGCCGCCGTGCCGCCCCAGGCCCGCAGCGACAGCACGCCCTGGCGCCCGACCAGGGCGAGCCAGCACAGCGCCGGCGGGACGACGAGCCATGCCGCGAGGCCTGCGGTCGTGTTCGTCGCCGCGGCCAGGAACGCGGTGAGCAGCGGGATGCCGGCGAGGGCGGGGCTGCGGTACGTGATCGCCATGGCATCGACCGTGAGGGCGGTGAGGCCCACCAGGAGGCTGATGCCCAGGACCGTGCCCCGGTCGGCCGGCGCGGGGGCGGTGTACGTCGTGATCGTCGTGTAGGCGTCGGTGAGGATGATCCCGAACGCATGCCCGGTCTCGGGGACCGGGAGCACTCCGCGCCAGAGGTGCCCCTGGCCGTGGAGCAGCGAGACCGCCTCGAGCAGGACGAGGACCTGGCCGGCGACGACGAGGGGACGCACGCTCGTCAGGGCGCGCAGGCCCATGCCGGCCAGGGCGACGGCGAGCACGAGCACGGCGCTCGGTCGCACCCATGCCGTCGCCGGGGTGAACAGGTCGACGAGCGGGAGGGTGACGAGCAGGGTCGCGAGCGCCGCGAGGGCGACGTCGAGCGGGCGGGCGCGGGTCACCGGGCCACCCCCGCCAGCGACCCGCCCACGACCGTGGCCCACGCCTCGGCGGGGGTCGTGGCGGACCCGACGGACAACGTGAGCCACCCGGAGGCGGCCAACATCGCGCAGGTCGCGCCCGTCGACCCGGCAGCGGTGTCGGCGGGGGAGGCGGCGCCGTCGCGCGCCGCCCGACGCCCGCCGAACGAGCGGGGTTCGACGACGAGGGCGAGGGCGCTGGACCCGGGCTGGCGCAGGGCGGCGAGGGCGTGGGCGTCGTCGTCGGGGAGCGGGCCCCCGACGTAGACGACGAGCCCACCCTGCGCGGTGAGCCCGCTCGCGTCGTGCAGGACCGCGCGGGTGGTGTCCTCGCCGGAGAGGCCGACCCTGGCCAGCGCGTCGAGCGCGCCGTGGAGGGTGTCGTCGTGGCGGGTCCCGTGCTCCGCGGAGGGGTCGGCGACGAGGAGGTGGACGGCGTACCCGGAGTCGACGAGGTGGGCGACCACCGAGGCGGCCGTCGTCACGCACCACTCGATGGACCCGGCGCGGCCCGACCCGGCGTGCCCGGCGGCGCGGCTGTCGAGGAGCACGACCGCCCGTCGCTTCGCGGGCCGGTCCTCCTGACGGACCATGAGGTCGCCGGTGCGCGCGGTCGCGGGCCAGTGGATGCGGCGCAGGTCGTCGCCGTCGCGGTACTCGCGGATCGTCTGGTCGTCCTCACCGTGCAGGGCCACCATGTGCGGCACGGACCCCTCCGAGCCGATCCCGCTCCCGAGCGACCGGCCCTCCGACAGGGGCACGACGCGGGGGAGCACGACGACCTCCGCCTCCCCGCTGACGGCCGCCGTGCGCAGGGTGAGCCCGAAGGGGTCGCGGACCCGGACCCGCAGCGGGCCGACCCGGTGCACGCCGCGGGTGTGCGAGCGGACGCCGTACTGCACCTCCCGGGTCGCGCCGGGACGCAGGGCCGGCAGGACGAACCGGGGCCGGTCACCGAGGGCGTAGTCGATGGACTCCTCGGCCATGAGGATCGGGGTGGGGGTCGCCTCGACGTTACGGACCGTGACCGTGACGAGCGAGCGCTGGTCGATGGCCACCTGGCCGGGCGCGACGGTGCGCGCCACCTCGAGCCGCAGCCCGTGCCGGCGCACGAGGAGCAGCGACAGGGCGGTGAGCGCGAGGAGGAGCACCCCCACCCGGGTGATGTCGACCTGCCCGAGGACGATGCCGGCGAGGACGAGCACGACCCCGCAGCCGGCGAACGACGCTCCCCGGGTCGTCAGCGTCCGCTGGAGTGCGCGCACGGGCGGCTCATCGGGTGGGGGCGGGCACGCGGACCCGCTGGAGCAGGTCGGCGAGGACGTCGGAGGTGGTGCGCCGGGCCATCTGGGTCTCGCCCGTCGGGATCAGCCGGTGCGCGAGGACGGGGCCGGCGATCTGCTGGATGTCGTCGGGCAGGACGTGGTCCCGGCCGGCGAGAGCGGCGTGGGCGCGCGCGGCCCGGAGCAGGTGCAGCGTGGCGCGGGGTGAGGCGCCGAGGCGCAGCGCCGAGCTGCTGCGGGTGGCCTGGGCGAGGTCGACGATGTACTGGCGGACGGCGGGGGAGGCGTGCACGGTCCGGACGGCGTCGATCATCGTCTGGATGGTCGCGGCGTCCGTCACCGACCGGAGACTCTCGAGCGGGGAGGCGCCACCGTGCAGCTCGAGCATGTCGAGCTCGGAGCGCGCGGAGGGGTACCCCATCGAGATCCGGGCCATGAACCGGTCGCGCTGGGCCTCGGGCAGCGGGTAGGTGCCCTCCATCTCGATCGGGTTCTGGGTGGCCATGACGATGAACGGGCGGGGGAGGACGTAGGTGGTCCCGTCGACGGTGACCTGCCCCTCCTCCATCGACTCGAGCAGCGCGCTCTGGGTCTTGGGCGAGGCCCGGTTGATCTCGTCGCCGACGACGACGTTGGCGAAGATCGCGCCGGGGCGGAACTCGAAGTCGCGGACGTCCTGGTTGTAGACCGAGACCCCGGTGATGTCGCTCGGCAGGAGGTCGGGGGTGAACTGCACGCGGCGGACCGAGGCGTCGATGCAGCGCCCCAGGGTCTTGGCGAGCAGGGTCTTGCCGGTGCCGGGGACGTCCTCGACGAGCAGGTGACCCTCGGCGAGCAGGACGGTGATGGCCGTCCGCACCACGGACTGCTTGCCTTCGATGACGGAGTTCATCGCACTCGCCAGGGTGCTCGACACCTGGAGTACCTGGTCGAGCGAGGCGCCCCGCGCTGCGGGCTCGCTCGTCGTGCGGGGCTCGTGCTCGAGATCGCTCACGGGGGTCCCTTCCTCGGTCCGTTCCCCACCCAACGATCCGGGTCGTCGCGGTGTGCCCTCGATCTTCCCCCACGACGGCCTCCCCGGACAGGTCTCACGCCCCACCGGGCTCCCCGACGGTCGAGCCTTCGGGGCCCCGACGCCATCCACGAGCTGTCGCCGGGCCGGAGGGACGGCGGGTGCGGCGATCTTCCCCCACTTCACTCCACCTGCTCTCACCTGGGAAGATGAAGAGAAATGGCGTCGACTTCTGCCGAAACCGGTGTTTCGGTGAGCCTCGGTGGAGTAAAGTGGGGGGCACCGGAGGCAGAGGGAGCCGTCGGACGGGTCGAGGAGGTGGCGTGGTGGACGAGTTCCTCGGCACCCACACGCCCCGGCTCGACGACAAGGGCCGGCTCTTCCTCCCGGCTCGGTTCCGCGGCGCCCTCGCCGACGGGCTCGTCGTCACCCGTGGTCAGGAGGGCTGTCTCTACGTGTTCCCGACCTCCGAGTTCCACCGCATCTCCCAGGAGATGCAGGCCGTGTCCGGCTCCACCAAGGGCGTGCGCGACTTCATCCGCGTCTTCCGGGCCAGCGCCCACCCCGACACCCCGGACAAGCAGGGCCGGGTCACCGTCCCCCAGCCGCTGCGGGCCTACGCCGGCCTGGACAAGGACTGCACCGTCATCGGCAACGGCAGCCGCCTCGAGGTCTGGGACACCACCCGGTGGACCGAGTACCTCGACCAGGTCATGCCGGCCTACTCCGCGTACTCCGCCGGGACCGAGGAGGTGGTCCCCGGCCTCTGAGCCCCGCGACCACCCGACCCTCCACCGCCCCAGCCCCCGACCCGACCCGACCGCAGGCCTCCAGCCGACCCGGCACCCGACGCGACTTCCCCCGCGCCGGGCACGGATCGGATGGGGACCCGTTGCCGGGTCGGCCCACACCGGGACCGTCCACCACCGCCCACCACCCGCACCCCCACCCACCACCCGCACCCCCCACCACCGAGAGGAGACGACATGGACAGCCGCGGCGCCCCCGACACCCGGCACGTGCCCGTGCTGCTCGACCGTGTCGTCGACCTCCTCGCCCCCGCCCTCGACGCCGAGGGCAGCGTGTGCGTCGACGCGACGCTCGGCATGGGCGGCCACACCGAGGCCCTGCTCCGCCGCTGCCCCGACGCCCGGGTCGTCGGGCTCGACCGTGACACCGAGGCCATCGCGCTCGCGCAGGAGCGGCTGGCGCCGTTCGGCGACCGCTTCACCGCCGTCCACGCCGTGTACGACGAGGTCGCCGACGTCCTCGGGCAGGTCGCCGACGGCACGGCTGCGGGCATCCTCTTCGACCTCGGCGTCTCCTCCTTCCAGCTCGACGAGGCCGACCGCGGTTTCGCCTACCGGCACGACGCCCCCCTGGACATGCGGATGGACCAGACGCGGGGGATCACCGCCGCCGACGTCCTCAACACCTATGAGCACGGCGACCTCGCGCGCATCCTCAAGTCGTACGGCGAGGAGCGCTTCGCCGGCCGGGTCGCCTCCGCGATCGTCCGCGAGCGTGAGAAGGAGCCGTTCACGACGTCGGCACGCCTCGTCGAGGTCGTGCGCGCAGCGGTCCCGGCGGCGTCGCAGCGCACCGGTGGCCACCCGGCGAAGCGGACCTTCCAGGCCCTGCGCATCGAGGTGAACGCCGAGCTCGACGTGTGGCAGCGCGCCGTCGACGCGGCCATCGGGGCGCTGGCCCCCGGTGGCCGGATCGTCGTCCTGTCGTACCACTCGCTCGAGGACCGCATCACCAAGCGTGCGCTGGCCGCGGGCGCCCACAGCCGGACCCCGGCGGGCATGCCGGTCGAGCGTCCGGAGGACGCCCCCTACCTGCGTCTCCTCACCCGCGGCGCCGAGATCCCCTCGGACGCCGAGCAGCACACCAACCCCAGGTCCGCCTCGGCACGCCTCCGGGCGGCCGAGCGTCTCTCGCCGAAGGGAGCCTCCGCATGAGCCAGTCCGCCGCGGCCCGGCCGCAGCACCGCCCCGCCGTCCGCCGCGCAGCCGCGCCTGCCCCGCGCCGCCTGCGGGTCGTCGCGCCCGCCGCCGCCGAGGGCCACGCGGTCTTCATCGCGCTGTGCGTGGGCCTCCTGCTCGCCGGGTTCGTCGGGGTCCTCGTCCTCAACACGGCGATGGCCAAGGGGTCGTACACGATGCGCGACCTCCAGCACCGCTCGGACGAGCTCAACGACACCCAGGACGAGCTGCGGCACGCCCTCGACGCGGTGTCCGGGCCGGGTCCGCTGGCCCGTGAGGCGCGCGCCCTCGGAATGGTGCCGGCCGAGACGGCGGCGTTCCTGCGGCTCGCCGACGGCAAGGTCGTCGGCGTGGCGTCGAAGGCCAGTGCCAACGAGCGCTTTAGCGTGGTCACCGAGTCCTCGTCCCTGTCGACCTCCACCCCGAGCCGCTGACCCCCCGCGAGGAACCGGAGCACCCGTGACGCCACCGAAGACCCCGCCGCCCTCGGGACGGCGGCCGACGGGTACCCGGCCGGCCGGCGCGCGGCCGAAGAACCCGCCGCGGGCGAACGGCTCACCGCGACCGAAGAACGCCGCGCGACCGAAGCCGGCACCGCGACCGAAGAGCGCCCCGGGGCCGAGGACGGCACCGAAGCCGACGGCCACGCGCCGCCCGGCGACCGCGCCCGGCGGCGGCGCCGGCGGCCCTCGCCGCCCGGCTCCCCGGCGCGGCGGGCCGGGACCCAACCCGCGCCGGCGGATGCGGGCGCTGACGATGGCCACGATCTTCACCCTCAGCGTCTTCGGCGCCCAGCTCGTGCGGATCCAGGGCCTCGACGCCCACGCCGTGGCGGCCGAGGCCGAGAGCAAGCGCGTGACCGCCCAGATCATCCCCGCCATGCGCGGCCAGATCCTGTCCGCCGACGGCACCGTGCTCGCCTCGAGCGTCGTGCGGGAGGTCGTCGTCGCCGACCAGACGGCGGTCTGCACGTACGGCACCGGGAAGAACACGTGCGACCCGGCGACCTCGCCGGCCGCCGTCCAGGCCGCCGCCGAGCGGCTCGCGCCCCTGCTCGGGACACCGGTGAGCGAGCTGGTGACCCAGCTGACCGGCGAGAGCCGGTACCGGATCCTCAGCAAGGACGTCACGCCGCTGCGGTGGAACACGATCGCCGAGCTCGGCATCCCCGGCATCGCCCGTGACCGCCGCGAGACCCGCTCGGAGCGCACCTACCCGCAGGGCACGACGACGGCCGCCCTCGTCGGCTACGTCATCGACAACGGCGAGCCGGGCGGCGGTGTCGAGCTGATGGTCGACGAGCAGCTCCAGGGCACCCCCGGCAAGCAGACCTTCGAGCAGGGGCAGAACGGCACCGCGATCCCGGCGGGGGAGAGCAGCATCACCCCGGCCGTCGACGGCCGCGACGTGACCCTGACGATCAACTCCTCGCTGCAGTGGTACGCCCAGAACTCCCTCGCGCAGCGGATCAAGGAGACCAAGGCCGAGTCCGGCACGGTCGTCATCATGCACGCGAAGACGGGGGACCTCCTCAGCGTCGCGTCGTACCCGACGTTCGACCCGAACACCGACATCGGCAAGCAGGGCGCCGAGCTCGACAACAAGGCGTTCAGCGACGTGTTCGAGCCCGGCTCGACGGCGAAGATCATGACCATCGCGGCCGCGCTCGAGGAGGGCACCGTCACCCCGTCGACCCCGGTCGTCATCCCCAACCGCCTGCCGCGCTACGACACCCGGTTCAAGGACAGCCACGAGCACCCGACCCAGTACCGGACCGTCGCCGGCACCCTCGCCGAGTCGAGCAACATCGGGACCATCCTCGTCAGCGAGACGCTGAAGTCCTCGACCCTGGAGCGCTACTTCCGCAGCTTCGGGCTCGGGACCCGGTCCGGGCTCGGCTACCCCGGGGAGTCCGCCGGCATCCTCACCAAGTCCTCGACGTGGAGCGGCACCCAGCGCGCCACCGTCGCGTTCGGCCAGGGCGTCTCGGTCACCGCGATCCAGGACGCGTCGGTGTTCCAGACCATCGCCAACGGCGGCGTCCGGGTCGCGCCCCGGCTCATCGACAGCGTCACCGAGGCCGACGGCACGGTCCGCGAGCTGCCCGCGGCGGAGTCGTCCCGGATCGTGTCCGAGAAGACCGCCAAGGACGTCTCGCGGATGCTCGAGGGCGTCGTGAGCGACGAGGGCACCGCCGAGGAGGCCATGGTCTCCGGATACCGGGTGGCGGGCAAGACCGGGACGGCCGACTTCTACGACGAGGCCGTGCGCAAGTACCGCGGCTTCACGGCGAGCTTCATCGGCTACGCCCCGGCCGACGACCCGGAGATCGTCGTCGCCGTCATCGTCCAGAAGCCGGTCTACCCGTTCTTCGGCGGCTACGTCGCGGGCCCGGTCTTCAAGGACGTCACGACGTACGCGCTCCAGGAGCTGAAGATCCCGCCGACCGGCCGCAAGCCCCCCAAGGTCACCCTCGCGGTCGACCCCGACAAGGCCCTGAAGGACCCCACCGTCCTGCGTGACGGCGTCGACCACCCCAGACGGTAGGGTCCTGCGCGTGCTTTTCCCCCGGCCCACCTCGCAGCGCCGCACCCCGCTCCGCGAGGTCGCGGCCCTCGTCGGCGCCGCCCGTCCCGAGCCCGACCCGGACGTCCTCGGGGCGACCCTGGACTCCCGGGCCGTGCGCCCCGGCGACCTGTACGCCGCCCTGCCCGGCGCCCGGGCCCACGGGGCCGACTTCGCCGCCGCGGCCGCCGGGTCCGGGGCCGTCGCCGTCCTCACCGACGAGGACGGTCGGCGCCGGATGACGGCGGCAGGCGTCGACCTGCCGGCCCTCGTCGTCGGCGACCCGCGCGCCGTGCTCGGCGCCGCCGCCGCCCGGATCTACGGGACCGAGTCGGCGCCGCTGCGGCTCCTCGGCATCACCGGGACGAACGGGAAGACGACGACCGCCTACCTCGTGCACTCGGCGCTCGTCGCCCTCGGCCGCGAGCCGGGGCTCATCGGCACCGTCGAGACCCGGATCGGCGAGGAGCGCGTCGGCAGCGTGCGCACGACCCCGGAGGCGTCCGAGCTGCACGCCCTCTTCGCGGTGATGGCCGAGCGCGGGCTCGACGGCTGCGTCATGGAGGTGTCGAGCCACGCCCTGGCCCAGCACCGCGTCGACGGCGCCGTGTTCGACGTGGCGCTCTTCACCAACCTGTCCCAGGACCACCTCGACTTCCACGACGGGATGGAGGACTACTTCGCCGCGAAGGCGTCGCTCTTCACGCCCGAGCGGGCCCGCCGCGGCCTCGTGTGCGTCGACGACGCGTGGGGGCGCCGCCTCGCCGGCTCCGCCGGGGTGCCGGTGCAGACCATCGCGACGGGCGACGACACCGCCGACTGGGTCATCCACCCCGACGGCCGCGACCCCGCGGCGTTCCGGCTCACCGGCCCCGACGGGGTCGACCTCGCGCTGCGGTCCCGGCTGCCGGGCGCCTTCAACGTCACGAACACCGCGATGGCGGCCGCAGCCCTGGTGCTGCTCGGCGAGGACCCGGCCGCCGTCGGCGACGCCGTGCTGGCCGACCCGCACGTCCCCGGGCGGATGGAGAGCGTCGTCGTCGACGGCCTCGCCGAGCAGCCGCGCGCCGTCGTCGACTACGCCCACACCCCGGACGCCATCGGCGCCGCCCTGCGTGCACTGCGCCCCACCACCCCCGGGCGCCTCGTCGTCGTCACCGGCGCGGGCGGGGACCGCGACCGCGACAAGCGTCGCGCCATGGGCGCCGCCGCGGCCGAGGTCGCCGACCTCGTCGTCGTCACCGACGACAACCCGCGCTCGGAGGACCCCGCGGCCATCCGGGCGGCCCTCCTCGAGGGGGTCGAGTCGGTGCGGGCCTCGGGGCGCGAGGTCGCCGTCACCGAGGTCGGCGACCGGCGGCAGGCCATCCGGGAGGCGGTCGCCGCCGCCTGGCCCGACGGGTCCGAGGCCACCGTCGCGGTCGTCGGCAAGGGCCACGAGACCGGTCAGGACGTCGGGGGGGTCGTCCACCCCTTCGACGACCGGGACGAGCTGCGGGCGGCCCTGCGCCGCGCCGCCGAGGCGGTGCCGCGGTGATCCCGATGACCCTCGTCGACGTCGCGGTCGTCACCGGCGGCCGGCTCGTCGGCATTCCCGAGCAACAGGCCGGCGCGGTGCTCGTCGACGGCCCGGTCGTCACCGACTCGCGCGAGGCCGGACCGGGCGGGCTGTACGTGGCCCGGGTCGGCGAGACCGCCGACGGCCACGACTTCGTCGACGCCGCCGCGGACGCCGGCGCCGTCGCCGCCCTCACGACGCGGCCGGTCCCGGGGCGGGCCTGTGTCGTCGTCGCGGACACCCAGGACGCCTTCGCCCGGCTCGCCCGCGAGGTGGTCGACCGGTCGCTGGACCTCGCCGTCGTCGGCATCACCGGGTCCTCGGGCAAGACGAGCACCAAGGACCTCCTCGGCGCCGTGCTCGCCACCGCGGGCCCCACGGTCGCACCCGTCGGCTCGTACAACTCCGAGGTCGGCGTCCCCCTCACGGTGTGCCGGGTCACCCCCGACACCCGCTACCTCGTCGTCGAGATGGGCGCCCGCGGTGTCGGGCACATCGCCTACCTCGCCGAGATGGCCCCGCCGCGGATCGGGGTCGTCCTCAACGTCGGCACCGCACACGTCGGGGAGTTCGGCTCCCGCGAGGCGATCGCCCGGGCCAAGTCCGAGCTGCCCGCCGTGCTGCCCGCGGCGGGTGGCGTGGCGGTCCTCAACGCCGACGACCCCGCCGTGCGCGCCATGGCCGAGGTCACCGCCGCCCGGGTCGTCCTCGTCGGCGAGGCCGACGACGCCGCGGTGCGGGCCACCGAGGTCATCCTCGACGCCGCCGGCCGGCCACGCTTCACGCTGACGACGCCCACCGGGTCGGCCGAGGTGGCGCTCGGCCTCGTCGGACGGCACCACGTCGCCAACTCCCTGGCCGTCGTGGCGGTCGCCCTCGAGCTCGGCCTCGCCCTCGGCGACGTCGTCGCCGCCCTGGCCGCGGCCCGGCCGGTGAGCCGCTGGCGGATGGAGGTCAGCGAGCGCAGCGACGGCGTCACCCTCGTCAACGACGCCTACAACGCCAACCCCGACTCGATGCGCGCGGCCCTGGAGGCGCTGGAGCGGATGGGGGAGGGCCGGCGGACCTGGGCGGTGCTCGGGACCATGCTCGAGCTCGGCGCCGAGTCCGACGCCCTGCACGCGCAGGTCGGTGCCGAGGTCGTCGCCCGCGGTGTCGACGAGCTGGTCGTCGTCGGTGACGCCGCCCGCCCCCTCGCCGACGGTGCCCGCGCGGCCACCGGCGGGACGCGGGTGCGTATCGTCGCGGATGCCGATGCCGCCGAGGCCCTGCTGCGGGCCGAGCTGCGGCGCGGCGACGTCGTCCTGTTCAAGTCGAGCCGGGACGCCGGGCTACGGTTGCTCGGAGACCGACTGGCAGCACCCCTGGAGGAGCAGACGTGAAGGCCGTGCTCATCGCCGCCGTCGTGTCGCTCGTGTTCTCGCTCTTCGGCACCCCGACCTTCATCCGCTTCCTCGTGCGCAAGGGCTACGGCCAGTTCATCCGGGACGACGGCCCCACCTCGCACCACACCAAGCGCGGCACCCCGACGATGGGCGGGGCGGTCATCGTCCTCAGCTCGCTCGCGGCCTACGCGGTCGCGCACCTCGTGACGGGGCAGACCCCGTCGGTCAGCGGGCTGCTCGTCCTCTTCCTCATGGCCGGGATGGGCCTGGTCGGCTTCCTCGACGACTACATCAAGATCAGCAAGCAGCGCAGCCTCGGGCTGCGCTCGCGTCAGAAGCTGGCCGGGCAGACCCTCGTCGCCGTCACCTTCGCCGTCCTGGCCCTCCAGTTCCCCAACCACGCCTTCCGCACCCCCGCGTCGACCGCCGTGTCCTTCGTGCGCGACACCCCGCTCAACCTCGCGTTCGCCGGCAGCGTCATCGGGATCATCCTGTTCGTCGTCTGGGCGAACGTCATCGTCGCGGGCACCTCGAACGGGGTGAACCTCACCGACGGCCTCGACGGGCTGGCGACCGGCGCCTCGGTGATGGTCTTCGCGTCCTACGTCCTCATCGGCATCTGGCAGTTCAACCAGAACTGCCAGTGGAACCCGGGCACCAAGTGCTACGAGGTCCGCGACCCGCACGACCTCGCCATCGTCGCCGCCTGCGGGATGGGCGCGTGCTTCGGCTTCCTGTGGTGGAACGCCTCACCGGCCAAGATCTTCATGGGCGACACCGGGTCGCTCGCCCTCGGCGGCGGACTCGCCGGGCTCGCGATCCTCACCCGGACCGAGCTGCTCGTCGTCATCCTCGGCGGCCTGTTCGTCACGATCACCCTGTCGGTCATCATCCAGGTCGCCTCCTTCAAGACCACCGGCAAACGGGTGTTCCGGATGGCGCCGCTCCAGCACCACTTCGAGCTGCTCGGGTGGCAGGAGGTCACGATCGTCATCCGGTTCTGGATCATCGCCGGGCTCTTCGTCGCCCTCGGGCTCGGGCTGTTCTACGCCGAGTGGGTGGTGGGCGCCGGATGAGCGGGGTCCCCGACCGCCTCGCGACGCTCACCCACCGGGACGCCGACTGGGCGGGGCTGCGCGTCGTCGTCGCCGGGCTCGGCGTCAGCGGGTTCGCGGCCGCCGACGCCCTGCTCGAGCGGGGCGCCCACGTCGTCGTCGTCGACGCCGCCGAGCCCGCCGACGGCTCGGGAATGGCCGAGCGGGCCCGCATCCTCGACATCCTCGGCGCGGTGCTGCGGCACGGCGACGAGGCGGTCTCGCGCCTGCCCGACGAGCCCGTCGACCTCGTCGTCACCTCGCCGGGCTGGCGGCCGGACCAGCCACTGCTCGCCGCGGCCGCCGCGGCGGGCGTCGCCGTGTGGGGCGAGGTCGAGCTGGCCTGGCGGATGCGCCCGCGGGCGGGCGCCGCGCCCTGGCTCACCGTGACCGGGACCAACGGCAAGACGACGACGGTCCAGATGCTCACCGCGATGCTCCGCGCCGCGGGGCTGCGCGCGTGCAGCGCCGGCAACGTCGGCACGCCGCTGCTCGAGGTCGTTCTGGACCCGCATCCCTACGACGTCGTCGCCGTCGAGCTGTCGAGCTTCCAGCTGCACTGGTCCCACTCGATCGCGCCCCGGGCCTCCGTGTGCCTCAACATCGCCCCGGACCACGTCGACTGGCACGGCTCGCTCGCCGAGTACGCACGGGCGAAGGGGCGGATCTACGCGAACACCGAGGTCGCCTGCGTCTACAACGTCCAGGACGAGGCGACGATGCACCTCGTCGAGGACGCGGACGTCCAGGAGGGCTGCCGCGCCATCGGGTTCACCCTCGGGGTCCCCGGCCTCTCGCAGGTCGGGCTCGTCGACGACGTCCTCGCCGACCGGGCCTTCGTCGACGAGCGCCGGACCTCCGCCGCCGAGCTCGGCACCCTCGAGGACCTGCGGACCGACCCCGACGCGCCGGCACCCGCGCCGCACCTCGTCGCCAACGCCCTCGCCGCGGCGGCGCTGGCCCGGGCCCACGGGGTCCCGCCGGCCGCGGTCCGCCAGGGACTGCGCGACTTCGTCCCGGAGCCGCACCGCATCGCCGACCTCGGCACGGTCGCCGGGGTCCGGTGGGTCGACGACTCCAAGGCCACCAACCCGCACGCCGCCGCCGCGAGCCTCACCGCGTTCGAGCACGTCGTCTGGGTCGCGGGCGGGCTGCTCAAGGGCGCCGACGTCGACGACCTCGTCGCCGGCGCGGCCTCCCGCCTGCGCGGGGCCGTCCTCATCGGGCGGGACCGGGCGGCCATCGCCGAGGCACTGGCCCGACACGCGCCGGATGTCCCGGTCGTCGAGGTCGGGCGCACCGACACTGGAGCCATGGACGCGGTGGTCGAGCATGCCCTCGGGATGGCCCGGGAGGGCGATGTCGTGCTGCTCGCCCCGGCCGCCGCGTCGATGGACATGTTCGCCAACTACGGTGCGCGTGGCGACGCCTTCGCGGCGGCGGTCCGGCGGCTCACCGACCAGGGGTAGCCCGTGACCAGCACGACCGCCCCGGCCCGACGGCAGGTCAGCGGCGCCTCCAGGCTCCGGGTGTGGGGCGAACGGCTCGACTCCCCGGTGGCCACGTACTACCTGCTCCTGTCGCTCACCGCCGCCCTCGTCGTCTTCGGTCTCATCATGGTGCTCTCGGCCAGCGCGATCGTCTCGCTCGACCGCACCCGGTCGGCGTACACGATCTTCCTGCCGCAGGCCGTCTACGCCGCCGTCGGCGCCGTCGCGCTGCTCGTCGCCTCGCGCATCCCGGTCCTGGGGTGGAAGCGGCTCGCCGTCCCCGTGCTCGTCCTCGGCATCGGGCTCCAGCTGCTGGTGTTCACCCCGCTCGGCGACGCCTTCCAGGGCAACCGCAACTGGATCCGGCTCGGGCCGGTCAGCCTCCAGCCCTCGGAGGTCCTCAAGGTCGGCCTCGTCCTGGCCGGGGGTGCGGTCCTCGCCCGCAAGCGCCGGCACCTGTCGTCCTTCAGCCACGTCCTCATCCCGTACCTCGTGCCGATGGTGGCGACGGCCGTGGCCGCGGTCATCCTCGGGCACGACCTCGGGACGGTCATGGTCATGGGCGCGATCGTCGCGGGGGTGCTCTTCGCCGCCGGGATCCCGCTGCGCTGGTTCGCGATCGCGGCGGTCCCGTTCATCGGGATGGTCGTCGCGTTCGTCGTCACCAGCCCGAACCGGCTCGGCCGCTTCGACGTCTGGCTCGGCCGGGACACCGACGAGTGGGGAGCGGCCCGCCAGCCCCTGCACGGCCGGTACGCCCTCGCCGACGGCGGCTGGCTGGGCCTCGGGCTCGGGCAGAGCCGCGAGAAGTGGGGCCTGCTGTCCGAGCCGCACAACGACTTCATCTTCGCGATCATCGGCGAGGAGCTGGGCCTGCCCGGCAGCCTCGCCATCCTCCTGCTCTTCGGCGGGCTGGCCCTGACGTGCTACCGCCTCGTCAGCCGGTCCGACGACTTCTTCGTCCGGGTCGTCACGGCCGGGATCATGACGTGGATCATCGTCCAGGCCGGGGTCAACATCGGGGCCGTCATCGGGCTCCTGCCGGTCATCGGCGTCCCGCTCCCGCTCGTGTCCTCGGGCGGCTCCTCGCTCATCACGACGATGGGGGCGCTCGGCATCCTCCTGTCCTTCGCCCGGCACGAGCCCGGGTGCGCCGAGGCCCTGCGCGCCCGGTCCTCCTCGCTGCGTCGGTCGATGGCGGTCGTGTCCGGGGCCGTGCGGCGCGGGAGGGCCTCGTGACCCCGTCCGTTCCGCGCTCGGTGCTGCTCGCCGGCGGCGGCACCGCCGGCCACGTCTCGCCCCTGCTGGCCCTGGCCGACTGCCTCCGCCGCCGCGACCCCGACATCGCGGTCGCGGCGCTCGGAACCCGCGAGGGCCTCGAGGCCAGGCTGGTCCCCGAGCGGGGCTACCCCCTGCACGAGATCCCGCGCGTCCCCTTCCCGCGGCGGCCCGACGGCGCGGTGCTGCGGCTCCCGCGCGCGCTCGGCGCGGCGGTCGCGGCCGCGCGCCGCGCCATCGACGAGACCGGGGCCGAGGTGGTCGTCGGGTTCGGGGGGTTCGTCGCCTCACCGGCCTACCTCGCCGCCCGGCGAGCCGGGGTCCCCGTCGTCGTCCACGAGGGCAACGCCCGCCCCGGGCTCGCGAACCGTCTGGGGGCGCGGGTGGCCGCGCACGTCGCCGTCGCCTTCCCCGGCACCCCGCTGCGTCGCGCCGTCGTCACCGGGATGCCGCTGCGCCACGAGATCGCGACGCTCGACCGCCCGGCGCTCCGGGGGCAGGCGCGCGAGCACTTCGGGCTCGAGGACCGCCCCACCCTGCTCGTCACGGGCGGCTCGCTGGGGGCGCAGCGCCTCAACGAGGCGTTCGCGGGGGCCGCAGCGGCCCTGTCCGAGGCCGGCGTCCAGGTGCTCCACGTCACCGGCTCCGGCAAGACCGTGGACCCGGGGGCGACCTCCGGCGCGTCGTACCGGGTCCTGGAGTACTGCGACCGGATGGACCTCGCCTACGCCGCGGCCGACCTGGCCGTCGCCCGCTCCGGTGCCAACACGGTGTGCGAGCTGAGCGCCGTCGGTCTCCCCGCGGTCTACGTGCCGCTGCCCGTCGGCAACGGCGAGCAGCGGCTCAACGCCGCGGCCGTTCTCGGCGCCGGCGGTGGCCTCCTCGCCGAGGACGCCACCGTCGACGCCGCCTGGGTGCGCTCGGTCGTCCTTCCGCTCGCTCTCGACGAGGCCCGGGTCGCCGCGATGTCGGCCGCCGCGGCATCGGTGGGGGAGCGCGGCGGCGACGAGCTGCTCGCCGACCTCGTCACCGCGGCCGCGCAGGGGCGCTGACCCCGTGCCCGTCACCAACCCGCGCTTCGACCTCGCGGCCGCCGTCCCCGCCTGGGACGCGCTCGGGGCCGTGCACCTCGTCGCCATCGGCGGCGCCGGCATGTCCGCCGTCGCGCGGCTGCTGCTGGCCCGCGGCGTGCGGGTCAGCGGCTCCGACGCCGCCGACACCCCGGTGCTCACGGCGCTGCGGTCCGCCGGCGCGACCGTCTCGGTGGGGCACGACGCGGCCCACCTCCAGGGCGTCGACACCGTCGTCGTCTCCTCGGCCGTCCGCGAGGACAACCCCGAGCTCGCCGCGGCCCGGGCCGCGGGGCTCCGGGTGCTCCACCGCGCGCAGGCTCTCTCCTCGCTCATGGCCGGCACCCGGCGGGTCGCGGTGGCCGGCGCCAACGGCAAGACCTCGACGACGGCGATGCTCGTCGTCGCCCTCACCGAGGCCGGGGCCGACCCCTCGTACGCCTGCGGTGGGGAGGTCGCCCAGCTCGGGACCAACGCCGAGCTGGGGGCCGGCGACGCGTTCGTCGTCGAGGCCGACGAGAGCGACGGCACCTTCGTCGTCTACCGGCCGGACATCGCCGTCGTGACCAACGTCCAGCCGGACCACCTCGACTTCTACGGCACGCCCGCCGCCGTCGCCGAGGCCTACGCGGAGTTCGCGGCGACGGTGGCGCCCGGCGGCCTGCTCGTCGCGAGCCAGGACGACCCCGGCGCGCGCGCCCTCGCCGACGCCCAGCGCGCCGCCGGCCGTCGGGTCGTCACGTTCGGGGTCGACCCCGCCGCCGACCTGTGCGTCGTCTCGAGCAGCCCCGGCGGTCTCGGCACCCGCTCGCTCGCCCGGATGCCCGACGGGACCGAGCGCGAGCTGGTCCTGTCGGTACCCGGCGCCCACAACGTCGCCAACGCCTGCGCCGCCCTGCTCGCCGGGGTCGTCGGGCTGGACGCCGACCCCGACGCGGTCCTGCGCGGTCTGGCCGGCTTCACCGGTGCCCGTCGCCGGTTCGAGCTGCGCGGCGAGGTCGGGGGTGTCACCGTCGTCGACGACTACGCCCACAACCCGGCCAAGGTCGCGGCCGTCGTGTCCACGGCGGCCGACGTCGTCGCGCGCTCCGGCGTCGGCCGCCTGCGGGTGGTCTTCCAGCCGCACCTCTACAGCCGGACCCGCGACTTCGCGGCCGAGTTCGCCGCCGCGCTCGCGCCCGCCGACCACGTCGTCCTCCTCGACATCTACGGCGCCCGGGAGGACCCCGAGCCGGGCGTCACCTCGGCGCTCGTCGGGGACCCGCTCGCCGCTCGACCCGGCAGCCGCCTCGTCGAGGTGGGCCTCGCCCCGGCCGACGCCGTCGCGAGCGTCGTCGCCGCGGCCGGCCCCGGCGACCTCCTGCTCACCGTCGGGGCCGGGGACGTCACCGCGCTCGGCCCGCAGATCGTCGACGCGCTCCGGGCGAAGGGGACAGGGGCCGCCCGATGACCTCCACGCGCACGGACGGCCCGGTCGGCCTCGCGTCGTCGGCCACCCGCTTCCGCGACCGCGCGCTCGAGCACCGGCGACGGCCCTGGCGCCGCGCGCTCGGCGCCACGGTCACCGTCGCCGCGGTCGCCGGCGCCGTGTGGGTCGGCGGGTGGACCGACATGCTCGGGGTCCACGACATCGAGGTCACCGGGGTGTCCGGCGGCGAGGCGAAGGCCGTCGCGAAGCTCGTCGCGGTGCCCACGGGAACGCCCCTGGTGCGGGTCGACACCGAGGCCGTCGAGGCCGCGGTGCGCGCCCGGGTGACCGTTGCCGAGGTGTCGGTGCGGCGGGCCTGGCCGCGCACCCTCGAGGTCGACGTCGTGCCCCGGACCGCCGCGATCGTCGTGAAGAACCCTCAAGGTCGACTTCAGGTCGTGGATGCGACCGGGGTCGTCTTCGGCACCGTGAAGAAGGCCCCGAAGGGCGTGCCCGTCGTCACCGCCACCGGCGCCGAGGCGACGACCCCGCAGGCGCTGACGGCCGCCCTCGCCTTCCTCGAGGCGCTCCCCGACGACCTCGAGCAGCGGGTCACGTCGGTCACGGTGAGCAGCGCCAACCTCGTGACGTTCAGGATCGGGTCGCGCACCGTCGTCTGGGGCGGTGCGGACTCCGGCGACCTCAAGGTCCGGGTCCTGCGGGCGCTGCTCACGACGAAGGCGAAGGTCATCGACGTCAGCGCACCCGAGACGCCCGTCACCCGCTGACCGCGGTGTGACCGGTGGGGTTCGTGGGGCGGTTGTGACGGGCCGCATCTCGCGTGGCAGGATTTCGCCATCGGGATGTCGCGACACGCCCCGTCGGAGTTGTGCGAGACCCCCGGGGCCGACGTAGCGTCGTCCCACCAGACACCGTGACCTAACTGTAATCCTCGACGTGAGGTCGAGAGTTACGACCGGCCGCATCGAACGCCCTGACCGAAGTGGAAGGCCCCAGCCGTGGCATCACCCCAGAACTACCTCGCCGTCATCAAGGTCGTCGGCATCGGCGGCGGCGGTGTCAACGCCATCAACCGGATGATCGAGGTCGGCCTCAAGGGGGTCGAGTTCATCGCGGTCAACACCGACGCCCAGGCGCTCCTCATGAGCGACGCCGACGTCAAGCTCGACGTGGGCCGTGAGCTCACCCGCGGGCTCGGCGCCGGCGCCGACCCCGAGGTCGGCAAGAAAGCCGCCGAGGACCACGCCGAGGAGATCGAGGAGGTCCTCAAGGGGGCCGACATGGTCTTCGTCACCGCCGGTGAGGGCGGTGGCACCGGCACCGGTGGCGCGCCCGTCGTCGCGCGCATCGCGCGGGGCCTCGGCGCCCTGACGATCGGTGTCGTGACGCGCCCGTTCACCTTCGAGGGCCGGCGCCGCGCGAACCAGGCCGAGACCGGCATCGCGGCCCTGCGCGAGGAGGTCGACACCCTCATCGTCATCCCCAACGACCGGCTCCTGTCGATCAGCGACCGTGGGGTGTCGATGCTCGACGCCTTCCGCAGCGCCGACCAGGTGCTGCTCTCGGGTGTCCAGGGCATCACCGACCTCATCACGACCCCCGGCCTCATCAACCTCGACTTCGCCGACGTCAAGTCGGTCATGCAGGGTGCCGGGTCGGCGCTCATGGGCATCGGCTCGGCCCGCGGCGAGGACCGCGCGGTGCAGGCCGCCGAGCTCGCCATCTCGAGCCCGCTGCTCGAGGCGAGCATCGACGGCGCGCACGGCGTGCTGCTCTCGATCCAGGGCGGCAGCGACCTCGGCCTGTTCGAGATCAACGAGGCCGCGCGCCTCGTCCAGGAGGCCGCCCACCCCGAGGCGAACATCATCTTCGGTGCGGTCATCGACGACGCCCTCGGCGACGAGGTCCGGGTCACCGTCATCGCCGCCGGCTTCGACGGCGGCGCCCCGGCACGGCGCGCCGACGACCGCGCTCTCGGCACCATCCAGGGCCGTCCGGTGCCCCCGGCGGTCCCGCCGGCCGCGCCCGCGGCAGCGCCGGCTCCGGCGGTGCCGACGAGCCCGAGCAACGGCTACGCCGCCCAGGGTGGTCACGGCAGCCCCGAGCCCGTGCCCGCCTTCGCGCCGGTGGAGCGGCGCGAGTCCCAGGACGCGCCCCCGGCGACCCACGTCGAGGAGGAGGCGCCGGTCCGCACCGAGCGGGAGTCGACGCCGGCGGAGCCCGCGCGCCAGCAGCCGCCGCGCACGGTCACCTTCGACGGCGAGGACGACCTCGACGTGCCGGACTTCCTCAAGTAGGACGAGCACTGCGCCAGGGGCGGGCCGGGACACCGGCCCGCCCCTGGCGCGTCTACGGTGGACCCGTGTTCTTCTGGGACGAGACGACGGCCGGAGCCCGGCGCGCGGTCACGAGCCGGGACGGCGGGGTCAGCGCGGGGGCGTGGGCCGGCCTCAACCTCGGGGCCCACGTCGGTGACGACCCGGACGCGGTCGCCCGCAACCGTGGCCTGCTCGCCGACGCCGTGGGGCGACCCGTCGTCTACATGGACCAGTGCCACGGCGCCGGCGTCGCCGTCGTCGAGGAGGTCCCGCCCCGCGCCCCGTCGGCCGACGCGCTCGTCACCCGGTCCGCCGACCTCGCCCTCGCCGTCCTCGTCGCCGACTGCGTGCCGGTGCTCCTCGCCAGCCCCGAGGGGGTCGTCGCCGCCGTGCACGCCGGCCGACCCGGGCTCGTCGCGGGGGTCGTGCCCGCCGCCGTCACCGCCATGCGCGACCTCGGAGCCGCTGCGGTGGACGCCGTCGTCGGCCCGTCGGTGTGCGCCCGCTGCTACGAGGTGCCCGCGGAGATGCGCGACGGCGTCGCCGCGGAGCATCCGGTGAGCGCGGCCGTCACGTGGACGGGCACGCCGTCGCTCGACGTCGCCGCCGGGGTCGTCGCCCAGCTCCACGCACTTCACGTCGCCGTCCGCTGGCTGCCCGGCTGCACGAAGGAGAGCGCCGACCTCTACTCCTACCGGGCCGCCCGCACGACGGGACGGTTCGCCGGAATGGTGCACCGGGTGGCCGGGTGAGCGGGCGCCGCGACGAGCTCGCCCAGCGGCTCGGGGCGGTCCGGGCCCGGATCGACGAGGCGATGCTCGCCGCCGGGCGCACCGACGACGTGACGCTCGTGGTCGTCACGAAGTTCTTCCCCGCGGCCGACGTCGACACCCTCGCCGAGCTCGGGGTCACCGACATCGGCGAGAACCGCGACCAGGAGGCGTCCGCCAAGGTCGCCGAGCTGGCGCACCGGGACCGGCTGACCGTCCACTTCATCGGCCAGCTCCAGACGAAGAAGGCCGGTGGCGTCGTGCGGTACGCCGACGTCGTCCACTCCCTCGACCGGCCCAAGCTGGCGCTGGCGCTGGACCGGGCGGCCGAGCGGGCGGGCCGCCCCCTGGACGTCCTCGTGCAGGTCGGGCTCGACACCTCCGGCGACCGGGGCGGCGTCGCCCCCGCCGACGTGGCCGGGCTCGCCGACGTCGTCGCCGGGCTCGACCACCTGCGCCTGCGCGGGCTCATGGCCGTCGCGCCCCTCGGGGAGCCGCCGCGGCCGGCCTTCGCCCGGCTCCGCGAGCTGTCCGAGCGGCTCCGGACCGAGCATCCCGCGGCGACCTGGGTCTCCGCCGGGATGAGCGCCGACCTCGAGGACGCGGTGGCCGAAGGGGCGACACACCTGCGTGTCGGGTCCGCAATCCTCGGATCTCGTGAGTCACACCGGTAACTTCGGTCACGACGCACGGCACCGGAAGGCGGAGCCGACGACCGAGGAGTACGTGATGGCTGGCGCGCTGCGCAAGACGATGGTCTACCTGGGCCTCGCCGAGGACCAGGGCCACTACGACGACGAGTACTACGACGGCTACGACGAGCCCGAGGTCGAGGACCGCACCGAGCACCGCGGGGCCGAGGTCACGCCGCTGCCGACGCGCCGCCCCGTCGCCGAGGTCGTGCGCAGCCACGACGCCGGCAGCGTCTCGCGGATCACGACGATCCACCCGCGCACGTACAACGAGGCCAAGACGATCGGGGAGAACTTCCGCGACTCGGTGCCCGTCATCATGAACCTCACCGACATGAGCGACTCCGACGCCAAGCGTCTCGTCGACTTCGCGGCGGGCCTGGTCTTCGGTCTCCACGGCAGCATCGAGCGCGTCACCTCCAAGGTGTTCCTGCTCTCGCCGGAGTCCGTCGAGGTCAACGCCGAGGAGGGCCCCGTGGCCGTCGCCGGTCGCAGTGTCTTCAACCAGAGCTGACGGACCCCGCAGGGCTGCGCCGCAGGTCGATGGGACACACTCGTCCTCATGAAGCCCGTTTTCGCACTTCTCGCCTTCGTGGTCTTCCTGTACCTCGTCGTGCTCATCGGACGGGTGGTCTTCGACTGGATCCGCATCTTCGCCCGTGAGTGGCGGCCGCGGGGCCCGGTCCTGCTGGTGGCGGAGCCCGTCTACACGCTGACCGAGCCGCCGCTGCGCGCGCTGCGCAAGGTCATCCCGCCGCTGCGTCTCGGCGCCGTCAACATCGACCTGTCGTTCATGATCCTGTTCGTCGGCGTGATCATCCTCCAGGCCGTCCTCTCGGGACTCGCTCGCTGAGTTCCGGATTCGGAGGCGCCACTTCCGTGCACACCTGTCACGCAGGCCCCGTCATCGCGTAGTCTGAGCCACCGGACCCCCGGAGGCCATCTGTGTCGCGATCCCGGGGCCGTATTCGTGACCGACCGGCCACCAGGAGTTCCACATGGCTCTCACTCCCGAGGACGTCCTCAACAAGACGTTCACCCAGACCCAGTTCCGTCGGGGCTACGACGAGCGCGAGGTCGACGACTTCCTCGACGACATCGTCGCCGAGATGCGCCGCATGTCCAAGGAGTCCGACGACCTGCGCGGCGAGCTCAGCGCGTCCCGGGGCGGCAAGGGCATGGCCCCCGCCTTCGCGCGCACCGACTCCGAGGCCGCGCGGGACGTCGAGGAGCTGCGCTCCAAGAACGCGACCCTCGCGGCCCAGGTCGCCGAGCTCGAGGGGACCCGGGCCGAGCTCACCGGCCGCCTCAGCGAGTTCGAGAACGCCAGCGGCGACGGCGAGGCCCGCGCTGCCGAGCTGCAGGGCACGGTCAGCCAGCTCGAGAACCGCAACGCCGAGCTCGAGCGCCAGTCCGCCGACCTGCGCCAGCAGCTCGAGCAGCTGCGGGCCGCCGGTGGGGACTCCGACGTGCGCGTGGCCGACGCCGAGCGTCGCGCCGGCGAGCTCGAGAACCACGCGACGCAGATCGAGAAGCACGCCACCACCCTCGAGGCGCAGGTGCGCGAGCTCGAGACCCAGGTGGCGCAGGCCCGTGACGAGGCGGCCGCGGTCGCCGCGGAGCGCGACGAGCACGCCGCAGCGCTCACCGCGGCCCGCGAGCAGCAGGGCTCCGCGACCGACGAGCAGGTCCAGACGCTCGAGGCACGGCTCCAGGAGGCCCAGGAGGCGCTGAGCGTCGCCGAGCAGCGGGCCCAGGACGCCGAGGCGCGGCTCCAGGACGCCGAGGCGCGGGCCGAGGGTCAGGGCGAGGGCGGGCTCAGCGCCGCGGCTCTCGCCGGAGCCGGTGGTGGCGCCAGCGCCGCCGGGGTCATCGCCCTCGCGCAGCGTCTGCACGACGAGCACGTGTCCGCCGGTGAGTCCAAGCGTGAGGAGCTGATCTCCGAGGGGCAGCGTCGCCACGACGAGCTCCTGGGGACCGCTCAGCGCAGGCACGACGAGCTGATCTCGACCGGGCAGTCCCGGCACGACGAGCTCGTCTCGAGCGGCCAGGCCCAGCACGACGAGTTCGTCTCCACCGGTCGCGCCCAGCACGACGAGCTCGTCTCGACGGCGACCAGCCAGCGCGACGAGATGATCGGCACCGCTACGACCCAGCGGGACGAGATGCTCACCGAGGCCCGGGAGCGCTCGACCGGCATGGTCGCGGAGGCGCAGCAGAAGAAGGCCTCGATCCTCGAGGAGCTCGGCCGTGAGCGCGGCCTGCTCGAGCGGAAGATCGACGAGCTGCGGGGCTTCGAGCGCGACTACCGGACCCGGCTGCACGAGTACATCCAGGCCCAGCTCGCCGACCTCAAGGACGTCGGAGGCGACGTCGAGGAGTCCGAGGCGGACGCGGCGCAGCCGCAGCACGAGCGCCAGGGCTGAGCCTTCCCGACGACGGAGGGGTCCGGGGATCTCCCCGGGCCCCTTCCGGCGTCGGCGGGAACGATGCGGCGACCTGCTCGTTCACCCCGAATGGAGGTGCCGCGGGGCACCCCGTATCCTCCTCGACAGGTCGGGCCGTGCGGGCCCGGCGCGATCCGGAAAAGAGCACGTCATGGTGGTGAGACGGACGTTGTCCGCGGCGAAGAAGGTCGGCTCCAGCGCGATCTCCTCGGCGCGGCAGGCTGTGGGCGGTCGTCAGAAGGCGTCCGGGACCGCCGGCGGGACGACGAGCAAGGCCCCGTCCGCTGCGAAGAAGGCTCCGGCCGCGTCGAAGCAGGCACCGGCGTCGGCGAAGGCCCCGGCGAAGAAGGCCCCCGCCAAGAAGGCCCCGCCAAGACGGCCACCGCCAAGAAGGCCCCGGCCGAGAAGGCTCCCGCCAAGAAGGCCCCGGCCAAGGCCCCCGCCAAGAAGGCCCCGGCCAAGAAGGCTCCCGCCGAGAAGGCCCCGGCCAAGAAGGCTCCGGCCAAGGCCCCCGCCAAGAAGGCTCCGGCCAAGGCCCCAGCGAACAAGGCCCCAGCGAAGAAGCCCCCGGCCAAGAAGGCTCCGGCCACCGAGGTTCCCGCCAAGAAGCAGACGCCCACCGACACGACGGCCTCGGCCCGACGGTCCACGACGACGGAGAAGACGACGAGCGCGACGAAGAAGTCGGCGGCGACGACGCCGGCCGCGACGAAGAAGACGACGGCCCCCGCGGCGAAGGCCGCGACGAAGGCCACCGCCACGAAGGCCGCGGCGAAGAAGCCCGCGAAGCGGGTCACCGCTGCCTCGCTGCCGGTCCGTGAGGGCGAGGCGCCCTGGACGGCGGCCGAGGTCCGTGAGGTGCGCTCCGAGCTCGAGCGCGACATCCAGCAGCTCCGGGAGGAGCTCGAGCACGCCCGCAACGACCTCGTCGACCTCATGCGCGACTCCGGCGACGGCGCCGGCGACGACGAGGCGGACGCCGGGGCGAAGACCTACGAGCGGGAGCAGGAGATCTCGCTGGCGAACAACGCCCGCGAGATGCTCGAGCAGTCCGAGCACGCCCTCGACCGGCTCGAGAGCGGGTCGTACGGAACCTGCGAGTCCTGTGGCAACCCGATCGGCAAGATGCGGCTCCAGGCCGCTCCTCGTGCGACCCTGTGCATGCCGTGCAAGACCAAACAGGAGCGCCGCTGACCGCGGCCGAGCGCACCCCGACCAGCACCGCGGGCCTTCCCGCGGGCGGACGGGGTCGTCTGCGTACCCGACTGACGGTCATCGCGCTCGTCGTGCTCGTCCTGGACCAGGCGACGAAGGCATGGGCGCTGGCGGCCCTCACCCCCGGGCAGCCCGTCGAGGTCATCGGCTCGCTGATCCGGCTCAACCTCATCCGCAACCCCGGCGCGGCCTTCTCCCTCGGGGACGGCTCCACGTGGGTACTGACGGTCCTCTCGCTCGTCATCCTCGTCGGCGTCGTTCTCGGGGCCCGCCGGGTCGCGAACCTGCCGTGGGCCGTGGCGCTCGGACTGCTGCTCGGCGGCGCGGTCGGCAACCTCGTCGACCGCCTCGTGCGCGAGCCGGGCCCGGGCCGTGGCCACGTCGTCGACTTCATCGACTACTTCGGGTGGTTCGTCGGCAACGTCGCCGACATCGCGATCGTCGGGGCCGCCGGGTTCGTCATGGTCCTGGCCCACCGCGGCATCTCGGTGGGCGGCCCCGTGCACCACCCCGGGCACGCCGATGACTGACGCCCGCACGGTCCTGGTCCCGGACGGTCTCGAAGGCGAGCGCGTCGACGCCGCCATCGCCCGCCTGTTCGGCCTCTCCCGCACCAAGGCCGCCGACCTCGCCGCCGCCGGTGAGGTCAGCGTCAACGCCGCCAGTGTCGGCAAGAGCCACCGGGTCAGCGCCGGTGACATGCTCGAGGTCCTCATCCCGAGCGGGCCCGCCAGCCCGTCCCTCGAGGTCGTCGCCGAGCCCGTCCCGGGCATGCGCGTCGTCCACGACGACGACGACATCGTCGTCGTCGACAAGCCGGTCGGGGTCGCGGCCCACCCCAGCGTCGGCTGGTCGGGCCCCAACGTCCTCTCGGGGCTGAAGGCGGCCGGCTACCGGATCTCCACGAGCGGAGCGAGCGAGCGGCAGGGCATCGTGTCCCGGCTCGACGTCGGCACCTCCGGCCTCATGGTCGTGTGCAAGAGCGAACGCGGCTACTCGGTGCTCAAGCGGGCCTTCAAGGAGCGTCGGGTCGACAAGACCTACCACGCCCTGGTCCAGGGGCTCCCGGACCCGCTCGTCGGCACGGTCGACGCCCCGATCGGGCGGCACCCCGGGGGCGACTACAAGTTCGCCGTCATGGACTCGGGCAAGCCCGCGGTGACGCACTACGAGCTGCTCGAGGCGTTCCGGCACGCCAGCCTGCTCGACATCCGCCTCGAGACGGGCCGCACCCACCAGATCCGGGTGCACATGGCCGCGGTCCGGCACCCCTGCGTCGGTGACCCGACCTACGGCGCCGACCCCACCCTGGCGAAACGCCTCGGCCTCGAGCGGCAGTGGCTGCACGCCGTGGGTCTGGGCTTCGAGCACCCCGGGTCGGGGGAGTGGGCCACCTTCGAGAGCAGCTACCCGCAGGACCTCCAGGGCGCACTCGACCGGCTCTGAGCACCGCCCGGCGACACGACCCCCCGACACGCCGAGGGCTGTCCCCGGACCGACCTAGGATGGTCGGCGATGTCCACCCCGTCCGCCCCGAGCCCGAGCCCCACCTCCGCACGGAAGGGCTCCGACTCGTTCGTGCACCTGCACGTCCACACCGAGTACTCGATGCTCGACGGCGCCGCGCGGATCGGCGACCTCTTCACCCGGGCCGCCGAGCTGGGCATGCCGGCCCTCGCGACCACCGACCACGGCTACGTCTTCGGCGCCTACGAGTTCTGGAAGAAGGCCCAGGGCACCGGGGTCAAGCCGATCATCGGCGTCGAGGCCTACGTCACCCCCGGCACGCACCGCACCGACAAGACCCGCGTCAAGTGGGGCGACGAGCGCACGCGCCCCGGCGACGACGTGTCGGGGTCCGGGGCGTACACCCACATGACGCTGCTGGCCCGGAACAACACCGGGCTGCACAACCTCTTCCGCCTCGACAGCCAGGCCTCCCTCGACCAGGTGTACGCGAAGTGGCCCCGCATCGACCGCGAGCTCCTCGACCAGTACGGCAAGGGCCTGATCGCCACCACCGGCTGCCCGTCCGGCGAGATCCAGACCCGGCTCCGGCTCGGTCAGTACGACCAGGCGAAGCAGGCGGCGTCCGACCTGCGTGACCTGTTCGGCGCCGAGAACTTCTTCTGCGAGCTCATGGACCACGGCCTCGACATCGAGCGCCGCGTCCAGCAGGACCTGCTGCGCCTGGCCCGCGAGGTCGGCCTGCCGCTCGTCGCGACCAACGACCTGCACTACACGAACCCCGAGGACGCCAAGGCGCACTCCGCGCTGCTGTGCGTGCAGTCCGGCTCGACGATGATGGACCCGGGCCGGTTCAAGTTCGACTCCGACGACTTCTACCTCAAGTCCGCCGAGGAGATGCGCCACACCTGGCGCGAGCTGCCCGAGGCGTGCGACAACACCCTCCTCATCGCGGAGATGTGCGACATCTCCTTCACCGAGGGCGAGGGCCGGTACATGCCGCGCTTCCCGTGCCCGCCCGGCGAGAACGAGGAGAGCTGGTTCGTCAAGGAGGTCGAGCAGGGCCTGCGCGACCGCTTCCCCGAGGGCGTCCCCGACTACGCCCGCCGGCAGGCCGAGTTCGAGACCGACGTCATCGTCGGCAAGGGCTACGCCGGGTACTTCCTCGTCGTCGCCGACTTCATCACCTGGGCCAAGGACAACGGCATCCGGGTCGGGCCGGGGCGTGGCTCCGGCGCGGGCTCGATGTGCGCCTACGCCATGAAGATCACCGACCTCGACCCGGTGCCGCACGGCCTGATCTTCGAGCGGTTCCTCAACCCCGAGCGCATGTCGATGCCCGACTTCGACGTCGACTTCGACGAGCGCCGCCGCGGCGAGGTCATCCGGTACGTCACCGAGAAGTACGGCTCCGAGCGGGTCGCCCAGATCGTCACCTACGGCACCATCAAGGCCAAGCAGGCCGTCAAGGACTCCGCCCGGGTCATGGGCCATCCGTTCGCCGTCGGTGAGCAGCTGACGAAGGCGATGCCCGCCGACGTCATGGGCAAGGGCGTGCCGCTCTCGGGCATCTACGACCCCGAGCACCCGCGCTACGGCGAGGGCAAGGAGTTCCGCGACCTCGTCGCCGCGGAGCAGCACCTCCAGGAGGTCGTCGAGACGGCCAAGGGTCTCGAGGGGCTGAAGCGTCAGTGGGGCGTGCACGCCGCGGGCGTCATCATGTCCAGCGAGCCGCTCATCGACGTCATCCCGGTCATGCGGCGGCTGCAGGACGGGCAGGTCATCACCCAGTTCGACTACCCGAGCTGCGAGGCGCTCGGTCTGGTCAAGATGGACTTCCTCGGCCTGCGCAACCTCACCATCCTCGACGACGCCATCGTCAACGTGAAGGCCAACCGGGGCGAGGACATCGACCTCGACGCGCTGTCCAAGGACATGACCGACAAGGCCACGTACGACCTGCTCGGCCGGGGCGACACCCTCGGGGTCTTCCAGCTCGACGGCGGCGGCATGCGCACGCTGCTCAAGCTCATGCAGCCCGACAACTTCGAGGACATCTCGGCGGCGCTCGCGCTGTACCGGCCGGGCCCGATGGGCGTCAACGCCCACACCAACTTCGCCCTGCGCAAGAACGGCAAGCAGGAGCTCATCCCGCTCGACCCGCAGCTCAAGGGCAAGCTCCAGCCCGAGATGGTCGAGGCCCTCGAGCCCATCCTCGGCACCACCTACGGCCTGGTCATCTACCAGGAGCAGGTCATGGAGATCGCCCAGAAGCTCGCCGGGTACACCCTCGGCAGCGCCGACCTGCTGCGGCGCGCGATGGGCAAGAAGAAGAAGGAGGTCCTCGACAAGGAGTACGTGCCGTTCTCCGAGGGCATGAAGGCCAACGGCTACAGCGAGGCGTCGGTGGCGGCCCTGTGGGGCGTCCTCGTCCCGTTCTCCGACTACGCCTTCAACAAGGCGCACACCGCCGCCTACGGGCTCGTCTCGTACTGGACCGGCTACCTCAAGGCGAACTACCCCGCCGAGTACATGGCCGCGCTCCTCACGAGCGTCGGCGACGACAAGGACAAGTCGGCGCTCTACCTCGGGGAGTGCCGCCGGATGGGCATCAAGGTCCTGCCTCCGGACGTCAACGACTCCGTCGGCCCGTTCGCCGCCGTCGGCACCGACATCCGCTTCGGGCTGCACGCCATCCGCAACGTCGGCCACAACGTCGTCGACGCCATCCTCACCGCGCGCGAGGAGAAGGGCCGGTTCACCTCCTTCCGCGACTTCATGTCCAAGGTGCCGGCGGTCGTCTGCAACAAGCGGACCATCGAGTCGCTCATCAAGGGCGGCGCGTTCGACGGTCTCGCCGAGACGCGGATGGGCCTGGTCCGGATCCACGAGGAGTACGTCGACGCCTTCGTGTCCGTCAAGCGGCAGGAGGCGATCGGCCAGGACAGCCTCTTCGGCGCGTTCGGGGACGACACCGGCGGCGCCCCCGGCGGCGACGACATGATGGGCCTGGCCCCGGTCCCCGGGGTCGAGTGGGACAAGTCGACGCTGCTGTCCTTCGAGCGCGAGATGCTCGGGCTCTACGTCTCGGACCATCCGCTGTTCGGGGTCGAGCACGTCCTCGCGGCGCACGCCGACACCCAGATCGCCTCGCTCACGGCCGACGAGAGCGGACGCCCCGAAGGGTCGATGGTCACCGTCGCCGGACTCATCACCGGGCTCGCGATCAAGCGCACGAAGAAGGGCGACCTCTGGGCGATCGCGACGGTCGAGGACCTCGCCGGGGCCATCGAGTGCCTGTTCTTCCCGAGCACGTACATGACCGTCTCGGGGATGCTCCAGCAGGACCAGATCGCCGTCGTCCGGGGCAAGCTCAACCGGCGCGACGACTCGGTGTCGATCTACGCCCAGGAGCTGACGCTGCCCGACATCAGCGACGGCCCTCGGGGCCCGGTCGTGGTGACGATGGAGACCGCGCGGGCGACCGCCGAGCGCATCGAGGAGCTCAAGGGCGTCCTCACCAACCACCCCGGCACCACCGAGGTGCACCTCCGGCTCCTCAAGCCGGGCCGGTCCGTCGAGATCCGCCTCGACCCGGCGTTCCGGGTCAACGCCGACGACGGGCTGTTCGGGGACCTCAAGGTGCTGCTCGGCCCCCGCTGCCTCTCCTGACCCGCCTGTCACACGACGCACGGACGGGGGTGGAGGACATCCGAACTCCCTGCTCAGGGGTCCTTCCCCGGCTCGGAAGTCTCGCCTAGGGTGAGCACGCTTCCCGAACCCAGGAGACTCTCACATGATTTCGACTCGTCGACGCGCCCTCGGCACCGGTATCGCCGCCACTGCGCTCGCGGCCCTCGTGGCGGGCACCCCCGCCGTGGCGGCCGACAAGGGCAAGCCCGACAGCAAGGGCAACCCGAACCTCACGTCCGTCCAGCTGCTCTCGTTCAACGACTACCACGGCCACCTCGAGGCCACCGACGGGCCGTTGCCGGCCAACCTCGACCCGACTCGGACCCCGGCCGGTGGCGCCGAGCACCTCGCCACGGCGCTGGCGGACCTGCGGAGCCAGGCCCCGGGCGGGCGGTCGCTGACCGTCGCCGCCGGCGACCTCATCGGCGGCTCGACGTTCCTGTCGGGCCTGTTCCACGACGAGCCGTCCGTGGAGTCGCTCAACGCGATGCACCTGGACGTCAGCAGCGTCGGCAACCACGAGTTCGACGAGGGCACCGACGAGCTGCTGCGGATGCAGGACGGCGGCTGCCACCCCAAGGACGGGTGCTACTTCCCGGAGCAGCCGTACGCCGGGGCCGACTTCCAGTGGCTCGCGGCCAACGTCGTCAAGAAGTCCGACGGCGAGACCCTGCTGCCCGGCACCGAGGTCCGGACCGTCGGCGGGGTCGAGGTCGGCTTCATCGGCATGACCCTCGAGGGCACCCCGACGCTCGTCGACCCGGCCGGCGTCGCCTCGGTCGACTTCAAGGACGAGGTCGAGACCGCCGCCACCCAGGCCCGGATCCTCAAGAAGCAGGGCGTGAAGTCCATCGTCGTCCTGCTCCACGAGGGCGGTGTCCAGTCGGGCACCTTCCAGCAGTGCGTGGGCATCTCGGACCCGATCGCGACGATCGCGGCCACGATGACCTCCGAGGTCGACGCGATCATCACCGGTCACACCCACCAGCCGTACACGTGCTCGCTCCCCGACCCGGCCGGCAACCCGCGCCTCGTCACGAGCGCGGCCTCCTACGGCCAGGTCGTCACCGAGACCAACCTCGTCATCAACACCCGCAGCGGCGAGGTGATGCGCGACCGCTCGACCGCGACGAACCACCTCGTGAGCCGCGCGCAGTTCGCCAAGGACGCCGAGCAGTCGGCGATCATCGCGAAGTGGAAGGCCCTGTCGGGTCCGCTCGCCGCACGGATCGTCGGCAGCAACGCCGAGGACATCACCGGTGACTCCGGCGGCAACCGCGGCATCGAGACGCCGATGGCCGACCTGGTCGCCGACGCCATCCTCTGGGGCACCCAGGCTCCGGCCAACGGCGGGGCGCAGATCGCGCTCATGAACGTCGGCGGGGTCCGGGCCAGCCTGCGGGTCGCCCCGAAGTACGCCGAGGCCCCCGGCCAGATCACCTACGCCGAGGCCTACGACGTCGCGCCGTTCGGCAACATCCTCACGACGATGGACCTCACCGGCGCCGAGCTGAAGGCCGTGCTCGAGCAGCAGTTCGTCCCCGGCCGCCCCGGCGGCCGAGACGCGCTGGCGCTCGGGGTGTCGCAGGGCTTCACCTACTCCTGGGACGCGACGCAGCCGGCCGGCAGCCGGGTCGTCCCGGGCTCGATGAGGCTCGGCGGGACGGACATTCAGGCGGGGCAGACCTACCGCATCGCGACGATCAACTTCCTCGCCAACGGTGGCGACTCCTTCACCGGCTTCACGGCGGGGCGCAACGTCCTCGGCGGCAGCGAGGACCTCGCGAACCTCGTCGCGTTCTTCGAGGCCAACCCGGGGCTCACCGCCCCGGCGGACCGGGTCGCCGGTCTCTGACCGGTTCCGACCCGACGAGGGCCGCACCCCACCCGGGGTGCGGCCCTCGCCGCGTCCGCGGCTGCGTAGGGTGACGCCATGGCGACGCCACCACCTCCCTCAGCACCGCAGCGCCCGTACGTCCGCGAGCACCACGGCGACGCCGTCGCGGACCCGTACTGGTGGATGCGAGACCTCGAGGACCCCGACCTGCTCGCCTACCTCGAGGCCGAGAACGCGTACGCCGAGGCCGGCACCGCGCACCTCGCGCCGCTGCGCCGGACGCTCTTCGACGAGATCAAGGCCAGGGTCAAGGAGGACGACCTGTCGGTACCCGTCGCGAGCGGCCCGTGGTGGTACTTCAGCCGCACCGCCGAGGGCAAGCAGTACGCCACCCAGGTGCGGGCCCCGCGCGTCGAGGGCAGCGGCCGTCCGGACCCCGACGGGGCGGCCCTGCCCGGTGAGGAGGTCGTCGTCGACGGCAACGTCGAGGCCGGTGACTCCGAGTTCTTCTCGATGGGTGCCCTGACGGTGAGCCACGACCACCGCCTCGTCGCCTTCGCCGTCGACACCGCCGGCGACGAGCGGTTCGACCTCACCGTCCGCGAGGTCGCGACCGGGCAGGTCCTCGACACGGCGGTCACCCGCATCGGGTACGGCTGCGAGTTCAGCCGGGACGGCCGGTTCGTGTTCTACACCCGGGTCGACGACGCCTGGCGCCCCTTCCAGCTGTGGCGGCACCGGGTCGGCAGCGACGCCGGCGAGGACGTGCTCGTCCACCAGGAGGACGACGAGCGGTTCTGGATGGGGGTCGGCTCGAGCCGCGACGAGCGCTGGCTGATGCTCAGCCTCGGGTCCAAGACGACCAGCGAGGTGCACCTCCTCGACTCCAGCGACCCCGAGGGCACGTGGCGGGTCGTCGCCCCGCGCCGCGAGGGCGTCGAGTACGACGTCGAACCCACCGGCGACCGCCTGCTCGTCGTCCACAACACGCACACCCCGGAGTCCGACCTCGCGTGGGCGCCGCTGGAGGCGACCCGCCACGAGCAGTGGGTGCCGCTGCTCTCCTCGGGCGACGGCGAGCGGTTCGTCGGGGTGGACGCGTTCGACACGGCGACCGTCCTGTCGCTGCGCACCGGTGGGCTCACGGCGCTGCGGGTCCTGCCGCGCGACGTCACCTCGGTCTCGGGGCACGGCACCCCGTGGGACGTGCAGGTCGACCAGCCGGTGCACTCGATCGGGCTCGGCGACAACCCCGAGCCGGACCAGACCGCGATCCAGGTGGTCGTGGAGTCCTGGACGACGCCGCGCACGGTGTTGGACGTCGACCTCGCGACGGGGGCCCGGACCGAGCTGAAGCGGCAACCCGTCCTCGGTGGCTTCGACCCCGCCGACTACGAGGAGTCCCGCGAGTGGGCGAGCGCCCCGGACGGGACGTCGATCCCGGTCTCGGTCGTGCGGCACCGCAGCGTGGGCGCCGACGGGTCCAACCCCGGTCTGCTCTCCGCCTACGGCGCCTACGAGATCTCGTCCGACCCGTACTTCTCGATCGCGCGGCTCGGCCTGCTCGACCGCGGGGTCGTCTTCGCCGTCGCGCACGTGCGCGGCGGGGGAGAGATGGGCCGGCGCTGGTACGACGACGGCAAGCTGCACGCGAAGGCCAACACCTTCGCCGACACCGTCACGGCAGCCGACCATCTCGTGGCGTCCGGATGGGTGGCCCCCGACCGGCTCGGCATCGAGGGCGGGTCTGCCGGCGGCCTGCTCGTCGGGGCCGTCCTCAACCTCGCCCCGGAGCGCTTCCGGGTGGCCCACGCGGCCGTCCCGTTCGTCGACGCGCTCACGACGATCCTCCAGCCCGAGCTGCCCCTCACCGTGGGGGAGTGGGAGGAGTGGGGCGACCCGCTCCACGACCCCGAGGTGTACTCCCGGATGCGGGCGTACTCCCCGTACGAGAACATCCGCGCCACCGGGTACCCCGCGATCCTCGCGACGAGCAGCCTGCACGACACCCGGGTCTATGTCACCGAGCCGGCCAAGTGGGTCGCACGGCTGCGCGAGACGGTCACCAACGACCCGGCCGACCGCCCGGTCCTGCTGCGCACCGAGATGTCGGCGGGGCACGGCGGGCGGTCGGGCCGCTACGCCGCCTGGGAGCAGGTGGCGTGGGAGTGGGCGTTCGTCCTCGACCAGCTCGGCGCGACCGAACGGGTGGACCGCCTCAGCGGGTGACGAGCACCGGGCACGCGCTGCGGGACACGAGCCGCATCGCGGTCGAGCCGACCTTCAGCCCGTCGAAGCCCCCGTCGCCGCGGGCGCCGACCACGAGCATGCTCGCGCCCTCGCTCGCGGCGGTCAGGGCGTGCACGGGGTCGTCGCGCACGACGCGGACCTCGCAGGCGATGTCGGGTGCCTCGGTCCGGGCCATCGTCGCCCGCACCCGGTCCTCGATGGCGGACTCGTACTCCTCCCAGCTGGACGAGCGCGCCAGCGTCGGGTCGGTGGCCGCCCGGGCCCGCCAGGCATGCACCGCCTCGAGGGTGCCCCCGATGATGCGGGCCTCCCGAGCGGCGACGTGCAGGGCCGCGAGGGAGTCGTCGGACCCGTCGATGCCGACGACGATCCGGCCCTGGGGGACCGGTGCCGCGACCGCCTCGTGACCGACGACGAGCACCGGGCAGTGGGCGTGGGTGAGCACCTGCATCGCGACGGCGCCCATGCTGACCCGGCTGATGAGTCCCTGCCCGACGGCACCGACGACGACGAGGGCGGCGGTGTGCGAGGACGCGATGAGGGCCGGGCTCGCGTAGCCGTCGTGGAGGCTCGTCGTCACGGTGAGGTCCGGGTGGGCGGCATGAGCCCGGGCGGTGGCGGCCGCGAGGAGCCGGTTGCCGTGCTCGGTGACCAGGGCCCGGTCGGCCAAGGCCCCGAATCCCAGCATCGGCAGGTCGGGGGCGAACGCGTGGAGGACGTGCAGCGACATGCCGCGACTGCTCGCGACGTGAGCGGCGTGGGTGACTGCGGCCATCGAGGCGGGCGAGCCATCGACGCCGACGACGACGCGGGACTGGTTCATCGTTCGTCCTTCCACTGCGGAGGCGGGGTGTCTCGCCTCGTAATTCGACGGTCCCATCCTGGGAGCACGGGCGCAAGGGACGGATGTCACAGGTCCGTCGGTCCCCGTCGTAGGGTGCGGGCATGACCGAGCGCGCCATCACCTGGACCGACGACGCGGGGCGGGACGGCCGCGGGGCCGTCCGCATCCTCGACCAGACCGTCCTGCCCGCCACGACGGACTACCTCGACGTCGACACCGTCGACGCACTCGTCGAGGCCATCGTCGCCCTCGCGGTGCGCGGGGCCCCGGCCCTCGGGGTCGCGGGTGCGATGGGCGTCGTCGTCGCGATGGACCAGGCGGTGCGGGAGGGCTGGGACGAGACCCGGCTGGGGTCCGAGATCGACCGGATCCGGCACGCGCGGCCCACGGCGGTCAACCTCGCCTGGGGGGTCGACCAGGTGCGCCCGCTCGTCGCCGAGGGTCGCGAGGCCGTGCTCGAGGCCGCGCGGGCCCTGGCCGCCGAGGACGAGGCCGCCAACCGCGAGCTGTCCCGTCTCGCCGCCGACTGGTTGCTCGCGCGGATCGACCGGCCGACGCTGCGGGTCCTCACGCACTGCAACGCGGGCCTGCTCGCGACGTCGGGGTGGGGGACCGCGCTCGGGGTCGTCCGCGAGCTGCACGCGCGGGGGCGCGTCGAGTTCGTGTACGCCGACGAGACGCGGCCCCTCCTCCAGGGGGCCCGGCTGACCGCCTGGGAGCTCGCCGCCGACGACATCCCGCACGCCGTCCAGGTCGACAGCGCCGCGTCCTCGACGATCATGCGGGGCCTGGTCGACTGCGCCATCGTCGGGGCCGACCGGATCACGGCGAACGGGGACGTCGCGAACAAGGTGGGCACCCTCGGGGTCGCGCTCGCGTGCCAGGCGGCGGGGGTGCCGCTGCTGGTCGCCGCCCCCTGGTCCACCGTCGACCTGTCGATGGCCGACGGGTCGAGCATCGAGATCGAGGAGCGACCCGGCGCCGAGGTCACGTCCTTCGCCGGGGTGCGGACCGTCCCGGAGGGATCGCAGGGGTTCAACCCGGCGTTCGACGTCACGCCGGCGCGCTTCGTCGCGGCGGTGGCGACCGAGCGCGGGGTCGTCGAGCCCGCGGCAGGGGAGCGCCTCGACCAGGGGGCCCACCCGGTTTCCTGAGGAGCAGCGCTTCATTCCGCACGAATGAAGGTATGATCTTCATATGGCTGAAATGAAGTCTGATGCTTCACGGTGTGTCGTCATCGGCGACCTCGTCGCGTCCCGGCGGTCCGCCGACCGGCGGAGCCTCCAGCAGGCGCTGAACGCCGCCCTCGCCGACGTCGACGAGACGTGTCCCTCCGTCTCGGGGCTCCGCGTCACCGTCGGCGACGAGTTCCAGGGCTCGTACCACAGCCTCGGCGACGCCCTCGAGGTCGCGCTGCGGGTGCGGATCCGGCTCCTGCCCGAGGGCGACGTGCGGGTGGGCATCGGCCGGGGACCGGTCACCGTCCTGGACGCCGAGCGCGGCATCGAGGACGGACCGGGCTGGTGGGCGGCCAGGGCTGCGCTCGTCGCCGTCGAGGAGGCCGCCGAGCGGTCCCCGACGCGACTGCTGCGGACCGGGGTGCGGACCGCCGCCGGGGTCGGCGCCGACGCCGTGGAGGACCCGGGGGCGGACGAGACCGGCCTCGGCGCGGCCGTCAACGCCGCCCTGCTCTGTCGGGACCATCTGGTTGGCTCTCTCTCGCAACGTTCACTCCGGCTCCTGGAGGGCCTCATGCACCCGGACACCACGCAGGCGGCGCTCGCCGAACGCGAGGGCGTCAGCGCGTCCGCGGTGTCCCAGCGCGTCCGCATCGACGGCATCGGTGCCGTCCTGGCCGCCCAGGCGCTGCTGCGGGACCTGCCGTGACCTGGCTCGGAGTGTGGCTCGTCGGGGTCGGGCTGGCCGACCTCGTCCGGGCCGGGCGGCGCCCGGCGGTCACCCGGTGGGCCGTGCCGTCCGGGGTGGCCGCCATCGTGCTGCTCGGGGCCGCCTCGCAGCTGCTCGGGGTCGGCGACGCCGTCGCCCTCGTCGGGGCGGTCCTCTCGCTCGTGCTGTGGGTCCGCTGGTCGCAGCGCGCGCTGTCCATCGGCTCCGGGCACGTCCGTTCGCTCGCGGCGCTCGCCGGCGGGGCGGTGTGGCTCCTCGCGCTGTCGGGCTGGGCCTCGCCCGCCGGTGGACTGCTCGGCGGCTGGCTGCGGTGGGCGGACCTCCCGTCGTTCGGGCAGGCGGTCGACCCCGGCTACGTGCTGCTCGTGGGCGGCCTCCTCGTCGCCAACCTCGCGACGGGCAACGTCGTCGTGCGCCTCGTCCTCGTGAGCGTGGGCGCGCTCCGGCCGCTGGGGCGGGCCCGGACCGCGGCGATGGCGATGCCCGAGCCCGCGATGCAGCTGCGGGGCGGCCGGCTCCTCGGGCCGATGGAGCGGGTCGTCATCCTCGGCCTGGGGCTCGCCGGCCAGCTGACGGCGGCGGCCCTCGTCATCGCCGCGAAGGGGCTCATCCGCTTCCCCGAGCTCCAGAGCAAGCGGAGCGAGCGGGAGTCCCTCGACGGCGTCGGCATCGACGAGGTCACCGAGTACTTCCTCGTCGGGTCCTTCGTCTCCTGGCTCATCGCGCTGGGCAGCCTGTTCCTCGCGCACTGAGCCGCTCGACCGGGCGAGGTCGGGGCCGGCTCAGACGTCGATGATCCGGCCTCGCCACTGCGGCGGGAAGTCGCTCGTCGTGTTCCCCACGACGAGCAGCCGGTAGGTCATCGCGGCCGCCTCCTCGAGGTTCAGGGCCCGCCGCAGCGCCATCGGCACCGAGTCGCCGAGGGCCGAACAGCCATGGTTGGCGAGCACCACGGCGTTGTGGTCGCGCGCGGCCTCGGCGGCGGCGTCGGCGAGCTCGGCGCTCCCGGAGGGGATGAACGGCACCCACCCGTTGCTGCCGAGGTAGAACTGGTGGTCGAGGGTCGTGAACCGGATGGGCGCTCCCAGCAGGTCGACGAGCAGCACGTGCTGGGGGTGCAGGTGCACGATCGCGGCGATGTCCGGGCGGACGTCGTACGTGCGCTGATGCAGCCGCCACTCCACCGACGGGCGCTCGGCGCCACCGACCCGCTCGCCGCCGAGGGTCATCTCGGTGAAGTCGTCGGCGGTCAGGCGGTCCAGCCAGGTGCCGGTGCCGGTGACGACGAACCGGTTCGTCCCCGGGACGCGTGCCGACAGGTTGCCGCCGCTGGCCTGCACGAGGCCGCGCTCGACGACGTGGCGGCCGGCATCGATGAGCTGGTCGATGGTCTCGGTGCGCGTCTGGTTCACGAGCCGATCATTGCGCAACAGGGTCGGGCCTGGGCGGACCGGTGCAGCACGTCCTGGGCCCTTGATGCACGAGTCGGCGCCGCACCCCGGATGGGGTGCGGCGCCGTGGGTGTCCGGGCTCAGGCCGAGGCCGCCTCGGTGCGGGACTCGCTGGCCTCGCCGGTGATCGTGCGGTGGCCTCCGGCGTGGTTGATGGAGATCTTGCGCGGCTTGGCCTCCTCGGCGACCGGGATGGTCAGGGTGAGGACGCCGTCGTCGTAGCCCGCCTCGATCCGGTCCGGGGAGACGCCGTAGCCGAGGGTCAGCTGCCGGGCGAAGGTGCCGCTGGGGCGCTCGTGCGAGAGCCACTGCACCTCCTCGTCGGTGTCCTCGCGGCGCTCGGCGCGGATGGTGAGGGTGCGGTCCTCGACGTCGACGTCGATGCTGCCCGGGTCGACGCCCGGCAGGTCGATCTTCGCGACGAAGGTCTCGCCCGTGCGGTACAGGTCCATCGGCATCGCCGTCGCTGCGGGCGAGCGGAGGGAGCCGCCGAACATGCGGTCCAGGTCGCGGAACGGGTCGAACGTGGTGGCCATGGTCATGTCCTCCGTGATGCGGGGGCGTGGGTCGCCCGGGTGGGTTGCATGAGTGACAACGGCTCAAGTTTGCATCGTGTTCCACGCTCAGGTCAAGCGGTGCCGGCGATGGTCAGACGTGGTCCCGCCAGGTGTGGCGCGGCTCGTAGCCGAGGACCCGACGGGCCTTGTCGATGCCCAGCAGGGTCTCGTGCTCGCCGAGCTCCCGGGTGAGGCTGACCTGCGGGAAGACCTCCGCCATGAGGCTCGCGCTCGAGCGGCTCATCACGGTGTCGGCGTTGGCGATGACGAACACCTCCGCCCCGGGGACGTCGTGCGCGAGTCCCTTCTCGACGGCCTGGGCGCCGTCGCGGGCGTCGATGTACCCCCAGAGGTTCCACTTGCGCAGGTGCGGGTCGTCGTCGAAGGACGGGAACTGCGCGTAGTCCTCGACGTCCATGACGTTGGAGAAGCGCAGGCCCACCGCGACGAGGTCGGGCTGCCACCGGCAGAAGTGCCGCGCCAGGTCCTCCTCGAGCGCCTTGTTGAGGGAGTAGGTCGACTCCGGGCGCGGCGGGTACTCCTCGTCGACCGGGGCGTACGGCGGCGGGGTGTCGAACGGCAGACCCAGCACGGTCTCGCTCGAAGCCCAGACGAGCCGGTGGATCCCCGCGGCGCGGCACGCGGCGAAGACGTTGTACGTGGCCGCGGAGTTGTTGGCGTACGTCGCCGCGTTCGACGTCATCCCCGGGGCCGGGATGGCCGCGAGGTGGACGACGGCGTCGACAGCGGCGTGCTCGTCCACGCCACCGGTCAGCGCCTCGAGCACCTGGCCGTAGTCGGTGAGGTCGACGACGAGGAACTCGCCCTCCACCTCACGCGGGTCGCCGCCGACCCGGTCGGTGGCGAGGACGTCGAGGCCGATGGCGCGCAGATGCCGGACGACGGCCCGGCCGAGCTTGCCGCGGGCACCGGTGACGGCGACGCGGCGGGGGAGGGGGGTGGTCGCGGGGGAGTCGGTCATGGGTCCATCCTCACCCCGCGCGGCCGATGCGTAGGGTCTGGTGGCGGCCGACAGGAAGGACCGTCCACATGGCGTACTTCGAGCGCCTCGGTGACACCCGGTTCCGGGCGACCGAGCACACCGGCGGGGCGTGGCGCGAGGACGAGCAGCACATCGCGCCGGCGCTCGGGCTGCTCGCCCATGTCGTCGAGCGGGACCGGGACGCGCGACGCGACGACGGCCTGGTCCTGGCGCGGCTGTCCTACGACATCCTCGGGACGGTGCCGGTCGCGGAGGTCGACATCGCGGTGCGGGTGCTCCGCGCGGGGCGCACGATCGAGCTCGTCGAGGCCACGATGAGCCACGACGGGAGAGCAGTCGTCGCGGTCCGCGCCTGGCTCCTTCGTGAGCACGACACCGCCGCCGTCGCAGGCACGGCGCTGCCGACCCTGCCGCCGCCCGACGAGCTGCCCGCGTGGTCCCCGCGGGACACCTGGCCCGGCGGCTTCATCCGGTCCGTGGAGCTCCGCCGCCACCTCGAGGAGCCGGGGCGCGGGTGGTTCTGGGCGCGCGCCACCGAGCCGTTGCTCACCGACGAGCCGGTGACCGACACCGCCCGGCTGGCGGGCCTGCTCGACCTCGCCAACGGGATGACGGTGCGGGCCGACCCGGCCGAGGTGCACTTCCCGAACGTCGACCTCACGGCCCACCTGCTGCGCGCACCGCAGGGGGAGTGGCTGGGCGTCGACACGGCGGTGTCGTTCGGGCCCACCGGCGTCGGGGTCACGAGCAGCCGGCTGCACGACACCTCCGGCCCGCTGGGTGTGCTCGCCCAGTGCCTCACCGTCCGCCCGCGCTGACCTGCACGAACATCGCCGGCGACCCGTGGGGAGGACCTTTCCGGGTAATGGCCGCGCGGCGGGCTCGGCGTGCCTATGGTGATGCCATTCGTCGAGTCAGCCGGGCCTGTGACGGGGTGGGTGCGGCTGGAGGGGGAGCTGTTGAAGACCATTGCCCAGCTGCTGACGGTGGACTACGGCGTCCCCGAGGGATCGCCTGCGGCATCGCGACAGGTCGTGCGGGAGTGCCTGGCCGCGCTGCGCGAGTCGTTCGACATGGATGTCGCCTTTGTCAGTCGCTTCCAGGACGGACGTCGCTCGTTCGAGTTCGTGGACGCCACGGATGACTTCCGCCCCATCGCGGAAGGGGACAGCGACCCGCTCGAGGCCACCTTCTGCGCCCGGGTCGCTGACGGCCGAGCTCCCGAGCTGATCGTGGACGCGAGCCAGGAGCCGTCGGTCGCGTCCCTCGAGGCGACCCTGATGCTCCCCGTCGGGGCGCACCTGTCCGTCCCACTGCACGATCAGGACGGGACCCCGTTCGGGACCCTGTGCTGTTTCAGCAGAGCGGCCGACGACGGCCTGCGCGACCGCGATCTCCAGCTCATGCACCTGGTCGCGGGAGTCGTCCGGTCGCACGTTCTCGCCCTCGCGCGGCACGACGCGAGCGGCGCGTCGAGCCGCACCCGGGTGGCGGAGATCCTGGACCGCGGAGGCCCCACGATGGCACTGCAACCCATCGTGGACCTCGAGGACCACCGGGCGTGGGGCTTCGAGGCGCTCGCCCGGTTCCCAGGCAGCGCCGAGGGCCCGGCGCGGTGGTTCAGCGACGCTGCGGCCGTGGGGATGGGCGCACGGCTCGAGGCGGCCGCCGTGTGTGCCGCGGTGCGGCTGCTGCCCCGGCTCCCCGCCGCCGCGTACCTGTCGGTGAACGCCTCGGCGGATGCCCTGTGCGCCGAGCCGACGATCGTGGAGGCCATCGAGGCTGTCGGGGAGCGGATCGTGCTGGAGGTCACCGAGCACGAGCGCGTCTCGATGACTCCGCTGTTCGAGGCCCGCCTGGACGCAGTGCGACGCAGCGGCGCCCGGGTGGCTGTCGACGACGCCGGGTCCGGGTACGCCGGACTCCAGCACATCCTGGACCTCCGGCCGGAGGTCCTGAAGCTGGACCGCAGTCTCGTCGACGGCATCTCGACCCACGCGGGCCGTCAGGCCATGTGCGCTGCCATGGTCGCCTTCGCGCAACGGACCGGCGCCACGCTGGTCGCCGAAGGTGTGGAAGCGTCGGCTGACCTGCGCATGCTCCGCGACGTCGGCGTGACGAAGGCGCAAGGCTTCCTGCTCGGGCGCCCGACCGTGTGGGACTGACCGCGGGCAAGCCCGGGGGGGCCCGCGGCGGGACGGGTGGGGCCGGCGGGGCGGGTGATGGGCCGTTGGTCTGCGGCTCCTCCGGTGGGGGTCAAGGATGGGTAAAACTCACGTACCGACATCTCAACACGGAGAAAAGTCTTGCTACACAGGTGGGCGACCCGGTGACAGACCCCGTCCCGGCCCCTCGTCCCCACCCCCGGGAGCCCCCGCATGCCACGTCCAGCCTCGACCCGAGCCATCGCCATCGCCATCGGGGCGCTCATGGTCCCCGGTGCCATGGTCGCCACGGCGCAGGCCGCCACCCCTGCGGCGTTCGGCCAGCGGACGGCAGCGACCCCGGACCCCGACAACGTCGGCGTCGGCGGCGACGGCCCGGTCGCGCTGTCGGGCGCCTCGGCCGCGGCCTACGAGCTGCCCGACGGCGTGCGCGAGGTCTGGACCGCCACCTACCCCGACGGGAGCGTGCAGACGCGCTACCAGCAGAAGGTCGCGGGCGCCGAGGTCCTCGGCGGGCAGGTGACGGTCATCCGCGACGGGTCGGGGACCCAGCTGTCGGTCGTGGGCGCGCACTTCGCGGCGCTGCGCGCCACGAACACCGTGGAGCTGACCGCGGCGGACGCCGTCGCCGCTGCCCTGAAGGTCCTCTCCCTGGACGGCAAGCGGACGGCGACGCTGAAGATCGACCCTCGCGACGGTCGCCTCTTCTACGAGGTCGACACGATGGCCGGCGACGCCCGGCGAGTCGTCTGGGTCGACGCCGCGACGGGCACGATCCTCAACAGCTACGACGCCCTGACCGAGGGTGACGGCGTCGGGGTCAAGGGGGACACCAAGACCATCGACACCACCCAGCAGGCCGGCGGCCTGTGGCAGCTGGTGTCGGCGGACGGTCGCCAGCTCACCCACGACGCGAAGAACGGCACCACCATCCCGGGCGAGATCATGACCGACCCCGACAACGTGTGGGACACCGACCTCCCGCCGCTGAGCCCCAGCCCCAGCCAGCCGCCGGGCGTCGATGCCCACTACTACGCCAACGTCATCGACGACTTCTACGCCTCGACGTTCAAGCGCAACAGCATCGACAACGCCGGGATGCCGATCATCTCGACCGTCCACTACGACAAGGCCTACTGCAACGCCTTCTGGAACGGCGAGCAGATGACCTACGGCGACGGCGACGGCCCCAACTGCCGCCCGCTGTCCGGCGGGCTCGACGTCGTGGGCCACGAGCTGACGCACGGCGTCACCGAGTTCACCTCCGGCCTGATCTACGAGAACGAGTCCGGCGCCCTGAACGAGGCGTTCAGCGACATGATGGGCAACACCGCCGAGTTCTGGGCGGACGCCCGGGGCCTCGACCCCGCCGCGCAGCCCGACTGGCTCATCGGTGAGGACGTCATCCCGGCAGGCGTCTACGGCGGCACGACCCCCGGGTTCCGCAACATGGCCGACCCCAAGGACGACGGCGACCCGGACCATTACTCCGAGCGGTACACGGGCACGGGTGACAACGGCGGCGTGCACACCAACAGCGGCATCCCCAACCACGCCTACTACCTGGCCGTCGCCGGCGGCAAGAACGCCGGCTGCGACACCACCGGGTCGGGTGGGCACAGCCACGCCGCCGACTGCGCCGTGTCCGTGAAGGCGATCGGCCTGGCGAAGGCGGAGAAGATCTTCTACAAGGCCTTCACGAGCCTCACCGAGTTCGCGAACTTCTGCGACGCCCGCAACGCCACCATCGCGGTCGCGGGCGGGAGCAAGGGCAGCATCAAGGCCGCCTGGGACGCCGTCGGTGTCCACGACGGCTGCACCCCTGCGACCCCGCCGCCGCCGCCGTGCACCAGCGACGCCGACGCGCAGATCCCGTTCGAGTCGCCGCACCCGTACGGCAACAACGGCGACTGCACCTGGACCTTCGACAACGGCAGCGCCGGGTTCACGTTCCACTTCGACCTGCTCGAGACCGAGGCCGGCTACGACTACGTCTACGTCTACGACGCCGACGGCAACGAGCTGGCCCGGTACGACGGGACGCACCCGCTCGGTCAGACGACGCCGTGCATTCCGACGAGCGTCGGCTCGGTCCGGCTCGTCACGGACCCCGCAGTCACCGACCAGGGCTTCCACGTCGACGCGGTGAACCCGTGTTGACGCCCGGCCGGGCGCTGCTCGGCGGCGCCACCACCATCGCGGTCCTGCTCGGCGGTGTCGCCGCCACCAGCGCTGCCGCTGCGCCGAGGACCGTGGACCTGAGCGCAGTGGGGACGACCACCACCGCCGGCGCGGACACGCCGGGACTGGCCAGGCTGCTCGACAACGGCACCCCGAGCGGTCGTGCCATCGCGACGTTCGACGCGGTGCCCAGCGGGGCGCAGGTCGCTGCCCTGCGGGCGCTGGGCCTGGAGGTGCAGCCGATGAAGCGGCTGCCGCTGGCGCTCGTCGCGGGGCCGGTGGCAGTGATGGAGGCCGCGGTGACCAGCGGCACCGCCACCGACGTGTACCCCGACGAGCGGGTCGAGCTGCTCGACACCGCGTCCTCGGACGCGATGGGGTCGGCTCAGCTGCGCGCCGCGGGGCTCACCGGCGAGGGCGTCACGGTCGGGATCGTCGACTCCGGGTGCGACGCGACCCACCCGGACCTGGCCGACCGGGTGACGCACAACGTCTCGCTCGTCAGCGGCGAGTACGTCAACCTGCCCGCCGACTCCTCGACGACGATCGTCGTGCCGGCCGACCAGGGCCCGTACTCCAACACCGACGTCGGATCCGGGCACGGCACCCACGTGGCCGGCATCGTCGCCGCCGACTCCTCCTCGGTGGGCGACGGGTCGAGGTTCGGCGTGGCACCCGACGCGGACCTCGCCTGCTTCGCCATCGGCGCGGTCCTGTTCACCACGGCCGTCGTCACGGCCTACGACTACATGCTCGACCAGCCGGACATGCTCGGCATCGACGTCGTCAACAACTCGTGGGGCAACTCCTACCGGCAGTTCGACCCGCGGGACCCGGTGGCCGTCGCCACGAAGGCCGTCGCCGACCAGGGGGTGACCGTCGTGTTCGCGGCCGGCAACTCCGGCTCGAAGACCGCTGAGATGAGCCTCAACCCCTTCAGCCAGGCGCCCTGGGTGATCTCGGTCGCGGCCGGGACGCTGGACCGGCACCGTGGCGGCTTCTCCTCCAACGGCCTGACGCACGACAACTCGCTGCCGACCGGCATCACCGCGGGAGGCCACACCGTCTTCACCGGCGACCGCATCGGCGTCGTCCACCCGGACATCACCGCACCCGGGGTCGACATCTCCTCGACCTGCGACAGCACCGGCACGGTCGTCGGCCCGTGTGCGCCCGGCGAGAACACCGAGGCGTCCGGCACGTCGATGGCCTCGCCGCACATCGCGGGTGCGGCCGCGGTGCTCGAGCAGGCGAACCCGGCACTGACCCCCGACCAGGTGCGCCTGGTCCTGCAGGCCACGGCCAGCCCTGTCAGCACCACGGACGACACCGGCACCCTGCCGTTCTGGCAGGTCGGCTACGGCTACGCCGACCTCGACCGCGCCGTCGAGCTGGTGCGGTCCGGGAAGTTCGCCAAGCAGCTGGCGAGCGCGGTCAAGGCCGCGGATGCCCGGGTGCTCGCCGAGGACGGCGTCAGCGTGCCGAGAGCGGACTTCTGGACCTACGACAGCCCGAGGGCCACGGTCGGCGGCACGGACCAGCACACCTACACGGCGCCCGTCGGTGCTGGAGTGAGCGCGCTGAAGGTGTCGCTCTCGCACCCCTCGCTGGCCGCGGTCGGTATCAACGGCACGAGCTACACCGTGACGGTCAAGGACCCGTCCGGCGCGGTGATCGGCACCACCACCGAGGTCGCGACCGCCGGCGCCGGCACTGCCACCGCCCTGGTCGACCTGGCGGCGCTCGGGCTCGGGGCGGGGGAGTACACCTTCGAGGTCGTCGGCAACTACGCCGTCTCCGACCCCGACACGCTGGACTCGGACTCGATCGGCGGCCGGATGGTCACCCTGCACGTCGCCCAGCTCCAGCAGGACTGAGCGGACGCGACGAAGGGCGCTCCCGCAGTCGCGGAAGCGCCCTTCGTCGTGTGTGCGCTTGGATCAGATGTCGAAGTACATCTCGAACTCGTGCGGGTGCGGGCGCAGGCGGATCGGGTCCACCTCGTTGCGGCGCTTGAAGTCGACCCACGCGGCGATGAGGTCCTCGGTGAAGACCCCGCCCTCGAGCAGGAACTCGTGGTCGGCCTCGAGCGCGTCGAGGACGGCCGCGAGCGAGTCGGGGACCTGCTCGATGGCGTCGTGCTCCTCGGGCGGGAGCTCGTAGAGGTCCTTGTCGATCGGCTCCGGCGGCTCGATCCGGTTCTTGATGCCGTCCAGGCCCGCCATGAGCTGCGCCGCGAAGCACAGGTACGGGTTGGACGACGGGTCGGGAACGCGGAACTCGATGCGCTTGGCCTTCGGGTTGTCACCCGTGATCGGGATGCGCACGCAGGCGGAGCGGTTGCGGGCCGAGTACACGAGGTTGACAGGCGCCTCGTAGCCCGGCACCAGACGGTGGTAGCTGTTCATCGTCGGGTTGGTGAACGCCAGGACCGCGGGCGCGTGCTTGAGCAGGCCACCGATGTACCAGCGCGCCATGTCGGAGAGGCCGCCGTAGCCGCGCTCGTCGTAGAAGAGCGGCTCGCCGTCCTTCCAGAGCGACTGGTGGGTGTGCATGCCCGAGCCGTTGTCACCGAAGATCGGCTTCGGCATGAACGTGGCGGTCTTGCCGCCCTCCCACACCGTGTTCTTGACGACGTACTTGAACTTCATCATGTCGTCGCCGGACTGGAGCAGGGTGTTGAACCGGTAGTTGATCTCCTGCTGGCCCGCCGTGCCCACCTCGTGGTGGCTGCGCTCGACGTGGAGACCGACCTCGGCGAGGTTGAGGCAGATCTTGTCGCGCATGTCGGCGAAGTGGTCGACCGGCGGGACGGGGAAGTACCCGCCCTTGTAGCGGGTCTTGTACCCGCGGTTGCCGCCCTCCTCGGCGCGGCCGGTGTTCCAGGCCGCCTCGACGGAGTCGATGAAGTAGTAGCTGGCGCTCTGCTTGGTCTCGAAGCGCACGTCGTCGAAGACGTAGAACTCCGCCTCGGCGCCGAAGAAGGCGGTGTCGGCGATGCCCGTGGTCTTGAGGTAGGCCTCGGCCTTGGCGGCGACGTTGCGGGGGTCGCGGCTGTAGTCCTCGCCGGTGAACGGGTCGACGATGCTGAAGTTCATGATCAGCGTCTTCTCGGCCCGGAAGAGGTCGAGGTAGGCGGTGGTCGGGTCCGGGATGAGCTTCATGTCGGACTCGTGGATGGCCTGGAAGCCGCGGATCGATGACCCGTCGAACATCTGGCCGTTGAGGAAGAAGTCCTTGTCGACCGTGTGGGCAGGCACGTTGAAGTGCTGCATGATGCCGGGCAGGTCGCAGAACCGGATGTCGACGAACTTGATGTCCTCTTCCTTGATGTAGGCGAGGACCTCGTCAGCGGAGCTGAACAATGCTGAACCTCCTGGTTCGGTGCATGGGGCCTGGCAGAGCCAGCCCGGGTGGCGTTGCCAACGACGCTAGGGCGAGGCGGTTTCCCGACCATGACCCGGATGTTTCGCCGACGTAACGCTGCCACCGTATCAAGGGGTGGGACGGCGCGCCCGAAGCGTGGACCGGGGATGAGACGCGCGCGCCGACCGTCAGAACGGGGGCGGGTCGGTGGCCGATGGGCGGGCGCGTGACCGGCGGCGGTGGTGTGGGTGTCGGGGGTCGAGGTGGACGTCGCGGGCCCTGGGGTGGAGGTTGCGGGCGCTGAGGTCGTGGAGGTCGGTGCGGCAGTGGGGCGTGGTCCATCGGCCACCGAGGTGGTGTTCGAGGGTGAAGTCCAGGGGTGAGTGGGGGCCGTCGGGGACGGCGAGGCTGGGGACGCCGGCTGGTGGCGGGGTGGGGGCGGTGCCGGTGCGGGTGCTGGTGCTGGTGGTGGTGTCGGGGAGGTGGGTGTGGTGGTGGTGGTCGGCGGGGTGGGTGGTGCGGTGTCGGCCGGTGGGGTCGGTCCAGGTCATGGTGGCGTCGGGGTGGAGCCGGGTGTGCCAGCCGGGGCGTTGTTTGGTGCGGTGGTGGCGGCGGCAGAGGGTGGCGAGGTTGGTGGCGGTGGTGGGGCCGGTGGGCCAGGGGGTGACGTGGTCGAGGTCGCAGAAGCGGGCGGCGACGTGGCAGCCGGGGAACCGGCACCGCCGGTCGCGGGCCTTGACCAGGGCGGTGAGCGGGGTCCGGGGCGGTAGGCGGTGGTGGCCAGGGCGTTGTCGGGGTCGGTGAGGGCGCCGGTGGCGGGGTCGCACGGCACGACGCGGGCCCGCCCGAGGCTGTCCCGGCCGGTGGTGGTGGCGCGGATCGCGTCGTCGAGCCAGCCGCGGGGCACGAGGACCGGGTCCCCGGCCGCGGGCCCGGTCACCTCGACGAGGTCGCCAGCACTGACGCTGACCGTGGCGGGCTCCGGCGCCGAGACCGGGCGCGTCGGGGGAGCGGCGTGCGCGGTGGTGGTGGCTGGTGCCGGCGCGGCGGCCGCGGTGGATGGGGTGGCAGCGGCGGCGGTGACGTCGGTGGCGGTGGCGGGGGTGGTGAGGACGACCTGGACCTCGATGGTGGCCTGGCCGGTGACGAGGTCGGTGAGGGCCTTGGCGCGGGCGCGGTCGATCCGGGCACAGACCCCGTCGGTGAGGTACTGCTGGGCGAGGGCGTCGACGGCGGCCCAGGCCCGGCAGGCCTCCTCGGAGGGGAACGTGCCGAGCCAGGTGTCGACGCCGGGCTCGTCGACCCAGCGCCGCAGCGCCGACTCGCAGCGGGCCCGCACCGCCCGCTGCCGCAGCAGGTCGGGGCAGACCCGCGCGAGCAGCCGCCGGGTCCGGCGCCGCAGCCGGGGCGCGTCCTCGACCCCGAACCAGTTCTCGAGGGAGGCCACGACGGTGGCGGCGACCTCGGCCGGGCACTCCTGGAGCTCCTCGGCCACCACCTGCGCCCGGTACGCGTCGAGCCGGCCCGCGGCCATCGCGGTGTGCAGCCCGCCCAGCCCGGTAGCGCGTCGCGGTGCCCTCGGGCCCGTCGGCGGCGACCCGCACCGCCTGCCGCACCCGCCGCTGCGCATGCACCGCCGCCACGTTCAGCACCCCCGACAGGATCGCCGGCGCATCGAGCGCGACATGCCCGAGCGCCTTGTGGACCTCGACGACGGTGCCGTCCTCGGCCCACTCGCCCTCGATCGCCGCCAACCGCACCACCGCCGCGTCCTGCGCCGCCGACGCCATGTCGATCACCCGCTGCAGCTCCCCGACGGCCGCCGCCCACTCAGCCCGCGACCCCCGCACCCCTGACGGCGACAGGGCCGGGGCGAGCCGCTGCTGCGCGCCCCGGGCAGCGTCGAGCACATCCTGCGGCCCCGCTGCCGTCCCCATTGCGGCCCCCTTTCGATGACTCGAACCTACCGACGGCCACCGACAGAGGCCGGGGCCGCGGAGGGGGTCGGGCGTCGACGACGCGGCCACCTAGGCTGGGTCTCGTGCCGACGACCGCCGAGCGCCAGAGCGAGCGCGACCAGGACCCTCTCGACCCGTCCTTCCTCCGGCGCATCGGAGCCTTCGTCGTCGACTGGGTCGTGTCCGCGCTCGTGACCTTCGTGGTGCTGCCCTACGACCTGCTCCTGGAGCCCGGGCAGCAGCCGGCGCTGCTGCTCGGCATCCCGCAGAGCTCCTGGGCGACACTGGGGGTGTTCTTCGTCCTCAACGTCGTCCTCGTCCGGCTCACCGGGTCGACACTCGGGCACCGCCTGTTCGGCCTCCAGGTCTGGCAGGTGCGCGACGGGTCCTTCACGCTCCAGGTGGTGGCGCGCTCGGCCCTGGCCTGCCTGTTCCTGCCGGGCCTGGTGCGCGCCGGGGACGGGCGCCTGCTGCACGACTTCCTCGCCGGGACGCGCATCGTGCGCCCGGGAGCGGACGCCCGCTAGCGCCGCAGGACCGCCAGGTCACTTCCCGCGCATCGCGCGGCGGTCCATCCTCGCCTTGGTGGGGTCGACGCCCTTGGGGATGGGCGGCCGGATGCCGCCGAGCGAGGTGAGCCGCTTGTTGACGACCGACACCTCGGCCTTGCTGAGGCTGGGCTTCATCCGGGTGAGCTTGCTCGAGATCTTGCGGATCGGGACCTGGCCCTCGCCCTCGCCGACGGTCCACAGGTGGACGGGGACGCCGGGGGCGACCCGGGCGACCTTCTTCTCCTCGGCCTTGAGCATCTTCGCGACGCGGCCCGCGGGCCCCTCGCCGATGAGCACGACGCCCGGGCGGCCGAGGGCGCGGAACACCATCGCCGCGCCGACCATGTCCTGGGGGCGGGTGCCGCGGGCGCCCTCGAGGGCGACCGGCTCCTGCGAGGCGTACCAGCCGCGCTTGCCCAGGCCGGTGAGGGTGGCCCCGGCGGCGCCGACCTTGCCCTCGAGCGCTCCGTACATGGCCTTGTTGCCCCGCCGGTTCATGACGATCGTCGCCGCGAGCGCACCGGTGGGGATCGCGACGAGGATGCCGTACCAGCGCCAGAAGTCGCCGACGACGAAGCCCACGGCGACGATGAGGGCGGCGGTCGCGAGCCCGACGCCGAGCATCCACCACCCGAGCTTCGGGTCGAGGGACTTCAGTGCGCGGTACGCCTGCCGGATCTCGGCGATGCGGCCTTGCTTCTTTGCGGGTGCGTCGGACACGGGGGGTCGCTGCTCCTGGTCGGGGATGCCCCGCACGCGGGTGCGGGGGCGGGTGGCTGGACTCAGGATACGGCGCCGCGGGCCCTGGCCACCAACGCCGAGGCCTCCTGGCGGGCGGGGTCGGACGCCGCCTCGGCCAGATGCGAGAGGTGCTCGGGGATCGGCCGCCCCCAGCGCCGCATCGCCGTCGCCCACAGGCGCCCGGCGCGGTAGGACGAGCGCACGAGCGGGCCTGCCATGACGCCCTTGAACCCGAGGTCCTCGGCGACGTCGCTCCAGTGCACGAACTCCTCGGGCTTGACCCACCGGTCGATCGGGTGGTGGGTGGGGGAGGGGCGCAGGTACTGGGTGATCGTGAGGATGTCGCAGCCGGCGTCGTGGAGGTCGCGGATGGCCTCCTCGACCTCGTGGTCCTGCTCGCCCATCCCGAGGATGAGGTTGGACTTGGTGACCAGGCCGGCCGCGCGCGCCATCGACAGGACCGCGAGCGACTTCTCGTAGGTGAAGGCCGGGCGGATGCGGCGGAAGATGCGCGGCACGGTCTCGAGGTTGTGGGCGAACACCTCGGGGCGGGCGTCGAAGACCTGCCCGACGAGCTCGGGCTTGGCCCCGAAGTCGGGCGGGAGGATCTCGACCCCGGTGTTCGGGTTGAGCGCGTGGATCTGCCGGATCGTGTCGGCGTAGAGCCCGGCGGCACCGTCGGGCCGGTCGTCGCGGGCGACCCCGGTGACGGTGGCGTACCGCAGCCCCATCGTGGCCACGGACTGGGCGACCTTGAGCGGCTCGTCGAGGTCGAGCGGCTGGGGGCGCCCGGTGGCGATGTCGCAGAAGTCGCAGCGCCGGGTGCAGGTGTCGCCGCCGATGAGGAAGGTGGCCTCGCGGTCCTCCCAGCACTCGAAGATGTTGGGGCAGCCGGCCTCCTGGCACACCGTGTGCAGGCCCTGGCCCTTGACCATCGCGTGGATGGCCGTGAACTCCGGCCCCATCTTGGCGGTCGTGCGGATCCACTCGGGCTTGCGCTCGATCGGCGTCTGCGCGTTGCGCGCCTCCACCCGCAGCATGCGGCGTCCCTCGGGTGCGACAGTCACGCGGACCAGCCTACGCGCCGACCCCGACGACGTGGGACCCCCGTCGGCCGCGGGCGACGCGTCAGCCGCGGCCGAGGACGTCGGTGAGGTGCTTCTCGGCGTAGGGGAGCACGTCCCGGACCGTCACGGCGTGACCGGCCTCGCGGCTGATCGACGAGACGCCGGCGTCGCTGATGCCACAGGGCACGATCGCGTCGGCCCAGCCGAGGTCGGCGTCGCAGTTGAGGGCGAAGCCGTGCATCGTCACCCGCCTGCTGACCCGCACGCCGATGGCGCCGAGCTTGCGGTCGGTGCCCCGCTCGTCGGCGAGCACCCACACCCCGCTGCGGCCCTCGACCCGGACGACGTCGACGCCGAACTCGGCACACACCCGGATCATGACCTCCTCGAGCCGGCGCACGTGCGCGACGACGTCGATGGGCACCTCCGGCAGGTGCACGATCGGGTAGCCGACGAGCTGGCCCGGCCCGTGCCAGGTGATCTTCCCGCCGCGGTCGACGTCGATGACGGGGGTGCCGTCGACCGGCCGCTCGTGCGGCTCGGTGCGCTTGCCCGCGGTGTACACCGCGGCGTGCTCGAGCAGCAGCGTCGTGTCACCGACCGCCTCGGCGACGACCTGGGCGTGCACCTCCCGCTGGGTGGCCCAGGCCTGCTCGTAGTCGACGAGGTCGGGGGCGAAGCCGAGGTGGACGAACCGCATGGGGCCACGGTACGCCCGAGTGCGCCAGTGCCACACGGCCTGTCGTTGCACCTCCTCCTAGGCTGAGGGTATGAGCCAGGACCAGTCACCCGACCGACAGCGCGCACGGCGGCCCCGGAAGGTCCTGCTCGGTGCCGTGCTGGTCCTGCTCGCGTGGCTCGTCGTCGGCGGGCTCGGCGGCCAGGCCCAGGGCAAGCTCTCGGGCGTCCAGTCCAACGACAACGCGACCTTCCTCCCGCAGAACGCCGAGTCGACCCTGGTCAACGAGGCCGTCGAACGCTTCAGCGACAGCACCGAGCTGCCGTACCTCGTCGTCGTCGAGCGCTCGGCGGGCGGCGCGCTGACTCCCGAGGACCTCGCCGCCGTCCAGGCGTTCGCCGAGGCCGTGCCCGACCTCGCGCTGCCGGCCCTGGAGGGCGAGACCCTCGGCGAGTACCTCGTCGAGGGACGCTCGGTCACGCCGATCCCCGCAGAGGACGGAGAGGCCATCCTCGTCTCGATCCCGCTCGACGGGGCCACCGGCACCGCGGCGGCGGACGAGACGACCGCCCTCGCCGAGGGGGCGAGCGCGCTGCGGGAGGAGATCGACCGCACGCTCGCACCGGCCGGCCTCACGGCCTACGTCGGGGGCCCCGGAGGGCTCATCGCCGACTTCTCGGCGGCCTTCGCGGGCATCGACGGCATCCTGCTCGGGGTCGCCCTCCTCGTCGTCCTCGTCATCCTGCTCATCGTCTACCGCAGCCCGATCCTGCCGTTCGCGGTGCTCCTCAGCGCGATCTTCGGGCTCTCGGCGGCCTCGCTCGTCGTCTACCAGCTGGCGAGCAACGACGTCATCACCCTCTCGGGCCAGTCCCAGGGGATCCTCTTCATCCTCGTCGTCGGCGCCGCCACCGACTACGCGCTGCTCCTCGTGAGCCGGTTCAAGGAGGCCCTGCACGACGAGGAGAGCTCCTGGGTGGCGCTCAAGCAGGCGTGGCGGGGCACCATCGAGCCGGTCGGCGCCTCCGCGGCCACCGTCATCCTCGGCCTGCTCTGCCTCCTCCTCGCCGAGCTCCGCAGCACCTCCGGGCTCGGACCGGTGGGTGCGCTGGGCATCGCCGGTGCCCTGCTCGCGTCGCTGACCTTCCTCCCGGCCGTCCTGCTCCTGTTCGGGCGCAAGGTGTTCTGGCCGTTCGCCCCGACGATCGACCACCAGCACGCCGAGGACGTCGTCGGGTCCGGGGCCGGCATCTGGGGGCGGGTCGCGGGGATGGTGGGCTCCCACCCCCGGCGCACGTGGGGCATCACCCTGGTCGCGCTGCTCGCGGCGGCGGCCTTCGTGCCGACGTTCAAGGCGAGCGGGGCCACGATCGAGGAGACCTTCCTCACCGAGGTCGACTCCATCACCGCCCAGCAGATCATCGGCGAGCACTTCGCCGCCGGCGCGGCCCAGCCGCTCCAGGTCGTCGTCCCGGAGCCCGACGCGCAGGCCGCGCTCGACCTCGTGAGCGGGGACCCGGGCATCGAGAGCGCCTACCTCGGCCTGGTCCCCCCGCAGCCGGGGCAGGAGGGTCCGCCGCCGACGGTCGTGGACGGCACCGTGCTGCTCCAGGCGACGACACAGGACGCTGCCGACAGCGAGGAGGCCGAGGAGACCGTCCGCAGGCTGCGCACGGACCTGGACACCGTGAGCCGCGACGCGATCGTCGGCGGCGCTGCGGCGACCAACCTCGACGTCCTCGACGCGAGCACCCGGGACCTGCGCGTCATCGTCCCGACGATCCTCGTCGTGATCTTCTTCGTCCTCGCGCTCCTGCTCCGGTCGCTGCTCGCCCCGCTCGTCCTCGTCGTCGCGAACGTGGTGTCGTTCGGCGCGACGATCGGCATCGCGGCGCTCGTCTTCGAGCACGTCTTCGGGTTCGCCAGTGGAGACCCGTCGATCCCGCTGTACGGGTTCGTGTTCCTCGTCGCGCTCGGTATCGACTACTCGATCTTCCTCATGACCCGGGTCCGCGAGGAGTCCCTCACCCGGGGAACGCGCCAGGGGGTCCTCGTCGGCCTGGCGGTGACCGGCGGGGTCATCACCAGCGCGGGGATCGTCCTCGCCGCGACGTTCTCGGCGCTCAGCGTCCTGCCCCTGGTCTTCCTCGTCCAGATCGCGTTCATCGTCGGCTTCGGCGTGCTCCTCGACACCTTCGTCGTCCGCTCCCTGCTCGTGCCGGCGATCGCGCACGACCTGGGACCGCGGGTGTGGTGGCCCGCTCGGCTCGTGGCCGACGGGGGACGGTCGGGCCCGGGGCACCACGCCGCGGGGCCGCACCCACCCGCCGAGGACGCCGCCCGCCAGGCGGGCCCCGCGTCCTAGGCTGGCGCGCATGACACGCGCCGCCATCGCCGGGTACGGCTTCGCCGGACGCGACATCCACGCGCCACGGCTGCGCGAGGCGGGGATCGAGGTCGTGGCCGTCTCCACCGGCAACCCCGAGCGGGCGGCGGCAGCCCGCTCGGACCTGCCCGGCGTCGAGGTGGTGCCGGGACTGCCCGGGCTGCTCGCCGTCCCCGACGTCGACCTCGTCGTCCTCGCCACCCCGAGCGGTGCGCACGCCGACCAGGTCCGTCAGGTCGTCGACGCCGGGGTGCCGTGCGTCGTCGACAAGCCGCTGGCCGTCGACGCGAGGTCCGCCACCGAGGTGCTCCGGTACGCCGAGGGCGCGGGCGTCCCGCTCACCGTGTTCCAGAACCGGCGCTACGACCCGGAGCACGCGACGGTGCGCGAGGTGGTCGCCGGCGGGCTGGTCGGCGAGCCCTTCCGGTACGAGCTGCGCTGGGAGCGGTGGCGCCCGGTGGCCCGCGACCGATGGCGCGAGACCGCGACCGCAGAGGACGGCGGCGGGCTGCTGCTCGACCTGCACACCCACCTCGTCGACGCCGCCGTGCAGCTCTTCGGCCCTGTGCTGCGGGTGGCCGCCACCGTCGAGGCCCGCACCACCCGGGCCGAGGACGACGCGTTCCTGTTGTGCACCCACGCCTCGGGGGTCGTCTCGCACCTGTCGGCCACCTCCCTGGCAGGGGCCCCCGGGCCCCGCGTCCGGCTGCTCGGGCGCGACGGTGCCTACGTCCAGGCCGACTTCGAGGCCGAGGCCCACCCGTGGACGGGGCAGGCGGACCCCGACGCGGACCACTGCGGCTGGCTCTACCGCGGGGACGAGCGCCGCCCGGTACCGCGGGCCCGCAGCACCCAGGCCGACCTCTACCGGGCCGTCGCCGCCGCGCTCGGCTCGCCCGACCCGCAGGCCGCGATGCCCGTCGACCCGTGGGACGCCGTGCACACCCTCGCCGTCATCGACGCCGCGCGCGTCGCCGCCGCCGAGCAGCGGGTCGTCGAGGTCGTCACTCCGCAGCGGTGAGCGGCCGACCGGTCAGGAGTCCGGCAGCCGCCGCGGCTCCACGCGCTCCTCGCGCGCCCCGTCGCCGTCGCGGGTCACGACGTAGGCGCCTCTGCCGTCGCGTTCGCTGACGGCCTCGACGAGCTCGGTGCCGCGGTAGACCAGGCCGACGCCGTCGTCGGTGCAGTGGGTCTCGGGCAGCGCGCCGTCTCCGACGAGCCGGTGCACGAGCGGGCGGCGGCGCTCCTCGGAGTCGTAGTGGACGCCGCTGCCGTAGGGGAGCAGGCCGAGGCCGTTGGTGACGGCCCGCAGCTCGGGCCCGAAGGAGTCGGTGGTCCCCCCGAGGTACCAGCAGATGGACCCTGCGGAGACGCCGGAGAGCACGACCCCGGCCTCCCAGGCCGCGCGCATCGCCGGGCGGAGGTCGTGCACGTCCCACACCGCGAGGAGGTTGGCGACCGACCCGCCGTTCACCCACACGACGTCGGCCTCGAGGAGGTGGCCCGGGACGTCGTCGAGGTTCGGCATCGGGAACAGGTCGAGGCAGGTGACGTCGATTCCCGCGACCCGGCCGGCCTCCTGGGCCCAGTAGTCCATGAACCGCGGGTCGCCCGAGGCCGTGCCGACGAAGGTCAGGCGGGGGCGACGACCGTGCGCGCCGGACAGCTCGACGGCGTGGTGGACGAGGGGGCCGAACTCGAGCTGGGTGCGGCGGCCGGGGCGGTAGCCGCCCGAGGTGGCGAGGATCGTGGGCTGGTCTGCGGGCACGGGGACCACCCTAGGAGGGGCTCCTCGCAGGCCCGGGCCTGGCGTCCAGGCCGAGGGCCGGACCGATGCGCATCCGTCGATGCGAGGACACCGGGTGCGGGGCGCCTGTGGAGAACCTCACGGCCGGATCCCGCAGGTCGGCCAGAGTGGGCGGATGGAGACGACGACGGTGGCTCCGGGGGTGCCGGGGTTCGAGGTGGGGGACCTGCTCGGCGCGGGCGGCACGAGCGAGGTCTGGCAGGGGGTGTGCGTCGCCGACGGCCGCCGGGTCGCACTCAAGGTCGTCCGTGCGCAGCCCGAGGCCCTCGAGGCCGCCGCGCGCGAGTCGGCCGTGACGTCCCGCCTCGCCGCCGAGCACGTGCTGGCCGTGGAGTCCTGCGTGCCGCTCGACGACGGCCGCACCGCGCTCGTACTGCCGCTCATGCGCGGGGGCAGCCTGGCGCGGCTCGTCGCCGCGCGCGGCCACCTCTCGCCCGGCGAGGTCGTCACCGTCCTTGCGCCGCTGGCTGCCGCCCTCGGCCGGCTGCACGGGGCCGGGGTGGTGCACGGCGACGTGTCCGCGGGCAACGTGCTGCTCGACCTCGACGGTCGCCCCGTGCTCGCCGACCTCGGGCTCGGCCGGGTCGTCGGCGAGGCCCCCACGCCGGTGTGGGGCACCGAGGGGCACCTCGCCCCCGAGATCCTCCTCGGGGCGGACCCCTCGCCGGCCTCCGACGTCTACGCACTCGGGGCTCTCGGGTGGCTGTGCCTCGCCGGTGACGTCCCCGGGGCGCCGGGCCTGCGCCCCGCGCTGGCGGAGGTGTCGCGGGCCGGGCCGGGGGCGGCACCGCTCGCGGCGCTCGTCGAGTCCGCGGTCTCGCCGCGCGCGCACGAGCGGCCCGGTGCCGACGAGCTGGCGTGCGCGCTGTTCGCGGCGGCCGCCCCCGAGCCGCTGCGGCTCGTCGAGGGCGACGACGACGTCAGCGCCGTCACGTATCGGCTGCGTGCCGCCGCCGGGGCCGCCGACGACCCGCCCCCGGGCCCGCCGCGACGGCACCGGGTCCGCCGGGTGCTGGGCGTCCGGACGCCGAGGCGGCGGACGGTCCTCGCCACCGTCTGCATGGTCGCGGTCGTGGCACTCGGGGTGGCGGGGTGGGTCCGACCCCACGAGCCGCGGCCCCCCGAACCGCGGCCGGCCGGGGCTGCGGCCGTCACCGCCCCGCCGGTGAGCCCCCGGCCCCGTGCTGTCGCCGAGGCGCCGTCCGCGGCGGACCCCCGGGCCGACCCGGCCGCACCGCGCCAGCGCGCCCAGGAGCTGCTCGAGGTGCTCGCCGCGGACCGCGCCACAGCCTGGCGGACGGCCGACCTGCGGCACCTGGCTGGCGCCGAGGCCGAGACGGGGCCGATGTACGCGCGGGACGCGGCCGGCGTGGCCGAGCTCGCGCGGGCCGGGCAGCGCTACGACGGGCTCGCCTACACCGTCGAGCAGGTCGTTCCCGTGGAGGCCGGCGCTCGTCGGGCGGTCCTGCGGGCCCGGCTCGGCACCGGTGCCTATGACGTCCGGGGCTCGGGGGCGAGCGGCGGACGCCCGGCGCAGCCGGGGCAGGAGGTGCTGGTCGACCTCGTCCGCACCAGCGACGGGTGGCGCATCTACGACCTTCGGGCGGCCTAGCCGACGAGCCAGCGGGCCGCGCTGTCGAGGTCGGCATGGGTGTACCGGTACCCGCTGGCGACCAGCACGTCGCCGACGATGCGCTGGCTGGCCACGATCTCACCGGCGAACTCGCCGACGGCCAGCCTGGCGGCGAACGCGGGTGCCGGGAGGACCGCCGGGCGGTGCATCGCCCGGCCGAGGGCGGCGGCGACCTCGCGCTGGCGCGCGGGCTCGGGCCCGGTCAGGTTGACCGGCCCCGTGACGTCGGAGTGGTCGAGGAGGTGGAGGATCGCGGCGACCTCGTCGACCAGCGTGATCCACGGCCAGAACTGCCGGCCCGAGCCGATCGGACCACCCAGACCCAGCCGAGCCAGCCGGACGAGCGGCCCCGCGGCCCCGCCCTCGGTGTCGATCAGGACGCCCGACCTGTCCAGCTTGAGGAGGGAGCGTGACGAGCCGCTCGGGGGGGCCAGGACGAGTCCGGTCCTGAGGAAGGCGACGGGCGCGCCGGCGTCGACCGCCGGCTGGGCGGCGGCCTCCCACGCGAGGACCACGTCGGCGAGGAAGCCGGTGCCGGGCGGGCTGTCCTCGGTGAGCTCCTCGTCGCCGCGGTCGCCGTAGAACCCGACGGCGGACCCGGACAGGAACCTGACGTCTCGTCCCGCCTCGGCGATGGCCGACGCCACCGCGACGGTGCCGTCGGTGCGGGACGCGAGGATCTCGTGCTTGTAGGCGGGGGTCCACCGACGGTCCCCGACCCCGGCACCGGCGAGATGCACGACCGCGTCGGCCCCGTCGAGGACCCCTGGGTCGAGCCGGCGCGAGGCCGGGTCCCAGCGCACCTCGTCCGGGGCCGACGGGGGCCGGCGGACGAGGCGGACCACCTCGTCGCCGCGCCCGCGGAGCGCGGCGACGAGGGGGGTCCCGATGAGACCGGACGAACCGGTGACGACGACGCGGGCCATGACGGACGGCGCGTCAGAGACCGAGGTCGGCCTCGAACGCCCCTTCCTCGAGGCGCTGCTTCATCGTCGTGAGGAAGCGGGCGGCGTCGGCGCCGTCGACGATCCGGTGGTCGTAGGACAGCGCGAGGTAGACCATCGAGCGGATCGCGAGCGTCTCGCCCCCGTCGTCGGTGGTCACGACGACCGGGCGGCGCACGACCGCGCCGGTACCGAGGATGGCGACCTGCGGCTGGTTGATGATCGGGGTGTCGAACAGCGCGCCGCGCGAGCCGGTGTTGGTGATCGTGAAGGTCCCGCCGGCGAGGTCGTCCGGCATGATCTTGTTGCTGCGGGTCCGCTCGGCGAGCTCCGCGATGCCCCGGGCCAGACCCGCGATGTTGAGGTCGCCCGCGTTGCGGATCACCGGGACGATGAGCCCCTTCTCGGTGTCGACCGCGATGCCGAGGTTCTCGGCGCCGTGGTAGGTGACCGACTCGTCCTCGATGCTCGCGTTGACCGTCGGGTGCGCCTTGAGCGCCTCGACGGCCGCCAGCGCGAAGAACGGCAGGAAGCTGAGCTTGGTGCCCTCGCGGGACGCGAAGTCGGCCTTGGCCCGGTCGCGGAGCCGCGAGATGCGGGTGACGTCGACCTCGAGCACCGTCGTCAGCTGGGCCGAGGTCTGCAGCGACTCGACCATCCGGCGCGCGATCGTCTTGCGCAGCCGCGACATCGGCTGCGTCGTGCCCCGCTTGCTGCTGTCGACCGACGGGGCGGCCGCGGCCTTCGCCGCCGGCGCCTCGGCCGCCGGAGCCTCCGCCTGCGCGGGCGCCTCGGCCGGGGCCTTCGCGGCCTCGGCAGCGGCGAGCACGTCCTGCTTGCGGATCCGCCCACCGATCCCGCTGCCGGTGATGGTCGCCAGGTCGATCCCGTGGTCGGCTGCGAGCTTGCGCACGAGCGGCGTCACGTACGCCGCGGCGTCGTCGGTGCCGTCGGCCTTGGGCTCGTCCTTCGGCTCCTCCTTGGGCTCCTCGGCCTTGGGCTCCTCCTTGGGCTCTTCCTTCGGCTCCTCGGCCTTGGGCTCCTCCTCGGCCTTGGGCTCCTCGGCCTCCTTGGGCTCTTCGTCCTTGGGCTCCTCCTTGGGCTCGTCCTTCGGCTCGGCCTCGGGCTCTTCCTTCGCCTCGGGCTCGGAGGCCTGCTCCTGCTTCGGGGCGGACCCGCCGCCGCCACCACCGAGGACCGCGAGGTCCGCGCCGACGGGAACGGTCTCGTCCTCCTGGACGAGGATCTTGGTCAGCGTCCCGGCCGCGGGGGAGGGGATCTCGGTGTCGACCTTGTCGGTGGACACCTCGAGGAGCGGCTCGTCGACGGCGACCTCGTCGCCCTCGGACTTCAGCCAGCGGGTGATCGTGCCCTCGGTGACGGACTCACCGAGCGCCGGCATCGTCACGGTCGTGCCGTCCCCGGAGCCACCACCGGAGTCGCCGGAGTCGCCGGAGTCACTCGAGTCGCCGTCGGAGGAGTCGGACCCGGCGGACGACTCGGGAGCGGACTGCGCGGGCTCCTCGTCGTCACCGGACTGCGGCTCGGCCGGCTCCTGGCCGCCCTCGTCGCCCGCCTCGGCGACGGACTCGGCGTCGGCGGGGTCCTCGACCTCGTCGGCCGGGCCCTCGCCGGACTCCTCGGCCGCGTCCTCGTCGGACGCCTGCTCGCCGCCGGACCCGCCGCCCTCGGCGGCCGCACCGTCGCCGATGACCGCCAGGTCGGCGCCGACCGGCACGGTGTCGTCCTCCTCGACGAGGATCTCCTGCAGCGTCCCCGCCACGGGGGAGGGGATCTCGGTGTCGACCTTGTCGGTGGACACCTCGAGCAGCGGCTCGTCGACCGCGACGTCGTCGCCGACACTCTTGAGCCACCGCGTCACGGTCCCCTCGGTGACGGACTCGCCGAGTGCGGGCATCTGTACACGTTCGGACATCAGTGGTGCTCTCCTTCGTGGGCGGTGGCGTTCATCACTCTAGTTGTGTGCGTGGAGCGGCTTGCCGGCAAGCGCCAGGTGAGCCTCCCCGAGCGCTTCGTTCTGGGTGGGGTGGGCGTGCACGAGCGCCGCGACGTCCTCGGGGAAGGCGTCCCAGGAGACGACGAGCTGCGCCTCGCCGATCTGCTCACCCATCCGGGACCCGACCATGTGGATGCCGACGACGGGGCCGTCCTCGACCCGGACGAGCTTGACGAATCCCTGGGTGCCGAGGATCTGGGACTTGCCGTTGCCGCCGAGGTTGTACTCGTAGGTGCGGACGGCGTCCCCGTGCTCGGCACGGGCCTGCTCCTCGGTGAGCCCGACGGAGGCCACCTCGGGCTCGCAGTACGTGACGCGCGGGATCTGGGACTCGACGAGCGGGGCGGGGGAGAGCCCGGCGATCTGTTCGGCGACGAGGATGCCCTGCGCGAAGCCGCGGTGGGCGAGCTGGAGCCCCGGCACGATGTCGCCGACGGCCCAGAGGCCGTCGACACCCGTGGCGCACCGGTCGTCCGTGACGACGAGACCGCGCTCGAGGGTCACGCCGGCCTCCTCGTAGCCGAGGCCCTCGGTGACCGGACCGCGCCCGACCGCGACGAGGAGCAGGTCGGCCTCGATCTCCTCGCCGTCCTCGAGCCGCACCGTGACGGCGTCGGCGCCGTCGTCGGCCGAGGCGAACCGGGCGCCGGTGCGCACGGTGATGCCGCGCTTGCGGAACGCGCGCTCGAGCGCGGCGGACGAGGCGGGGTCCTCGGCCGCGACGAGCCGCGGGAGGGCCTCCACGACCGTCACCTCCGACCCGAAGGACCGCAGCACCGAGGCGAACTCCACCCCGATGACGCCGCCTCCGAGGACGACGACGCGGCCCGGGACGTCGGTGAGCCCGAGCGCCTGGTCGCTGGTCATGACCCGGCCGCCGACCTCCAGCCCGGGCAGGGTCCGGGCGTAGGACCCGGTGGCGAGGACGACGTGCCGCCCGACGAGCCGGCGGTCGCCGACGACCACGGTCTGCGGGCCGTCGAGCCGTCCCTCGCCCTCGACGTAGTCGACGGCCCGGGCCTTGACCAGCCCCTGGAGGCCGCGGTGCAGCCGCCCGACGACGCCCTCGCGGTAGGACGTGACGCGCGCCATGTCGATGCCCTCGAGGGTGGCCCGGACGCCGAAGCGCTCCGCCTCCCGGGCGGAGTCGGCGACCTCGGCCGCGTGCAGCAGCGCCTTCGTGGGGATGCAGCCGCGGTGCAGGCACGTCCCCCCGAGCAGGTCCTTCTCGACGAGGGCGACGGTGAGCCCGAGCTCGGCCGCGCGCAGGGCGCAGGCGTAGCCTCCGCTCCCGCCTCCGAGGACGACGACGTCATGGGTGGTCTCGGCGGTGGCCGGCATCCGGTCTGGCTCCCTCTCGCTGGTGGCGTGGTGGTGCACCGGGTCGCACGGGTGGGCGTCCTCGGCGCTGGACCGCATCCTTCCACTCCCCGACCGGCGGCACGAGGGCGCGACGCGCGGTGGACACAGGTGACGTGCAGGGGGAGCACGTATCGTTGCGCTCATGGCGTGGTGGAGACGCGGGCGGCGCCGCAGCGCGGCGCCCCACGACGGCAGTGACCTGACGAGCGCGCGCGCGCATCTCGAGGACTTCGCGCGCAGCCGGCGCGGCGTCGAGGCCTACGTCGAGCCGGCCACGAACATCACCGCGACGACCGTCGTGCTCATCGCGCACGACGGGGAGTGGACCCGACGGGCCCTGCCCTCGCGACCCACGGCCTTCGACATCGCGCGGGGGCTCGAGATCCCGGTCTACGACGTGAACCTCACGGGCTACCCCGCCCGGATGCGGGCGTGGACGGCACGACAGCGCGAACAGGACCGGCGCTGAGCCGATATCGGTGGCCCGGCGTCGCGGGACGTGCGAGCGTGAGGGTCCGAAGCGAACGACGAGAGGCGTGACGATGTCATCCAAGGACCGGCCCCGGGCCGCGGTGAACGAGGACGTGAAGGCGAAGTTCCGGGCTGCTCTCGACGCGAAGAAGGCCCACGGCGGCGGCGACGTGTCGGAGCAGTCCGAGCACGGCAAGGTCGAGCACGCCCACTCTTCCGAGACCAGCGCCCGCCAGCAGATGTTCCGCCGCAAGAGCGGCTGACGGCGCCACCGACGACGAAGGACCGCCCCGGCAGGGGCGGTCCTCCGTCGTTCTCGGGCGCGTCGTCGCGGGGTCAGCCGGCGTGCTGCTCGACGAGCGCGACGAGGGTCGAGACCCCGAAGCCGGTGCCGCCCTTGGGGGTGCGACCCGTCGGCGCGTTCGTGTTGAAGGCCGGGCCGGCGATGTCGACGTGCGCCCACGGGATGCCCTCGCCGACGAACTCCTGGAGGAAGAGTCCGGCGGTGAGCATGCCGCCGTCGCGGTCGCCCTTGTGCGCGATGTCCGCGGTCGGGGTGTCCAGCTTGGCCCGCAGCGACGCCGGCAGCGGCATGCCCCACGCGCCCTCGCCCGCGGTGCCCGCGGCCGCGACGACCCGCTCCCGCAGGGCGTCGTCGTTGGCCATCACCCCGGCGAGGTCGTTGCCGAGCGCGACCTGCTGGGCCCCGGTGAGCGTCGCGATGTCGACGATGACGTCCGGGGACTTCTCGCTCGCGAGGCAGATGCCGTCGCCGAGCACCATCCGGCCCTCGGCGTCGGTGTCGAGGATCTCGACCGTCGTGCCGTCACGCATGACGACGACGTCGCTCGGGCGCTGCGCCGTGCCGCTCGGCATGTTCTCGGCGAGGCACAGGTACCCGGTGACGGCCACCGGCAGGTCCAGCTCGGCAGCGGCGAGCACGGCGGCGGCCACCGCGGCCGCCCCGGCCATGTCGCACTTCATCGTCACCATGCCGGTCGACGGCTTGATGTTCAGGCCGCCGGAGTCGAACGTGATGCCCTTGCCGACGAGCGCGACCGAGGCCTTCGCGCCCGACGGCGCGTACGACATCGTCACGATCCGGGGCGGGTTGACCGAGCCCTGGCCGACCCCGACGATGCCGCCGAAGCCACCCTTGGCGAGCGCCTTCTCGTCGAGCACGGAGACCGAGATCTTCGCCGAGGAGTCCGAGGCCCGCTGCTTGGCGGCGTCGGCGAACGACTGGGGGAAGAGCAGGTTGGGCGGGGTGTTGACGAGGTCGCGGGCCCAGTCGCGGGCGGCCCCGACGGTGGCGGCGCGCGCCACCGTCTCACGAGCCGGCTTGCCCTGCCCCACGGCGGACACGACGGTGATCCGCGGGCCCGCGGAGGCCGGGGTCGCCGCCCCCCGGCCACCCTTGCGGCCCGAGCCGAACGGGGCCGCCTTGTCGTAGACGTAGCAGCCGGACCAGGCGCCGTCGGCGACCGCGCCGAGGCTCTCGAGGTCGGGGGTGGGCAGGGCGAGCCCGACGGCCTTCTTGCCGCGCACGGCGCGCAGGGCGGCCGCGGCCGCATCGCCCAGGACCGTCCGCGCGAAGGACGTCGTGCGGGCGGTGCCCGTGCCGAGCCCGGTGACGACGACGGAGGTCGCCTTGACCCCGGGCACCGCGACGACCCGGTGGACCTCGCCGGCCTTGGCGGTGGCCTCGAGGTCGGCGAGCACGGCCTTCAGGTGCACGGCCGCCTTGCGCGGCAGGCCGTGCCCGGCAGCGAGGTCGGGCCCGTCGTCGGTGCTCACGGCACCGACGACGAGGGCGTCGACCGGGAGGTCGGCGGAGGTCTTGGTCGTCACGGTCAGTGAAGTCATGTGGGCAGACTATCCGGGCGCTCGGGGTGCCCCGGTCGGCGCGGTAACGTGCCGGTCATGACCGACCTCCGGCACTCACCACTGCACGACCGGCACGTCGCCCTCGGCGCCAAGATGGCCGACTTCGGGGGGTGGTCGATGCCGATCGAGTACCCCGGGGGAGGGGTCGTGGCCGAACACACCGCCGTCCGCGAGGCCGTCGGCCTGTTCGACGTGTCGCACCTGGGCAAGGCCCGGGTCAGCGGCCCCGGCGCCGCAGAGTTCGTCAACGCGTGCCTCACCAACGACCTGCGCCGGATCGGCCCGGGGCAGGCCCAGTACACGATGTGCTGCACCGAGTCCGGCGGGGTCGTCGACGACCTCATCCAGTACCTCCGCTCCGACGAGGACGTCTTCCTCATCCCGAACGCCGCGAACACCGGCCGGGTCGTCGAGCTGCTGGCCGCCGCGGCGCCGGACGGGGTGCTCGTCGAGAACCTCCACGAGGACTACGGCGTCCTCGCCGTGCAGGGCCCGCGCTCCGACGAGGTGCTGGCGCGGCTGGGGCTGCCCGTCGACCACGACTACATGAGCTTCGTCGAGACCGAGTGGGAGGGCCGTCCCGTCATCGTGTGTCGCACCGGCTACACGGGGGAGCGGGGCTACGAGGTGGTGCCCGCCTGGGACGTCGCCGCCTCCGTGTGGGACGCGCTGCTCGAGGCGGTCCGGGCCGAGGGCGGTCTCCCCGCCGGTCTCGGCGCCCGCGACACCCTGCGCACCGAGATGGGGTACCCGCTGCACGGCAACGACCTGTCCCTGGACATCACCCCGGTCATGGCGGGGGCCGCGTGGGCCGTGGGCTGGGACAAGGAGGCCTTCTGGGGCAAGGAAGCACTGGCTGCCGAACGCGCCGCCAAGGCGGGCCGGCTCATGCGGGGGCTCGTCGTCACCGGCCGGGGCATCCCGCGCCCGCACTGCGCCGTCCAGGACGCCTCGGGTGCCGTGGTCGGCGAGGTGACGTCCGGGACGTTCTCACCGAGCCGGAAGCAGGGCATCGCCCTCGCACTGCTCGACCGTTCGGTCACCCTCGGCGACGAGGTCCGCGTCGACGTCCGGGGCCGCGAGGTCACGGCCACCGTGACGAAGCCGCCGTTCGTCGAGGCGGGGGTGCGCACGTCATGAGTGAGCAGTGGACGTGGACGTTCGCCGACGCCGACGGCGCCCCCGTGACGGGTGACCCGACGACCGAGACGGGCTTCCCGACGCAGTCCGACGCCGAGAGCTGGTTCGGCGAGGTGTGGCACGACCTGGCCGAGGCCGGGGTCGCGTCGGTCACCCTGCACCGCGACGGTGCCGTCGTCTACGGGCCGATGAGCCTCGAGGCCGCGCCGTAGCCGAGGAGGGTCAGCCCGGGTACTCCCCGCGAGCCACCTGGGGCTTGGGCATCCGCTGGCGACGCATCTGGAACGCACGCAGCGCCGCGTAGCGCCAGCTGCCGCGGGCGATCTCGTCCTCCCCGAACGCGGCGACGAGGCGCGTGCGCAGCCCGCGCCACATGAGGGCGGTGTCGATGACGACGGCGAGGACCGCGCCCCAGGTGAGGAACACGCTGAACGAGAAGACCGCGTTGTTCTGGACCAGGCTCAGCGCGAGGACGATGAGCATGATCGGCAGCAGGAACTCGGCGAGGTTGCGGCGGGCGTCGACGTAGTCGCGGATGAAGCGGCGGACCGGGCCCTTGTCGCGCTGCGGCAGGTAGCGCTCGTCGCCGCTGTCGAGCGCCGCCCGGGTGCGGGCCATCTGCTCGCGGCGCTTCACGCGGTCCTGGCGGCGGGCCTCCTTGCGGTCCGAGATCACCAGGGGACGCTTGCGCGCGGCCTCCTGGTCGCGGCGCTTGGGGGTGGGGCGGTTCTTCGCGCCGTCACGCTCGGGGTGCGCCTCCTCGCCGTGGGCCTGGTCTGAGGTCTTGCCGCGTCCGAACACGACGCCAACTCTAAGTGCTGTCCCTGGGTGCCTCGTGGGCGGTCGGGGGGAGACGTCGGGCCCCGCGTCGGTCGGTAGGGTCGGGCGCTGTGACCGACGTACTCGACGACGCCCAGATCACCGCCCTGCGTGAGCGGGTCCGTGACCTCATGCCGCAGATCCGCGCCGACCTGGAGGCGCTGACCCGGATCCCCTCCGTCTCGCTCGACGCCTTCGACCAGGAGCACGTCGAGGCCAGCGCCGAGGCCACGGCCGCGCTGCTGCGGGCCGAGGGGCTCGAGGTCCGGATCATCCGGGAGGGTGGCCGCCCCGCCGTCATCGGCCACCGGGACGGCCCGCCCGGCTCGCGCACCGTCACCCTGTACGCCCACCACGACGTCCAGCCGCCCGGTGACGACGCCCTGTGGGACAGCGCGCCGTTCGAGCCCACCGAGCGCGACGGCCGGGTCTACGCCCGGGGGGTGGCCGACGACAAGGCCGGGGTCATGGCCCACGTCGCGGCCCTGCGCGCGCACGGTGACGACCTGCCCGTCGGCGTCACGATCTTCGTCGAGGGCGAGGAGGAGATCGGCTCGAACTCGCTGCCGGCCATCCTCGAACGGCACGGTGACACGCTGCGCGCCGACGCCATCGTCCTCGCCGACAGCCAGAACTGGGCCATCGGCGAGCCGGCGCTCACGACCACCCTGCGGGGGATGATCCGCGTCGTCGTCACCGTGGCCACGCTCGACCACGGCGTGCACTCCGGGATGTTCGGCGGCGCCGTCCCCGACGCGCTCATGGCGCTGGTGCGGCTCCTCGCCTCGCTGCACGACGACGCCGGCGACGTCGCGGTCGCCGGACTCGACGCCGGGGTGGCGTCCGACCTCGACTACCCGGAGTCGCGGCTGCGGGCCGAGTCGGGTCTGCTCGACGGCGTCGGGACCATCGGCTCCGGCTCGCTCCTGTCCCGGATGTGGACCAAGCCGGCGATCACGACCATCGGGCTCGACGCCCCGACCATCGAGCGGTCCTCGAACACGCTCGTCCCGTCGGCCCGCGCGAAGATCTCGATGCGCATCGCCCCCGGCCAGGACGACCTCGCCGCCTTCGAGCTCCTCAAGGCCCACCTCGAGGCCCACGCGCCGTGGGGGGCCGAGGTCGACGTCGAGCTCGAGGAACGCGGGCTCGGCTTCGCCGCGGACGCCGACGGCCCGGTGTACGACCAGGCCCGGGCCGCGTTCGCCGACGCCTGGGGGGTCGAGCCGGTCGACATCGGGGTCGGCGGGTCGATCCCGTTCGTCGCCGCCTTCGCCGAGCGTTTTCCCGACGCCGCGATCCTCGTCACAGGAGTCGAGGACCCCGACACCCGCGCGCACGGGGCCAACGAGTCGCTGCATCTCGAGGAGTTCGAGAAGGTCTGCGTCGCCGAGGCCCTGCTGCTGGCCCGGCTCGGTGCCCTGCCGCGCTGACCCGGCGTCAACGGATCGTTGACGGACGTCGGTCGTCAAGATAGTCTTGACGTATGGCATCGACGCGTACCCCGACCACGACGGGCATGAGCCTCTTCGTCCTCGGCCTTCTCTGCTTCGTCCTCAGCACGGTCGTCGACGGCGGGTTCGTCCGCGGGCTGTTCCAGGGGGCGACGATCGCCCTGATGGTCGGCGCCGCCTACCTGTTCGGGTCCGCCTGGCGGGGCTCACGGAACGCGACGGAGGAGCTGTGGCTGCCGACCCAGGACGAGAACCGCGGGTGACCCAGCCGCCCGTCGACCCGCTCGCCGATGCGCTGGGACGGGTCGTCCTGCGCGGTGGCGACGGGCTCGAGCCGCTCGACCCGGACCGCCCCGAGGAGCACCTCGCCATCGTCGAGCGGGCCGCCGCCGCCGAGCAGGTGGGTCGTGACCTGTTACGGCACGCGGTGGCCGCCGCGCGGGGGAGTGGGCACAGCTGGGCCGCGATCGGCGGCGTGCTCGGTCTCAGCCGGCAGGCGGTGCAGCAGCGGTTCGGCGGCGACGACGACTCCGACGAGGGGCCGGAGTACCGCTGGCTCGGCCCGGTCACGGCCTTCGACGAGATGCCCGAGCTCGCGCTGGCCGGCCGGCGCGGCTGGCGCACGGTCGGCGCGGGGATGCTCAAGCACCGGATGATGCGCACGCCGACCCAGTGGGAGCACCGTCGCGTCGTGTGGCGTCAGCCGGCCGGGTCCTACGAGACGGACGGCTGGGTCGTGGCCGTCCGCGCCTTCCCGTGGCTCTACCTCGTCCGTGACCTCGGGACCCCGGCGCCGGACTGACCGGGGACCGGTCGGCGATCGCGGTCGCGAGCTGTCAACCTTTTCGGTCCGCGGTGCGACTCTATTGATGTGAGCCCCACGCTGCGCCCGTTGCGCACCGTCGACGAGGTCGACGGCCGGCGGTTCGCGGCGGGGCGGGGCGACGAGGCGGTGCCAGCGCTGTTCCGGCTCTACGGCGCCGACCTCGTGCGGCTCGGCTACTGCCTCACCGGGGACCGCGGCGCCGCCGAGGAGGCCGTCCAGGACGCGTTCGTCTCGCTGTACCGCAACTGGGACCGGATGCGGGACCAGGGCGCGAGCCTGCCCTACCTGCGCTCGTGCGTCATCAACCGCAGCAGGTCGGTGCACCGTCAGCGCGCGCGCCGGATCGTCGCCACCGAGGAGCTGACCCCCGAGCTCACCACCCTCCCGGGCGCCGACAGCGCGCTCGAGGTCCGGGAGGAGGCCCGGTGGATCGCGGCGGCCGTCCGGGCCCTGCCGCAGCGGCAGCGCGAGGTGGTCGCCTGCCGCTACTACCTCGACCTCACCGAGCGGCAGACCGCCGAGCTCCTCGAGATCTCGGTGGGGTCGGTCAAGAAGCACGCCAGCCGCGCGATGACCCGGCTCCACGAGCTGCTGGAGGCGCAGTCATGAGGACGCTCGAGGACCGGACCAGCGCGGCGCTGCACGAGGTGGCCGACGGCCTCCCCATGTCTGAGCACGACGTCCGTCGCCTGGAGGAGGACATCCTCGCTCGGCTGGAGACGCGGCCGGGTGAGGTCGGTGCGGGCGGGCGCCGCCGGACGTGGGGGGCCGCGGCGGCGGTGGTGCTCGTCCTCGGCGGGGCCGCGCTCTGGCAGAGCGGCCGTGACAGCGCGGTCCCGGTGCCGGCGGGCCCGTCGCCGTCGGCGGAGCCGGCGCCGGTGCTGCCCGACCCCGGGCTCGTGGGGGTCTGGCGCAACGCCCCGGCCGAGCAGTGGATCTGGGAGATCACCGCCGACGGCCGGATCACCTGGAACGCCACCACCCGCGACTACTTCTCCCGGCCGCGCACGACGGAACGCTTCGCTGCGCGCAACGGCGACGTCTACGACCTCCTCCGTGACGGCGTCTGTCTCCTGCGGCTACAGCTGCGGCTGACGGGCACCGACTCGGCGGTGGTCACGGTGATCCGTGAGGACTGCCCCGACCCCACGCCACCGGGCACGGAGTACGGTCTCGAGCGGGTGTCCGGTCGCGACCCGGCCTCGCCGCCGCTGCGGCCGGCGTACCCCCGCGACGCTCCGATCCACGCGCCGGCCATCCTGCGGATCGCCGGCACCTGGGTCGAGCCGGAGTCGGGGACGCTGCTCGTCATCGACACCTGGGTCGGGGACGAGACCGTCCCCTACCTCGTCGACACCAACAGTGACGGCCTCGTGGCCCCGGGCCAGCGAGGGACGATCTCGATGACCGATGGCGGCGGGACCGTCGTCGTGCCCGAGCAGGGGACCCCCGAGGGCTGTGCCCCGGTGTTCACCGCGGTGAGGACCGACCGGGCGACGATGACGACGACGGCGGGCGAGGGCGGCTGCTTCCCGGCCGGCTCGACGCAGACCTGGATCGCGCTCAACTGAGCCCGGGACCGTCCCCGGCCCCGAGATGGCGGCCGGTGTGGACGATTCCACCCCCGCAGGCCCCGGCCGGTAGCCTGGGCTGCGCGCTCGCACGCCCTGCTCGAGGCGCCCACCTGACCGCCGCCACCGGCGGCCACCCGTCCTCCTCCCTGCTCGACGCCGTGCGGGGCCCGCCCCGCACCGTCCGGGGCCACCGCCGACCCCGGAGTCCCCCGTGTCCCGTCCCGCCCCCGCCGCCGCCACCACCGAGCTGCACCGCTTCCCGCACGAGGAGGAGGTGACCTCCGTCTGGGCCGCCCTGCGCTCGCCCCGCCGGCTGCGCACCGAGGTGCTCGCCGGCCTCGTCGTCGCGCTCGCCCTGATCCCCGAGGCGATCTCGTTCTCGATCATCGCCGGCGTCGACCCGCGGGTCGGGCTCTTCGCGTCGTTCACGATGGCGGTGTCCATCGCCTTCCTCGGCGGACGCCCGGCGATGATCTCCGCCGCGACCGGCGCCATCGCGCTCGTCATCGCCCCCGTCGTGCGCGAGTACGGCCTGGACTACCTCCTCGCGACGGTCATCCTCGGCGGCCTCATCCAGGTCGCGCTGGCCCTGCTCGGCGTCGCCCGGCTCATGCGGTTCATCCCGCGCTCGGTGATGGTCGGCTTCGTCAACGCCCTCGCGATCCTCATCTTCCTCGCGCAGGTGCCGCACCTCACCGGGGTGCCGTGGACGGTGTACCTCCTCGTCGCGGTGGCGCTGGCCGTCATCGTCCTGCTGCCGAAGCTCACGACCGTCGTGCCGGCCCCGCTCGTCGCGATCGTCGCCCTCACCCTGTTCACCGTGGGCGCCGCCGTGGCCGTGCCGACCGTGGGCGACGAGGGCGCGCTGCCCGACAGCCTCCCCGGCTTCGTCCTGCCGGATGTCCCGTTCACCGTCGAGACCCTGCGGATCATCGGCCCGTACGCGGTCGGGATGGCCCTCGTCGGGCTCATGGAGTCGCTCATGACGGCCAAGCTCGTCGACGACATCACCGACACCCACTCCGCCAAGACGCGCGAGTCGTGGGGCCAGGGCGTCGCGAACGTCATCACCGGGTTCTTCGGTGGCATGGGCGGCTGCGCGATGATCGGGCAGACGATGATCAACGTCAAGACCTCCGGGGCGCGGACGCGGATCTCGACCTTCCTCGCCGGGGTCTTCCTGCTCATCCTCGTCGTCGTGCTCGGCGACATCGTCGGGATGATCCCGATGGCCGCGCTCGTCGCCGTCATGATCATGGTGGCGGTCGCCACCTTCGACTGGCACAGCATCCAGCCGTCGACGCTGCGCCGGATGCCGCGCAGCGAGACGGTCGTCATGGCGACGACCGTCGCCGTCGTGGTCCTCACCCACAACCTCGCCATCGGGGTCGTCGTCGGCGTCCTCGCGGCGATGGTCGCCTTCGCCCGCCGGGTCGCGCACCTCACCCGGGTCGTCGAGGTGCCGACGGTCGAGCCCGACACCAAGGTCTACGCGGTGCTCGGCGAGCTGTTCTTCGCCTCGAGCAACGACCTCGTGACCCAGTTCGACTACGTCGGGGACCCCGAGCGGGTCATCGTCGACCTCAGCGGCGCCCGGGTCTGGGACGCATCGAGCGTCGCCGCGCTGGACGCGGTGTCGACGCGGTACGCCCGCAAGGGCAAGCGGGTCGAGGTCATCGGGCTCGACGGGCACAGCCTCGACCGCCACGAGCGGCTCGCCGGCCACCTCGCCGGCGGCCACTGACGACGACAGGACGGGTGGGTCAGTCCTTGGCGGTCTCGCCGGGGAGCGAGAGCATCCGCTCCAGTGCGAGCCTGGCGAAGTGCGCGGTGTCGGGGTCGACCCGGATCGGGTTGACCACGCGCCCCACGGCCAGCGACTCCAGCGCCCACACCAGGTGCGGCAGGTCGATGCGGTTCATCGTCGAGCAGTAGCAGACGTTCTTCTCGAGGAAGACGATGCGCTGCTCGGGGAACTGGGCCGCGAGCCGCTTCACGAGGTTGAGCTCGGTGCCGACGGCCCACGACGTCCCGGCCGGCGCCGCCGCGATGGTCTTGATGATCTTCTCGGTCGAGCCGACCTCGTCGGCCAGCTCGACGACCTCGTGCCGGCACTCCGGGTGCACGATGACCTTGACGTCGGGGATCTCGCGTCGGGCGGCCTCGACGGCCTCGACCGAGAACCGGCCGTGCACGGAGCAGTGGCCCCGCCACAGGATCATGGTCGCCGCCCGCAGCTGCTCGACCGTCAGCCCGCCCAGGGGGCGGTGCGGGTCCCACACGACGCAGTCCTCGAGGGGGCCCTCGAGGTCCCGCGCGTAGGTGTTGCGGCCGAGGTGCTGGTCGGGCAGGAAGAGGACCTTGCCGCCCTCGCCGGCCTCACCGAGCGCCCAGGTGAGCGCCGTGGCGGCGTTCGAGGAGGTGCAGATGGTCCCGCCGTGCCGGCCGGTGAACGCCTTGATGGCCGCCGAGGAGTTCATGTACGTCACGGGGACGGTGACGTCGGCGACCCCGGCCGCGGCGAGCTCGTCCCAGCACTCCTGCACCTGGTCGATGGCGGCCATGTCGGCCATCGAGCAGCCGGCGGCGAGGTCGGGCAGGACGACCGTCTGCGTGTCGGCGGTGAGGATGTCGGCCGACTCGGCCATGAAGTGCACGCCACAGAAGACGACGTACTCGGCGTCGGGCCGGGCCGCGGCCTCCTTGGCGAGCTTGAAGGAGTCGCCGGTGACGTCGGCGAACTCGATGACCTCGTCGCGCTGGTAGTGGTGGCCGAGGACGAAGAGCCGGTCACCGAGGGCGGCCTTGGCGGCACGCGCCCGCTCGACGAGCCCGGGGTCGGACGGGGCGGGCAGGTCGCCCGGACACTCGACGCCCCGCTCGGAGGCGAGGTCGCGGCCCTGCCCGAGGACGAGCAGGGGGAGCGGAGCGTGCTGGGGCGTGCCGGTCGTCGTCGTCACCCTTCGATCCTAGGCGCTCACCCCCTGGACACCGGGTCGGCACCGGGGGCGGCGGCACCGATACGCTCGGCGGGTGCGTGTGCTGATCGCCCCGGACGCCTTCGGGTCCACCCTCGGCGCCACCCAGGTCGCGACCGCGATGGCCGCCGGCTGGGCGGCAGGCGCCCCGCACGACGAGGTGCGGCTCCTGCCGCTCTCCAACGGCGGGCCGGGCTTCCTCGACGTGCTCCAGCAGGCGCTCGGAGGCACGACCGTCGCGACGACCGTCAGCGACCCGCTCGGCCGCGAGGTGCCGGCGGCCCTGCTGCTCGTCGACGACGAGCGTCACCGCACCGCCTGGGTCGAGTCCTCGCAGGCCACCGGGCTCCATCTGCTCGCCGCGGACGAGCGCGACCCCTCGCTCACGAGCACCTGGGGGGTCGGCCAGCTGCTCGACGCGGCCCTGGCCGAGGGCGCCACCCGCATCGTCGTGGGCGTCGGCGGCGGGTCCACCAACGACGCCGGCGCCGGGATGCTCGCGGCCCTCGGGGCCGGGCCCGCCACGGCCCTGGCGCGCGGCGGCCGGGCGCTCGGCGAGGCACGCGGCGACTGCCTCATCGGGCTGCCCGCGGTCCTGGACCGGTTCGACGGGGTCGAGCTGGTCCTCGCGACCGACGAGGAGACCCCGTTGCTCGGGCTGTCGGGCACCAGCGCCGTCGACGCGCCGCGCAAGGGGGCCACCCCGGAGCAGGCACAGTCCCTCGAGTTCGCCCTCGGGCACTTCACCGACATCGTCGCGCGGTCGCTGCCCAGCGCGCCCCTGGACCTGCTCACCGGCAAGCCCCGCCGCCTCGACCGGGAACCGGGTGCGGGCGCCTCCGGAGGGCTGGGCTACGCACTCCTCGCGCTCGGGGCCCGCCCCGTGGGGGCGGTCACCGAGCTGCTGCGGGTCACCGGCTTCGGCGTGGCCGTGGCGGGGAGCGACCTGGTCGTCACGGCCACCGGCCGGCTCGACTGGGCGGCCCTGCGCGGGTCCGTGGTGTCCGGGGTGGCGGAGGCGACGATGGAGACCGCGCGCCCGGTCGTGTGCGTCGCGGGGGAGTGCCTCGTGGGCCGGCGCGAGACGATGTCGATGGGCCTTGCGGGCTGCTACGCGGTGGCCGACCACCCCCGCGAGCTCGAGGCGATGATCGCCGACCCCGTCGCGACCCTCGAGGCCCGGACGGCCCGGGTGGCGCGGACCTGGTCCCCGGGGCGCTGACGGCGCGAGCGTCCATCGCGGCAGTCGATGCACGTTCGAGGGGGGCCGGGACGTACAGTGGAGACGTCCGGGAACACCGGGGGCCACCGCGCAGTTGCACGCACCGACAGGCCCTCCGGCCATTCTCCAGAAAGCACTGAGGAGTCCTCCGATGAGCGACCAGCTCCAGACCACCGAGGCCACCGAGACCGCGACGCACGGCGTCGAGCTCTCCGACCTGGCCGCCTCGAAGGTCGCGTCCCTGCTCGCGCAGGAGGGTCGTGACGACCTCCGGCTGCGCGTCGGCGTCCAGCCCGGCGGCTGCTCCGGGCTCATCTACCAGCTCTACTTCGACGAGCGCACCCTCGACGGTGACCTCGTGCGCGACTTCGACGGTGTCGAGGTCGTCGTCGACCGGATGAGCGCCCCCTACCTCGAGGGCGCCTCCATCGACTTCTCCGACACCATCGAGAAGCAGGGGTTCACGATCGACAACCCCAACGCCGGCAGCTCCTGCGCCTGCGGCGACAGCTTCAGCTGAGCACGCGTCACGGGCCCGGACCACCCCACGGTGGTCCGGGCCCGTTCGCGTCCCCGGGGACGGGTAGGTTGCGTGTCGTGCAGATCGCCGTCACCGGGTCCATCGCCACCGACCACCTCATGACCTTCAAGGGGAGGTTCGCCGACTCCCTCGTCGTCGAGCAGCTCGACAAGATCTCGGTCAGCTTCCTCGCGGACGCCCTCGAGATCCGCCGGGGCGGCATCGCGGGCAACATCTGCTTCGGGATGGCCGTCCTCGGCACCCGCCCCCTGCTCGTCGGGGCCGCGGGGGAGGACTTCGGCGACTACCGCAGCTGGCTGAGCCGGCACGGCGTCGTCACCGACCACGTGCTCATCTCCGACACCCGGCACACCGCCCGGTTCGTCTGCACCACCGATGACGACATGGCCCAGATCGCCACGTTCTACGCGGGCGCCATGAGCGAGGCCCGGATGATCGAGCTCGGGCCCATCCACGAGCGCTGGGGCCTGGACCTCGTCCTCATCGGCGCCGACGACCCCGAGGCGATGCTCCGGCACACCGAGGAGTGCCGCTCCCGCGGCATCCCGTTCGTCGCCGACCCCTCGCAGCAGCTCGCGTTCGCGGACGGCCCGTTCATCCGCAAGCTCGTCGACGGCGCCGACTACCTCATCACCAACGAGTACGAGTCCCACCTGACGTCGTCCAAGACCGGGTGGAGCCAGGAGGAGATCGACGACCGCGTGACGACCCGGGTCATCACGCTCGGCAAGGACGGCGCCGAGATCCGCACCCGCGGCGCCGAGACGATCCACGTCCCCGTCGCCGGCGAGGTCGAGCGGGTCGACCCCACGGGTGTGGGGGACGCCTTCCGGGCCGGGTTCCTCGTCGGCCTCAGCGGTGGACTGGGCCACGAGCGGTGCGCCCAGATCGGGTCGGTCCTGGCCGCCTACGTCCTGGAGACGGTCGGGACCCAGGAGTACCTCGTCGGCCGGCAGGGCTTCCTCGACCGGTTCACCGCCGCGTACGGCGACGACGCCGCGGCCGAGGTCGCCCCGCTCGTGCGGTGCACCCGAGACTGAGCCGTCCGGAGCCGTGTTCCCGCCCGTCCCGCCACCGCCGACGCCGTGGCAGCTCGATGCCGCGCGCGCGACGGAGGGCGACGACCTCGTCGCGGCCGGCGCCGACCTCGAGCCCGGCACGCTGCTCGAGGCGTACCGGCTCGGCCTGTTCCCCATGGGGCTCGGTCCCGACGGTCACGGGACGATCGGCTGGTGGTCCCCGGACCCCCGCGGGGTCATCCCGGCCGGGGCGCTGAAGGTCCGCGCCTCGCTGCGCAAGGTCCTCGGTCGCTTCGACGTGACCGTCGACTCCGCCTTCCCCGAGGTCGTGGCGGCCTGCGCCGACCCCAGCCGCGAGGGCCGCTGGATCACGCCGGAGGTGGAGGCCGCCTACCTGCGCCTCCACGAGCTGGGGTGGGCGCACAGCGTGGAGGTCCGGCAGGAGGGCGTTCTCGTGGGCGGGCTCTACGGGGTGTCCATCGGCGGGCTGTTCGCCGGAGAGTCGATGTTCCACACGGTGCGGGACGCCTCGAAGGTCGCCCTCGTCGGGCTCGTGCGCCGCTTCCACGCCGACGGCGACCCGCGCCGCATCATCGACGTGCAGTGGGCCACCGGCCACCTGCGCCGGCTCGGAGCGCAGGAGTGGCCCCGGGAGCTGTACCTCGAGCGGCTCGAGGCGGCGCTCGAGGCGCCTCAGGTGGACCTGGCGGCCGTGGTGCCCGCTCCGCCCCCGAGCAGCACCGAGTAGCGGGTCCAGGAGCCCTCGGGCTCCAGGGTCACGGCGTGCCCCCGCATCCGGGCCCACGCCGGGACGTCGGAGCGGGCCGCCTCGTCGTCGGCGAGGAGGACGAGGGTGGTCCCCGAGGGGAGGCCGCGGCTGGCCCGGGCCACCTGGATCACCGGCATGGGGCATCTCGTCCCGCGGGCGTCGACGACGGGTGGCCCGCTCACAGCCCGTCCGTCCCGAGCCGCCGGCGCACGTCGGCGACCACGTCCGGCAGCACCGCGCAGAGCCTCTCGACGTCGTCGGCCCGGCCGGGGGAGACCGACGCCAGGGGGAGTGTCACCCGCACGTTGCCGTGGGTGAGGACCCCCATCGCGGCGAGCACGTGGCTCGGGCGCAGGGCGCTGGAGGTGCACGCGGAGCCGGAGGCCACCGCGACCCCGCGCCGCGCGAGCTCGTCGACGAGCACCTCGCCGTCGGCGAAGAGCACGCTGAACGTCACGACGTGGGGGAGGCGGTCGCGGGGGTCGCCGACGACCTCGACATCGGGGATGGCGGCCGCGGCTGCGCGGACCCGGTCGACGAGCGCGACGGCCGCCGCGGCGTCCTCGGTGGCGGCTGCCGCCGTCTGCCGCCAGGCCTCGGCAGCGGTCAGGACGAGCGGGACCCACGGGGCGGCGAGGGCGCGGCCCTGCTCGGACTCCCCGCGCGGGGCCGGCAGCCCCCATCTGGTCCCCGCCCGGACCCCCAGCAGCCCCACCGGCGGACCCCCGAACGCCGCGGCGTCGGCGACGACGACGTCGCCGGAGGAGGGGAGCGGGTCGCGACCGAGGGAGGCGGTGGCGTCCAGGAGCAGGGGCACCCCGACGTCGCGGGCCGCCGAGGCGAGGTCGGCGACCGGCTGGCGGGTGCCGACCTCGCCGTTGGCCGTCTGGAGCACGGCCGCCGCCACGTCGGGGCGGCGCAGCGCGGCCCGGTAGGCGTCGGGGTCGACCCGGCCCTGTGGCGTCACGGGGACGGGCTCGTCGTCACCGGAGCGCAGGAGCACGACGCTGCGCTCGACGGCGGAGGCGACGACCCGCCGTCCGACCCGGCGGCGGGCGTGCCGGAGACCGTCGAGCCCCACCGCGAGGGCGTCCTCGGCGCTGGCGTGCACCGACAGCTCGTCGGGCCGCACCCCCACGGCGTCCGCGAGCACCTCCCGGGCGGTGTCGAGGAGGGCCCGGGCCCGGCGGCCCGGGCCGTGCAGCCGCGTGGGGTCGGCCCAGGCCGCCTCGACCGCAGCGCTCAGGGTCTGCGCAGCCAGGGGGTGCAGGGGTCCTCGGGAGGCGTCGAGGACCCCGGGCGCCGACGGGCCGGACGGGGGGTCCGGGCGGGGGTCTGACGGGGGGTGAACCGTGGTGTGCGCCACCCTTCGACACTAGCCCCCCGGACTGCCCAGGCCGCGAAGGGTGCAGTAGGGTTTGCTGCGTTCGTCCACTCGACCCCGAAGGGTGAAGCGGTGCGCCAGCACGACCTCTCCTCGCCCCGTCGCCAAGGTCGCCGTCTCGGCGCCTGGGCCGCCATCGGCGCACTGACGACCACGGTCCTCGGCGGCTGCGCGGCCGGCAACCTGCGCGGCGACGCGTCCACCGGGTGGCTCCCGCCCGCCGTCACCGAGGGGGGCGAGCGCGTCACCACCCTGTGGATCGGCGCGTGGATCACCCTCATCGCGGTCGGCCTGCTCGTCCTCGGCCTCACGGTCTGGTGCATGGTCGCCTACCGCCGCCGCAAGGACGACAACGAGCTGCCGGTGCAGCTGCGGTACAACATCCCGATCGAGATCCTCTACACGGTCGTGCCGATGCTCATGGTCGTCGTGTTCTTCTACTACACCGCCCGCGACGAGGCCGCCCTCATCGACACCTCGACGGAGCCCGACGTGACCGTCAACGTCGTCGGCAAGCAGTGGAGCTGGGACTTCAACTACCTCGAGGACGACGTCCACGAGGTCGGCACCCAGGCGATCCTCACCGGTGAGCCCGGCGCCGAGGAGACCATCCCGACGCTCTACCTGCCGGTGAACGAGCGCACCGAGTTCGTCCTCACCTCGCGCGACGTCATCCACTCGTTCTGGATCCCCGCCTTCCTCCAGAAGATGGACACGATGCCGGGCCGGGTCAACCGGTTCCAGGTCGTGCCCACCCAGGAGGGCGAGTTCAAGGGCAAGTGCGCCGAGCTGTGCGGGGCCTACCACTCGCAGATGCTCTTCAACGTCAAGGTCGTGCCCCGCGCCGAGTACGACGCCCACATGGCCGAGCTGCGCGCCGCGGGCCAGACGGGGCTGCTGAACAACACCCTCAACAGGAGCCAGCTCATGGATGGCCAGACCGTCACGACCGGCGGAGGGAACTGAGATGAGCACCGCCTCCGACGCCCGCATGCTGCGCGAGACCACGACGACGACCAAGGTCCGCTCGCGTCGCGTCGCGCCCGGCTCGATCGCCATCAAGTGGATGACGACGACCGACCACAAGGTCATCGGCAACCTCTACTTCATCACCTCGTTCGTCTGGTTCCTCGTCGGCGGCCTCATGGCCCTGGTGATCCGGGCCGAGCTCGCCGACCCGGGCCTCCAGGTCGTCGACAACCCCGACCAGTACAACCAGCTCTTCACGATGCACGGCACGATCATGCTGCTGCTCTTCGCGACGCCGCTGTTCGCGGGCTTCGCGAACGCGCTGATGCCGCTGCAGATCGGCTCGCCCGACGTCGCGTTCCCGCGCCTCAACATGTTCGCCTACTGGCTCTACCTCTTCGGTGGGCTCATCGTCGGCGCGGGCTTCCTCACCCCCGACGGCGCGGCCGCCTTCGGCTGGTTCGCCTACGCCCCGCTGTCCGACAGCACCTACAGCCCGGGCATCGGCGGCGACCTGTGGGTGTTCGGGCTGGCCCTGGCCGGCTTCGGCACCATCCTCGGTGCCGTCAACTTCATCACGACGATCGTCACGATGCGCGCGCCCGGCATGACGATGTTCCGGATGCCGATCTTCACGTGGACGGTGCTCGTCACCTCGATCCTCGTGCTCATCGCCTTCCCCGCCCTGGCCGCGGCGCTGTTCGCCCTCGGGGCCGACCGCCGCTTCGGAGCGCAGATCTTCGCTCCCGAGAGCGGGGGGTCGATGCTGTGGCAGCACATCTTCTGGTTCTTCGGGCATCCCGAGGTCTACATCATCGCGCTGCCCTTCTTCGGGCTGATCTCCGAGATCCTCCCGGTGTTCTCACGCAAGCCGATCTTCGGCTACAAGACCCTCGTCTACGCGACGATCGCCATCGCGGCGCTCTCGGTGTCGGTCTGGGCGCACCACATGTACGCCACCGGGCAGGTGCTGCTCCCGTTCTTCGCGATCATGACGATGCTCATCGCCGTGCCCACAGGCGTGAAGTTCTTCAACTGGATCGGCACGATGTGGGGCGGCAAGCTGGAGTTCGCGACGCCGCTCTACTGGGCGCTGGGCTTCCTCGTCACCTTCCTCTTCGGCGGCCTGACCGGGGTCATCCTCGCGAGCCCGGCCCTGGACTTCCAGCTCTCCGACAGCTACTTCGTCGTCGCGCACTTCCACTACGTCGTCTTCGGCACCGTCGTGTTCGCGATGTTCGCGGGCTTCTACTTCTGGTGGCCCAAGTTCACCGGCCGGATGCTCGACGAGCGGCTGGGCAAGATCCACTTCTGGATGCTGTTCATCGGCTTCCACATGACGTTCTTCGTGCAGCACCTCCTCGGGGCGCAGGGCATGCCGCGGCGGTACGCCGACTACCTGCCCGAGGACGGCTTCACCCTCGGCAACCAGATCTCGACCGCCGGCGCCTTCCTGCTCGGTGCCTCGATGCTGCCGTTCTTCTACAACGTCTGGAAGACGTCGAGGACCGCGCCGCACGTCGAGTCCGACGACCCGTGGGGCTACGGCGGCTCGTTGGAGTGGGCCACGTCGTGCCCGCCGCCACGCCACAACTTCGACCGCATCCCGCGGATCCGGTCCGAGCGCCCCGCGTTCGACCTGCACCACCCGCATGCCGCGCCCGCGGGGACGCACGCGGAGGCCCGCGCGAGCAAGGAGAGCTCGATGGTCTCCGCCCTCGGCCCGGCCGACATCGACGACGCCGGGTTCGTCGACGACTCGCAGAAGACCACCGGAGAGGAGCGCTGACGCATGCGTGCCATGGAGAAGATCGGCATCATCGTCGGGGTCTTCGGCTTCGTGGTGTCCGGCATCTACTGGGCCTGGACGAGCTCCTTCGTGCTCGGGGTCGAGTGGGTCGGGGTCCTCGGGCTCCTGCTGGCCGGGCTGCTCGGGTTCATGATCGCCTGGTACCTCTGGATGACCCGGCGCAGGCTCGAGCAGGACCCCTCCGACGACCCGTTGGGTGAGATCGACGAGATCCAGGGTGACTACGGCTTCTTCAGCCCGCACAGCTGGCAGCCACTGTTCCTCGCCGGCTCCGCGGCCATCATCTTCCTCGGCCTCGCCGTCGGCTGGTGGCTCGTCATCATCGGCGTCTTCTTCGCCGTCCCGGCCGTCGTCACGTGGACCTTCGAGTACTGGAAGGGTCCGCACGCCCTCTGAGCGGTTCCACACCCTCTGAGCGGTTCCACGCCCGCTGAGCGGGTGCCCGCCCGCTGAGGGCGTGTCCGTCAGCCCCAGCCGAGGTCGTGCAGCGCCGCGTCGTCGATCCCGAAGTGATGGGCGATCTCGTGGACGACGGTGACCGCGATCTCGTCGGTCAGCTCCTCGAGGTCGGCGCACATCCGGCTCAGCGGTCCCCGGAAGAGCAGGATGCGGTCCGGAAGCGCCCCGGCCGACCAGGCGTCGCCGCGCTCGGTGAGGGGAACGCCTTCGTAGACCCCGAGGAGGTCCGGGTCCTCGGACGGCGGCTCGTCCTCGACGAGGAAGACGACGTTGTCGAGCATCGCCATCAGCTCCTCGGGCACCTCGTCGAGCGCGTCCTCGACGATCCGGTCGAAGTGCTCGGCGCTCAGCGGCTCCACGAGACCGTCCCGCCGTCCCGCGGGCCGGGCGCGAGCAGGGTGCCGAGCACCGGTGCGGTGAGCGGCACCCCGTTCCAGCGCGCGGTGGCGACCCCGCCGGCACAGTGCACGAGCAGGGCGTGCGGGGTCTCGACCGCGGCGACCCGCACCGAGAAGGCACCCTCCGCGCTCCACCCGCCGGAGGCGACCCACGGCGCCCCTGCCGGGTCGGGCCACTCGCCGTCGCGGCACGGGACCTCGAGCTCGGCGTCACCCTCGAGCAGGGTCAGTGACCATCCGGTCGCGTCCGGCGCGCGGTGCACCCGCACGCCGGTCAGAGCGGGCACGTCCTCGGTGGGCTCGTGCGCGAAGACCCAGGGGCCGTCCCCCGGCGGCCGGGTGCTCGAGCCCTCGGCGGCGAGCCGGGCGCCCACGAGGTGCCGGGTGAGCTCGCCGTGCGGGCCGGGAGCGGGGGCCAGGGGGGCGTCCGAGAGCGCGGGCAGCAGCTCCTCCCAGATCGCGTCGAGCGTCTCCTGCGTGCGCTCGGTGCACGACGTCAGCGCGACGACGAGGTCGGCCCCGGGGACGACGACCGAGAACTGCCCGTAGGCGCCGTCCGCGCGCACGGCATCGTGACGGCAGCGCCACATCTGGTAGCCGTACCCCTGCTGCCAGTCGACGGTCTCGGGGTGATGGGTGGTGTCGGTGTGCGCCGTCGTCATCAGGTCCACCCAACCCTCAGGCAGGAGGCGCCGCCCCTGCCACACCCCGTCGCGCAGCAGGAGCTCACCGAGGTGGCTCAGGGCGTGGGTCGGCACGTGGAGCCCGGAGTAGCCGGCGTCCAGGCCGTCCTCGCCGCTCCAGGCGGCGTCGGGCACGCCGAGGGGGTCGAGCAGGCGGGGCCCGAGGTAGTCGAGCAGCCGCATCCCGCTCCGCCGCTGCACCGCCAGGCCTGCCATGAGCGTCGCGCCGTTGTGGTACACGAACCAGCCGGGGTCCTCCTCGGGCTCGGTGCCGAGGAAGGTCTCGGGGAAGGTCGCGGGGCGGCTGTGGCGCCAGACGAGGGTGTCGCTGCGGTGCCCGGTGCGCATCGCCAGCAGGTCGTGCAGGGTCAGGGCGGCCGCACGGGGACCGGCGAGGTGCGCAGCCTCCGGGAACAGGTCGACGACCCGGTCCTGGAGCCGCAGCAGGCCCTCGTCGACGGCCAGCCCGACGGCACACGCGGTGAACGTCTTGCTCACCGAGTACACGAGCTGTCGCCCGGCGCGGTGGTAGGGCGCCCACGACCCTTCCGCGACGACGTGGCCGTGCCGCACGATGCCCACACTGTGCGGCTCCAGCCCACGGTCCTCCCAGCGGGTCAGGAGGGCGCGCACGGCGGAGGAGGGAACGCCCTGCGCCTCGGGGGTGCTGCGCGGGAGCGAGGTCACGCGAACGTCAGCGCCGGGACGCTGCCTCCGAGGACTCGATCTGGGACGCGGGCTCCGCGCCCTCGAGGGCCTCGGTCTCCTCGCCGTGGTGGTGTGCGGCGGCCAGCTCGGCCGGGGTCACCGGGTTGACCGCGTCGCCGAAGTAGAAGCGCGACATGGCGGCTCGCATACGGTCGTTGCGGGCAGCGGGACGGGCGACCCCGTGCTCGTCGACGGCCGGCTCGAGCTCGAGCGGCGCCACGGCCTCGTGCTGGACGAGGATCCACTGGTCCTCGGGCAGCTCGGCCTCGTGCCGCTCGAAGAAGCGGCCGTCGGGCGTGCGGATGATCGTCCCCGACTCGCGTCCGTGCAGGACCTGCTCGCGGTCCCGGCGCTGCAGCGACAGGCACATCCGCTTGGTGATCCAGAAGACGAGCGGGGGCAGGACGAAGAAGCCGATGCGGAAGAACCAGGTGAGGTCGTTGATCGACATCCCGAGCCGGATGGCCATGATGTCGTTGCCCGAGGCGAACAGCAGGATCGTGTACGCGGTGATGCCCGCCATCCCGATGCCGGTGCGCACCGGCGCGTTCCGGGGACGCTGCAGCAGGTGGTGCTCCCGGTCGTCGCCGGTGACCCAGCGCTCGAGGAACGGGTAGGCGCCGAGGACGACGTACACGAGCGGGAGCAGGATCAGGGCGCCGGGGAAGATGTTCATCGACACCGTGAAGCCGAACACCGTGAACTCGAGCCAGCCGGGCAGGAGCCGCAGCGCACCGTCGGCGAAGCCCATGTACCAGTCGGGCTGGGAGCCCGCGGTGACCGGCGACGGGTCATACGGGCCGTAGCCCCAGATCGGGTTGATCTGCACCAGCGCCGAGATGAGGGCGAGGACACCGAAGACGATGAAGAAGAAGCCGCCGGCCTTGGCCGCGTACACCGGCATCACGGGGTAGCCGACGACGTTGTTGTTCGTGCGGCCCGGGCCGGGGTACTGGGTGTGCTTCTGGAGGGCGACGAGCCCCACGTGTGCGATGAAGAGCCCCACGAGGATGGCGGGGATGAGCAGCACGTGCGCGGAGTACAGGCGCGGAATGATCATCTCGCCGGGGAACGGACCGCCGAAGATGCCGTAGACGAGGTAGGTGCCGATGACCGGAGCCGTCTGCACGAAGCCGGCCATGGCCCGGATCCCGGTCCCCGACAGGAGGTCGTCGGGGAGGGAGTAGCCGGCGAAGCCCTCGACGATGGCGAGCAGGGCCAGGACCGAGCCGATGACCCAGTTGATCTCGCGCGGCTTGCGGAAGGCGCCGGTGAAGAAGACCCGGAACATGTGGACCACGAGCGCGACGACGAACATCAGCGCGGCCCAGTGATGGATCTGGCGGATGATGAGGCCGCCCTTGATGTCGAAGGAGATGTTCAGCGAGGACGCGTAGGCCTCGGACATCCCGACTCCGCGCAGCGGCACGTAGGAGCCGTCGTAGACGGTGTGGCCGGCGCTGGGGACGAACCAGAAGGTGAGGAAGGCGCCGGTGACCAGGCAGATGATCATCGAGTACATCGCGATCTCGCCGAGCATGAAGGACCAGTGGTCGGGGAAGACCTTCTTCATGAGGTAGCCGACCGGCTTGGCGGCGCCCGTGCGGTCGTCGACCCAGCCGGCGAGCCCGCCGACCTTGCGGACCGCGGGGGAGGGCGCGGCATGGCGCGCGGTGTCGCCGGCACGCAGCGCGTCGGCGGGACGCGGGTCGGGTGAGGTCGTGGACATCTCAGCCACGCTCCCAGAAGCTCGGGCCGACCGCTTCGCGGAACGGCTGGGCGGAGACGAGGTAGCCCTCGTCATCGACGGTGATCTTCAATTGTGGCAGGGGACGCTTCGCCGGACCGAAGATGACCTTGCAGTCCTGGGTCACGTCGAAGGTTGACTGGTGGCACGGGCACAGCAGGTGGTGCGTCTGCTGCTCGTACAGGCCGACGGGGCACCCGACGTGGGTGCAGATCTTCGAGTAGGCGACGATCCCCTGGTAGCCCCAGTCGAGCTCCTTCTGGGACTCGATGACGTCGGGGTCCAGCCGCATGAGGAGCACCGCGGCCTTCGCCTTCTCCTCGAGGAGGTGCTCGGCACCGCCCTCGCCGGTCTCGGGCTCCGGGAGCAGGCCCTCGGGCATGACGTGGAACACCGAGCCGATGGTGACGTCGGAGGCCTTGATCGGGACGTTCTCGGGGTCCTTCATGAGGCGCAGCGGTCGGAACTCGGGCTCCTCGCCCGGGCCGCTGGGGCCGCCGTGCCACCACGTGAGCGACAGGCTCTTCTGGGGCATCTCACCGAGCGAGCCGGCCACCTGCACGACGAGCGGCACCGCGAACAGCCCGAGCGCACCCCCGAGGGTGTACTTGATGAGCGGGCGGCGGGTGATCTGCGAGGTGCCGCCGTCCTCGGCCAGGACCCGCACGACCTCGCGGCGGTCGGCCTCGCTGGAGGCCATCGGGTGACGCTCCTCGACGACCTCTTCGTCGGGCATCAGGGTCTTGGCCCAGTGCACCGCGCCGAGGCCGATGCCGAGCATCGAGAAGGCGAGGGTGAGACCGAGCGCGACGTTGGAGGCGCTGGTGAGGCCGATGCCCGGGATGAAGACCGTCTCGTTGACGTCGATCGCGAAGTACAGGACGACGAAGAGCAGGGTGGCGAGGATCGAGATGCCGAAGAGCGAGGCGACCTGCTTCTCGGCACGCTTCGCACCGGCCTCGTCGAGGTCGGCCATCCGCGGGATGTGGGCGGGCAGCCCCGGGTTGACGAAGCGCTCCGGGATGCCGCCGGAGCCGACGACGTGCCCCTGGTCGAGGCGCACGGCGTCCCCGTGGCCGTCGGTGTGGGCCACCTCGGTGCCGGTGGTGGGGGTGTCCTGCTCGTTCATCGGGTGCCGGTTTCTCTCGTCGAGGGGTAGGGACGGTGGGCTGACGCTAGGCGGCTTTGGCCCCGAGCCAGATCGCGATCGCGATGAAGATGCCGAGCCCGAAGACCCACGCGAACAGGCCTTCGGTGACCGGCCCCAGCGAGCCGAGCGTCATGCCGCCGGGGTTCTCCTGGGTGTCGATGGTGTTGAGGAAGGCGATGACGTCCCGCTTGCTCTCGGGGCTGAGGTTGGCGTCGTTGAAGACCGGCATGCTCTGTGGGCCGGTCTGCATCGCCTCGTAGATGTGCTTGCCCGAGACGTCCCGCAGCGACGGGGCGTACTTGCCTCGGGTCAGGGCTCCGCCGGAGCCGGCGAAGTTGTGGCACATCGCGCAGTTGACCCGGAAGATCTCACCGCCGAGCGCGGGGTTGCCCTTGGTCGGGTCGACCGCTTCCTCGCTGGGGACCGCGGGGCCGGGGGCCAGGGAGGCGACGTACGCGGCGAGCGCGTCGATCTGCTCCTGGTCGAAGACGATCTCGTCGGCCCGGGCGGCCTGCGCGCCGGGGGCCGTCATCGGCATCCGTCCGGTGCCGACCTGGAAGTCGACGGCGGCCGCGCCGACGCCCGCGAGCGGCGGGCCGGCGATCTTGTCGCCGTTGCCGGTGGCGCGACCCTCGGCGTTGAGCCCGTGGCAGGAGGCGCAGTTGGCCCGGAAGAGCGCCTTGCCCTCCTCGACCGACTGGGCCGGTAGCGCCTTGGTCGTGGCGTCGGCGGGCTTGGGGGCGACCGCCGCGTAGGCCGCGCCCGTGAGGAACAGGCCGATCATGAGGAGGACGGCGATCGCGGCCGGGTGCCGGCGGCGGGCTGCGAGTGCGTTCACGGGTGCTTCCTGTCGTCTGCTGCGAGTCGGATCGGCGTGCGGAGCAAGTTACTGGAGGAGGTAGATCATCGCGAAGAGGGCGATCCACACCACGTCGACGAAGTGCCAGTAGTAGGACGTGACGACGGCCCCGGTGGCCTGGGCGTGGGTGTACCGCCGGGTCGTGAAGGTCCGCCCGATGATGAGGAGGAAGGCGAAGAGTCCGCCGGTGACGTGCATGCCGTGGAAGCCGGTGGCGAGGTAGAAGATCGAGCCGTAGGAGTCGGACGACAGGGTGACGCCCTCGGCGACCAGCTCGGCGTACTCGAGGACCTGCCCGGCCACGAAGATGGAGCCGAAGATGTAGGTGAGGACGTACCACTCCCGCATGCCCCACTCGCGGATGCGGTGCAGAGGCGACCCGGCAGGGCGGGCCGGCACGCCGCGCTCGGCCTGCCACACCCCGAGCTGGCACCACACCGAGGAGATGACCAGGATCAGGGTGTTCGCGGCCGCGAACGGGACGTTGAGCATCTCCGTGCGCTGGCCCCACAGCTCGGGCAGGTTGCCCCGGAGCGTGAAGTAGAAGGCGAAGAGGGCCGCGAAGAACATGAGCTCGCTGGACAGCCACACCATGGTGCCCACGGCCACCATGTTGGGCCGCGTCGCGGGGCCATGCCCGGCAATCGACGGGACCGGACCCGAGTGCTTGAGCGAAGCTGCTGCAGAAGACGCCACGCAGGCATTATGCCGACTCCGTCCACCCCGTGCCGAGCCGACCCCCCGAAACCCTCGACATCGGTGTCCTGTCGGCGGCGCCGACCCGCGCCGGGCAGCGGCGGGTGCGCCCGCCCCTCTCGCTACGATGACCGCATGACTGACTCCCACGCCGCAGCGGGAACCCCGTCCACCCCGGCCGCCGACGGTGTCCACCGGGTCCGCGTCCTGCTCTACAGCGACGACATCACGACGCGCGACGCCGTGCGCGCTGCCGCCGGTCGCCGCCCGGCGCGGGACGTCGAGGTCGTGTCCTGGCAGGAGTGCGCGACGGCGGAGGCGGTCATCGAGGCGATGGACGCCGGCGGGATCGACGTCGCCGTCCTCGACGGCGAGGCCACCCCGATGGGCGGGCTCGGGCTCTGCCGGCAGCTGAAGAACGAGATCTTCCGCTGCCCCCCGGTGCTCGTCCTCACCGGACGCCCGCAGGACGCGTGGCTCGCGGGCTGGTCGCTCGCCGACGACGCCGTCCCGCACCCGCTCGACCCGATCGCGGTCGCCGAGGGCATCTCGCGCCTCGCTCGCGAGCGGGTCGCCGTCGGCTGACCTCGCGTGTCCGCCACGCCGCCCGGCGAGCCCACCTGGCCCGACCTGCTGTCCGCCCTGCTGCGCGGGGAGGACCTGCCCACCGACGCCGCCCGCTGGGCGATGGACCGGACGATGACCGGCGAGGCGTCGCCGGTGCAGCTGGCCGGCTTCCTCGTCGCGCTCCGGGCCAAGGGCGAGACCGTCGAGGAGCTGCGAGGGCTCGCCGACGTGATGCTCGAGCACGCCCACCGCATCGAGGTGCCCGGGCCGAGCACCGACATCGTCGGCACCGGCGGCGACCGGATGCACTCGGTGAACATCTCGACGATGGCCTCGGTCGTCGTCGCCTCCACCGGGCTGCGGGTCGTCAAGCACGGCAACCGGGCCTCGTCGTCCTCGTCGGGCTCCGCGGACGTCCTCGAGGAGCTCGGGGTGGCGCTGACGCTGACCCCCGAGCAGGTCGCCGAGGTCGGTGCGAGCGTCGGCATCACCTTCTGCTTCGCCAACGCCTTCCATCCCGCGATGCGCCACGCCGCCGTCGCGCGTCGCGAGCTGGCCGTCGGCACCGCGTTCAACGCCCTCGGCCCGCTGACCAACCCCGGGCAGCCCACCTACGCCGCGGTCGGGGTGGCCGACGCCCGGCTGGCCCCGCTCATCGCCGGCGTGTTCGCCGGGCGGGGCCGCCCCGCTGCCGTGTTCCGCGGCGACGACGGCCTGGACGAGCTGACCCTCGCCACCACCTCGACGGTGTGGTGGGTGGCCGGCGGCGAGGTGACCGAGCTGTCCGTCGCGCCCGGCGACGTCGGCGTGGCGGAGGCGCCGGTCGAGGCGCTGCGCGGCGGCGACGCGGCCTTCAACGCCGAGGTCGCCCGTCGCGTGTTCGCGGGCGAGGCCGGGCCGGTCCGCGACGCGGTCGTCCTCAACGCCGGGATGGCGCTGGCCGTGGCCTCGGGTCTCGACGGGACGCCCTCGCGGGACGCCCTGGTCGCGGCGCTCGGGGCGGGGGTGCGGCGGGCCGAGGAGGCGCTCGACGCCGGCTCCGCGGCGGAGCTGCTGGACCGGTGGGCCCGCACGACCCGCGAGCTCGCCGGCTGAGCCGAGCCGCGGGGGTCAGTCCTCGATGCCGAGGCTGAAGGCCGTCTCGAGGTCGTGCGAGGAGTAGGTCCGGAACGCGATGTGGGTGTTCGTGCCGGTGACGCCGTCGATCTTGTTGAGCCGGTCGGCGATGACGTCGGCGAGGGACTCGTGCTGGCGGACCCGGACCATCGCGACGAGGTCGGCGTCGCCGGCCACCGAGTACACCTCGGTGACGCCGTCGAGGTCGGCGATCGCCTGGGCGACCTCCGGGATGCGGTCGACGTCGGCGGTGATGAGGACGATGGCGGTGATCACGTCGCCAGCCTAGCCACCGCCGTCGGCCGGCGGGGTCAGCCGCGGACGAGGCAGAACGGGTGGCCCGCCGGGTCGAGATAGACCCGGAAGCCGCCGCTCTCGGAGGGCTGCACGTCGTGGACCTGCGCCCCCGCCTCGAGCACGGCGGGCTCGGCTGCGTCGATGTCGGCCACCGAGAGGTCGAGGTGGAACTGCTGCGGGTGCGCGCCCCCGGGCCAGGTGGGGGCGACCCAGTCGTCGATGCGCTGGAAGGCCAGCGTGGCCCGGCCCTGCGGGTTCTCGGGGCTCACGCCCCCGCCGGGCGGGACGAGCGTGGCCCAGTCGCGGTCCGACTCCTCCTCCAGGTCCCAGCCGAGGACCTGACCGTAGAAGCGGCCGAGGGCCAGGGCGTCGGGGCAGTCGAGGACGACGAGGTCGAGGACGGGTCCGGTGGTCATGCGCCCGACGGTAGCGGCGGTTGCGGACGGTTCGCGTCCGTTACCCCGCCCTCCCTACATTTCGGGGTCACCCCGGAATGTCAGGCAGGCAGGGGAACGGAGCTCGTGCTGCGCTGACGAACCGGGGTGTCGCGGTCAGTGTCCGCCGACGGAGGTGGTGCTGCGCTGACGAACCGGGGTGTCGCGGTCAGTGTCCGCCGACGGAGGTGGTGCTGCGCTGACGAACCGGGGTGTCGCGGTCAGTGGCCGCCGACGGAGGTGGTGCTGCGCTGACGAACCCCTGTGTCGCGCCCGGTCAGTGGACGCCCGCGAAGCCGGCGGTGCGCCGACGGGAGGACTCCAGGGGCTCGAGCTGCTCGCGGAGCGCGGCGGCCCCGGCGACCGGGCAGGTCCAGGCCCCGTCGACGTCGACGATGCGCACCCCGGGCGACTCCAGCCACCGCAGGACCTTCTCGCTCTCCTCCGGGGTGGCGGCCGTCGCCGGTGCGCGTGGCGCCGCCACGACCTCGGCGCTGGCGCACAGCGCGCCGATGTACGGCATCGGGTCGGCCCCCCGGGGGGAGATGGTGCTGCCCGCGAGGCGCCCGTGCCGGACGCAGACGACCTCCCAGCCGCCGGTGGCCGACCGCCGGGCGGCGACGAGCTCGGGGATGAGCGCCAGCGGGGCGAGGCGCTGGCTGCGGGTGGCGCCCCGCACGAGGGCGACGAGCCGGTCGCGGACGACCTGGGCGTCCTCGAAGCGCTCCGCCCCCGAGAGCTCACCCATCCGGTCCTGGAGCGCGACGAACGGGTCGCGAGTGGCGCCGCCGAGGAGGCGCGCGGCGCGCTCGACGACCTCGGCGTACTGCGCGACGCTCTGGGCGCCGGTGCACGGGGCCCCACAGCGCCCCATCTCGGCGAGGGCGCACGCGGCCCGCGTGCGCTTCGGGGAGAGCCGCTCGACGCACTGGCGCAGCGGCAGGACCTCGTGCACGGCGGCGACGGCGGCCTCGGCGGCGTGCCGCGACCCGAACGGGCCGACATAGCGGGCCCCGTCGTCGGCGACCGAGCGCACGACCGACAGCCGGGGGAACGGCTCGACCGTGAGCTTGACCCACAGCGCCTTCTCGGGGTGGCGGGACCGGCGGTTGTAGCGCGGCTTGTGCTCGGCGATGAGGCGGAGCTCGCGCACCTCGGCCTCGATGGTCGTCGCGCACACGACGGGGCTGACCGACTCGGCCAGCCGGACCATCTCGCCCATCCGCCGCCGGTGCTCGGAGGCCGTGAAGTACGAGCGGACCCGGGTGCGGATGGACACCGAGGTGCCGACGTACAGGACCCGGCCCTGGCCGTCCTTGAACAGGTAGACCCCGGGCGCGTCGGGCAGGCCGTCGGCCAGGTGCCGCTTGCGGCGCCGGGCCGGGGACACCTTGGCGGTGTAGTCGAGCAGCTCCTCGAGCGAGTGCACCCCGAGGTTGCCGACCCGCCCGATGAGCCCGTGCAGGACGTCGACGGTCGCGCGGGCGTCGTGCAGGGCCCGGTGGTCGGGGGTGGTGGGGGAGCGGAACAGGGTGGCGAGGGAGGCGAGCCGGTGGTTGGGGACCTCGTCGCGCCGGACGAGCTGGCGGGCGAGGTGGACGGTGTCGAGCACGGGGAACCCGGGCCACGCCTGCTCGGTGCGCGCGGCGGCGGCCTTGAGGAAGGAGACGTCGAAGCGTGCGTTGTGCGCGACGAGGACCGAGCCGGCCGCGAACTCGAGGAACGCCGGCAGCGCGGACTCGATGCGGGGGGAGTCGGCGACCATGGCGTCGGTGATGCCGGTGAGGACCGAGATGAAGGCCGGGATGGGCTCACCCGGGTTGACGAGGGTCTGGAACTCGCCGACGACCTCCCCACCGCGGACCTTGACGGCGCCGATCTCGGTGATGGCGCACTCGGCCGGGCTGCCGCCGGTGGTCTCGAGGTCGACGACGACGAAGGTCACCGACGACAGGGGGGTGCCCAGGTCGTCGAACGTGCCCTGGACCATCGTCATGCCCTGACCGTAGGTCGGCCCGCCGACACCGCGTCCGAGGCGCGCGGCGCAGGGCTGTCGGTGCTCGGTCCTAGCGTGGTCGACGACCACCTGGAAGGGGTGAGACGCATGACCCGACCCGATCTGATGATGACCGTCGAGTGCCGCACCTGCCCCGTGCGTGAGCTGCACTGCGACGACTGCATGGTGCCGGTCCTCCTCGGCATCACGAGCAGCCGCACCGACACCGCCCTCGACGCCGACGAGCGGGCCGTCGTGACCCGCCTCGTCCGGGCCGGCCTCGTCGACCCCGAGACCGCCACCGCCGCCCGGGCCCGGCTCGACCCGGGAGCGGTGGCCGCCGCGGCGGGCCGCGCCGCCGGCTGACGGCGCGCCGCGGTCCTCGCCGCAGCGGGCGCCTCCCGACGATCCAGCGGGCCGGCGCCTCCCTACGATGAGGCGGTGCCGCGCCGTCCGACGTCCCGCCCGAGGCGGGCCCGTGTCGTCGCTGCCGCCGTCACGGCCGCCTCGCTGCCCCTCCTCGGGGCCTGCGCCGAGGTCGGCGCGCCGCCGTCCACCTCGGGCGATGGTCCGGCCTCGACCACGTCGACGGCCTCGACGCCGCTGCCGACGGCCACGGGCCCGGACCCCAGCGCGGTGGCGACCGCCGTGGACGCCCTCCTCGCGCGGCGGGACGCGGCCCTCGCGGCGGCCGACGCCGGCGCGTTCGCCGCCACCGTGGCCGACCCCACGACGCCGGAGGGTCGGCGGCAGGTCGCCTCCTTCCGGGCCGCCCGCGCCCTGCGCGCCACCCGGGTCACCCACGACGTCGTGCCGCCCGTCGACGACCCCACGGCCGTCGACGTCACGCTCCGCTACCGGGTGGCGGGCGTCGACCGCGCCGACCGCACCGCGACCGTCCGCTACGTCGTGGAGCGCGCCGGGTCGGGCTGGCGCATCGTCTCGGAGGCGCCCACCGGAGCGGACGCCGCGCCCCCCTGGCTGGCGATGCCCGGCCTCGCCGTCCGCCGGGGCGAGCACGCCGTCGTCGCCGGGACGGCCGGGGACGACGCGCTGCGCGAGGCCGTCGCCACCGTCGACCGGGCGCTGCCGCCGTTGCGCGCGGTGTGGAGCGGCACGCCGCGGTCGACCCTGGTCCTGGTGCCGGACACCGGGCCAGAGGCCGACGCGCTGCGCGGCGCCCCCGGCCCCGCCGTCGGCACGGTCGCGGCCACCACCGACGGCCCCACCGCCGCCGACGGGCTGGCCACCGGCGACCGGGTCGTCCTCGACCCCGACGCGCGCCGGCGGCTCACCGCGACAGGGCGCGACGTCGTCCTCACCCACGAGCTCGTCCACGTCGCCGTGCGGGCCACCCGGCCCGGGACCGCACCCGTCTGGCTCGCCGAGGGCTACGCCGACCACGTCGGGTACGCCCGGGCCGGCCTGCCGCAGCGCACCCTGGCCGCACCGCTGCTCGCCGCGGTCCGGGACGGCACGGCGCCGACGGCGCTGCCCGGTGCGGGCGACCTCGACCCCGCGGTCACCGACATCGAGGTCGGCTACCTCGCGTCGTGGCAGGCCGCCGAGACCGTCGTCGACGTGGCGGGGGAGAGCGGCCTGCGGGCCCTGGTGCGGGCCTGCACCGGGCCGGGCGGGGAGGACGCCGCACAGCAACGGTGCGACGCGGCCATGCCGCGCGTCCTCGGGCTCGACCGGGCCGCGCTCACCCGCCGGTGGCAGCAGCGGCTGACCGCCCTCGCGCGGTGACCCCGGTCGTCACGGCGGGTGCGGCCGCGAGCGACGCCGCGACGAGGACCGCGACGAGCCAGAACTGGTTGTAGAAGGCCTGCTTGTTCACGAGGTTGGCCACGGCGAGGACGAGGGCGAGCCAGCGCAGCACCTCGTCGACGGGCGGCTGGCGGCGATTGACCGCCCACACGGCCACCCCGACGGCCGCGAGCATCGCGAGCCCGGTGACCGCGAACGGCAGGTCGATGCCGTGCTCGTTGACGAAGTACAGGTACCACGTGTTCGCGAAGCGGATCGGGTGGAAGGTCAGCAGCGTCGTCACGGTGTCGTCGACGAACGCCGCCGGGTCCGCGACGAGCCAGGGGGCGACGAGCACGCCGGCGAGCCCGCCCGTGGCGAGCGTTCGGCGCCAGCCGAACGGCTGCCAGACGAGCAGCACCGGGGCGAGGAGCGCCAGATGCTGCTTGCTCGCGCAGGCGAGGGCGAGGGGCACGACGGCCCACCAGGCGTGGCCGCGCCGGACGAGCACCGCCCACCACACGAGCAGCGCCGCGAGCACCGGCTCGGTCCAGGCCTGGTCGACCTGGGTCAGGGTGCCCGGGGCGAGGACGACGAGCGCCACCACCGTCGCGCCCCGGGCGACGTCGCCGCGCCGGCCGCCGGCGAGCGCCCACAGCCCGGCGAGCAGGACGAGGGTCCACACGAGGATCGCCCAGCGGACGTCGCCGGCGACCCAGCGGCCCGGTGCGGTGAGCATCGCCATCCACGGCAGGTAGGTGAAGTGGTCCTGGACGCCGGGGGAGTCCGTCCAGCGCGCGGTGTAGATGTTGCCGAGGCGGGCGGTGACGTCGGCGCCCTGCTGGAGGATGACCCACACGTCGATCTTCGGGGCACGGTCGCCGAGGACCGCGATGGTCGCGACGACGACATGCGTCACCGCCGCCAGACCGGCCGCGGCGGCACCGGCCCACGGCCGCCGCACCGCGAGCGCAGCCGCGCAGCCGAGGCCGCCCACGGCGAGGGTCAGCAGGGCGGCCGACTCCGACGCCGGCGGCAGGTACGAGAAGAGCGGCACGAGCAGGGTGACGGCCACGGAGCCGGCGAGGACCACCGGGGCGAACCACCGGGGCAGGGGCACCGGGGTCCGGCGCGCCAACCAGACCGCGAGCAGCACGGTCACGGCGGTGAGGACGAGCAGGATCGGCACCCGGAAGCGCACGACGCTCCACTGCGCCACCCCGAACCAGGCGAGCCACGACGCCGCGAGGACCGCCGCCGGCGACAGGCCGCGGCGGCCGGGGGCGGGTTCAGCCACCGTAGAGCGCGTCGACCTCGTCACCGAAGTCGCGCATGACGACGTTGCGCTTCAGCTTCAGCGACGGCGTGAGGTGGCCGGACTGCTCGGTGAAGTCGGTGTCGAGGATGACGAACTTGCGGATCGACTCGGCCTTGGAGACGGCGGCGTTCGCGGTGTCGACGGCCTTCTGGATCTCGGCGTGGATGCGCTCGTCGCCCGAGGCCTTCGAGAAGGGCACGTCGCTGAGCCCGTGGTTGCCGGCCCAGGCCGGGTACATCTCCTCGTCGAGGGTGACGATGGCGGCGATGAAGGGCTTGCCGTCGCCGACGACGATGCACTGGCTGACGAGCGGGTGCGAGCGGAGGAGGTCCTCGAGGACCGCCGGGGCGACGTTCTTGCCGCCGGCCGTGACGAGGATCTCCTTCTTGCGGCCGGTGATCCGCAGGTAGCCGTCGTCGTCGAGCTCGCCGATGTCGCCGGTGTGGAACCAGCCGTCACGCACGGTCTCGCGGGTGGCCTCCTCGTTGCCGCGGTAGGCCTTGAAGACGTTGACGCCGCGGAGGCAGATCTCGCCGTCGTCGGCGATCAGCACGTCGACCCCGGGCAGCGGCGGGCCGACGGTGCCGATCCGCATGGACTGCGGACGGTTGACGGTGGCCGGGGCCGTGGTCTCGGTGAGGCCGTAGCCCTCGAGGATCGAGAGCCCGATCCCGCGGAAGAAGTGCCCGAGCCGGGTGCCGAGCGGGGCGCCGCCGGAGACGGCGTACTGGACCTGGCCGCCCATCGCGTCGCGCAGCTTGGCGTAGACGAGCTTGTCGAAGACCGCGTGCCGCAGCCGGAGGCCGAGCGGCACGGTGCCGGCGTCGAGCGCCTCGGACCAGGCGATGGCCGTGGTGGCGGCGCCGTCGAAGATCTTGCCCTTGCCGCCCGCCTCGGCCTTGGCCTCGGCGGAGTTGTAGATCTTCTCGAACACCCGCGGCACGGCGAGGATGAACGTCGGCCGGAAGGCCGCGAAGTCGGCCAGGAGGGTCTTGAGGTCGCTGGAGTGGCCCATCCGGACCCCCGAGGTGACGGCGAGCACCTCGATGAACCGGGCGAAGACGTGTGCGAGCGGCAGGAACAGCAGGGTCGAGGCCGAGTCGGCCCTGACGACCTCGGCGATCTCCTCGGCGGTGTTCTCGGCGAGGGTGAGGAAGTTGCCGTGGGTGAGCTCGACGCCCTTGGGCCGGCCGGTCGTGCCGGAGGTGTAGATGACCGTGGCGAGGCTGTCGCGGTCGAGGCCCGCACGGCGCGCCTCGAGCTCGGTGTCCTCGACGTCGGCCCCGTCGCGGCTCAGGGTGTCGACGTCGCCGTGGTCGATGACCCACACGTGCTCGAGCGCCGGGACGGTGCCGCGGGCCTTCTCGACGGCGGCCAGGTGGGCCTCGGTCTCGACGATGATGCCGACCGCCCCGGAGTCGGACAGGATCCAGCCGACCTGGTCGGAGGAGGAGGTCTCGTAGATCGGCACGGGAACGGCCCCGGCGGCCCACAGTGCGAAGTCGGCGAGCGTCCACTCGTACCGGGTGCAGCTCATGATGCCGACGACGTCCCCGGCCCGGATCCCGGCCGCGAGGAAACCCTTGGCGAGGGCCGCGACCTCGGCGGCGAACGTCGCCGAGGTGACGTCGGTCCAGCCCCCGTCGGCACGGACCGAGAAGGCGACCCGAGCCGGGTGCCGGGACGCCAGGCGGGCCGGCACGTCACCGAGGGTCCCCTCGGTCGTGGCGGGCAGGATGAGCGGCGTCGACATCTCGTGCACCGTCGGGCTCCTTCGAACGCGGGTGGGCGGCCCCTCAACCTTAGGCCCCACCCGACCGGTAGCCTGCGGTGCCATGGCCGACCGCACCAGATCCTCCGTCGACATCGCCGCCGAGCCCGGCGAGGTCCTCGACGTCATCGCCGCGTTCGACGCCTACCCGGAGTGGGCCGAGCAGGTCAAGGACTGCACGGTGCTCACCGAGGACGGCGACGGGTGGGCCGACCAGGTCGAGTTCACTCTCGACGCGGGCGCCATCAAGGACCAGTACGTCCTCGAGTACGACTGGGACGTGGCCGACGACGGCACCGGGGTCATCTCGTGGCACCTCGTGCGGGCGTCGCTGCTCAAGGGCCTCACCGGCAGCTACACCCTCGAGAGCACGGCGGGCGGCGCCCGGGTCACCTACGACCTCGAGGTCGACCTCACCATGCCGATGATCGGGATGCTCAAGCGCAAGGCCGAGAAGCACATCATCAGCACGGCGCTCACCGAGCTGAAGAAGCGCGTCGAGGGGTGACCCGGCGATGACCGCGCAGCGCTGGTCCGACGACGTCGGGAGCGTCGCCGAGGAGGCCGGACGGCTCCTCGAGAGCCTGCGTCGCGTCGGAGGCGACCCCGAGACGTCCGCCCCCGCGGGCGGCCCGCCGCCCGCAGCCGGCGACCCGCCGCCCGCCGCCGGCGACCCGCCGCCCGCCGCCGGCCACCGCGGTGCGGCCCCCGACGGGTCGGCCGGCCCGTGGGCCGACGCCGGAGCCGACACTCCGCGCGGCGCCGACACCGGGTTCGCCTGCAACGACCCGGTCTGCCAGTGGTGCCCGGTCTGTCGTGCCTCGGCGTTCATCCGCCAGCTGAGCCCCGAGACCCTGTCGGGCCTCGCCGAGTTCGCGGGTTTCGCCGCGACCGTCCTGGCCGACCTCGCGTCAGCCCGGGAGCGTGCGGAGCGACCCGAGAGCGACCCCGATGAGTGACGGGCCGCTCTCGATCGGGGTCGACATCGGCGGCACGAAGGTCGCGGCCGGGGTCGTCGACGCCTCGGGGGTCGTCCTGCGCCGCGCGCGCCGCGACACCCCCGACCGCTCGAAGAGCCCGCGCGTCGTCGAGGACACGATCGTCTCGGCCGTCCAGGAGCTGCTCGAGGCCGAGAGCGAGGCGGTCGCGGTCGGCATCGGGGCGGCCGGGTTCGTCGCCGCGGACCGGGCCACCGTCGTCTTCGCCCCCCATCTCTCCTGGCGCAACGAGCCGCTGCGGGCCGCCCTCGGGCATCGGCTCGACCTGCCGATCTTCGTCGACAACGACGCCAACGCCGCGGCCTGGGCCGAGTACCGCTTCGGGGCCGGGCGCGGCGAGGGCCACCTCGTCATGGTCAACCTCGGCACCGGGATCGGCGGCGGGATCGTCCTCGACGGGCGCGTGCACCGCGGCCGGTTCGGCATCGCCGGCGAGTTCGGCCACATGCAGGTCGTCCCCGACGGGATCCGCTGCGAGTGCGGCAACCGTGGCTGCTGGGAGCAGTACGCGTCGGGCAACGCCCTCGTCCGGGAGGCGCGGGCCCTGATGTCCGCGGGCAGCCCGGTGGTGTCCGATCTCTTCGAGCGCGTCGGCGGCAAGCCCGAGGAGCTCACCGGCCCGCTCGTCACCGAGGCCGCGCGCGACGGCGACCCGCTGGCGTGCGAGCTGCTCAGCGAGATCGGGCGGTGGCTCGGGGTCGGCATCGCCGACCTCGCGGCGGCGCTCGACCCCGGGACCTTCGTCGTCGGCGGTGGCGTGAGCGCGGCCGGTGACCTCCTCCTCGAGCCGGCGCGGCAGGCGTTCCGGCGCCAGCTCACCGGGCGCGGCTACCGACCCGAGGCGAGGATCGTCGCCGCCGAGCTCGGCAACGAGGCCGGCCTCGTCGGGGCGGCCGACCTCGCGCGCGTCGGGGCGGCCGACCTCGCGTGGGCCGCGGCCGGCGACCGGGCCGACGAGCCCGACCTCGGTCCCGCGGGCTGACCCTCCGGTGGCCGAGCCCGAGCGGGTCCGGGTCGCGACGTACAACACCCGGGACTTCCTCGACGACCACCGGCTCGCGGCCCGTCTCGTGCGCGCGGTCGACCCCGACGTCCTGTGCCTCCAGGAGGTGCCCCGCCGGCTGTTCGCGCGGTGGCGCCTGCGCCGGTTCGCCGCGGCCTGCGGGATGCGATGGAGCGGGCCGCACCGAGGCAGCGGCGGGACGACGGTCCTCACCGCCGAGCGGGTCGAGCTCGTCGCGGCGTCACACCACCGGCTCCGCGTGCGCTGGCCGGACCGGACCCGCGGGTGGGCCGAGGCCCGGGTCCGGCTGCCGGGAGGGCACGAGCTGGCCGTCGCCTCGGTGCATCTGGGTCTCGATGCGGGCGAACGGGTGCGCCACGTCCGCGCGGTGCTCGCGGCCCTGGGCGGGGTCCGTCCGCTCGTCGTCGCGGGGGATCTCAACGAGACCGAGGACGGCGAGGCGTTCGGCCTCGTCGGCGCGGCGGGGACGCTCGAGGTGGCGGGGCCGCCGGGGCCGACGTACCCGGCGCACGCGCCGCGGCGGCGCCTGGACGTGCTCTTCGTGTCACCGGACGTGCTCGTCGTGCCGCCCGGCGAGGTCGCGGTGCCCGACGGCGTGTGGGCACGGGCCAGTGACCATCGTGCGGCCTGGGTGGACCTCGAGGTGGGGTGACCGCGTCAGATCCGGGCGCCGTCGTCGCCGTGGTCACGCTCGCGCGGCTGCCGCAGGATGAGGAGGGCGAAGCCGAGCAGGGAGAGCGCGAGCCCGGCGAGGAACCAGCGGGTGCTGTGGAACGGGCGGGCCATCGCGACGTAGACGAGGCACAGCGGGCCGGCGACGAGCCCGATGACCGCCCCCCAGAAGTGCAGGTCCTCCTGTGGCGGCAGCTCGACGGCGGGCGGCTCGAAGTGCTCGTCGTCGTCCTCGGCCACCGACGCCGTCGGGGCCGCCTCGCCGTCACCGGCGGACGGCGGCGGGGCGACGCGCCAGGACGACGCCGGCACGAGACCGTCGAGCGGGGAGGGGTTGACCCAGGCCGACCGGGCCGGGCCGGGGGCGTCGTCGTCGGGTGCGCCGTCGCCGGCGGGACCGGGGCCGGGCTCGGGGGAGTCCTCGGCGCGCTCGCCGGCCGCAGTGTCGCGGGGCTCCTCGCTCGGGGACTCGCCGGGGGAGCCGCCGGCGGGGTCCTGGCGTGCCTCCCAGCCCGCGACGATGGAGGCGAAGCGCGCGTCGACGTCACGCTCGTCCATCTCACCGGGGCGGTCGCTCACGGGGTTCTCCTGACGTCGGGGCCGACACCCACGATCTTCGCACGAGGTGCCCGGTGCCGGGACCGCCCGCAGGCCAGGCCCTCGCCGGTCCCCGTGCACTAGGCTTCCGGGAACACGCACAGGAGGGTGGTCCGGTTGTTCTACTGGGTGCTGAAGACGGTCGTCCTCGGGCCGATCCTCCGCCTGCTCTTCCGGCCCTGGGTCGAGGGCTCCGAGCACATCCCCGAGACCGGTGGTGCGATCTTCGCGAGCAACCATCTGTCCTTCTCGGACTCGATCTTCCTGCCGCTCGTCGTGCCGCGTCGGATGACCTTCCTCGCGAAGGCCGACTACTTCACCGGGGTCGGGCTCAAGGGCCGGCTCACGGCGGCGTTCTTCCGGGGGGTGGGCCAGCTGCCCATCGACCGCGCCGGTGGCCGGGCCAGTGAGGCCGCGCTCTCCTCCGGTCTGCGGGTCCTGCGGCGCCAGGAGCTGCTCGGCCTGTACCCCGAGGGCACGCGCAGCCCCGACGGCCGCCTGTACAAGGGCCGCACCGGGGTCGCCCGGATGGCGCTCGAGGCCGGGGTGCCCGTCATCCCCGTCGCGATGATCAACACCGACAAGGCGCAGCCGACCGGCAAGAAGATCCCCACGCTCGTGCGGGTCGGGGTCAAGATCGGTGAGCCGCTCGACTTCTCGCGGTACGAGGGGATGGAGGGCGACCGGTTCGTCCTGCGCTCCGTCACCGACGAGATCATGTACGCCCTCATGGAGCTGTCCGGCCAGGAGTACGTCGACATGTACGCGACCGCGATGAAGGACCGCATCGCCCGCGAGAAGAAGAACCGGGCCAAGGAGGCCGCCGAGGCCGCCAGCCCCGGCCGGGCGGTCAGCGAGCTGGAACAGGAGCTCGACTCGCACGGCCTCGAGAGTGACGCCGACGAGGCCGGCCACCCGGGCCGGCAGCGACGCGCGAGCTGAGCCGGGCCGTGGGGGTCCTGGGTCCGCGCTCGCCGCGGACCGGCCGGCGGGAGCCGGTCGTCGTCGAGGCCTTCCACCGGGGGCTCGACGTGTTCCGCCCCATCGCCGTCGCGTACGCGGCCCTGCTCGCCTGGCAGCGGCACGAGTCGATGGTCCGGCCGTGGGTGGCCGTCGCGACCCTCGGCGTCATGCTCGCCTGGTCCGTGGGCCTCCTCGTCTACCGCCGCCGCAGTCGCCGCATCGTCGTCGCCGAGGTCGTCATCGCCGTCCTCGCGATCCTCGCGACGCCCCTGGCCGACGGGATGGACGCGGTCACCGCCGGGCAGTTCACCCTCCCCACGGTGTGGGCCGCCGGCTCGGTGGCGGGCGCTGCGGTCGTCGCCGGGACGCGCGGGGGGCTGCTGGCGGCCGGGGCGGTCGCCGTGGCGGACCTCGTCGAGATCGCCGGACGCCCCACCCAGGCCACGACCCACAACATCGTCATCCTCGTCCTGCTCGGCGGGCTCATCGGTCTGGCCGTCGACCTCGCGCGGTCGGGGCTGGAGCGCGAGGAGCAGGTGCTGCTGGAGCGGGAGCGGCTCCGTGAGCGGGAGCGGATCGCCCGGGTCGTCCACGACGGGGTGCTCCAGTCGCTCGCGTTCATCCACCGCCGCGGGAGCGAGCTCGGCGGGCCGGCGGAGGAGCTCGGCGTCCTGGCCGCCGACCAGGAGCGGGCACTGCGGCGGTTCGTCTCGGGCTCCGGCGCCCCGGGCGACGCGCCGGCCGACCTGCACGGCGCGGCGGGCGGGGAGGTCGACCTCCGGGTCACCGTCACCGGGCACGAGCGGCCCGGTGTCACCGTCGCCGTCCCGGCCGACCCGCTGCTCGTCGACCACCTCGTCGCCCGCGAGCTCGACGCCGCCCTCGCCGCCGTGCTCGACAACGTCGCCCGGCACGCCGGCGACCACGCGCGGGCGTGGGTGCTGCTCGAGGGCGACGTCGACGGGGTCGAGCTGACCGTGCGCGACGACGGCGTCGGGGCCGACCTCGCCGAGCTGCACGGGGCCGTCGGGCGGGGACGGATGGGGGTCAGCGGGTCGATCCGCGGTCGGGTCGAGGACCTCGGCGGTTCGGCCACGTGGACCACCCGGCCCGGGGCAGGATGCACGGTGCGCATCGTCGTCCCCCGCCGACCCCAGGAGCAGCCATGACCCAGGCCGACCCGTCGGCGACCGCCGCTCCCCGGGTGCTCGTCGCGGACGACCATCCGCTGTGGCTCGCGGCGCTCGAACGCGACCTCGTCGGCCGGGGGGTCGACGTCGTCGGGACGGCGGCCGACGGCCCCGCGGCGGTGCGGCGGACCCGGGCCACCCGCCCGGACGTCCTCGTGCTCGACCTCAACCTGCCCGGCCTGCGCGGCGACGAGGTGTGCCGGGCCCTGGGTGACCTGCCGACCCGGGTGCTCATCCTCTCGGCCAGCGGCGAGCAGCAGGACGTTCTCGACGCCATCAAGGCCGGAGCCACCGGCTACCTCGTGAAGTCGGCCGCGCCCGCCGAGATCCTCGACGCGGTCCTCGCGACGGCCCGGGGCGAGGCCGTGTTCACGCCAGGTCTCGCGGGCCTCGTGCTCGGCGAGTTCCGGCGGCTGCGCTCCGCGGAGGCCGGCGAGGAGGACCCCGCCGACCCCGCCCGGCCGATCCCGCAGCTCACGGCTCGCGAGACCGAGGTGCTGCGGCTCGTCGCCACGGGGATGTCGAGCAAGGAGATCGCCGCCCAGCTCGTGCTGTCGCACCGCACCGTCCAGAACCACGTGCAGAACACCCTCGGCAAGCTGCACCTGCACAACCGGGTCGAGCTCGTCCGGTTCGCCCTCGCCCACGGCCTCGAGGACGAGGACCCCGCCACGCGCTGATCCCGGGCGGCTCGCGCGCATCCGGGATGCGGGCCCGGCGTCTCGGATCGCGGGCGCCCGCCTACCATTGACGATCGTGAGCACGACCACCCCCGCCGACCCCCACCAGCGGCTCGCCGCCGGCGCCGACCTGCCCGCTGCCCAGCAGCCGGTCTGGCCCGACCCCGCCGCGCTCCAGACGGCCGTGGGCACGCTCGCCACGTATCCGCCGCTGGTGTTCGCGGGGGAGTGCGACGTGCTCAAGGACCGGATGGCCGCCGTGTCGCGCGGTGAGGCCTTCGTCCTGCAGGGTGGCGACTGCGCGGAGACCTTCGCGTCCGCGACGGCCGACAACATCCGGGACCGGGTCAAGACCATCCTCCAGATGGCGGCGGTCCTCACCTACGGGGCGTCGATGCCGGTCGTCAAGGTCGGCCGGATGGCCGGGCAGTACGCCAAGCCGCGCTCCAGCGACGACGAGACCCGCGAGGGCGTCACCCTGCCCGCGTACCGCGGCGACATGGTCAACGACTACGACTTCACGCCCGAGTCGCGTGCCCCCGACCCCGACCGGCTCGTGCGGGCGTACCACGCGAGCAGCGCGACGCTGAACCTCGTGCGGGCGTTCACCACCGGTGGCTTCGCCGACCTGCGCCACGTCCACGACTGGAACCGCGGCTTCGTCGGGAACACCGCGTTCGCCCGGTACGAGCGGCTCGCCAAGGACATCGACAAGGCGATGCGCTTCATGGCCGCCTGTGGCGCCGACTTCGACGCGATGCGGACCACCGAGTTCTTCTCGGCCCACGAGGCGCTGCTCCTGGACTACGAGCGCCCCCTGACCCGGGTCGACTCGCGCACCGGCGACCTCTACGACACCTCCGGGCACTTCATCTGGGTCGGGGAGCGCACTCGCGACCTCGGCGGCGCCCACCTGGACTTCGTGTCGCGGGTCCGCAACCCCGTGGGCGTCAAGGTCTCGGCCACCGCCGACGTCGACGACCTGTTGCGGATCATCGACCTCGTCGACCCCGAGCGCGAGCCCGGCCGGCTGACGTTCATCACCCGGATGGGTGCCGGGCAGGTGCGCCACGCGCTGCCGGGCATCGTCGAGAAGGTCACGGCCTCGGGCGCCCTCGTCAGCTGGGTGTGCGACCCCATGCACGGCAACACCTTCTCGTCGGCGTCAGGCTTCAAGACCCGCGACTTCGAGGACGTCGTCGACGAGGTCCGCGGCTTCTTCGAGGTCCACCAGGGGCTCGGGACGCACCCGGGCGGCATCCACGTCGAGCTCACGGGCAACGACGTCACCGAGTGCATCGGCGGGTCCGAGAAGATCCTCGACGCCGACCTGGGCATGCGGTACGAGTCGGTGTGCGACCCGCGCCTGAACCACCAGCAGAGCCTCGAGCTGGCGTTCCTCGTCGCCGAGATGCTCGCGCAGGACTGAGCCCGTGCCCCAGATCGTCGCGGACCTGCTGTCCGACACCCTGACCCGCCCGACCGCAGCGATGCGCGAGGCGATGGCCCGCGCGGACGTCGGCGACGACGTCTTCGGCGAGGACCCCACGGCCCGCGCCCTCGAGGAGCGGGTGGCAGGACTGCTCGGCCACGAGGCGGGGTTGTTCACCCCGACCGGGTCGATGGCCAACCAGCTCGGGCTGCGGCTGCACGTCGCACCCGGCCGGGAGATGGTCGCCGACCAGCAGGCGCACGTCGTGCGGGCCGAGCTCGGCGCGGCCGCGGCCTTCTCGGGGATCACGAGCCGCACCTGGCCGAGCGTGCGGGGCCGGCTCGAACCATCGGGTCCGATGTCGCTCGTGACGACCGGGGTGGGGCCCTACCAGGTCGAGACCGCGCTCGTCGTCGTCGAGAACACCCACAACTTCGGCGGCGGCACGGTGCAGTCGCTCGACGCGATCCGCGAGGTGCGCACGGCCACCCGGGACCTCGGGGTCGCGATGCACCTCGACGGCGCCCGGCTGTGGAACGCGCACGTCGCGTCCGGGGTGGCCCTGGCCGACTACGGCACCGAGTTCGACACCGTCTCGGTGTGCCTGTCCAAGGGGCTCGGCGCTCCGGTGGGGTCGGTGCTGCTGGGGTCCGCGGACGCGATGGCCGAGGCGCGGGTGTGGCGCAAGCGCTACGGCGGCGGGATGCGCCAGGTCGGCATCCTCGCGGCGGCCGGCCTCTACGCCCTGGACCACCACGTCGATCGGCTCGCCGACGACCACGAGCGCGCCGCCCGGTTCGCGCGGGCCTGCGCCGAGGTGGCCCCCGAGGTCGTCGATCCGGCGACCGTCGAGACGAACATCGTCGTCCTCGACGTGGGGGCCGTCGGGCTCCGCGCCGCCACGTTCGTCGAGGCACTGCTCGAACGCGGCGTGCGGACCTACGCCGTCGGGCCGGCGGCCGTGCGCCTCGTCTGGCACCTCGACGTCGACGACGCGGGTACGGCCGCGGCCGTCGACGCCGCGACCGCGGTGCTCACCCGGGCCTGACCCCCTCCGACAGTGGGGCTTTGCGCGCACCCGGGTCACGGGTCGAGCGATGCCAGCGGGATCGTGAGGTCGGTGTGGGTGAGCCGGATGCGGCCGTCGTACCCGCCGACCACCCGCACGTCCGGGCCGACGACGCTGGCGGTCGAGAACGAGGCGGGCGCGGTGTCCGCGGCGGGCACCGGGGTGCTCGTGGCCCGGGCGACGTCGATGACCTCGATGCCGGGGCCGCCACCGGCGACCGCGACCCGCCCGTCGGGCAGCAGGGTCGCGGACCCGCTCAGCTTGTAGCGGCCGCCGTGCATCGTCGGGCCCGCGGTGAACCGCCCGGTCGCCGGGTCGTACACCTCGGTGCTCGAGAGCAGGTCCTCGTCGGTGCTCGTGCCGCCGATGACCAGGACCCGCCCACCGGGCAGCCCCACCATGGTGTGCTTGAACCGGGCCTGGGCCAGCGGACCGACGGGCTGGAGCGTGCCGTCGGGTGCGAGGACCACGGCGTTCGCGGAGGCGACACCCGGACCGGTCTGGCCGCCGGTGACCAGGACGGACCCGTTCGGCAGGCTCGCCGCGGCCAGCCCGTCGACGGCGTCGGGAAGTGCGGGACCCGGCTCGAACCGCCCGGTGCCGGGGTCGTAGATCTCCGAGGTGGCGGTGTAGCGCCCGGGGCCGACCCATCCGCCGGCCACGACGACCCGCCCGTCGCCGAGACGTGCCGCGGCGTGCCCCCCTCGGCCCACCTGCATGGGCGGCGTCGGTGCCCACCGGCCGGTGCCGGGGTCGTAGACCTCCGCCCCAGGCAGAGGCGGTCGGCCCTCCCCGGAGAACCCGCCGGCGACCAGCACCTCTCCGCTGGCCAGCATCGTCGCGGTGTGGGCGTCCCGCGCCGAGGTCATCGGCGCGACCTCGACGTCACCGTCGTCGCGGAGGAGGACCGCCGAGGTGGTCGCCCGGCCGCACCCGTCGACCACACAACCGCCCGCGACGAGCACCGACCCGTCCGGCAGCGCGGTGGCGGTGTGCACCGCGCGCTGCTCCACCCCGGTGGCCCCGGTGACGTCCGGCCGGACGGTCCCCGGTGCCCGGTCCCCGTCGTCGGCGCCACCCCCGGTGCAGGCGGCAGCCACCAGCGTCAGGACGAGCGCGGGCCCCCACGGTCGCAGCCCGCGACCGCGCCGGCCCCGTTTCTGTCGCACGGGAATCGCTCTCCTTCCGGCAGCACCACCGAGAGTCCCACCGCCGGCCTCGCGGTGGCAACCAGCGCCGTCACGAGCGGCACGGTGGTGCCCGGGAACGGTGCGTGGCAGGGTGGGAACCGGAGCGACCCGCAGGCGTGCTCGACGGCACCGGGTCCTGGAGCCCGAGGAGGCTCGATGAGCGAGAACGGGAAGACCGGTTTCATCGTCGTCGGGGTCGACGGGTCGGACTCCAGCATCGACGCGCTGCGCTGGGCCCTGAGACAGGCGCGGTCCACGGGAGCAGCGGTGCGGGCCGTGATGTGCTGGGATGAGCCGCTGTCCATCTGGGTGACGCCGACCCACACCGAGAGCTACTACCAGCAGAAGGCCATCGAGGCGTTCGACCACGTCCTCGCGGCGACGGCGGACGACGCCGTCGGCATCGACCTGGAGAGCCGCGTGGTCGGACAGTCCCCGGGCGTGGAGCTCGCGCGGGCCGCCGAGGGTGCCGACCTGCTGGTCATCGGCCAGCACCACCGGATGGACCGCCACGGGGTGCATCTCGGCGCGGTGGCGTCCTACTGCGCACACCACGCTCCCTGCCCCGTCCTGATCTTCCGTGGGCCGCCGTCCGAGCAGTGACCCGGCGGCTCGGCCCGGGGCTCACACGTCGTGGTGCAGCGCCTCGACGGGCGGGTCCTCGGCGGCGGTCGCCCCCCGGCGTCGCCGGCGCGCGAGCATGCCGCGCAGCTCGACGAGGTACATCGAACCCACGACGAGCGCGCCCCCCAGCAGCAGCCGCACGGTGAGGGACTCCCCGCCGAACAGCACCGCGAAGAACGCCGCGAACACCGGCTCCATCGCCATGACGATGGCGGCCCGGGTCGCCGTGAGGTGTGCCTGCGCCCAGGTCTGGGCCCACAGCGCGAGCGCCCCCGCGACGACGGCCATGTAGAGCAGCGACGCCCACTGGCCGGCGCCCGCGGGCAGGGTCACCCCGCCGGGCACTGCCCCGACCGATGCCACGAGGGCGATGACGGCGGCCTGCACCGTCGCCAGCCCCACGGCGGCCGACGGCGTCGACCACCGGCCGAGGACGATGATGTGCCCCGCGTACAGGACGGCCGACGCCAGCGTCACGCCCTCACCGAAGCCGACGGCGAAGCCGCGCAGCGACAGCACCGCGAGCCCGGCCGTCGTCAGCAGCACCGCCGCCCACGTCACCCGGTCGATGCGGTCCCGCAGCAGCAGCGCCCCGAGGACCGGCGTCAGGACGACGTAGGTGCCCGTGACGAACCCGGAGACGGAGGCGTCGGTGTGCTGGAGCCCGATGGTCTGGAGCACCTGGGCGAGGCCGTAGAGCACCCCGAGGCCGACGCCGAGCCGCAGATCGGCCCGCGACAGGGCGAGGGTCTGGCGCCGGAACAGCGCGAACATCAGGGCCGCCGCGATCGCGAAGCGCACCGCGAGGAAGTCCGTGGGTGGGACGGTGACGACGAGGTCGCGGATGAGGAAGAACGTCGAGCCCCACACGGCGGTGACGAGCAGGAGCATCAGCGTCGCCACGCGGGCGAGCCGGGGGGAGCCGGTCACCGCGGGTCAGACGATCGTGACCGTGACGGTGCTGCCCTTGGGGGCCTTGCCCTTCTCGGGGTCCTGGAAGCGGACCGTCCCGAAGATCCCGCCGAGAGCGCGCTCGACCTTCACCTCGAAGCCGGCGTCCCCGAGGATCCGCCGGGCCTCCTGCAGCTGCTTGCCGACGACGTTCGGGACCTCGACCATCACCGGCCCCTTGGAGACCACGAGGGTGACGGTGTCGCCGCGGAAGAGCGTCCCGTCGCGCGGCGACTGGCTGATGACGTCGCCCTTGGCGACGGAGTCGCTGTTCTCCTGCGCCGACGCGTCGACCTCGAGCCCGAGGTCGGAGATGGCCTTCTCGGCGTCCCCGGCGTCCTTGCCGGTGTAGTCGGGCACGGCGATGGGCTGGCGCCCCTTGCTGACGACGAGGGCGACCTCGGCGCCCTTCTTGGCGCTCGAGCCCGCCTCGGGGGCCAAGGAGACGACCTGCCCGTCCGGCACCTTCTCGCTGAACTTCTCGGTGACCTTGCCCAGCGCCAGGCTGTTCTCCTCGAGCTGGCGTCGCGCCTCGGCCAGGGTCATCCCCCCGACGTCGGGCACGGTGTAGCGCTCCGGGCCCTTGGACACGGTGAGCACCACCTCGGACCCGCGGCCCACGGTGGCGCCGACGGCGGGGTCCACCGCCAGAACGGTGCCGGCGGCGACGTCCTCGGAGAAGGCCTCGGACACGGTGGAGTCGAGGTTGGCCTGCTCGACGGCCGTGACGGCCTGCTCCAGCGGGCGGTCCAGGACCGAGGGGACGGTGGCCGTGGCGCCGGGCCCCAGGAGGAAGAACCAGGCGGTGAGCGCGGCGACGAGGACCGACGCGGCCGCAGCGGGCCACCAGTTACGGCCCCGCCGGCGGCGTCCGTGGCCGGCGACGACCACACCCTCGAGCGGGGCCTGCGGCACCGCGAGCGCGGTCGTGTCGCCGGACCCGCCGCGCGGCGGTGCACCGGCGCCCCCGAGGGGGAGCGCCGTCGTCGAGGTGGGGACGGATGCGGCGGCGGCCGCGGCGGCCCCGGCCGGGCGCGCGTCGAGCGTCGCGGGGGAGAGGGTGGCGCGGGTGCGGCGGACGAGCTCGAGCAGCTCGGCGGCGTCACGTGGCCGCTCGTCGGGGTCGCGAGCCGTCGCGACGGCGACGAGGTCGTCGAGCGCGGGCGGCAGGCCGTCGACCCGGCTCGACGGCACCGGCACGCCACCGTGCACGTGCTGGTAGGCGACGTGGATGGGGGTCTCGCCGGTGAACGCCTTCGTGCCGGTGAGCATCTCGAGGAGGACGAGCCCCGCCGCGTAGACGTCCGAGCGCGCGTCGGCGATGCCTCGCTCGACCTGCTCGGGTGAGAGGTAGGCGACCGTGCCGAGGAGGACCCCGCTCGAGCTCGTCATCGTCTGGCTCGACACCGCCCGGGCCAGGCCGAAGTCGGCGACCTTGACGGTGCCGTTGTCGTTGATGATGACGTTCTCGGGCTTGACGTCGCGGTGGATGAGGCCCTTGGCGTGTGCCTCCGCCAGCGCCATGAGCACCGACTCGAGGACGTCGAGCGCGGCCCGGGGCGAGAGTGGTCCCTCGGCGGTGAGCACCTCGCGCAGGGTGAGCCCGGGGACGTACTCCATCGCGAGGAACACGTGGCCGTCGTCCTGGCCCTGGTCGAAGACCGCGACGACGTTGGGGTGCGACAGGGACGCGGCCGCCTTGGCCTCGCGGCGGAACCGGCTGACGAAGGTCTCGTCGTGGACGAGGTGCGGGCGCATGACCTTGAGGGCGATGTCGCGCTCGAGGCGCTCGTCGACGGCGAGGTACACGGTCGCCATTCCGCCGTCGGCGACCCGCGACAGGACGCGGTAGCGCCCGTCGAGAGTGTGCCCGATGAGGGCGTCGCCGGTCGATGACACCGCACGAGTGTACGTAGTCACCGGCTCATCCCCGATTCGTGCCCAGCGCCGTCACATCGTGCTGCGCAGCCGCATGATGTTGCGGACGTAGACCTTGGTGTCGGAGTACAGGCCGCGGGAGCGGACCGACGCGAGCCCCTGGTAGTACGCGGCGACCGTCATCTCGGTGCTCGAGGTCGAGCGGCCGAGCGCCCGCAGCATGACGACCCCCGCCGTGACGTTGTCCTGGGCGTCGAGGAGGTTCAGCTTGCGGCCCACGAGGGAGGAGGCCCAGTCGCCGGCGGCCGGGATGACCTGCATCGCGCCGACGGCGTTCGCCGGCGACACGGCCCGCTGGTTCCACCCCGACTCCTGGTACGACACCGCGAGAGCCAGCCTGGGGTCGACGCCGTGGCGGCGGGCCGTGCGGGCCACCATCTTCTTCACCTCGCTGCGGCTCGGGACCGAGCGCTTCGCGAGGGTGTCGTGGTTGCGCCGGGCCGCGGCGACGACCGATCCGGGGTAGGTGACCCCGCCGAAGGTGGAGGGGACCGCGTGCGTGCCGCTCTTGGCCGGCAGGCGCAGCCGCTGCCCGACCCGCAGGACCGAACGCGTCCCGATGCCGCTCGCCGACGCGATCCGCGAGACGGTCGTGCCGTTGCGGGCGGCGATGCCGCTCAGGGTGTCCCCGGAGCGCACGGTGTAGCCGCGGGTCGACGGTCCGGCGGCCCGCTTGGCGCTGCGGGACGCCTTCGACGACGACGACGACGTGCCGGCCCGGACCGTGAGCCGGTCGCCGGGGTGGATGAAGCTCGTGGTCCTCAGGCCGTTCGCCTTGAGCACGCTGGGCACCGAGACGCCGTAGCGGGCCGCGATGTGGCTCACGGTCTCGCCGCTGCGGACGACGTGGGTCCGCGCGCTGGTCCGGGACGAGGACGACGACGTGGCCTTGGCCTTGGCCTTGGCCGCGGTCGTGCGGGGGACGCTCAGGACGTGCCCCGGGTGGATGAGTCCAGGGGTGCGGATGCGGTTGCGGGCGACGAGCGCGCCGACGGTCGTCCGGTAGCGGGCCGCGATGCCGTCGAGGGTGTCGCCCGAGCGCACCCGGTACGTCGTCCACCCGTGCGGAGCCGTCGTCGAGCGGTGGACGACGGCCATGACCTGCTCGACGGGGGGAGCAGCGGGTGGTGGTGCGGCGACAACCATGACACGGTCCTTCGGCCTCGAGACGCCCGGTGCGATGGGGCGGATGGGTACTGTGGTGGCCAACGGTAGCGGAGTGACCCATGTTACGCCCGGTACTCGGACGAGCCGACCCGCACGGCGGGCGTGTCGCCTGTGGCACCCTGGCCGCGTGAGTGACTCCACCCCCGACCCCACGCCCGACGTCGAGGCCCTCGTTCCGGCCTGGGTGACCGTGCCCGACCTCGCCGAGCGCCTCGGCCTGCGGCTCGCCGATGCGCGCCGGCTCATCGAGGACCGCGAGCTGCTCGCGGTCCGGGTCGGGGAGCGTCGCGTCCTGGCCGTCCCGGAGGGGTTCATCGGCGAGGACGGACCTCTCGCGGCTCTCAAGGGGACCTTCACGGTCCTCGCCGACGGCGGGATGAACGACGACGAGATCATCCGCTGGCTGCACACCCCCGACCCCACGCTGCCGGTGCCCGGCACCCCGATCGACGCCATCCACGCCGGCTTCAAGACCGAGGTCCGCCGGCGCGCGATGGAGGAGGCCTTCTAGCGCCCGACCATCTCGCCGGCCGTCAGGCCGAGCGGGCCGTGGCCGTCGTCACGAGGTCGAGCAGGAGCCCGCGGGCCTCGTCGTCCAGGGCCGGGGCGCCCGTGAGCGCGTCCCGGGCGGAGGCCGCGAGCCGGCCGATCTCGTCCTCGAGGATGTCGACCGCGCCGGATCCGGTGATGACGGCGCGCAGCTCGTCGACGTCGTCGGCCGCGAGGTCGGCACGGCCGAGCAGGTGCTCGACCCGCGCCCGGCCGTCGTCCCCGGCGCCGGCGAGGGCGTGCGCGAGCAGGACGGTGCGCTTGCCCTCGCGCAGGTCGTCGCCGGCGGGCTTCCCGGTCTGCTCGGGGTCGCCGAAGACGCCCAGCAGGTCGTCGCGCAGCTGGAACGCCCGGCCGACGTCGAGGCCGTAGCGCGAGAGCGCCGCGAGCCCGGCGTCGTCGAGCCCGCCGACGGTGGCGCCGATGAGCAGGGGGTGCTCGACGGTGTACTTCGCGCTCTTGTACCGGATGACCCGCCCGGCCCGCTCGACCCGCTCGGCGTCGGCGACGCCGTCCCACGGGCGCATCGACTCGACGACGTCGAGGAACTGACCGGCCATCAGCTGGGTCCGCATCCGGTCGAACACCGGGCGGCCCCGGGCGAGGTCGGCCTCGGGCAGGCCGCACCGGGCGTACATCTCGTCGGTCCAGGTGAGACACAGGTTGCCCGCGAGGACGGCGCCGGCGAGCCCGAAGCGCTCGTCGTCGCCGGACCAGCCGCGGGCGACGTGCCGGGTGGCGAGGGCCCGGTGCGCGGCGGGCCGGCCACGGCGGGTGTCGGAGTCGTCCATGACGTCGTCGTGGATGAGCGCGGCCGCCTGGAAGAGCTCCATCGCCGAGGCGAGGCGGACCAGCGCCTCGGAGTCGGGGATCCCGGCCGCCCGCGCCCCCCAGTAGAGGAAGGCCGCGCGCAGCCGCTTGCCGCCCCGCAGGAGCCCGCCGACGGCGTGCAGCAGGTCCTCGACGTCGGGGCCGAGCTCGGCCAGGACGCCGGCCTGCGCGCCGAGCTCGGCGTCGAGGACGGCCTGTACCCGGCGCCGCAGGTCGGCGGTGTCGAGCACGCTGGTCACGAGGGCTCCTGGAGCAGGGCTTGGGGGGTTCGGATGATGGCGCGACCGAGCCTACGGGGTGGCGGCTCGCGTAGCCTCGGCGCCATGGCCCAGTACGGAGGAGGAGGGCGCCCCGAGCACCTCGTGGCGTCCATCCCGACACGCCTGCGCTCGGACCGGCCGTCGATCAGCTTCGAGTTCTTCCCCCCGAAGGACGACGCCGCCGAGGCCCTGCTGTGGGACGCCGTCCGGCGCCTCGAGCGGGTCCGGCCGGCGTTCGTGTCGGTCACGTACGGGGCGGGAGGCACGACCCAGGACCGGACGGTGCGGGTGACGGCCCGGATCGCCGACGAGACCTCGCTGACGCCGCTGGCGCACCTCACCTGCGTCGGCGCCTCCGTGCGCGACCTGCGCCAGGTCGTCGGGCACTACGCGGCCTCGGGGGTGCGCAACATCCTCGCCCTGCGGGGTGACCCGCCCGGCGACGTGCGCGGCGAGTGGACGGCACACCCCGAGGGTCTCGACCACGCCGACGACCTGGTCCGGCTCGTGCGCGGGCTCGGCGACTTCACGGTCGGGGTCGCGGCCTTCCCCGACGTGCACCCGGACAGCCCCGACCTCGACCACGACGTCGAGGTCCTCGTCCGCAAGGCCGACGCGGGGGCGACGTTCGCCATCACCCAGATGGTCTTCGACGCCGACAGCTACCTGCGGTTGCGCGACCGGGTGGCCGTGCGCCGCGACCTGCCGATCACGCCGGGGCTCATGCCGGTGACGAACGTCCGGCAGATCCAGCGGATGTCCGACCTCATGGGGACGCCGCTGCCGCCGACGGTCGTCGCGCGGCTCGAGGCCGTCAAGGACGACCCTGCGGCGGTGCGCGCCGTCGGGGTGCAGATCGCCACCGAGATCGGGCGGCGGATGCTCGACGAGGGTGCGCCGGGGCTGCACTTCATCACGATGAACCGCTCGACGGCCACCCTCGAGGTCCACGACGCCCTCGGGCTCTGAGTCCGGAACCGCCGCGCCGGGCACCGGGCCGGTCAGAGCACGGCGCCCAGGACGTCGGCCGCCCGTGCGGCGCCGTCGGTCTCGACGGGTCGGTAGGTGACGTCGCGGGCCAGCTCGTCGCGGAGGACCCTCGCGAGGGCGTCGCGGTCGGCGGCCTCGTCGTAGGTCAGGATCCGGCCCGCGCCGTACTGCTCGAGCCGGTGGCGCACGTGGAAGGTCTGCTCGAAGTGGTGGCGCAGCGGGACGTACACGAACCGCTTGCCGAGAGCCGTCAGCTCCATGCACGTCGTGAGCCCGCCCTGCACGACGGCCAGGTCGCAGGCAGCGAGGTACCGGTACAGGTCAGGGAGGTAGCCCACCACCTGTGCTCCCGGCACGGCGGGCAGGGACGCCGGGTCGATCCGGGGCCCCGCCACGACCAGGAAGCGCAGGTCCGGGACCAGCGCGCGCGCGACGGGCACCGCGTCCAGCACGCGGCGCAGCAGCGAGGTCCCGACGCCCGACCCCCCGACGGTCACGAGGCACAGCCGCTCGTCGTCGCGGATGCCGAGCCCGGCCCGCAGGTCGGCGCCGGCGGCCACCGCCGCGGGGTCGAAGCCGGTGACGTACCCGGCGAAGTCGAAGTGCTCCGCCGTCCACGTCCGGATGCTCGGCAGGCCGGGCCCGAAGTCGTCCGGCACGACGTCGGACGGGTTGCCGACGAAGACGGAGGCGTCGCGGACCCGGGCGTAGCGGGCGCGCTGCTCGAGCATCTCGGCGTTGTAGTCGGCCGTGAGCCGTGCCTCCTCGGCGCCGCCGTCGGGCATCGGCAGCCACCCGACGAAGTCGGTGAGCCAGGCGAACGAGAACCGCTTGAGCTCGGGGTTCTCGTGGAGGAAGTGGTCGACCTCCCAGGCCTCGTCGGCGACGACGAGGTCGTACGGCTCGTCGGCGACGACGTCGGCGAACACCATGAAGTTCGCGACGAGGATCTCGTCCATCCGCCGGATCGCCTGGAAGGCGTGCAGGTCGTGCTCACCGCACTCGTGCTCGATGTGACCGGACTCGTTGCGCAGCCACCTCGAGGCGGGGTGCACCCGCTCGCCCTGCTCGGACAGGACCCGGGTCACGGGGTCCTGCGCGAGCCAGTCGACCTGCAGGTCGGGGTGGCGCTCTCGAAGGGCTGCCGCGACGGCCACGTCGCGCCGGGCGTGACCGAGACCGATGGGTGAGGACAGGTACAGGGCCCGGGGCCGCCGCCCGGCGGCCCGGGACCACCGCGGCCGCACGGGCCGCGGCACCACCCGGTCGACGAACCCGGCCAGGAGGTGGTTGACCCGGACGGGGTCCCGGGCGTGCGGGCCGTGCCCGCTGCCCTCGAGGAGGACGAGCTCACCCCCGGTCAGCTCCGCGAGCCGCTCACCGAACCCCGGCGGGCGGACCCGGTCGTCGGTGCCGTGCAGGACCAGGACCGGGCAGCGCACCTGCCGGGCCACCGGGCCCAGCGGTTCGCACACCGCGCCGTCGTACCCCTCACGGCCGGCGTGGGTGTCGGCCAGGATGCGCCCGTCGATGCCGTGGGCCCACCCGACGCAGTCCTCGATCTGCTTCGTCGAGTGCGGTTCCGAGTACATCTGGGCGAAGAAGAACCGGACGAAGTCGTCGTAGCCCCCGTCGACCCAGTAGTGCTTGTTGTACTTCGCCCAGCCGCGGGTGGTCCCGAGCCGCTCGTCCCACCGCAGGTGGTCCCGGCCCGGGGTCGGGACGTCGAGTCCGCAGGAGGGGGCGATCGCGACGATCCCGAGCACGCGCTCGGGATGCTCCGCCGCGACGTGCACCGACCACGCGGCCCCGCACGACAGGCTGACGAGCACCGCCTGCTCGGTGCCGGTCGCGTCCAGGACGGCGAGCACGTCCTGCGCGTACTCACGGTTCGTGTAGGCCTCGGCCCCGGCGGGGCGGCTCGACCGTCCCGAGCCGCGCCCGTCGAACGTCACGACCCGGTAGCGCCGCGACAGGTACGCCACCTGCGCCTTCCAGTGCCGCGAGGTGATGATGGACCAGGTGGGCAGCAGCAGGACCGTGGGGGAGTGCTGCCGGCCGAAGACCTCGTAGGCGAGCTCCACCCCGTCACGGACCGCGACGCTGCTCACGTCCGGGTCCGCGGCCCGGCTCGGGTCCTGCCCCATCACGGCAGTCTCCACCCGGCCGGCGCCGCAGTCACCCTCGGACGTCCTCACGGACGGATCTCGAACACGTTGTTGAACGGGGTCGACGCGGCGGTACGGAAGCCGCCGGTGAAGCCGCCGGCCACCGTGACGTCCCGGATCCGGGCCGGGCCCGCCTGGGTACCGAGGGCGAGGCCGACGTCCTGCGACAGCGACGCCGGGGTGCAGAGCAGCGTGGAGAAGCCGTAGAACGCCCGGCCCACCGGGGTGAGGTTGTCCTCCACGTGGTCGCCGGCCATCGGCTCGACCACCATCCACGTGCCGTCGTCCGCGATCGCCGCGCGCACGTGCGCGGCGGCTCCGACCGGGTCGCCCATGTCGTGCAGGCAGTCGAACATCGTCACGAGGTCGTAGCCGGAGCCGCGGAACTCCGTCGCCGAGGCCACCTCGAAGGTCACCCGGTCGGCCACCCCGGCCTCGCGTGCCCGCTGCCTGGCGATCTCGACGGACGCCTCGTGGTAGTCGGAGCCGACGAAGGTGGAGGCGGGGTAGGCGCGGGCCATGAGGATGGTGGAGGCGCCGTGACCGCAGCCGACGTCGGCCACCCGCGCACCGCGTTCGAGCTTGCCGACGACCCCCTCGAGCGCCGGCAGCCACTCGCCGAGGAGGTGGCCGTTGTACATCGAGCGGAAGAACCGCTCGCAGCCGTGGTGCACGTCGGTGTTGTGCGCGTGCCAGCCGATGCCGTCACCCGTCCGTGCCGCGCCGAGGACGGCCGGAGTGTCGCGGACGGTGCCGTGGGCGATCTGGAAGAACCCGGGCAGGTACGCGGGACTCGTCGGGTCCGCGAGCGCCACGGCCTGCTCCGGGGGGAGGGTGTAGGTGCGGGTCGGGGCGTCGTACTCGACGTAGCCCCCGGCGGCCTGGGCGCTGAGCCACTCGCGGGCGTAGGGCTCGGCGGTCCCGGTGCGCTCGGCGAGGGCCGCGGGCGTGAGCGGCTCCCCGTCGGCCATGGTCGTGTAGTACCCGAGCGCGTCGCCCAGGACGACCAGCGCCGTGTTGAGCGCCGCGCCGACCTCGCCGACGGCCTGGAAGACGAAGGACATCAGCTTGTCGGGGTCGACGTCGCGAGTGGGGATCTGGTCGATGGTGGTCATGGGGTGCTCCTCGATGGTCGGTGCTGGTCCCGCCAGGTTCCGCGGCCGGGCTCCCTCGTCGCATCCGGTGACCCCCCTGGTCTCGTCCCTAGACTGGCGAGGTGCTGGTCGGCCGCGAGAGCGAACGCCAGGTCCTCGATGCCCTGGTCGCCGCGGCGCGCGTCGGCCGCAGCGGCACTCTGGTGCTCACCGGTGAGGCCGGGATCGGGAAGAGCACGCTGCTCGAGGACACTGCCGACCGCGCCCGTGCGGCGCGGATGCCGGTCCTGTGGGCGACCGGGGTGGCCGCCGAGCGGGAGGTCCCGTTCGGCGGGCTCCTGCAGCTGCTGCGCCCGGTCCTGTCCTTCCTCCCGAGCATCCCCGCACCCCAGGCCGCGGCCCTGGGGTCCGCCCTGGCCCTGACCCCGGGGTCCGGGGAGCAGCGCTTCGCGGTCGGGGCAGCGACGCTCAGCCTGCTGAGCCGGGCCGCGGAGGACGCGCCGATGCTCTGCGTCCTCGACGACGCCCATCTGCTGGACGTCCCGTCCGCACAGGCGCTGTGCTTCGCGGCGCGGCGGCTCTCCGCCGACCCGCTCTGCCTCCTGTTCGCGGTCCGCGCCGACCTGCCGTGCGTCGTCGGTGACGCCGAGCTGCCGTCGCTGCCGGTCGGCGGGCTCACCGACCTCGAGGCGGCGGCCCTGGTCCGGGCGGAGGTGGGCGCCGTCTCCGATGCCGCGGCGACCCGGCTCCACTCGGTGACCGGCGGGAACCCCCTCGCCGTGCTCGAGCTCGCCCAGGACCTCGACGGGCTCCTGGCCCTCCCGGACGGGGTGCCCGTGCCCGTCCCGCAGTCCGTGGCGGACGCCTTCGCGCAGCGGGCGCAGGGGCTGTCCGCGGACGCTCACACCGCGGTCCTCGTCGCGGCCAGCGGGGTGGACGACCTGGGGGTCGTGGCCCGGGCCTGCGCCCACCTCGGTGTCGACGTGGCGGCGCTGGACGAGGCACGGTCAGCGCGGCTGCTCGCGGTCGACCTCGAGCGGGTCGTCTTCCGACACGGGCTGGTGCCGTCCGGGGTGTACGCCCGCGCGACACCGGCGGAGCGCCGGGCCGTGCACGAGGCGGTGGCGGCCGCGCTCCCGGCCGAGGACGACCGGCGGGCCTGGCACCTCGGCGAGGCTGCTGTCGGCCCGGATGCCCAGGTCGCGGCCGAGCTCGCCCGCGCCGCGGAGCGGGCGAGCCTGCGCGGCGCGTACGCGGTGGCGTCGGCCGGCTTCCGGCGGGCCGCGTCGCTCGCGACCCGGCCCGCCGACGAGGCCGAACACCTCGTCGCGGCGGCGGAGAGCGCCTGGCGGGCCGGGAGTGCGGACGTGGCGCTGGAGCTGCTCGCGCGGGCGAGGCGACGCCCGGTGCCCGAGGCCCTGGAGGTGCGCGTCGCGGTGCTCGACGCGACCATCGCGGTACGCGCGGGCGCCCCGGTCCGGGCCTACGACGCGCTCGTGGCGGCCGGCACGCAGGTCGCCGCTGCGCACCCGGACCGTGCGGTGGAGCTGTTCGGTGAGGCGGTGGTCGCCGCCCAGTTCATCGGGGACGCGACCGCGATGAGCCGCGCCGCCGCCGAGATCGAGGCGTTGTGGCCCCGGCTGTCGGCCCGCTCCGCATGGGTCGCTCTCGTGGCGACCGGGATCGCCGGCGTCGCTGCCGGCACCGGGGGCGCGGACCGCCTGCACGAGGCGCTGGCACTGACCCGGGACGACCCCGCACTGCTGTCGGACCCGCCGCTCGCCCCCTGGGTGGTCCTCGGGACGCTCTTCCTGCGGGAGATCGGCGGGCGCGAGCAGATCGCCGCCGTCATGGGGCACGTCCGGAGCCGGACCGACCTCGCGGTCCTGCCCGTGCTGCTCTTCTACGTGGGCCGGGACCAGGCGACGACCGACCGCTGGGAGGACGCGACGGCCTCCTACACCGAGGGGGTCCAGCTCGCCCGGGAGGCGGGTCAGGCGACGGACCTCGTCGCGTGCCTCGCGGGTCTCGCCTGGCTCGAGGCCCGGCGCGGTGCCGAGGCGGAGTGTCTCGCCCACGCCGAGGAGGCCCTGGCGTTGGCCCGGGAGCGGCAGCTGGGGTTCTTCGAGGTCTGGTCGGTGACGGCGCTCGCCGAGCTCGACCTCGGCCTCGGGCGGGCCGAGGCAGCGCTCACGCGGTTCCAGGAGGTGGACCGGCTGCTCGCGGCGTCGGGCTTCGACGACGTCGACATCTCACCCGGGCCGGAGCTCGTCGAGGCGCTGCTCCGGGTCGGGTCCGGTGACGAGGCGCGCAGCCAGGCGCAGCGGTACGCCGACCGGGCGCTCACGAAGGGCCAGCCGTGGTCGCTGGCCCGCGCGGCGCGGGGGCTCGGGCTCGTCGCCCCGGACGACGCGGTCGACGAGCACTTCCAGGACGCGCTCGAGCACCACGCCCACACCCTCGACGGGTTCGAGACCGCCCGGACCGAGCTCGCGTACGGGGCCCGGCTCCGTCGGTCCCGCCGCCGCGTGGACGCCCGGCCCGTCCTGCGCTCGGCGCTCGGCACCTTCGACGCTCTCGGTGCGCGGGTGTGGGCGGACCGGGCCGAGACCGAGCTCAAGGCGACGGGGGAGAGTGCCCAGCGGCGCGGGGTCTCGGGCGTCGAGCGGCTGACGCCGCAGGAACGGCAGGTCGCGCGCATCCTCGCGGGCGGTGCGACGACCCGGGAGGCGGCGGCAGCGCTCTTCCTCTCCCCGAAGACGATCGAGTACCACCTGCGGCACGTCTATCTCAAGCTCGGGATCCGCTCGCGCGCCGAGCTCGCCGACGCGTTGCCGGGGGCCGTGTGACGTCAGCGAGGTGAGGGTGCCGCCGGACGACGGGAGGCCGCGTTCGGCACCCGGGCCCCGCGGATGTGACCGGGGCGCAGGAGCTCTCAGGCGACGTCCATCGGCTGGCCGCCGGTGACCCGGATCAGCTCGTCGTAGGTCGTCGCGTACACCGTGTGGCTGTGCCCGGCCGCCGCCCAGACCGTCGCGTAGCGGCCGAGCGTGACGTCGATGATCGTGCGCAGGTGGACCGGGTGCCCGACCGGGGCCACCCCGCCGATGGCCATCGCGGTGTGCTCCCGGACGAAGCCGGGGTCGGCCTGGTCGACCGTGACGTACTCGGCGAGGCCGGCGACCTTCGTGGTGTCGACCCGGTGCCCGCCGGAGGCGATGACCAGGAGCGGCTCGGGAGTGCCGTCGGCCCGGGTGGCGACGAAGACGAGGCTGTTCGCGATCTCGGCGGGCGTGATGTCCAGGGCCTCGGCCGCCGCCTTGGCGGTGCGCACGGCCTCCGGCAGCTGACGCAGCTCGGGGCGGATGTGGTGCAGGGCCAACGCCGCGAGCACGGCGGCGACCGCGGGGTGGGTGGAGAGGTCGCGCTCCGGGGGGCTGTTCTCCGAGGCGACGCCGGCGGGCTCGGGCGGCATGACCGAAGCGTAGTGACCCGCGGGGCGCGGCGGGGCGAGGTCGCGAACCGCGTGAGGTGTCGCGAACCGCTTGACGTGATGTCGGGGGACGGGGGTACAGTGGACACCTGATCGAACATCTGTTCGATCAGCAACCGTCCCGGCGACCGGGCCCCGACCCGGGTCTCCCGGCGGTCGGCCCTGCCCCGGAGGTGCGCCATGGCCCATCGGCACGACGAGCCGCTCCGGGCCGGCGGTCGGCAGGGTCCGGTCGTCTGGGACGAGACCGGGCCGCGGTCCTTCGTGTGGCGCGGCCGACGCTACGTCGTCTGCGCGGTCCTCGCCTCGTGGCAGGAGCGCCGGGCGTGGTGGCGCGAGGTGGGCGACCAGCCCGGGGGTGGCCCTCCCGACACCGAGCGCCGGGTGTGGCGGGTCGAGGCCTGCCCGCCCTCCGGGACCACCGGGGTCTTCGACCTCGGCCGCGACGACGACCACTGGCTCCTCCTGCGGGCCCACGACTGAGGAGATGACCCATCTGATGCCCCACGCCGCGACGACCCTCGACCTGCTGGAGCGGGCCCGTGAGGCCGTGACCTCGGGGTACGCCGCCTCGGCCGCCTCCACCCGCTACCTCGCGGCCTCGCTCGGAGCGCTGCGGGCCGCGGCCGCGCTGCTCGCCGCCCGGCCCGCCCGGGAGTCCTCCGGGCCGGGGCCCCACGACGTGTGGGTGCTCACGGCCCGGGCCGCCCCCGAGCTCACCGAGTGGGCCGAGCGTTTCGCCCTCGTCACCGGCCACCGGGTCGGGGTCGAGACCGGGCTCGTGCGGGTCGGCGCTCGCGAGGCCGATGACCTGCTGCGCGACGCCGAGACCTTCGTCGACCTCGTCGCGACCCGGCTCGGGGTCCCGATGGTCCACGCCTCGGGGCGCCGGCTCGTCCCCGTCCGCTCGGCCTGAGACCACCGATGTCCGCTGACGGGTTCGCCCACCTCCACGTCGCCTCGGGCTTCTCGATGCGCTACGGCGCCTCGAGGCCCGAGGACCTCGTCGCCCGTGCCGCCGAGCTCGGCCAGGGCGCGCTCGCCCTCACCGACCGCGACGGCCTGTACGGCGCCGTCCGGTTCGCGAGCGCGTGCGGTGCGGCGGGCGTCGACCCCGTCCTCGGGGTCGACCTCGCCGTCACCGACCTCGTGGCCGGCCGGGAGCCTCGCCGGGCCCGCACCCCGGTCCGCGGCGGCGCCATCGTCGACCCCCGCCGGCCCCGGGTCACCGTCCTCGCGCGCGGCCGGGGCGGGGGAGCCGGCGCCGGGGTGGGCTGGGCCGCCCTCTGCCGGCTCGTCACCGACACCCACCTGCGCGGCGAGCGCGGCATCCCCGTGACGACCCCCGACCTCCTCGCGCGGTGGTCCGGGCCCGTCGAGGGCGAGGCCGAGGGCGCCCCGGCCCGGCTCGTCGTCCTCCTCGGGCCGGACTCCGACGTCGGGCGCGCGGTCCTCGCCGGGCAGCGCGACCGCGCCCGCGACCTCCTCGCCCGCTGGCGGGCCCTCCTCCCACGCGACGGGCTCGCCGTCGAGGTCGTCCTCCACGGGGGCCCCGAGGGCACCCCGGGCTGCCGCTCGCACGCCGCCCGGCTCCTCGGGCTCGCCGACGCCGCCGGGGTCCCGGCCGTCCTCAGCGCCGCCGTCCGGCACGCCGAGCCAGGCCAGGTCCGCACCGTCGACGTCCTCGACGCCGCCCGCCGGCTCGTCGTCCTCGACTCCCGCCACCTCGACCGCGTCACCGACGCCGGCCACCTCGCGGGGACCGCCGACATGCGCGCCCGCGCCCTGACGGTCACCTCCGGCGACACCGCCCGCGCCGACCGGCTCCTCACGATGACCGCGCTGCTCGCCGGGGAGTGCGTCCAGCACGCCCGGGACGACCTCGGCATCGGCGCCGTCCACCTGCCCGAGCCCGAGATCCTCGGCATCGAGCCCGGCACCGACCCGATGGACGTCCTCACCCGGCGCTGCCGCGACGCGGTCGGCCGGCGCTACCCCGGCGCCTCCGACACCGAGCTCGGCGTCGTCCACGACCGGCTCGACGCCGAGCTCACCGTCGTCCGCTCGCTGGGCTATCCCACGTACTTCCTCACCGTCGCCGAGGTCACCGACCTCATCCGTGCCCGCGGGGTGCGGGTCGCGGCGCGGGGCTCGGGCGCCGGCAGCCTCGTCAACCACCTCCTCGGCATCAGCGGGGTCGACCCCATCCGGCACCGCCTCCTCATGGAGCGGTTCTGCTCCCCGCTGCGCGCCGAGCTGCCCGACATCGACGTCGACGTCGAGTCCGCCCGGCGCACCGAGATCTACGAGGCCGTCCTCGAACGCTTCGGCGGCGAGCGGGTCACGTGCGTGTCGATGATGGACACCTACAAGGTCCGGCACGCCGTCCGCGACGTCGGCGCGGCGCTCGGGATGCCGCCGGTCGAGGTCGACGAGATCGCCAAGGCGTTCCCGCACATCCGGGCCAAGGACGCCCGGCACGCCATCGCCGACCTCCCCGAGCTGCGCAGCCGCGGCCTGGACTCCCCCCGGCTCGCCGCGTTCTTCGACCTCGTCGAGGCCCTCGACGGCCTGCCCCGGCACATCGCGCTGCACCCGTGCGGGGTCGTGCTGTCCAACGCGGGGATGCTCGACCGCACCCCCGTCGAGGCGAGCTGGCTCGGCTTCCCGATGAGCCAGTTCGACAAGGACGACGTCGAGACCCTCGGGTTCCTCAAGCTCGACATCCTCGGCATCCGGATGCAGTCCTCGATGGCGCACGCCGTCGCCGAGGTCGAGCGGGTCACGGGGGAGCGGGTCGACCTCGACGACCAGACCCAGGTGCCGCTCGAGGACCCCGACACCTTCGAGCTCATCCGCACCACCCGCACCCTCGGGATGTTCCAGATCGAGAGCCCCGGCCAGCGCGAGCTCGTCGGCAAGCTCGGCCCCACCGCCTTCGACGACCTCATCGTCGACATCTCGCTGTTCCGGCCCGGCCCGGTCAAGTCCGACATGATCACCCCGTTCCTCGAGAGCCGGCACGGCTGGCGCGAGCGGCGCTTCCTCCACCCCAGCCTCGTCCCGGCCCTCGAGGAGACCGAGGGGGTCGTCGTCTTCCACGAGCAGGTGCTGCTCATCGTCGCCGAGACCACCGGGGTGAGCCTCGCCCAGGCCGACGAGGTCCGCCGCAGCATGGGCACCCCGACCGGGCAGGAGGAGGTCGAGGCGTGGTGGCGCCCCGCGGCGCAGGCCCGCGGGTACGACGCCGCCGACCGCGACCGCATCTGGGAGGTGCTCAAGTCCTTCGCGTCGTTCGGGTTCTGCAAGGCCCACGCCGCCGCCTTCGCCCTGCCCACGTACCACTCGGCGTGGCTCAAGACCCACCACCCGGCGGCGTTCCTCGCGGGGATCCTCACCCACGACCCCGGGATGTACCCGAAGCGGCTGCTCCTGGACGACGCCCGCTCCTTCGGCATCCCCGTCCTCGGCCTCGACGTCAACGCCTCCGGCGACACCTACCGGAT
>CAWFGY010000008.1:0-416059 GCA_963815545.1 uncultured Actinomycetota bacterium
GCCTACCTCTTCGGCGCGATCCTCACGACGAGCCCCGGCGACCTGGTCGTCCTCGCGCTCCTCGCGCTGGTCGTCCTCGTGACCACCGTGGCGCTGCGGCCCCGGTTCTTCGCCGTCGCCAACGACGAGGAGTACGCGCGGTCGGCCGGCATGCCCGTGATGACCTACAACCTCGTCCTCGCGGTGCTCACCGCCGTGACGGTCGTGATGTCGATGCGCGTCGTCGGCCTGCTCCTCATCAGCGCGCTGATGATCATCCCCAACGCGACGGCCCAGCTGCTGGCCCGGAGCTTCGGCGCCAGCGTGCGCTGGGCCGTGCTCATCGGGGTGCTGTGCAGCGTCGGCGGTGTGCTCGTGTCCTACGCGGCCGAGACCCCGTCCGGCGGGACCATCGTCCTGCTCGCGATCACGACGTTCCTTCTCGTCAGCGCCGGAGCGGCGGTGCTGCGCCGGGTCCGGCTCGCGGCGCACTCCCGCGCCGAGCGGCACGACCACGAGCACGGACCGGACTGCGGCCACCCGGCCGTCGAGCACGGCGACCACGTCGACTACCTGCACGACGGCCACCGGCACGCGGCCCACGAGGGCCACTACGACGAGCACGGGCAGCCTGCGGAGGCCGAGAGCCGATGAGCGAGCACGCCCGGGCCAAGGCGGACGCCGCCCGACCCGCCAGCGCGCGGCACTCGCCGACGAGCTGGCGGGCGCGGCGGAGTTCCGGTCCGCCCAGGACATCCACGCCTCGCTCACCGCGTCGGGCACCCGGGTCGGGCTCGCGACGGTGTACCGGAACCTCCAGGCCATGGCCGGCGACGGCGAGGTCGACGTCCTCCGCACCGCCGACGGCGAGGCGATCTACCGGTCGTGCGCCACGGACCAGCACCACCACCACGTCGTGTGCCGGTCGTGCGGCCTCACCGTCGAGGTGACCGGGGACGCCGTGGAACGGTGGGCCGAGGCCGTCGCGGCCGAGCACGGCTTCAGCGAGGTCCGGCACACCCTGGAGATCGACGGCCTCTGCGCCGACTGCGCCGCGCGCCGCTGACCGGTCAGGCGCCGGGGGTGGGGGTGTCGACCGCCCCGCCGTAGCGGCGCTCGCGGTCGACGTAGGACTCGATCGCAGCCCAGAGGTCACGACGGTCGTAGTCGGGCCACAGCCGGTTCTGGAACACCATCTCGGCGTACGCGCTCTGCCACAGCAGGAAGTTGCTCGTCCGCTGCTCGCCCGAGGACCGCACGAAGAGGTCGACGTCGGGCATGTCCGGCTCGGGCAGGTAGCGCGCGACGGTGCGCTCGTCGACGGCGGAGGCCTTGAGCCGGCCGCGGGCGACATCCTCGGCGAGTCGTCCGACCGCGTCGCCGATCTCTGCGCGGCCGCCGTAGTTGACGCAGAAGTACAGCGTGAGCCCGGTGTTGTGGCGGGTCAGCTCCTGCGCGGTCTCGAGCCGCGGATGACCGAGCCCCACAGCCGGGGCCGGCGCCCCACCCAGCGCATCCGCACCCCCCACGAGTGCAGCTGGTCGCGCCGGCGGCGGATGACGTCGCGGTTGAAGCCCATGAGGAAGCGGACCTCGTCGGGGCTGCGCTTCCAGTTCTCGGTCGAGAAGGCGTACGCGGACAGGTGGGTGACACCGACCTCGATGGCGCCGGCGACGACGTCGAGCAGGGCCGCCTCCCCCGCCTCGTGACCCTTGGTGCGGGGCAGCCCGCGCTGGTTGGCCCAGCGGCCGTTGCCGTCCATGACGACCGCGACGTGCCGGGGCAGGCGGGCCGCCGCGATGGACGGGGGTCGGGCGCCACTGGGGTGCGGGAACGGCTGCTCGTACCGGGTCGGCGCGCTCACCGCTCCACCATACGGAGGCTGCGGATGCCCCGTTCGAGGTGCCACTGGAGGAACGCGGCGGTCAGGCCGCTGCCCTCGCGGCGGTGCCGGTCGTCGGAGGCGTCGGCGAGGACCCAGTCGCCCGCGAGGAGCGAGGCGAGGAGGCGCAGGGTGTCGGGGGCCGGGGCGGCCGATCCGGGCGGCCGGCACGCGGGGCAGACCACCCCGCCGGCGGCGACGTGGAACGCGCGGTGCGGGCCGGTCAGGCCGCACTTGGCGCAGTCGTGGAACGAGGGGGCGTAGCCGCCGATGGCCATCGCCCGCAGGAGGTAGGCGTCGAGCACGAGCCCGGCCTCGTGCTCGCGCAGGGCCAGCGAGCGCAGCGCCCCGGCGAGCAGCAGGTACTGCTGGAGCGCGGGTTCGCGCTCCTCGGTGAGGCGGTCGCAGGTCTCGAGGACGGCGGTCGCCGCGGTCCACGAGTGGTAGTCACGCGCGATGGCCTCACCCCACGAGTCGAGGGTCTCGACCTGGGTCACGGTGTCGAGGGTGCGGCCCTCGTAGCACTGGACGTCGATGCGCATGCCGGGCTCGAGGCGCGCCCCGAACCGGGACTTGGTGCGGCGCACCCCCTTGCCGACGACGCGGAGCTTGCCGAGCCGCCGCGAGAGCACGGTGACGATGCGATCGGCCTCACCCAGCTTGTGGGTGCGCAGGACGATCGCCTCGTCACGGTAGAGCGGCACTCCCCCATTGTCGGTGCTCGCGGTGACAACCGTGCGCCGCCCCGCCGCCCCCGGTCACCCACGTTCCGGGGTCAGGCCGGCGGGTCGAGCGCGTGGTGGGTCCACAGGTGGACGACGGCGAGGGAGCGGTGCGGGCGCCACGCCTCGGCCAGCCGCTCCGCCTCCCGAGCGGTGACTCCGCCCAGCGCCTTGCGCAGCACCAGGTCGCCCGGCAGGAACACGTCGGGATCGCGGAGGCAGCGCAGCGCGACGAGGTCGGCGGTCCACGGACCGATGCCCGGCAGCGCGAGGAGCGCGGCCCGGCCGGCGGCCCGCGCGGACGGGTCGGGCTGTGGGCCGAGGTGGAGCCCGTCGGCGGCGGCCCGGGCCAGGGCGACGACGGTGCGCGCGCGCCCTCCCGTGACCCCGACGGCCCGTTGGAGGTCGTCCGGGTCGAGTCCCGCCAGGTCGTCCGGCCCCGGGGGCAGCCGCCGGGTGCCGTAGGCCGCGGTGAGGCGCCCGGCGAACACCCGGCCGGCGGCGACCGAGACGTGCTGACCGAGCACGACGCCCACAGCGGCCTCGAACGGGTCGGGCGCACCCGGGACCCGGACGGTGGGCCGCGCGGTGACCATCGCGCCGAGGACGGGGTCGGCCGCCAGCGACGCCACGGCGGGCTCGGGGTCCAGGTCGACGCCCAGCCACCGACGGCCCACGCCGAGGGCCTCGCGCGCCCCGCGCCCCCGGGCCTGCAGGCTCGGTGGCCCGAGAGCCGGCAGCGCGATGGTGAGCCGTGCCGGGCCCTCCCCGGTCCGGACCGTGCGCGTGTGTGACGTCGAGCCGTCCGGCTCGGTCGACACCGTGTCGACCCCGGGCACGGCATGGGCCAGCAGCCAGGCCCGCAGCGCCGCCACGTCGACGGGCACGAGGATCGTCTCGTCGGCCCGCTCCGCGGCGACCCCCGCCCCGGTCACCCCGAGAGCACCGCCTCCTCGGACTCGACCGGTGAGACGACCGGCCGGCGGGTGAGGTGGATGCCCGCCACCATGCAGCGCAGCGAGCCGCCGGCGTGCTCGATCGTCGGCACGTCGAGCGGGACGATCCGGCACGACTCCTCGATGACCGCGCGCTGCTCGGGGGTCAGGCTCGCGGCCGCCCGCGTCGAGAGCGCGAGGATCCGGCCGCTGGTGGTGCGCAGCTCGATGGCGTTCCCGGCGAAGTCGCGGATCTGCTGGCTCGTCAGCTCGATGATCTGCCGGCCGGGCTCCGCGAGGGACTCGGCGACCTCCGCGCGACGGCGCGCATCCCGGATCATCTCCAGACCCACCATGGCGAAGGACGTGCCGATGCACATGAGGACGTTGGTGTGGTAGATCGCGGTGCCGTCGTCCTCGGTCGCGTCGAAGACCATCGGCTCGTACCCGAACTGCGAGCAGAACCGCTCGAGGACGATGGGGTCCGCCCGGTTGGAGCGCACCGTGTACGCGACCCGGATGACGTGGTCGAGGACCATCGCCCCGGTTCCCTCGAGGTACTGGCCGTCGTGCTCCAGGCCCGAGTAGTCGACGACGTCCTGGACGCGGTACTGGGTCTTGAGCATCTCGACGATGTCGGCCCGGCGCTCGGTACGGCGGCTCGGGGCGTACATCGGATACACCGCGATCCGCCCGCCGGCGTGCGTGGAGAACCAGTTGTTCGGGAAGACACTGTCGGCGCGCGTGGGGTCGTCGTCGTCGAAGAGATGGACGGTGACGCCCTCCTCCGACAGCCGGTCGGCGACCCGGGTCACCTCGTCGTACGCGGCGGACGCGACCTCGTCGTGGGCCCTCTCGGGGTGGGGCACGGTCTGGAACGCGTTGTCGCCGGCGGTCTCGGGGTTGGGCGTGAAGTGCCGCGGTCGGATCATGACGACCGCGGAGGGGGCCTGCACGCTCATGGCGCGCCTCCTTCCTCGGGGTGGGCTGCCCCAGCGTAGGGACTGCTCGGCCCGGTGCCGAAATCGTCGCCCACAGCACCCCGGCGGGGCGCCGGAAGGGTCACCCGATGTCGGTGGAGGACAGCTCGCTCCGTCCGGCCTCCACGGCGTCGAGGACGGCGTCGGCGACGACCTGCGGGTCGAGCCCCTCGGCCAGGCGTGGCGGCTCCCCGGCCAGCGCGCGGCCGGCCAGGCCGGTCTCGGTGTGCGGGGGCCGGACGTCCAGGACGTCGACCCCGGAGCGCCGCAGCTCGCGGGTCAGGGCGCGGTCGGCCGCGGTGAGGGCGGCCTTGGACGCCGAGTAGGCCGCCATGCCGGCCATCGGCTGCTCCGCCACGACCGCGCTGAGGTTGACGAGGAAGCCCCGGCTCTCGGTGAGCGCCGGCAGCACCCGGCGCAGGAGGAACAGCGGCCCGACGACGTTGGTGAGGAAGAGCTCCTCGAGCACGGCGTCGTCGGTGTCGACGAGCCGGCCGAAGGCCACGACGCCCGCGGCGTTGACCACGCCGTCGAGCCGCCCGTGGGCGCCGCGCGCGGTCTCGACGAGGCGGTCGCCCAGCGTGGCGTCGGCCAGGTCACCGACGACGACCTCGGCGCCGTCGAGCACCGACCGCAGCCGCTGCTCGTCCCGGCCGACGAGGACGACCGTCGCACCCCGCGACGCGGCGCCTCGCGCCACGAGCGCGCCGAGCGCGCCCGAGGCGCCGACGACGGCGACGACGGCTCCGGCCAGCGGATGCTCTCCCATCCCCCCACCTCACGGCATCACCGCCCGCCTGCGCAACTGCGGGGGTCCGACCTTCGACACGGCGACCGACAGTTCTGGACACCCGTTCGATTGCGGTCTACGGTGGGCCCATGCCCGTGATCCAGGGGTCACTGCTCGACCTCGCCGACGGTATCGAGGTGCGCCCGCTCGGCGAGACCGTGCGGCGGCGCACGCTGGGCCACGGGGCGTGGGTCGACCAGCGCACGGCCTGGGTCGGGGGCGCCGACGAGCTCTACGCGGCGCTCCGGCGCGACGTGCCGTGGTTCGCCGAGCGCCGCCAGATGTACGACTCGGTCGTCGACGTCCCCCGGCTGCTCAGCTTCTACGGCGAGGGCGACCCGCTGCCCCACCTGGCGCTCGAGGAGTGCCGCGACGCCCTCTCGGCCCACTACGCCCGCGAGCTGGGCGAGCCCTTCGTCACGGCAGGACTGTGCCTGTACCGCGACGGCCAGGACTCGGTGGCGTGGCACGGCGACCGCATCGGGCGCAGCCGTGACGAGGACACCATGGTCGCGATCCTCTCGGTGGGGTCCCCCCGCGACCTCGTGCTGCGCCCGCGCGCGGGCGGCTCGTCGGTCCGGGTGCCGGCCGGGCACGGCGACCTCGTCGTCATGGGCGGGTCCTGCCAGCGCACCTGGGACCACTGCGTGCCGAAGACCGCCCGGCCCGTGGGTCCGCGCATCAGCATCCAGTTCCGCGTCCGCGGGGTGCGGTGACCGGCTGCATTCAGGAACGGACCGCGACGAAGACGAGGAAGTCGTCCGCCGGCCCCGGCTCGGCGTCGTTGTACTGGCCGCGGACCTCGACGTCGCGGAAGCCGGCCCGCTCGAGCATGAGGACCAGCTCCCCGGCGAAGTAGCGGTTCACCGTGAGCCGGCGCCGCTCCTCGGCCTCCAGCGTCCCGTCGCGCCACTGCGTCGCGTGGATCTCCCAGGCCTCCTGCTGGGCCACGGGGTCCAGGGCCAGCATCCGGGCGGAGAGCGCGTACTCGCGGCCGTCGGGCCCCGCTCTGCGCGCTCCCGGCGCGGCCTCGGGCTCGGGCAGCGCCGCCGCCGGGCGCTGCGCCCAGCGCGCCCAGGACGCCTCGTCGGAGTACGGGACCTCGTTGTCGAGCACGAGGCGGCCGCCGGGTTCCAGGTGCTCGTGGATCCGCCGCAGCGCCTCCTCGTCCTGGGCCCGGGTCGAGCCGAGCCCCAACCCGCCGCACACGTAGACGGTCCGGTAGCGACGCGGCAGGTCCAGCCCATGCATCGGCTGGCAGTGCAGGCCCGGGGTCGCTCCGACGGCCGCCGCGGCCTCGGCGCACCAGGCCACCATGTCGGGTGAGACGTCCACGCCGTCGACGTCCAGCCCGTCGCGGACGTAGGGGACGAGCAGCCGGCCGGCACCACACGCCACGTCGAGGGCGGGCTGCCCCGCCTCGACGAAACGGCGGAAGTACTCGACCTCGGGCCCGGAGGTCCGGAAGTAGGCCCACCACCGGGCGACGATGCCCTCGTGCCAGCTGACCGGCTCGACGACGTCAGCCACGGATCGCCTGGGCGCGGAAGGCGACGACCCGGCGCACGAGGTCGGCGGGCACCGGCTCGTCGTGCGGGAACTGCACCGAGCCCTTGCCCTGCCGGTACCGGGCGAACTCCGCCGCGAAGGCCTCGTGCCCGTTCGGGGTGGCGTAGAAGCCGATGTGGCCCACGTACCCCGCGAAGTACACGAGCGGCTTCCCGTCGAGCCGGTAGGCCGGCATGCCGTAGGAGATGGACTCCGTGGCCTCCGGCGCGGCCGACCGGATCAGCTCGCGCATCGTGTCCAGCCGGGTGCGGACCTCGCCGTCGAACCCGGCGAGATACCCGTCCACGGTCTCGACCATGCCCGGCAACCTAGCGCTCAGGCGCGTCCCAGCCCAGGGCTCCGGGCGCGCCGACCGAGCGCGACGCGACGGCGACCGCCTGCTCGAGGGCGCCCGGCAGGTCGCCGAGCCCGTCCCGCGCGACCGCTGCGAGCAGCGCCCCGTGCAGCACGTCACCGGCCCCGAGGGTGTCGACGACCTCCACCTCGGGCACGGCGATCTCGCCGGAGCCTCCGTCGGCGGCTTGCCAGGTGACGGGCCGGGGGCCGTCGGTGCGGGCCACCCACCAGGGACCGAGGGCACGCAGCCCGTCGAGGCCGGCCGAACGAGGTGCGTGGAAGTCCGCCGACACGACGGCGACGTCGACCAGGGCCAGCAGCGCCTCGAGTCCCGGCTTCCAGGACCCACCGTCGAGCAGGACCGGCACCTCACGCCTGCGCGCCTCCTGCGCGAGAGCCACCGCGACGGGCAGGTGGTGGCCGTCGACGAGCAGCGCACCGACTCCGGAGAGCAGCGCCTCCGCCCGTGACGGTGAGACCTCCTCGTAGCCTTCGACGCCGACGGCGTTGCGGGAGACGACGGCCCGCTCCCCCGACCCCTGGGCGACCAGGACGGTCGACAGTGGCGGCTCGAAGGACGGCGGGGCGAGGTCGCTGACCGAGATCGCGTGCCGCGCGAGGTCGCCGAGGACGACGGCCGAGAAGGCCCCGCTGCCGATGGCGCCGACGAACCGCGTCTCCACCCCGAGCCGGGAGCACGCCATCGCGGCGTTGCAGGCCGGGCCTCCGGCCGCCACGGTGGTGGAGATCGCGACCATCTTCTCGTTCGGCCCGGGCACGGCGTCGACGACCTGGACGACGTCGACCGTCGCCAGGCCGCACGCCAGTGCCGCGGCCACCGGCCCTCAGTCCACGTCGACGCCGGCGCGCTGGGCCCGGTTGACGGCCGAGAGGATCGCGCGCAGGGACGCCTTGACGATGGACTCGTGGAGCCCGACGCCCCAGAGCACCCGGTCCCCGACGGCGCACTCGACGTAGGCCGCGGCCCGGGCGTCGCCACCGGCCGACAGGGCGTGCTCGTGGTAGTCGAGGACCCGCACGTCGACCCCGAGGGGGGCGAGGGCGTCGGTGAAGGCGTCGATCGGGCCGTTGCCCCGGCCGTGGATCTCGGTCTCGACGCCGTCGACGAGGATCGCCGCATCGATGCGGTCGATCCCGTCGTCGGAGCCGGTGATCGTCGAGCGGACCGGGACGAACCGCGCCCAGCGCCGGTCGGTGTCGTCGCTGTGCAGGTACTCGTCGGCGAACATGTCCCAGATCTGGCCGCCCGACAGCTCCCCGCCCTCGGTGTCGGTGCGGTTCTGGACGACTCCGCTGAACTCCACCTGGAGCCGGCGGGGCAGGTCCAGGCCGTGCTCGGCCTTGAGGAGGTAGGACACCCCGCCCTTGCCGGACTGGCTGTTGACCCGGACGACGGCCTCGTAGGAGCGCCCGATGTCGTGCGGGTCGATGGGCAGGTACGGCACCCCCCAGTCGAGGTCGTCGATGCTCGTGCCGGCGCCCTTCGCCCGCTTCTCCATGTCGTCGAAGCCCTTCTTGATGGCGTCCTGGTGGGACCCGGAGAAGGCCGTGTAGACGAGGTCGCCACCCCAGGGGTGCCGCTCGTGGACGGGCAGCTGGTTGCAGTACTCGACGGTGCGCCGGATGTCGGCCATGTCGGAGAAGTCGATCTGCGGGTCGATGCCCTGGCTGAAGAGGTTCATCCCCAGGGTCACGAGGCAGACGTTGCCGGTGCGCTCGCCGTTGCCGAAGAGGCAGCCCTCGATGCGGTCGGCGCCCGCGAGGTAGCCCAGCTCGGCCGCCGCGACGCCCTCGCCGCGGTCGTTGTGCGGGTGGAGGCTGACGACCACCGACTCGCGCCGCTCGAGGTGGCGGACCATCCACTCGATGGAGTCGGCGTACACGTTGGGGGTCGCCATCTCGACCGTCGCCGGCAGGTTGACGATCATCTTGTGGTCCGGCGTCGGGTCGATGACGTCGATGACCTCGTTGCAGATCCGGACGGCGAACTCGAGCTCGGTGCCCGTGTAGGACTCCGGCGAGTACTCGTAGTAGACGTCGGTCTCGGGAACGGTCTCCTCGAGCTTCTTGCACAGCCGGGCCGCCTGGAGCGCGATGTCGACGATGCCGTCCTGGTCCATCCCGAAGACGACCCGGCGCTGGAGCACGGAGGTCGAGTTGTAGAAGTGGACGATGGCCTGCTTCGAGCCGCGGATCGCGTCGAAGGTCCGCTCGATGAGGTGGTCCCGGCTCTGGGTGAGCACCTGGATCGTCACGTCGTCGGGGATGTGCCCGCCCTCGATGAGCTCGCGGCAGAAGTCGAAGTCGGTCTGGCTGGCGCTCGGGAAGCCGACCTCGATCTCCTTGTAGCCCATCTTCACGAGGAGCTTGAACATCCGCATCTTGCGCTCGGAGTCCATCGGGTCGATGAGGGCCTGGTTGCCGTCGCGCAGGTCCACCGCGCACCACCGCGGGGCCGACGTCATCACCCGGTCCGGCCAGGTGCGGTCGGGGAGCTCGACCCGGATCTGGTCGTGGAAGGGGACGTACTTGCGGGTCGGCATCCCGGAGGGCTGCTGGGGGTGGATCATCGTCTCGCTTCGCCTTCGTCTCGGCTGCTGGGGGTCCGACCTGGTGCAGCAGGAACTCCGCGACGAGGGGCGGCCAGTGTCAGGCCCCGCCGCGGCAGCGAAGGAGGAGGCGCTCGAAACGCATGGGGCGAGCATGCCACGCGCGGGCGCCGGCGCCAAGGTCAGGTCCACTCCGCGGGCGGGATAATCCAGATGCGCTCGGGGTCGGCGGTGCGTCACCCTGGGTGGCGTGAGCGACCTTGATCTCGACATCGCCGGCGCCGTGCTGCCGGCCGGCTACAGCGCACGCCCCCTCTCCCTGGAGCAGGACCTCGACGCGACGTACCAGGTGTTCGCGGCCGCCCAGCAGGAGGACCTCGGCACCATCGCCATCGAACGCGCGGACATCGTGGCGGACTGGTCCCGCCCGAGCATGGACCCGAGCACGGACACGGTCGGGGTCTTCCGCGGCGACCGGCTCGTCGCCGCCGCCGAGGTGTCGCGGGGCGCCACGCGCGCCGAGGCCGCCGTCCACCCGCACGCCCGCGGCGCCGGGATCGGGACGTGGCTCGCCTCCTGGGTCGAGGCCCGTGCAGCGGCGACGGGGTCCGCGTCCATCGGGCAGACGGTGCCGCTCGGGTCGAGCGGGCAGCGTCTCCTCGAGGCCCGCGGGGGCTACCGGCAGAGCCACACGGCCTGGATCCTCGTGCTGCCTGCCGGCGCGGCGGTGCCGGACCGCCCACTGCCCGAGGGCTACTCCATCCGGAGCTCCGAGACCGAGCGCGACCACCGGGCTGCGCACGACGTCATCGAGCGGGCCTTCGGCGAATGGGCGAACCGGCCCCGCGAGCCCTACGAGGAGTGGGTGCCCGGAACCGTAGACCGTCCCGGGTACGCGCCCTGGCAGCTGCGGGTGGTGGAGCACGACGGCACCATCGTCGGCGCCTGCTTCACCGTGGTCGACGAGCTGCTGTGCGGGTACGTCGACCAGCTGGCCGTGGCCCGGGAGCACCGCGGGCGCGGCCTGGCCCAGGCCCTGCTGGCCGACGGCTTCCGCGGCGCCGCGGAGCATGGCGCTGTTCGCAGCGAGCTGGCCACCGACTCCCGGACCGGCGCGCTGGACCTCTACCTCAAGGTGGGCATGCGGGTGTCCGACGACGTGGGTGAACCTCGTGACGGATCTGCCGCGCCCGAGCGTGGGCTAGGCGGTCAGCCCGGCGACGGTGTCGACGTACTGCTGCCGCGCCTCGTCCTCGGACATCCCCACCACCGACGCCCACGCGTCGTACTTGGCCCGGCCGACGGGGTTGGTGAAGCCGGGGCGGCTGCCCGCGACGTCACCATCGGTGGCCTGCTTGTACAGCGCGTACAGGCGCAGCTTGGTGTCGTTGCCCGGGTCCTTGGTGAGCCCGGAGACCGTCTCGACCGCTGCACGGAACTCGTCCTCGGTAGCCATGCCGTCACTGTACGGCGAGGTCGCTGCCGTGGTCGGGCACCGCGGGCGGGATTGCCGTAGGGCTGGCTCTAGGGCGCCTGACGCAGGGTCGCGCTCGGCGGCCGCGGACCGAGCCCATCCCGAAGGCGGCACGTCCCCACGTCGGCGCTTCGCGTCACAGCGCCCAGTTAGGGCTACCCCGCTCGCCCGTCGTCGAGAGGAGGCAACACGCCGACTGCGCGCCGCTGACGTCCGCGTGTTGCCTCCTCTCGACTTGGGGCCTGCGTCACAGCGCCGCGTTTGACCTACGTCATCTAGGGCAGACGGGTGTCGTCGACCGCGCCGTCGTCAGGCGGCGTCGAGGAGTGCCTGGAGGTGTCGTTCGAGCGGGGAGCCGGGTGGGTCGGTGCCCCAGCCGAGCAGGGGCGGGGCGTGGGAGCGGTAGGTGTGCCCGGTCGGGGTGGTGGTCTCGAGCTCGTGGGGTGAGGCGGAGAGCACCTCGACCTGCCAGCCGGGGGCTTCCTTGACGCCGTTGCAGCGGGCGCACAGCCCGGACCCGTTCCCGAAGTCGGTCCCGCCCCCGGCGTGGGCGGGGTGGGTGTGGTCGGCGTGCACGATCGGGGCGTCGCACCACGGCGTGGTACACACGTCGTCACGCAGCACCAGCATCCGCCGCAGCAGACCGGTGAACAGCCGCCGCCGGGAGTCCATCGCCACCAGGTCCCGCCCACCCGGGCCCGTGTACAGCCGCCGCAGCCACACGCTCGCGGCGCCCGCGTCGCGGACCCAGGCCCGCGCCACCGGCGCCGGCACCGACCCGTGGCCCGGGACCCGCGCCGGCTCCATCACCGGCCGGTCCTGGTCGCCGGTGCCCAGCAGCGCCCGGTCGGTCATCACCAGCTGCACCTCCACCGGCTGCACCTGCCCCGGCGCCAGCCCCGCCAGCAGCCGCAGCGCCGTGTCGGCCGCCACCGCCCCCACCCCACGCCCGTCGGCGCCCTCGTCGGGGCACTGCCCGCCGACCACCGCCGACGCCCTCGCCCGCACCGCCGCGTACGCCCCGACCACGTCCCGCAACGGGCCCAGCACCGTCAGGTACGCCATCCCGTCCGGCGCCGGCCGCACCGACACCCGCCGCGACCGCGCCGCCGCCTCCAACCGGGCCACCACCGACGCCGCGTCCAGCTCGGCCGCCACCCGCCGCGCCGCCCGACCCACCGCCCGCGGGGACAGCGACCCCAGCAGCGGACCCAGCCGCCGGTCCACCTCCGCGCGGTCCTCCCGCGTCAACGTCGCCGTCTCGCGGGCGATCTCGAGGGCGTGCCGCTCCCCCACCACCCCGTCGGTCAGGCACCGCATCGTCTCGGGCAGCTCCTCGACGAGGGCGCCGGCGAGCCCCACGAACCGGTCACCGAGCGTCGGGGACTCCCGCCGCGCCAGCGCCACCTCGGACCCCACCGACCGCCGCGCATCCCGCGGCGCCGCCTGCTCACGCGACTCCCGCACCGCCTCCACCGCCCGCGCCTGACACGCCGACGCCGCCCCCTTCAACCGCTCCAGCTCGGCCACCAACGCCAACCGGTCCCGATCCGAGAGCGACCCGACATCGATGCCCCGCAACGACTCCCGCACCCCAGCCACCACCCAGCCGGACCCACACACGCCCCACCACCGACCGGCACCCGGTCGGCGATCTGAGCGCTCATCCCCTCCATGAACCAAACCTAGACGCCACCACCGACAACGCCCCCGGAGCTCGGGACCGCCCGTCCCGGCTCAGGACAGGACGCCGGCGCCCGCGCGGAGCTCGAAGACGAGCTGTGTCTCGGTCCCGCGTACGACCTTGTGGTTCGTGACGTGGTTGAGGACGAGGTCCCGCAGCGCCTGGGAGTTCCGGACGGCCACGTGGAGGTGGAAGTCGTCGGAGCCGGCGACGTGGTAGGCGCGGATCACGCCCGGCGCGGCGACGAGGTCCTCGTACAGCGCGTTCACCAGGTCGCGGTTGTGGCTGCCGAGCCGCACCTTGATGATGGCCTGGAGCGGGAAGCCCAGGGCCTCGTGGTCGAGCTCGGCGTGGGTGCCACGGATGGCGCCGCTGTCCCGCAGGGCCCGGATGCGGTACGCGCAGGTGGACTCGGCGATCCCGAGCCGGTGGGCGAGGGCCTTGTTGGTGGTGCCGGCGTCGGTGTAGAGCGCGCGCAGGATCGCCCTGTCGAGATCGTCAGGCGCCTCACGGGCCGAGCCCGAGGGTTGTGCTTCGCGCAAGGTGTCCTCCGTCTGACCCACCGTGACTTGCTCACGATTGCGAGTTCTGGCGCTTCAGTGAGCGAGATGGTGAGCATCGTAGCGAAACCCTGCGTTCGCGCTCATCCTGCTGGCATGGACCTCAGCCATCTCCATCCCGACTCCGCCGCGGTGCACGCCGGTCGCGAGGACCTCCGGTCGCTCGGCGTGCACGCCCTGCCCATCGACCTCTCGTCGACGAACCCGCTCCCCGACATCGAGCGGGGCGGTGACTCGTACGAGTCGATGGCGCTGGGCGGGCATCCCCTGGAGGACGGGGGCGCCGTCTACGCGCGACTGTGGAACCCGACCGTCGCGCGCTTCGAGAGTGCGCTGGCCGGGCTGGAGCACGCCGAGGCGGCCGTCGCGTTCGGCTCGGGCATGGCGGCGATGACGGCGGCGGTGCTCGCCACCTCCGCACCCACCGGCCGACGCCACGTCGTGGCCGTCCGTCCGCTCTACGGCGGCACGGACCACCTGCTGGCCTCCGGGCTGCTCGGGGTGGAGGCGACCTTCTGCGAGGAGCACGAGGTCGCGGCCGCGGTGCGGTCCGACACGGCCATGGTCGTGGTCGAGACGCCCGCCAACCCGACCCTGCGGCTCGTCGACATCGCCGGGGTGGTGGCCCAGGCCGGGTCCGTCCCGGTCATCGTGGACAACACCTTCGCCACCCCGGTACTGCAGAACCCGATCGACCACGGTGCCGCGATGAGCCTGCACAGTGCCACGAAGTACCTCGGCGGGCACGGAGACGTGATCGCGGGTGTCATCGCCTGCAGTGAGGACACGGCGCACTCGCTGCGGCGGGTCCGAGCCGTCACAGGCGGGCTGCTGCACCCCCTGGGCGCCTACCTCCTGCACCGCGGGCTGACGACCCTGCCGCTGCGGGTCCGCGCACAGCAGGCGACGGCGCTCCAGGTGGTCGCGTGGCTTCGGGGCCACCCGGCCGTCGAGCACGTGCACTACCCGTCGCCGGACGACGACCCGCGCGGGCTCATCGGCACGCAGCTGCGGGGTACCGGGGCCATGGTCTCGATGACACTGCACGGCGGCTACGACGCCGCGGCCCAGGTCACGTCCGGGGTCGAGCTGTTCACCCACGCCGTGTCGCTGGGCGGCGTCGACTCCCTCGTGCAGCACCCCGCGGCCCTGACGCACCGCCCCGTCACCCCGGAGGCGCGGCCCTCGGCCAGCCTGGTCCGGCTCTCCATCGGCCTCGAGACCGCCGAGGACCTGATCGCCGACCTCGACCAGGCCCTGGCCGGCGGCCGCACCCGAGCCCCGTCGACGATGCGCGTCGCGGACCTGGCCCCGGTCGGCTGACCGGTGCGCGCCGGGACGGCCCCTCGCGGTGGCGTCAGCGGCGCTTGACGAGCTCCTCGACGATCTGGACCGCGTTGAGCGCCGCGCCCTTGCGCAGGTTGTCGCCGACGACGAAGAGGCCGAGACCCTTCCCCTCGGGCGCCGACTGGTCGACCCGGACCCGGCCGACGAAGACCTCGTCGCGCCCGGCGGCCTGCAGCGGGTTGGGCACGTTCGTCACGACCACCCCGGGGGCGCCGGCGAGGACCCCCACCGCCTCCTCGGGCGTGATGTCGCGCTCGAACTCGGCGTGGATGGCCAGGCTGTGGCCGGTGAAGACGGGCACGCGCACGCACGTCCCGGAGACCCGGAGGTCGGGGATGTGGAGGATCTTGCGGGACTCGTACCGCAGCTTCTGCTCCTCGTCGGTCTCGAGGCTGCCGTCGTCGACGATCGACCCCGCGAGCGGGACGACGTTGAAGGCGACCGGCACGGCGTACACCTGCGGGTCGGGCAGGGCCAGCGCCGCGCCGTCGAGGGCGAGGTCCTTGGGGTCACCGGCCGCGTACCCGGCCCGCAGCTGGGAGTCGAGCTCGGTGAGGCCCTTGCCTCCGGAGCCCGACACGGCCTGGTAGCTGCTGACCTGGAGCCGGACCAGCCCGGCGAGGTCGTGCAGTGGACCGAGCACCGGCATCGCGGCCATCGTCGTGCAGTTGGGGTTGGCGACGATGCCCTTGGGGATGGTGTCGAGGTCGTCGGGGTTGACCTCCGCGACGACGAGCGGGACGTCGGGGTCGCGGCGCCACGCGCTGGAGTTGTCGATGACGACGGCGCCGGCCTCGGCCACCCGGGGCGCCCACTCCTTGGAGGTGGCACCGCCGGCGGAGAAGAGCGCGATGTCGAGCCCCGAGAAGTCGGCCGTCGCGGTGTCCTCGACGGTGACCTCGCGCCCGTCCCACGGCAACGTCGACCCGGCGGACCGGGCCGAGGCGAAGAAGCGGATGTCGTCGACCGGGACGTTCCGCTCGTGGAGGAGGGCCCGCATGACTGTGCCGACCTGACCGGTGGCTCCGAAGACTCCGATGCGCATGGGACCGAGTCTAGGGAGGTGCTCGCGGCACGGCCCGAGCGACCGGCATGCGGGCGGGTCACGGCGGCCGGGGTGGCGTGGCCGGGAAGTCCCCACCCCTGGGACGACCTTCCCGGCCACGCCCGCATTCTCCGCCCCGGAGGTATGGCGCGCCCATCGGCCACCGTCGTCGGCCGCCGTGACTCGGGACCACTCTGGGGGGACCGGGGCCGGGGCACCAGTCCAGTTGCGAGAACTCGCAACGTCGGACCCGCCGACTACAGTGCAGGCCAGCAGGACCGGGCCGGGGACGCAACACCAGGGGAGGGAGGGCGCCGTGAGCACCGACGGGCACGGGCCGTGGCCCCCCAGCACCGCCTCGTTCTTCGACGAGACCGCAGCGCTGATGCTCGCCGGGGACCCGAGGGTCCGGCTCCTGGGGCCGGTCTCCGGCGCACCCGAGCACCTCGACCGTAGAGCCGCGCAGGTCAGGACCAGCGTGTGGAACATGCAGACCACCGTCGGCCTCACCACGGTGCGCACCGGGCTGCGCACCGCCCGGCTCCACCCCACCGGTCCGCCCGACTCCCGCTACGTGGCCCCACCCACGGCCCTGCAGGCCTGCCCGCTCCTGCCGAGCGTGCACCCCAACGTGCGCGTCCGGTCGCTGCCGGGCGCCGTGCTCATCACCGACGAGGAGCACGCGTTCCTCGCCGGCCCCTCCGGCACCCGGCTCGCCGAGACCATCTGGGCCACGACCGACCCCGGCCTCGTCACCTGGGCCTGCCAGGTGTTCCGCACGCTGTGGGACACGGCTCGCCCGGCGAGCGAGGTGAGCACGCGCCCGCTGCTGCCGCCGCGGCGGGCGGAGGTGGCGATGCTGCTGGCCGACGGGGCGAGCGACCTCGAGATCGCGCAGGCCCTCGGCATCAGCACACGCACGGCCTCCGCGGAGGTCCGCAAGGTCATCGACTGGTGCGGCGCCCGCGGCCGCGGACACGCCATCGCGGTCATCGTCGGGGCGGATCGATGACCGGCCGGGAGCCACCCGTGGACGAGCTCGCCCAGCGGGAGTTCTTCCGCTGGGCGCACGCGCTGGTCCTCGCCGGAGACGAGCGGTTCGTCAGCGTCGGCCCGGTCGACGCCACGCTCCGGCAGGGCCTGGACGACCTCGCCGCGACGGTCCGCCGCAGTGTGTGGCACCTGACCTACCTCCCCACCTGGGGCCAGGTCCGCAGCGCCCGCCGGCTCGCCGCGGTGGCGACCCGCGGCGACATCGACGGCCGGTACCTCACGGACGTCCGCAGCCTCGAGCGCCTGCCGATGCTCACGAGCCACCACCGCACGGCCCGGGTGTCCCACGTCGTCGCACCCCTGCTCGTCGTCGACGCCCGCGTCGTCTTCATCGGGGCGCCGCCCGGCCACGAGCACGCCGCTCATGCCTGGCGCAGCACCGCCCCGGCGGTCGTCGCTGCCGCGATCCGGTGCGTCGAGACCGTGTGGACGTCCTCGACCCCGGCAGTGCCGCCGGGCCAGGACCCGCCGTTCACCCGCCGCATGGTCGACATCGGCTTCCTGCTCACCGACGGCTCGACCGACGCCGAGATCGCGCGGCAGCTCAACGTGTCGGCACGCACCGTGTCGGCCGACGTCGCAGAGATCGTCCGCCGGCTCGGCGCCCGCAACCGGGCCCACGCCATCGCCCTCATCGGCGGCGGCACGTACTGACCGCGCCGTCCGGGCACGCCGGGCGTCGCCCTCAGAACCCCAGCCGCTGCAGCTGCTTGGGGTCGCGCTGCCAGTCCTTGGCGACCTTGACGTGCAGGTCGAGGTGCACGCGCTGCCCCAGCAGGGCCTCGATCCCGCGCCGGGCGTTGGTGCCGACCTCCCGCAGTCGCGACCCGCCCCGCCCGATGACGATGGCCTTCTGGCTGTCCCGCTCGACGAACACGTGGACCCGGATCTCGAGGAGGGGGTCGTCGTCGGGGCGGCCCTCGCGCGGCACCATCTCCTCGACGACCACCGCCAGGCTGTGCGGCAGCTCGTCGCGCACCCCCTCGAGCGCAGCCTCCCGGACGAGCTCGGCGACCATGACCGCCTCGGGCTCGTCGGTGAGGACGTCGCCCGGGTACAGCGGGCCCGGCGAGGGCGGCAGGTGCTCCGACAGGAGCCGCGCGACGTCGTCGACCTGGTCGCCACGGGTCGCCGAGCACGGCACGATGGCGGCCCAGTCGCCGAGCTGGTCGATGGCGATGAGGTGCTCGGCCAGCCGCTGCCGGTCGACGGTGTCGGACTTCGTCGCGATCGCCACGACGGGCGTGCGCTTGGCGGTCATGATCTCGGTGAGCTCGGCCGCGATGAACTGGTCGCCGGGCCCGACCCGCTGGTCGGCCGGCAGGCAGAAGCCGATGACGTCGACCTCGAGCAGCGTCTCGCGGACGAGGTGGTTGAGGCGTTCGCCGAGCAGGGTCCGCGGCCGGTGCAGCCCCGGGGTGTCGACGAGGATGAGCTGGCTCTGCTCGGTCGTGACGATCCCCCGGATCGTGTGCCGGGTCGTCTGCGGCTTGCTCGAGGTGATCGCGACCTTCTGGCCGACGAGGGCGTTGGTCAGGGTCGACTTGCCGGCGTTCGGACGCCCGACGAGGCAGGCGAAGCCCGCGGTGTAGTCGGGCCGCGGCGCGGCGGCCCCGCCGTCCATCTGGTCCGTGCTCATCCGACCCGCTCCTCCAGCTCGTTCTCGGCCACTGCCGGGACGACGCGCTCCACGACCACCGTCGCGACGCGGTGGCGTCGACCCGACATCCGCTCAGCCGTGAGCCGCAGCCCCGCGACCTCGCAGGTGGACCCCAGGATGGGGACCATCCCCGTCGTCTTGCCGATGAGGCCGCCGACGGTGTCGACCTCCTCCTCGTCGAGGTCGAGGTCGAACATCTCGACGAGGTCGTCGATGTGCATCGACGCGGCCACCCGGGTCCGCCCGTCGGGAAGGACCTCGACCTCGGGCGCCTCCCGGTCGTACTCGTCGGTGATCTCGCCGACGATCTCCTCGATGATGTCCTCGATCGTCACGACCCCCGCGGTGCCGCCGTACTCGTCGACGACGACCCCGAGATGGGTCTGCTCGAGCTGCATCTCGCGCAGGAGCTCGTCGACGGGCTTGCTGTCGGGGACGAACCGGGCCGGGCGCATCAGCTCGGTGACGGGCAGGGACTCCGCCTCGGGGTCGGCGTTCATCCGGCGGATGACGTCCTTGAGGTACAGGATGCCGACGACGTCGTCCTGGTCCTCCCCGACGACGGGGATGCGCGAGTAGCCGGAGCGCAGGAACAGCTTCATCGCCTGCCGGCACACCCGGTCGTCGTCGATGGCGACCATGTCGGTGCGGGGCACCATGACCTCGCGGGTGTAGGTGTCGCCCAGCTCGAAGACGGAGTGGATCATCGCGCGCTCGTCGGCCTCGATCAGCCGGTTCTCACGGGCGACGTCGACGAGGTCACGCAGCTCGGACTCGCTCTCGAACGGACCGTCGCGGAACCCCTGCCCCGGGGTCACCGCGTTCGTCAGGGCGATGAGGAGCCGCGAGAACGGCCCGAGCACCCGGCGGAGCCAGATCGTCACCGGCGCCGCGAGCAGGGCCACCCGGGTGCTGTGCTGCCGCCCGAGGGTGCCCGGCGAGACGCCGACGATCGTGAACGAGATGAGCGCCATGATCCCGACGGCGACGAGGAACGGCCGGACCGTGCCCCGGACGGCGTCGACGGCGGCCAGCGTGACCATCACCGCCACCGTCGACTCGGCGATGACCCGCAGGAACGACAGGACCGACAGGTAGGCCGCGGTGTCGCCGACGACCCGGACCAGGGCCGTCGCACCGGGGCGGCCTTCGTCGGCGAGCTCCTCGGCCCGGACCCGGGACATCCGCGCGAAGGCGGACTCGGCCATCGAGATGAGGAACGCGAGCGCGGTGGCGAACACCGCGGCAAGGATCAGCGGGAACATCAGGGCCCGCTCAGGCGCCCGCGCGACCGCGGGTCGCGAGGAAGGTGAGGAGCAGCTGCCGCTGGAGCTCGAACATCTCCTTCTCCTCGTCGGGCTCGGCGTGGTCGAAGCCCAGGAGGTGGAGGACGCCGTGCGTCGTGAGGAGCAGGAGCTCCTCCTCGGTGGCGTGGCCGGCGGTGCGGGCCTGCTGCGCGGCGACGGCCGGGCACAGCACGATGTCGCCGAGCACGCCCTCGGTGGGCGGCAGGCCGTCGCGACCGGGCCGCAGCTCGTCCATCGGGAAGCTCATGACGTCGGTGGGGCCGGGCAGGTCCATCCACTGGACGTGGAGGGTCTCCATCGCGGCCTCGTCGACGAGGCGGAGGCACAGGTCGGCCTGCGGGTGGACCCGCATCTGCTCCATGACGTAGCGGGCGCAGGCGACGAGCTCGAGCTCGTCGAGGGCGAACTCGGTCTCGTTGAGGACGTCGATGCTCATCGCGACGGCCGGTCCCGCTCGGCGCGGCGGGGGCCGGAGCGGCCCTGGTCGCGGGCGTCTCGCACGGCATGGGTCTGCCCGCGCTGCTGGTGCTCGTCCCACCGGCCGTAGGCGTCGACGATGTCGCCGACGAGCCGGTGCCGGACGACGTCGACGGCGGTGAGCTCGCTGAAGTGGACGTCGTCGATCTCGCCGAGGATGTCGCGCACGATGCGCAGGCCGCTGACGGTGCCGCCGGGGAGGTCGACCTGGGTGACGTCGCCGGTGACGACCATCTTGGAGCCGAAGCCGAGGCGGGTGAGGAACATCTTCATCTGCTCGGGTGAGGTGTTCTGCGCCTCGTCGAGGATGATGAACGCCCCGTTGAGCGTCCGCCCGCGCATGTACGCCAGGGGGGCGACCTCGATGGTGCCGGCGGCGAGCAGCCGCGGGATGGAGTCGGGGTCGACCATGTCGTGCAGCGCGTCGTACAGCGGCCGCAGGTACGGGTCGATCTTGTCGTTCAGGGTGCCGGGGAGGAACCCGAGCCGCTCCCCCGCCTCGACCGCCGGACGGGTGAGGATGATCCGGTTGACCTGCTTGGCCTGCAGCGCGGCGACGGCCTTGGCCATCGCGAGGTAGGTCTTGCCGGTCCCCGCGGGGCCGATGCCGAAGACGACCGTGTTCTCGTCGATGGCCTCGACGTAGCGCTTCTGGCCCAGGGTCTTGGGGCGGATCGTGCGGCCCCGGTTGGACACGATGTTCATCGTCAGGACGTCGGCGGGGCGCTCGACCGTCTGGGCGCGCAGCATCTGGATGGAGCGCTCGACGGCGTCGCGGTTGAGCGGCTGCCCGCCGTCGATGACGACGAGGAGCTCGTCGAGGAGCCGCTCGACGAGGGCGACCTCCGAGCTCGGCCCGCCGATGTGGAACTCGTTGCCGCGGACGTGGATCTGCACGAGCGGGAACTGGCGTTCCATCGTGCGGAGCAGCTCGTCGCGGGGACCGAGCAGGCTGACCATCGAGACGTCGGCGGGGATGGTGACGGTGTGCTGTGGCACGTGGGGCTGCGTGGAGCCGGTGCTCGCGGGCACGACGGGCTCGTCGGTGTGGGGGTCTGTCATCGTGGCCCCAGTCTACGGGCCGATGGCGACGCCGGGCATCCCGGAAACGGGCTGGTCAGCCGGGCGGCCAGGTCAGCTCCCGACCACCGATCACGTGCAGGTGGGCGTGGAAGACGCTCTGCTGGGCGGCCGCCCCCGTGTTCGCGACGAGGCGGTACCCCGGGAGGTCCGCGTCGGCCGCGACCCGAGCCGCCAGCCCCACGGCGTCGGCCAGCTCGTCGGGCGACGCGCCGGCGAGCGAACCGACGTCGGGGACGTGTCGACGTGGCACGACGAGGACATGGGTCGGCGCCTGCGCGTCGAGGTCGCGGAAGGCCAGCGAGTGCTCGGTGGAGGCCACGACCTCGGCGGGGATGTCGCCGGCGACGATGGCGCAGAAGATGCAGTCCTCGCTCGTCTCGCTCATGGCGCCGACCCTAGAGGACCACCGCGCCCCCGTGCCACGGACGCATCCTCCACCGCCCCGTGGTCGAGTCAGCCGTCGATGCGACGCGCCCATGTCAACCCTGGAGGTGGCCTGCGCGTCTTGGGAGCATGACAATGGCAGCCGTGGACCAGCGCCGCGGGGCGGACCTCGCGATCGGCGAGCTGTACGCCGACCACGCGCGCGGGCTCGTGCGGCTCGCGTGGCTGCTGCTGCACGACGAGCAGGACGCCGAGGAGGTCGTCCAGGACGCCTTCATCGCCGTACACCGCCGGTGGGGCGGCCTCCGGGACGAGGCGGCTGCCACCGCCTACCTCCGGCGCGCCGTCGTCAACGGGGCCCGGTCGGCGCTGCGCCGACGCGGGGTCCGGGAGCGGTACGCCGCGTCCCTGGCCCGGGGTCGCGACACGTGGTCGGGGCGGGGCCCGGACCAGGTCGTCGTCGACGCCGAGACCGGCGAGCACGTCGCGGCCGCCCTGTCGGCACTCCCCCAGCGGCAGCGGGAGGTCCTCGTGATGCGGTACTACCTCGACCTCGACCTCGCCCAGACGGCTGCCGCCCTGGGCATCACGGTCGGATCGGTCAAGACACATGCCCACCGCGGTCTCACCGCGTTGCGGGCGGGATGGGAGCGGTGATGGACGACCTCGAGACCCGGCGCACCGAGGACCGCCTGCGGGTGGCCCTGCGGGCGCGGGCCGCCCGGATCGACCCGCCGAACCGGCTCGACGACATCCTCGAGGCGGTCGACTCCGGCCGCGGCGCGCGGCGCTGGCTGCAGCCCCTCGCGGCCGCGGCCGCGGTGCTCGCGGTCGTGGGCGGCCTCTGGGCCGTCGCCGCCCCCGACTCGCCCCGGCCTCCGGCCCCGGCGGCCTCGAGCCCGACCGGGCCGGCGCCGACGACGCCGGCTCCGAGCGCGTCCCCGTCCCCGTCCGCGACCCCGAGCCCGAGCGCCACGCCGACCGGCGGCGGCGCCCTCACCACCGTGCCCGTCTACCTCGTCACCCCGGAGCTCCCGTCGACCCCGGAGCGCGGCTACGGGCTGCGCCGGTCCTGGCTCCCCACGTCGGCGACGCTCCCCGAGGACCGGCTGCGGGCGGCCGTGGACGAGGCGCTCGACGCCTCCGTGGCCGGCCTCGACACCTCCCCCTGGGACGGGGTGGACGTGACCGGCGTGGCGATCAGTGCCGACCGGCTCGACGTCACCCTGTCGGGGCGGCCGCGCTCGACGGGCACGCCGGTGGACGAGCTCGCGCTCGCCCAGGTCGGGTGGACCGCGCAGGCGGTGCACGGTGCGGGCAACGTGCCGGTGCGGGTCGTGGTCGACGGCGCCGAGCTCGGCGTGGTCACCAGGCCCCCCGCCGAGGAGTGGTGGAGCGTCCTCACCGACATCTGGGTCACCGAGCCGCGGGACGGCCAGACCGTGAGCGCCGACCGGCCGGTGACCGTGCGCGGCGAGGCGTCGGTCTTCGAGGCGGCACTGTCGTGGGAGCTGGCGGGGCCCGGCGGCACCGCCTCTGGCAACGTCACGGCCTCGGCGGGAGCGCCGGCCCGCGGCACCTACGAGATCGACCTCGGCGAGCTCGCCACCGGGACCTATGAGCTCCGGGTCCGCTCGTTCAGCGCGAAGGACGGGGCGGTCGACCTCGAGGACGTGGTGACCTTCGAGGTCCGCTGAGCGGGGCGAGGTCTCAGCGCCAGCGGCCCGCGGCGCTGAGGACGGCGAGCGCGGCGGGGCCGGCGCTCGAGGCGCGTAGGACGGTGCCGCCCAGCCGCACGGCCCGCGCCCCCGCCGCCGTGAACGCCTCGACCTCGGCGGGGGTGATGCCGCCCTCGGGGCCGACGACCAGGACGACGTCGCCGGCGGCGGGCAGCCCCGCCCCGGCGAGCGGCTCGGAGGCGTCCTCGTGCAGGACGAAGGCGGCGGTGGCGGTTCGGATGCGCTCGGCGACCTCCGCCGTCGACGCGGCCGGTGCCAGCAGCGGGCGGCGGGTGCGACGGGACTGCTTGGTCGCGGCGACGAGGACGGCGTCCCACTTGCGCAGCGACTTCTCGCCGCGCTCACCCCGCCAGCGGACGATGCTGCGGTCGGCCTGCCAGGGCACGACCTCGTCGACGCCGCACTCGGTCGCGGCCTCGATGGCCTGGTCGTCGCGGTCCCCCTTGGCCAGGGCCTGCACCAGGACGAAGCGCGGGGACGGCGGCGGCTCGGTGCCGGCCGACTCGACCCGGACGTCGAGGGTGTCCCGTCCGAGCGCGACCACCTCGCCGGTGACCCCGACCCCCGCCCCGTCGGCGAGGACGACCCGCTCGCCCACCCGGGTGCGCCGGACGGCGACGGCGTGGCGCCCCTCGGGTCCCTCGAGCCGCACCACGTCGCCCGGCCCGCGGCCGGCGAGCGTGTCCGGGGTCGTGAGGTAGACGGGCAGGCTCATCGGGGTCGCCGGCTCAGCGGGGCTGCTTGAAGGCGTCGCGGAGCTTGCCGAACAGGGTGCCCTCGGAGGGGTTGGCGACGCGGCCCTGCGGGCGCTCCTCCCCGCGCATCGTCGCCAGGCTGCGGAGCAGGTCCTCCTGGGCGGCGTCGAGGCGCGTCGGGGTGTGCACGATGGTGTGGACGACGATGTCGCCGCGTCCGCCCCCGCGCAGGTGGGTGACCCCGAGCCCCGGCAGCGTGATCGTGTCGCCCGACTGCGTGCCACGGGCGAGGTCGAGGTCGCGGCTGCCGTCGAAGGTGTCCATCGCCAGGGTCGCGCCGAGTGCGGCCGCGGTCATCGGGACCTCGATCGTCGCGTGCAGATCGTCGCCGCGCCGCTGGAACACGGGGTGCCGCCGCACCGCCACCTCGACGTACAGGTCGCCGGCCGGGCCCGCGCCGTGGCCGACCTCGCCCTGACCGGCGAGCTGGATGCGGGTGCCGGTGTCGACGCCCGCCGGGACCTTGAGCGTCAGGGTGCGCCTGGTGCGGACCCGCCCGTCGCCGGAGCACTCGTAGCAGGGGTCGGTGATGAGCTGGCCGAAGCCCTGGCAGGTCGTGCAGGGGCGGCTCGTCATGACGTTGCCGAGGAAGCTGCGCTGCACCTGCTGGATCTCGCCGCGCCCGGCGCACACGTCGCACGTCCGCGTCGAGGTGCCCGGCTGCATCCCCTCGCCGTGGCACGTGCCGCACTCGACGGCGGTGTCGACGGTCAGCTCCTTCTCGGCGCCGAAGACCGCGTCGGCGAGGTCGATGTCGAGCCGGAGGAGCGCGTCCTGGCCGCGCGAGCGGCGCGAGCGCGGCCCGGCACCGGCCGCTCCCCCGCCGAAGAACGCGTCCATGATGTCGCTGAACGAGAAGCCCTGGCCGAAGCCGGCGGCCGCGCCCGCGTACGGGTCCGCGCCCATGTCGAAGGCGCGGCGCTTCTCGGCGTCGGAGAGCACGTCGTAGGCCTGGGAGACCTTCTTGAACTGCTCCTCGGCCTCGGGGCTCGAGTTGACGTCGGGGTGCAGCTTGCGGGCGGAGCGGCGGTAGGCGCGCTTGATGTCCTCGGGGCTCGCGTCGCGGGCGACCCCGAGATCGGCGTAGTAGTCGTTCACGGGTGGGTGGTCCTCCGGCAGGGGTGGTCGATGGGGTGGCGGGTCGCGGGTGTCAGTCCGCGAGGATCCGGGAGACGTAGGTGGCGACGGCGCGGACCGCGGCCATCGTGGTGGGGTAGTCCATGCGGGTCGGGCCGACGACGCCGAGCCCGGCCACGAGCTCGGAGCCCGCGCCGTACCCGGTCGTCACCATCGACGTCGACCGGAGCCCGGCGTAGGGGTTCTCGGAGCCGATGCGCACCGCGATGCTCCCGCCCTGCTCGGCGACGGTGCCGAGCAGCTTGAGCAGGACGACATGCTCCTCGAGCGCCTCGAGCACCGGGCCGACGGTGGCGGTGAAGTCGCCGCCGGACTTGACGAGGTTGGCCGTCCCGGCGAGCACGACCCGCTCCTCACGCTCCTCGACGAGCGAGTCGTCGATGGCGGCCACGATCGCCCGGGCCACGTCGCGGTGGCCGGGCTCGAGCCGGTCCGGCACCGCGGCGAGCGCGGCGGAGGCGTCGGCGAGGGTGTGGCCGTCGGCCGCGGCGTTGAGCTCTGCGCGGAGCGTCGCGAGCGTGCTCTCGCCGTCCGGGGTGAGGAGGTCGGCGCCGACGTCGACGACGCGCTGCTCGACCCGGCCGGTCGTCGTGATGAGCACGACGAGCAGGCGCGGCCCGCCGATGGGCACGAGCTCCACGTGCCGCACCGAGGACCGGGACAGCGAGGGGTACTGGACGACGGCGACCTGGCGGGTGAGCGAGGCGAGCAGGCGCACGGTGCGGTCGACGACGTCGTCGAGGTCGACGGCGTCCTGGAGGAACTGCCCGATGGCCCGCTGCTCGGCCACGCTCATCGGCTTGACCTGTGAGAGCCGGTCGACGAAGACCCGGTAGCCCGCGTCGGTGGGGACCCGGCCGGCGCTGGTGTGCGGGGCGACGATGAGCCCCTCCTCCTCGAGGACGGCCATGTCGTTGCGCACGGTCGCGGCCGACACCCCGAGCTGGTGCCGGTCCAGGAGCGCCTTGGACCCGACCGGCTCGGAGGTCTCGACATAGTCCTGGACGATGGCCCGCAGGATCCGCAGGCGTCGGTCCTCGCTCATCCGGTCCACCTCCGGGGCTGGCTCGTCGGGCTGTCTCGGGCTGTCGGCGGCGGCGGCGGGCACCGGGTTGGCACTCTCGCCGTCCGAGTGCCAATGCTACGACCTCGGCGCCGACATCGCGAAAGCCGGGACGTCAGCGCGTGCCGGTCCCCGGCTGTGGGGCCGGCGCCGACTAGCGTCGCCGCCGTGGTGGACAGGTACGGCTCCGACGTGCTCTCGGGCGACTGGAAGCGACCCCCGCGAGGGCGGGCCGTCGACCTCCCCGCCGAGCGCGGCACCGTCGTCGAGGACGTCGAGACCGGGTGGGTCGGCGCGGTCGTCGCGGTCGAGAAGGCCGGTGGCCTCCACGTCGTCCACCTCGAGGACCGGCGGGGCAGGGTCAAGGGCTTCCCCCTCGGGCCGGGGTTCCTCCTGGACGGGGCGCCGGTGACCCTCGTCGCGCCGAAGGCGGCCGACGCGGCCCGGCTGGCGGCCGCCCGCGCCACCGCGTCGCGCACGGCCAGCGGCTCGGTGGCGGTCCGCGGCGAGCGCGCCCGGGTCGCCCGCGGGTCGCGGCTGTACGTGGAGGGTCGGCACGACGCCGAGCTCGTCGAGAAGGTGTGGGGCGCCGACCTGCGGGTCGAGGGCGTCGTCGTCGAGATGCTCGACGGCGTCGACGACCTCGCTGCCGTCATCCGTGACGTCGCACCGGAGCCCGGACGACGGATGGGGGTGCTCGTCGACCACCTCGTCCCGGGGAGCAAGGAGACCCGGGTCGTCGAGGAGGCCCGGCGGGTGCGCCCGCACGCCGAGCACGTGCTCATCGTCGGGCACCCCTACGTCGACGTGTGGCAGTCCGTGAAGCCGCAGCGGCTCGGCATGGACGCCTGGCCCGTCATCCCGCGGGGCACGTCGTGGAAGCACGGCATCTGCGCCCACCTCGGCTGGCCGCACGAGACCCAGGCCGACCTCGCCCGGGCGTGGAAGCGGATCCTCGGCTCGGTCGGCTCCTGGACCGATCTCGAGCCCGAGCTGCTCGGCCGCGTCGAGGAGCTCATCGACTTCGTGACCGCCCCCGAGTAGGGGTCGGCCCTGACTCGACCCCGATCCGGACCCCGACGCGCCCCCGGAACCCTGGGCAGGAACCCTGCGTGGGGTGTGGAATGGAGGCAGACCCCACCAAGGAGGACACATGAGCGACACCACCCCGCGCGACGAGCGCCCGGAGGGCGACGCCGCGGACACCCCGAACCCGCCGCCGCCGCCGCCGTCCGCGGCCGAGCCCACCCCGCCGCAGCAGCCCCCGGCACCGAGCAGCCCTCCCCCGCCGCCCGGCGGCGCCACCGGTTACACCTCGCCCGCGCAGCCCTACGGCGGGCCGCCCGCATCGCCGGGTCAGGCCTACGGCGGGTCCGTGCCCACCCCGATGTCACCGCAGGACGAGAAGACCTGGGGCATGGCGAGCCACGGCGGCGCGCTGGCCGCGACCGTCCTCAGCGGCGGCGTCCTCAGCTTCGTCGTGGCCCTGGTCATGTACCTCGTGTTCCGGGACCGCGGACCGTTCGTGCGGGCACACGCCGCGAACGCGCTCAACGTGCAGATCATCGTGAGCATCGTGTTCCTCGTGTCCCTGCCGCTGATGTTCGTCCTCGTCGGCTTCCTCACCTTCGCCGCGGCCTGGGTGTTCGCCGTCATCGTGCACATCGTCGGCATGCTCAAGGCGTACGGCGGCGAGTGGTGGGACCCGCCGCTGACCCCGAAGTTCGTCAGCTGACCCGCTGAGCGCGCGTGCGCCGGCTGCCGGCCCCTCAGAGGCCGAGCAGCCGGCGCACGACCGTGTCGGCGAGCAGCCGGCCGCGCCGGGTGAGGACCGCCCGACGGTCGCGCACCGCCGCCACCCCCTCGAGCAGGCCGTCGGCGACGAGCCCCGCCACCGCCGTCCGGCCGGCGGCCTCGAGCCGGTCCAGCGGCAGGCCGGCCCGCAGCCGCACCCCGAGCAGGACGTCCTCGTCGTGCCGCTGGGCCGCCGTGAGCGTCTCGCGCCCCGCGGCCGGTGACTCCCCCGCCGCGAGCCGGCTCGCATAGGCGCGCGGGTGCTTGACGTTCCACCAGCGCACGCCCCCGACGTGCCCGTGCGCCCCGGGGCCCACGCCCCACCAGGCGTCGCCACGCCAGTAGCCCTCGTTGTGGTGGCACCGCGAGGCGTCGTCCCGGGCCCAGTTGCTCACCTCGTACCACTCGTACCCGGCCGCTGCGAGCAGCTCGTCGGCGAGCTCGTACTTGTCGGCCTCGTCGTCGCCCTCGGGCATCGGCAGCTCGCCGCGGCGCACCCGGGCCGCCATCTTCGTCCCCTCCTCGACGACGAGCGCGTACGCCGAGACGTGGTCGGGCTCGTGCGCGAGCGCGGACTCCAGGCTCGTCCGCCAGTCCGCCAGCGACTCCCCCGGCGCGCCGTAGATGAGGTCGAGGCTCGTCGCGAGACCCGCGGCGCGGGCCGCCGTGACGGCCGTCCCCACCCGCTCCGGGTCGTGGGTGCGGTCGAGCGTGGCCAGGACGTGCGGCACCGCGGACTGCATCCCGATGCTCACCCGGGTGAACCCACCGTCGGCGAGCGCTCGCAGGGACGAGGCGGTCACCGAGTCGGGGTTGGCCTCCGTCGTCACCTCGGCGCCCGGGGCGAGCCCGAACCGGTCGCGGACCCCGTCGAGGAGGCGCACGAGGTCGGCGGCCCGCAGCAGGGTCGGGGTGCCACCCCCGACGAACACGGTGTCGACGACCGGCGCCGCCGCCCCGAGGACGCGGGCGGCGAGGTCGAGCTCGCGCAGCGCGGTGTCGGCGAAGTCGTCCGTGGACGCCCCGGGGCCCAGCTCGGGAAGCGTGTAGGTGTTGAAGTCGCAGTAGCCGCAGCGCACCGCGCAGAACGGGACGTGCAGGTAGATCCCGAAGCGTCCGTCGCCGAGCCGGGCGAGCGCCTCGGCGGGCAGCTCGCCGGACGTGGGGGCGGGGTCGCCGTCGGGCAGTCGGGGCACGCCCCCCATCGTCCCACCCCTCCGTCACCCCTTTTCGGGGTCACCCCGCAATGTCAGCGTCGCGCCGGCTCGCAAGCACGGCGAGGCTGACGAACCGGGGTGAGGCGCGGACGACCCGACCCGGCCGGCGGCACCCCGGCCGACCTAGGATCGGTGGTGTGAGCGACCGCTGGATCCACCTCGAGGGACTCGTCAACATGCGCGACGTCGGCGGCCTGCCGACCCGCGACGGCGGCTCGACGGTCCCGCGCCGGCTCATCCGCTCCGACAACCTCCAGGACCTCACCGACGGCGACGTGCTGCGCCTCGTCGAGGACCTGGGTGTCAGCGACGTCGTCGACCTGCGGACCGAGACCGAGCTGCATCTCGAGGGCCCCGGCCCCCTCCGCCGGGTCCAGGCCCTGACCCACCACCACCACTCCCTCATCGCCGAGAGCCGGGCGGCGTCGGCGGAGGAGGTGGCCGCCCGTGCCCTCGCGATGCCGTGGCAGGACGGGACCGCGCGCGACGCCCGGTTCTGGGCCGAGCACTACCTCGGCTACCTCGCGAAACGCCCCGACTCGGTGTCCGCCGCGCTGGCGGTGGTGGCCGGCGCGACCGGCGCCGCCGTCGTGCACTGTGCCGCGGGCAAGGACCGCACCGGGACGGTGGTGGCCATGGCCCTCGACGTCGCCGGGGTCCCGCACGACGAGATCGTCGCCGACTACGTCCTCACCGGCGAGCGCATCGTCGAGATCATCGAGCGGCTCGTGACGCGCGACGCCTACGGGCCGGCGCTGGCCAAGCAGTCGGTGGCCGACCAGGTACCCCGCCCGGAGTCCGTCGCCGCGATCCTCGACGCCGTCGCCGACGGATGGGGCGGCGCCCCGGGCTGGTTGCGCGACAACGGGTGGTCCGCCGACGACGTCGAGCGGCTGCGCGCCCGGCTCACCCGAGCGTGACGACCGGCCGACGCCTCAGCGCGCAGGGCGCTCGCTCACGTAGATCGTGATGACGCCCTCGACGACGACGACGCCGTCGGTGCGCACGGCCCGGACGCGCACCGGCACGTCCCCGACCTCGGCCCAGTCGGCCGGGTCGGTCTCGGCGACGCACAGCAGGTCCGTCGTCGACTTCGCGAGGTAGGCCACCTCCATCCCCTTGGGGATCCAGCGGCGACCCGACGGCGTCGTGGCCTCGGCGAGGAGCCCCATGGCCGCCTCCAGGCCGTTGCACACCGCGATGGCGTGGACCGTCCCGATGTGGTTCTGCACCGCCCAGCGCTTCGCGACGACGAGCTCGGCGCGGTGCGGCCGGACCTCGCGCACCCGCGGCCGGACGGTGCGGAAGTAGGGGGCCTTGAGCGCGAAGAGCGTCGAGAACGCGAGCCTCCCCAGGGGCCTGTCGGCAAGACGGCGGTACAGGGCGTAGGTGTCGGTCACGGGAGAAGGTTACCCGCGGGTAGTGTGCCGTCGCCGCTACGCGGGGGCCTCCTGCCGCTCGCGGCAGAGCCGCTGCACCTCGCCCACGCCGCCGCTGCCCACGAGCACCGGCTCGCCGCCGGCGCCGGCGAGCAGGCTCGCCGCGATGGCGGCGCGGTGCCCGTTGGAACAGACGAACCACACCGGCCGGTCGGTCGGCAGCTCCGCGAGGCGGCTCGGCAGGTCGGCGATGAACAGGGTCGTGCTTCCCGACAGCGTCCCCCACTGCCACTCCAGCGGCTGCCGGACGTCGACGACGACGGCCTCCTCGCCGCCGGTCAGGGCCGCGCAGAGGTCCGCGGGGTCCGCCGTCCGGTACGACCCCGTCGCACGTCCGGAGGAGCCCCAGGCCTCGACCCCGCCGGCCAGGACGCCGACCGGCACCGGCCAGCCGATGCGCAACAGCTGGGTGGCGGCACCGATGGCCGCATCCGGGTCGTCCGGCAGGACGAGCAGCACGGGCGCGCCGAACTCCAGCATCCAGCCGACGTAGCTGCCGAACCCGGAGTTGAGCTCGATGTTGAGCGACCCGGGCAGATGGGCGGCGGCGAAGGAGTCCCGGTCCCGGGCGTCGACGACGACGACCCCGGCCTCCACCTGCTCCGCGAACGCGTCGACGTCGAGGACCGGGATCTCGGGCACCGCGCCGAGGACCGGGACGCCGGCGCGGTTCAGCGGTGCCATCTGCGCGTAGTACGCCGGGTGGGCCATCAGCTCGCCGGTGAGCTCGTCCTCGAACTCCTCCGGGGTCCGGGCCAGCACGAGGTCGTTGCTGCGCAGCTCGGCGCCGATGGTGCTCGTCCGCGACGTCGAGGGCATCGCCGAGACGCAGAAGCTGCCCGCGCCGTGGGTCGGCAGCAGCTGGGTCGAGGCCGGCAGGGCGCGCAGCCTCTGCACGCTCTCGTACTGGTGCCTCGTGAGGGCGGCGGTGGACTCGGCGCCGGCGAGGTCGGTGCGTCCCGCCGACCCGACGAGGAGCGAGCCCCCGCTGAACACCGCGACGGGCTCGGCGGCGTCGCCCTCGTAGACGAGCCAGGCGAGGTGCTCGAAGGTGTGGCCGGGGGTGGCCATCGCGACGACGCGCAGGTCGCCGACCCGCACCTCCTCACCCTCGCGGGCGCCGCGGTGGTCGAACTCGTAGCCCCCGTCGGCGGGCAGCACCAGCTCCGCCCCGTGGGCCGCGCGCAGCTCGTGCGACCCCGAGACGTAGTCGTTGTGCACGTGCGTCTCCAGCACCGCCCGCACCCGCGCTCGCCGCGAGTCCGCCGCCTCGAGGAACCGCCAGGCGTCCCGTTGCGGGTCCACCACCAGGGCCTCGTCCCCGGAGGTGAGGAGGAAGCTGTTGTCCCCGAGACCGGGGGTGACGAATACCTCGATGTCCATGCCTGGGCTCCTTCGCTGGCCGCGACGTGGGGCAGGACACGCCCCGAGGGGCGTCGGCCCGCCGCCGTTGGTGGGTCGTGAGGTCGATCGAGAAATGTTCGATCAATCAATTGAATGAGTGAACCACATCACCTAGGGTCCTGCCCATGGTGAGAGTGCCGAAGGAGGCCCTCGAGGACGTCGCCCGCCGCTTCGCGCTGCTGGGCGACCCGACTCGGCTGCGCATCCTGCGCGAGCTGCACGAGGCGGGCGAGTCCACGGTCAGCGCTCTCGCCGAGGCCGCCGACGTCTCCGTCGCCAACGCCTCCCAGCACCTCGGCCGGCTCGCCCTCGGTGGGGTCGTCGGGCGTCGCCGGGACGGCCGCACCGTCGTCTACCGCATCACCGAGCCGGCCATCGACCAGCTCTGCACGATCGTCTGCGCGAGCCTGTCGATCGAGCCCGAGGCCCCCGCTGTCCCCGAGTCCGACGCCCACGTGAGCTGATGGAGGCTGCATGACGTCCGTGAACCTGCCCACCCCGATGATCCGGCCCGAGGGGGATGCGCTGCCGGTCCGGATGGTCAAGGTGATCGACCAGACCAAGTGCATCGGATGCCACGCCTGCACGACGGCCTGCAAGTCCGAGAACGACGTCCCGGTCGGGGTCACCCGCACCTACGTCAAGAGCGTCGACGTCGGCACCTACCCCCAGGCCCGGCGCGCCTTCCAGGTCACCCGCTGCAACCAGTGCGTCGACGCCCCGTGTGTGGCCGCCTGCCCCACGTCGGCGATGCACATCCGCGCCGACGGGATCGTCGACTTCGACAAGGACTCCTGCATCGGCTGCAAGGCCTGCATGGCCGCCTGCCCCTACGACGCGATCTTCATCAACCCCGACGACCACTGCGCCGAGAAGTGCAACTTCTGCGCCCACCGACTGGATGTCGGGCTCGAGCCCGCGTGCGTCACGGTGTGCCCCACCGGCGCGATCATGGTCGGCGACGTCAACGACCCCGACAGCGCCGTCGCGCAGGTCGTGGGCCGGCAGCCGGTGCAGGTGCGGCGCCCCGAGAAGGGCACCCGCCCCAAGCTCTTCTACCGTGGCGCCACCCAGGCCACGCTCGACCCGCTGGCCGCCACGGCCCCCGACGGCGACACCTACGCGTGGGCCGAGAAGCCGCGCGGAGCCCACCTCGTCGACCCGGGCAACCCCGAGGGCAGCACCTCCAGCGCCGCCGCGATCCTCAACTACGACATCGCCCACACCGCGCCCTGGGACTGGCGGGTCAGCCTCTACACCTGGACCAAGGGCATCGGCGCCGGCGCCTATCTCGTGGCCCTGCTGCTCCTCATGACCGGCCATCTCACCGGCGACGACACGCTGTGGACGTGGGTCGCGCCGCTCGTCTCGACGGTCTTCCTCGCGGTCACCGCGGCCGTCCTCGTGTGGGACCTCGAGCACCCCAAGCGGTTCATCTACATCCTCACCCGGCCGCAGTGGCGGTCCTGGCTCGTGCGTGGCGGCATCATCCTCGGCGCCTACGCCGGAGTCCTCGGGCTGCACCTCGCCGCGAGCCTGTTCGGGTGGGACGGCCTGCGGACCGTCGTCGCCTGGGCCGGGCTGCCCCTGGCCGTCGGCACGGCCGTGTACACCGCCTACCTCTTCGCCCAGGCGAAGGCCCGCGACCTGTGGCAGAGCCCGCTCCTGGCCCCGCACCTGGCCGTCCAGGCCGTGCTGGCCGGCGCGGCCGCCCTCGTCCCGTTCGCGGTGGTGATGTCGTCGGAGGCGCTCGAGCCGCTGGCGTGGACGGTCGCCGGCGCGGCGGCGACCCACCTGCTGCTCGTCGCCGGTGAGACCACCGTCGCGCACCCGACGGCGCACGCGCGGCTCGCCGCCCACACGATGACCCACGGCCGCTACGCCCGCTTCTTCTGGACCGGCGTGGTCCTCGTGGCCGTCGGCCTGCTGGCACCCCTCGCGGCGCCGGCGACGGCCTGGCTCGCCCTGCCCGCGCTGCTCGGGCTGCTCGCCCACGAGCACGCGTACGTCCAGTCCGGCCAGTCCGTCCCGCTCGCCTGAGGAGCCACCCGATGACGACGACGAACGACCGCACCCCCGTCGAGGGCCTCGGCGAACGGGTCAGTGCCGCCCGTGACGAGGTCACCGCCCGCGGCGAGACGTTCTACCCCGGGCCGAGCCGCATCCACCTGGCGGCGTTCCCGCCGAAGGAACGGTGGGACGACTGGGTCGAGCTGGACTCGCGGGCCTGGCCCAAGCGGGTCGAGAAGCGCTCCATGCTCGTGCCGACGACGTGCTTCAACTGCGAGTCGGCGTGCGGCCTGCTCGCCTACGTCGACCGCGAGACCCTCCAGGTCCGCAAGTTCGAGGGCAACCCCGAGCACCCGGGCTCTCGGGGGCGCAACTGCGCCAAGGGGCCCGCCACCGTCAACCAGGTCACCGACCCCGACCGGATCCTGTACCCGATGCGGCGGGCCGGGGAGCGCGGCGAGGGCCGGTGGGAGCAGGTCGACTGGGACACCGCGCTCGAGGACATCGCCGGGCGGATCCGCACCGCCATCACCGAGAACCGCCCCAACGCGGTGATGTACCACGTGGGCCGTCCCGGCGAGGACGGCTTCACCGAACGGGTCATGGCGTCCTGGGGCGTCGACGGGCACAACTCGCACACCAACGTCTGCTCCAGCGGGGCCCGCTCGGGCTACCACTACTGGAGCGGCATCGACCGCCCGAGCCCGGACCACGCGAACGCCAAGGTCATCTTCCTCATCTCGAGCCACCTCGAGACCGGCCACTACTTCAACCCGCACGCCCAGCGGATCATGGAGGCCAAGGCCAACGGCGCCAAGATCATCGTCGTCGACACCCGGCTCTCGAACACCGCCACCCACGCCGACTACTGGGTCTCCCCGTACCCGGGCTCCGAGGCGGCGATCAACCTCGCGATCGCCCACGGCCTCATCGCCTCCAAGCGGTACGACCGGGAGTTCGTGCGGCGCTGGTGGAACTGGAAGGAGTACCTGCGCGCGGTCCACCCGCAGCGCCCGGAGACCTTCGAGGAGTTCGAGGAGGTCCTCTCGACGCTCTACGCCGAGTACACCCCCGAGTACGCGGCGGCGGAGTCCGGCATCGACGCCGCGGTGATCCGGGAGATCACCGACGTCGTCGCGAGCGCCGGCACCGCCCTCTCGACCCACAACTGGCGCTCCGCCGCAGCGGGCAACCTCGGCGGCTGGCAGGTGTCGCGCACGCTCTTCCTCGTCAGCGCGCTGCTGGGGGCCGTGGCCTCCCCCGGCGGCACCCACCTCAACGCGTGGAACAAGTTCGTGCCGAAGCCGATGTACGTGCCGGGCCACCCGCCCCAGTGGAACGAGCTGACCTGGCCGCTGGAGTACCCGCTCGCGATGAACGAGCTGTCCTTCCTCCTGCCGCACATGCTCCAGGAGGGGCGGGGCACCCTCGATGTGTACTTCACCCGCGTCTACAACCCGGTGTGGACCAACCCCGACGGGATGGTCTGGTCCGAGGTACTGCGCGAGGAGTCCCTCATCGGGCTGCACGTGGCCCTGACCCCGACCTGGAACGAGACGGCCTACCTCGCCGACTACGTCCTGCCGATGGGGCTCGGCTCCGAACGCCACGACCTGCACTCCTACGAGCAGTACGACGGCCAGTGGATCGGGTTCCGGCAGCCCGTGACCCGGACGGCCCGGGAGCGCCTCGGCGAGTCGGTCACCGACACCCGCCAGAGCAACCCCGGCGAGGTGTGGGAGGAGAACGAGTTCTGGATGGAGCTCTCGTGGCGCATCGACCCCGACGGGTCGCTCGGCATCCGGAAGTTCTACGAGTCCCAGACCGACCCCGGCAAGCGGCTCTCCGTCGACGAGTACTACCGCTGGATCTTCGAGAACTCCGTGCCCGGCCTCCCGGAGAAGGCGGCCGCCGAGGGCCTGGACCCGCTCGCGTACATGCGGCGGTACGGCGCCTTCGAGGTGAGCAGCCACGTCGGTCAGGTCTTCGAGGAACCGGTCGACGACGGCCTCCTGGCCGACGCCGCGACCACCGATCTGGGCCGGGTCTACTCCCCCGCGCCCAAACCCCCGGCGACGAACCTGGCTCCGATGGGCGCCCCGGTGCCGGACGCCGAGGGCCGCCACCCGGTCGGTGTCGATGTCGACGGCGAGGTCAAGCGGGGGTTCCCGACCCCCAGCGGCCTGCTGGAGTTCTACTCCTCCACCCTCGCCGACTGGGGCTGGCCCGAGTACGCCGTGCCGACGTACATCAAGAGCCACATCCACCCCGAGCACCTCGCCGCCGACCAGGTGCCCCTCATCTCCACCTTCCGGCTGCCGACCCAGATCCACACCCGCAGCGCGAACGCCAAGTGGCTCAACGAGCTCGCCCAGACCAACCCGTTGTGGATCCACCCCACCCAGGCGACTCCGCTCGGGCTCCGCTCCGGCGACCTCGTGCGGGTCTCCACCGACATCGGCCACTTCGTCGTCAAGGCGTGGGTCACCGAGGGCATCCGCCCCGGGGTCGTGGCGTGCAGCCACCACATGGGCCGGTGGGTCCCGCAGGAGCAGCCGGAACGGCACGGCGGGCAGACGGCCGCCACCGTCGACCTGGCCCGGGCGGGCTCGACGTGGACCATGAAGCGGCTCCGCGGCGTCGGTCCGTACGAGTCCAGCGACCCCGACACGGCCCGGATCTGGTGGACCGACGTCGGCGTCCACCAGAACATGACGTTCGCCGTCCACCCCGACCCGATCTCCGGGATGCACTGCTGGCACCAGGCGGTGCGGGTGACCCGCGCCGAGCCCGGCGACTCCTACGGCGACATCAGCGTCGACACGGACAAGTCCCGGGCGCTCTACCGCCAGTGGCTCGAGCGGACCCGCGACGCCCGCCAGGTCTCACCGGACGGCACCCGCCGGCCGTACTGGCTCATGCGTCCGCTGAAGCCCGGTCCCGAGGTGTTCCGGATCCCGGACGAGGGGCGCGAGTGACCCTCGAGCCGCTCCGGACCCGGACCACCAGCGAGGTGTTCCGGGCCCTCGGGGTGCTCTGCGAGACGCCGCACCCGTCGCACGCCACGCTCGCGGCGGCCCTGGACCTGGGCACCCCGCCGCCGGCGGCCGAGCACACCCAGGTCTTCACGCTCGGCACGGTCCCCTACGCCGCGGTGTACCTCGGCCAGGAGGGGATGCTCGGCGGGGACGCCGCCGACCGGGTCGCCGGGTTCTGGCGTGCCCTCGGGTACGTGCCACCGGCCGAGGCCGACCACCTGGCCGCGCTGCTCGGGCTCCTCGCGACCCTCGGCGAGGCCGAGGCTGCAGAGCTCGACCCCGCCCGCGCCGCCCTGCTCGGCCGCGCCCGGGCCGTCCTGCTCTGGGAGCACCTGCTCACCTGGGTCCCGACGTTCGCGCGCGCGGTCGCCGCATCGGGGTCGGCCTTCTACACCGACTGGGCCGCCCTGCTCGTGGAGGCGCTCGTGGCCGAGTCGGCGACGGTCGACGCCCCGGAGACCCTGCCCGTCGCCATCACGTCCGCACCCGGGCTCCCCGCCGACGCCGAGACCGTCCGCGACCTCGCCGGCGCCCTGCTCACCCCGGTCCGCAGCGGGCTCGTGCTCACCCGCGGTGAGCTCGCCCGCGCCGCCCGGGACCTGGGCCTCGGCCTGCGGATCGGCGAACGCTCCTACGTCCTGGCCTCGATGCTCGAGCAGGACGCCGTCGCGACCCTCGACTGGGTCGCCCACCGTGCCGATGACTGGGCGGCACACCACACCCGCGACGCCGAGACACTCGGGCCGGTGGCCCGGTTCTGGGCCGAGCGGGCGACCACCACCGCCACGACCTGCCGCGCGCGGCGGGACTCCACCGAAGAGGTGCTCTCCGATGTCCGCTGAGATCATGACGACCGACAACACCCCGCTGACCGAGGACGACGTCCGCCGCATCGTCAAGGAGGAGGTCGGCGCGGCGCTGAAGAAGGACCCCGGCATGAAGACCGGGGCCATCGTCGCGTCCAAGGGCACCCTCGACTGGGCCTACCCCCCGCTCATCCTCGCCAACGCGGCCGCGGCCGTGGGCATGAACGTCTCGGTCTTCTTCACGTTCTACGGCCTGAACGTCGTGCACAAGGACTTCGAGAAGAAGCTGAAGGTCGACCCCGTCGGCAACCCCGCCATGCCGATGCCGGTCCCGATGCCCGACCTCGTCACGGCGATGCCCGGCATGGTGACGATCGCCTCGAAGATGATGAAGAAGCGCTTCTCCGACCACAAGGTCGCGGGCATCGGCGAGCTCATCGACAGCGCGCTGGAGATGGACGTCCGTCTCATCGCGTGCCAGATGACCGTGGACGTCTTCGGCTACGACCAGGCCGACTTCCTCGACGGCGTGGAGTTCGGCGGGGCGGCCGCCTTCATGGCCGAGGCCCGCAAGTCCAACCTCACCCTGTTCATCTGACGACTAGGAGACCCATGATGAGCGACCTCACCGAGGACGTCCTCGTCGACGCCCGCGAGCTCATGTGCCCGATGCCCGTCATGGCCGCCACCAAGGCGGCCCGCCGGATGGACCCAGGCCAGGTCCTCAAGGTGATGGCGACCGACAAGGGCGCACTCAGCGACATCCCCGCGTGGGCCGAGGCCAACGGTCACGAGCTCATCGAGCAGGCGACCGTGGGGCCGGACCTCGTCTTCTTCATCCGCACGGGGACACCCGACTGACGCTGGGGGCCCCACCCGGCTAGCGTGCTCGGGTGCGCGCCTCGTCACCTCTGCCGGGTCAGCCCGGGTTCGTCCGCCCCGACCCCCAGGACCGGCCACGCTTCACGCGGCGGGCGGTGCGGGTGCTGCTCGTCGACCCGGACGACCGGCTTCTCCTCATCGAGGACTCCGACCTCGGCCTCGACCCGGTCGTGCACTGGTGGAGCACGCCGGGGGGCGGGGTGGACCCCGGCGAGACCGATGCCCAGGCCGCCGTCCGCGAGCTGTTCGAGGAGACCGGGCTACGGGTCACCGAGCAGCAGCTGGACGGCCCCCTCGTGACGCGCGTCGTCGTCCACGGGTTCTCCGACAAGGTCGTGGGCCAGACCGAGGTGTTCTTCCGGGTGCGGGTGCCGGCCTTCGAGGTCGACGTGTCGGGCCACACCGAGGAGGAGCGGCTGACGGTGGCGGACATCCGCTGGTGGGCTCTGGACGCGCTGGAGGCCACCGGGGACTCCGTGTGGCCCGCCGACCTGCGGACCCTGCTGGCCCTGGCCGACGCCCCCGACCGGTGGGTCGACGGCCCGGTCGCCGCGCCCGAGGTCGAGGAGTCGACGGTCCCGGCCTGACCGGCTCAGACCCGGACGAGGCTCGGGTCCGGGCGCGCCGCCGCGAGCCGGCGGGTCAGCGCCCGCCACGACGCCGTCACCGGCCGGGTCCAGAACCACCAGTACCCGACCCCGAGCGCGAGGGAGCCGGCGGTGGCCGCCACCGGATGCCCCCACAGCACCTCGAGCGCCTGCCAGTGGATGACGTACACGTACAACGACGCCGCGGCGAGCACCCGCACGACGGGCACGAGCACGGACGGGACCCGGGAGACCGGGAACCACAGCATGAGCAGGACGACCGCGATGGTGAGGCCGTCGCGCGCCTGGTTCCACGAGAACGTGCCGACGACGCCGATGACGACCGCCGTCATGAGCACGCGCTGGAGGGTCGTCGACGTCCGGGCCAGCGCCCACCCGAGGAGGAACAGGTACAGGACGACCAGCGCCGACCCGTGCATCCGTGGGACCGGGAGGTCGACCCACGGCACCCGGAACAGGAGGAACGCGGCAGCGGTGAGCGCGACGGGGAGAGCGAGCGGGAACCGCCGGTCCCAGCGCTCGACGACGCCGCTGCGGGTGAGGGCCGCGACGAGGAGCAGCGCGAGCAGGATCGCCTCGATGAACCAGAACCGCCACGGTGGCCCCAGCTCCTCGGCGCCGAACACCCAGTTGGCGAAGACGAGGTTGCGCGGTTCGTACAACCCCCCGACGACGTGGGCTCCGGCGATGACGACGAAGCTCGGCGCGGCGACCCGTCCGGCGGCGAGGAGGACCCGCCGGGACCGCTCCCTGCGGTCCGGGCCCGACAGCTGGAACCGGGCGAGCTGGTAGCCCGCGATGACGAGGAGCGCGTTCGCGGTGCCCTGCAGCGTGAACAGGTCGGCGTGGGTGCCCACGATGAGGACGATCGCGACCGCCCGTAGCCAGATGCTCGTCTCCATCGTCTGCCATTGCCGCCGCCGCGGCCGGTCGCCCGCGCGGGTCTCGTCGGCGTCGGCAGCGCCGGGCGCAGGGGCGGGCCGGAGCCGCTCGAGGTCGGCGACCGGGGTGAGGTGCCAGTCCCCGGGGAGCCGGCCGAGGAGGGCCTCGAGGCGGATCGACACCTCGACGTACGACAGCGAGTCGCCACCGAGGCCGGTGAAGGTCGAGTCGTCGCGGACCTCGACCCCGAGGAGCTCGGCGTAGATCCCGGCGACGCTGCGCTCCCCCGGGTCCGGCGCGCGGTCGGCCGGCTGGGGCGCGGCGAGGCTCAGGACCGCGGCAGCGTCGGGCTTGCCGTTCTCGAGGGCGGGGAACTCGGCGACCGGCACGACCCGGACGGCGTCGCGTGGCAGGCCGCAGCGCCGTGCGACCCCGCGGCGCAGGGTCTCCAGGCGTGGGGCGCCGGCGAGCGCCCGCACGGCCACCGCGACGAGCCCGTCCCGCCCCGCGCAGCGCACGTCGTACCCGTCCTCCTGGAGGCGCCGTTCGAGACCCTCGAGGTCGATGCGATGGCCGAGGACCTTGACGAACCGGGCCGTGCGGCCGACGACGCGGAGCAGTCCCTCGGGCGTCAGCTCACCGAGGTCGCCGGTGCGGAGCACGTCGACGGTGCGGCCCAGCGCGAGGTCCGCCGGCTCGTGCGCGTAGCCGAGCATGACGTTGGGCCCGCGGAAGACGATCTCGCCGCGGTCGATCTCGATGCTGGACCCCGGGACCGGGACGCCGACCGTGTCGGGGTGCTCGGCCGCGAGGTCCGGTGGCAGGGTCGTCATCCGGGCCGTCGCCTCGGACTGGCCGTACATGACGACGAGGTCGAAACCTCGCCGGCGTCCGAGCTCGGCGAACCGGCGCACCCGGTCGGGCTCCATCCGCCCGCCGGCCTGGGTCAGGTAGCGCAGCCGCGGCAGGTCCCGGTCGGCGAACCCGCTGCGCTCGAGCAGCTCGAAGGTGTGTGGGACGCCGGGGATGGTCGTGACCCCGGCAGCCTCGGCGGCCCGCCAGAAGCCGTCGTCGACGACCGTGCTGTCGGCGAGCAGGACGGCCGCGCCCGCCGCGAGGTGGGTCGTGAGGACGGACAGCCCGTAGCAGTAGGTGAGCGGGAGGGTGAGGGCGGCGCAGTCGTCCCGGCGCACGCCGAGGGCGTCGGTGATCTGCTCGGCGTTGGCGACGAGGTTCTCCGTGGACAGGCGCACGAGCTTGGCCGCCCCGGTCGAGCCGCTCGTGCTGAGCAGCAGGGCCAGGTCGGGATGCAGGACGTGGGCCGACACCTCGCGCACGACCTCGACCCCGCCGTCCGCGTCGATGACCACGTCGGGTGAGTACGCGGCGCGCAGGGTTCGCGCCGCCACGCCGGGAGTGCCGAGCAGCACGACGTGCCCGGCTCGTTGCGCGGCGAGAAGCGCGACGACCGTGGCCTGCGATGCCCGGCCCTCGACGTGCACGAGCCGGCGCGCGCCGCCCAGGCGGGCGGCCAGGGCGTCGACCCGATCCGAGAGCCCGGCGTACGTGACGGGGCCGTCGGAGGTGTGCAGCGCGACCCGGTCGCCGTGCTCACGCAGGCCGGTGACCCAGGGCAGGGCCCGGGTCCCGAGTGCGGTGTCGGCGGTCAAGGTCACGGCGGCAGTAAATAAGGTTAGGCACACCTAATGCAAGTCCCACCCCCGGGTTGGGTGATGGCCGAGGGCGTCGGCTAGCCTTTCGTGAGTTAGGCAAGCCTTGCCTACTCGATGACCGAGACCGCCGAGCAGACGCTGGAGACCCTTCGTGAGACACCGCACCACTCTCCTTGCCGCAGCGGCCACCGCCGCGGCCCTGGGACTGGCCGCCTGCGGCGACAGCAGCCTCGAGGCCACCGGCGACCTCGACTCCGGCAAGCTGACCATCTACAGCGCCCAGCACAAGAACCTCACCGAGGCCTGGGGCCAGGCGTTCCAGGACGAGACCGGCATCGAGGTCCAGGTCCGGTACGGCAACGACTCCTCGATGGGTGCCCAGATCGTCGAGGAGGGCGCCAGCTCGCCCGCCGACGTGTTCCTCACCGAGAACTCCCCCGCCATGACGACCGTCGAGCAGGCCGGCCTGCTCGCCCCCGTCGACGCCGCGACCGTCGAGCAGGTCGGCCCCCAGTACGTGCCGTCGTCGAAGAACTGGGTGGGCATCGCCGCACGCTCGACCGTCCTGGTCTACAACCCGAGCATGATCGCGGAGGCCGACCTCCCCGCCTCGCTCATGGACCTCGCCGACGAGAAGTACGCCGGCCAGTGGGGCGCCGCGGCCGGCGGCGCCGACTTCCAGGCGATCGTCTCGGCCATCCTCGCCGAGAAGGGCGAGCAGGCGACCGCGGAGTGGCTCACGGCGCTGAAGTCCAACGCGAAGGTGTACCAGAACAACATCGCGACGATGAAGGCCGTCAACGCCGGCCAGTCCGCCATGGGCGTCATCTACCACTACTACTGGTACCGCGACCAGGCCCTCGACAAGGTGAGCAGCGGCAACACCGCGCTGCACTACTTCAAGAACGAGGACCCCGGCGCCTTCGTCAGCCTCTCCGGCGCCGGTGTCCTCGCGAGCAGCGCGCACGCCGAGGACGCCCAGAAGTTCCTCGCGTACCTGACGAGCCCGGCGGGCCAGGAGGTGCTGCGCACCACCGACGTCAAGGAGTACGCGGTCGGCCGCGACGTCGCGTCCGACCCGGCGCTGCCGCCCCTGGACTCGCTGCAGGCCCCGACGATCGACCCCTTCACCCTCAACGGCCCGCAGGTCATCGACCTCATGACCGAGGCGGGGCTGCTCTAGGTGACGACGACGCCGACCCGACCGGCACCGGCCCCTGACGGGTCGGCGCCGGCGTCGGCGTCCCCACGCCCGACCGGCGGCCTCGCCGGCGTCTCCCCGTGGCTGCTGGCGACCGCGCTGCTCGTCGCCGCGCTCTGCGTCCTGCCGCTCGTCGTCGTCGTCGCCAAGGCGCTGGAGTCCGGGGCGGCCGACGCCCTCGCGCTCGTGTGGCGGCCGCGCGTCGGCGAGCTGCTGCGCAACACCGTCTCCCTCGTCGCCATCGTCGGGCTGCTCTCGACCGTGATCGGCGTCGGGGCGGCCTGGCTCGTCGAGCGCACCGCGCTCCCCGGCGCCGCGTTCTGGCGGGTCGCGTTCGTCGCCCCGCTCGCCGTGCCGGCGTTCGTCAACAGCTTCGCGTGGTCGGCGCTCATCCCGGGCTTCGAGGGGCTGGCCGGCGCCGTCATCGTCACCACCCTGTCGTACTTCCCGTTCGTCTTCCTGCCGGTCGCGGCCCTGCTGCGGACTGTCGACCCGGGGCTCGAGGAGGCCGCGCGGGCGCTCGGGCACGGCCCGTGGCGGACGGCACTGCGGGTCGGGCTGGCCCAGGTCCGGCCGGCCCTGCTCGGCGGTGTCCTGCTCGTCTCGCTCCACCTCCTCGCGGAGTACGGGGCGCTCGAGATGCTCCGCTTCCCCACCTTCACGACCGCGATCCTCGACCAGTTCGAGGTCGCCTTCGACAGCCGCTCGGGCAGCGTCCTCGCGACGGTCCTCATGGCGCTGGCCGCGACCTTCCTCACGCTCGAGCTGCTCACCCGCGGGCGGACCCGGCACGTCCGCCTCGGCCCCGGCGCGGCCCGCCGCGCGACCCGTACCCCGCTGGGGCGCGGCACGCCGCTCGCGCTCCTCGCGGTCTCGGCCCTCACCGCCTTGGCGATCGGCGTCCCGGCCTGGAGCATCGGCACCTGGCTCTCGCGGAGCGAGCAGGCCCTGGAGCCGACGAACATCGGCCCCGCCCTGTGGTGGACGCTCGGTCTCGCACTCGTCGCCGCCCTCGTGACGACCGCCGCCACGCTCCCGGCCGCCTGGCTGGTCACCCGCAGCCGGTCCTGGGTGGCGGTGCTGCTCGAGCGGGTCACCTACCTCGCGGCCTCGCTGCCCGGTGTCGTCGTCGCCCTCGCCCTCATCACGCTGACCATCGCCTACGCCCGGCCGCTCTACCAGACCGCCTTCGCCCTGGTCCTCGCCTACGTGATCCTCTTCATCCCCCGCGCGATGATCGCCACCCGCGCGGCGATCGCGACGGTGCCCCCGGAGCTCGGTGACGCCGCCCGCGCCCTCGGTGACGGGCCGCTGCGGACCTTCGCGCGGGTCCAGGCCCCGCTGATGCTGCGCGGCACGCTCGCCGGCTCCGCGCTCGTCTTCATCGCCGTCTCGACCGAGCTCACCGCCACGCTGCTGCTCGCCCCCACCGGAACCCGTACGCTCGCCACGGCGTTCTGGGACGCGAGCGCCTCGCTCGACTACGCGGCCGCCGCCCCCTACGCCGCGGCGCTCGTCGTCCTGTCCGCCCCCCTGACCTACCTGCTGCTGCGCGGCAACCGAGAGGAGCTGTCATGAGGAGCCTGCGGCTGACCGGCGTCAGCGCATCGCACCCGCGGACCCCGGTCCTGCACGACATCGACCTCACCGTCCCGGCCGGCACGACCACCGCGGTGCTCGGGCCGTCCGGCTGCGGCAAGACGACGCTGCTGCGGGTCGTCGCCGGCTTCATGCGGCCCGATGCCGGCGAGGTGCGCCTGGGTGACGAGGTCGTCGCGGGCCCCGGCACGTGGGTGCCTCCGGAGAAGCGGGGCTTCGGCTACGTCGCCCAGGAGGGCAACCTCTTCCCGCACCTCGACATCAGCGCCAACATCGCCTACGGACTCCCCCGTCGCGAGCGCCGGGACCGCGCCCGCGCCTGCGAGCTCCTCGAGCTGGTGGGGCTGCCCGCCGACCTCGCCACCCGGCGCCCCGACCAGCTCTCGGGCGGCCAGCAGCAGCGGGTGGCGCTCGCGCGGGCCCTGGCTCGACGCCCCCGGATCGTCCTGCTCGACGAGCCCTTCTCGGCGCTGGACCCCGAGCTGCGGGTCGCGACCCGCGAGGCGGTGGCGGCCGCGCTGCGCCACGAGCAGGCCACCGTCGTGCTCGTCACCCACGACCAGGCCGAGGCGCTGTCCTTCGCCGACCAGGTCGCGATCATGCACGCCGGCCGCTTCGTCCAGGTCGGGACCCCACTGGAGGTCTACCGCGCTCCGGCCGACCGGCGCTCGGCCACCTCACTGGGCGAGGCCTGCTTCCTGCCCGGTCGGCTGGCGGGCGGCACCGTCACCTGCGCGCTCGGCGACCTCCCGGCCCCGGGCGCCGCGGGCTCGGGCGACTGCGAGCTCATGCTGCGCCCCGAGCAGCTCCACCTCGGCGCCCCCGACGCCGGCGGCGTCCTCGCCGAGGTGACCCGGGTCGAGTTCTTCGGCCACGACGCACTCGCCGAGCTGCGCCTCGCCGACGGGCCGGGCACCGTGGTGCGGGCCCGCACCACCGGCGGCACGCCACCCGTGGTCGGGCAGCGTGTCTCGGTCAGCGTCGAGGGAGCCCCGCACGTGCTCGGTCCGGCCGCGGCACCGGCCACCGCCGAGCTCGCTCCCCACTGACCGGACGCGCGAACCGGGCGACGACGAGGACCGCGATCCCCGCCGAGGCCAGGACGCCGCACACCGCGAAGACCCCGGCATAGCCCAGGACGGTCGTGCCGCCGAAGGCGATGACCGGCCCGGCGACGATGGCCCCGACGCGCATCGTGTTCATGAACAGCGACGACGCCAGCCCGGGCCGGCCCAGGACGTCCTGGAAGAGCGTGAGCCCGACGCCCGACATCGTCGCGATGAACACGGCGTTGAGCACCTGGGCGCCGACGAGGACGACGGGCCCGGTCGCCAGGGTCATCGCGACGTAGTAGCCGACCCCGGCGATGCTGCCGAGGGCGATGAGGCGACGCGGCCCGAACCTGTCGGTCAGCTTCCCGAGCCGCATGAGGATCGGGATCTCCAACGCCGCGCAGGTACCGAGCGCGACGCCGCTCCACACGACGTCCAGCCCGAGCTGCTGGGTGACGAACAGCGGCAGGACCGAGATGGCGGCGCTGATGGCGGCGCTGAGGGCGATGAACGTCGCGAGGAGGACGAGGACCTCGGGCCGCCGCAGGGCCACGGCCATCCGGTCCCCGGCGGGCACCGGGGCGCCGGCGTACGGCGAGCGGGCGTGCTCGCGCTGCATGACCCGGGTCAGGCCCAGCCCCAGGATGCCGAGGCCGGCGACGACCCACAGCACCGAGCGGTTGCCGAAGAAGCCCATGAACAAGGCTGCCAGCGGCGGTCCCCCGACCCACGCGAACGAGAACACCGCGCGGGTGCGCATGATCTGCGCCGGGGTGGCGCCGGTGTACCGCTGGTAGGCGAAGATCAGGCCGATCGCCATGCCGGCCGGGCCGCCGAGGGCCACGAGCGCCAGCACGGCCAGCGGCAGCGTCGTCGCGAGAGCGAGGGCCGTCGTCAGGGTGATGGTGAAGCCGCCGCACCACAGCAGCGGGCGCAGGTAGTCGCCGCGCCGGTCCGCCCGGGTGGGCACGACGAGCGTCGAGAGGAAGCCGCTGACGTTGTAGGCGGCGAGCGCGAACCCGACCTCCCTGGCGCTCGCGCCGTACAGCGAGACGAGGATGATCCCGATGGCCGGGTTGAGGAAGGCGAACTGGGTGCCCCACAGCAGCGCGGAGACGGGGACCAGCAGTCGAGGAAGCTGCCGGACCTGCCCGCCACCACCCGCGGCGACCGGAGCCGCGGGCGCGACGGTCACTTCTTCGTGGCCTGCGCGCCGGCGCCGTCGGAGGTGAGCGCGGCGATGAAGGCCTCCGGCGGCACCTCGACGGAGCCGATGTTCTTCATCCGCTTCTTGCCGGCCTTCTGCTTCTCGAGCAGCTTGCGCTTGCGGGAGATGTCACCGCCGTAGCACTTGGCGAGGACGTCCTTGCGGATGGCGCGGATGTTCTCGCGGGCGATGACCCGGGCCCCGATCGCCGCCTGGATCGGCACCTCGAACTGCTGCCGCGGGATGAGCTCCTTGAGCTTGCCGGCCATCATGACGCCGTACCCGTAGGCCTTGTCCTTGTGGACGATCGCGGAGAACGCGTCGACGGTCTCGCCCTGGAGCAGGATGTCGACCTTGACGAGGTCGGCGACCTGGTCGCCGTCGGGTTCGTAGTCGAGCGAGGCGTAGCCCCGGGTGCGCGACTTCAGCTGGTCGAAGAAGTCGAAGACGACCTCCGCGAGCGGCAGCGTGTAGCGCATCTCGACGCGCTCCTCGGACAGGTAGTCCATGCCGAGGAGCGTGCCGCGCTTGCCCTGGCACAGCTCCATGATCGCGCCGATGAACTCGCTCGGCGCGAGGATCGTCGTGCGCACCTTGGGCTCGCGGACCTCGGCGACCTTGCCGCCGGGGAACTCGCTGGGGTTGGTCACGAGGATCTCGGTGCCGTCGTCCATCGTCACGTCGTAGACGACGTTGGGCTGGGTCGAGATGAGCTCGAGGTCGAACTCGCGCTCGAGACGCTCGCGGACGATCTCGAGGTGGAGCAGGCCGAGGAAGCCGCAGCGGAACCCGAAGCCGAGGGCCACGGAGGTCTCCGGCTCGTAGACGAGGGCGGCGTCGTTGAGCTTGAGCTTGTCGAGCGCGTCGCGCAGGTCGGGGTAGTCCGAGCCGTCGAGCGGGAAGAGCCCGGAGAACACCATCGGCTTGGGGTCGCGGTAGCCACCGAGCGCGTCGGCGGCGGGCTTGGCCGCGTTGGTCACCGTGTCGCCGACCTTGGACTGGCGCACGTCCTTCACGCCGGTGATGAGGTAGCCGACCTCGCCGACGCCGAGGCCCTTGCCGGGCACCGGCTCGGGGCTGATGACGCCGATCTCGAGGAGCTCGTGGTGCGCCTTCGTGGACATCATGACGATGCGCTCGCGCGGGTTGAGGTTGCCGTCGATGACGCGGACGTAGGTGACGACGCCGCGGTAGGTGTCGTAGACGGAGTCGAAGATCATCGCGCGGGCCGGGGCGTCGGCGTTCCCGGTGGGCGACGGGATCTGGGCGACGATCGAGTCCAGCAGCGGCTCGACGCCCACGCCGGTCTTGCCGGAGACGCGGAAGCAGTCCTCGGGCTCGCAGCCGATGAGGCCGGCGAGCTCCTCGGCGTACTTGTCGGGCTGGGCGGCCGGCAGGTCGATCTTGTTGAGCACCGGGATGATGGTGAGGTCGTTCTCCATCGCCAGGTAGAGGTTCGCCAGGGTCTGCGCCTCGATGCCCTGGGCGGCGTCGACGAGGAGGACCGCGCCCTCGCACGCCGCCAGGCTGCGCGAGACCTCGTAGGTGAAGTCGACGTGGCCCGGGGTGTCGATCATGTTGAGGACGTGGCTCGTGCCGTCGACCTCCCACGGCATCCGGACGGCCTGGCTCTTGATCGTGATGCCACGCTCGCGCTCGATGTCCATCCGGTCGAGGTACTGGGCGCGCATCGCCCGGTCGTCGACGACTCCGGTGATCTGGAGCATCCGGTCGGCGAGGGTCGACTTGCCGTGGTCGATGTGGGCGATGATGCAGAAGTTGCGGATCGCCTCCGGCGGCGTCGCGTGCGGCTGCAGCACGGTGCTGGCGCGGGGGGACACGAGTGGTGATTTCCTCGGGGTTCGGTGTGGTCAGGACACTCCCTCCAGTCTCCCACGTCCGTGCCGGGTCCCCGAACCGGCGGCCGGAGGAGGAAACCGAGGTGTGCCGGCTCCGGGCCGGATGGCACGGTGGGTCCGTGCACCAGACGACACCGACCCGCGTCCCCGAGGTGGACTACCTCGCGACGAGCCGTCGCCCATCCTTCGAGAGCCTGCCGGGGGTGGTGCACGACGCGGTGGGGCCTATCGCAGGTGCCCCCGTGCGGCGGGCGCACGCGCCGGTCGCGTCGGGGTTCGGCGGGGCGTTCGCCGGGCTCCTCGACCTCGTCGACGGTCGCCGGGTCTTCGCGAAGGTCGCCGGGCCGGGCACCCCGCACATCCAGCGCGCGCTGGCCCGGGAGGGCGCTCTGCTGCCGCTGCTCCGCGGGCTGGGCTGCGCGTCGCGGCTGGTCGGCATGACCGACCTCGAGACCGACGGGCTGTGGCGGGTCCTGGTCCTCGAGGCGATCGAGGGGACCCAGCCCGGCGGCCCGTGGACCGAGGCCGACGCTGACGCCACCCACGCCGCGTGCGTCGAGATCGCCGCGACCCCGGCCGAGGTGGTCGGGGCGATGGGGCTCGGGACGACCGCCGACGACCTCGCGGCCGCGCGCGAGGCGATCGCGACCCTCGAGCGTCTCGCGGCGGGGTCGCTCGGGTGGCCGGACGGTCACGCCCGTCCGGACTCCGCGGCCGCCGTCGAGCTCGCTCGCCTCGGCGGCGGGGTGGCGCAGGCGGTGCGGGGCGAGGCGCTGAACCATCTCGACGTGAGGCCGGACAACCTCGTGCGAGAGCCGAGCGGGCGGATGCGGGTCGTGGACTGGAACCAGGCGGCCCGCGGCGCCCCGTGGGTCGACCTCGTGTCGCTCTGGCCGCTCATGCACCACCACGGCGTCGAGGTGACGCGGTTCGCCGGGTCGCCCCTGCTCACCGGCGCCGCCGACGACGACGTCGACGCGTTCCTCGCGTTCATGGTCGGGTTCATGCTCACGAACATCGACGCTCCCCCACCGCCGGGCTGCACCCCGGCCCTGCGGGCCCACGCGCTCTTCTTCTCCGACACCACGCTGCGCCTGCTTGCGGTGCGTCGCGGATGGCGACTCGGCGGCTGAGCCGAGCGGGTCATTCCGGTTCTGCCGGAGGGTGATTCGATGGTCTTGACTGTGGAGAACCTCTTGCCTGTCGTACGCGTGTTCGGTAGGATGGGGCATGGCCAGGGGGACCCTCACACTCGCGGAGCGACGCTCCGCGGTCGAGGCTGCGCGGGAGGCGTTGGCGGGGATCGGCGAGGTGCTGGGGCAGGCGTCGGGGGCCGAGCTGGGTGAGCTGATGGGCCTGGCCGACGAGGTGTCGGCGGTGGCCGGGGCGGCCCGGGTCGAGGTGGCGGTGGAGGCGGTGCGTCGGGGTGAGTGTGCCGGGTCCGGGGTGCACGGGTGGGTCCGTGAGCACGCGCCGTCGCTGCGGCAGGGCGGGGCCGGGCCGGTGGCGAGGCTTGCGAGTGAGGTCACCGCGGCGGACACGGGCCTGGCACGGGTCGAGCCCGACCCGCAGTCCCCGGTCGGGATCGTGTGGGCCGCGGTCGGGTCCGGGTCGCTGGCGGCGTCGACGGCGGCGGCGGTGCTGCGCGAGGTCGACCGGGTGGCGCCGCTGCTGCGCCCCGAGGCCGTCCCCACCGTCACCACGGCCCTGGTCGACCTCGCGACCGAGTGGGGTCCGGCGCTGATGCGGCGGCTGCGGCCGCGGCTGCTGGCCGAGCACGGCCATCGCGGGGTCCTCGACGACCTGCAGGGCCGGCTCGCGGCGGCTGCCCGGCTCTCGATGCCGCACGTGGAGTCCGCCGACCTCACCGAGTACCAGCTGTGGATGACCCCCGAGCAGGCCGCCGCCCTCGAGGCCGCGATCGGGCCGCTGTCCGCGCCCGCCCCGAACGAGGAGACCGGGGAGCGGGACCTGCGCCCCGCCGGGCAGCGCCGCGTCGAAGCGCTCACCGAGGTCTGCCGGCGGTCCTCGGCCCTCGACGCCGACGGCCAGGGCGCCGACGGGGCGGCCGGGTCACCGGCCGCCGCTGCACGTCACCATCGCGCTGGCCGACCTCACCGCCGGCACCGGCGCCGGGGAGGTCCTCGGCTCGGTCGCCACCGGCACCCTCCTGGCCCCCGAGACCCTGCGCCGGCTCGCCTGCGACGCCGCCCTCGTCCCGCACGTCCTCGGCACCGCCGGTGAGCCGCTGGCCCTCGGCCGGGTCGCCCGGCTCTTCACCCGCGCCCACCGCCGCCACCTCTGGCTCCGCGACCGCGCCTGCACCTACCCCGGCTGCACCGCCCCCGCCTCCTGGACCCAGGCCCACCACGTCGTCCACTGGGCCGACGGCGGACCCACCGACACCGCCAACGCCGCCCTGCTCTGCCAGCGCCACCATTCGACCGTCCACCGACGACGCCTGGTCGCCCACGTCACAACCACCCCCGACGACCACGGCCGGTACGTCCACTGGGACCTCACCGACGGCTCCTACGACCGCGCCCTCGCTCAGACCCGGCCTCCGCCGCCCGCACCACCCCCACCATCCCCGCGGGCCTGGGGCGACGACCCCGACCTCGACACCTGGTGGGCCGAGCTCACCGAGGCCGACTGGACCCTCCCCGCCGCCTGACCCGGCCCGCCGCGACCGGGTGAGGCATCAACACGGGAGGTCAGACAGCACGGTGATCGCGGTCTCCCGACGACGACCATGCAAACTGTGTTTCCCATGGCGCGGGCCAGCACGACCTACGATGGCGGTCGTCCACCGCGGCACGAACAGGAGCATCTGCGTGACCCTCAACTCAACCCACCGCTACACCAACACCGCCGTCCTCGCGATCGAGCGGGTCGAGGCACCAGTGGTCGTGACGTCGGACGAGTTGGACGAGCGCCTGGCTGACGTCTACGCGCGGACCAAGATGCGTGGCGGGATGCTCCAGGGCGTCGTCGGCATCCACGAGCGCCGCCGCTGGCGCGAGGGCCAGTCCTTCACCGAGGGTGCCATCGCCGCCGGTCGGGCCGCCCTCAGCGCCAGCGGGGTGGCTTCCGCTGACGTGGGCCTGATGATCAACACCTCGCTGAGCCGCGAGTGGCTCGAGCCGTCCACGGCCGTCTTCATCCATGACGCCCTCAAGATGCCGCCCTCATGCCAGAACTTCGACGTGACCAACGCGTGCCTCGGCTTCGTCAACGGCATCGAGATCGCCGCGGCCATGATCGACTCGGGCGTGGTCGACTACGCCCTGGTCGTCGACGCCGAGGACTCCACACCGGTGCAGGAGGCCACCATCGCTCGCCTCTCCGCGGAGAGCGACTCCTCGCGCGACGTGATCTCCGAGTTCGCGGCGCTCACCCTCGGTTCCGGTGCCGCCGCGATGGTGCTGGGTCGCGCCGACCGGCACCCCGAGGGTCACCGGGTCGTCGCCGCCGTGAGCCGCGCGGCCACCGAGCACCACGACTTGTGCGTCGGGAGCAACGAGATGATGATCACCGACCTCAAGGGCCTGCTCGCCGCCGGGTTGGACCTGTCCGCGGACCTGTGGTCCGACGCCGCGAAGGAGTTCGGGTGGGACGAGGGGATGGACCGCTACTTCGTCCACCAGATCTCCCAGGTGCACACCGAGGCGATCTGCGAGCGCCTGGGCATCGACCCCGACCGCGTGCCCCGCACCTTCCCGACCTTCGGCAACATCGGGCCCTGCTCGGTGCCGTTCACGATGGCGGGGGCCACCGACGGCCTCGAGACCGGCGACCGGGTGCTGCTCATGGGCATCGGGTCGGGGCTGAACGCCTGCGCCCTCGAGATCACGTGGTGACCGCGAGCCCCACCAACGGCTCCCCCGCCGCGGTCGGCGACGCACCCGACCTGTCCGGCCTGCCCGGGCTTGACCCGTCGTGGTCGCGCACGGTGACCGTCCCCGACCACGAAGGGGTCCCGCGCACCTGGCACCTGCTGGACAACGGGGCCGAGCCGGTGCACGGCACGGTGCTGTGCGTGCACGGCAACCCCACCTGGTCCTACCTGTGGCGCGGCCTGCTCGCCGCGGCCCCGCCCGGTTGGCGCATGGTCGCACCGGACCACCTCGGGATGGGCTTCTCCGAGCGAACGGCGCAGGCGCGGAGGGTCGACCAGCGGATCGACGACCTCGGCACCCTCACCGCCGCCCTCGGGATCGACGGCCCGGTCGTCACCGTCGGGCACGACTGGGGCGGCATCATCTCTCTCGGCTGGGCGCTGGCGCACCGCGAGCAACTGCTCGGCGTCGTGCTGGCCAACACCGCGGTGGCCCAGCCCCCCGGGGACCACGGACCCCCGCTGATCCGCCTGGCCCACCTCCCCGGCATCCGCCCGTTCGGCTGCGTCGCCACGCCCCTCTTCGTCCGCGGGACCACCGCACTGTCGTCGCCCGCCCTGCCACGCGAGGTCCGCGACGCGCTCGCCCTGCCTTACGGCACCGCGGATCGGCGACAGGCCGTCGGTGACTTCGTCGCCGACATCCCGTTCTCCCGCGGCCACCGTTCCTACGACACCGTCGCCGAGCTTGCCGAAGGCGTGCGGGGGCTCGACGTGCCCACGCTGATGCTCTGGGGTCCGCGCGACCCCGTCTTCGGTGAGCGGTATCTCGCCGACCTGCAAGCCCGGCTCCCCCGAGCCCGGCTGCACCGTTTCGAGGGAGCCTCCCACCTCGTCACCGAGGACGCACCGCAGTACGCGGATGCCGTGGCCGCCTGGTTGGGCGACCTGACGTCCGTCGCTCCGGACGTGCCACCCACCTCCACGCCCACCACCGTCAGCGAGGAGACGCTGTGGTCCGCGCTCGAGCGCCGCGCGCAGGACCCCAGCCCGGTGATGTCGGTCGCCGGCCGCGTGGTCAGCTGGCAGTCGATGGCCGCGCGGGTCAAGGAGCTCGCCGCGGGGATGGCCGCTGCCGGCATCCGCCCCGGTGACCGTGTCGGACTCCTGGTCGAACCCTCGGCCGACCTCACTGCGGTGGTGTACGCGGTGTGGCGCGCCGGTGCCGTCGTGGTGTTCGCCGACAAGGGGCTCGGTTTCGCCGGCATGCGCCGCGCCCTGCGCGGTGCCGCGCTCGACCACGTCGTGGCCGGTCGGCCCGGCCTGGTTGCCGCCCGCGCGATGGGACTGCCGGGCTCGCGGATCGCCGTCCGGCCCTTGTCGACAGCGGTCCGCCGAGCGCTCGGGGTCACCCACGACCTCGACACCCTGGCGCGGCGTGGGCGGCGCACGCCCCTCCCCGCGGAGCCCGGGGCCGACGCCGACTGCGCGGTGGCCTTCACCTCCGGGGCGACCGGGCCGGCCAAGGGGGTCGTCTACCGCCACCGGCAGGTGCGCGCGCAGGTCGACCTGGTCCTGTCCACGTACGACCTTCAGCCGGACGACACCTTCGTCGCGGCGTTCGCGCCCTTCTCCATCCTCGGCCCCGCCCTCGGACTCGGCTCGTCCGTGCCAGACATCGACGTCACCGCCCCACAGACCCTGACGGCCGCTCTGTTGGCCGATGCGGTGGCCGCCGTCGATGCCCGCATCGTCTTCGCGTCGCCGGCCGCGCTGCGCCGAGTCGTGGACACCAAGGACGGGCTCGGGCCGGCCCAGCGAGACGTGCTCTCCCGGGTCCGGCTGCTCATGTCGGCCGGCGCGCCCGTGCCCGCCACCCTGCTGGCGTCGGTGGGCCAGGTCCTCCCCGGAGCGAGCCTGCATACGCCCTACGGCATGACGGAGGTCCTCCCGGTCACCGACGTCTCGCTCGAGGAGATCCGCGCGGTGGGCCCGGGCGAGGGCGTGTGCGTGGGCCATCCGCTGCCGGGGGTCGAGGTGTCGCTCGCACCGTTGAACGGCTCCGAGTCTGGTGACGAGCTCAGTTCTTCGCCCGACGTGACGGGCGAGATCTGCGTGCGAGCTGCGCACGTGAAGGACCGCTACGACGCGCTCTGGATGACGGAACGGTCGGCTTCCCGGCATCCGGGCTGGCACCACACCGGTGACGTCGGGCACCTCGACGACGAGGGACGGCTCTGGGTCGAGGGCCGGCTCGCGCACGTGGTGCACACCGCCGACGGCGCGGTGACACCAGTCGGCGTCGAGCAGCGCGTCGAGGCCGTCGATGGCGTGGGCGCCGCGGCCGCGGTCGGGGTCGGCCCGATCGGGGCGCAGGTGCTCGTCGTGGTGGCCGTGCCCGACTCGGCCGGATCACGACATCCACGAGTGCCCGGCTCGCTCGGGCTCAAGCCATCCAGTTCCGAACTGGCGCAGGCCGTGCGGAGCGTTGCGGGGGCTCCCGTCGCCGCCGTGCTCACCGCCGACCGGCTGCCGCTCGACATCCGCCACGCCTCCAAGGTGGATCGCTCCGAGGTCGCCCGTCAGGCCGCCCGTCTGCTCGCCGGTCGAGGTGGCTCGTGAGGCAGGCCTGGTGAGGGTCCTGGTGACCGGGGCCTCGGGGCTGCTCGGGCGCAGCACCGCCACGCTGCTCGCAGAGCGTGGTGACGAGGTCACCGTGCTGCAGCGTCGGACGTCAGGCATCGACTGCCGCGAGGTGCTGGGCGATGTGGCCGACGCCGACGTCGTCCGCCGCGCGGTCCGCGGGCAGGATGCTGTGCTGCACCTGGCGGCGAAGGTCGACGTGGTCGGGCCGCTTGCGGACTACGTCCGGGCCAACGTGGAAGGCACCCGCACCATCGTCGACGCCTGCCGAACGCAGGGGGTGGGCCGGTTGGTGCAGGTGTCCTCGCCGTCGGTGGCCCATACCGGTCGACCCCTGTGGGGCGCCGCGGCGGAGCCTGCCGACCCTCGGGCTGCCCGGGGCCACTACGCACGGACCAAGGCCCAGTCCGAGCTCCTCGCCCTGGCCGCCGACTCCCCCGACCTCGCGGTGCTCGCTGTGCGACCTCATCTGGTGTGGGGCCCCGGTGACACCCAGCTCGTGGCGCGACTGGTCTCGCGGGCCCGGTCGGGAAGGCTGCTCGTGCTCGGCACCGGTGCGGCGCTGATCGACACGACCTACGTCGCGGATGCGGTGGACGCACTGGTTGCGGCGGTCGACGCCTGCGGGCCCGATGTTCACGGCGAACCTCTCGTCGTGAGTGGGGGTGAGCCCCGCACGGTGCTCGAGATCCTCGACCGGGTCTGCCGGGCGGCGGGGGAACCGCCCCCGCGTCGGCACGTGCCCGAGGCGTTGGGCCTCCTGGTGGGCTCGGTCGCCGACGCGGTGTGGGCGAGGACCGGACGCACCGACACCCCTCCGATGACACGGTTCCTCGCCGAGCAGCTGACCACCGCGCACTGGTTCGACCAGCGTCGCACCCGCACCCTGCTCCAATGGTCGCCCCGGGTGGGGTTGGACGCCGGGTTCGAGCGACTGCGTCGGTGGTATGACGCAGGCTGTCCCGACGCGTTGCGCCACTGACCGACCGAGCAACGCTTCCAGCGACGGAATGGCAGCAGGCGTGCCGCCGGACCCGTAGCGGCAACGGCCGCGTCGCTTTGCGTCACACCTTGATGCTCGCGTGCTCTGAGAGTCCGGTGGTCCCACGGACAAGGGCGACCACTCACACCGCGGCATACTCGGATGGCTGCGAAGGAACCACTCTGACCCGACCCGCGTCGTAGGTCGGTAGCCGCATGACGTGCGAACGATGAGGGGGACCGATGAGGCGGCAGATCAGGACCGCGGGTTGTCTCATGGCAGTGACCGCGCTGGTGTCGTGCTCGAGCGCGGCGCCCAGCGGCACTGAAGGAGTCCGCGTCCAAGCACGGCAAGACGTGATCTTGAGCGACCACCCGCTCGGCGATGTCGTGGTCGGCGACCTGGAGCAGGGTGACGAAGTCACGGCCGTGTGCTTCGTCCGCAGTGCCCAATCCAACGCTGGGCGCGTCGGCAGCGCCATCAAGGTGACGACTGGGGCCCTTGAGGGCTACGCCGCCGTCACGGACTTCCCAGAAGACGTGGCTGACCGGGAGTCGACCTTCGACCTCGACCCGGAAACCCTCAGTGACCGCCTGCCTGCGTGTTCCGAATAGACGAGCCTCAGCAAGCGCGGGCCGCTCGACCTCATCCCGCACGCTCGGCGGCATGTGCGTGCGCTACCGCAGCGGCAGCCGACGCCAGACGATCGCGCTGCTGGACGACTCTCCTGAGGGCGCGGGCTCCGTTCTGATCACGGTGAACCCCTCGCGCTGGTAGAACCTGGCCGCGCCATTGTTGCCAGCAAAGTGCTCAACGTCGACGTGATCCACCCCCTCCGGGAGGGAGGCGACGGCATGGCGGAGCAGTGCACCTCCAAGGGAACGCCCCCGGTACTCCGCCGCGAGGTACAACTTCCAGATCACCTGCTCGTTCGCTAGTTCACCGGTCTGGCACACCCCGACAATCTCTCCCTCCGCGGTGGCGGCGACGTGGAGGCGGCCCGCTTGAACGGCCGGTGATAGGCGTTCTCGGGTCCACCACGCCAACTGTGCGTGAGCGGCTCGGTCACCGAGGATGGGCGTGTAGTAATGGGGAACCACCGCTGAACCGAAGATGGCGATCGCGTCAATGTCGTCAGCCGTAGCCGCCCGAATGGTCGCTTCCATAGGGTGTCCATCCTAGGAAGCCCGCCGGCTCATAGGCACTACCGGCGGCATGTGCGTGCGTTCCACCAAGCGTTCGGGCAGGCTATCGGCCGTGACGGCAGAGGACATTGAGGGCTCGCTGGGGTATGCCGTTTGGTCGGACGACATTCGTGCCGTTCGGAGTCTCCTGGCCGAGGGCCGCAGTGCTGACGATGACGCTTGGGGCAGAGGCCTCAAGACTCCACTGATGGAGTCGCTCGACGAGGTGGAGGCGTTTTACGACAATGATCGGCGAGCTCTGACGGCCCTCCTCTTGGAGCATGGGGCAGACGTGCACCGACGCGATGAGTCCGGCCGCAGTCCACTGCACTACGCGGCGGGCGTCGGTGCAGAAGCGGTGGAGATGCTTCTCTCGCGCGGAGCGGTCGTGAACGTGTCCGACGACAACGGAAGCATTCCGTTGCACGTCGCGGTGGAACGCGGATCAGTGACCGCGGTAGAGGCCCTGCTACGCGCCGGAGCAGACCCGGAACGGCTCGATGCTCAGGGCAGAGCCGCTCGCGACTTGCTGCCGCAGGACCTCGCTCAGATGACGCCGAGGAGCGCGCGATCCGAACGCTGCTGGCGGAAGCTGCGCTGTAGATCCATCGACCTGTCATCGGCAGGATCGCAGACGCACCATCCGCGGCAGATGAGTGCGGTTCGCAGCCAAGCGAGTGTCGGCGGTGATTCCACCCGGCAAGGAGAGGGACTCATGAGCCGAGGCATCGATGGGGTGACGAAAAGGTTCGCCGCTAGCCAGGGCCGTGCGGGCATTGGCCTCATCCACAAGGGCTTACCTGCGAGCTGGGCGACGAATGACATGACCGCGTTGCGGAGGTGGTGTTGAGCGTGATCACGCACGAGAGGCGAAGGCTGTTAGGGGGTGTTCTTGAAGCGAGGGTTGCCGACGAGGCCGTGTCGCTGGGCGATGGTCGGCGTGAGGATCATCTCGCCGAAGTCCTGTCGCGCTTGGTCCATCAGGTCGGGGTGCACGTCTTCGTTCCACTGCAGCGGTTGTGAGTACCAGGCTCCAAGATCATGCGACTCGACGAGGAAGTGCTCTGGGTCCAGGCGGGTGACCGCCCAGTTGTCGAGGTTGGCGGCTTGGGAGAGGTGACGATTGGTGAGGATCTGGATACCGCAAGGGTCGAGACTGAACTCATCCCATCTGTTGGGGTACCAGCTGTATCCGGGACGGTCGTAGTAGGTCGGCTCACCCGTATGCAGCAGATCACCCCAGTCGCGCGGGGAGACCATAGCTACGCTCACGTGTTCTAGGGGTGCTGCCAATAGCGCGGCTCGGAGTTCGCCGATTGTCTCGCGCCAACCCACTCGGGCGCTGCGAGAAGTGAGTGAGATCGCGGTGGTCCCGTGCTTCTTCACGTCGCGGATCTCGGCCCTGTCCTCGTTGAGGACCTGGGAGGTTGCGACGTGCTCTTTGGTGGCTCCGGCGGTCAGGATCTTCTTCGCTGCCGTCGGGTCGGCCCAGAAGTCCGCTCTGAGAGCGACGTTGGCCAACACGCCTCCGCCGTGCGCACACATCCAGTCGATGGCGTGGCTGACGGCCTGATCTAGCGCCTCCTCGCCACAGGCCCAGAGGGTCTCAAGAGCCAGATAGTTCGGTACGGGCCGATAGCCCAACAGCGCCGACCACCCAGGATGCGGAGAATCCAGCGATCTTGCCCAGGCGATCCGAGTCGTGTTCACCGTTTGGCCACCGCCCAAGTCGCCCACGACCCCAGCGTGGGCCAGTTGAAGGGCGAGCCGTTCGATCCATGGGTTTACCTGCTCTGGCAGTCCCTCGATGAACAGCATCGGCCCTGCAGGAGTGTTGAACCACCCACCGTTCGCAGGCCCCTCCCCATCGTCGTCCGGGGTGGCCGCGTCCAACACGTCAAGCGCGACGTTGTTCCGTGCCCTCAACCGCAGGAGGTTCGAGCCCTCACCACCCAGCGACTTTTCCGAACGCGCAATGCTGCGCCAATCAACCTCGACCATTGCGTCTCCTTCGTGCGGCCATGAGCATACGAGCAGCGACTACGCCAGCGTCTGATATCCGGGCCCGCGAGTACGAGGACCCATCACTCGTTGCAATTGGTGACGGGTGGTCGCCGGCCATCCTTGGCGCATGGCGTCGAGCTGATGCGGTTGTCACCGAGTGTGGCTACCTGGGCGGCGAGGTGCGGCTCGGGAACTGTGCAGCAAAGGCCCGCTCGCCGTCGCTTCTCGATCGCCGCGCTGAGCTCCCAAACGTCCGGTCCTCCGCATGAGCCATCGCCCTATCCGCGGCATGAGCGTGCGGATCGCTCCCGTCAGCAACTCTCTTCGACCACGAGCATTACCGCTCGATCTTCGTCCCTGAACTCGGCTAGGTCGAAGGTGCTCATCGGCGGAGCATCCCCGTCGAAGAACTGCTCCACCCGCGCCAACAGCGCCTCGCGCTCCGCTCCGGAGACCTCGTGCGGGTGCATGCCGTAGCAGTGGAGCACGCGAACGTCGGGCTGAGCCAAGACGCGTCGAGTGCGCTTGACGTCGAGTGCGTCTCCACGCATACGCCAACTCTGGCCAGCATCGTCCACCCACTGACGGTCCGCCATCGGCGATGGCCAGGTGCCCGCGTCCGGGTTGGGTTCGCCGACGACAGGGCCGAGCCCGCCGACGATGTCGGCGAAGGTCGGAGAATGCTGCTTCTTGCCCACCTCGCCATCATCGCATTCGCGCGAACCGGTCCGCAGCGAGTCGCCCGGTCCGCGGCAGTTGAGGACGGATCGTCTGGCGGCCGGACGAGCAAGCGGATCAGCAGGCCAGCTCGGGCGTGCCTCGCGCCTGGTCGCGGCTGGTGACCACCAGGTATCCGTCGCTGTCGGGGTCGAAGGTGGTGGATTGCACCGTGAGCCCGACCCTCCGCAACTGCGCCACGAGGTCCTCGTACCGGTAGGGCCAGATGGACAACCGCTCCGAGTTGGCTTGCACTGTCCCATCTGGCTCGATCTGGGCGACCACGATCTCGAGGAAGTGCTCCTGCTCCCAGCGCTGCTCGATCTGCCAGTAGTAGCTGACGACCGCATCGCGGTCGTTGCGGCGGATGAGTCGATCGCGGACGTCTACCCGTGAGCCCGCGGAGCGCACGAGCTCCCAGTTGCGTGACGTGAGCACGAGGCGTCCACCCGGGCGCAGCAACCGTGACATCGCTTCCAGTGCGGTCAGGCGCCCGGCTGCGCCCTCGGCGTGCCCGAGCGAGTTGCCGACGCAGAACACCAGGTCGAACGTGGAGTCCTCCAGGTGGTCGGGTAGCTCGTCCCAGTTCGCGCGGAGGGCTCGAAGCGAGACACCCTGCTCGTTGGCGAGCTTCTCGGTCCGGCGAACCATCCCATCGCTGGCGTCTGCGGCGACCACGTCAAGGCCGAGACTCGCCAGCCCGACGGCGAGCTGGCCGGTTCCACACGCGCAGTCCAGGACACGCGCGTTGGGCGGCAAAGAGCCCACGACATCGCTGTAGTAGACAGTCGCTGCCTTGGCGGGGGTCAACTTGTCGTCCCCGATCAGCCACTCGTACACGTCGGAAAGCCCCCCATACCCAGCCACCGCGATCACCTCCATGACTCGACGACACGCGGGTTGGACCGCGCCTACGCGTTCGTGCCTTGCGCCTCGCACTGTGCCGGGCCGTGTCAGCGACGCATTAAGCAGGACCCAACCACTTCCGGCCGCTGAGACTCCACCGGATATCCAGTGGGAACCGCCACAGGCCCCACCGACGCAGGTGCCCACTCCACCGGCGCCCCATCGGCCCCGCCCCGCGCCGGCGCTTCCCGGACTGCGGCATAGGAAGACGTTTCCCGGCGGCCGAGGATGCGCCTAACTCGGCAGGGGACACGTGTTGTCCATGACGACCGTGGCGCGCTCGCGTGGTCGGCATGCGGCGAGGTAGATCCGTTGCCCCTCGACGTAGCGGCGCATGGTCGGGTGGTCCGGATCTGGCGAGGAGCCGTCCCTGTGTGCCATCCGGCGAGCTGTCTCGGTGAAGGGCACGTCGAGGAAGACTGACCAGTCCCATCGGTCCACCAGCTCGTCCCGATGAAGGAACATCCCTTCGACGATGACAAGGGCGTCCACTGGCACTTGCTCGACCGGGGCGTCGACCGGGGCATCGGTGCGGTGATCGAACACCCGAAGGCGGACTCGACGATCGCCGTCGGGGCGGAGCGGTTCCAAGACGTGCTTGATGAGGGCTTCAAGGTCGTAGGTGTCACGAAAGAACCCTTCCGGGGACTCCCGACCGAGGCTGTACCTGGTGATCCGCGGGGCGAGGAAGTCGTCCTCGTGCACCACGACTGCGGGCCGTCCGGCAACCTCGATCTCTCGCGCGAGGTGACGAGCGAACGTCGTCTTTCCCGAGCCGTCAACACCATCGACTGCGATCACTGCTGGATGACGCAGTGCGACGACCTCTCGGGCGAGTTGCGGACAACGGCGCTCAGAACTGGGGCCCATAAACAGATCATGCCGCGGGCCCGGCTCGCATGCCTGACGCGCTCTTGATCGACCTCGATGGTGTTTTGCGCAAGTGGGATCCGAGAATCGTGGCCGGCATCGAGGCCGGGAAGGGAATCCCGCTGGGGAGCATCGCCGATGCCGCCTTCTCTGATAGCGGCAGCCTCCAAAGGGCGGTCACGGGCGCGATCTCAGATGAGGAGTGGCGGCACGACATCGCCTCGCGCCTGGCGGGTCAGCATGGCGAGGCCGGAAGCGAGGCGGTGCGGCAGTGGTCCCACTCCAGCGGGGAGGTCGATCATCAGGTTCTCCACCTCGTCCGCCGGGTGCGGCGCACCGTCCCTGTCGCCCTGGTGACCAACGCCACGACCCGGCTGGGTAGAGACCTCGCCGAGCTGGGGTTGGCTGGCGAGTTCGATGTTGTGGTCAACAGCGCCGAGCTAGGGATCGCGAACCCGACCAAGGTGTATTCACGCACGCCTGCTCCTCGCTGGGGGCTGACCCCTTCGAGAGTCTCTTCGTCGACGACACCACCGCCAACATCGATGCAGCTCAGGACCTGGGCCTGAACGGGCACCTGTTCCAGACCGTTCACGCCTTGGCTGACTTCCTGAGCAGCACTGTTGCACTCACCGAGGGCTGACTGCCCGCGGCAGGTGAGTGCGTATGGGGCAATCAGCGCACCGGTTGCGCCGTCGCACGTGACTGCTCCCGCACGGGTTCGCCGGGTAGCGCCCATTGCCACGCCCACGTCAGGGAGCCGTCGTCCCATCCCGCGTGAATCTGCATCGGGAACGGGGCAGCCTCAGCGACGTACTGTCCGGTTGCTGTCATTCGAAAGGTGACGACGTCAGGGAACTCACTGGCGGCCACGTGCAAAGCCGATCGCGTCACGATCGTGTGCTCGACGTGCTGCAGACCGTCCACGCCGACGGCTTCGTAGTCGAGGCTCAGGGCGTGTTCGGTCAGCCTCCGGACGTCGATCCGACACCGACATTCGCCGCTTTCCTCACCGCTCACCCTGCCGCGATAGAGCCCTGCGGGAAGTGCCATCAAGTCGACCATGGCCGATTGCACCACGACTGCGGACCGTGCGCGAACCGGATTCAAGAACCGGCACTACGACCGCCCATCGGCACGATGCGCGGCAGAAGAGTGGGTCGCTAGGGTCGAGTCGTGACCAATCGTCCTGAGATCGTCTGCATCTGTGGGTCGGCGAAGTTCATGGCGGAGATGCGCGCGGCGAACCGTGAGCTGACGTTCGCCGGAGTCATCGTCGTCGCCCCTAGCGAGGCGGACGAGTCGCCCACTCCCAACCAGAAGGCGGTCCTTGACGCTCTTCACCTGCGCAAGATTGACCTGGCTGACCGGGTTCTGATCGTCAACCCCGGCGGGTACGTCGGAGAGTCGACGCGAAGGGAAATCGCCTACGCCGAAGCGGCGGGCAAGCCGATCACCTTCACCGATCCCGTCTGACGACAGGGCGCGCTCGTCGGCACGGTGGCGCCTCCCTGTCCGTGGCAAATGAGTACGAGCGCCGGAAGCCGGCGGGCAGCCTAGGGAGTCACGACGCGAGCGCATTGGTAGTGCCCGCCGTCCTCGAACCAGTTCCAGGTGTCGAAGGACACCAGGTCCCCGAGAGCCTGAAGTTCGTCTTGGAGTTGGTCGTCTGAGCGGTGGTTGAAGTAGCGTCCGTCCGGACTGGTCCACTGGCGATTGGTGGTGTTGCCCCACACGCCGATGTCGATGGTGCCGCCGCTTCGGACGACGCGACGAAGTTCTTGTATGGCTCGGCTGAAGCCGTCGCCGGGGAGGTGCATCAGCGTGCTCATTGACCAGGCCGCGTCGAAGAAGTCAGATGCGAACGGGAGGTCGGTTGCCGTTCCCTCAACCGCCGCCAGTCCCTGATCACGGCAGGTCTGGACGGCCACAGGCGACAGGTCAACCCCGGTATAGGCGCAGCCGCTGCCGACCAGAGCCAACCCGTCACGCCCCGCGCCACAGCCGACCTCAAGGACGGCTTGCGCTCGAGTCGTCCGTAGATGGCTGATGAACTCAGCGACCCGAGCCGTGCGCTCATCGCCGAGCTCGCGTCCGCCGCGGTCCTTGATCTCGTGGGCGTAGTACGCCTTCAGGTCTTCCTCGATCGAGCCCATTCGCGGGACTGTAGGCCATCGAGCCGTCTCGCTCATGCGAGGCCGGCGGACGACCGATCTCCGCACCTCCGAGCCGCACCATCTGCGGCATGAGCGTGCGAAGGGTCAGTCGCGCTTTCGGTCGCTGACCAGTGCGCGGAGTAGTCCCTGCGGTGGCTCGTCATCCAGCCACAGCGGTTCCTCGTGCAATGACTGATACCGCTCACGCCTCATCCACGCTGGGGGCTCGTCCGCGATGTCGAGCTCCGGGTACCTCGACCGAATCGCGGCGGCGTCCGGTGCCATCAGAACGCCCCATAACCCGCCTGTCCCATAGTCGTAACAGACCAGGAACGGCTCGTCCGGCGGCGCGTCAGGCATCTGTACATCTTGCTGGTGATCCCTCGCCTGCGGGATCGATTCGAGCACTGTGCGGCATGTGCGGAAGATCGGCCGCTCTAGGCGCGCGACGCAGCGGCGCCCATGAGTGCAGCGCCGCGAGCCAAGCGATGCGCAGACGCGCGCCCAATCCGACGAAGGCTGCGTCGGATGAGCGGTACTCACGGTTTCCCGCCTCCGTGTCCCAGGTACGTCGCGAGAAACACGTCGACCGGATCCTCCACTGAGGACCAGTCGTGCTCACGATCCGGCGCGAGGAGTAGAGCATTCAGTGGGGCGGCTCGTTGCTGCCGTCGCGGTAGTCGATGGTGACCAGCTAGCCGAACTCGAGCCGCATGACGCGCTCTTGGAGGCGATACGCTCCCCGCCGGGGGGCATGGGCGTACCGAAACACACCGTCCATCTCTCTTTGAGCGCGCCCCCGGTCCGCAATCAATCACAGGGAGTAGCACATGAATCTGGTCTCGAAGTTTGCCTCTGTGGCCCTGGCCGCGGCCACGGTGTCCGTCACGGCGGTGACGATGGCAGCGCCGGCCCATGCAGCGGACCACACCTTGTTCTCGGCGAGTGGAAAGGCCTACGGCTGGTACGACGATGCGAACAATCGACTCGTCATCTGCGACATGGCCAGCGGGGACGGCGACGGGGCGAATGCTTCGATCCAAGGGGGTGGATGGGCTTGGGGCGGCAACATCGTCTACAACGGCTGCGTGTCAGCAGGCGGGATCGCCGATGGTGTGAGCGTCAGGATGACGGTCTGCGATTGGGTCTGGTCACAGGCACAGCAGATGCGGACGACCACAGGCTGCAGGAACGCCTGGTTCACGTCCTAACGGGCTTCTGGCGGCTCAGGCCGCTCCGCTCCTCCTGTGGTTGATGGATGACATCATCCAGCTGTGAGACCGCGTGAGCGGACTTCACGAGAATCACAGGAGGGGTGGATCGGCCTGCAACACAGGCAGGGCGGCGACCGGTCGCCGCCCTGCTGTTTGTGCCCGGACCTGCGCTCGCCGCGGCAGTTGGGGATGTCTCGTGCGGAGGGTTGGTGCCGCGCGGGGAACAGCGATCCTCCGCAGCGCCGCTCTGAGCACCGGTCTGACCCGATCTGTCACCGACTGCACGGCGGAGGATGGGAAACGACGCCTTCACGGGTGGTTTGAGGGCGGATGGCCATCCTTCGTGGACTCGGCCGCTCATCGGCAGATCCGGTCGGATCTCCAGCCGCTGGGACCTGCTGCATACCGCCGCGAGTCGGGCGGAGCGCCGTGCCCACCACGATGGGCCGACAAGAGGCGATGCAGGGTGGCGCCCTCGCGCTTACACCGCCAGCGTGCTGACGGTCTTGGTGACCCGTTCGCCGTCGTTCTCGAGGAACACGACCTCGCCGAACTCGACGTACGACCAGCCGTCGGTGTCGTCGGTCAAGGCCTCGGAGGCGAAGATGGCGCCTGTCGCCTCGTCCTCGTCGCACGTCTCGAAGGCGTAGGTCGTGGCGTCCTTCTCGAAGTTGCGACCCATCAAGAGGTACATCGGCTCCAGGAGCATGGAGAGGGAGAAGTCGTCCGTGCCCGGGCCGGACTCGCGCAGCTCCTTCCAGTCGCCGGTCGGATTCGTCTCGCCGTGGAGTCCGAGACCGGCGTTGACCCCGATGATGCGGTTCGGTGACACCAGCGCCATCTTCAGCTTGGTCAGGCCCGGGAGGTCGAGATCCTCCATCGCTCCCGCGATCAGCCGGACCATCACCTCGATCGCACGCTGGACGTCCTCATCGCTGTCGCCCTCGAGCAGTGAGAGCAGGAGCACGTAGAGGAACTCCGTGTCCGTCGTGCCCCGCATCTGCCCCAGGTAGGTGTCCTTGCAGTGCTGCAGGAGCGCCCGCTGCAGGAGCTGCCAGTTCGGCAGGTAGCCGTTCTGGGCGACGATCCACGGGGTCTCGGCGAACGAGAAGGGGTGGCAGTTCTCGTCGGCCAGGACGACCTTCGCGTCGTAGGCGGCCGCCCGGACGTGGGCGAGCATCGTGCTGGCGCGCAGGCTCGGGACGATGCGCTCGAGGTTGTCGTCGTAGAAGGCGGCCATGGGCCGGCGGTAGATGAGCGGGTCCTCCGGCTTCAGGAGGTGCTCGCTCCACGCGCCGAACCCCCACCCGGCCAGCTGGAGCTCCGGGTGCCGTTCAGGGTCGAGGGCCTGGTTGAACAGGCTGTTCGTGGGTGTGAGGAGCAGATTCTCCAGCGGGGTCTCCGGCCCGATGAACGCGAGCACTCGGCACATCGGGTTCCTCCACAGACGGGGTCGCTCGGTGGTGAGCGTCGACAGCCTATGGCCCGCGCAGCGTTCGCGGCCCACTCCCGACGGCCGACGTGCCGCCACCGCCGGTGCGCGCCGGTCAGGTCAGCTGCGAGATCTCGAAGAGGTGACCGTCCGGGTCGCGGAAGAACGCCCGGATCTCGCCACCACGATCGACAGGTGCGGTGAGGAACGGGGCGCCCCGTCCACTGAGCAGCTCGTGGGTCGCTCGACAGTCGTCGACCCGGAAGATGATCTGAGCGCTGACCTGATCCGGATCATCGGGCACGGCCAACGTGACGCTCGGCTTGTCCGGGCTCGGGCCGCCCCCGGTCACCAGCAGCAGCCAGTTCCCCAGTAGATCCAGCACCACCGACGTCCCCCCGTACTCGCCGTAGACCGAGGCATCCAGCACCTCGACGTACCAGTCACGGCTGGCTGCCGGATCGGCCACGACCAGCAGGTGCGTCATCGCCCGCGCCTCGAAGCGGTCCATGCCTGGCAGCGTATCCGCGCCGGACCCCCGGTGACGGCGGTCGGTCCCCTGCGGTGGCGCCGCGGGAGAGGTTCCGTGAGACTGCCCCGATGACTGCCGAGTACGCCGAGTCGGACCAGTTCCGTGGTGCCCGCATCCACCTGTGCGACCTCGCCGGTCTGGAGATCCGTGACTGCGAGGTCAGCGGCCTGAGGGTCGTCGACTGCTACGGCAGCACCGTGTACCTCGGTGGTGACTTCGAGCAGGTCGTCGTCAACGACGTCGATGTGACGGCGTATGTCGAGGCCCATCTCGACCGGCACCATCCCGCGCGCCGGCTGGCGCGGGAGGCCGAGTCCCCGGACGACTACCGCACCACCTGGAACGTCATCGAGGCGCTGTGGGCTGCGACCTTCGAGCGCGCCAGGCTGTTGCCCGAGGACGTGTTGCACGAGCGGGTCGACGGCGAGTGGTCGCTGGTGGAGACCCAACGACACCTGCTGTTCGCCAGCGATGCCTGGCTGGGCAATGCCGTGCTCGAGGAGGACGCGCCGTACCACCCGTTGGGGTTCCCGGCCGGAGGGATGCCGGCCGACCAGGCGGCACGGCTCGGGCTGACCCTCGACGCCACGCCGACCTTCGACGAGGTGCTGGTGCTGCGGCAGCGCCGCATGGCCACCATGCGTCGTGTCGTCGAGGGGCTCACCGACGCCGAGCTCGATCGCACGTGCGGCCGCAAGCCGGCGGATCCCTATCCCGACCAGGACTACGTCGTCCGCCGCTGCCTCACGGTGGTGCTCAAGGAAGAGGCCGAGCACCACCGGTACTGCGTCCGCGACCTCGCCGTCCTCGAGCAGGCAGCCGTCGCTCAGTAGGGTCGGCCCATGCAGTGGCAACGAGTCCTCCGGCCCCTCGTCCAGACCGCCGTCCGCGAGGTCGTCCGGGCCGCGACCCGGGCCACTCCCCGGCCGAAGCACGGTCGGACGCACCGCCGCGGCCGCGCCACGAGCACCGTCGCGCGACCCGACGCCGGCCAGGGGTCCGACTACCCGGGCGACTACGAGGGCCCGCTCACCCCGACCTACGCACCGCACCCGGACGGTGAGCCCGACCCCGGGGAGATCGTGTGGACGTGGGTCCCCTTCGAGGAGGACCACAGCCAGGGCAAGGACCGGCCGGTCCTGCTCGTCGGCCACGACGGGCCCTGGCTGCTCGCACTCCAGCTGACGAGCCGGGACCACGACCGCGACGAGGACCAGGAGCGTCGTGCCGGTCGGCTCTGGGTCGACATCGGCTCGGGTGCCTGGGACTCCCGTGGCCGGCCGAGCGAGGTGCGGGTCAACCGGGTCATCCGGGTCGCCCCTGACGCGGTCCGACGCGAGGGCGCAGTGCTCCCCCGGGACCGGTTCGACGAGGTGGCCGTCGCTGTCCGCGCGGCGACCGGCTGACGCCGCCCCCTCCTCCGCACGCGCGAGGGCCCGTCACCGCTGTGGTGACGGGCCCTCGTGCGAGGCGGCTCGGCTCAGATCTGAGCGGCCTTCTTGGCCATCGCGGACTTCTTGTTCGCGGCCTGGTTCTTGTGGATGACGCCCTTGCTCACGGCCTTGTCGAGCTTGGTGCTCGCGGCCTGGAGCGCGGTCTTCGCGTCGTCGGCGTTGCCGGAGGCGACGGCCTCGCGGAAACGACGCATCGCCGTCTTGAACTCGGACCGGACGGCCTTGTTGCGCTCGGTCGCGGTGCGGTTCGTCTTGATGCGCTTGAGCTGGGACTTGATGTTCGCCACTGGTTCGTATGCCTTCGGTCGGGATCGGGTTGCCGTAGAGGGCGGCAGTCGCGGGTCGGGACCGGGCGTGGGGGGCCCGTGGTTGACTCGCGCTGGGTGATGCTCGTGCGCGCGCGACCACACGCGCACGCAGTCGCCAAAGGTACCAGCGTGGCGGCCTCCGCACCAAAACGCAGCAGGCTCAGTCGTCCCGGTTCCGGGCGTGCTGCCCGGTGATCGTGAGCAGGGCCCGCTCGACGGCGTACACCGGGTCGCGCCCGCCTCCCTTCACCTCTGCGTCGGCCGCCGCGAGCGCCTGGAGCGACGCGCCGAGCCCGTCGGCGGTCCACCCGGACAGCGACCGGCGGGCCCGGTCGACCTGCCAGGGCGCCATCCCGACGTCGCGGGCGATGTCGGCCGGCCGCCCACGCCCCGCGGATCCGACCTTGATGAGCTGACGCACCTGCTGGGCGAGCACCGCGACGATCGGCACCGGGTCGACACCGACGGCGAGGGCGTGCCGCAGCAGCCGCAGTGCCTCCGCGGTGTCGCCGGCCATCGCGGCGTCGGCGACCCGGAAGCCCGTGGCCTCGACCTTGCCCCCGTGGTAGGTGAGGACGACCTTCTCGTCGATGACCCCCGTGGTGTCGTCGACGAGCTGCTGGCAGGCGGCGGCGAGCTCGCGCACGTCCTTGCCGACCGCCTCGACGAGGGCGTGGACCGCCTCGGGAGTGGCCTTGCGGCGGGCGCGGCGGAACTCGTGGGTGGCGAAGTCGGCCTTGTCCCGGTCGGTCTTGATGGCCGGGGCGTCGACGACGCGCGACCGGGCACCGCGCAGCGCGTCGAGGACCTTCTTGCCCCGCTGGCCGCTCTTGTGCAAAACGACGAGCGTGAGGTCGGGTTCGGGCGCGTCCGTGATGGCGGCGAGCAGGTCGGTCTGGAGGGCGTCGGGGGCCTCGTCGAGGTCGTGGACGACGATGCACTTGGCCCCGCCGAACAGTGACGGGCTCGTGTGCAGGACGAGCTCGCCGGGCTCGTAGGCGGCCGCGTAGAGCCGGATGACCTCGAGGTCCGGCTCGGTGTGCCGCAGCTGGTCCAGGGTCTCGCTGAGCCCCCGCTCGGCGAGCACCCCCTCGGGCCCGGAGATGAGGACGTACGGCGGCACCCGGTGCGCAACGGCGACGACGTCCTCGGTCATGGCGGCCACTCTGCCACCTCCCCCCGACGACCGCGGGGGCCGTCTGCCGGCCCGGTCCGCTCCCCTACCATCGACCGGTGCTCATCGACCCGCCCGAGGACCTGACCCGGCACCGCCGGGTCGTCGTCTTCGGGGTCACCGGCTCGGGCAAGTCCTCGCTGGCGGTCAGGCTGGCCACGACCGGAGGCATGTCGTACGTGGCCGTCGACGACCTCATGTGGCGCCCCGGCTGGGTCCAGCTCGACCGCACCGCCCAGGTCGCGGCGGTCAGCCCGCACGTCTCGGGTCCCGCGTGGGTCATGGACGCCCTGTGGACCGCCACCCGCGACGTCGTCCTCCCGCACACCGACCTGCTCATCGCGCTGGACTACCCGCGCCGGGTCAGCCTCGGCCGCCTGCTGGGCCGCACCGTGCACCGCCTGCGCACCCACGAGGAGATCTGCGGGGGCAACACCGAGTCGTGGCGGCAGACCGTGTCGCGGGACTCGATCGTCGCGTGGCACCTGCGCTCCTTCGAGCGCAAGCGCCGCGAGATCGCGGGGTGGGCGGCCGCCCCCGACGGCCCGCCGGTGCTCCGGTTCACCGACCCCCGTCAGACGGACGCCTGGCTGCGCCGGCTCGAGGCCCGCGCCGCGGCCTGAGGAGTCAGTCGAAGGTCAGGGTCGGGCCGGTGCCGGCCTCGAGCCCCAGCCCGTCGAGCCGGGCCCGGACGATCTCGGCCGGCAGCTCCATCGACTCGGCCAGCTCGTCGAGGCCGAGCCCGAGCTCGACCCCGTCGCGCAGCTCCTCGTCCTCCTGCACCGTCCAGGCATGGCCCTGGGTGACCGCCGTGCGCGCGTTCTCGGGCGGCGGGGGCGGGTGGGCGACCGGCTTGTCGGCGGGGGTCGGCGTCGCCTCGACCATCGACGTCCCGGCCAGGGCCCCGGTGAGCCCCCGCAGGGTGGGCTCCGCGACGGGCAGCGGCGGGTCCGCGGTCTCGTGGAGGCGGGCCAGCGCCGCGAGGACCATCGCGCGGTCGGCGGTGGGCCAGAACGGCGGCAGGGACCGCTGGAGGAACCCGGCGTAGCGGGCGGACATCATCCGCGAGTCGAGGAAGGCGACGACCCCGCGGTCGTCCGAGCGCCGGATGAGCCGGCCCGCGCCCTGGGCCAGCCGCAGCGCCGCGTGGGTGGCCGACACCGCCATGAAGCCGTTGCCGCCCATCCGGGCGATGGCCTGGGACCGGGCCGAGGCGAGCGGGTCGTCGGGCCGCGGGAACGGGATGCGGTCGATGAGGACGAGCTGGCACGAGGAGCCGGGGACGTCGACGCCCTGCCACAGCGAGAGCGTCCCGAACAGGCAGGTGGCGGGGTCCTTGGCGAACTCCCGGACGAGGGTCGAGATCTGGTCCTCGCCCTGGCACAGCACGACGATGTCGGTGTCCTCGAGCCGCTCGCGCATGACCTCCGTCGCCTCGCGCGCGGCCCGCATCGACGAGAACAGGCCGAGCGTCCGCCCGCCCGCGGCGCGCACCAGCGCCTCGATCTCGTCGAGGGTCTGCGGCGCCGTGCCGTCGCGCCCGGGGGGCGGCAGGTGCGTCGCGACGTACGCGATGCCCTGCTTCGGGTAGTCGAACGGGCTGCCGACGTCGAGCCCGCGCCAGGCCGGCGCGCCCTCGCCGCGGAGCCCGATCGTCCCCGCCACGGCGTCGAAGGAGCCCCCGAGCTCGAGGGTGGCCGAGGTGATGACGACCGTGCGCTCCTCGAAGACCTTGTCGCGCACGAGCATGGCGACGCTCATCGGCGCGACCCGCAGCACCGGGCCGCGGCGCGGGTCCTTGGACAGCCACGTGACGTCGAGGTCGCGCTCCTCGAGCATCCGCGCGGCGACGTCGAACAGGTCGTCCACCGCGGCCCGGGCCACCTGCCGTCCCGCGTCCGGTTCCTCGCCCTGCTGCGGCTTCAGCTCGGTCTGGGCCGCTCGGGCCACGTCCCGGATGCGGCCGAGCGCGGTGGCGAGCGCGTCGGGGATGCCGGTGAGACGGCCCTCGGGCATCGGTTCGAGCACGGACTCGAGCAGCGTCGCCGCGTCGTCCAGGGCCTCGGCGGCGTCGGCCTGACGCCCGGCCCGCTTCGACGCCGCCCGCACGGAGCCCGCTGACACCTCGTCGGTGATCGTCGAGGTGACCCGGTCGACCAGCTCGTGGCCCTCGTCGATGACGAGCACGTCGTGCTCGGGCAGCATCTGGCGGCCCTCGAAGGCGTCGATCGCCATGAAGGAGTGGTTCGTGACGACGACGTCGACGTCACGGGCCGCCTCCCGGGACCGCTCGACGAAGCACTCGGCGACCATCGGGCAGCGCGAGCCGAGGCACTCCTCGGCGCTGACCGACACCTGCCGCCAGGCGCGCTCGGTGACCCCCGGCACGAGCTCGTCGCGGTCCCCGGACTCGGTGACCCCGGCCCACTCCCGCAGCCGGACCACCTCCTGCCCGAGGCGGGACGCGGCCCGGTCGACATCACCGACCGACATCAGGGTGTCGGCGTCGTCGTCGGGGAAGCCCCCCTCCAGCTTGTGCCGGCACACGTAGTTGCGGCGGCCCTTGACCAGGGCGTAGGTGGGGCTCCGGCCCAGCACCGGCGCGAGCGCCTCGGCCAGCCGCGGCATGTCGCGGTCGACGATCTGGGCCTGGAGCGCCAGGGTGGCCGTGGCGACGACCGCGGTGCGCCCGGTGTCCATCGCGTGCTGGACCGCCGGCACGAGGTACGCGAGGGACTTGCCCGTCCCGGTCCCGGCCTGGACGAGCAGGTGCTCGCCGCTCTCGACGGCGTCGGCCACGGCGTGCGCCATCTCGACCTGGCCCGGCCGCTCGGTGCCGCCCACCCCGACGACGGCGGCGTGGAGCAGGTCGTCGAGGGAGGGCACCAGGGCAGCCTAGGCGGTGCCGGTGGGACCCCGCCGCTCCCGTCCCCAGGGCCCCGCACCGTGCCAATGTGTTGCGTATCGTGCGGCTGGTTGCGCGGCGCGCACCCGATCTCTTGTCGCTGCGCGGGCGGGGGTGCCACGATGACGCATGTGACCACCAGTGCACAGTCCCGGACCGTCCCGCCGGACCTCGAGATCGCCGAGGCCGCCGAGATCACCCCCATCGTCGAGCTCGCTCGCACCCGGCTGGGGGTCGAGCCGGACGCGCTCATCCCGTACGGCCACACCAAGGCCAAGCTCACCCTCGAGTTCGTCCGCAGCCTTGCGGGACGCCCCGACGGGCGGCTCGTCCTCGTCACCGCCATCTCCCCCACCCCGGCCGGCGAGGGCAAGACGACGACGTCGGTCGGGCTGGCCGACGCCCTGAGCTCGCTCGGGGAGAACGCCATCGTGGCCCTGCGGGAGCCGTCGATGGGGCCGGTCTTCGGCATGAAGGGCGGCGCAGCCGGCGGCGGGTACGCCCAGGTGGTGCCGATGACCGACATCAACCTCAACTTCACCGGCGACTTCGCGGCGATCGCCGCCGCGAACAACCTGCTCTCGGCGGTCCTGGACAACCACCTCCACCACGGCAACGCGCTCGGCATCGACCCGCGCACCATCACGTGGAAGCGGGTCGTCGACCTCAACGACCGCGCCCTGCGGGACATCGTCGTGGGGCTCGGCGGCGTCGCCAACGGCGTCCCCCGCGAGGACGGCTTCGACATCGTCGTCGCGTCCGAGGTGATGGCGATCCTCTGCCTCGCCACCTCCATCGCCGACCTGCGCGACCGGCTCGGCGGCATCGTCGTCGGGTACACGCGGGACAAGCAGCCGGTACGGGCCCGCGACCTCCAGGTCCACGGCGCGATGACCGCCATCCTGCGCGACGCCCTCGCTCCCAACCTCGTGCAGACCCTCGAGCACACGCCGGCGATGATCCACGGTGGGCCGTTCGCGAACATCGCGCACGGGTGCAACTCGGTGATGGCGACCCAGACCGCCCTCAAGCTCGCCGACTACGTCGTCACCGAGGCCGGCTTCGGCGCGGACCTGGGCGCGGAGAAGTTCATCGACATCAAGTGCCGCGCCTCGGGGCTGCGCCCGTCCGCCGTCGTCGTCGTCGCCACCGTCCGCGCCCTGAAGTACCACGGCGGGGTCGCCGTGGCCGACCTCGGCGCGGAGTCCGTGGCTGCGGTCACCGCCGGGATGACGAACCTGCGACGGCACCTGTGCAACATCCGTGACGTCTACGGACTGCCGGCGGTGGTCGCGCTCAACCGGTTCCCCAGCGACACCGACGCCGAGGTCGCCGAGGTGCTGCGGCTCGTCGCGGACGAGGGATTCTCGGCGTACGAGGCCACCCACTACTCCGACGGTGGCGCCGGCGCGCAGGACCTCGCCCGCGGGGTGCTCGACGCCATCGAGGCGTCGACCGGCCGGATGCAGCTGGTCTACCCGGACGAGATGTCGCTGGCGCAGAAGGCGGAGGCCGTCGCGACCCGCGTGTACGGCGCGGCCGGAGTGACCTTCGAGCCGAAGGCGGCGCGACGGCTCGCGGCGATCGAGGCCGAGGGCTACGGGTATCTGCCGGTCTGCATGGCGAAGACGCAGAGCTCGTTCTCGACCGACCCCACCTTGCGGGGCGCCCCCGAGGGCCACACGGTCACGGTGCGCGAGGTGCGGCTGGCCGCGGGCGCCGGCTTCGTCGTCATGGTGACCGGCGAGATCATGACGATGCCGGGGCTGCCGAAGACACCGGCGTCGAACCACATCGACGTCGACGACGACGGGCGCATCATCGGCCTCAGCTGACTCAGGCTCCCCCGTCCTCGACCATCGGTCGGCCGTCGAGTCGGCGGGCGAGGACGATGTCGTCGCGGTCGTCCCCCGGCGCCACCCGGATCGCCCCCGGGACCCGGCCGACCTCGTCGTAGCCGGCCCGCTCGTAGAACCGGGAGATGCCGAGGCCGCTGCGGACCCCGACGGAGACGAGCTCGACGCCGTGCGCGCGGGCGGCGCGGTGCATCGCCGCCAGCAGCAGCCGGCCGAGGTTGCGGCCCCGCCGGGTGGGGTCGGTCATGATGCGGTACCCGGTGCGGGTGTGCGCGAGCATCGGGTTCGCCTCGGCGACCCAGAAGCCGATACCGACCACCGACCCGCCGGTGGCCCGCAGCAGCACCGCGGCGGCGCTGCCGTCGGCCATCTGCTCCTCGTGCGCCGACAGGGCCTGGGCGACCGCGGAGCGGGACGCCCCCGGCAGGAAGCCGACCGCGCCGCCGTCGTCGTTGACGGCGCACCAGAGGTCGAGCACGGACTCGCGGGTCCTCCCGTCGAACCAGTCGCACACCTCGACCCGGGGAGCGGCGAACACCGTAGGACGCGACGCGTCACCGCCATCCGTGCCTGCGCCTGCGGTGCCCTCGGGCTCCATGCCCACCGACCGGGCGGTGCGCACCGCGGCGATGTTGTCCGCGCCGACGAAGGACACGAGGGGCAGGTCCGGCAGCCACTCGAAGGCGTACGCCGACCAGGCGCGGGCCGCCTCCCGCGCCAGGCCGCGCCCCTGCACCGCGCTGTCGAAGCAGAACGAGAGCCGGAGCCGCTCGCCGGAGTCGATCTGCCGCACGCCGCCGAAGCCGACGGTCGTGCCGCGCAGCGACTCCTCGACGACGCCGACGTCGAAACCCGTTGAGCGCCAGCGGTCGAGGCAGGCGTCGAACTCGGCCGAGGCGTGGGCCTCGCTGGCGGGCATGGGTCGGGACGCATGCGTCCACAGGGCGGGGTCGCGGCTGAGGCGCACCCACAGGCCACGGTCCGACGCGACCGGCGGACGCAACGTCAGCCGGTTGGTCGAGATCTCGCGGGGCCCCACCTCCACGAGCCGAGGCTACTCGCGGCCGCGGAGGATCAGGGCCTCCGGTACATCACGGCCGGACGGCGAAGCCGGAAAGGTCCTCGGCGAGCTCGGCGTCGACCCGGGCGGTGACCCGGGTGCCGTCCGCGACGTGCTCGCTGGTGAGGACCTCGCCGGTCTCGTGCATGCGGCTCACGAGGTCGCCGCGGTCGTAGGGCACGAGGACGTCGACGTCCACGTCGGGCTGGGGCAGCTCGTCGGCGACCAGGGCCTGCAGCTCGTCCATCCCGGCACCGGTCCGGGCGCTGACGACGATGACGTGCTTCTCGTGGCGGCGGAGCCGGTCGAGCACCTCGGGGTCGGCGATGTCGGCCTTGTTGACGACGATGACCTCCTTGACGTCGGTGGCGTCGACGTCGGCGAGGACCGCGCGGACCGCTGAGATCTGCCCCTCGGGGTCGGCGTGCGAGCCGTCGACGACGTGGAGCAGCAGGTCGGCGTCGGCGACCTCCTCGAGGGTGGAGCGGAACGCCTCGACGAGCTGGTGCGGCAGCTGGCGGACGAACCCGACGGTGTCGGCGAGCGTGTAGAGCCGGCCGTCCGGGGTCTCGGCGCGCCGCACGGTGGGGTCGAGGGTGGCGAACAGCTGGTTCTCGACGAGGACGCCGGCGCCGGTGAGCCGGTTGAGCAGGCTGGACTTGCCGGCGTTGGTGTAGCCGGCGATGGCCACGCTGGGCACCCGGTTGGCGCGACGGCCGCCGCGCTTGGTGTCGCGGGTCGTCTTCATCTCTTTGATGTCGCGGCGCAGTTTGGCGATGCGGGAGTTGATGCGGCGCCGGTCCAGCTCGATCTTGGTCTCACCGGGCCCGCGCGAGCCCATGCCCTGGCCGCCGGCGGCCTGGCCACCGGCCTGCCGCGACATCGAGTCACCCCAGCCTCGCAGGCGCGGCAGGAGGTACTGGAGCTGGGCGAGCTCGACCTGGGCCTTGCCCTCCCGCGACTTCGCGTGCTGGGCGAAGATGTCGAGGATGAGCGCGGTCCGGTCGATGACCTTGACCTTGACGACGTCCTCGAGGGCGCGCCGCTGGCTGGGCGCGAGCTCGGTGTCGCAGATGACGGTGTCGGCGCCCTCGGCGATGACGATGTCGCGCAGCTCGGCGGCCTTGCCCTTGCCGAGGTAGGTGGCCGGGTCGGGGTTCTGCCGGCGCTGGACCACCCCGGCGAGCACCTCGGAGCCGGCGGTCTCGGCGAGCGCGGCGAGCTCGCGCATGGAGTTCTCGGCGTCGTCGGCGGTGCCCTCGGACCACACCGCGGCGAGCACGACCCGCTCGAGGCGCAGCTGCCGGTACTCGACCTCGGTGACGTCCTGGAGCTCGGTGGACAGCCCGGAGACGCGGCGCAGCGCGGCGCGCTCCTCGCGGTCGTACTGGTCGCCGTCGTAGTCGAGACGGCTGTCGTCCAGGACGAAGCCGGCGTCGTCGGTGGTGGTGTCGGCGAGCGCTTCGGCCCGCCCGGAGAGGATGTGTCGCGCAGTCATGTTCTCCCTAGGGTCTCATCGTCCAACGCCCCGGGGCGACCTGATTCTTCCGCGCGCCGCTACCGTGGGCCCGCGATGAGCGACCACGACCACTACTTCACCGCCGAGCCCGCGAGCGACGGCGAGCGCCGCCCGCTGCGGGTGCGCCTGGCCGGCCGCGACGTCGACGTCGAGGTCGCCCGCGGCATCTTCTCGCCCGGCGGGCTCGACAAGGGCACCGCGGTGCTGCTCGACGAGGCACCGGCCCCGCCGGCGTCCGGCACCTTTCTCGACCTCGGCTGCGGCTGGGGCCCGATCGCCTTGACGCTGGGGCTGCGCTCCCCCGCCGCGACGGTGTGGGCCGTCGACGTCAACGAGCGTGCCCTCGACCTGTGCCGCCGCAACGCCGCCTCGTTGGGGCTGGGCGGCGTGCGCGCCGGGACCGCCGACGACGTCCCGGCGGACCTGCGGTTCGACCTCATCTGGTCGAACCCGCCGATCCGGGTCGGCAAGGCGGCGCTGCACGACCTGCTGCGCACCTGGCTGCCCCGGCTCGCGCCGGGCGGGGTCGCCTACCTCGTCGTCCAGAAGAACCTCGGCTCGGACTCGCTCCAGCGCTGGATCGAGTCCGACCTCGGCCTGGCCTGCACCCGGCTCACGTCGACCAAAGGCTTCCGCGTCCTCAGGCGCGTCGACTGCCTGAGTGCTGAGCGTCAGCGTGAGTCGCGGTTGGCGAAGCCTGGCGCGTCGCCGTGATGTCCCGCGACGCGGCTCGACTGCCCGTGTGCCGCTGACGGTCGCTGAGGAGCCGCTCGCGCGTCTGGCCGCCAGCGATGGTCGAGCGGCGTCGGGGAAACGCTCAGTTGGCCCGGGCCATTCGGCGGAGAGGCTGATCGAGAGATCTCGCGCGCGATGTCAGGCGGGTTCCCGTAGTCGTCCGCGCCTGTGCGGCTGACCTTGAAGGTGACGGTTGGTCTTGAGGCTGCCGCGTTCGACGGTCGTCGGACGGTCGCTGTTGCAGGCACAGTCCGGGGGACGACTGAGCAGTCGCTGAAGAAGAGCTGCCCCTGGCCTTCGGCGGCCACGGGGATCGACGTTGATGCCTGCTGCCGGTTGAGTGCGTCCAGCGTCACCGTGATCGTCTGCGGTCGGCCCTCACCGCGGTCAGCGTGATCGTCGCGACGCCGCTGCGACGAAGGTGGCATGTCGCCGGTGGTCGGGCTGGTGCTGTCCTGTTGTCGGGCTCGTCGGCGAGGCCGCTGACCGTGATCGGTCTGTGTGGCGCCGTGCCGACACGCTGGTCCGTCGTGAAGGTCACAGTGAACGGCGTGCCCGCCGTCGGCGTGCCGGACGCCGAGGGCGTCACGGTGAAGGTGTTCTTCACCGTCACGGCGATCGGTGGGCGTCGTGTCGTCGTGTTGCCCGCGGCGTCGGTGACGACCGCCCGCAGGTTGTACGCCCCGTCGGGAAGCGTGGGGTTGCGGTGACCCACGAGGCTGACCACGACGCGGTGCCCGGTGGTGATGGCCGAGCCGAGGTCGGTCCACCCGCCGGTGCCCTGCTGGACCTGCGGCTGGACGCTCGCGACGCCGGACCCGCCGGTGTCGGCGGAGGTGCCGCTGACGGTCACCGTGCCGCCGACGACGCTGCTGCTGGTCGGCGAGGTCACCGCGCCGGTCGGGGCCGCCGTGTCGATCTGGAGGACGAAGGACTTCGGGGTCTCGGCGTTGCCCGGGGTGTCGACCGAGAAGAAGCGGACCGTCGACGACGTCGAGACGACGAACGGCGCGGTGTACAAGGTCGAGGCCGTCGTCGGCGTGGTGTCGTTGGTCGTGTAGTACGTCGCGGCGACCCCCGAGGCGTCCGTGGCGGACAGCGTCACCGTGACGTTCGCGGAGTTCCAGCCCGCGGGGTTGGCGGCGGGCGAGCCGCTGGCGGTCGTCACCGGGGCGGTGGTGTCTCCCGACGGGACGACGGCCGAGACCGATCCCGGCGTGATGGACTCCCACGAGCTCCCGCTCAGCTGGGCGTACACGGCGTACGTGTTCGTCTGCCCCTGGACCGGGGCGGTGTCCGAGCACGAGCCGGACGAGCCGGTGACGGTGCAGACCGAGGACGCGGCGGTCGGCGCGGTGCGGGCGACCCGGTACGCGGTGGGCGTGGGGCCGGTGGGCGGCGCGGTGATGGTGAACGTGACGTTGGTGGCGGTGACGCCGGACGTCGTCGCACCCGGCGTCCCGAGCGTGCCGGCGGCGGACACCCCGGTCGCCCCGGAGGAGAGCACGGAGAAGAAGGCCCAGGCGGGCAGCGCGAGGAGGATCCCGGCGGCGACGGCGATCGCGGCACCGAGCGCGCCCCGACGGGCGGCAGCGAGCACGAGAGACCTCACGACGTCCTCCCGGTGAGCGTGACGGGGAGGGTGAAGGTGGCGCCCTGGCAGCCGTTGGCCGCCGCGCTGCCGAGCGTCACGGCGTTGGGCACGGTGAACGTCGTCGTCGCCCCACCGGCGAGGACCAGGCTGGGCGTGGCGCTGACGGTGAGCGGCGGCGCGGTGCACGTGCCGGCCTCGCCGGAGACGGTGACCGAGCGGCTGCGTGTCGAGCTGGACGGAGGTGATGGTGACCGACCCGGGGTTCGGGTTGGTGACGGTGACGACGAGCGGAGCGCTGCCGCCCGGGACGAGGACGGTGCCCGACGGCGTCGACGCGCTCGTCGTCAGCGCGACGGTGGTGCCGGTGGTCGCACTGCCCGATCCGGACCCGGTGGTGGACCACCAGGCGAAGGCGACGCCACCGGTGAGGACCGAGGCCGTCGCGATCGCGCCGGCGACGAGCAGGCGCGAGACGCGCCGGGCGCCGTGGGCGGGGCGTGGTCGGGGCACGGAGATCCTCACTGGTTCGTCGCCGATCCGGTGTAGGCGAGGGCGACCGTGACGCCCTTGCAGACGTCCTGGTTGCCGGCCTTGTTGAGCATCGCGACGGTCGGCAGCGCGGACGTCGGCACCCCGAGGCTGGTCAGCGAGGCGTTCTGGGCGCGGGCCGGGACGGTGAGCGGGTACGAGCCGGCGTACTGACGGACGGTGAAGTCCCCTGCGGTGCAGCCGGATCGAGAGGTGCCGGTCACGGTCACCCCGAGGTTCGTGACCCGCAGCGGCTGGTTGTTCGGGTTGTCGATGACGAGGTCGATCGGGGCGCGGCGCGATGCCCGGGGCCCGAGGTCGCCGATGACGTTGCCGGCGATCGAGAACGGCTTGGCGCTCAGCTTGTCGTCGACGACGAGCGTCGCCGTCACCGTGGAGGCGATGCCCGCGGTCCCGGTGCCGGTCACCGGGATGGCGGTCTCCGAGGACGGGGTCGCGGCGGTCGTCGTGACGGTGAGGGTGGCCGCGACCGGCGAGGACGAGCCGGCCGGGATGCTCGTCGGCGAGATGGTCGCGACGACCCCGGTCGGGCGGCTGCCGCCGAGGGTGAGCGTGATGGGGCCGGTGTACCCGTTGAGGCGGGAGACCGACACGGCGAACGTGGCGGTCGAGCCGGGCGGCGACGGCGACGGACGCCGGGGTGACCCCGACGGCGATGCCGGGTGACGGCGGGGTGGAGACGACGATGGTCAGCTCGAGGGTCCGCTTCGTCGAGCCGCTGGTGCCGGTGACGGTGAAGGACTGCGAGCCGAGCGGCGTCGAGGCCGACGGTCGCGACCGTGAGGGTGCTCGACCCGGTGCCGGGGCCGACCGCGACCTTCGCCGGGGCGAAGGTGGCGGTGGTGCCGCCGGGGAGCTTGGAGGCGGTGAGGGTGACCTGGCCGCTGAACCCGCTGACCGGGGCCATCGAGATGCGCGAAGGTCGCGGACTGGCCGCGCTGGACGCCCTTGCTGATCGGCTGCGCCGTGACGGTGAAGTCCTTGGCCGGCGCCGCAGTGAGGGCGGCGTCGACGCCCGGGAGCCGGCCGACGAGGAAGACCCCGATGAGCGCGACGAGCATCACCAGGGCTGCTGCCCGGGTCATGACGCGTGTACTCATGGAAGTCCCCCTGCGGTCGGCCGGCTACCCGGCACGTGAACGGTCAGACGTGCGAGGTCAGTCGCGGTGTAGCGCCAGGTTGAGCGTCGCGCCCTTGCAGTCGTCCTGGTTGGCGGCCGTGTTGGCGAACGACAGGGTTGCCGTGCGCGTTGGCACGAGCTGCGTGGCGCTGGCAGCGAGCTCGACCGCAGTCCAGGTCGGCTGCGTCAGGACGTAGTCCGTTGCGGTGCACGCCGGCTTCGAGGTCATCGGGTCGCCCGCGTCGCTGATGCTGTCGATGGCGATCGTCACGTTCGATGACATAGGCGTCTGTGTCGCGCTGTCGTTCGTCGACCGTGAACGTGATGGCACCGCGGGGCGACTCGCCGGGGCCATGTTGCTCGGGGCGCTGACCTGGTTGACCGAGGTGGCCGTGCTGCGGCCGTGGCGGCTGGTGCCGGTGCCCGGAGCCGGTGCTCGTCCAGTAGGCGTAGGCGGCGGTGCCGCCACCGAGGAGGACGACGGTGATGGCGGCCGTGGCCGCGGTCTGCTTCTTCGTGAATGTGCGCATGGCTGTATAGCCCTTTCCCCTGCATGGAAGACCGCTCAGGACATTGGATTTAGCGGTACGTCGAGAAGAGTGGGGCCGTATGACCTGCGGAAACATCAACCGTTCGGTCGGGCCGGTCGTCCGTTCGGCGCGTTTCGCCGTCGAACGAACGAGGCAGCTTCGGGCGCCCGGCCTATTGACAGGCCTGTTCCAGCCGTTACGGCTGAGGCGGGCGAGATTGCTGCGACACAACCCGGCCACTGGGGCCAGTGGGATCCGACCTCGAGGCCGGCCAGAAATCTAGTGACGGATCGGCGTCAGCGGGGGTTTGGGTGCACGACCATCGCCGATCCACCCCCGCGCCGGGTGGGCTCGGCCGCCGCGGTGTACCGGTCCGGGCCGAGCACGGCGATGGCGGTCGCCGCCCCGATCTCGGCGGTCGGCGAGAGTCGGTGCCCGAGCGCGGTGAGGCCCGCGCCGACGTCGGTGCCGGCGATCTGCGGCTCCGCCGACTCGCTGGAGCCGTTGCGGCTCGAGAGCCGGGGGGCGGCGACGGCGTCCCCGACGCTGAGGCCGCGCTCGTAGTGGCCGAGGACGATCTGGGCGACCGTCGTGATGATCGTGGAGCCGCCGGGGCTGCCCGCGACGAGCTCGAGCCCGTCGGCGCCGACGACGATCGTCGGCGACATCGACGAGCGGGGCCGCTTGCCCGGGCCGGGGAGGTTCGGGTGCGGCACCCCGGGCGTGATGGGCGCGAACTCGAAGTCGGTGAGCTCGTTGTTGAGGAGGAAGCCCCAGCCGGGAACGGTGATGCCCGAGCCGCCGGTCTGCTCGATCGTCGAGGTGTACGACACCGCGTTGCCCCACCGGTCGATGACCGACAGGTGCGTCGTCGACATCCCCTCGTGCGGCAGGACGCCCGCGGGCTCGCCACCCTCGCACTCGGCGTAGTCACCGTCCGGGCTGCCGAAGGGCACGGGCCGCGCCATCGCCGCGCCGGCCTCGAACAGGCACGACCGCTCGTCGGCGAACGCCTGCGAGACGAGCTCGTCCGTCGGCACGCCGGGGACGTCGCCGATGTAGCGGTTGCGGTCCGCGAACGCCGTCGAGGACGCCTCCGAGAAGCGGTGCAGGTACTGCACGTCGTCGACGCCGGAGGTCGAGGTCCCGGTGCGCTCCTCGTAGGCCTCCATGAGGTTGAGGATCTCGGCGACCGTGATGCCCCCGCTGCTCGGCACCGGCATGCCGTAGACGTCGCGGCCCGCGAACTCCGAGCGCACCGGCGCCTTGTCCCGCGTCGCGTAGGCCGCGAGGTCCGCCCGGGTCATCTCGCCCTGCGGCACCTCGACCCCGGGGGCGGTGCTCGGGTCCTGCACCTCGGCGACGACGGCACGCCCCATCCGGCCGTCGTACAGGCTGTCGACGCCGTGGGTCCGCAGCTCGCGGTAGGCCCGCGACATGTCGGGGTTGCGGAACACCGACCCGACGGCCGGAGCCTCTCCCCCGGGCAGGAAGACCCGCGCCGTCTCGGGGAACATCGAGAACCGCTCCGAGTTGGCGACCGTCTGGTCGTGGAAGGTCTGGTCGACGACGAACCCGGTGCGGGCCAGCCGCTCGGCGGGCTTCAGCAGGTCGCCCAGGCGCTGCGTGCCCCACCGCTCCACCGCGCGCTCCCAGGTGGCGGGCGTCCCCGGCACCCCGACCGACAGCCCGGAGTTCACCACCGTCCAGAACGGCATCGGGTCGCCGTCCTCGTCGAGGAACACCGACTCGTCGTAGGTCATCGGGGCCGCCTCGCGCCCGTCGATGGTCTCGACCTCCCCGGTGTCGGCGTCGTAGTGGACGAAGAACCCACCTCCGCCGATGCCCGTCGAGTACGGCTCGGTCACGCCGAGCGCGGCCGCCGTCGCCACCGCGGCGTCGGTCGCCGTGCCGCCGTCGGCGAGCACGTCGATGCCGATCTGGCTGGCGACCGGGTCGACGGAGGCGACCGCACCACCGGAGCCGGTCATCACCGGGACCTTCGGCAGGTCGTGGCCGGTGGGGGGCGGCCCGCCCCGGCCCGGCCGGTCGGCGTCCGGCCCGGCGCTCGCGGCCGGCGACCCCAGCGCGAGCGCGGCGGCGGCGCCGAGGGCGACCCCGGCCGCGAGACGCCGGGAGGTGCGGGTGGACGAGCCGATGCGTGTGATCCCCATCGCAGCACCGTAGGACCGGGCGGCGGGGGCCGCCACCGGAGCGGCATGGCCGCGGAGGCGTCAGCCGGGCAGGGCGTCCGTGGCGACGAAGCCGTCGGCGACGAGGACGGCCGGTCCGGCCAGCTCGACGCCGTGGTCGGCGAGCAGCCGGACCGTCAGCCGTCCGCCGGGGACGTCGACGAGCCAGGTCGCCCCGGTGTCGAGGGAGCCCGCCCAGAAGGAGGTCGCGATGGCCGCAGCGCACGCGCCGGTGCCGCACGAGCGGGTCTCGCCGACGCCGCGCTCGTGCACCCGCATCGCGATGTGCCCCGGCCCCATGGGCCGCACGACCTCGACGTTCGTGCCGTTCGGCGGGTCGGGGTTGACGGTGGGGGCACGGCTGAGGTCGACCGACGCGAGGTCGATCTCCTCGGGCAGGGCGACGACGGTGTGCGGGTTGCCGAGGTCGACGGACACCGCCGAGTACGGGTCGCCGTCGCCGATGTGCACGAGCGCGTCGAAGCCGTCGCGGTCGGCCGTCGGGGCGTCGGCCAGGCGCCAGGGCCCGAGGTCGACGGCCCAGCCGTCGGCGTCCGCCCGGACCCGCTTGGCCCCGGCCCGGGTCGCGATGACGAACTCGTCGCCGGTCTCGAGCCCCTCGCGGCGCAGGTACTCGGCGAAGACCCGGGTCCCGTTGCCGCACATCTCGGAGGCCGACCCGTCGGCGTTGCGGTAGTCCATGAACCAGCGGGCGGTGGCGGCCTGCTCGCGCACGGACGCCTCGTCGGCGAGCTCGGCCGGGACGACCCGGATGACGCCGTCGCCGCCGACCCCGGCGCGCCGGTCGGCCAGCCAGGCGGCCCGCGCCGCCGAGAGCCCCAGGGCCCCGTCGAGGTCGGGCACGAGGACGAAGTCGTTCTCGGTCCCGTGCCCCTTGGTGAACGCCATCCGGTCAGCCATGCGCCCCATCGTCCCATCCGCCTCGTCGCAACCGGGCACCCGCTGCCTCGACGTGGTCGGCGACCCGGTCGACGAGGTCCGGGTCGAGCGCGTCGAACCAGGCGATCCGCGGGTCGGCGCCGAACCACGACTCCTGGCGGCGGACGAGCCGGCGGGTCCGCAGGGCGGTGTCGTCCACCGCGTCCTGGACGCTCAGCGTGCCGTCGATGACCGCGAGCGCCTGGGCGTAGCCGACGGCACGGCTCGCCGTGCGGCCCTCGCGCAGCCCGCGTGGGAGCAGGGCTCGGGCCTCCTCGACGAGCCCGGCGTCGAACATCGCCCCGGTCCGGTGGGCGATCCGGGCGTCGAGGGTCTCGCGGTCCAGCCGCAGCCCGACGACGACGGTCGGTCGGACGAACTCGCGGCGCGGCATCGTCGCGCTGAACGGCCGCCCGGTGAGGGCGATGACCTCGAGCGCGCGCACGACCCGCCGGGTGTTGCCCGGCTCGATCGCGTCCGCGGCCGTGGGGTCGAGGCGACCGAGCTCGGCGTACAGCGCGGCCGTCCCCTCGGCGCGGGCCCGGGCCTCCAGACCGGCGCGCACGTCGGGGTCGGTGGGCGGGATCTCGAGCCGGTCGAGGGCGGCCCGCACGTACAGCCCGGACCCGCCGACGACGACCGGGACGGCGCCGCGCGCGAGCACGGCGTCGATGTCGGCGCGGGCGTGCTGCTGGTAGGCCGCGACGCTCGCCTCGTCGGTGACGTCCAGCACGTCCAGCTGGTGGTGCGGTACGCCCCGGCGCTGGTCGAGCCCGAGCTTGGCCGTGCCGATGTCCATCCCCCGGTACAGCTGTGAGGCGTCCGCGCCGACCACCTCACCCCCGAAGCGGAGCGCGAGCGCGACCCCCAGGTCCGACTTGCCCGTCGCCGTCGCGCCGACGACCGCCACGACGAGCCCGGCGGCCGGGGACGCCGAGACACCGGGCGCCTCGTCGCGGGGGTCCATCACCGGGCGTCAGTCGATGCGCTCGTCGTCGGGGGTGTCGTCGTCGTGGCCGAACGGGTCGCGGTCCTCCCCCGGCAGCCACGTGTGGCCGGGGGTCCCCCACCCGTTGGCGCGGACGGCCTTCTTCGCCTTGCGGGCCCACTTCCCCTCGAGCCGGTCGACGTAGAGGAACCCGTTGAGGTGGTCGTACTCGTGCTGGAGCATCCGGGCGAACCAGCCGGTGGCCTCGTACCGCAGCTCGCGTCCGTCGACGTCCTGGCCGGTGAGGACCGCCGAGTTCCCGCGGCGCAGCGGGAACGACTCGCCCGGCACCGACAGGCAGCCCTCGACCTCGTCGTGCGGGTCGGGGTCGCCGACCACCGGCTTGGCGGCGACGAGGTAGGGGTTGATGACGACGCCACGCGGCGGGATGCCGTCCTCGTTCCCGAGCTGCCAGGTGAAGATCCGCAGCCCGACGCCGATCTGCGGGGCGGCCAGGCCCACGCCCCGGGCGGCGTCCATCGTCTCGAACATGTCGGCGACGAGGGCACGGATCCCGTCGTCGATGACGTCGACGGGCTCGGCACGGCGGTGGAGGACGGGCTCTCCGGTGATGACGACGGGGCGGATGGTCATGCGCGAGATTGTTCCAGAGCCTCGCCGCGCGCTGACGGCGGGGAATGACCCGGCGAAAGGGCTGGCGCCGTGGGCCCATCGGGTGTGGACTGGTCGTGCCCCCCCTCGTGGGGAGCACGACAGGTCTCCGACCGGAAGGAGGTGACCGATGGGTTTCCTTGACAAGGCCAAGGACAAGCTCACCGAGCTCACCGATCAGCACCCGGACAAGGTCGAGTCGCTCAGCGACCAGGCCATCGAGCGCGGCGGCGACGCCGTCGACTCCGCCACGGGTGGCAAGTACGCCGACAAGGTCGACCAGGCTCAGGCCAAGGCCGACGAGTCGGTCGGTGAGCCCTGACCCGCGCGTCCGACGCCGCGAGACCCCCGACCCGGACCTCCGGGCGGGGGTCTCGTCCGTTCGGCCAGGATCTCGGGGCATTCGGCTTGAGGTGCGGCATGCCCCGGCGGTTTGGCTGCGGCAGTGCCGTTCCCGTCCCTAGGGTGCATGAATCACATCAGCGGAAGGACGAGCAATGTCGCACTGGACTTCGGGGCTCCCCAAGCTCGACATCCCGCCGTTCGACCCCACCCCGCTGTACCAGGCGGTCGCGGAGACCACCCGCGAGCGCGCCGAGGTCGAGGCCCGCCGCCGCAGCGTCCGGCGCCCCGTCCTCATCGGGGTCGGGATCGCCGTCCTCGTCGCCATCGTCATGGCAGCCCTGGCGCTCTTCGCCTGACGCTCAGGTGGGCCGGGAGGCCCGCCGCCCCCACCCGCCCGTCTCCCCGGCTCAGGCCGAGCAGGCGGGCGCAGTCGTGTCCACCGGCGCCGGACGCCCGACCACCGGCATCCCGAGCGAGACCGCGGGCTTGCCGGGCACCGCGGCCCCCTGCAGCGCCTCCCAGGCGTCACCGCCCGCCGTGCGGCGCACCGAGTACGTCCCGCCGCGCACCCCGCTGTCGGCGACGAGGTGGTGCGGTGCGCCGTACGAGACACCGGCGGTCACCATGTCGCCCGGTCGCGGGCGGTCCGCCCCGTCCGGGACGGCGACGTGCACGAGGCGGTTGTCGCGGGCCCGCCCCGAGATCCGAAGGGTCTCGGCGTCCTTACGGCCCTCCCCCGGCGCGACGAGCACCTCGACCTCGCGGCCCTCGAGCTCGCGGTTGCCGGCCCAGGACATCTCCTCCTGGAGGGCGATGAGCCGGTCGAACCGCTCCTGGACGACCTCCTTGGGCACCTGGTGGTCCATGGTGGCCGCCGGCGTGCCGGGCCGGATCGAGTACTGGAAGGTGAAGGCGCTGGAGAAACGGGACGCCTCGACGACGCGCAGGGTCTGCGCGAAGTCCTCCTCGGTCTCCCCGGGGAAGCCGACGATGATGTCGGTCGTGATGGCGGCGTCGGGCATCGCGGCGCGGACGCGGTCGATGATCCCGAGGAACTTCTCGCTCCGGTAGCTGCGCCGCATCGCCTTCAGGACCCGGTCGGACCCGGACTGCAGCGGCATGTGCAGGCTCGGCATGACGTTGGGGGTCTCGGCCATCGCGGCGATGACGTCGTCGGTGAACGCGGCGGGGTGCGGGCTCGTGAAGCGGACCCGCTCGAGGCCGTCGATGGCACCGCACGCACGGAGCAGCTTGCCGAAGGCCAGCCGGTCGCCGAACTCGACCCCGTAGGTGTTGACGTTCTGCCCGAGCAGCGTCACCTCGACGACACCCTGTGCGACGAGGGCCTCGATCTCGGCCAGGACGTCGCCGGGGCGCCGGTCCTGCTCCTTGCCCCGCAGGCTCGGGACGATGCAGAACGTGCACGTGTTGTTGCAGCCGACCGAGATCGACACCCACCCGGCGAACGCGGAGTCGCGGCGGGTCGGGAGGGTCGACGGGAAGGTCTCCAGGGACTCGAGGATCTCGACCTCGGCCCGCTTGTTGTGCCGGGCCCGGTCGAGCAGCGCCGGGAGGCTGCCGATGTTGTGGGTGCCGAACACGACGTCGACCCACGGGGCGCGCGCGACGATGGTCTCGCGGTCCTTCTGGGCCATGCACCCGCCGACGGCGATCTGGAGGTCGGGGTTGCGCTGCTTCGCCGGCCGCAGCTGGCCGAGGTTGCCGTACAGCTTGTTGTCGGCGTTCTCGCGGACGGCGCAGGTGTTGAAGACGACGACGTCGGCGACCTCGGGGCGCTCGGCCGCCGGGACACCGGCGAGGTCGACGTACCCGGCGGTCTCGAGGAGACCGGCGAGCCGCTCGGAGTCGTGCACGTTCATCTGGCACCCGTGGGTGCGCACGTCGTAGGTCTTCGTCACAGTCATGGCCCGACCAGGGTACGACCGGTCAGCGCGAGGTCGTGCGCTGGTACTGCCGGACCGAGAGCGGGACGAAGACCGCGAGGACGAGCGCGGACCAGATGAGCGAGTAGAGCACCGGATGCTGGAGCGACCACACGTCCGGTGGCGGGAAGTTGGGGTTGGTGTTGCCGAACAGCTCGCGGGCGGCCTGGGTGACGCTCGAGACGGGGTTCCAGTAGGCGAAGGTCCGCAGCGGCCCGGGCAGGGTCTCGGGGTTGACGAAGGTGTTGGCGATGAAGGTCAGCGGGAAGATGACGATGAAGCTCGCGTTGTTGACGACCTCGGGGGTGCGCACGAGGAGGCCGACGTAGGCCATGATCCACGAGACGGCGTAGGCGAAGACGAGCAGCAGCAGGGCGCCGGTGAGCGCGTCGAGCGCCGAGCCGCGGATCCGCCACCCGACGAGCAGCCCGGTCAGGCCCATGACGACGAGGCTGATGACGTTGTTGACGACGTCCGAGAGCGTGCGGCCCAGCAGCATCGCCGACGGGGCCATCGGCAGGGTGCGGAACCGGTCGATGAACCCCTTCTGCAGGTCCTCGGCCAGGCTGAAGCCGGTGAAGGTGCTGCCGAAGACGACCGTCTGGGCGAAGATCCCCGCGATGAGGAACTCCTTGTAGTCGACGCCGATGTTCTGCTGGCCGATCGCCCCGCCGAAGACGTAGGCGAAGAGCAGGACGAACATGATCGGCGAGAGCGTCGTGAAGACGAGCAGGTCGGGGACCCGCCGGATCTTGATGAGGTTGCGGCGGGTGACCGTCAGGGCGTCGCTGGCCGCCCGGGTGACCGTGCTCATCGGGCCTCCGTCCTGGTGGTGGAGGGGTCGTGGTCGTCCTCGCCCGTCTCGTCGTCCTCCGCCGGTGCGTGCCCCGTCAGCGTGAGGAAGACGTCGTCGAGCGTCGGCCGGCGCAGGGCCAGGTCGGAGACCGCGATGTCGGCGTCGTCGAGGCGCCGCACGACCTCGACGAGGACACCGGCCCCGCCCGTGACCGGCATCGTGACCCGCCGGCTGCGGCCCTCGACGACCGGCTCCCCCACCCCGACACCTGACAGGACCTCGCGGGCTCGGCCGAGGTCGGCGTCGTGCGCGACGACCACCTCGACACGCTCGCCGCCCAGCCGGTCCTTGAGGTCGTCCGCGGTGCCCTCGGCGATCACCCGGCCGTGGTCGATGACCGCGATCCGGTCGGCCAGCCGGTCGGCCTCCTCGAGGTACTGGGTCGTGAGCAGCAGGGTCGTCCCGGCCCGCACGAGGTCGGTGATGACGTCCCACATGCCGAGCCTGGACCGAGGGTCGAGGCCGGTCGTGGGCTCGTCGAGGAAGATGACCGGCGGCCGCGCCACGAGGGCACCGGCGAGGTCCAGCCGGCGCCGCATGCCGCCGGAGTACCCCTTGACCTGGCGGTCCGCGGAGTCCGCGAGGTCGAACTGCTCGAGCAGCTCGCGGGCCCGCACCCGCGCGGCCCGGGCCCCGAGGTGGTACAGCCGCCCGACCATGTCGAGGTTCTCGAAGCCGGTGAGGTACTCGTCGACGGCCGCGTACTGGCCGCTGACGCCGATGGTGCGGCGGACCGCGGCCGGGTCGGCGAGCACGTCGGTGCCGAGCACGTGGGCGGACCCGGCGTCCGGGACGAGCAGCGTGGTCAGCACCTTGATCGTCGTCGTCTTGCCGGCGCCGTTGGGTCCGAGCAGGCCGACGACGGTGCCCTCGGCGACCCGCAGGTCGAGCCCGTCCAGGGCACGTACTGCGCCGTCGCCGGAGCCGTAGATCTTCGTCAGCCCCTGCGCCACCACCGCGTCCGTCATGTCGCCTCCTCTCCTCAGGCCAGCCGGGTCATCGCGACGACCACCTCGAGCGCGGCCGTCGCCTTGCCCGAGTAGATGCCCTTGAACGGCGGGACGTCGTCGTAGTCGCGGCCCCGGGCGACGACGACGTGGTCGACCCCCACGCGGGTGCCGTTGGTCGGGTCGGCGGGGACCCACGCGTCGTCCCAGAACTCGACCCAGGCGTGGCTCTCGCCGGTGGCGGTCTCGCCGACCTCGAGGTCCCGCCGCGGGACGAGGTAGCCCGAGACGTAACGGGCCGGGATCCCGAGGGCCCGCAGGGCGCCGATCGTGATGTGGGCGAAGTCCTGGCACACCCCGGCCCGCTCGCGCCAGGCCTCCTCACCGCTGCTGTGCACCCCGGTGGAGCCGGGTTTGTACTCCATCGCCTCCCGCACCCGGCGGCAGACCTCGTCGGCCGCCTCCCGCGGTGAGGCCGCACCCTGCCCGGCCTCGACGAGCTCGCGCATGTCCGCGCCGGGGCGGGTGCGCGGCGAGAGCATGAGCCACTCGTAGAGCCGGTCCTGGACCGCCGGGTCGTGCACCGCCGCCCAGTCGCAGGTCGGCTCGGGCGCCGCGGCCTCGACCCGCTCGACGGTGGAGATGGCCTCGATGTCGAGGCGCTGGTGCTCCGAGAGGCTCTCCATCGCCATGACGTGGGTGCCCCAGTGGTCGCGGTACACGTGGCTCCACGTCATGGGCCGGATCCGGATGCGGTTCTCGAGCGTCGTCTGCCCCGGCTCGTTGAGGGGGGTCATCCGCAGCTCGTTGTGGGCGGCCCGGATCGGGCCGTCGTAGGCGAGGGTCGTCGTGTGGACGATGCGGTAGCGGCGCACGTCAGATCCCGTCCTTGGTCCAGGTCGTCAGCGGCCCGGACTGGAAGTAGCGGCCCGCGATGGCGGTGGAGGCGGAGTCCACCGCCACCTGCACCCGCCGCATCTGGGCGGGGAGGTCGGCGATGACGTCGACGGGGTTCCGGTACTCCAGGGAGGTCCGGATGCGGCCGAGCTGGCGTCGGGCCTCGTCGGCGATGCCGATGCCTTCGTCCTGCGGCGGGGCCAGGGCCGCGAGGCGGTTCTCGGCCTCGGTGAGCGAGAAGAACACCGACCGGGGGAACTCGCGGTCGAGGACGAGGAAGGCGGCGGCCCGGTCGTCGGTGAGCAGGCCGCGCTGGCTGCGCATGAACGCCTGCTGCGCACCGCAGCTGGACAGCACGACCGACCAGGGGGCTCCGCCGCCGGGCAGGCCGCCGGTGGCGACGAGCCGGGCGGTCATGTCGGCCCGCTCGATGCTGCGGCCGAGGACGAGGAAGTCCCACGCCTCGTCGTGCGACATCGTGGAGTCCGCGATCCCCGAGACGAGGGCCGCCCGTTCCCGCACCCAGGACAGGTGCCGGTCGGTGACGACCCCCCGCCCGAAGCCGTTCCACCGGTGCCACGTCGTGTTGATGCCCTCCCACAGCTCGGTCGAGAGGGTCTCGCGGGCCCGGCGGGCGTTCTCGCGGGCGGCGAACCACGCCCCCGTGATGGAGCTCGCGTTGGAGCGGTCGAAGACGAGGGAGGCGCCGACGTCGTCGAAGGAGGTGTCGGGCCGGCCGGGCAGGCCCATGATCACGGACAGCACCGTGTGCGAGATGGCGGCCTCGTCGGCGGCGGGGTCCTCGAGCAGCTGCAGGCGGAGCACGTCGACGATGCGGGCGGTGCCGTCGGCGCGCTCGGTGTACCGGCCGATCCAGAACAGGGACTCGGCGATCCGGCTCAGCACGTGGGCTCACCCGCCGCGGCCCGGTCCCGGTCCTGCTGTTGTTGCTGCTGCTGGGCGCGCATGCTGTCCTCCAGGGACGCGGTGGGGGCGGTCATGACGACCACCTCCCGGTTGTCCGAGGGGCTCGCGGTGGCCGGCACGCTGGCCCGCCGGTCCGAGAGCACCCAGGTGTCCTTGGACCCGCCGCCCTGGCTGGAGTTGACGACGAGCTCGCCCTCGGGCAGCGCGACCCTGGTGAGACCGCCGGGGAGCACCCGCACCTGCTCGCCGTCGTTGACCGCGAACGGACGCAGGTCGACGTGGCGTGGCGCGAGGGCGCCGTCGATGAAGGTCGGGACGGTCGAGAGCTGGACGACGGGCTGGGCGATCCAGCCGCGCGGGTCGTCCTCGAGGGTGCGACGGAGCCGGTCGAGGGTGGCGCCGTCGGCGCGGGGCCCGACGACCAGGCCCTTGCCGCCGGAGCCGTCGACCGGCTTGACGACCATCTCGTCGAGGTGGTCGAGCACATGCCGCAGCGCCTCGCCGCCGTCGGCGCAGCGGTAGGTGTCGACGTTGGGCAGGATCGGGTCCTCGTCGAGGTAGAACCGGATCAGCTCGGGAAGGTAGCTGTAGATGAGCTTGTCGTCGGCCACCCCGTTGCCGATGGCGTTCGCGACGGAGACCCGGCCCGCCCGCATCGCGGAGGTCAGGCCGGCGATGCCGAGCACCGAGTCGCCGCGGAAGTGAACCGGGTCGATGAACTCGTCGTCGACCCGGCGGTAGATGACGTCGACGGGCCGGTCACCGGTGGTCGTGCGCATCCGCACCTGGCCGCCGACGCACACGAGGTCGCGGCCCTCGACGAGCTCGACGCCCATCATCCGGGCGAGGAGGGCGTGCTCGAAGTACGCCGAGTTGAAGACCCCGGGGGTCAGGACGACGACGGTCGGGTCGCTCGCGCCGTCGGGGGCGGCCGCCCGCAGCGCCGCCAGGAGCATCCGCGGGTAGTCGCCCACGGGACGGATCCGCATCGTCGCGAACGCCTCGGGGAAGACGTTGGCCATGGCCCGCCGGTTGGCGATGACGTAGCTGACGCCGGACGGGACGCGGACGTTGTCCTCGAGCACGCGGAAGGTGCCCTGCTCGTCGCGGATCAGGTCGACGCCGGCGACGTGGACCCGCACCCCGTTCGGCGGCCGGATGCCCATGACGGCGCGGTGGTAGTGGTTGGAGCTGGCGATGAGGCGCCACGGCACGATGCCCTCGTGGACCGCGCGCGGGATCTCCCCCTCCCGCGAGTAGATGTCGTCGAGGAACGCCTCGAGGGCGGTCACCCGCTGGGCGACCCCGGACTCGATGACCTGCCACTCGTGGGCCGAGATCACGCGCGGGACGGCGTCGAGCGGGAACGGGCGCTCCTCCCCCGCGTAGTCGAACGTCACGCCCTGGTCGAGGTAGGAGCGGGCCAGGATGTCGGCGCGCTCCTTGAGTGTCGTCCCCGTCATGGAGCGCAGGGTGTGGAACACCGGCTTGTACGGGGTCCGCGGCTCACCCGGTGCGTCCAACATCTCGTCCCAGGCGACGCCGAGCCGGTACCCCTCGAACAGGCTGCCGTTGCCGTCGGTGCTCGTCGGCTCGCTCACCCTGAAGAACCTATGTGGAAAGCGTGAACGTGTCATCACCGGCCGATCTCGGGCGTGTTTCCGGGGGAACCCCGATCTCGCGGCGCCAGAGGCCGTGACAGGCTGGGGCGTACCGAGATCGGGGAGGTCCGATGCGCACGCTGCTCAACATCATCTGGTTCGTCTTCGGCGGGCTGTGGCTCGCCCTGGGCTACGCGCTGGCCGGTGTGCTGTTCTCGATCCTCATCGTCACCATCCCCCTCGGGGTCGCGTCGTTCCGGATGGCCAGCTACGCGCTGTGGCCCTTCGGCCGGGCCGTCGTCGAGAAGCCGGGGGCCGGCGCGGGGTCGGTGGTGCTCAACGTCGTCTGGATCGTGCTCGCCGGGTGGTGGCTGGCCCTCGGTCACCTCACGACGGCGGCCGCGCAGGCCGTCACGATCATCGGGATCCCGCTGGCCATCGCGAACCTCAAGATGCTGCCGATCTCGCTGGTGCCCTACGGCAAGGAGATCGTGCGGAGCGACTCGCTGCCGGCGGGCCGGCGCCCGCTGCACTCGCTCTGACCCGGCACGCGGCTCAGTCGCGGAGGTGCTCGGGCGCCTCACGGACGGCCTCGCGGACGACCCGCATCGCCACCTCGGCGTCGTAGCCCTTGCGAGCGAGCATCCCGGCGAGCCGTCGGGTCTGCACGTGCGGCTCGAGGCCGTGCATGGAACGCATCTTCTTGGCGACGAGCTCGCGGGCGCGGTCCTCCTCGGCGTGCGGGTCGACCTCGGCCAGCGCCGCGTCCGCGGTGTCGTCGTCGACGCCCTTCTTGCGCAGCTCCTGGCGCAGCGCCCGCCGGGCCAGCCCACGCCCGGACTGCTGGGACCGCACGAGCATCCCGGCGTAGGCCTCGTCGTCGACGAGCCCGACCTCCTCCATCCGGCTCAGGACGGCCGCGGCGACGTCGTCGGGACAGTTCTTGCGACGGAGCGCCTGCTCGAGCTGGGACCGGCTGCGGGGCGCGGCCGTCAGCTGCCGGAGCACGATCTGGCGCGCCCAGTCGTGGGGGTCGGGCTCGGCTCCCCGGGAGCGTGGGTCGGCGTCGGGGTCCGGCGGGACGGCCGGCCCCGCCGCCCACTCGGGCGGCGGGGCCGTGCCGTCACTGAACGCCATCAGGGCCGGGTCAGAAGTCGACCGGGACGTCCGCGGTCGCCGGGTCCTCCGGCCTGACCACCCCGATGCCGAGCTTCTCCTTGATCTTCTTCTCGAGCTCGTCGGAGAGCTCGGGGTTGTCCTTGAGGAACTGCCGGGCGTTCTCCTTGCCCTGCCCGAGCTGGTCGCCGTCCATCGTGTACCAGGCGCCGGCCTTGCGGACGAAGCCGTGGTCGACGCCCATGTCGATGAGGCCACCCTCGCGGGAGATGCCCTGCCCGTAGAGGATGTCGAACTCGGCCTGCTTGAACGGCGGGGAGACCTTGTTCTTGACGACCTTGCAGCGGGTGCGGTTGCCGACCGGGTCGGTGCCGTCCTTGAGGGTCTCGATCCTGCGGACGTCGAGGCGGACCGAGGCGTAGAACTTCAGCGCCTTGCCACCGGTGGTCGTCTCGGGCGAGCCGAACATCACCCCGATCTTCTCGCGGAGCTGGTTGATGAAGATCGCCGTCGTGCCGGTGGTGTTGAGGGCACCGGTGATCTTGCGCAGTGCCTGCGACATGAGCCGGGCCTGGAGGCCGACGTGGCTGTCGCCCATCTCGCCCTCGATCTCGGCCCGCGGCACGAGCGCCGCGACGGAGTCGATGACGATGATGTCGAGGGCCCCGGACCGGATGAGCATGTCGGCGATCTCGAGCGCCTGCTCGCCGGTGTCGGGCTGGGACACCAGGAGCGCGTCGGTGTCGACACCGAGCTTCTTGGCGTACTCGGGGTCGAGGGCGTGCTCGGCGTCGATGAACGCCGCGATGCCCCCGGCCCGCTGCGCGTTGGCGACCGCGTGGAGCGCGACGGTGGTCTTACCCGAGGACTCCGGGCCGTAGATCTCGACGACCCGGCCGCGGGGCAGGCCGCCGATGCCGAGCGCGACGTCGAGCGCGATGGACCCGGTGGGGATGACGGCGATGGGCGGGCGGACGTCGTCGCCGAGGCGCATCACGGCACCCTTGCCGTGCTGCTTCTCGATCTGGGCCATGACGGAGGCGATGGCCTTGTCGCGCTCGCCGCCGCCACCGTTCTTCGTGTTGACCGCGGGCGGGGTCAGGACAGCACCGCGCGCACCATTGGATCCAGCCATGTCACACCTGTTCCTTCGTCGTGTCATCGATCGCGTCCACCGGCGACCATCCCCCGCAGTCGGTCCTGTCGCGAGGTCTGGTCAGACGCTAGGTGGAGGCACCGACAGCCGTCCCGGGCCGCCGTGGAACCTGTGGACGGATGCCGCCGGGGCCACCACCTGTGGACGAGCGTAGACGAACACGTGTTCGAGATCCGGGAAGCCGTGACGACACGCCGACGGGTGTGGTCGAATCCGACGGTGACCACGACACCGGGGCGGCACCGTCCGCTCTCGAAGCGGGGCCCGGTGTCGCTCGCGACCCTGCTGCCCGGTCTGGTCGTCCTGCGCCACTACCGGCGCAGCTGGCTGCGGGGTGACCTCATCGCCGGGGTGACGGTGGCCGCCTACCTCGTCCCCCAGGTCATGGCCTACGCCCAGATCGCGGGGCTCCCCCCGGCGGCGGGGCTCGTCGCCATCGTCGGGCCGACCCTCGCCTACGCCGTGCTCGGCACCTCCCGGCAGCTCTCCGTGGGGCCCGAGTCGACGACGGCGCTCATGACGGCCACGGCCCTCGCGGCGATCGGGGTGTCCGCCGCCTCCGACCGGGCGGCCTTCGCCGCGGCCCTGGCCGTCGTGTGCGGCGTCCTGTGCCTCGTCGGCTGGCTCGTCGGGCTGGGCTTCCTCGCCGACCTCCTCTCGCGCCCGGTCCTCATCGGCTACATGGCCGGCGTGGCGGTGCTCATGGTCGTGAGCCAGATCGACGCCCTCACCGGGATCACCGTCGAGGGCGACTCCCTGCCGGCCCAGGTGTGGAGCGCGGTCCGCAGCGCCGACGAGGCCCACTGGCCCACCGTCGCCCTCACGGCCGGCCTGCTCGTCCTGCTCTTCGGTCTGGCCCGGGTCGCGCCACGGGTGCCCGGCCCCCTGGTCGCCGTCCTCCTCGGTGCCGGCGTCGTCGCCGCCCTCCGGCTCACCGACCTGGGCATCGTGACGGTGGGCCCGCTGCCGGCCGTCGTCCCCGAGCTCAGCCTCCCGCGGCTGGGGCTGCGCGAGGTCGTGTCGATGCTCGGGCCCGCCCTCGGCATCGCCGTCGTCGCCTACTCCGACAACGTCCTCACCGCGCGGGCCTTCGCCGCCCGCCGGCACGAGCGGATCGACACCAACCAGGAGTTCCTCGCCCTCGGCGGGGCCAACCTCCTCGGCGGCCTCCTCTCCGGCTTCCCCAGCAGCAGCAGCGGCAGCCGCACCGCCATCGGGGCCGCCGCGGGTGCCCGGACCCAGCTGCACTCGCTCGCCACCCTCGCCACGGTCGCCGTGGCCGTGCTCGCGCTGGCCCCGGTCATCGCCGCCTTCCCGAAGGCCGCCCTCGGCGCGCTCGTCGTGTTCGCGGCCACCCGCCTCGTCGACGTCGTCGGCATCCGGACGGTCGCCCGGTACCGGCGCAGCGAGCTCGTGCTCCTCGTCGCGACGACGCTCGGCGTCTTCGTCCTCGGGGTGCTCGACGGCATCCTCGTGGCCGTCGCCCTCTCGCTCGGCGACCTGCTGCGCCGCGTCGCCCGCCCGCACGACGCGATCCTCGGGTTCGTCCCCGGGCTCGCGGGGATGCACGACGTCGACGACTACCCCGGGGCGCTGCAGGTGCCCGGGCTCGTCGTGTTCCGGTACGACTCCCCCCTCTTCTTCGCCAACGCCGAGGACTTCCGGCACCGCGCGATGCTCGCGGTCGACGAGGCGCCGGACCCCGTCCAGTGGTTCGTCGTCAATGCCGAGGCCAACGTCGAGGTCGACCTCACGAGCATGGAGGCCCTCGACCGGCTGCGCGCCGACCTCGAGGCCCGCGGCATCGTGCTCGGCCTCGCCCGGGTCAAGCAGGACCTCCTGCACGAGCTCGCCGCGAGCGGAGTCCTCGACCGGGTGGGCCCTGCGATGGTCTTCCCGACCCTCCCCACCGCCGTGGCCGCGTTCCGCGCCCGACCGGGCGGCACCGACGAGCCGTGACCTCGTGCCGGCCCCCTCCGAGGCCGTCACGAGGCATGGCTGCTCACACCCCACATCGCCGCGACGTGCCGGACGTCGGTGCCGCAGCAGCCACCGACGATCCGCAGCTCCGGGAGCCGCTGGCTGAGCTGCGCCTGCTCGGTCGCGAGCCGGGCGGGGTCGCCGTCGTCGAGGACCTCGGCGGCGTCGAGCTCGGCGTGGCTCAGCGTCGAGGCGTTGACCCGGCTGCCCCGGATCCGGTGCGACCACGGGCCGCCGTCGAGACCCCGCATGATGTGGGTCGGATGGGCGCAGTTGACCAGGAAGTAGTCGGGCGGTGCGGCCGCGTCGACGCGCTCGACGGCGTCGGAGAGGCGGGTGCCGTCGGGGAGCCGCCCGTCGGTCTCGACGGTGAACGACACCGCCACCGGGACGCCCGCCTCCCGCGCGGCGAGCACGATGCCGATCGCCTCGGCCGCGGTCGTCAGGGTCAGTGCGGTGACCACGTCGGCGCCCGCGTCGGCCAGGGCCCGGATCTGCGTGGCGTGGTAGTCGCGGGCCTCGTTCGGGTCGGGGTCCGTGGGCGCGACGTACCCGTCCTCGCGGGGGCCGACCAGGCCGGAGACGAAGACGATCGGGACGTCCTCGGCGTAGCGGTCCGCCAGCTCACGAAGCATGGCGACCGCGTCCGCGTTGACCCGCCGGGTCGCGTCGAGGTCGTAGCCGACCCGGGACGACCAGTCCGGGTTGGCGCGCCACGTGGGGGTCTCGAGCAGGAGGCCTGCTCCCGCGGCTTCGGCGACCCGGGCGAAGCCGTCGTAGTAGCTGGTGAGCAGCTGCCGGCCGAAGCGCTCGTCCAGGAGGGGGAACGCGGCGAACTCGGGCAGGTCGGCGCCGTGATGGAAGACGAGATCGGTCTCGAGCCCGCCATCGGTGACGAAACCCGGGAGCGAGCTGTCTCCCAGCGCCCGCAGGACCGGGGACGCGATGGTCATGGGCGCCAGTGTTGTCGCCGAGCGGGGGTGCCGTCGATGGCCCGGTCGGGCCACCGGCTGCGGATCAGGTGAGCAGGAGACGGGCGATGCGGCGGGAGGCCCCGACGACCCCGAGGGCGCCGAGGCCCACCAGGTAGGCCACGTGCCAGAGCAGCCCCCAGCCCACCTCGCCGAGCATGAGGCCGCGTTCGAGCGCCACCCCGTGGTAGAGCGGCGTGGCCCGCACGAGCCACTGGAGCGCGTCGGGATAGGTCGACAGGGGGAAGAAGGTGGCCGAGAAGAGGAACATCGGCTGGATCGCGAGGGTGACGTAGTCGAAGTCCTGCCACGACCGCATGAACGTCGTCGTGAACATCCCGACCGCCCCGAACGCGAGCCCCACGAGCACCGCGGCCGGCAGCGCGAGCAGGGCCCACCACGACTCGACGAGGCCCGCGAGGAGCGCGACGACGAGGAACATCGCCGAGTACAGGCCGCCGCGCATGAGCGACCAGGTGATCTCGCCGACGGCGATGTCGCGCGGCCCGATGGGCGTGGCGAGCATCGCGTCGTACAGGTGCTGGTAGCGCAGCTTGAAGAACACGTTGAAGGTGGCGTCGAAGATCGCACCGTTCATCGCGGAGGCGGCCAGGAGAGCCGGCGCGACGAAGGCGGCGTACGACACGAGCGACCCGCCGTCGGTGCTCACCCGGCCGACGAGCGCCCCCAGGCCCACCCCGAGCGAGAAGAGGTAGAAGACCGGCTCGAGGAAGCCGCTGAGCAGCAGCACCCAGGCGCGACGGAACGCCGTCGCGTTGCGGGCGACGACGAAGCGCGCCAGGCCGGCCCCGGCCGGGAACGGCAGGACGAACGGCCGGCGGATGGGCGCGCGGGTGCCGGCGGCCGTCACGACAGCAGCCTGCGGGTGAAGGCGCGGTGCGCGAGCACCCAGCCGAGGGCGATGACGCCGACGAGGACGCCGACGTGGAGCAGGCCCATCCAGCCCGGCCACTGCCCCACGGCCGCGTGCCGGGTGAGGACCACGCCGTGCCACAGCGGCGTCACCCAGGCGAGGGGGCGGATCCACAGGGGCAGCTGCTCGAGCGGGAAGAAGGTGCCCGAGAACAGCAGCACCGGGGTCAGGACGAAGCGGTAGAGGATGCCGAAGACGTTGTCGGTCCTGATCGACGCGCTGATCGCGAAGGTCGGCACGGCGAAGGCGAGGCCGGTGAGCAGCCCGACCGGGACGGCGAGGAGGACCCACCAGGACGCGAAGGAGCCGAAGACCGCGGCGATCGCGATGAAGATGGTGGTCGCGACGACGAGGTTGGCGCCGAGGACGGTGAGGTGCCCGAGCAGGACCTCGGTGACCCCGAGCGGGGTCGACAGGGTGGCGGAGTACATCCGGTTCCACTTGATGTAGCCGAGCACGGGGTAGGTGGCGTCGCCGAAGCCGAGGAGGGCCGCCTGGTAGGCGACGATGCCGGGCACGACGAACTGCAGGTAGGGCTGCCCACCGACCCCACCGGCGCTGGAGTCGACGAGGGACCCGAGCCCGAGCCCCATCGCCGCGAGGAAGAACAGCGGGGAGAGGAACCGGCTGATGATCGAGCCCCGCCACGTCCGGCGGTAGACGCGCCGGTGGTGCTCCATCGCCGCCAGGACCCGCTCGCTGCGCCGCATCGGGGGTCGGGGGCCCGTGAGCAGGCGCCCGGTGCCCTGACCCGCGGCCGACGCGGTGACGCTGGGGGCGGCGCTCATCAGTCGATGAGGCTGCGGCCGGTGAGGTGGAGGAAGACGTCCTCCAGCGTCGACCGGCGCACGAGGGCCGACAGCGGGTGCACGCCACGCTCGTGCAGGCCGGCGAGGGTCGCGTCGCCGTCGGCGGTGTAGACGAGGAGCCGGTCGGGCAGCTGCTCGACCCGGTCGGCGACGGCCCGGACCGCGTCGACCGGGTGGTCCCGGTCGTCGACCTCGAAGCGGAGCTCGACGACCTCGCGGGTCGAGTAGGCGTCGATGAGCTCGCGGGGGCTGCCCTCGGCGACGATCCGGCCGTGGTCCATGACGACGAGCCGGTCACACAGCTGCTCGGCCTCGTCCATGTAGTGCGTCGTGATGATGAGGGTGACGCCCTGGCGCTTGAGCCGGTAGAGCCGGTCCCACAGCACGTGCCGGGCCTGCGGGTCCAGGCCGGTGGTCGGCTCGTCGAGGAGCAGGACCTCCGGGTTGTTGATGAGCGCCCGGGCGATGGTGAGCCGGCGCTTCATGCCGCCCGAGAGCGGCTCGACGCGGTCGCGGCGCCGCTCGGTGAGCTGGGCGAACTCGAGCAGCTCGTCGGCGCGCGCCCGCACCTCGCGGCGGGACAGCCCGAAGAAGCGGCCGTAGACCCAGAGGTTCTCCTCGACCGACAGGTCCTCGTCGAGCATGTCCTGCTGCGGGCAGACCCCGAGCCGGGCGCGGATCGCGGGCCCGTCGGTGGCGGGGTCGAGGCCCAGGATGCTCAGCTCGCCCCCGCTGACCGGCGAGACGCAGCCGACCATCCGCATCGTCGATGACTTGCCGGCCCCGTTCGGGCCGAGGAAGCCGAAGGCCTCGCCCCGGCGCACCTGGACGTCGATGCCGTCGACGGCGGTGAAGTCGCCGAAGGTCTTCGTCAGCCCCCGTGCCCGGAGCAGTACCTCGTCGGTCACGAGGAGCGACGCTAGACCATGCCGCCGGACTCAGGGGTTCTTGGGACGGCGGTCGACCCCGAGCCGTCGATCCTCGGGGACGTCGAGGTCCTCGCAGATCGCCCGCCACACCTCGCGCGGCGTCACGCCGTCGTCGAGGGCCTGCACGGCGGTGCGGTCGCCGAGCCGGGTCAGCACGTGGGAGCGGGCGAGCGAGGTGGCGTAGGTGTCGCCGAACTCGTCGCCGAGGAGCTCCCACAACTTGGAATGCCGCATTGGAGGGATCCTAGACGGCTTTCCGGCCCCGCCACCTGGGCGGACGGCATACTGACCGCCATGCGCCTCATCACCGCCGACGGGGTCCCCGGGTCGCCCGCTCGGGTCCACGAGCCCGCTGCCGCCCCGGTCCGGGTGGGTCTGGTCCAGCACGCCTGGGACGAGGACGCCGACCGGCTGCGCGCCACCCTGCTCGACGGGGTCGCCACGGCTGCGGGCGCCGGGGCGCGCCTGGTGTTCCTCCCCGAGCTCACCCTGTCGCGCTATCCCGCCGACACCCTGCCCGACGGCCGCCCCGACGTGACCGCGGAGTCGCTCGAGGACGGGCCGACGGTCGAGTTCGCCCGCGAGGCCGCCGCCGCCACCGGCGCGTCCGTGCACGCGAGCCTGTACGAGCGGTCGGCCGCCCCCGACGGCGCCGACGACGGGCTGGGCTACAACACGGCGGTGCTCGTCGCGCCCGACGGCACGCTGGTCGGCCGCACCCGCAAGACCCACATCCCCGTCACCGCCGGGTACTACGAGGACAGGTACTTCCGCCCGGGCCCGGCGGAGGACGCGTTTCCCGTGTACGAGCTGACCGACCCTGCGGTGCGGGTCGGGCTGCCGACGTGCTGGGACGAGTGGTTCCCCGAGGTCGCCCGGGCCTACAGCATCGGCGGCGCCCAGGTGCTGGCCTACCCCACCGCGATCGGCTCCGAGCCCGACCACCCCGACTTCGACACCCGGCCGCTGTGGGAGCACACCATCGTCGGGCACGCCATCGCCAGCGGCCTCTTCGTCGTCGTGCCCAACCGGTACGGCACCGAGGGGCTCATCACCTTCTACGGGTCGTCGTTCATCGCCGACCCGTACGGCCGGGTCCTGGTGCGGGCGCCGCGCGACGAGGCCGCCGTCCTCGTCGCCGACCTCGACCTCGCCCAGCGTGCGGACTGGCTCGGGCTCTTCCCGTTCCTCGCCACCCGGCGCCCGGACGCGTACGCGGCGCTGGCCGCTCCGATCCGGCCCGAACACCGGCGGACGGTGTAGCCGTGGCCACCGGGGGGACCTGGCGGATGCCGGCCGAGTGGGCCCGGCACGAGCAGACCTGGATGGCCTGGCCGACGGCCGGCTACGCGCTCGGCGACACCCCGCAGGACGCCGACGACGCCCACCGCACCTGGTCGGCCGTCGCCCGCGCGGTCGCCGGGTTCGAGCCCGTCACCGTCGTCGCCGACCCGGCGGACGCCGACGTCGCCCGCGACTGGCTCGGCCGTGAGGGCGTCCCCGCGTACGGCCTGGACGTCGTCGAGGCCCCGCTGGACGACGCGTGGATGCGCGACATCGGGCCCACGTTCGTCGTCGACGGGCAGGGCGGGGTCGCCGCGGTGGACTGGGTCTTCAACGGCTGGGGTGGGCAGGACTGGGCGGTGTGGGAGCACGACGCCCGGATCGGGACCTTCGTCGCCGGCCACGAGGGCGTCGACCGCATCGGCTCCGACCTCGTCAACGAGGGCGGCGGGATCCACGTCGACGGCCGCGGCACCGTCCTGCTCACCGAGACGGTGCAGCTGGACCCGGGACGCAACCCCGGGCGGAGCCGGGCCGACGTCGAGGCCGAGCTGGCCCGCACCATCGGCGCCACGACGTGCATCTGGCTGCCGCGCGGGCTCACCCGCGACTACGACGAGTTCGGGACCCGCGGGCACGTCGACATCGTCGCGACCTTCGCCGACCCCGGCCTCGTGCTGCTGCACTGGCAGGCCGACCCGGCCCACCCCGACCACGAGGTGTCCAAGGAGCTCGAAGGCGTCCTGTCGTCCGTCACCGGGGCCGGCGGCCACCCGTTGGAGGTCGTGCGCGTCCCGGCGCCGCGGACGCTCGACGACGAGGAGGGGTGGGTCGACTGGTCGTACATCAACCACTACGTGTGCAACGGCGGGGTCGTCGCCTGCTCCTTCGCGGACGCCCAGGACCAGGCGTCGCTGTCACTCCTGTCCCGGGCCTACCCGGAGCGCCGCGTGGTCCCGGTCGACGCCCGGCCGCTCTTCGACCGTGGTGGCGGCATCCACTGCATCACCCAGCAACAGCCCCGGCGATAGGCGACGACCCTGCGCGCGGGTCCGGCCCCGTCGGTGACCGCACCCATGACCGCGCGCCACGCGGCATGTCCGGACTCTTGGCTCACCAACGCTCGAGCCAGACACCTTTGCGAAACGCTCCCCGGGCAGCCCTCTTACCAGCCGCGGCCTCCTCGACGTCGGCCAGCTTCCAACCGAGCGCCTCGCCCAGGGCTAACAGCACTTCATACACATCGCCTGCCTCCTCCAGCCGCTCTGCCTCGGGGGCAGCCTGCAACTCAGCGGCCTCCTCCACTAGCTTCGCCAGGAGGGCATCGACAAGAGCCGTGCCGGTCACCACTGACACCATCGGCTCGAGTCCCCTGTCACGCATGATCTGTGGAATCGAATCGCGAACGAGTTTGCCCATCGTCGCCTCTCTACTTCGCTTCACGTCCGAGCATCATGCGTGTCTACCACCCAGTGCGTCAGATCACCGGCCAACCCCTCGGCGGCAAATGACCGCGTCGCTAGGGTGGCGTCGTGGCCAATCGTCCGGAGATCGTCTGTATCTGCGGGTCGGCGAGGTTCATGGCCGAGATGCGCGCAGCAAACAGCGAACTGACGCTTGCCGGGGTCATCGTCGTCGCCCCGGGCGAGGCTGACACGTCGCCCACGGTCGAGCAGAAGGCCGTGCTGGATGCTCTACACCTGCGCAAGATCGACCTGGCCGACCGGGTCTTGATCGTCAACCCCGGCGGGTACCTCGGAGAGTCGACGCGGAGGGAGATCGCGTACGCGAGAGCGGCGGGCAAGCCGATCACCTTCACTGACCCAGTTTGACGACGACGCGCCTTGTCCTGTGTGTGGAGCAACGGATTGAGGTGAGTCAGTCCCGGCAGGTTGCTCAGAGCGGACAGCGACGCCGAGCGGGACGCCTACCTCCCCGCGAGCTGAGCGGAGCCCTACCGAGCGTGCAGCTCGATCAGCGGCATGTGCGCGTGCATCCCATTGTGGGATGCACTGAGGTACCCTTGGTTGCATGAGTACGCAGATCGCGGTCCGCCTTCCCGACGAGATGGTCGCCTTCCTGGACCGCAGCGTTGCGACCGGCATGGCGCCAAGCAGGGCCGCGCTGGTGGCGTCGGCAGTGGAACGCGAGATGCGTCGCCTGGCTGCCGAGCAGGACGCGCAGATCCTTCGCACCCAGGGTGCGACAGATGAGCTCGACGACCTGGTCGAGTGGACCGGCACTCATGCCGTGGTCGAGGACTGATCGGGTGCGAGAGATCTGCTTGGTCCGCCTCGACAAGGCGCGGCCGGCGCTCGTCCTGACGCGGGAGGCTGCTCGGGGCGCGATGACCAAAGTGACCATTGCCCCGATCACCAGCACCATCAAGGGCTTGACCAGTGAGGTGGTGGTGGGGCCCGACAACGGGTTGGATCATGAGTGCGCGGTGTCCCTGGACAATGTCCTCACCGTCCCCGTAGATGCACTCGGACGCACCGTTGGGTATCTCAGCGGCGAACAAGAGGCGCAGTTGGCCCGTGCCGTGGTGTTGGCCTACGACCTCGAGGTAGCCCTCCTCGACTAGAGCCGAACAAGCGCGCGATCTGCGGCATGAGCGCGGTCGGTCAATCCACGGGCGCCTCGCCGGGTTGCTTCGCGTTCACGAGCATTCGTAACCAAGACGCCCATCGATGCGAGCTTCATGCGTCCCGCGACCGCCTGCCGGGCAGGAAGAACAACAGCGCCCCGACGACCAGCAAGACGACGCCCAGGATGGTCGATCCTCCGGATGTGGACTCGCGGTCGAGGACGAGCAGTGACAGCGCGAACACGCCGCACACCATGAGGATCACGCCGAAGGCACGGATCAGGTACATATGCGTTTGCGCCTTATCCCCCGCCGGGTGGTCGTCGGGTGCTGCTCCGACCGTATCCGCTGAAACGAGTGCTCGCCTGCACGACAGATCACTGCAATGGGCACGATCATCGGCACGAGCGGATGAGCGCTGCACGCGCGTTCGGCGTGGGCGGCGCCACCCCCACCTCGGTAGCATCGGGGAGTCCGCGAGGCGACGCGCCCCCCGCGCGGGCAGCGCGAACCCAGCCCCGGACCCAGGGAGGTCGAGCCCATGCCCACCGCCACCCGTGACGCCGAGGCGCCGCCGGTCCGGTTCGAGGCCGCGCTGGCCACCATCGACGACACCTGCCTGGTGCGGCTGCCCGCGGAGGCGAGCCGGCGGCTGCCGTCGCGGGGTCAGGTGGCCGTGCACGCGACGCTCCAGGGCCACCCGTTCGAGACCGTCGTGGAGCCCGACGGGCTCCGCGGTCACTGGGTCCGCGTCGACGAGGCGCTCCGACGGGCCGCCGGGCTCGGGCCGGGCGACACCGCCGAGGTGACCCTGACGGTCGCCCCCGAGTGGCCGGAGCCCGAGGTGCCCGACGACCTGAGGGCCGCCCTCGACGCGGCACCCGCGAGCATCCGCGACACGTGGGCCGACATCACCCCGATGGCCCGGTGGGAGTGGGTGCGCTGGGTCGGGGCGACCGTGAACCCCGACACCCGGCAGCGACGCGTCGAGGTGAGCATCTCGAAGCTGGACGGCGGGAAGCGACGCCCGTGCTGCTTCGACCTGTCGTCGTGCACCGACCCGGCGGTCGCCCGCAGCGGCAGGCTGCGGGAGCCCCGGGAGGGCGGGCCCGGGTCCACCCGGTGAGGATCACCCGGGCGCCGTGGCAGGTCGGGGTGCGAGGAGGGCGGAGCCAGCGAGGAGGAGGAAGCCGACGGGGATCTCGAGGAGGAAGATGAAGGTCCGGTAGAGCAGCACCGCGGCGACGGCGGCCGCGCCCGGCAGGCCGAAGGCCACGAGCACCCCCACGGCTCCGACCTCCGCGAGGCCCGACCCCCCGGGCGTCAGGACGGCGAGGGAGGCCAGCCGCTCGACCGCGAAGGCGGCCACGACGACCACGACCGGGGCGCCTACTCCCACGGCGCCGAGGCACAGCCAGAGCAGCCAGGCCTGGGCGACGGCGTAGGCGGCCTTGCCGCCGGCGACGCGGAGGGCGCTGTGCCGCAGGAGCTGCCGGGTGGTCCGGCGCAGCTCGGGCAGACCCCCGACCCACCCGGGCTGCCGGCCGGCGGCACTCTGGTCCCCGGGCAGCAGCCGGGCGACGACCCGGCCGAGGACCCGGTCCGACCACCACCGGTGGAGGAGGGCCCACATGAGCACGAGGTACCCGGCGAGCAGCACCAGCCCGGTGCCGGCGAGGCCGCGCAGCCCGGGAGTGGGCGCCATCCCGACGACGGCGAGCCAGGTGAGGGCCACCGCCGGGAGGACCAGCCGGAGTGCGTTGTCCCAGAGGTTGGTGACCAGGGCCCAGCGGATGAACGCGTCCGGGGTGAAGCCCCACCGGCGGCACGACCAGAAGTTGACGGCCGTGCCGGCCGCTCCGCCGAGTGGCAGGACGTTGGAGGCGGCGCTGCCCGTCAGGTTGAGGTGCAGCGCGCGGACCGGGCTCAGGCCCGGCATGGCCGCGACGAGCGCCACCGTGTGGACCCACAGCCCGGCGAGCCAGACCAGGGTCAGCAGGAGCAGGGTCGGTGCCGAGATGTCCCGCAGGACCGACCAGGTCGCCGCCCACGTGGCTCCCGAGACCAGGGGGAGGCCGCCGAGGACCACCGCCACCGCGAGTGCCGTCGCGGCGAGGAGCCGGACGAGCCGTCGCCACCTTCCCCGCCCCCGCCGAGGGACGAGGACCACACCCCGGTGGTCCTCACCACCCTCCTCGTCGACCACGGCGGGCCGGCCCGTCAGGTCACCGACGCGTCGTAGATGAGGCCGATCGACTGCTCGAGCGCGGCGTCGAACTCGGCGTCGTCCAGCTGGGCGGTCAGCCCCTCGGTGAGGGCCCGGGAGAAGCTCGCGATGACCCCGTGGTTGCGGGCGAGCCGGTCGACGGCCTCGGTGCGGGTGTAGCCGCCGGACAGGCCCGCGACGCGCAGCACCCGCGGGTGGGCGAGGAGGGCGGCGTGCCCGTCGTCGGCCTCGGGCAGGGTGAGCTTGAGGATGACGGACTGGCCGTCGTCGAGCCCGTCGAGGTGACGCAGCAGCGTGGTGTGGAGGATCTCCTCGGCCTCGGCCTTCGTGGGGCTGTGGATGTCGACCTCCGGCTCGACGATGGGGACGAGACCGGCGGCGAGGATCGTCCCCGCGACGTCGAGCTGCTGGGCGACCACGGCCTCGATGCCGGAGGCGTCGGCGTTCCGGACGACCGAGCGCATCTTGGTGCCGAAGACCCCGTGCGTGAGGGCCCGGTCCAGCAGGGCGTCGAGCTCCGGCATCGGGCGCATGAGCTTGACGCCCGCCTGCTCGTCCTCGAGGCCCTTGTCGACCTTGAGGAACGGCACGACACCCTTGTGCTGCCACAGGTACTCGGCCGACCCCGTCGAGTCGATCTCCCGGTCCATCGTCTGCTCGAAGAGGATGGCCGCGAGGATGCGGTCCCCGTCGAAGGCCCGGCTGGTGATGATGCGCGTTCGCATCCGGTGGACGAGGTCGAACATCGTCGCCTCGTCGGGGTAGGCGGTCTCGTCGATCCCGTACCGCCGGAGTGCGCCGGGCGTGCTGCCGCCGCTCTGGTCGAGGGCGGCGATGAAGCCGCTTCCGGTCGAGACCTTCTCCAGCATCCGCTCGTTCACGGCGGTCCTCCTCACGGCCCCGGCCTCGCGCCGGCGCCCACACCTCCATGAGACACGCCGCGGCCTCCCGTGACCAGGGGCGGAGGTCCCGAACCGTGACGTCCGGTCGCGTCGCCCCGAGCGGAGCGGCCCGCGTGTCGGTCCCGGGTGAGAGGGTGTGACCAGCATGAACGGCGACGTCCTCGACCGCTTCTCCCCCGCCACGGCCGCGTGGTTCCGGGGGAGCTTCAGCGCACCCACCACCGCCCAGGCCGGCGCGTGGGAGGCCGTCTCCAGCGGCCACCACGCCCTCGTCGTCGCACCCACCGGCTCCGGCAAGACCCTGTCGGCCTTCCTCTGGGCCCTGGACCGGCTGGCCGCCGAGCCGGTCCCGGAAGAACGCCTCAGGCGCTGCCGGGTGCTGTACGTCAGCCCGATGAAGGCGCTCGCCGTCGACGTCGAGCGCAACCTGCGCAGCCCGCTCGTGGGGATCCGGCACGCGGCCGCACGGCTGGGGCTCGCCGAGCCCGACATCACCGTCGCGGTGCGCTCCGGCGACACCCCGGCCGACGAGCGCCGCGCCTTCGCCCGCGCCCCCTCCGACGTGCTCATCACGACGCCCGAGTCGCTGTTCCTCATCCTCACCTCGGCCGCCCGTGAGGCGCTCGCCGGGGTCGAGACGGTCATCCTCGACGAGGTCCACGCGCTCGCGGGCACCAAGCGCGGCGCCCATCTGGCCCTCTCGCTCGAGCGCCTCGACGCGCTCCTGGACGCCCCGGCCCAGCGCATCGGCCTGTCGGCCACCGTGCGTCCCGTCGAGGAGGTCGCGCGCTACCTCGCCGGCGGCCGCCCCGTCGAGGTCGTCCAGCCGCCCTCGACCAAGGAGTGGGACCTCAAGGTCGTCGTGCCCGTGCCCGACATGGCCGAGCTCGGGCAGCCGACGGGCGACCTCGCCGGTGCCGCCTCCGGCCATGAGCAGCGGGCGTCCATCTGGCCACACGTCGAGGAGCGCATCGTCGACCTGGTCGCCGACCACACCTCCACGCTCGTCTTCTCCAACAGCCGCCGGCTCGCCGAACGCCTGACGACCCGGCTCAACGAGATCTGGGAGGAGCGGGTGGAGGTGGCCGACGGCGCCGAGGCCGTGGGTGCCGCCGGGGCCACGGCCCGCCCCGCGGTGCTGCAGTCCACGCCCGCGCAGGTCATGGCCCAGTCCGGGCAGTCCTCCGGTGCCGCGCCGGTGCTGGCCCGGGCCCACCACGGGTCGGTGAGCAAGGAGCAGCGGGCCACCATCGAGGAGGACCTGAAGTCCGGCCGGCTGCCCGCGGTCGTCGCCACCAGCAGCCTCGAGCTCGGCATCGACATGGGGGCCGTCGACCTCGTCGTCCAGGTCGAGTCGCCGCCGTCGGTGGCCTCCGGGCTCCAGCGGGTCGGGCGCGCCGGCCACCAGGTGGGGGCCGTCTCGCGCGGCGTCCTGTTCCCCAAGTTCCGCGGCGACCTCGTCCAGACCGCCGTCGTCGTCGAGCGGATGCTCGCCGGCCGGATCGAGGCCCTGCGCGTCCCCACCACCCCGCTCGACGTCCTCGCCCAGCAGGTGGTCGCGATGTGCGCGCTCGACGAGTGGGCCGTCGAGGACGTGCTCGCCCTGGCCCGCCGGTCCGCCCCCTACGCCACCCTGACCCGCCCGGTGCTCGAGTCCGTCCTCGACATGCTCGCGGGCAAGTACCCCAGCGAGGACTTCGCCGAGCTGCGAGCCCGCATCACCTGGGACCGTCTCTCCGACACCCTCACCGGGCGGCGCGGCGCCCAGCGGCTCGCGGTCACCTCGGGCGGCACCATCCCCGACCGCGGCCTGTACGCCGTGTTCCTCGCCACCGGCGAGGGGCCCGGGCGCCGGGTCGGCGAGCTCGACGAGGAGATGGTCTACGAGTCCCGCGTCGGCGACCTGTTCACCCTCGGCACGAGCACGTGGCGGATCGAGGACATCACCCACGACCGCGTGCTCGTCACCCCGGCCCCCGGCCTGCCCGGGCGACTGCCGTTCTGGAAGGGCGACTCCCTCGGGCGCCCGGCCGAGCTCGGTCGCGCCGTCGGCGAGTTCGTCCGCGAGGTCGAGGCGCTGCCCGCCACCGCCGCCCGCGAGCGCGTCATGGCCGCCGGGCTCGACGAGTGGGCCGCCGACAACCTCCTCACCTACCTGCGCGAGCAGCGCGAGGCCACCGGCCACGTCCCCGACGACCGCACCATCGTCGTCGAGCGCTTCCGCGACGAGCTCGGCGACTGGCGCATCGCCGTGCACTCCCCGTTCGGCGCCCAGGTGCACGCCCCGTGGGCCCTGGCCGTCAGCGCCCGGATGCGCGACCGCTTCGGGGTCGACGTCCAGGCGATGCACGGCGACGACGGCATCGTGCTGCGCCTGCCCGACCTCGAGTGGGACGACGTCGACGGCATCGACCGGCGCGGGGTGGGCCGCGAGCTGCTCGACCTCGTGACCCTCGACCCCGACGACATCCGCACGCTCGTCACCGACGAGATCGGCGGGTCCGCGCTCTTCGCGAGCCGGTTCCGCGAGTGCGCGGCCCGGGCGCTCCTCCTCCCCCGCCGCCAGCCGAACCGCCGCCAGCCGCTGTGGCAGCAGCGGCAGCGGGCGTCCCAGCTGCTCGAGGTCGCCAGCCGCTTCCCGACCTTCCCCATCGTCCTCGAGGCCGTCCGCGAGTGCGTCCAGGACGTCTTCGACGTGCCCGGCCTCGTCGACCTCATGCGCGACATCGCCGGCCGCAAGGTCACCGTCGTCGACGTCGAGTCCACCACCCCGTCGCCGTTCGCCAAGTCCCTGCTCTTCGGCTACGTCGCGCAGTTCCTCTACGAGGGCGACACCCCGCTCGCCGAGCGGCGGGCCGCCGCCCTCGCCCTCGACCCCTCGCTGCTCGCCGAGCTGCTCGGCGGGTCCGAGGGTCTCGCGCTGCGCGACCTGCTCGACGCCGAGCAGATCGCCCGGACCGAGGCCGAGCTGCAGCGGCTCACGCCCGAGCGGGCCGCCCGGGACGCCGACGACGTCCTCGACCTGCTCCGGGTCCTCGGCCCACTGACGGTCGAAGCCGTGCTGGCGCGCTGCCGCGAGGGCGTGACGGGCGCGGACGTCGAGGCCTGGCTGGCCACGCTCGGCGCGGCGCGCCAGGTCATCCCGGTGCGGGTCGCCGGCGAGGATCGCTGGGCCGCCATCGAGGACGCCTCGAGGCTGCGCGACGCGCTGGGGACCTCGCTGCCGCCGGGGGTCCCGCAGACCTTCCTCGAGCCCGTCGACGACCCGCTCGGCGACCTCGTCGCGCGGTACGCCCGCACCCACGCGCCCTTCCACGCCGGCGAGGTGGCGCGGGCCTACGGCCTGGGGGTCGCGGTGGCCACCACCACGCTCGCCCGGCTCACCGCGTCGGGTCGGGTCGTCGAGGGCGAGCTGCTGCCCACCGGGGGCGGCTCCACCGAGTTCTGCGACGCCGAGGTCCTCCGGATGCTGCGGCGCCGCTCGCTCGCGGCCCTGCGCGCCGAGGTCGAGCCCGTCACCCCCGTCGAGCTCGCCCGGTTCCTCCAGGAGTGGCAGGGCGTCGGCGGGCGGCTGCGCGGCCGCGACGGCGTCGTCCGGGTCGTCGAGCAGCTGAGCGGGGCGCTGCTCCCCGCGAGCGCCATCGAGTCGCTCGTGCTGCCGGCCAGGGTCGCCGACTACTCCCCCGCCATGCTCGACGAGCTGATGGCCACCGGGGAGGTCCTGTGGTGCGGGCACGGGTCGCTGCCCGGGGACGACGGCTGGGTCTCGCTGCACCTCGCCGACTCCGCTCACCTCACCCTGCGCGGCCCGGACCCCGAACGGGTGCCCACCGAGTCCGGCGTCGCGCTGCTCGACGCCCTCGCCGGGGGCGGCGCCCACTTCTTCCGGTCGCTCTCGGACCAGGTCGGCAGCACCGACGACGAGACCATGGCCCAGACCCTGTGGGACCTCGTGTGGTCCGGTCGGGTCACCGGCGACACCTTCGCTCCGGTGCGGGCCCTCCTCGCCGGGGGCCGGACCGCGCACAAGCGCTCTGCGCCCGGGCCCCGCCGTTCCCGCTACGGGACCCGGCGAGGGCCGCTGGGCGCGCTCGGCTCGGCGCCGTCCCGCCCCGCCCTGCCGTCGCGCTCCGGTCCCGCGCGGGTCAGCGGGCGCTGGTCACTCCTGCCACCCGCCGAGGACGACCCCACGCTCCGCGCCCTCGCCACGGCCGAGCTGCTCCTGGACCGGTACGGCGTACTCACCCGGGGCGCGGTCGCCGCCGAGGAGGTGCCCGGTGGCTTCGCCGCGGTCTACCGCGTGCTCGGGAAGGCCGAGGAGAGCGGGCGGGTGCGCCGCGGCTACTTCGTCGAGGGTCTCGGCGCCTCGCAGTTCGGCACGTCCGGTGCCGTCGACCGGTTGCGCGCCGGCAGTGGCGGTGACCGGCGGGAGACCCCGACCGCCACGGTCGTGGCGGCCAGCGACCCGGCCAACCCCTACGGCGCCGCCCTGCCCTGGCCCGAGCGTGCCGTCGACCCCGCCGCCGCCGAGGGCGCCGAGGGCACCCGGCGTCGGCACCAGCCCGGGCGCAAGGCGGGCGCCGTGGTCGTCCTCGTCGACGGCGTGCTCGTGCTCTACGTCGAGCGCGGCGGCAAGACGCTGCTCACCTACACCGAGGACCCGGACGGGCTCGCCCTGGCCGCCACGGCCCTGGCCGACGCCGTGCGCCGCGGCCACCTCGGCCGCATCACCGTCGAGAAGGCCGACGGCGGGCGGCTGCTCGGCAGCGAGCACCCCGTCGTCGGCGCACTCGAGACCGCCGGCTTCCACCTGACCCCGCGCGGGCTGCGGTTCAGGCGGTGACGGTCCGAGGTCGCAGCGCCCGCGCCTCGTGCCACGCGCTCACGGCGAGGACCGCCGACACGGGCACCCACAGCATCCGCTCGGGCAGGCTCGGCGACGCCAGGTTCACCAGCGACCCCACCCCGGCGACGCCGGCGACCGTCAGGTACACCGCGCGCTGGGCGCGGGGCGACCGCGGTCGCCCGGTGGCCACCGCGGCGGCGGCGGCTCCCCACACCAGCGCCGCCCCGGCCGAGGTCGCCCGCAGCGACGGCGGCAGGACGCCCGCGGTGGCCCCGCTGTACGCGAGGGCACCGAAGGGGGCACCTGCGGCCAACGACACCTGGAACGCGCTGATGCCGCCGAGGCAGGCGAGGACCACTGGTCGCAGCGACCGCTGCCTGTCTGCTCGGGGGACGTCCACAGCACCGTGTCTAGCAGATGGCGCCCGACTCGCCCAGACCCTCGAGGACCCCGCCGCCGTCCGCCACCCCGGAGGTGCGCGTGCCCGAGGGTGACACCGTCCACCGCACCGCCGACCGGCTGCACCGAGCGCTCGCCGGTCGCGTCATCGAGCGCGCCGAGCTGCGCTGGCCGTCGGTGCCCGACGTCGACCTGGCGGGCTCGACCACGACAGAGGTCCTCGCCCGCGGCAAGCACCTGCTGCACCGCCTGGACTCGGGCACGACCCTGCACTCCCACCTGCGGATGGAGGGCCAGTGGCGCATCGAGCACCCCGGGCCTGCCACCGAGCGGGGTCTGCGCCGCCAGGACCTGCGGGCGGCCGTGCTCACCGACACCTGGTCGGCGTTCGGCCTCCGTCTCGGCATGCTCGACCTCGTGCCCACGGTCCGCGAGCACGACCTCGTCGGGCATCTGGGTCCGGACGTCCTCGGCCCCGACTGGGACCCCGTCCGGGCACGCGACGCGCTGCTCGCCCACACCGGGACGGCCGTCGAGGCGCTGCTCGACCAGCGGGTGCTGGCCGGCGTGGGGACGTTCTGGGCCAGCGAGGGACTGTTCGTGGAGCGGCTCCACCCCTGGACCCCGGCCGGCGCCCTCGACCCCGGCCGCCTCGACCGCCTGCTCGACCGGCTGCACCGGCTCATGACGGCTGCCGAGCGCACCGGGTGGCAAGCGAGCACCGGGGTGCACCGGGCCGGCGAGGAGGCCTACGTCCACGCGCGGTCCGGGCGGCCGTGTCGTCGCTGCGGCGACACAGTGCGGGTGGCGATGGCCGGCGCCCCACCGCGCGAGCGCACGATCTTCTCGTGCCCCACCTGCCAAGGCGGTCTGGCACCCACGGACGACGGACGCCCACAGCGACCGCTGGGCAGCACGCCGGGCAGTCGTGGCGCGTACCGCAGGCGCACGCCCTAGGGCAGGCGCTCCACGAGGAGTGGGGTCAGGCCGCCGAGGCGGCCACGTGCGCGGCATCGGCGGCCGCGCCGACGGGCAGCGTGACGGGCGCCGTCAGCGTCTCGACGTGCTCGACGCGGTCCTGGACGAGCCCGAGCAGCTCGGAGAGCGAGAGGCCGAGCCCGTCACAGACGGACGCGAGCAGCTCGGAGGACGCCTCCTTGGTGCCGCGCTCGATCTCGCTGAGGTAGCCCAGCGACACCGCGGCGGAGCCGGCGACGTCGCGCAGGGTGCGGCCCTGCGCACGGCGGGCCTCGCGCAGCACCTCGCCCAGCTCATGACGAAGCAGGATCACGGCGCCTCCTCTCGGGCCCTCGGGGTCTCGGACGTGGCACCACCGTACCCCGCCTCGTCGTCGGCGTCGCGGAGGTTCGGGAGGTCGGCCGCGAGCAGACGCAGGGCCGACTCGACGCTGTCGCGCCGGATCTCGGCCCGGTCACCCTCGAACGCGTGTCGCTCGACCCGTGTTCCCGCCGGTCCCACCACGGCGACGTAGACGGTCCCGACCGGCTGCCCGTCCGCGGGCTCCGGACCGGCGACCCCGGTCGTCGCGACACCGAGGTCGGCACCGAGGAGGTCCCGGACGCCTGCGGCCATCGCGGCGGCGACGTCGCCGTCGACCGCGCCGACCCGGGCCAGCAGGGCGGGATCCACCCCGAGCACCGAGGCCTTGACGTCGGCGGCGTACGACACGACCCCGCCACGGACGACCGCCGACGCCCCGGGGACGTCGGTGAGCGTCGCGCAGACGAGCCCGCCGGTGAGTGACTCGGCCGTCGCCACGGTGAGCCCACGCGCGGTGAGCGCCCGGACGAGGTCGGTCGGGGTCATGGCGCCGACCGGCCGGCCCGCCGGGCGGCGCGGGCCGCCCGCTTGCGATGGGTCCGCTCGCTCGTCTGCCGCAGGCGGACCGCCTGGACGAGGTAGTCGATCCCGGTGACGACGGTGACGAGGACCGCGGCGCCGAGCAGACCCCAGGCGAGCGCGTCCCACAGCTCCGGGACGGGCAGGGTCGAGCGAGGCCACAGGAAGAAGCCGATGCCGAAGGTCTGGAGCGCCGTCTTGACCTTGCCGCCCCGCCCCGCGGCCATGACCCCGTGCCGGATCACCCAGAAGCGGACGGCGGTGATCCCCCACTCCCGGACGAGGACGACGGCGGTGACCCACCACGGCACCTCGCCGATGCTGGAGAGCCCGACGAGGGCCATCGTGACGAGCGCCTTGTCCGCGATCGGGTCGGCGACCTTGCCGAAGTTCGTCACCAGGCCCCGGCTGCGGGCGAGGTCACCGTCGACCCGGTCGGTGACCATCGCGACGGCGAACACCGCGAACGCCGCCCAGCGGAAGGTCGGGTCTGTGCCACCGTCGAGGAGCAGGAGCCAGCCGAACACCGGCACGAGGAGCAGCCGCAGCACCGTGAGGTAGTTGGCGATGTTCCAGGCGCTCGGGCCGGTCTCGGGCACGACGGGGCTCGCCGGGTCGATGCCGACGCGGTACGGGTCGCTGGCTCGGCCCTCGGCGAGCGGCCCGGGCCGGACCGGACGCTTCTGGCGGGGAGTGGGCTCGCTCATCGCGGCTCCACGAGGAGGTCGACCCCCTCGGCATCCACGACGACGCCGTCGACGAAGGACCCGGGCTCGGGCAGCGCCGTGCCGTCGCCCACCCGGACGTGGCAGACCCCGTCGACGTCGGGCCCCTGGTGGTCGGCGCGACCGACGACGACGGTGGGGTCGTCCTCGTCGTGCTCCTCGACGAGCACCGTGACGTGCTCGCCGACCCGTTCGAGGGCGCGCTGGGCCGTCAGCTCCTCGACGAGCGCGGACAGCCGCTCGACCCGCTGCGCGACGACCTCGTCGGGCAGGTGCCCGTCGAGCCGTTCGCCCTCGGTGCCGTCCTCGTCCGAGTACCCGAACACGCCCACGACGTCGAGGCGGGCCTCGGTGAGGAAGTGCTCGAGCTCGGCGACGTCTGCCTCGGTCTCGCCGGGGAAGCCCACGATGACGTTGCTGCGCGCCCCGGCCAGCGGCTGGCGCGACCGGACGCCCTCGAGCAGCCCGAGGAAGGCCTCGGTACCGCCGAAGCGACGCATCCGCCGCAGCAGCGGGGTGGAGGCGTGCTGGAAGGACAGGTCGTACCAGGGCGAGACCCCCGGGGTGGCGGCCATCGCCTCGAGGAGGCCCGGGCGGACCTCCGCGGGCTGGAGGTAGGACACCCGGACCCGCTCGACGCCGTCGATCCCGGTGAGCTCGGGCAGCAGCTTCTCGAGGAGGCCGAGGTCGCCGAGGTCCTTGCCGTACGACGTCGAGTTCTCGCTGACGAGGAAGAGCTCGCGCACGCCCTGGTCGGCGAGCCAGCGGGCCTCCGCCAGGACGTCGGTGGGGCGCCGGGAGACGAAGGAGCCGCGGAACATCGGGATGGCGCAGAAGGAGCACCGGCGGTCGCAGCCGCTCGCGATCTTCAGCGGCGCCCACGGGGCGTTCCCGAGGCGGCTGCGCACGACCTCGGCGTCGTGCCCCGGCACGGCCACGGCCCCGGACGCGTCGGGGCGCTCGACCGGCGAGAGCGGCAGCAGGCGGCGCCGGTCGGTGGGGACGTGCGAGGCGGGGCGACCGCCGTCGAGGATCGAGCGCAGGTGCGAGGACATGTCGGCGTAGGAGTCGAAGCCCAGCACGGCGTCCGCGTCGGGCAGCTCGTCGGCCAGGGTCTGCCCGTAGCGCTCGGCGAGGCAGCCGACGGCCACGACGGCCCGGGTCCGGCCGGTCTCCTTGAGGTCGGCGGCCTCGAGCAGGGTGTCGATGGAGTCCTTCTTGGCCTGCTCGACGAACCCGCACGTGTTGACGAGGGCCACGTCGGCGTCGGCGGCGTCGTCGACGAGCGCCCACCCGTCGGCCGCGAGGCGCCCGGCCAGCTCCTCGGAGTCGACCTCGTTACGGGTGCACCCGAGGGTCACCAGTGCGACGCTGCCACGGCTCGCACTGATCGTCATGCGGCCACTCTAGTTGCGCGGTGGCGGCCTCCCGGCCAGGCCCCGTAGGGTCGCGCCCATGCACGGGGATGACATCGGGGGACGGATCCACGGGGTGCTCGAGCGGCACCCCGTGCTCGACGGCCACAACGACCTGCCCTGGGAGGCGCGCGAGCGCTCCGGGTACGACTGGGACCGGCTCGATCTCGCCGCCGGCGGTCTCCCGACGCACACCGACCTGCCCCGGCTGCGCGAGGGCGGGGTGGGGGCCCAGTTCTGGTCGGTGTTCGTCCCGGCCGACCTGCAGGGCGAGCGCGCGGTCAGTGCGACGCTGGAGCAGGTCGACGCGGTCCACCAGATGGTGCGCCGCTACCCCGACGCCCTGGCTCTGGCCACGTCCCGCGCCGACGTCGAACGGGCCTGGGCCACCGGGCGCATCGCCTCGCTCATGGGCGCCGAGGGCGGCCACAGCATCGACTCCTCGCTCGGCACGCTGCGGATGCTCTTCGCGCTCGGGGTCCGCTACCTCACGCTCACCCACAACGACAACGTCCCGTGGGCGGACTCGGCCACCGACGAGCCCGTCCTCGGTGGGCTGTCCGCCTTCGGGCACGAAGTGGTCCGCGAGATGAACCGGCTCGGGATGCTCGTCGACCTCTCCCACGTCTCCGCCGACACGATGCGCGACGCGCTGCACACCAGCGCCGCGCCCGTCGTGTTCTCACACTCCTCGGCCCGGGCCGTCTGCGACCACCCCCGCAACGTGCCCGACGACGTGCTCGAGCGCCTGCCCGACAACGGCGGGGTCTGCATGGTGACCTTCGTGCCCAAGTTCGTCTCCCCCGCGGTCCGCGAGTGGGACCTCGAGGCGTCCGACGCCGCGGCCGCGGAGGGCATCTCGTCCTCGGACTTCTCCGCGTACACCGCGTTCACCGCGCAGCGGCGCCGGACCCATCCGTCGCCGGTCGCGACGATCGGCGACGTCGTCGCGCACTGCGAGCACGTGCGCGAGGTCGCCGGTATCGCCCACATCGGGCTGGGCGGCGACTACGACGGAGTCGACGTGCAGCCCTCGGGGCTCGAGGACGTCACCGGCTACCCCCGCCTGCTCGAGGCGCTGGCCGAGCGCGGCTGGAGCGATGCCGACCTGGGGGCCCTCACCTCCGGCAACGCGCTCCGGCTGCTCGGCGATGTCGAGGACCGCGCCGCCGAGATCGCCGCGACCCGCGGGCCGGGCCTGGCGCGCATCGAGGACCTCGACGGCGTCCCGGCCTGAGCCGGGCCGGGGGTCACTGGCGGGCGCGGATCACGGTGAGGGCGACGAGCCGGGAGATGACCATCGCGACGTACAGCACACCGCCGAGCTGCTCGACGCTGACCAGGGCCCGAGCCTGCGGCCGGATCGGCCCGACGTCGCTGAGCCCCACGCTTGTGAGGTTGGCGCCCGAGAAGTACAGGAGCTCCAGGAACGTCCGCTGCCCCGGGCCGTCGAAGGAGGTGAACGACGCCGGCCAGAGCTCCTGGATCGCGAGGTACAGGTAGGCGAAGGCGAAGACGAGCACCGTGAAGGCGGCGCCGACAGCGAACAGCTCGTCCTTGGTCACCCAGTAGTCCTCGAACATGTACGCGATGAGGCCGTAGGCGGTGTAGAAGTAGAAGACGGCGAGCGCACAGTGGGCGAGGATGAGGATCGTCGGGCTCGGCTCGACGAGGCTCCACACCTCGAACGCGGCCGCCGGCAGCGCGAGGGTGATCGACAGCCAGGTGAGCGCCGGCGTGCTGCGCACGGTGAAGATCGCGATGATGACCGCGGTGAGGCTGAGCAGTGAGATGATCGCCCGCCCGGAGCCGCTGCTCTGCAGGAACGGCAGCAGGAGGATGACGAGCACCTGGGCCATGAGCAGGAACGCCGACGGCTGCTTGCGCAGTGTCGCCTTCCAACGGCCCCAGGTGCTGACCGGTTCACGCAGGTCCTCCCACATCATCGACATGGGTTCACGGTAGCCGGGGCTGATGGACAATGCCGGAATGCCGAGCCCCCTGCTGCTGCCCCTCCTCACCTGCGCCGCGGTTCTCGTCGCCAGCGGGGTCGCGAAACTGCGCGACCCGCACTCGCTCGACCACGCCGTCGGGTCGCTGCGGGTGCCGGCGCCCTTCGACGCCGTCGCCGTCCGCCGTGCCCTGCCGTGGCTCGAGATCGCGCTCGGCCTCTGGCTCCTCGTCGCCACCGGGGTGGCGCACCTCGTCGTGGCGTCGGCGGTCCTCCTCCTGTTCGCCACCTACCTCGGGCTCGTCGTCCGGGCCGAGCGGGGCCCAGCACCGGCCGAGTGCGGCTGCTTCGGCCGGGTCGGGGACGCCCGGGTGACCCGGGTGACCGTCGCGCGCAACGCGCTGCTCGTGCTCGCGGCCGCGCTCACCGTCGTCGGCGCGTTCCGCGGTGCCGCCTTCCTCCCGGCCGCGGCCGGCGTCGCGGGGATGTGGCCCTGGCTCGCCGCCACAGGACTCGTCGTCTCGGTCGCCGTCCTCGTCACCTGGCGCTCGGCGCCCGGGGAACCGTCACCGCCGCCCGCCGACGACGACGAGTACCAGCGCCAGGCCGTCCCGGACGCCCAGGTGCTCACCGAGGACGGGCGGCTCGTGCTGGTCGGCGAGGAGGCCAAGCGGGCTGCGCGGCTGCTCGTGTTCCTCAGCCCCGGGTGCGGGCCGTGCCAGCGGATCGCCCCGTTGGTCCCGGCCTGGGCCGCCGATCTCAGCCCGGTGGCGGTGCACGCGGTCCTGCTCGGCCCGCCCGCGGTCCTCGCCGCGCACCCCGAGCTCGCGGGGCATGCCTGGTTCGACCCGCACCGCGTCGCCCGCCGGGATCTCGCTCCGGGAGCGCCGTCAGCGGTCCTCCTGGGGACCGACGGGCTGCTCGCCGGCGGCCCGGTCACCGGTGAGGCGGCGGTCCTCGCGTTCGTCGAGGAGGTCCGCGCCCACCTGCACCAGGGCACCCGCCCCGCGACGGCGGGAACGGCGACCTCGGACGTCAGCGGCCGGTGAGCTGCCAGGCGTCCTCGCCGGACCCGTCGTCGTCGTCCCCGTACTCGACGGCCACCGGGTAGCGGTCGAGGTCGGCTCCCACGGCGTCCCCGCCGTACGGCACGACCGGGACCTCGGCGGTGTCGTCGCGAAGGACGTCCGCCTCCGCGGCCCGGTCCACGGCGTGCGCGTCCCCGTCCATCGGCTGACCGTCGAAGGGCTCGTCGGCGTCGGGCACGTCCTCGCCGCGCATGAGCGCGAGCGTCGTCGGCAGGTCGTCGGGCTTGACGAGCACGTCGCGGGCCTTCGACCCCTCCGAGGGGCCGACGACCCCGCGGGACTCGAGCAGGTCCATGAGCCGGCCCGCCTTGGCGAAGCCGACCCGCAGCTTGCGCTGGAGCATCGACGTCGAGCCGAACTGCGTCGTCACGACGAGCTCGGTGGCCTGGAGCAGGATGTCGAGGTCGTCGCCGATGTCGTCGTCGACCTGCTTCTTCGGCTGGGCCTGGACGACGTCCTCGCGGTAGCTGGGCTTCAGCTGGTCGGTGACGTGCCGCACGACCGCCTGGATCTCGGACTCGGTGACCCACGCCCCCTGGACGCGCATCGGCTTGTTCACCCCCATCGGAAGGAACAGCGCGTCACCCTGCCCGATGAGCTTCTCGGCACCCGGCTGGTCCAGGACGACCCTGCTGTCGGCGAGCGAGGACGTGGCGAAGGCCATCCGCGACGGCACGTTCGCCTTGATGAGGCCGGTCACGACGTCGACGGAGGGGCGCTGGGTGGCGAGGACGAGGTGGATCCCCGCCGCGCGGGCCAGCTGGGTGATCCGGACGATCGACTCCTCGACGTCGCGGGGCGCGACCATCATGAGGTCGGCGAGCTCGTCGACGATCACGAGCAGGTACGGGTAGGGCGCGATGACGCGCTCGGAGCCGGGCAGCGGCTTGACCTTGCCCGCCTTGACCGCCTTGTTGAAGTCGTCGATGTGCTTGTACCCGAACTGCGCGAGGTCGTCGTAGCGGGTGTCCATCTCGCGCACGACCCACTGGAGGGCCTCGGCGGCCTTCTTCGGGTTCGTGATGATCGGGGTGATGAGGTGCGGGATCCCCTCGTACGCGGTGAGCTCGACCCGCTTGGGGTCGACGAGCACCATGCGGACCTCGTCGGGCGTCGAGCGCATGAGCACCGAGGTGATCATCGAGTTGACGAAGCTCGACTTGCCGGCGCCGGTCGCCCCGGCCACGAGCAGGTGCGGCATCTTCGCGAGGTTGGCGATGACGTAGCCGCCCTCGACGTCCTTGCCGACCCCCATGACCATCGGGTGCTCGGAGCCACGGGCGACCTGGCTGCGCAGGACGTCGCCGAGGCTGACCTTCTCGCGGTCGGTGTTCGGGATCTCGATGCCGATCGCCGACTTGCCGGGGATCGGGCTGAGGATGCGCACGTCGGCGCTGGCGACCGCGTAGGCGATGTTCTTGCTCAGCGCGGTGACCCGCTCGACCTTGATGCCGGGCCCGAGCTCGACCTCGTAGCGCGTCACGGTCGGGCCTCGGGTGAAGCCGGTGACCTGCGCGTCGATGTCGAACTGGTCCAGCACCGTCGTCAGGGCGTCGACGACGTTGTCGTTGGCTGCGCTGCGCGTCTTGTGCGGGCTGCCGGGCTCGAGGATGGCCGAGTCGGGCAGGGTGTAGGTGATGTCGCCGGCCAGCGACAGCTGCTCGACGCGGGCGGGCAGCTGCGAGGTGGGGGGCGCCTCGAGCGGAGCCTTCTCGGCACGCGCCGGGGCGGCGCCGGCGCTCGGTGTCACGGCGGGAGTGTCGGCGTCGGCGGGCCGCTTCTGGCCCGGCCGGAGCCGCTTGCCGGTGCGCGGGTCGACGACCGCTGCCTGCTCGAAGGCCTCGTCGCCGACCCGGGGGTCGTCGGGGTCGGCGACGCGGGCGCGCCCACGGCCCCGGGGGGTCTTCTCGGGTGCCGGGGCGGGCTCGTCCGCCTCCGCGCCGGTGAGCCGGTGCAGCACCTCGCGGGCCCGCGTCGGCACCTGGTGCAGCGGCGTCGCGGTGAGCACGAGGACGCCGAAGAGGCCGAGGAGCAGCAGCAGCGGCACGGTGCCGTACACCGAGACCGCGGCCTCGAGCGGGCTGGACGCGAGGAAGCCGACGATGCCGCCTGCGGCGCGCATGCCCTCGGCCCCGTCGGGCGGGACCGGGATCCCGGCGGAGACGTGGACGAGGCCACAGGCCGCGAAGGCCACCGCGGTGCTCCCCACCGCCATCCGGGAGGTGGCCGCCTCGTCCTGGGGTGCCCTCAGCACCCGGATCCCGAAGAGGAGAAGGACGATCGGCAGGGCGTAGCCGGCCTTTCCGAACGTGCCGGCGACGACGGCGTGCACGACGACGCCGACGGCACCGGGCATGTCCCACCACTCGCGGGCCGCGACGACGACGGCGAGGGCGAGGAGAAGGAAACCGATGCCGTCGCGGCGGTGCTCCGGCTCGAGGTCGCGCCCGGTGTCCCCGACCTTGCGGGCCACCGCACCCGTGGCGTGGGCCAGGCCCATCCAGGTGCTCTGGGCCGCACGCAGCGGCAGTGGGAGCCCTCCCGAGCGTGCGCCTCCCGACGGCTTACGCGAGCGCGGGGTGCCCTTGCGCGTCGACGGTCGGGTCGAACCGCCGCGCGCACGGGACGTCGAGGTCGTGCGAGTCGCCATGGCCGCAGGGTACGCGAGAGTCACACAGGACACACGTGTCACACGCGGCACGTCGGGCCGGGATCGGTGAGCGGGAAAGGCCCCTGGCGGGGAGTCCTGGGCGCGAGCTCCGGGCATGACGGTGCGGCGGTCCGCTCGACCCCTGGCGTCGAGCGGACCACCGCATCTGTCCGAAGGCACTGCCTTCGATCCGCTACCGTGACAACCGAACGGGCCCGACCCTCCCGTCACATCCATCCGGCACGCGGAAAAGGCGTACCGGCCGGACGGGGCGGGTGAATCGCGAGAACGCGGGCCCGATGTGGTTGTCAGTGGTGCCGTTCGTGGTCCCGACCCCCTGCGGTCTTGACCACTCACTGACCATTACTTTACGAACGCTTTACCTTCCGCGCCAGCGAATCGCCGAATTCCGATCCACCTTTTTCGGGCAGTTTCTGATGCGGTTGATAACGCAAGAGACAGTTATTACCGCGTGGGGCGGATGTGACGAACCGCTTTCCGCGCCCCGGCGACAGCTGGTCCGCAGACCCGGGCGGGGTGCGGGGCTCAGGCTTCGATGACCGTCGGGATGATCATCGGCCGGCGGCGGATCTTGCGCCCGACCCAGGGCCCGATGGTGCGACGCACCACCTGCTGGAGCTGGTGGGAGTCGGTGATGCCCTGCGAGGTCGCGTCCAGGAGCGCCTGCTCGATCCGGGGGCGGATCTCGTCGAAGACGACGTCGTCCTCGACGAAACCGCGCGCCGTGATCTCGGGGCCGGCGACGATCGTGCCCGAGGAGGTGTCGACGACGACGACGACCGAGATGAACCCCTCGTCGCGCAGGATCCGCCGGTCCTTCAGGAGGGTCTCGTCGGCCTCGCCGACGGACGAGCCGTCGACGTAGACGTACCCGCACTCGACCGACCCGGCGACCGACACCCGGCCCTGCACGAGGTCGACGACCACGCCGTCCTCGACGACGACGACGCCGCGGGGGTCCACCCCGGTGCGCAGCGCGAGGTCGGCGTTGGCGACGAGATGACGCCACTCCCCGTGCACCGGCATGACATTGCGGGGCTGGACGATGTTGTAGAGGTAGAGGAGCTCGCCGGCGCTCGCGTGGCCCGACACGTGGACCTTGGCGTTGCCCTTGTGGACGACGTTCGCTCCGAGTCGCATGAGCCCGTTGATGACCCGGTAGACCGCGTTCTCGTTGCCGGGGATGAGCGAGGAGGCGAGCAGGACGGTGTCGCCGGTCCCCACCTCGATGCGGTGGTCGCGCATCGCCATCCGGGAGAGCGCCGCCATCGGCTCGCCCTGGGACCCCGTGCACACGAGGACCACCTGGTCGTCGGGCAGGTCGCCCAGCTGCTTGATGTCGACGAGGACCCCGTCGGGGACGTGGAGGTAGCCCAGGTCGGCGGCGATGCCCATGTTGCGGACCATGGACCGACCGATCATCGCGACCTTCCGCCCGGACGTGGCGGCGGCATCGAGCACCTGCTGCACCCGGTGCACGTGCGAGGAGAAGCACGCGACGATGATCCGCCGCTCGGCCTGGCGGAAGACGGTGTCGATCGCCGGGCCGATCTCGCGCTCGGGCGTCGTGAAGCCCGGCACCTCGGCGTTCGTGGAGTCGGTGAGGAACAGGTCGACCCCCTCCTCCCCCAGCCGAGCGAAGGCGCGCAGGTCGGTGAGACGCCCGTCGAGGGGGAGCTGGTCCATCTTGAAGTCGCCGGTGTGGAGCAGCGTCCCGCCGGAGGTCCGCACGCAGACGGCGAGCGCGTCGGGGATCGAGTGGTTGACGGCGATGAACTCGCAGTCGAAGACGCCGAGCCGCTCGCGGCCGCCCTCCGCGACGCCCAGGGTGAGGGGCGTGATCTTGTGCTCCTTGAGCTTGGCCTCGAGGAGCGCGAGGGTCAGCTGGGAGCCGACGACGGGAACGTCGGGGCGCAGCCGCAGCAGGTAGGGCACCGCGCCGATGTGGTCCTCGTGGCCGTGGGTGAGGACGATCGCCTGGATGCGGTCGAGCCGGTCGGCGATGGAGGAGAAGTCCGGGAGGATGAGGTCGATACCGGGGTGGAAGTCGTCCGGGAAGAGGACACCGCAGTCGATGACGAGGAGCTGGCCGTCGTGCTCGATGACGGTCATGTTCCGGCCGACCTCGCCGAGGCCGCCGAGCGGCGTGACCCGCACGCCCCCCGGGACCAGCGGTGCCGGCAGGTCGAGGTCGGGGTGCGGGTGGCTCATGCGCCCGTCGGGGCCGGAAGGGTGGCGAGCGCCGTCCGGAGCGCCTCGAGGTGCTCGGGCGGGGACTCGAGCAGGGGGAGCCGGACCGTCGCGTGCTCGATGACGCCGAGCTCGACGAGCGCGGCCTTGGCCATGATCGCGCCCTGCGAGGGGCTCATGATGGCGTCGACGACGGGGACGAGGCCCCGGTGCATCCGCAGCGCCTCCGTGAGGTCACCGCGGTCCACCGCCTCGACCATCGCCCGGTACTGCGCCCCGGCGACGTGGCCCACGACCGAGACCGTGCCGACCGCGCCGATGGCGAGCAGGGGCAGGGTCAGGGCGTCCTCGCCGCTGAACCACAGCAGGTCGGTGGACGCCATGACCCGCGTGGAGGCCGCGAGGTCGCCCTTGGCGTCCTTGACGGCCAGGATGCGCGGGTGGTCGGCCAGGGCCAGCAGCGTCTCGGTCGTGAACGGGATGCCGGTGCGCCCGGGGATGTCGTAGAGCATGACCGGCAGGTCGGTGGCGTCTGCGACCGCGCGGCAGTGCGCAACGAGTCCCGGCTGGGTGGGCTTGTTGTAGTACGGCGACACCAGGAGGAGCGCGTCGGCCCCGGCCTCGACGGCCCGGCCGGCCATGTGCACCGCGTGCGCCGTGTCGTTGGACCCGCAGCCGGCGACGACCCGCGCCCGACCGGCGACCTGGTCGGCGACCCGGCGGACCACCGCGATGCTCTCGTCGTCGGTGAGGGTCGAGGACTCGCCGGTCGTCCCGTTGACGACGATGCCGTCGTGCCCGGTCGCCAGCAGGTGCTCGACGAGGGCGTCGACCCCCGTGTCGTCGACCTCGCCGTCGGGTGACATGGGGGTCACCATCGCCGTGAGCACGCGGCCGAAGGGGGATGTCGTCATGGGCGTCAGCGTAGTGCTCACCCGCGCCGGTGAGGCGCCTGGGACCCCCCGGCGCAGCCCCCTCCTCGGCCCTGCGCGCGCTCCGGTTGCCGACCCGTGGTCGCGGGTCTACGGTCGGCACCGGACGCCACCGCGTCCCGGTCACGGCGGGGGACCTCCCCACCGTCGGCCGCGGGGACGCAGGCACGCCGGGGGGCTGTGCGCAGTGCGACGTGGCCGTCGTCCTCGGTCTTCCAGCAGCAACACCCGAGGGGGAATCATGATCATCAAGCGCATGGCGGCCGGGGTGCTCGCCACCATCGGCCTGGCGGCGGCACTCGTCGCCGCGGCGCCGTCCGCGACAGCGGCGGCCAAGAACGGCGTGTGCGAGTCCAACGAGTTCTGCCTGTACTACAACAGCGGCAACGCCGGGTCGCTCGTCGACCTCGTCAACTCCCAGCGCGACTACGGCTCCGGCGCCGGGTGCATCGAGTTCGTCAGCGGCGGCAGTGGCAGCGGGCAGTGCGTCAAGAACAACACCGCCTCGGTGTGGAACCGCACCGGTGGTCCCGTCTTCGTCTTCTACAACACCGACTTCGGCGGCGTGTACGACAAGATCCCGGACGGTGCGAAGGTCGACCTCAACTCCAACGTCAAGAACGACAACGCATCACAGATCGTCGGTGACGCCGAGCTCCGCTTCCCGCTCAACGTCACCCAGGCGCACGTGAAGAACCAGTCACCGAAGTGGTGCTGGGACAGCAAGGTCAACTGCCACCACGACTACAACGCCGCGGACATCTTCGTCGCGACCGGCAGCGCGGTCGTCTCCCCCGTCAACGGGACGGTGAAGTCGGTCAACGTCCGCTCCAGCGGGGTCGGCAGCACCGTCACCGTCAAGGACTCCTTCGGCCGCCTGTGGTACTTCGCGCACATGCACCACAACCCGGCGCCCGTCGTCAGCCAGGGCCAGTCGGTGACCAAGGGCCAGCGGATCGGCACGATCGGCACCTCCGCCCACGCCGTGGGCACCGACCCGCACCTGCACATCGACATGCGGGTCGGCGTCGACTCGCGCGTCTCGTGCAGCGGCTCGGGGTGCGCCGGCTACGGGTTCGTCAACAACCAGCCCCTCCTGCGCAACGCGTTCCTGGACCGCCCGGCGAGCTGAGCGCTGCTGCTCGCGAGCCCACGGGTGGCAGGTGTCGGCGCAGCGCGTCGGCACCTGCCGCCGGGTCCCGGTCCCGAGTAGGCTCGCCGCGTGCGCCAGTACCTCGACCTCCTCGACCACGTGATGACCACCGGCGTCGAGAAGTCCGATCGCACCGGCACCGGCACCCGCAGCGTGTTCGGGTACCAGATGCGCTTCGACCTCGGCGCCGGGTTCCCCGTGCTCACGACGAAGAAGCTGCACCTGCGCTCCATCATCGGCGAGCTCCTGTGGTTCCTCCGTGGCGAGACCAACGTGCGGTGGCTCCAGGAGCGGCGGATCTCCATCTGGGACGAGTGGGCCGACGAGAACGGCGACCTCGGGCCGGTCTACGGCCACCAGTGGCGCTCGTGGCCGACGCCCGACGGGCGCACGGTCGACCAGATCGCCAGGGTCGTCGAGTCGATCCGCACCAACCCCGACTCGCGACGGCACATCGTCTCGGCGTGGAACGTGGCCGACGTCGACGACATGGCGCTGCCGCCCTGCCACACGATGTTCCAGTTCTACGTCCGGCCCGCCGCCGACGGTGGCCCGGCGTACCTCGACTGCCAGCTGTACCAGCGCAGCGCGGACGTCTTCCTCGGCGTCCCGTTCAACATCGCCTCCTACGCCCTGCTGACGATGATGGTCGCCCAGCTCACCGGGCTGCGGGCCGGGGACTTCGTGCACACCCTCGGCGACGCCCACCTGTACGCCAACCATCTCGAGCAGGCCGCACTGCAGCTGACCCGCGAGCCGCTGCCCCTGCCGACGATGCGCATCACCCCCCGGGACTCCATCGACGCCTACGACCTCGAGGACTTCGAGCTCGTCGGGTACGAGGCCCACCCGTCGATCAAGGCGCCGATCGCGGTATGACCAGGGTCTCGCTCATCGCAGCCGTCGGACGCAACAACGTCATCGGCTCGGGCAACGCGATGCCCTGGCACCTGCCGGAGGACTTCGCCTACTTCAAGCGGACCACGATGGGCCACCCGATGGTCATGGGCCGCAAGACCTTCGACGCGATCGGCCGGGTGCTGCCGGGTCGGCGGAGCATCGTCATCACCCGGCGCCCCGACTGGTCGCATGCGGCCGTCGAGACCGCCCACTCCCTGGCCGAGGCCCTCTCGCTCGCCGGCCCCGCGGACGAGGTCTTCGTCGTCGGCGGCGGTGAGGTCTACGCCGAGGCGATGCCCTACGCGCACCGCCTGCTCGTCACCGAGGTGGACCAGGAGCCGGACGGCGATGTGCACTTCCCGGCGATCGACCCGGCGGCGTGGCGGGAGACCTCCCGCGAGCAGCGGGACGGCTTCGCCTGGGTCACCTACGACCGCCGCTGACCGTCGCGGCACGCCTCGGGTCCGCGCCGGGTCGTCGCCGGCCGGTCGGTAGGGTCGGGGGATGCCCGTCCTCGCCTCGCTCGCCGACCACGTGGCCGTTCTGACCCTCGACCGGCCGGAACGGCGCAACGCACTCACCCTGGATGCGCTCGACGAGCTGCACGCGGCGGTCGTGGAGTCGGTGGACGCCGGCGCTCGGGCGCTCGTGCTGACCGGCGCCGGGGGGCACTTCTGCGCCGGGGCGGACCTCACCGAGCTGGAGGACGTCTCGTTCACCCAGCGCCTGGCCGAGGTCCTCGAGCACCTCGCCGCCATCCCGGTCACGACGATCGCGGCCGTCGAGGGCTCGTGTCTGGGCCTGGGGATGCAGCTCGCCCTCGCCTGCGACGTGCGGGTCGTCGCCGACACCGCCCGGTTCGGTGTCCCCGTCGCGAAGCTCGGGCTCATGGTCGACCACTGGACCCTGGACCGGCTCGCCCGGTTCTGGGGTGAGGGTGCCGCCCGGCACATGGTCCTCACCGCCGCGGTCCTCGACGCGGACGACGCGTGGCGGCTCGGGTTCGCCCAGGAGCGTGGCGACCTCGACACCGCGAGAGGCGTCGCCGCCCGGGCCACCGGCCTCGCCCCGCTCACCCAGGCCGGGTCGAAGCAGGGTCTCGGGGTCGAGCGCGCGGACGACGAGTCGGTGTCCCGGTACGAGGCCGCGTTCGCCCGGGCATGGTCCAGCGACGACCTCGCCGAGGGGCGGGCCGCGTTCGCCGAGCGCCGCGAGCCGCGGTTCACGGGGGCCTGATGAGCGAGCACCCGCACGAGCACGCCCCGGGCGACGGGCACGCGCACTCCCCCGGGCCGCTCGCCGACGCGAGCGTCCGCCGGGCGCGACCGAACGACGCTCCCGCCATCGGCATGGTCCAGGCCCTCGTCTTCCGGGACGCCTACGCCGGGCGGCTTCCCGACGACGTGCTCGAGGCCTTCGAGCCCGAGCCCTTCGCCCGCGCCTGGCGCGAGAGCCTCACCAACCCGCCCGAGGGTGCCTACCGGCTGCTCGTCGCCTGCGCAGGAGACCAGGTCGTCGGCGCGGCGGCCACGGGGCCGTCGCAGGACCCCGACGCCGATCCGGCGTGGGGCGAGGTCAGCCTGCTCGCGGTGCATCCCGACGCCCGCCGCCAGGGCCACGGCTCGCGGCTCGTCAACGCCAGCGTCGACCTGCTGCTCGAGGCCGGCGCCGACGCCGTCACCATCTGGCTGCCCGCCGACGACGACGGCACCCGCGCGTTCCTCACCGGCTCCGGGTTCGGCCCCGACGGTGCCTACCGCGACCGGGTCGTCTCGCCGCAGGGCGAGACGATGCGCGAGGTGCGACTCGTCGCTCGGATCGCCCCGGACGAGGGATGACGACCGTCGCCGACACGCCGCTCCCCGAGGCGCGGCGACGCGAGGTGATGCGGCAGGCCCTCTCCGTGGGCGCCGCGACCGGCGCGTACGGCATCTCCTTCGGTGCGCTGTCCGTCGCCTCGGGGCTCACCGTGCTGCAGACGCAGGCCCTGTCGCTGCTGCTCTTCAGCGGTGGCTCGCAGTTCGCGGTCGTCGGCGTCCTCGGTGCCGGCGGGTTCGGCCTGGCGGCGGTGGCGGCGTCCACCCTGCTCGGGGTGCGCAACGGCCTCTACGCCCTCCAGACCTCCCGGTTCCTCGGCGTGGCAGGCCTGCGCCGGCTCGCCGCCGCCCACCTCACCATCGACGAGTCGACCGCCGTCGGCCTGGCCCAGCCCGAGCGAGCGGCCCAGCGGCTCGGCTTCTGGGTCACCGGGGTCGCGGTGTTCGTCGGCTGGAACCTCATGACCCTCGTCGGGGCGCTGGTCGGCAACGCCATCGGTGACCCGCGCACCTACGGTCTGGACGCCGCTGCCGCTGCCGCGTTCGCCGCGCTGCTCTGGCCCCGGCTGCGCAGCGGGGACGCCGTCGCGACCGCGGCGCTCGCCGCCGTCGTCGCCCTCGTGGCTGCGCCCGCCCTTCCGGCCGGCGTCCCCGTCATCCTGGCGGCGGGGGCCGCGGTCGCGGTCGGCCTGCGCACGAGCGGGCGCCACGAGCGCCCGCCGTCGCCGGACGCCGAGCCACGCGGATCGGACCCGCTGCCGTGACGACCTGGACCACCGTGCTCCTCGCCTGTGCAGCGGCCTTCGCGCTGAAGCTGGCGGGCTACCTCGTCCCGATCGGGTGGGTCGAGGGTGAGCGCCGCTCCCGCATCATCGCCCTGCTCCCGGTGGCGCTGCTGTCGGCACTGGTGGCCGTGCAGACGGTCGTCGGGGACGGTGGCGCGCTCGCGCTCGACGCCCGCGCCGCCGCGCTGGCCGCGGCGGTCGTGCTGCTCGTGCTGCGCGCGAACTTCCTCGTCGTCGTCGCCGTGGCGGCGGCGGTCGCCGGGACCCTGCGCGCGCTCGGCTGGGCCTGAGCGAGCCGTCAGGCCTGCAGCGCCGCGCGGTAGCGGTCGAGGACGACGTCGACGATGCGCGGGTCCGGCAGCAGCGGGAGGGTGACGACGTCCGCACCGCAGGACTCCAGCCGGCGCTGGAAGAAGCCGGGCGCCAGGAGGTAGGACGCCACGACGACCACCGATGCCCCCTCGATGCGGGCCGCGGTCACGGCACACGCGACGGGCGGGCGGGGGCCGGCGGCGAAGGCGCAGCGCACCGGGGCCTCGAGCCGCTCTCCCAGCCGTCGGGCCACCTCCGCGGAGTCGGCCTGGGCCCGTTCGTCACTGGAGCCGGCCGGGGCCAGGACCACCGCCGCGTCCGGCGGCGCCCCGGCCGCCGCGAGCCGGTCGAGCACGAGGTCGACGAGCCGGTCGTCCGGCCCCAGGGCCCCCGTGACGACGACGTCCGGCCGGTCACCCACCGCCTCCGCCAGGTCGACCCGGACGTGGAACCCCGCCGCGAGCAGCAGCGGCACGACGACCCCGGCCGGGCCCCTGCCGCCTGCCTGCGGGATCCCGGCGACCACGTCGGCGACCTCGGGGCCGTGGACGTCGACGTAGGCCTCCCGGACGTCGACGTGGGGCAGCCGCGCGGCGACGGCCCGCACGAGCGCTCCAACCGTCTCGCGGCCCCTCGGGTCCCGGGTGCCGTGCGCGCAGACGACGAGCACCGGCGCGGGCGTCTCAGGGACCACCGTCGACTCCGCGCTCCGGGGTCCTGCACACCGGGTCGTCCAGGAACCCCTCGGCCGCGACGCGTCCCAGGACCACGATCGCCGGCGGGCGCACCCCCGCGTCGGCCATGACCGCCGCTGCCGTGGAGACCGTGGCCCGGGTGACCCGCTCGTGCGCGGTCGAGCCCTTCTCGATGGCCGCGACCGGCAGATCGGGGTCGACGCCGTCGGCGAGGGCCGCGGCGCAGATCTCGGGCAGTGACGACACCGCCATGAGGAGCACGACGGTGGCGCCGGCGGCGAGCGCGCCCGTCGTCGCGGGGTCGGCCCCGGCGTGCCCGGACGTCACGAGCACGGAGGTGGCCACGCCTCGCTGGGTGACCGGGATCCCCGCGAGGGCCGGCACCGAGAACGCCGAGGTGATCCCGGGCACCACCTCGACCGGGATGCCGGCCGCCCGGCAGGCATGGACCTCCTCGCCCCCGCGCCCGAAGAGGTACGGGTCCCCGCCCTTGAACCGGACGACCGTCCGGCCCGCCGCCGCGTGCTCGACGAGGATCCGGTTGATCTCCTCCTGGGGTACCGGGTGGTTCGTCGGGCTCTTGCCGACATCGACCACCTCGACGTCCTCCGGCAGCTGCTCGAGGAGCCAGGTGGCGCCGAGGCGGTCGGTGACGACGACGTCAGCGGTGGCCAGGGCCTCGCGACCGGCCGTCGTGACGAGCCCGGCCGCCCCCGGACCGCTGCCGACGAGGACGACCCGTCCCTCCCCCAGCCGGTGCCGCCGCAGGTCCACCTGCCCGGACTCGATGTACCGACCGAGGGCGTCGCGCACGGCGGCGGCGCGCCGGGGGTCCGGCGGGCCCTGGTTCACGACGCCGACGCGCAGATCGCCGTGGGTGCTGGAGGCCGCGACCCGCGCCGACCCCGACGCGCCCTCCGAGGCGTTGACGCACCACGTGCGGTGGGCCTCGCACCACGCGGCGACCCGCGCGTTGAGCCCGGCATCGGAGGTGGCCGCCACGACGAGCCACGCGCCGTGGAGGTCGGGCTCCTCCACGGCCCGGGCGAGGAGCGAGACGTCGCCGTGCGAGGCGACGCGACGCGCCTCGGCCGACGGGTCCGGATCGACGAGCACGACGTGGGCGCCGTCCTCGACGAAGCGCCGGGCTCGGCGCACCCCGACCGGCCCGGCCCCGACGACGACGACACGGCGCCCGGCCAGGTCCAGCCCGACGAGGGTCGTCACCCGCCGAGGCCGAGGTAGTGCTCGAGGCCGACGGTCAGCCCGGGGCGGCCGGTGACCTGCCGGACCGCCGCGAGCACCCCGGTCATGAAGGACGCCCGGTCGAAGGAGTCGTGCCGCAGGGTGAGCGTCTCGCCCGGGCCGCCCAAGAGGACCTCCTGGTGCGCGACGAGCCCCCGCAGGCGGACCGAGTGCACGGGGACGCCGTGCACGCGGGCGCCGCGGGCCCCGTCGGGGTCGTGGGTCGTCGCGTCGGGGACGGCGGCCGGCGCCGGCCTCGTCGCGGGCGGCACCGATGAGCTCGGCGGTGCGGGCCGCGGTGCCCGACGGCGCGTCGACCTTGTCGGGGTGGTGCAGCTCGACGACCTCGACGGACTCGAAGAACGGTGCGGCCCGGCGGGCGAACTCCATCATGAGGACGGCCCCGACGGCGAAGTTGGGGGCCACGAGCACCCCGACGGCGGGCCGCTCGGCGAGCTGGGTGCGGAGGGTGTCGAGCCGCTCGCCGGACCAGCCGGTGGTGCCCACCACGACGTGGACGCCCTGCTCGACGCAGTGGGCGACGTTGGCCGGTGAGGCGTCGGGGACCGAGAACTCGACGACGACGTCCGCGCCCCCGAGGTCTCCGAGGTCGTCACCGGCGTCGTAGCGCCCCACGAGCCGCAGGTCGTCCGCCGCCTCCACGGCCGCACACACCGTGGACCCCATCCGGCCCGCAGCACCGATGACGGCCACCGTCGTTCCACTCATGGCGGCCACTGTAGTCAGCCCCGGATGCGGCCCGGTCCCTCGCCCGGTCCCCACCGGACGCCCCGGTGTTTACGTTTCGTTCATCTTCCGTCCATCTGTGAGGTACCCTGAAGGTGAACAACAGGTGAACGAGCCGGAAGGGGGCTCCCATGAAGAAGGTCACGACCACGACGACCCGCAACGGCTTGGCCGTGCGCTGGGTGCCGGTCGTCGACACCGACGGACGGACCCGGATGGAGATGCGGTGGCGGACGCCGCACCAGCTCCGCTCGCGCCCCACCGCCTGACGACGCCCGACCCCGCACCGCGAGAGGCCCGCTCCACCACTGGTGGCGCGGGCCTCTCGCATGCGGGCGGTGTGGCCGTCACGCCCAGGCCGCTCCCCCACCGGGTCGCGGCCCGCGCTCGGGCCAGCCGGGCTCGCTGAGCGTCTCGGGGTCCACCGGCGGGACGCGGCGACACCCGCAGTCGTCCCGCTCGTCCTCGACGACGTCCGGGTCCGGCGTGGCGACCTTCGCGCCGTGCGTCCCGCTGCGGGTCCTGTTGCTCCCCATGTCATACCCCCTGATCGACCACTCGGCCCCCCGGCCGTGAATACCCCACGGTAACCCATGGTGGACAGCGGCCCTGTCCCGAAGCGGCCACCGTCACCGGACGGCCGCGGCACGCGACGGAGCCCCGGCGCACCTGCGTGCACCGGGGCTCCGGTCGGTCAGCCTGCGATCAGGCGTCGGTGGACGCACCCTCGTCGGAGCGCTCACCACGACCACGGCCACCGCGACGACGACGGGTGCGACGCGGCCGGTCGCCGTCCTCACCCCGGTCCTCACCGGAGTCGGCGGCCTCGTCGCCGGTGTCCTCGTCGTCGACGTCGTCGACGTCGGCGGCGACGGGCGCCTCGGCCGGAGCCGACGGCGCGTCGTCGGAGTCGCCCTGGCCCTCGGCGAGGACCGCGGCGAGGCTGAGCTTGCCGCGCGGGTCGATCTCCTTGAGCTCGACCTGGATCTTCTGACCCACGGCGAGGACGTCCTCGACGGCGTCGATCCGCTTGCCACCGACGAGCTTGCGCACCTCGGAGATGTGCAGCAGGCCGTCCTTGCCCGGGAGCAGGGAGATGAACGCACCGAAGGTCGTCGTCTTCACGACGGTCCCGAGGAAGCGCTCGCCGATCTCCGGCATCTGCGGGTTGGCGATCGCGTTGATCGCGGCCCGCGCGGCCTCGGCCGAGGGGCCGTCGGTCGCACCGATGTAGATCGTGCCGTCGTCCTCGATCGAGATCTGGGCGCCGGTGTCGTCCTGGATCTGGTTGATCATCTTGCCCTTCGGCCCGATGACCTCGCCGATCTTGTCGACCGGCACCGTCACCGAGATGACGCGAGGAGCGTAGGGGCTCATCTCGTCGGGGGCGTCGATGGCCTCGTTCATGACGTCGAGGATGTGGAACCGGGCGTCACGGGCCTGGGTCAGCGCGCTGCCGAGCACGTCGGCGGGGATGCCGTCGAGCTTGGTGTCGAGCTGGATGGCCGTGACGAACTCCCGGGTGCCGGCGACCTTGAAGTCCATGTCGCCGAAGGCGTCCTCGGCACCGAGGATGTCGGTGAGCGCCGCGTACTGCGTCTGCCCGTCGACCTCGGCCGAGACCAGGCCCATCGCGATGCCCGCGACCGGCGCGCGCAGCGGCACGCCGGCGTTGAGCATCGACAGGGTGGACGCGCAGACCGAGCCCATCGACGTCGAGCCGTTGGAGCCGAGGGCCTCGGACACCTGACGGATCGCGTAGGGGAACTCCTCGCGCGTCGGCAGGACCGGCATGAGGGCCCGCTCGGCGAGCGCCCCGTGGCCGATCTCGCGGCGCTTCGGCGACCCGACCCGACCGGTCTCACCGGTGGAGTAGGGCGGGAAGTTGTAGTTGTGCATGTAGCGCTTGCGCGTGACCGGCGACAGGGTGTCGAGCTGCTGCTCCATGCGGAGCATGTTCAGCGTCGTGACGCCCATGATCTGGGTCTCGCCACGCTCGAAGATCGCCGAGCCGTGCACCCGCGGGAGCACCTCGACCTCGGCCGAGAGCGCCCGGATGTCGGCCAGGCCGCGCCCGTCGATGCGGACCTTGTCCTTGAGGATGCGCTCGCGGATGAGCTTCTTCTGCACGGCGCGGTAGGCCGCCGACAGCTCCTTCTCGCGACCCTCGAAGGAGCCCGCGAGGGACCCCTTCATCGAGTCCTTGATCGCGTCGATGCGCTCCTCGCGCTCCTGCTTGCCGGCGATCTGCAGCGCGGCGGCCAGGTCGGCGGAGGTGGCGGACTCGACCGCGGCGTAGGCGTCGTCCTCGTAGTCGAGGAACGTCGGGAACTCCTCGACCGGCTTGGCGGCCGACGCGGCGAGCTGGGCCTGCGCGTCGCACAGGACCTTGATGAACGCCTTGGAGGCCTCGAGGCCCTGGGCCACGACCTCCTCGGTGGGCGCGGTCTTGCCCTCGTTCTTCACGAGGTTCCACGTCGACTCGGTGGACTCCGCCTCGACCATCATGATCGCGACGTCGTCACCGGCGACCCGGCCGGCGACGACCATGTCGAACGTCGAGCGCTCGACGTCGGAGAAGTTCGGGAACGCGACCCACTGGCCGTCGATGAGGCTGACGCGGACCGCGCCGATCGGGCCGGAGAACGGCAGGCCCGAGATCTGGGTCGAGGCGCTCGCGGCGTTGATCGCGAGGACGTCGTACTGGTGGTCGGGGTTGAGCGACAGCACCGTGATGACGACCTGCACCTCGTTGCGCAGACCCTTCTTGAAGGTCGGGCGCAGCGGGCGGTCGATGAGACGGCAGGTGAGGATCGCGTCCGTGGACGGGCGGCCCTCGCGGCGGAAGAACGAGCCGGGGATCTTGCCCGCGGCGTACATCCGCTCCTCGACGTCGACGGTCAGGGGGAAGAAGTCGAACCCCTCGCGCGGGTGCTTCCCGGCGGTGGTGGTGGACAGGAGCAGCGTGTCCTCGTCCAGGTAGGCGCTGACAGCGCCTCCGGCCTGCTTGGCCAGGCGCCCGGTCTCGAACCGGACGGTGCGGGTGCCGAAGCTGCCGTTGTCGATGACGGCCTCGGTTGCGGTGATTTCGGGACCCTCCATGGGCCCTCCTTTTCTCGTGATTCTCTGCGACCTCGCGCATCGTCGTTGTGCGCGGGCGTGTTCCTCCGGCGCCGCAGGTGGCGGCGCCGGTGTCGAGCTGTCGATGTTCAGTTGTGGGTTCTTCCGAGCGGGCCGAGCCCGCTCATGCGAGAAGGGCGGCCCTCACACGGATGTGAGGACCGCCCTCTCGGAAGTCTCAACGACGCAGGCCGAGGCGCTTGATCAGCGAGCGGTAGCGCTCGACGTCGATGCTCTCCAGGTAGCGGAGGAGCCGACGACGGCGGCCGACCATGAGCAGCAGACCACGACGGGAGTGGTGGTCGTGCTTGTGCTCGCGGCTGTGCTCGGTGAGGTCGAGGATGCGCTGGGTGAGCAGCGCGACCTGCACCTCGGGGGAACCGGTGTCACCCTCGCTGGTGCCGTACTCGGTCATGATCTTCTTCTTGACGTCGGTGCTCAGTGGCATGGGTGACGACTCCTGTTCCTGGTTTCTGCTGCGCGGCGCTCCCGGGCTGGTTCACCGGGGCTCTCTGGATCCGCGGCCGATCTGACGGCAGTAGTCGAGATTACCAGCGGGGGTACGGGCGTCCTAATCGGCGACCCCCGATTGGGTCCTCGACGGGTCTGGTCAGGGCCACGCCGGGGCACTAGGGTTTTGGCTACTCGAGTGCCAGGGGTGACACGAGATGCCGATGTACGAGTTCAACTGCGTGGACCACGGAGTCTCGACGCTCACCATGCCGATGGCATCCGTGACGGCCTCCGTCCCCTGTCCTTTCTGCGGCGGGCCGGCCCGTCGCCTCTACACGGCACCGGGCCTCGCGCTCGGCGACGCCGTCGCACGTCGCCTCATCGAGGCGACCACACGGTCCGCCCACGAACCGGCTGTGGTCCGGTCCCCGATCGGTGCGCGTCTGACGCCGACCCGGCGCCGCCCCACCGCCGACCCTCGGACGGCCCACCTCCCCACACCATGACCTGAGCGTCGGGTACCGGCCGCTCGGGCGGATCGGAGGTCCATGGGAAACGTCGGCCTGCTCTATGTCGGAGCCGTCCTTTTCATCAACGGCTGCGCGCTGATGGGACTCGTCCGTGGCAACGGCGCTGTTCCGCTCAACATCTTCGTCGGGCTGCTCCAGGTGATCACTCCCACCTACCTCATCTTCACGGCGGACGGGAACACCGATGTCGTGTTCGGAGCCTCGGGTCTCTACTTGTTCGGCTTCACGTATCTCTACGTGGCGATGAACACGATCTGGGGCTTCGAGGGAACCGGTCTCGGCTTCTTCTCGCTCTTCGTCGCCATCGCAGCGGTCGGGTACGCCGTGGTCAACGTCGTGGCCTACCAGGACTACGCCTTCGCCGTCATCTGGTTGCTGTGGGCCTACCTCTGGTGGCTCTTCTTCCAGCTGCTGGGGCGGGGCCGAGAAGGCCTCACGGTCTGGACCGGCGTCGTCGCAGCGGTGGAGGGCTGGTTCACCGCCGCGGTTCCGGCCTTCCTCCTGCTCACGGGGTGGTGGGACGCCCTGCCCAACGCCGCCTGGGCCGCCATCGTCGTCGTCCTCAACCTGGGCGGCTTCCTCATCACCCGTTCTCGCGTCGGCGTCCGAACCGCCGTCCCCTCCAACGCCTGACCCCCGTGCGGCACCTTCGCCGCCCTTACCTCCGAGGAACACACCATGCCCGAACTCATCTTTCCGCTCGACTCGACCAAGAGGTTCACAGAGCAGCAGTACCTCGGTCACAACCGCTGGCATCCCGAGGTGCCGGCGAACGTCCACGTCAAGCCGGGCGACTCCTTCCGGATGGACTGTCGCGAGTGGTTCGACGGTGCGATCGTCAACGATGACTCTGCCGACGACATCCTCAACGCCCCCCTGAACACCGTCCACGTCCTGTCCGGTCCGGTCGCGGTGGAGGGCGCCAAGCCCGGGGACCTGCTCGTCGTCGACATCCTCGACGTGGGCCCGATCCCGCAGGAGGACAGCGGCCCCCTCGCCGGTCAGGGCTGGGGCTACACCGGCATCTTCGCCAAGCAGCACGGCGGCGGCTTCCTCACCGACCAGTTCCCCGACGCCTACAAGGTGATCTGGGACTTCAGCGGTGGGGTCGCGACCTCGCGCCACGTCCCCGGGGTCTCCTTCGTCGGCATCGTCCACCCCGGCCTCATGGGGACGGCGCCTCGGCCGACCTGCTCGCCCGGTGGAACGCTCGTGAAGCCGCACTGATCGCGACGACCCGAACCGGGTCCCACCGCTGGCGCTGCCGCCGGAGACCGGACTCGGCGATCCTCGGCACACTCCCCGACGCGGAGTACGCCCGAGTCGCTGCCGAGGCGGCCCGCACCGCACCGCCGCGGGAGAACGGCGGAAACCAGGACATCAAGAACTTCACGAAGGGGTCGCGGGTCTTCTATCCCGTCTTCGTGGACGGCGCCAACCTCTCCATGGGCGACCTGCACTTCTCGCAGGGCGACGGCGAGATCACGTTCTGCGGGGCCATCGAGATGGGCGGCTTCATCGACCTGCGCGTCGACCTCATCAAGGGAGGCATGGAGACGTACGGGGTCTCCGAGAACGCCATCTTCATGCCCGGAGACGACCGACCCGCAGTTCAGCGAGTGGCTGGCCTTCTCCGGGACGTCGGTGACCCTCGACGGCGAGCAGCGCTACCTGGACTCCCACCTGTCCTACCAGCGGGCCTGCCTCCACGCGATCGACTACCTGACGAAGTTCGGGTACTCCCCCGAGCAGGCCTACATGATTCTCGGCGCGGCGCCCATCGAGGGGCGGCTCTCCGGGGTCGTGGACATCCCGAACTCCTGCTCGACGGTCTACCTCCCGACCTCGATCTTCGACGTCGACGTCCGGCCGTCGTCCGCCGGTCCCCAGCAGGTGGACCCCGGGATGGGTGTCCCGCGCTCGTCGTTCTGACCGTCTGAGAGGGCCCCGCACCCACCGCGTTGGCTGGGTGCGGGGCGGCCTCAGGGCCTCACTCGCGGGCGTTCGCCTCGAGGTGGGCGAGCACCGCGAGCACCCGACGGTTGGTCTCGCCGTCGTCGTGGAGCCCGAGCTTGGTGAAGACCGCGCGCATGTGCGCCTCGACCGTGCGGTCGGAGAGGTGCAGCACGGAGGCGACGCGCCCGTTGGAGTGACCTTCGGCGACGAGGCGCAGCACCTCCTGCTCACGCTCGCTGAGCCGGGGGATCCCCGGAGGACGACTGCGCGTGCACGAGCGCCTGGACGACCGCCGGGTCCAGCGCGACACCACCACCTGCGACCCGACGCAGGGCGAGGTCGAAGTCGTCGAGGTGCAGGACGCTCTCCTTGAGCAGGTACCCGAACCCCGGACCGCCGAGGAGCGGGAGGCAGTGCCGCAGCTCGACGTGCTGGGAGAGCAGGAGCACCCCGGTCTCGGGGTATCGCGCCCGCAGCTCGACGGCGGCGACCGCGCCGTCGTCGTCACCGCCGGGCGGCATCCGCACGTCGACGATCGCGAGGTCGGGCCGGTGCTGCGCCACGGCCGAGCGCACGGCCACGGCGTCACCGACGGAGGCGACCACGGTGTGGCCGGCGTCCGCCAGCAGGCGCAGCAGTCCCTCACGGAAGAGCAGCGCGTCGTCCGCGACGACCACCCGCAGGCTTTCTGCGCCGGTCGGCACTCAGATCACCGCCCGCACGGTGGTCCCGCCCCCGGGCGGGCTCTCGATGGACATGACGCCACCGACCGACGCGACCCGGTCACGAAGAGCGAGCGGCCCCTCCGGCGGGGCGCCTCCGACCCCGTCGTCGTGGACCTCGATGGACATCCGACCGTCCGACGGCGTCACGGTGACCCCGATGTGTCGCCGCGCGGGCGTGTTTGAGCGCATTGGTCACCGCCTCGGACACGACGAGATAGGCCGTGGTCGTGCGGGCCTCGTCGGCGACGGGGAGGTCGGCCACGCGCAGGCTCAGCGGGACCGGGCTCGCCGACCGCACGGCCTCCAGCGCCGGCCCGAGCCCGTCATCGAGCCGGGCCGGTCGCACGCCGTGGGCGAGCGCCCGCAGCTCGCGCACGGTGTCCTCGAGGTCGGTGACCGCCGCGTCGACCTCCGCCGCCTGCGCACCGGGCAGGTCGCGCTGGAGCCGGCGCAACCGCATGCCCGTCGCGACGATCCGCTGCTGGGCGCCGTCGTGGAGGTCACGCTCGAGACGACGTCGTTCGAGGGCGACCGCGTCCGCCATCCGCGACCGGCTCGCCTCCACCTCGGCCACCGCCTCCCGCAGCCCGAGGCGCAGCCGGCTCACCTCGAGGGGCAGCCACGCGGCCGTCGCGAGGTCCGCGACCCGACGTCGAGCGCGGGCGCTGTCGTGGCCGAGCGACGATGCGCGCCACCGCCTCGCCGCCCGCGGTGACGACGACCGTCCCCGAGGACGCCGTCGTCCGCGTCGCGCCGGGAGGCGCCGCCGCCTCCGGTGCGGTCGCCGGGTCGCGGCGGGCTGCGGATCGGCCCACGTCCCGTCGGTGCGGCGGAGGGCGAGGACGAGGCGGTCGTCGCCCTGGGCTTGCCGCAGCACCTCTGAGCCCTCGGGCTGGCGTCGACCCGACCGCACGTCGGCGACGAACCGCTCGACGGTGGCGAGCGCGACGTGGCGGTCGCGGTCGACGACGCGACCGACCGTGCGCGCGATGCGGTGGTGGGCCGGAAGCAGCACGAGCGCGGTGACGAAGGCCGCGGTCACCGGGAGGACGTCACCGGTCAGGCCGAGCACCCGACCCACCCCGAGCACGACAGCCGCCGAAGACCGCCGCCGAGAGGACCGCGGTGAGGATGGCCGACACCGTCTCGCCGAGGACACGGTCGACGTCGAACAGGTCGTGACGCAGGATCGCCACGCCCACGGCGACCGGCACGAGGACGACGATCGCCACGAGGTGCGGCGTGTAGGCCACGGCCACGGGTGCGCCGAGGATCTCGGCGACCCACCCCACCGCGAGCAGCGCACCCGGCGACGACCCCGGCCAACGCGAGCCAGCGCACCTGGAGCCGACGGCGCGCATCCCGCGTCCGCGCGGACCGGACGACGGACGCGATCGCCCAGCCCGACGCTCGTGGCCACGAGGAGCATGCCGATGATGCCCGCCGCCGTGCGCAGCCCGGACTCGGGCCCGCCCACGAGCCGGCCGTCGACCTGGCGGGTCCCCCAGAGAGCGAAGACCGTGGCTGCCGTGGCGACCGGGATCGAGGAGCGCCGGCGCACGCCACCTCCGTCCCGGGTGGGGCCCGTCGGGGAACACGAGCAGCAGGGCCACGAGCCCCGCGACGTTCAGCGGCCACAGCCCGGCCGCCGCGTCTGCGGCGGCCGCGGCCCCCGGCGCCCCACCTCCTGCGGCCCCCGTCATCCCGTACTGCTCGACGAGGACGGGCACGAGCGGCGCCGCTCGCACACCAGGCGAGGGCGGGAGCCACCGGGGAGGTCGGCCGGTGCACGAGCACCAGCGACGGCGACGCCCAAGGACACGAGCGCGGCTCCGCCCGCGAGGAGGTCCCCGACCCGCCCGGAGGCCACACCGAGCGCGAGCGTGGCCGCCACGACGGCGGCGGCGAGCGCCACCCCGACCCGCCCGGCTGACCAGCCGCATGAGGCCATCGTGGCACCACGAGCGCTCGCGCGGATCAGGGTCAGCACCTAGGGCCGATCCGTGGGCGGAACCCGAGCTGGACCGGATCCGCCGGCGGCTCCGTGCGGATGAGGCTCGGGGACGTCAGATCCCTCGTCCAAGGAGTCGTCGTGAACGTCATCTACACCGTCCTGTTGGCCCTGCCGATCGGACTCCTCGTCCGTCCTCGAGCCACGGCCGTCCTCACCTACCTCGTCGTGGGCAGCTGGGTGTTCGCCTTCCAGACGGTCACCGTCCTGCTGTCGTGGCTGGGCCACGACGGCCGATCGGCCTTCGGGCCGTTCCCGACCGCGCTGCCGGCCGCCTCCGACTCGTGGGAGGTCTTCGGGTACGGCGCCGTCAACGTCCTCATCACGGGGGTCGGGGTGGGCCTGGTCCTCCTGGGCCACCGCGTCCGGTCCCGCCGGGTCGAGCGTCGTGAGGTCGTCGCCCTGCCGTGACCGCGTGGTTCCACGTGAGCCCTGCCGTCTGCGCGGGTCGGCCGCGTAGCATGGCGAGTAGACAGGCAACCGCCACAGAGAGGTGGACGACGTGCGCCAGCGAGGCCCCAGCCCAGCACAGGCCCCCGCCCCGGCCGACCCGGAGCGTGCCGCCTCGGTGCGCGCCATCGCCGAGCAGCTCGCCCGGGCCCGCGGGCCGCTCATGCCGATCCTCCACGAGGTGGTCGCCACCCACGGCTACGTGCACGACGACGACATCCCGGTCCTCGCCGACGTGCTCAACCTCAGCCGCGCCGACGTCCTCGGGGTCGTCAGCTTCTACCACGACTTCCGGCGCACGCCCCCGGCCCGCCACCGCGTCTCGCTCTGTCGCGCCGAGGCCTGCCAGGCCCGCGGCGCCGAGGCCACCTACGCCGCCGCGGCCGACCGCTGGGCCGGCTCCACCGAGGTCGAGGTCGGTGAGGTGTTCTGCCTCGGCAACTGCGCCCTCGGCCCGGCCGGGACCCTCGACGGCGCCCTGCACGCCCGCCTCACGCCGGACCGCCTCGACGAGCTGACCCAGGGGTGGCACCGATGACCGCCACCGTCTGGGTGCCGTGCGACGCCGCCGCCGTGTCGGTGGGCGCCGACGCCGTGGCCGACGCCCTCGCCGCGGCCGGTGCCACGGTCCGGCGCAACGGCTCGCGCGGGATGCTGTGGCTCGAGCCCCTCGTCGAGGTCGAGACCGGCAGCGGGCGGATCGGGTTCTCCACCGTCACGCCCGGGCAGGCCGGCGACCTCCTCGCCGGCGAGCTGCACGGCACCGAGCAGGACCTCGGCGTCGTCGACGAGCACCCGTGGCTGGCGCGCCAGCACCGGGTGTCGTTCGCGCGGGTGGGGGTCATCGAGCCGACCGACCTCGCCGCGTACCGGGCCCACGGCGGCCTGGCCGGGCTCGAGCGCGCCCTGACCCTCACCGCCGAGGAGGTCGTCCGGGAGGTCACCGACTCCGGCCTGCGGGGCCGCGGCGGCGCGGGCTTCCCCGCCGGCATCAAGTGGGAGACCGTCCGCACGGCGCAGGCCGACGTGAAGTTCGTCTGCTGCAACGCCGACGAGGGCGACTCCGGCACCTTCGCCGACCGGATGCTCATCGAGGGCGACCCGTTCACCCTCATCGAGGGGATGACCATCGCGGCCGTCGCCGTCGGCGCCACCGAGGGCTACGTCTACCTCCGCAGCGAGTACCCGCACGCGATCCGCACCCTGCGCCGCGCCATCGACATCGCCTACGCGCACGGCCTGCTCGGCGGCTCGGTGCTCGGCAGCGGCCACCGCTTCGACCTCGACGTGCGGGTCGGCGCCGGCGCGTACATCTGCGGCGAGGAGACCTCGATGCTCGACTCGCTCGAGGGCAAGCGCGGCGAGGTGCGGGCCAAGCCGCCCATCCCCGCGCTCCGCGGGCCTGTTCGGCAAGCCGACCGTCGTCAACAACGTGCTCACCCTCGCGGCCGCCCCGATGGTCCTCGCCGACGGCGGCGCCGCGTACGCGGCCCTCGGCACCGGGAGGTCCCGCGGCACGCAGGTCTTCCAGCTCGGCGGCAACGTGGCCCACGGCGGCATCGTCGAGGCCGACTTCGGCATCAGCCTGCGCGAGCTCGTCGAGGACTTCGGCGGCGGCACCGCGTCCGGCCGGCCGGTCAAGGCCGTGCAGGTCGGCGGCCCGCTCGGGGCGTACCTGCCGCCGGCGAGGTTCGACCTGCCGATGGACTACGAGGCCTTCGTCGAGGCGGGCGCGATGGTGGGGCACGGCGGCATCGTCGTCTTCGACGAGTCGATGGACGCCGGCGCGATGGCCCGCTTCGCGATGGAGTTCTGCGCCAAGGAGTCCTGCGGCAAGTGCACCCCGTGCCGGGTCGGGTCCACCCGCGGCGTCGAGGTCATCGACCGGATCCGGGCGGGGACGCGGCGGGAGTCCAACCTCGTCCTGCTCGAGGACCTCTGCACGACGATGGCCAAGGGCTCGCTGTGCGCGATGGGCGGCCTGACGCCGATGCCGGTGCGCAGCGCCCTCGAGCACTGGCCCGAGGACTTCGGCGTCCCGGCCGCGCGCGGCCGACGCCGTCGCCGGCGACAGCCCGGAGTCAGCCACGAGCACCGACGGAGGAGCCCGGCCATGACGACCATCGACGAGACCCACGCCGCTCGAGGAGATCGACTACGGCACCCCGCGGGTGGCCTCCACCGAGTCCGCCACCGTGACGATCGACGGCCGCGAGGTCACCGTCCCCGCCGGCACGTCGGTGATGCGCGCCGCCGCCGAGGCGGGCATCAGCATCCCGAAGCTGTGCGCCACCGACTCGCTCGCGGCGTTCGGGTCGTGCCGGCTCTGCCTCGTCGAGGTCGAGGGCGGCAAGGGCACCCCGGCCTCGTGCACCACCCCGTGCAGCGACGGCATGGTCGTGAGCACCCGCACCGAGCAGGTGCGCGACCTGCGCCGGGGCGTCATGGAGCTGTACCTGTCGGACCACCCCACCGACTGCGACGGCTGTGCCCGAGGCAACTGCGAGATGCAGCGCCTGGCCCGGGAGACCGGGGTGGCCGAGGTCCGCTACGGGCTCGACGGCGCGAACCACCTGCACGAGACCACCGACCACAGCAACCCGTACTTCGACTACGACCCGGCGGCCTGCATCGTCTGCTCGCGCTGCGTGCGGGCCTGTGACGAGACCCAGGGCACGTTCGCGCTCACCGTCCAGGGCCGCGGCTTCGACTCGCGGATCACCCCCGGCGGCACCGACTTCCTGTCCTCCGAGTGCGTCTCGTGCGGCGCCTGCGTCCAGGCCTGCCCCACCGACGCCCTCACCGAGCGCTCGATCGTCCAGCTCGGGATGCCGACCCGCTCGGTCGACACGACGTGCGCGTACTGCGGCGTCGGCTGCTCGTTCAAGGCCGAGGTGCAGGGCGAGGGCGACGACACGCGCGTCGTGCGCATGACGCCGTCGAAGGCCGGCGGCGCCAACGAGGGCCACTCGTGCGTCAAGGGCCGCTTCGCGTACGGGTACACCGCGCACGAGGACCGGCAGATGCACCCGATGGTGCGCGACTCCATCGACGACGAGTGGCAGGTCGTGTCGTGGGAGGAGGCCATCGCGCGGGTCGCCGACGGCTTCAGGGCCATCCAGGACGAGCACGGCGTCGGGTCGATCGGCGGCATCTCGTCCTCGCGGTGCACCAACGAGGAGGTCTACGTCGTCCAGAAGATGGTGCGGGCGGCGTTCGGCAACAACAACATCGACACCTGCGCGCGGGTCTGCCACTCCCCCACCGGCTACGGGCTCAACCACGCGTTCGGCACCTCGGCGGGCACCCAGGACTTCAAGTCCGTCGAGGAGTGCGACGTCATGCTCGTCATCGGCGCCAACCCCACCGACGCCCACCCGGTGTTCGCGTCCCGGATGAAGCGCCGGCTGCGCGAGGGCGCGCGGGTCATCGTCGCCGACCCCCGCCGCATCGACCTCGTCCGCAGCCCGCACGTCGAGGCCGCCTTCCACCTCCCCGTGCAGCCGGGCACCAACGTCGCGTTCGTCAACGCGATGGCCCACGTCATCGTCACCGAGGGCCTGCACGACGCCGAGTTCGTCGCCTCGCGCACCGAGGGTGCCGACGGGTACCTCGAGTTCATCGCCGGGCCCGGAGCACTCGCCGGAGGCCACCGAAGCCGAGACCGGCGTCCCGGCCGCGGACCTGCGGGCCGCGGCGCGGCTGTACGCGGCGGGGCCGAACTCGGCGATCTACTACGGGCTCGGCGTCACCGAGCACAGCCAGGGCTCGACGATGGTCATGGGGATGGCGAACCTCGCCATGCTCACCGGCAACCTCGGCCGCGAGGGCGTCGGCGTCAACCCGCTGCGCGGCCAGAACAACGTCCAGGGATCGTGCGACATGGGCTCCTTCCCGCACGAGCTGCCGGGGTACCGGCACGTGTCGCGGCCGGAGGTGCGCGAGATCTACGAGTCGCTGTGGGGCGTGCCGATCCAGCCGGAGCCGGGACTGCGGATCCCCAACATGTTCGACTCGGCCATCGGCGGCTCCTTCCTCGGGCTGTACGTGCAGGGCGAGGACATCGCCCAGTCCGACCCGAACACCCAGCACGTCGAGGCGGCGCTGCGGGCGATGAAGCTCGTCGTCGTCCACGACCTGTTCCTCAACGAGACGGCGCGCTTCGCCCACGTCTTCCTGCCCGGCGCCTCGTTCCTCGAGAAGGACGGCACCTTCACCAACGCCGAGCGCCGGCTCAACCGGGTGCGGCCGGTCATGCCGTCGCGGGTCGGCAAGGACGAGTGGCAGGTGGTCTGCGAGATCGCGACCGCGATGGGCTACCCGATGTCGTACCGCTCGCCGGCCGAGATCATGGACGAGATCGCGGCCACGACCCCGACCTTCGCCGGGGTGTCCTTCGCGCGGCTCGATGCCGAGGGCTCGATGCAGTGGCCGGTCACCGAGGCCGCCCCGCACGGCACGCCGACGATGCACGTCGGCTCCTTCGTCCGCGGCCTCGGCCAGCTGACGCCGACGGTGTACGTGCCGACGACGGAACGGGCGAACCGCCGCTTCCCGCTCGTGCTGACGACCGGGCGGATCCTCTCGCAGTACAACGTCGGTGCCCAGACCCGGCGCACGCCCAACTCGACGTGGCACCCGGAGGACGTCCTCGAGATCCACCCCTCGGACGCCGAGCTGCGCGGCATCAGCGACGGTGACGTCGTCGAGCTGTCGTCCCGGGTCGGTGCCACCCGCCTGACGGCCGTGGTCTCGGAGCGGATGCCGGCCGGCGTCGTCTACACGACCTTCCACCACCCCGTCACCGGCGCGAACGTCGTGACGACCGAGAACTCGGACTGGGCCACGAACTGCCCGGAGTACAAGGTGACGGCCGTCCAGGTGACGGTGGCGACGGAGGCCACGCGGGCCGAGGCCGGCGCGGCGCCGGAGTCCAGGTCGGACGCGATGCCCGCGGGGGCGCTGGCGAGGCGTCGGTGAGCGGCGACGTCGCCCCCGTCGTCCGGCTGGGCCACGACCTGGTCCGCAACTTCGAGGCGCTGCCGCCCGGGAAGGCCGCCGAGGAGGTCGCGACCCACATCCGGAAGTTCTGGGACCCCCGGATGCGTCACGACCTGCTCGCGCGGGTGCGGCGTGGTGACACCGACCTCCACCCGCTGCTGGTCCGCGCCGCCGAGGACCTCGTCGACGGCGACGTCGACCGCGCGGAGATCCGGGAGCCCTCCGGCGGCTAGCCCCGGACGCTCAGGACGGGCTTGCCGGCCTCGGACGGGGATGGTGCCGCGTCCCTCACCGACAACCCCGTCCGTTGCGTGCGGCTCAGCGCAACGAGGCGACGACGAGCCGGGTCCGCTCCGGGACGGCTTGCCCCACTGGGGGGCCGGCCTCGACCGGCCGGGGCGCGCGCGGCGTGGTGAGCCAGCGGCGGGCTGGGCGCTCGACACGGGTCATGACCAGCCACGCCGCGGCCGCGAGCACCCCGGCGAACGCCGCCAGCACCACCGCGGACAGCAAGGCGTTGCCGGCGGCCAGCGCCGTCGCCCGTTCCATCGGCCACTCGAAGAGCCAATGGACCATGTACAGCGCGTACGACGCCTCGCCGGCGGCGACCAGCCCGGGCCACGAGAGCAGCCGCACGAGCCGACCCGACGACGCCGCGAGGGCCGCGACCCCCAAGCCGAGTGCCGGCGCCACCCAGTAGCGGCCACTCGCGGCCGCCGGCACGAGCGCGACGACGACGAGCGCGGCGGGCAGCACGAACGCCCAGCGCCCGAGCCGCGCCCCACCGCGCACCCAGGCGAGGCACAGGAGCATCCCGCCGATGAACTCCCCCATGATCCGGACCCAGAACATGTTCTCGAGGTTGCCGTTGGGCAGGGCCATCGTCGCAAAGATGCCGAGCATCACGCCGTAGGAAAGCCCGGCGAGCAGCAGGGCGCTGCTCGCGCGCCGCAGCCGGACGACGAGCACGAACAGCAACGGCGCGACGAGGTAGGCGAACCACTCCGCGCTGATCGACCAGGCCGGGGAGTTGAAGCTCGGCCGGTCGTTGACCCAGTAGTGCACCATCGCGAGGTTCTCGACGTACGCCTCGCCGGTCCGGCGGTGGCCGCCGGCGGTGACCCCGAGGGTGCCGAGGAGGGCCGCGATGACGAGGTCGAGATGCAGCGTCAGGGCGTGCACCGGCCACACCCGGGCGAACCGGTTGCGGACGAAGCCGACGGTGTCGCGCCACCGCAGGGTGCGCATCCGGTCGGCGTAGGTGTACGCGAGGATGAAACCGCTCAGCGCGAAGAAGAGGTCGACTCCGAGGTACCCGCCGCGCATGAAGGTGTCGAGTGGCGCGAGGGCGGGCTCGAGGGTGAGGATCTCCTCGCGGTAGTGGAAGAGCACGACCCACACCGCAGCCACGGCCCGCAGGCCCGTGAGCGCAGGCAGAGCGGGCCGCCGGGTCGAGGAGTGCATCCTCCCGACTATGTCACGAAACGGTAACGGTGAGCGAGTTCGCGCTCTCGCCGATGCCGGGCCGCGTCACGACGGGTGGTCGCGCGGCTCGTCCTCCTCCTCGTCCACGGGCACCTCCAAGTGCTGCTCCACGACGTCGGCTTCGTCGGCGTCCGGCCGGGACAGCAGCTCGTCCTCGATGGCCTCGACGTCCTCGCTGGACAGCACGGGCTCACGGTCGGAGTCGGGCGGTTGGACCATGGCGCACCTCCTCGGGTCGGTCTGCGTCCCTCCGGTCTACTCCCTCCACCACCGTCGGCACCACCCCGGGAGCGGACCGACCCGCTCCCGACGTCCCGTAGCGTGACTCCTCGCGGCGGGACCCTGGGCCCACATCGCGGAGAGGAACTGCCATGAGGGTCGCCCTGGCCAACGCCGCGCTCCGCGCCTCCGGGTGGACGGCGGTCGGCGAGGTGCCGCGCACCGGCGTCCTCGTCGGCGCCCCGCACACGTCCAACTGGGACTTCGTGATGATGCTCCTCGTCATGTGGCGTGGCGACGTGACGCCCCGGGTGCTCATCAAGAAGGAGCTGTTCCGGGGCCCCCTCGGCTGGCTGCTGCGGCGGCTCGGCGGCATCCCGCTCGACCGCGCCAACCCGGGCCAGGTCGTCCGCGAGCTCGTCCGCGAGGCCCGCAGCGGCGAACCCTTCCTCCTCATCCTCGCCGCCGAGGGCACCCGCACCCAGGGCGAGTACTGGAAGTCGGGGTTCTGGCGCATCGCCCGGTCGGCGAAGCTGCCGATCGCCCTCGCCTTCATCGACGGCCCGAGCCGCACCACCGGTTTCGGCCCGACCATCACGGCGACCCCCGACGTCGTCGCGGACATGGACCTCGTGCGCGCCTTCTACCGGGACAAGCGCGGCATCCACCCCGAGCGCCGCACCGAGCCCCGCCTCCGCGAGGAGGACCGCGCCCCCGGCCGGCCCGCCTGACGCGTCGGGCGGCCGTTGCTGCGCCGACGCTGCGGTGCAGCCATGGGGAGGGACGACCGGTCGCGGGCGGCCAGCGGGTCGGGAGCGACGACCGCGCCAGGCCCGCGGTGGGCGTCGTTTCGACGCCATGGCGGCGAGGCGTCCGAATCTGGACGCCGGCCGCGCCGATGGACGCCATGGCGTTCACACGGGTTGACAACATACAACCAGTTGGTTGTATGTTGTGACCGTGAGCGAGACCGACGAGGACCGGACGGATGCGCTGTTCCACGCGCTCTCGGACCGGACCCGGCGCGACATCCTGCGCCGCGTCCTCGCCGGGGAGCACTCGGTCACGACCCTGGCGGCGAGCTACGACATGAGCTTCGCCGCCGTCCAGAAGCACGTCGCGGTCCTCGAAAGGGCCGGCCTGCTGACGAAGCGGCGTTCCGGCCGCGAGCAGCTGGCCAGCGGCGACGTGGAGGCCGTCCGGTCGGTGGCCTCGATGCTCGACGAGCTCGAGGGCATCTGGCGCGGACGCGTCGCCCGAATCGACCACCTACTCACGGAGGAGAACTGACATGCCCGTCACCGACATCACCAAGGACGTCGACACCCGGACCCTGACCATCACGGCGGACTTCGCCGCGCCGGTCGAGCGCGTCTGGGCCCTGTACGAGGACCCGCGCCAGCTCGAGCAGGTGTGGGGGCCGCCGGACTACCCCGCGACCTTCGTGGACCACGAGCTGCGGCCGGGGACCCGGTCCACGTACTACATGACCGGCCCCGAGGGCGAGAAGTTCGCGGGGTTCTGGGACATCAGCAGGGTCGAGGCACCGCACCGGTTCACCTTCGAGGACGGGTTCGCCCACGACGACCTGACGCCCAACACCGAGCTGCCGGTGTCCACCAACGACTACACCTTCGAGGCGACCGACGGCGGCACCCGCGCGGTCTTCACGTCGACCTACGCCAGCGCCGAGGCGCTGCAGCAGGTGCTCGACATGGGGGTCGAGGAGGGCTCGCGGGCGGCCATCGACCAGATCGACGCCTTCCTCGCGGCCGCCTGAGCGCGGCACGTCGGCCGGTCGGCGACCGCCTAGCCCCATCGGCTCATGGACCATCCGCCCGGGACGGTTCTACGCTCGAAGGTGGCCGACCGGACGACGGTCGCCCGGTCCGCTGTGGAGACATCATGCTCAGCGACCACTCCCCCACTCCGACCATCGCCGTCAAGGACCTCGCGACCGCTCGCGACTTCTACGAGCACACGCTCGGCGCGAAACCGAGGACCGAGAACGAGGAGGGCATCATCTACGGCGCGGGGTCGGGCGCGTTCCTGGTCTACCGCTCCGAGTTCGCCGGGACGAACAAGGCCACGTCGATGTCGTTCATGATTCCGGAGGAGGCCTTCGACGGCGAGGTCGCCCGCCTGCGCGAGCACGGCGTCTCGTTCCAGACCTTCGAGGCCGACGGCATCGAGTGGCAGGACGGCGTCGCGCGGATGGGCGATGAGTACCGCAGCGCGTGGTTCACCGACCCCGACGGCAACATCCTCAACGTCGAGGCCGGGATCCCCACCGGCTGACCGGTCCCCGACCCCACGCGCCGTCTCGCGCGGTGTAGCCTCGCGGGCTCGCCCGCATGCGCCCACACCAGAGATAGAGAGGCGGTCCCGCCGTGCCAACGTCGACCGCCGACCAGCCGTCCGCACCGACCGACGACATCCTGGCGCGTGAACAGGCCCACCTCGACAAGGCCCGGCTGGAGCTGCGGCGGATGCGCGAGACCGCCGAGAACCTCGATGCGTCGACGGCCTCGGACGCCTTCAACGCCGCCTACCTCGACCTCGTCCTGGCCCGACGCGTGGCCTCGCTGCAGGACGACCCCCGGAGCACCCTGTTCTTCGGGCGGATCGACTGCCGGACCGAGCACGGCGCCGAGACCTTCCACGTCGGGCGCCGCCACGTCTCGGACGACCGCGGCGACCCCGTCGTCGTCGACTGGCGGGCGCCCATCTCGACCGCGTTCTACCGCGCCTCCCCCGCTGACCCGATGGGGGTCGAGCTGCGGCGCCGGTTCGGCGTCGACCGCGGCCGGCTCACCGCGTACGAGGACGAGCGCCTCACCCGCGGCGACACCGGCGACCACAGCGCCATCCTCGCCGCCGAGATCGAGCGTCCCCGCTCCGGCCCGATGCGGGACATCGTCTCGACGATCCAGCCCGAGCAGGACGAGATCGTGCGCTCCGACCTCGCGACGAGCATCTGCGTCCAAGGTGCCCCCGGCACCGGCAAGACGGCGGTCGGCCTGCACCGGGCCGCCTGGCTGCTCTACTCGTTCCGCAGCCGCCTCGAGCGCTCCGGAGTCCTCGTCGTCGGGCCCAACCGAGCCTTCCTCGACCACATCGGCGCCGTGCTCCCCTCGCTCGGGGAGGTCCGGGTGCGGCACGCGACGATCGACACCCTCCTGGAGCACGGAGGACGGGTGCGCGCCGTCGACCCCACCGACGTCGCCGTCCTCAAGGGCGACGCCCGGATGGCCCAGGTGCTGCGCGCCGCCGTCTGGTCACATCCGCGACGCGCCGAGGAGGCGATGGTCGTCCCCCGCGGGTCGCGCAAGTGGCGGGTGGCCGCCTACGAGATCCAGGACGAGGTCGACGCGCTCGTCCGGCGCGGCGTCCGGTACTCCGCGGCCCGTGCCCTGCTGCCGCAGCGCCTCGCCCATCTCGTCATGCTCCGCATCGAGCAGTCCGGGGACTTCCCCGGCGACCGCGCCCAGGACGCGATCGCGAGGTCGACCCCCGTCACGCGGTACGCGAAGGACATCTGGCCCCCGATCGACGCGCCCGCCGTCCTGTTCCACCTCTTCTCGGATCCCGCTGCTCTCGCCGCAGCCGCGGACGGTGTGCTGACCGAGGCCGAGCAGCAGCAGCTGCGCTGGCACAGCCCGCCCCGCACCAAGGGCGCCGCCCGGTGGACCCGGGCCGACCTGGCCCTCCTCGACGAGCTCACCGACCTGCTCGAGCGGACGCCGAGCCTGGGCCACGTCGTCCTCGACGAGGCCCAGGACCTCTCGCCGATGCAGCTGCGGGCGGTCGGGCGGCGCGCCTCCACCGGGTCCCTCACCGTTCTCGGGGACATCGCCCAGGGGACGACGCCGTGGGCGACCTCGTCGTGGCAGGACGCCATGGGCCACCTGGGCCGGTCCGACCACGAGCTCGTCACCCTCGAGCGCGGTTTCCGGGTGCCGGGGCTCGTGATCGACTTCGCGGCACGCCTGCTGCCCGCGATGGCTCCCGGGGTCGGCGTGCCCCGGTCCGTCCGCGACAACCCCGGGCGCCTCGACGTCGTCGCCGCCGACCCCGCCCGACGCTCCGTGGCGGTCGTCGACGCCGTCCGGGAGGCCGTGACGGAGCCAGGGTCGGTGGGCGTCATCGCGCCCGACGCGTTCGTCGACACCCTGAGCGGGGCCCTGGCGGCGGCCGGGATCGCCCACGGTCGCCTCGACGCCGACCACGGCGACGACGAGGACCGCCAGGTCGAGCTCGTCCCGGCGACGATCGCCAAGGGACTGGAGTTCGACCGGGTGGTGGTCGTCGAGCCGGCCGCCATCGCGGCCGCCGAGCCGGACGAGCGGACCGGGCTGCGGCGGCTCTACGTCGTCCTCACCCGCGCGGTGTCCGGGCTCACGGTCGTCCACAGCGACCCGCTGCCGCCCGCGCTGGTCGGCTGACGGCGGGGTCTCAGGGCGCGACGAGGAAGACGAGATCCGTGGGGCAGCCGGACGGCATCCGCACTCCGGAGACATCTGTCGCCTCGCCGCCGCCGAGCTCGATCTTGGCGCCGTCCGTGTAGTCGACTCCCCGGACGCGCAGCACCCCGTCGGTCAGCTCGACACCGCCGTCGAACGCCGGCACCGTCACCTGGTCGCCACCCTCGACCGTGACACAGTCCTCGGTGATCGACAGGGTTCCGCTGAGCAACGCGTCCATCCCGGCACCACCGGAGTCGTAGGTGGCGAGGGTGCCGTCCCCGGCGCCCGCACAGCCGCCGAGCCCGACCGCGACGGCGCCGGCGAGGGCCGGCAGGGCATGGCGGAAGGACGTCGTGGGGTGGGCCATGGCCGCACGCTAACCGCTGGGCAGGACCGCGCGCCTCCCCGGCGGGCTGATCGGGTCCGAACGGCGGACCCCCCCAGCGGCTCAGGACCCGCTGTCGAGGTCCGCGATGTACGCCTCCATCTCGGCGATCTCCGCTCGCTGGGCCTCGATGATCTCGTCGGCGAGCTGACGGACGCGCGGGTCCTCGATCTTGGCGCGCTCGCTCGTGAGGATGGCGATGGAGTGATGCGGGATCATCGCCTTCATCCACGCCACGTCGCCGATGGTCTGCTGGCTCCGGACCAGCCACAAGCCGCTGGCGAACACCAGCGCGGCGACGACGACGATGGCCACGTTGGCCCGGCGGTTGCGGTACATCCCCAGCATGAACGCGAGCATGATCGCCGCCATCGTGGCGGCCGACATCATCGTCACGAAGAAGCGGGTCCAGCTCCAGTGCACGTGCGCGAGCTCGTAGGTGTTGAGGTACATGACGACATACATCACGGCCGATGACGTGAGGATCATCGCGCCGAAGCGCAGGTACGTCCTGACGTCGTCGGACTCGTGGCTCGTCCGGTCGGTGGGGGCGTCGTGGGTCACGGTCTTCTCCTCCGGATCGGGGACGGATGTCGGGCGAAACTACCCCGGCCCGTGCGGCCAGAGCGCGCGGGCGTCCACCGATTCGAGTCAGGCGGTGCTGGCGCTCGCAGCGACCTCGCGGACCAGGGCCCAGAGCGCCTCGACATCCGCGCGCTCGGTGGCCTCGGCGCCGATGGAGACGCGCACCATCCAGCCACCGTCGAGCTCGCTCGCCCCGAGGAAGGCCCGGCCGGTGGCGTTGACGGCGGCCACCCAGGCCAGGGTGTGCGCGTCGAGGGCGTCGCCCCGCAGCCCCGCCGGCTCGTGGACGAGACACACGGTCTGGAGGTCGACCGGGGCGACGACGCGCCAGCCCGGCTCGGCCTCCACCTGGGCCGCCAGCCACTGCGCGTTCTCGAGGTCCCGGCGGAGCCGCGCCCGGATCGCGTCGACCCCGTCGAGCCGGAGGTGGAACCACAGCTTGAGCGCGCGGAAGCGCCGGCCGAGCGGGATGCCCCAGTCCTTGTACTGCACGACCTCGGCGTCGGTGGCGGCCCGCAGGTAGCTGGGGGTCGTCGACATCACCGAGACGAGGTGGTCGACGTCGCGGACGTACAGCAGCGAGGTGTCCAGGATGGTCCCCATCCACTTGTGCGGGTTCCACGAGAGCGAGTCGGCGCCGTCGACCCCGTCGAAGAGGTGGCGGCACTCGGGCAGCAGCATCGCCGACCCGGCCATCGCGGCGTCGACGTGCACCCAGGCGCCGTACTCCCGGGCCACCTCGACGATGGCGCGGACCGGGTCCATGGCCGTCGTCCCGGTCGTGCCGACCGCCGCCACGACCACGGCGGGGACCCGACCGGCCGCGGCGTCGGCGGCCATCTCGCGGCGCAGCGCCTCCGGGTCCATCGCATAGGTGGCGGGGTCGACGTCGACGGGCCGCAGGTTGTCGGCGCCGTAGCCCGCGAGGAGCACCGACTTCGGCACCGAGGAGTGCGCGTGCGGCGAGGTGTACGCGACGAGCGGCGCGTCGAGGGACTGCAGGCCGCCCCGGTGTTCGGAGCCGTTGCTCGCCCGCTCGCGCGCCGCCAGCATCGCCACGAGGCACGACGTGGACGCCGTGTCCTGGATGGCGCCCTTCCACTCCGGGGACAGCCCGCACAGGTCGCGCAGCCAGTCGGTGACGACCTGCTCGACCTCGGTGAGCGCCGGCGCGGACTGCCAGGTGATGCCGAGGGCACCTACTCCCCCGGACGCGATGTCGCCGAGGACCGAGGCGAGGCTCGCGTTGCTCGGGAACCACCCGTAGAAGCCGGGATGCTGGGTCTGGGTGACACCCGGCACGACGACGCGGTCGAGGTCGGCGAGGACGTCGGCGAACGACTCGGGCGCCGACGGCGCCTCGCGCGGCAGCGCGTCGCGGACCTCGCCCGGGCGCACCTGCGCGGCCACCGGGAGCTCGGGCACCCGGGCCCGGTGGTCGGCGATCCAGTCGATGAGGGCATGGCCGGCGACGCGGAACTCCTCGGGGGTCATGCCGGTCATTCTGCTCGGCGGCCGGATCGTCTCGGTCATCGGTCCTGCGGGGGGTCCGGCCAGGCCTCGACGTCCGTGAAGCCGAGGCCCCGGTTGTGCGCGATCACCGCCGCGTTCGACGGGTGGTGGACCGTCCGCACGGTCGCCGCACCCCAGCCCCGCGCCCGGTGCAGGGCGGCGAGCTTGAGGAGCCGGGCGAGGCCCCGACCCCGGTACGGGCGGAGCAGCCCCGTCATCTCGACGAAGGCCCACGTCCTGCCCGGCACCAGGCTCACCTGGCACAGGCCGACGAGGGCCTGCCGGTCCCGCAGCAGGAGATGCCCGTCGGGCCGGAACCCCAGGGCTCCGAAACGGTGGTCGAGGTACTCCTCGAGCGTGAAGAACTCGACCCGCCCCGGGATGTCAGCCGCGCACGTCCGGTTCAGCTCGAAGACGAGTCGGCGGTTCTGCGCGGAGTCGCCGAGCTCCGTCAGCGACGTGAGCGCCATCCCGTCGGGAAGCGGCGGGATGGCGGGCAGCGGGCGCCCGAGCGTGCGCTCGAGCCGGACCCAGGCGACGGCCGTCAGAGGTTGATCATGTGGCCGGCGATTCCCTCGACGGCCTCCTTGACCGACTCCGAGAGCGTCGGGTGCGCGAAGACGTTGCGGGACACCTCGTCGGCGGTGAGGTCCCACTTCTGGGCGAGCGTCAGCACGGGCAGCAGCTCGGTGACGTCGGGGCCGATCATGTGTGCCCCGAGGATCTCGTTGTGCTCGGCGTCGGCGACGACCTTGACGAAGCCGACGGTGTCACCGAGGCCCATCGCCTTGCCGTTCGCACTGAACGGGAACTTGGCGGTCTTGACGTCGTACCCCTTCTCCTTGGCCTGGGCTTCGGAGTACCCGAAGGAGCCGATCTGCGGGTGGCAGTACGTGGCACGCGGCACGAAGTCGTACTCGACCGGCATCGTGTCGGCACCGCACAGGTGCTCGGCGGCGACGACGCCCTGGGCCTCGGCGACATGGGCGAGCATCAGCTTGGCGGTGACGTCGCCGATGGCGTAGACGTTCTCGACGTTGGTGCGGCAGAACTCGTCGATCGCGATGGCGCCACGCTCGGTCAGCTCGACCCCGGTGCTCTCGAGCCCGTACCCCTCGGTACGCGGGGCGAAGCCGATCGCCGAGAGCAGCTTGTCGGCCTCGATCACCTGCTGGTCACCGCCGGCGGCCGGAGCCACCGTGACCTTGACGCCCGAGCCGGTGTCCTCGACCGCCTCGACCTTGGTGCCGAGCATGACCGTGACGCCGAGCTTCTTGTAGTGCTTGAGAAGCTCCTTGGAGACCTCCTCGTCCTCGGTCGGGACCATCCGGTCGAGGAACTCCACGATCGTGACGTCGACGCCGAAGTTCTTCATCACGTAGGCGAACTCGACGCCGATGGCACCGGACCCGGCGATGATGATCGAGCCGGGGAGGTTCTCGTCGAGGATCTGCTCCTCGTAGGTGACGACGTTCTCGCTCACCTCGACGCCGGGCAGCATCCGGGTGACGGCGCCGGTGGCGATGATGAGCTTGTCGAAGGTGAGCCGGCGGGTCTCGCCGTCGTTGAGGGCGACGTCCATCGAGCTCGGGCCGGTGAGCGTGCCCCAGCCGTCGATCTCCTCGATCTTGTTCTTCTTCATGAGGAAGTGGACGCCCTTGACGATGCCCGCCGACACCTTGCGCGAGCGGGCGTGGGTGACGCCGTACTTCATCGTCGCCTCGCCCTCGATGCCGAACAGCTCCTTGTCGTGCTGGAGGGTGTGGGCGAGCTCGGCGTTCTTGATGAGCGCCTTGGACGGGATGCACCCGACGTTGAGGCAGACGCCACCCCAGTACTTCTTCTCGACGACCGCGACCTTCTTCCCGAGCTGCGAGGCGCGGATCGCCGCGACGTACCCACCAGGACCAGCACCGAGCACCACCAGGTCGAAATCAGTCATGCTGGCACCCTATCGGGCCGAGGATGGGGTGATTCCCCCGTCCTGCCTGCCCGGATTCGCGACGACTGCCCCGGCCCGCCCGGCCACGATCAGCGCAGGGCGCGCAACGTGCGGTGCACGGCCTCGGCCACCGGAGCCGCCGTCTCGCTACCGTGACCGCCCTGGCTCACGACGGCGGCCACGACCCAGCGCGGACGGTGAGACGGCGCGTAGGACACGAACCACGAGGTGTCCCGGCTCCCCGTGACCTCGCCGGTCCCGGTCTTGCCGGCGACGGGCCAGTCCGCGGGCATCGCCCGGAAGGTCTCGGCACCGCTACCGGAGGTGACGACCGCGCGCAGTGCCCGCTGGAGGTAGCGGTTCGTCGCCGCGCTCACCGGGGTGCGTCGCGTCGGGCCCGGCTCGATCGCCGTCCGCACCTCGTTGACCGGGTCGACGAGCGCGGCGCCGACGCGGGGGGTGCGCACGGTCCGGTCGTCCGCGATCGCCGCGTACATGACGGCCATCTGCAGCGGGGTCGCGAGGAGATCGCCCTGCCCGATGGAGAAGTTCGCCGCATCGCCGCCGCGCAGCTGGTACCCCGACTCGCAGTTCTCCGTGGCGACGGCCTTGAGGAACGTCCGGCGGTCGGCGTCGGTCACCTCGGGGTACCCCGTGCGCGCGCGCCGGCACAGCTCGCCCTTCTGCTGCTCCCAGGTGTCCCGTCGCCACGTGCGGTCGGGGACGCGACCCGGCGACTCCTGGGGCAGGTCGACGCCGGTCCGGCTCCCGAGGCCGAAGCCGCGCGCCGTCGCGGCGAACGGCTCCGGCGTGCCGGAACCGGCGTCGAGGCCGCCCTCGCGCTGCCACTGGGTGTAGGCGAGCTCGTAGAAGACCGTGTCGCAGGAGATCTCCAGGGCCCGAGACAGGCTGATGCGTCCCCGCGGGACGGTCTCGTGGTTCCTGAAGTCGCGGTCGCCGATCCGGTAGCTCGCCGGGCAGTCGTAGCGGCCGTCGAGCGAGCGGCCCGCACGCACCGCCGCCGCCACCGACGCCGGCTTGAACGTGCTCGCGGGGGCGAAGCCCACATCCGTCGCCCGCGACAGCAGCGGGGTGTTCGCCCGAGGCGAGGTCAGGGTGGCGTACTCCGCGCTGGAGATGCCCCCGGTCCACAGGTCGAGGTCGTACGTCGGGACGCTCGCCAGCGCGGCGACGCGGCCGTCGCGGGGGTCGAGGACGACGACGGCGCCCGCGTCGGCCGCCCAGCCGCGGGTGCGGGCCGTGCGGATCTCGGCGGTCAGCGCCTTCTCGGCCGAGGCCTGGACGGCGGCGTCGAGGGAGGTGACGAGGTCCTGGCCGGGCACCGGGTCGGTCCGCGAGACGACCCCGGTGACGAGCCCGCGGGCGTCGACCGCGACGACCGTCCGGCCCGGGGTGCCCCGCAGTGCGGCGTCGTACTGCTGCTCGAGGCCGGCTCGTCCCACGAGGTCGTCCGCGACGAGGGTGCCGGAGGCGCTCAGCTCCTCGGCCGTGACGGGGCCCAGGTAGCCCACGACCTGGGCGGCGCTGGCGCCCTTCGGCTGGGGGTACACGCGCACCGGCCGGGACACGACGGCGATCCCGGGGAACCGGGCGGGCTGCTCGACGAGGGTGAGGGCCGTGGCGGCGTCGACGTCGTCGGCCAGGGGCACCGGCACCTGGGGCGAGCCGGCCCAGCACGCCGGAGCGGCGGGCGCCCCGTCCTCACCGCACAGCCAGGTCCGCCCGAGCAGGTCGGCGGGGTCGAGCCCGAGGACTCCGGCGACGTCGCGCACCTCGGCCTCGGCGGCCGCGCGGTCGTCGGCGATGACCCGGCGCTCGAGCGTGACGACGGTGCTCACCCGGTTGTCGGCCAGGGCGAGACCCTGCCGGTCGAGAATGCGTCCCCGCAGGGCCGGGACGACGATGGTTCGGGTGTCGAGGGCGGTCGTCGCACGGTCGCTGAACCCGGCCGCGCCGGCGAGCTGGACCTGACCGAGCCGCCCGACGAGCCCCCCGAACGCGAGGACGACGGCGACGAGGACGGCGAGCATGCGGCCGTGGTGGCTGGGCCGGCGCCTCACCCGAACCGCCTCCGGACGACCGCCCGCTCGGCGCCGACGACGAGGGGGACGACGACCGCCCCGACGGTGGCGGTGAGCAGCGACCGGACGGCCACGTCGACGAGGTCGACCGGCGCCGACACCGCGAGGGCCCGCACGACGTCGACGCCCTGGACGACGAGGGCGGCCCCGAGAGTCACGACGGCCACCCGGGGCGCCGCGACCGGACCCGCATGTCGGAACCGCCCGGCGAGCAGCCCCGCCGCGGCGTAGGTCAGAGCGTGCGCCCCGAGTGGCTCGGCCCCGGGCGGGACGAGGTCGACCACCCACCCACCAGCGAGGCCCGCGACCGTCCCGGCCGACGGTCCCCGCAGCAGCGCCCAGGCGACGACGAGGACGACGACGAGGTCGGGCACCGGCGCCAGGTGCCGCGCCCCGAGGGTGACGGCGAGGAGCACGGCCGCGACGAGGGCGAGGCCGCGCGCGGCGAGCGCCACGCCACCCATCAGCCGGCCCCCGACGGCGTGACCGCGGGCCGTGGGGTCGCGCGGGCCGGGGGGAGGACGACCGCGACGACGTCCAGCGAGGTCGGGTCCACGGCCGGCACGACACGGCCCGTTGCGGCGAGGCGGCCCACGCCCGGCTCGACGTCGCTCACCGTCCCGACCCGGACCCCGGGCACGTAGGGGCGGCCGCCGACGCTGCCGAGAGTCACGACGTCGTCGCCGGGCGCCATCGCACCGCGCTCGACGAGGGCCACGGACACCAGGCCCGGTTCGGGGGCGGACGCCCCGGGGGCCGCCGACCCGGACACCTCGCCGAGCACCCCGTCGGCCCCGACGCGCACCCCGACCGCGACGTCCGGGCCCCCGAGGAGGAGCACGTCGCTCGTCCACGGGGCGACGCTGACGACCCGCCCGACGAGGCCCTCGGCGGCGACGACGGCGCGGTCGACCTCGACCCCGTCGCGAGAGCCGGCGTCGATCGTCACCCGTTCCGGGCCGGCCGGACCCGACCGGCCGACGGCGACGACGCGGGCGATGACGACGGGGGTGCCGTCCAGGCCCGGGGCGGCGAGCAGGGCGTCGAGCCGCCCGCCGTCTCCCCGCTCGCCGAGCATCGTCTCGACGGTCGCGGACAGCTCGGCGGCTCGGCCCTCGTCCCGGGCGGGGCCGACGAGCCGCTCGAGCGGCCCGAGGACGGTGGCGGCGGACGCCCGGACCGGCCCGAGGTCGACGGCACCGGACAGGTCGACGAGGACGACGAGGCTCGTGACCGCGAGCGCCGTGAGCAGCAGCCGCCGCCTCATGACCGGCGGGTGTCGACGAGGACGCGCTCCAGCGTGCGGAACTCCTCGACGCATCGCCCGGCCCCCCGGACGACGGCCCGGAGCGGGTCCTCGGCGGCGCGGACGGGGACGCCGAGCTCGTGCGAGAGACGCTCGTCGAGGCCGCGGAGCAGGGCGCCGCCCCCGGTGAGGGCGATGCCCCGGTCGACGATGTCGCCGGCCAGCTCGGGCGGGCAGACGTCGAGGACGGCGCGGACGAGCTCGACGATCTGGACGACGGGCGCCTCGATGGCGCGGCGGACCTCGGCCGAGCCGATCGTCACGGTCTTCGGCAGACCGGTGACGAGGTCACGCCCGCGGACCCGTTCGGAGATCTCCTCGGTGAGGGGGAAGGCGGAGCCGGCGGCGATCTTCAGCCGCTCGGCGCTGGACTCGCCGAGCAGCAGCGAGTACTCGGCCTTCACATGGCTGACGATGGCCTCGTCGATCTCGTCGCCGCCGATCCGCACGGTGCGCGACGTGACGAGCCCGCCCAGGCTGATGACGCCGACGTCGGTGGTCCCGCCCCCGACGTCGACGACCATCGAGGCCTGGGTCTCCTCGACGGGCAGGCCGGCCCCGATGGCGGCGGCCATCGTCTCCTCGACGACGAAGACCCGACGCGCGCCGGAGCGCAGGGTGGCGTCCTCGAGGGCGCGGCGCTCGACGCTCGTGATGTCGCTCGGGACGCAGACGACGACCCGCGGCCGCACGAGCCGGGACGGCGCCACCTGGTCGACGAACCAGCGGATCATGCGCTCCGTGACGTCGGCGTCGGAGATGACGCCGTCGCGCAGCGGCCGGACCGCGGTGACGGTCTCGGGGGTACGGCCCACCATGTCCTTGGCGCGACGGCCCGCCGCCACGAGCTGGCTGGTCCCGGTACGGACCGCGACGACGGAGGGCTCGTCGAGGACCACGCCGCGGCCGCGTTCGTAGACGACGGTGTTGGCGGTCCCGAGGTCGATGGCGAGGTCCCTGCCGCGGACCCAACCCGCTGACCAGCCGCTCATGCCCCGCAGGCTAGGCCGGTGCAGGGACCCGGTCGTGGTGCCACTCCGGGTCCCGCCGGCATCGGGGCGGCCGAGGTGGGACGCCTGTGGCTACTGGTGCCACTGCGACTCCAGGGACGGATGAGGTGATCCGGCCCATCTGCCCGCTCCGGGTCGCGAGCCGCCCGACACATCGTCACGCCACTGCTGTCGTTCGCCCCCGATCCCGGGGCAGACGACAGTCGTGGGGCGAACGGCTGTCACTCGCCCCACATGGCGGGGCGAACGACAGTGGCGGGGCGAACGGCTGTCGGTTGCCCCGGATGGTGGGTCAGATGAGAGGACTCGGCGAGTACTTCTTGCCTGAGCAGGCCCGGCGTCGCCGGGCCGGCGTCGCCGGCGCGGTCAGAGCTCGGGGAACCAGATCGCGATCTCGCGCGCGGCCGACTCCGGGGAGTCCGAGCCGTGGACGATGTTCTTCTGGACCTTCTCGCCCCAGTCGCGACCCAGGTCGCCGCGGATGGACCCGGGCGCAGCGGCCGTCGGGTCGGTGGCGCCGGCGAGGGCCCGGAAGCCCTCGATGCACCGCTCGCCCTCGATGACGACCGCGGCCACCGGCCCCGAGGACATGAAGGCGACGAGCGGCTCGAAGAACGGCTTGCCCTCGTGCTCGGCGTAGTGCCGGTGCAGCATGTCGGTGTCGGCGCTGGTCACCTTGAGGGCTGCGAGGCGGTACCCCTTGGACTCGATCCGGCGCAGCACCTCGCCGGTGAGGCCGCGGGCGTAGCCGTCGGGCTTGACGAGGACGAGCGAGCGTTCGATGGTCACCCGGGACACCCTAGTCGGCGTCTGCGGCGGCCTCCGACTCGCGCCGGGCGACGAGAGCGTCCGCCTTGAGGCCCTGCACGAGGAGCAGCACCCACAGCGCCGTGAAGACGACGGCGACCCCCACCATCGCCGGCACGAGCAGCGCACTGGCCCAGGTCAGCACCTGGACCACCCAACCGACGGTGATGCCGACCGGGCGCCGCATGAGACCGGACCCCAGGAGCGCGAGCAGGGCGAGCCCGAGGCCCACCCAGAGCAGGCGGGTGCCGTCGGCGCCCCGACCGTCGGCGATGGCCAGCGCTCGGGCCACGAGGGCGAAGAAGGACAGGAGCACGGCCTGCCCGGCGAGGGCGAGCGCGAGCAGGCGGAACGTCAGCCGGCCCTGCCGCCCGTAGAGCGGCAGGCGCATCACCGGGAGTCCCCGCCGTGCTTCCAGCGGTAGGTCTCGACGGCCGTCTTGGACTCCTTGAGCCCGGCGCCCGTCGCCTCGCGGTACAGCTTGATCGCCGAGATCGTCTGGTCCTGCGCGAGCTGGACGTCGATCGCCTGGCGGTGCGCCTCGGGCAGCTCCTCGACCGGGACGAAGCGGACGTGGGACCCCAGCGTCGGCATCCCACCGGCCCGCACCGCCCGCACGACGTACCAGACGGCGACGATGACGGCCACGATCAGGAGAAGTCGCACCAGCCACATGCCTGCAGCCTAGGTCAGCCAGGGGTGCGGATCGTGCAGGGCGACGATCAGCCGGGGTCGGTGCGCAGGAACCAGACCGTGCCGTCGCCGAAGTTCGTCACCCACACGCCGTCGTCGGTCGGGGCGACGACGGCCGGCCCGGACCCCACCCGCAGGCGCTCCACGGCGGCTCCGGTCCCGGCGTCGATACGGGTCAGCAGGTCGCCCCGGTCGTCGGGCACCCAGACCCAGCGACCGTCCGGGCTCGCGTGGAGGTTCACCGGGGAGCTCCCGGCCGGCACCGGCTCGCCCACCGGCTGACCGGTCCTGGCATCCAGAGCGCTCACGGTGCCCGACCGGACTCGTGAGACCCACACCGTGTCGCCCGTGGCCGCGAGGTAGGCCGGCCGGTCACCCCCCACCTCGATCTCGCGGACCTGCGACGACTCGGGGTCGACGCGCACGACGACGCCGGACCCGGTGGTGTCGTCGCCGACCCACAGGGCACCGCCCGCCGCGACAAGGCCTCCGGCATTGGTCCCGGGGAGCTCCACGGTGGTCGTCTGCTCCGTGTCGGGGTCGATCCGGGTCAGGCTCTGGCTCCCGCGGTTGCTCACCCACACGGCGCCGAACGCCTCGGCCGCCTGGTACGACGCGAACCCGGTCTCGACCGACGACCGCAGCCGCAGCGCCTCGGGATCGACCCGGTCGACGACACCGCTCTGCGTCACGACCCACAGCGAGTCCGAGGTGACCGTGATCTCACATGGCTTGGCGCTCAGCGCCAACCGGCCGGTCTCGGCGCCGGTCGCCGGGTCGAGGCGCACCAGCTCGGCATCGTCGGTGACGCTCACCCACACCGCGTCGAACCCCACGGCCACGCCGCACGGAGACCCGCCGACCTCCACCCGGTGGACGGCGGTGGTCGTCCGGCCGTCGGCGGCCGGCAGCTCGCCCCGGGGAGCCGTGTCGGATGACGGAGTGGCCGTCGACCGTGCGCTCTCGCCAGCAGGCGGCGCGGCGACCTCGGTTCCCCCGCCGCAGCCGCCCACGACGAGGACGCCGATGACGCCCGTCACGACGAGGCGCCGACTGACCCTGACCATGGTCGGACGGTACTCCGCTCAGGACCGGGGTGTCGAGATATATCGACAACCTGTCATTCCTTCGTGCCGTACCGCCGGCGCAGGGTCGACGCGAGCGCGTCGACCGCCGACCCGTCGAGCCGGTACACCGTCCGTTCGTCGGGGCCCACGGCGGTCGTCACGAGTCCGGCCGACCGCAGCAACGCCAGGTGATGCAGGAGCGAGGTCCGTGGCTGGCCCAGGGCCTCGGACAGCTCCCGGGCGGCCGCCGGGCCGTCGCGGAGCACGTCGAGCACCCGCACGCGCACGACGTCGCCCACCGCCCGGGTCCCGGCGACCAGCCGGTCATGCTCCGTCGACTCGGGGCGCGGGGCCATCCCGGCGGCCGTCGCCAGCACCGTCCGACGGACGTCGTCGACGAACACGACGATGGGTGCCACTGCCGTCGAGGACACGAGCACCACCTCGGCGGGCATGCGTTCCGAGGTGTAGTCCAGCCCCGGCGCGGCCGCGGCGATGGCCTCGCGCGGATCGAGGTCGGCGACCACTGACCGCAGGCGCCTCGCGGATCCGCGAAGCTCCTGGCGCATGGTCGCCTCACCCACCGGGCCCCGCGCCGCCGCCCACCCCTCGAGCGCGCGCACTACCAGAGCGTGGACCTCCTCCGAGGGGGCGGACAGCAGCCAGGCAGTGGCCTCCAGAACCGTCGTGTCGGAGCCCAGGGTGCGACGCAGGGCCGAACGGGCGGTGCGGTCCCCGCTGAGCACGCCGTCCAGGATGTCCTCGCCCACGAGCTCCAGGAGCTGTCGGCGCCGGCCGCCGAGCATCCAGCGATGCAGCTCCTGCGCGCTCGTCGCGGCGACGGCGTCGCGGAGGGCCTCGCTCGTCCGGGCCCGTCGTCCGACGCCGGCGAGCGGGAGGAGGTTCGCCCAGGCGTACCGCCCGGCCGTGCGGGCATCCGCGAGCACGTCGCCGGCTCCGGCGGTCTTCAGCGAGTGCTCGATGTGCGGGGCCCCGGTGACCACGGAGCGGAACCGCCGGTCGGCGACACACATGAGCTCGAGGAGCATCTCGTAGGAGGTGCCGGAGTCGACCCGGACGCGTTGTGCCACCACGAGCGACACGCTAGCGCGGGACTCGTGCCGGATGACCTGCCTCCGGCGCGCACCGGCCCGCGGCCCACGGAGCGTGTCCTACCCTCGCAGCGTGACCTCGGCCGACGATCGCACGACCGGGCCTCGGGCCGAGCCGGACGTCGGCGCCCTTCGGCGAGCGGTCCTCGCTGTCACCGGTCTCAACCTCGTGGGGTTCGCCGCCGAAGTGGTCGTCGCCCTGGCCATCGGGTCGGTGGCCCTGCTCGCCGACTCCGTGGACTTCCTCGAGGACGCCTCGATCAACATCCTCATCGCGGTGGCGCTCGGCTGGCCGATCGCGCGGAGGGCCGTCGCGGGGCACGTCATGGCCGGGGTGATCCTCGTCCCCGGCCTCGCGGCCGCCTGGCAGGCCGTCGTCAAGGCGGGCGACCCGGTCCCTCCGAACGCGACCGCCCTGGCGGTCACGGCGCTCGGCGCCGCCCTCGTCAACGGGCTCTGCGCCCTTCTCCTGGTCCGGGTGCGCCACCGCGGGGGCTCGATGGGCCGCGCTGCGTGGCTCTCGGCTCGCAACGATGTCGCGGTCAACCTCGCGGTCGTCGCGATGGCCGGGGTGACGGCGTGGGCGGGCTCCGGCTGGCCCGACATCGTGCTCGGCGCCGGCATCGTGGTCCTCAACGCGACGGCGGCGCTGGAGGTGTGGCGGCTCGCCGGCGAGGAACGGCTCGCCGCCCGGGCCCTGGCCGGCGACGACCTCGACTGACCGCGGGTCCCCTCAGACGTCAGTGGTGCCGAGCAGCAGCCGCACATCGGCGGCGGTGACGACCGACCCGGTGGCCAGCACTCCCCCACCGACGCCGCCCTCGTCCGCCATGCCCGCCGCCCGGTCGAGCGCGTCGGGCAGGTCCGGCACGATCGTGACGCGGTGCTCGCCGAAGATGTCGGCCGCGATCTGGCCCAGCTCGGGGGCGCGCATCGAGCGCGGCGAGGAGTTGCGGGTGACGACGATCTCGTCGAGCGCCGACTCGAGGATCTCGAGGATCTCGACGGCGTCCTTGTCCTTCATGACGGCGACGACGCCGACGAGCTTGACGAAGGTGAACGCCTCGCTCAGCGCGTCCCGCAGGACCCGCGCCCCGGCCGGGTTGTGCGCGGCGTCGACGAGGACGGTGGGGCTGCGGCGGACGATCTCGAGCCGGCCGGGCGACTCGACCGCGGCGAGCCCGGCCCGCAGGACGTCGAGGTCGAGCGGCTGCTCGCCGCCGCCGACGAAGGCCTCGACGGCGGCGACGGCCACGGCTGCGTTCTGGGCCTGGTGGGCACCGTGCAGCGGCAGGAACAGGTCGTCGTAGCCGGAGGCGAGCCCGCGCAGCGAGATCTGCTGGCCGCCCAGTGCGACGTCGTGCGCGGTGACACCGAAGTCGTTGCTCTCGAACAGGATCCGCGCCCCGACCTCGGCGGCGCGGTCCACGAGCACCTCGGCGGCGTCGCGGTCGCCCTGCACGGCGGCGATGGTGATGGCATCGGCCTTGATGATCCCGGCCTTCTCCTCGGCGATCTCCACGGGGGTGTCGCCGAGGAAGTGCCGGTGGTCGACGTCGATCGGGGTGATCACCGACACCGGGGCGTCGACGACGTTCGTCGCATCCCACGAGCCACCCATCCCCACCTCGACGACGGCCACGTCGACGGGCAGGTCGGCGAAGGCGGCGTAGGCGACCGCGACGAGCACCTCGAAGTACGTCATCCGCGGCCCGCCGTCGGCGGTGGAGCGCGCGTCGACGATCTCGATGAACGGGATCACGTCGTCGTAGGCGGCGAGGAACCGCTCGGCGTCGACGGGCCGGCCACCGACCGCGATGCGCTCGAGCATCGAGTGCAGGTGCGGGCTCGTGAACCGGCCGGTCTTCAGGCCCATCTCGCGCAGGACCGACTCGATGATGCGTGCGGTGCTCGTCTTGCCGTTGGTGCCGGTGACGTGGATGACGGGGAAGGTGCGCTGCGGGTCGCCCATCAGCTCCGTGACGGCGCGGATCCGGTCGAGCGAGGGCTGGAGGTCGTGCTCGGGGGCCCGGGAGAGGATCGACTCCTCGACCTCGCGCATCCGCTTGCGGACCTCGAGGGCGTGCGCGGCCTCGCGCTGGGCGGCATCGGGGGCAGGCATGGGCCCATCCTCCCGCACGGGCACCGGCCGGGTCGACGGCCGGGTCGAGCACCCGCCCCCGGTCCCGTCGCTGGCGTCAGCGGCGGGTGACGCGCAGGTGTGCCTTGTGCCCGTCGCCGACCGTGACCACCGCCACGCCGTTGCCGTCGGGCGACTCCAGCGCCTCGACCTCCTCGGCCAGGGTCTCGCCGGCCACCAGGTCGCGGTGCGCCTCGACGGCGGCGGCCACCTCGTCGTCGCCGCCGACCGCGAGGGTGATCCGGTCCGAGACCTCGAGCCCGGCGTCCTTGCGCGCCTGCTGCACGGCCCGGACGAGGTCGCGCGCCAGGCCCTCGCGCGCGAGCTCGGGGGTCACGCCGGTGTCGAGGACGACGAACCCGCCGCCGGAGAGCATCGCCGTGGCGTGCGACCCGTGGGTCGTCTCGACGACCGCCTCGAGCGTGTACTCGCCCTCGACGAGCGCCAGGCCACCGGAGGTGACGGTGCCGTCGTCGGCCACCGACCAGTCGCCGGTCTTGGAGCCCTTGATGGCGGTCTGCACGTCCCGGCCGAGCCGCGGGCCCGCGGCGCGGGCGTTGACGGTGAGGCGCTGGCTGATGCCGAAGTCGGACTCAGCGCTCTCGGAGACGTCCAGGACAGACACGGCCTTGACGTTGAGCTCGTCGCGGACGATCCCGGTGAACGGCCGCAGCGCCTCGGGGTCGGTCGTCACGACCGTCAGCTCCCGCAACGGCAGCCGGACCCGGAGCCCCTCGGCCTTGCGCAGCGAGGACCCGGTGGAGCACACGGCGCGCACCTGGTCCATCGCCGCGACGAGCGCCTCGTCGCTGGGCAGGTCCTCGGCCACCGGCCAGTCGGTCAGGTGCACCGAACGCCCGCCGGTGAGCCCTCGCCACACCTCCTCGGTGACGAGCGGCAGCAGCGGCGCCGCGAGGCGGGTCAGCACCTCGAGCGTCGTGTACAGCGTGTCGAAGGCCGCCTCCGCTGCAGACGAGTCGCCGGAGCCGGTGTCCCAGAACCGCTCTCGTGAGCGCCGGATGTACCAGTTGGTGAGCACGTCGGCGAAGCCACGCACCGACTCGCAGGCGCCGGGCACGTCGTAGGCGTCCATCTGGCTGGTGGTCGCCGCGACGAGGTCGCGCAGCTTCGCGAGGAGGTAGCGGTCCAGCGGGTCCTGGGACGCCGTCGACCAGCGGGCCTCGTAGCCGGTGCCCCCGTGCATCGCGTTGGCGTACAGCGAGAAGAAGTACCAGGACGACCACAGCGGCAGCAGCACCTGGCGCACGCCCTCGCGGATGCCCTCCTCGGTGACGACGAGGTTGCCGCCGCGCAGGATGGGTGAGGCCATGAGGAACCAGCGCATCGCGTCGGCGCCGTCGCGGTCGAAGACCTCGCTGACGTCGGGGTAGTTGCGCAGCGACTTGCTCATCTTCTGGCCGTCGTTGCCGAGGACGATGCCGTGGCTCATGCAGTTCTCGAACGCCGGCCGGTCGAAGAGCGCCGTGGCGAGGATGTGCAGGGTGTAGAACCAGCCCCGGGTCTGCCCGATGTACTCGACGATGAAGTCCGCCGGGAAGTGCGCGTCCTGGCTGTCGGTGCCGCTGAACCACTCGGCGTTCTCGAACGGGTAGTGCACCTGCGCGTACGACATCGACCCGGAGTCGAACCACACGTCGAGGACGTCCTCGACGCGGCGCATCGTCGAGCGGCCGGTGGGGTCGTCGGGGTTCGGGCGGGTCAGCTCGTCGACGAAGGGCCGGTGCAGGTCGGGGTTGCCGGCCCGGTCGCGCGGCAGGTCGCCGAAGTCGCGCTCCATCTGCTCGAACGAGCCGTAGACGTCGACGCGGGGGTAGGCGGGGTCGTCGGACTTCCAGACCGGGACCGGGCTGCCCCAGAACCGGTTACGCGTGATCGACCAGTCGCGCGCGTTCTCGAGCCACTTGCCGAACTGGCCGTGCTTGACGTGCTCGGGCACCCAGGTGATCTGCTCGTTGAGCTCGAGCATCCGCTGCTTGATCGCCGTGACCTCGACGAACCAGGACTCGACGCCCTTGTAGATGAGGGGCTCGCGGCAGCGCCAGCAGTGCGGGTAGGCGTGGTCGTAGGACTCGCGGCGGAGCAGGACCGTGCCGGGCGTCACCGATCCGGTCGGGCCCTCGCCCCGCGTCGTGGCCTTCAGGTGGTCGATGACGAGCGGGTTGGCGTCGAAGACCTGGATGCCCTCGTAGTCGGCGACCGGCGCGGTGAAGCGGCCGTCCTTGCCGACCGGCATGACCGCCTCGATCCCCTCCCGGTCGACGACCTCCTTGTCGACCTCGCCGAACGCGCCGGCGGTGTGGACCACGCCCGTGCCGTCGGTGGTCGTCACGGCGTCGTCGGCCGCGACGACCCGGAACGCGCCCGGGTGGCCGACGTAGTACGCGAAGGGCGGGGTGTAGCTGCGGCCCACCAGGTCGGCGCCCCGGTAGCGACCGACGACGGCGAACTCACCGTCCTCCCCCGCCAGCTCGCGCGCGTAGGCCGGCAGCCGGGCCTCGGCCAGCAGGTAGCGCGCGGTGCGGTCCGTGCCCGGCACCGGAGCCTCGACGACGACGTAGTCGATGTCCGAGCCCACCATGACGGCGAGGTTCGCGGGCAGCGTCCACGGCGTCGTCGTCCAGACCAGGACGTGCGCGCCGTCGAGGACGGCGTCGGTGCCGGCGTCATCGAGGAGGTACCCGACGGTGACGGCGGGGTCCTGACGGTTCTGGTAGACCTCGTCGTCCATCCGCAGCTCGTGGTTCGACAGCGGCGTCTCGTCGTTCCAGCAGTACGGCAGGACCCGGAAGCCCTCGTAGACGTAGCCCTTGTCGAAGAGGGACTTGAACGCCCACATGACCGACTCCATGTAGTCGGCGTTCATCGTCCGGTAGTCGTGGTCGAAGTCGACCCAGCGCGCCTGGCGGGTCACGTACTCGCGCCACTCGCCGGTGTACTTCATCACCGAGTCCCGGCAGGCCTCGTTGAACTTCTCGATGCCCAGCTCGAGGATCTCGTCGGTCGTCTTGATCCCGTTCAGCCGCATCGCCTCGAGCTCGGCGGGCAGGCCGTGGGTGTCCCACCCGAAGCGCCGCTCGACCCGGCGGCCGCGCATCGTCTGGTAGCGCGGCACGACGTCCTTGACGTAGCCGGTGAGCAGGTGCCCGTAGTGCGGCAGCCCGTTGGCGAAGGGCGGGCCGTCGTAGAAGACGAACTCGTTCTCGCCACGCTCCCCGGCCGGTCGGTTCTGCACCGACGCCTCGAACGTGCCGTCGGCCTCCCAGTGCGCGAGGACGGCCTCCTCCACCTGCGGCAGACGCGGGCTGGCGGGGACGCCGAACGCGGCGCCGGTGTGCTCGCCGGTGGTGGACACCTTGGGGTAGGTCATGGCGGTGCTGCTCCTGCGGGTCGTCGACTCGTCCGGACGAGGACGACGGCACCGGCTCGCTCGCCGGGCACCACCGCGGTACCACCTCGCTTGCCGCCCGGGGGGCGGCCGCTCTTGTGCCAGGTCGTGACGTGACCCCGACGTCCGGGTCTAATGAGGACACGGCCGAGGCCGGGTCCCGTTCTTCCGGAAGGCTCACCGCTGATGACGGCTCGAACGCCTGTGCCCCGGAGTCTAGCGCCGGTGGACGGGTGGTTCCGACCGCGTTCCCGGAGGAGTAGCATCGCGGCGTTGCCCCGAGAGGGGTGACACCCACACGCACCTGTCGGGGGAAGCCGGTCGAAGTCCGGCACTGTCCCGCAGCCGTAGGCCACGCATGTCGTGGTGAGTCGGAATGCCCGCCGGGTGCGAGCGGCTCCACAACACCGTCGAGGAATGCGGGACGGAGCCCGAGCAGGCCGGGCCTCCGGCGGTTTCGGGCATCACGTCTTGAACCGCTGAGGAAGGCCCCATGCCCACCACCCTGCTCCGCCCGGGCGCTCGCGCGCTCGGTGCCCTGCTCGTCTCCGCTGCCCTCGTGGGCGCACCGTCCGTCGCGTCCGCGGACCCGACCCCCGAGCCGTCGGCGACCGCCACGGCCGGCCCCACGGCGACGCCCACGGCGACCGAGGAGCCGACGCCGACCGCGACGACCGTCGGACTCGCCGTCGGCGGAACCCACCGCGACCCCGTCCCCCACGGCCACGGCCACCGCCGACCCGTCACCGACCGCCACCGCGGACCCCACCCCGGCCGCGCCGACCGCCGACGCGCAGCCCTTCGTGCGCGGTGGCGACGCCCGCGCCTACGGCGTCGAGGCCGCTCCCGGTCCCGCCACCTCGACCGACCCCGTCCTCGTCGGCGCCGAACTACCTCGAGGAGCAGCTGCGGGCCGGAGGCCACCACTTCTCCGTCGAGTTCGGCGGGGTCGCCTACCCCGACTACGGCGTGACCGCCGACGCCGTGCTCGCCCTCGGCGGCCGCCGGGACCGGGCAGGACGAGGCGACGCTGGCCACCGCCTACCTCGCCGACAACGTCGGCGAGCTACGCGAGCTACGACGACGGCGACCCCACGACCGTCGACGACATCTACGCCGGCTCGGTCGCCAAGCTGCTCACCGTCGCGGCCGCCCAGGGGGTCGACCCGACGGCCTTCGGCGGCGTGGGACCTCGTCGCGACGTTGCAGGACCGCGAGAACGCCGCAGGGCCGCTTCGTCGACCAGACGACGTGGACCGACTACTCGAACACCTTCGGGCAGTCCTTCGCCCTCATCGGACTGCAGCGTGCCGGTGCCCCCGTGCAGCGCCGACGCCCGGGCCTACCTGCTCGCCCAGCAGTGCCCGGGCGGCGGGTTCGCAGCTCGAGATGAGCGATGCCGGCTGCTCCGACGATGCGGATGCCGACCCCGACGCCACCGCGATGGCCGTCCAGGCCCTCCTCGCCGTCGGCGGGGCAGCGACCCAGGCCGGCGCCGGTCTCGACTACCTCGCCGCGCTCCAGAACGGCGACGGCGCCATCGGCGGGGCCGGCCCCACGGCCTCCCCCAACGCGAACAGCACCGGCCTCGCCGGTCAGGCCTTCCTCGCCGGCGGACGCACCGCCCAGGCGCGAGCCACCCAGCAGTACCTCGGAAGCCTCCAGTACGGCTGCGACCTGCCCGCCGCCCTCCGCGGCGGCATCGCCTACGACGAGGCCGCCTACGACGCGCAGGTGGCAGCGGGCGATGCGGCGGCGCCGAGCGACCAGGACCGGCGCTCGACCTCACAGGCCCTGCTGGCCCTGGCCGGGGTCCCACTCGGCGCGGTGACCGCCGCGGGGTCGGCCGCCGAGGCCCCCGCGCTGGCGTGCGCCACGTCGACGCCCACGTCCACGCCGACGAGCACAGGGACCGCGACGAACACCGGCGGAGCGACGACCGGCGCCGGGTCGGACACCGGCGGCACGGTCGCCCCGGTCGTGGCCGCCGCGGCGCCCACCGGTGCGCTGGCCCAGACCGGCGCGTCGCCGCTCCTACCCGTGCTCGTCGGTCTGGTGCTGCTCGTGGCCGGTGCCGTCGCCGTCTACGCGTCCCGGCGTCGGGGGGCGCACGCCTGATGCGGCGTCTCGTCCAGCGGATCACGGGAGCCGCCGCGGCGGCGGGCCTGGCGGGTGCCGGGCTCGTCGCGGCGGCGCTCCCGGCCGAGGCTGCGGCGTGCTCCGGCACCTCGGGGGTCACCGTCGTCGTCGACTTCGGTGGGTCGACCCAGGTGCGCTGCGCACCGGGCGACCCGTCGTCCGGGCTCGACGCGCTCGGCAAGGCCGGCTTCGCCATCACCTACGTGCAGACGCAGCCGGGCTTCGTGTGCCGCATCGACGGCTTCCCGGGCAGCGACCCGTGCCGCAACACCCCACCCAGCAGCGCCTACTGGTCGTACTGGCATGCCGAGCGGGGCGGGTCGTGGACCTACAGCAGCGTCGGTGCGGGCAGCCGCAACCCGAAGCCGGGCAGCGTCGAGGGCTGGTCGTTCGGCTCGGGCGGTCGGCCCGGGACCGCTCCCCCTGCCCCCACCGCGACCTCGACCCCCAGGACGACGACATCGACCCCGAAGACCACGTCGACGCCGCGGACGACGACGGCGGCGCCGAAGGCCACGACGTCGGCCCCGCGCACGACGTCCTCCGGCTCCACACCGGGCACGAGCCCGAGGGCGGCGTCCGGCTCGCCCGGGACCACGCCGAGCGGGTCGCCGTCGGCGGACCCGAGCGGGTCGGCCACGCCGTCACCCGAGGCGTCGGCGACCGGCCTGCCGTCCGGCACCCCGACCCCGTCCGACGGCCCGACGACCTCGGCGCTGCAGCCCGTCACCCGTGACGGCTCCGGTGGCGGCGTCGGCACCCTCATCGCCGGTGGGGGGCTCGTCGCCCTCGTCGGTGCGGGGGCGGCGTGGGCCGCCTGGCGGCGACGGGCGATCTGAGATGGTGACGCGGTGAGCCGCGCCGTGCCCCGCGCCGTCCATCCGGCGGCGTGGTGGGTGTGGGCGCTCGGGCTCGCGGTGGCCGTGAGCACGACGAGCAACCCGGTGCTGCTGCTGCTCGCCCTGGCCGTCGCCGCGTTCGTCGTCACGTCCCGTCGGGGCTCCTCGCCGTGGGCGCGGGCGTTCCGGCTGTACCTGTACCTCGGGCTCGCGATCATCGTCCTGCGCGTCGTGCTGCACGTCCTCGTCGGGCTCAAGATCGGGACCGTCCTCCTGGTGCGGCTACCGGAGGTGACGCTGCCCGCGTGGGCGGCGGGCATCCAGCTGGGCGGCGACCTCTATCTCGAGGGGCTGCTCGCGGCGGCGGTGCTCGGGCTCCGGCTCGCCGTCATCATCGCCTGCGTCGGCGCCGCCAACGCCCTCGCCAACCCCAAGCGGCTGCTCCGGACCCTGCCGAACGCGCTCCACGAGATCGGGGCGGCCGTCGTCGTCTCGGTCTCGGTCGCGCCGCAGCTCGTGGAGTCCGTCCAGCGGGTGCGGCGTGCCCGGCAGCTGCGGGGGGACGCCACGCGGGGCCTGCGGGCGGTCCCGGCCGTCGCGCTCCCGGTGCTCGAGGACACCCTGGAACGCTCCCTGCTCCTCGCCGCCGCGATGGACTCTCGCGGGTACGGCCGCACCCCGCAGGTGCCGCCGGGGCACCGGCTCGGGACCGGGCTGCTGACCCTCGGTGGCCTCCTCGCCTGCGCCATCGGGCTGTACGGGGTGCTCGACGCCACGACCCCGGCGGTCATGGGCTCCCCCACCCTCGTCTTCGGGCTGGCGCTGGCCGGTGCCGGGCTGTGGCTCGGCGGCCGGCACGTGACCCGGTCCACGTACCGGCCGGACCCGTGGCGCACGGCCGAGTGGGTCACGGCCGGGAGCGGGGTGCTCGCCGCCGCCGCGTTCCTCGTGCTGGCCCGGACCGCGCCCGAGTCGCTGTCGATGCCGGCCTTCCCGCTCGGCGTGCCCGCGCTGCCGCTCCTGGCGGTCGCCGGGCTGCTCGTCGCCGGGCTGCCCGCGGTCCTCACCCCGGAGCCGCCGCGCCCGGTGTCGCGCCGGCCGGTCCGGGGCGCGCGGGAGGTGGTCGTCCATGGCTGAGCCCGCGATCGTCCTGGAGCGCGTCAGCGTGGTCCCGCCCGAGGGAGCCGAGCCGGTCCTGCGCGACGTCGACCTCGTCGTCGAGGAGGGTGAGCTGGCGCTCGTCGTCGGGCGCACCGGGTCGGGCAAGTCGACGCTGCTCGGCGCGATGTGCGGGCGGGTCCCACACTTCACCGGGGGCACGCTGCACGGGCGGGTGCTCGTCCACGGCCGCGACACCCGCACGCACCGGCCGCGCGACCTCGCCGACGTCGTCGGGGTCGTCGGCCAGGACCCCCTCGCGGGCTTCGTCACCGACACCGTCGAGGAGGAGCTCGCCTACGCGATGGAGCAGCTCGGGCTGCCGGCCGCGACGATGCGCAAGCGGGTCGAGGAGACCCTCGACCTGCTCGGCATCCCCGAGCTGCGCGGGGTCCCCCTGCGCGAGCTGTCGGGCGGGCAGCAGCAGCGGGTCGCCATCGGGTCGGTGCTCACGGCGCACCCCAGCGTCATCCTCCTGGACGAGCCGACCTCGGCCCTGGACCCCACCGGGGCCGAGGAGGTGCTCGCGACGATCACCCGCCTCGTCCACGACCTGGGGGTCACCGTCGTCGTGGCCGAGCACCGGGTCGAGCGGGTCCTGCACCACGCCGACCGCGTCGTGCACGTCGCACCGGGCGGCACCGTCCATGCGGGGCCGCCGGCCGAGGTCATGCGGACGAGCGACATCACCTCGCCGGTGGTCGAGCTCGGTCGCTGGGCCGGCTGGTCACCGCTGCCGCTGTCGGTGCGCGACGCCCGCCGGGCCGCGGGTCCGCTGCGGGCGCACCTGCGGCCGGACGCGAGCCGGCCCGTGCCGCGCATCGCGGCTGCCGAGGTCGCGCCCGTGCTGCGCGCCCGGAGCGCGGTGGTCCGTCACCCGGGCGACGTCCTCGCGGTGGCCGGGGTCGACCTCGAGCTGCGCCCCGGCCAGGTGACGGCGCTCATGGGGCGCAACGGCTCCGGCAAGTCGTCCCTGCTGTGGGTCCTGCAGGGCAGTGGCCGGCTCGCCGCGGGGACGGTCGAGGTGACCGGGGACGACGGGACGCCGGTGGACCCCGCCGCCCTGGCGCCCGGACCTCGACGGCGCCGCGTCGGTCTCGTGCCCCAGACCGCGACCGACCTGCTGTACCTCGACACCGTGGCCGGCGAGTGCGCCCAGGCCGACCGTGAGAGCGAGGTGCCGGAGGGGACCTGCGCCGGGATGCTCGCGCGCCTGGCCCCCGGCATCCCCGGCGAGCGCCATCCCCGGGACCTGTCCGAGGGCCAGCGGCTCGCGCTCGTCCTCGCCGTGCAGCTGACCGCCGACCCCCCGGTGCTGCTCCTGGACGAGCCGACCCGCGGCCTCGACCCCGCCGCCAAGGCCACGCTGGCGGCGACCCTGCGCGACCTCGCGGCTCGCGGGCGGTCGGTCGTGGTGTCGACGCACGACGTGGAGTTCGTGGCCGAGTGCGCCCACCGGGTCGTCGTCATGGCGACCGGTGAGGTGGTGGCCGACGGCCCGACCGCCGACGTCGTCGTCTCATCCCCCGCGTTCGCGCCCCAGGTGGCCAAGGTGCTCGCCCCGGGGCCGTGGCTCACCGTCGCCGACGTGCGCGCCGCGGTCGCCGCGCTCGCGGAGGTCCCCCGATGACCACGGCCGAGGACGCCGGGCGCCGGGTGGCGGCGATCCGGCTGCGGCCGCGGTCCACCGTCGCCGTCGCACTCGTGAGCCTCGCCGGTGTCGTCGCGTTCGGCTGGCCGCTGCTCGTGAGCCCGGAGTCGGGCCTGGCCCACAGCGCCGACGCGCCCCTCGTCTTCGCGCTGGTCCTGCCGCTGCTGCTCGCGGTCGTCCTCGCCGAGATCGCCGAGGGCGGGCTCGACGTCAAGGCCGTCGCGATGCTCGGCGTGCTGTCGGCGGTCGGGGCCGCGCTGCGCCCGCTGGGTGCCGGCACCGCCGGGCTCGAGACGGTGTTCTTCCTGCTCGTGCTGGGCGGGCGGGTGTTCGGCCCGGGTTTCGGCTTCGTCCAGGGCGCGGTGACCCTGTTCGCGTCGGCGCTCATCACCGGCGGCGTCGGCCCGTGGCTGCCCTTCCAGATGCTCGGCGCCGCCTGGGTCGGGTGGGGCGCGGGGCTGCTGCCGCCGGCGCGGGGGCGGCGCGAGGTGGCGCTGCTCGCCGGCTACGGCGCGCTCGCCGGGCTCGCCTACGGGATGCTCCTCAACCTCTCGTTCTGGCCGTTCTCGACGGGCGGGGCGACCGGGCTGTCGTTCGTCGCCGGGGCACCGGTGACCGAGAACCTGCACCGGTTCGTCGTCTTCAGCCTGGCGACGAGCCTCGGCTGGGACCTCGGCCGCGCGCTGACCAACGTCGTCCTCATCTCGCTCACCGCCCGGCCGGTCCTCGGCGCGCTGCGTCGCGCGGCGCGGCGGGCGGCCTTCGACGCCCCGGTGCGCTTCGAGGACCCCGCGGGGGCCGGGCCTGCCGGTGCTGCGGCGAGCCCGCCGGGCCGGCTGGGCCAGCCCTTGGCACAATCGCCACCATGAGCCCCATCGAGCTGGACCGCGACCCCGCCTGGCTGAGCCGGGAGGAGCTGGACTCCGCGCGCGAGAAGCTGCCCATCCTCTACGTCGACGCGGTGCCCGTGCGGGTCGACGAGCGCGGCGAGGTCCTCGCGCTCGGGGTGCTGCTCCGCCTCGACGGCGACGGCCGGGTGTGCCGCGAGCTGGTGTCGGGCCGGGTGCTGCACCACGAGCGGATCCGCGACGCCCTGCTGCGGCACATCGAGAAGGACCTGGGGCCGGTCGCGCTGCCGCGCGTCCCCGTCGCGCCGCAGCCCTTCACGGTGGCCGAGTACTTCCCGACCCCGGGCGTCACCCCGTTCCACGACCCCCGGCAGCACGCCGTGTCGCTGGCGTTCGTCGTGCCGGTGGCCGGTGACTGCGCTCCGCAGAACGACGCCCTCGACCTCACCTGGCTCACCCCCGCCCAGGCCCTCGACCCCGGGGTGCAGGCCGAGATGGAGCGTGGGCACGGCGTCCTGCTCCGCCAGGCCCTCGCCCACCTGGGCCACCCCGTCTGACCCCCGGGTCGCCGCCTGGTTCAGGCGTCGCGGGCCTTCTCCCAGGCCTTCTTGTACTCGTCGATGGCCTTGTGCGGCTCGCCGCCGGCGAGCTTGGCCGCGGCAGAGGTCATCTTGGCGTTGGCTTCAGCGATCTTGGAGGCGCTGCCGCCGTCGGCGACCGCCTGGTCGATGCGCGCTCGTGCGATCGCCTCGGACTCGGCGACCAGGTCGGCGATGGCGCCGGTGATCGGGGCCGGTGGGTTCTTGACGTCGCGGAGCTTCTCGACGGCCCTCTTCATCTTGTCGAAGACGCCGGTGCCGTCACTGTCGCTGACCGTTCCGTCGGCGGTCCAGTACTTGTTGTCGTCGAGCACCTTGTGCAGTTCGGCTGACGCTTCGAGTGCCCGGTCGCGGGCCGTGCCCGACGAGGACTGCGCTGCCGCGTCGAGCCCGGCCGCCACCCTGAAGATCGACTCGCGCTGACCCGCCGAGACCCAACCGCCGGCGTCGCCGGCGATCTCCCAGGCCTTCTTGTACTCGTCGATGGCCTTGTGGGGCTCGCCGCCGGCGAGTTTGGCGGCGGCGCTGCTCATCGTGGCTCGGGCTTCGGCGACCTTGCCGGGGTCGCCGTTGTTGGCGGCGGCGAAGTCGATCCGCTCCTGGGCGATGGCCTCGGACTCGGCGACGAGGTCGGCGATGGCGCCGGTGATCGAGGCGGGTGGGTCGTTGACGTCGCGGAGCTTCTCGACGGCCTTCTTCATCTTGTCGAAGACGCCTCGGCCGTCGCTGTCGCTGACCGATCCGTCGGCGGTCCAGTACTTGTCGTCGTCGAGCACCTTGTGCAGTTCGGCTGACGCTTCGCGTGCCCTGTCGCGGGCCGTGCCCGACAGGGACTGCGCTGCCGAGTCGAGTCCGCCCGCCACCCTGGAGATCGACTCGCGGTACGTGGCGGCGGGATCGGGTGCGTCAGCGCGGCACGGGATGTTTCCGCTGTCGAACGTCGTGCCGTCTGCTTCGAGGAAGCGGAAGTCGGCTCCGTCGTCGTGCAGGTCGAGGAACAGCGAACCGCCGACGGTGAAGGCATCGCCGGCTCGGGCGACCCGCGGGTTGGTGAGGTCGCTCTCGCCGAGGGCGAACGGACGGATGCCGTGGCCGCCGGTACCGACGACGAAGCTGACCGCTCCGTTGGGGTCGAGCCGGCCGTCGGCGTCGAGCGCTTCCCAGCGCTGGTAGTTGTGGTCGTCGGCGGCGATGACGATGTCGACGCCGGACTCGACCAGTGCTCGCCACTCCTCGTCCATCTCGGGGTTGTCGCCCTGGGTGCCGATCGTCCATCGCGGATCGCCCCAGTAGGCGATGGTGCACCTGGCCGAGTTGGACGCGATGTCGTTCTGCAGGAACGCCATCTGCTCGGGGTTGTCACGGAACGCCGCGACGGAGGCGAGGCTGATGACATGCCATCCGGCGACATCGAAGGAGTAGTACGGCGACACGTTGTCCCAGTAGTCGAAGTAGCCCGGTGCCACCCCGTTCTCGTACTCGTGGTTGCCGACCGTCGGATTGGTGATCGACTTCAGCCGACCCCATGATCGGGTCTCGTCGCCGTACCAGTTGAGGAACTCGGTCGGCGTGCCCTTCTCGTAGACGTCACCGAGGTAGAGGAACAGGTTGGGGTCCTGCCCGACGATGAGATCGGCGACCGCTTCGGAATCGGGCTCGCCGCTCGGCCCGTCGCCCACCGCCGCGATGGTGTAGGTCTCGCCGGGACCGGCCGGCCGGCCGAGCGAGGGAGTGAACGTGTTGGTGTTCGGGACGATCTCGGTGACCCCGTTGTCGAACGTGAGGTCGATCCCGACGAAGACCGACGTGAACGCGGGAATGCCCGTCTCGGGGCGGGTCAGGGCTCGCATCTCGAGGCGGTGTGTCCCGTCGACCCACCGTGTGGTCGGCAGCACGAAGTCGAAGACGGCCATCGAGTTGGACGAGGACCGGAAATCGGTGAGGACGTACTCGCCGTCCAGGTAGAACTCGACCTTCAGCGTGCGCGGCGAGTTGACCGGGTCGACCGTGCCCGTGACCGAGACCGGCCCCGACACCGTCGCCCCGTTCTCGGGCGCGCCGATGCAGATGTCCTTGACGAACGAGCCGTCGCCGTCCTGGATGCACGTGCCGGTGGCAGCCGCGGCCGTGCCGCTGCCGACCGCCAGCATCGACGCGACCAGTGACCCGATGGTCAGTGCCTCGATCACCAGCCGATGAAGCCTGCTTCGCGTGTGCATGTCGCCAGCCCTCCGTCGGAGACCGAGTCTGGCGCGGCGCTGGCCCATTGCACAAGCGTCACTGCTCGCGAGGCGGGTCTTCGCCGTCCGTGCGGGTCAGCCGGTGAACTCGTCGCGGGTGCGGTGCATGTCGTGCTCGTCCTTGGCGTGGGCCTGCTCGAGGGTGGGGGCGAGCCCGCCGAGGCGCGCGGGCTGCCAGCGCAGGTCGGCGCCGGTGAGCTCGGGATAGGCCGCCTGCTGCTCGTCGAGCAGGGCCTGCATCGCGGCCTTGACCCGGGCGGTCGCCTCCATCACGTCGTCACGGCGCCCCACGACGATCGGCTCCCCCACCGAGATGAACACCGGGATGCGCGCGAACCCGCGGCGCTTCGGCAGCTCCTTGGTCCACACCCGGTGCCCGCCCCAGATCGTCGTGGGCAGGACCGGCACGCCCGCGAGCTGGGCCATCTTCACGGTGCCCGGCTTGAAGTCCTTGAGCTCGAAGGAGCGCGACATCGTCGCCTCGGGGAAGACCCCGACGATCTCCCCGGACTTCAGGGCGGCGATCGCGTCCTTGAAGGCCTGCCCGCCGCTGGCCCGGTCGACCGGGATGTGGCCCATGCCGCGCATGAGCGGGCCGGTGACGCGGTGCTGGAAGATCGACTTCTTCGCCATGAACCGCACGTAGCGGCGGTGCGGCCAGGCGGGAAGGCCCGCGTACATGAAGTCGAAGTACGACGTGTGGTTGATGGCCATGATGGCCCCACCCTCGCGCGGGACGTGCTGCTCACCGGTGATGGTGAAGCGGGTGCCCTCGAGGAAGAACAGCGTCTTCACCGCGGCGATGACGGGTCGGTACACGGGCTCCATGAGCACACCCTAGGCGAGGCGCGGGGGGCTGCCACGCCGTCTGGAAGACCTGGTCCCCGAGCTCGCGCGAGACGATGCGCGCCCGGCCGGGCGGCTGGACCGACGGCTTGACCCGCCCGATGAGCATCCCCTCGTCGGGGCTGCCGGACAGCAGGATGCCCGGCGCCCCGAGGTCCCGGACGCGTCTGCATGACCGGCTCGAACATCCCCCGGGAGGCGCCACCGACGCGACGGGTGAGGACGAGGTGGAGCCCGACGTCGCCGGCCTGCGCGAGCAGCGGCACGAGCGGCCGCAGCGGTGAGCCCGCCGAGGTGACGACGAGGTCGTAGTCGTCGACGAGGAAGAACACCTCGGCGCCGGACCACCACGAGCGGGCCCGGAGCTGCTCGGGTGTCACGTCGGGGCCCGGGAGCCGGGTGCGGAGGAACTCGGCGATGCCCTCGACCGCCTCGCGGTCTGGTCCTCGGTCGTGAGGTACTCGCCGACGTGCTCGTCGGGCAGCTCGCCGAGCAGCCCGCGCCGGTAGTCGACGACGAAGAGCTTGGCCTGGTCCGGGGTGTACAGGCGTGCCACCTCGTGGGCGACGGTGCGCAGGAAGCCGGTCTTGCCGCTGTCGCCGTCACCGAGCAGGTAGACGTGCGGCTCCTCCGCGAGGTCGAGCCCCAGTGGCGCGAGGTTCGCCTCGTCGACCCCGAGCAGCAGTCGCCGGTCGTCGGCGCCGGCCTGCGCCCGCACCGCCTCGAGGGTGATCTCGTCGGGCAGCAGGCGCAGCTTCGGGCCGCTGCGGGCCGGTCCAGGCCGCGTTGACCTTGGCGACGAGGTCCTCGACGCCGTCGCCGAGGTCCTCGACCGCGCCGCTGCCGTCGATGCGCGGCACCGCGCCGAGCACATGGTGCTTGGTCATCGACAGGCCCCGGCCGGGTCGGCCCTTGGGCACGTTCGCGGCGACCCGGCGGTCGACCTCGGAGTCGGTGGGGTCACCGAGGCGGAGCTCGACGCGGGTGCCGAGGACGTCCCGGACCTGGTTGCGGAAGTCCATCCAGCGCGAGGAGGTGATGACGACGTGCACCCCGAAGGTGAGCCCGCGCCCGGCGAGCTCCATGATCTGCTGCTCGAGCTCGTCGAACTCGGCCCGCACGGTGGGCCAGCCGTCGACGACGAGGAAGACGTCGCCGTAGCCGTCGTCGACGCGCCCCGCGGCGCGCCACCGGCGGTAGGTCTCGATGGAGTCGACGCCGTGGGACCGGAAGTACGTCTCGCGCGCGTCGACGATGCCCCTGATCTCGGCGACGAGGCGGCGCACGACCTCCGGCTCGCTGCGGTTGGCGACGCCGGCGACATGCGCGAGGCCGGCGAGCGGGGTGAACGTGCCACCGCCGAAGTCCAGGACGTAGACCTGGCTCTCGAGCGGCGTCGTCGTGAGGGCGATCGCCGCGACGACGGTGCGGGCGAAGGTGCTGCGGCCCGAGCGCGGGCCGCCGACGATGCCGACGTGCCCGGCCGCGCCGCCGAGCGAGAGCACCATGAGCTCGCGGCGCTGCTCCAGCGGCCGGTCGACGATGCCGACCGGAAGGACGTAGTCACCGCGCCCGCGCCAGGCCCGGCTCACGAGCCCCAGCTCGGGGTCGGGTGCGAGGTCGCCGAGGAGCTGGTCCAGGGAGCTCGGGACGTCCAGCGGCGGCAGCCACACCTGGTGCGCCGGCCGGCCGTGGCCCCGCATCCGGGACACGGCGATGTCGAACACGGCCCGCTCCTCGACGGGCTCGGGCGCGCTGACGACGGCCGGGGTGTCGGCCGGACGGCGGCCGGCGCTCACCGGGGCGAGCGTGTACGGCAGGATCTCGCCGCCGGACGACGGGCCCGCGTCGCCGGCCCCACCGCGACGGCGGCGGCCCTTCGGCGGACCGGACACGTACGCCGCCTTGAACTTCGTCAGCGTCGTCTGGTCGGGCTTGAGGTAGCCGAGCCCCGGGACCGGTGGCAGCTCGTAGGCGTCGGGGACCCCGATGACGGTGCGCGACTCCCCGGCCGAGAAGGTGCGCAGGCCGATCCGGTACGACAGGTGCGACTCGAGCCCGCGCAGCCGGCCCTCCTCGAGGCGCTGGGACGACAGGAGCAGGTGCATCGACAGGGACCGGCCGAGGCGTCCGATGGCGACGAACAGGTCGGCGAACTCCGGCTTGGCGGACAGCAGCTCGGAGAACTCGTCGGCGACGATGAGCAGCGCCGGCAGCGGCTCGAGGTCGGCGCCCCCGGCCCGGGCCCGCTCGTAGTCGGTGACGTTCGCGAAGTTGCCCGCCGCCCGCAGCAGCTCCTGGCGGCGGGTCATCTCGCCCTGCAGCGCGTCCTGCATGCGCTCGACGAGGCTCAGCTCCTGGCCGAGGTTGGTGATGACGGCCGACACGTGCGGCATCTCGGCCATACCCGCGAAGGTGGCACCACCCTTGAAGTCGACGAGGACGAAGTTGAGCGCCTCCGACGAGTGGGTCATCGCCAGCGCGAGGACGAGGGTCCGGAGCAGCTCGGACTTGCCGGAGCCGGTGGCACCGATGACGAGGCCGTGCGGGCCCATGCCCTGCTGGGCCGACTCCTTGATGTCGAGCGCCACGGGCCGGCCCGCCTCGTCGACCCCGATCGGGACCCGGAGCCGGTCGCGCTGGAGCCGGGGACGCCAGGCCGTGGTGACGTCGAAGTCGCGCACGTCGCCGGTGCCGAGCAGGTCGACGAGCTCGGTGGACGCGGACAGCGCGTCGCGCACCTCGGGCTCGTCGGCGGTGTAGCGGGGCGCGAGGCGACGTGCCGCGGCCTCGGCGCGGGTGGTCGAGACCTGGTCGGCGACCCCGTGCGCCACGCCCCGCGCGAGACTGATGATCTCGAGCGGCGCGGTGCCGGCCCGGGGCCCGCTGCGGGTCGCCGGACCCACGGCCAGGCGCAGGGTCGTCGGCGACGCGAGCTCGCCCCACTGCTCCGGCAGGTCGATGACGGTGACCCCGAGCACGCCGTCGTCGGTGACCACCGGGTTGCCGGGCGGCACGTGCCCCCCGTCGACGACGAGCAGCACGTGCGGCAGCGCCGGCCGGTCGGAGGGCCCGAACCGCGGGCGCTCGACGATCTCGTGGGGCAGCAGCGGCAGGAGGTCGTGGACGGACTCGCCGACGAGGCGCACCGGCCCGACGGCGTCACGCTCGCGCGGGCTCAGGGCGTGCGGCAGCCACTTGAGCCACTCCCACTCCGCGCGCGACTCCCGCGAGACGAGGGCGGCCACGACGAGGTCCTCGGGGGCGTGCTGCATCGCCGCGGCCAGGACCACCGAGCGCGCGAGGGCACGGGCCGGCTCCGCGTCCCCGGTGACCTCGATGTGCGGCCAGGCCCGCAGCGCCGCGGAGGCCGGCAGCCCGGGCTGGACCCGGTGCGTGGAGAGCAGCCGGTGCAGCGCGGATGCGGCGACGGGGTCGAGCTGGGCCAGGGGCGGGGTCTCGGGCGGCTCGAGCTCGAGGCACAGCGGCTGGGCCGTCGTCCCCATCCGCACCTGGAGGAAGTCGGGGTCGGAGGGGGTGCGCTCCCAGACCCGGCTGCCCTCGGCCGCGATGACCGGGAGGGCGGCGGGGTCGGGGTAGTCCCACAGCGCTGCCCGGCGCTGGCCGGCCGCGGCGTCGCGGATCGTCCCCCGCACCTCCGCGAGGTAGGCGAGGTACTCGCGGCGGGCGGCGAGCACGCCGGCGGCGTGCTGCTGACGCTGCCGCACCCCGCTGGCGAGGACGAAGCCGACGCTCGCGACGAGGAACATCCCCGCCGTGAACCACGCGCGGGGACCGGTCTGGGACAGCGCGACGAACCCGATGGACCCGAGCGAGCCGAGCATCGGCACGGCCTGCATGAGCAGCCCGCTGGCCCCCTCGGACGGGGTGATCTCCGGAGGCGGCTGGAGCACCAGCCGCCCGGTGGGCACCTCGGGCGCCTTCTCCCGGGCGCCGGCTCGCGCAGCCACCGTCATCGTCGGTCCCCTCCCGTGTCCTGCTGGCGGTCGGGGCCACGCTATCCCGTGGATACTGTTCACCGCGGACGGTGGTCGAGGTGTGCCACGGCCCGACCGAGGGAGGGACGATGGACGGACCGACGCAGCAGCTCACGCTGATGGCCGACGAGCGCCGTTACGACCTCGTCGTCCCCGTCGGCACCCGCGTCGCCGAGGTACTCGCCGTGCTCGGCATCTCCTCCAGCGCCACCCCCAGCTCGGTCGCCACGGCGGCGGGCTTCGTGTACGGCCCGCAGGACCGGATCGACGAGGGCCTGCCCGCCGGCAGCGTCCTCACCGTGGTCCGCACGACCACGCACCGGCTCCACCGGGGCGTCGTGAGCCTCGACCGCTCCTCCGCGGCTCCGGGTGCCCGCGCCGCCGGGCCCTCGTGGGCGGGGGGTTCGCGCTCGCCGGCGGCCTCCGCCGACGCCGGGGTCTCCCTCGTCGACGACGCCACCCGTCGCCGCGACGACGTCGACGACGCCGACGCGACGGTGAGCCGGGCCGCCCTGCACGCCGGGCGGCGCCGACCGGGCGGTCGGGCGCCGCGTGCTCGGCGCCGGGCCGCCGGTCCCGACACGCTGCCGGCCCTCGTCGTGGGGGTCGCGGCGGTCAGCCTGGTGGCCGGTGGCCTCGCCGTCCTGACGCCCCCGGCCGCCGACGGGGGGCCGCTCGGGTCGGCCGCCGCCCGCTGGGGCGCCGCCGTGGTCCTGCTCGCAGCAGCCGTCGCCGCGACGCTGCTCACCCCACGGCACGTCCCGGGCTCGGCCGTGGTCCGTCTCGTCGGCGCGCCGGCGCTGGCGGCGACCGCGGGCCTCGTCGTCCCGCTCGCCGCGTCCCCGGCCCGGGTCAGCGTCACCATCGTGCTCGGCGCGGCGCTCGCGGCGGTGGTGACCGCCCTCGCGTGGTCCGACGGCTCCGCCGCCGACCGGGCCGAGCGCACGGCCACCGCGTGCCTCGGCGGGCTGGCGGTCGTCGTCGCGGCCTCGGTCCTGTGGGGCCAGCCGCTGGCAGCCGCCGCGGCGGTCGTCGTCGGGCTCGCCCCGGTCCTCGTCCGGGCCCTGCCCAGCGCGAGCCTGGACGTCGACCCCACCCAGCTCCTCGACACCGACCGGCTGTCGAGCACCGTGTGGTCCGTGCGCGAGCGGCATGCCAGCCGGCGGCGCCGCGTCACCGGGCTCGACGTCCGCGACCGGGTCACGCAGGCCCGTTCGGTCGTGTCGGTCGGGACCGCCTACCTCGCGGTCCTCGCCTCCGGCGCGGGCTGGCTGCTGGCCCTGAGCCCGGCGCGCTCCGGCCTGGCCCCCTGGTCCCGGTGGGTCGTGCTGCTCGTCGCGGCGCTGGCGCTCGGCTACCAGTCGCGGCACGTCCGCGACCGGCTCGCCCGCTTCTCGATGCTCGCGGCGGCCGCGTCGCTCACGGCGAGCGCGAGCGTGGCCGTCGTGGGCTGGGACGCCGGGTGGTTCTGGCTCCTCGTCGGGTCGGCGCTGGCGCTCGGCGTCGTCGCCGTGCTCGCGGCGGTCGCGCTGGCCGGCGGCTGGGCCTCGACCCGGATGTCGCGAATGGCCGACCGGCTCGAGTCGCTCGCCGTCGTGACGGTCCTGCCCCTCGGAGTCCTCGCTGCCGGGGCCGTCGAGGCCCTGCGGCGTCTCACCTCCGGCTGACGACGCAGCGGCGGCATCAGCCCCAGACCGGCGGCGTCGCGTCGTCCTCGCCCTCGAACCAGGTCTCCTCGTCCTCATGGGTCAGCGAGTCGACGTCCGCAGGGGCGTCCTTGCCCTTCTCGCCTCGCCCACGGCCACCCGCCGCCGACCCGGCCACCACCGCCCCGCGGCCCGACCCGGACTCGCCGAGCCGAGGCACGCCGTAGCGGCCGCCGGTGCGGGCACCCTTGACCCCACCCGCGCCCTGACCACCGCGCACGGTCCCCTGGCTGCCGGGGGCGACGACCGGGCGGGCGGCGCCTGCGGCGCCCGAGCGCGCACCGCCCCCGCTCGCCGTGCCCCGCGCTGCGGATCCGGTGCTGCCGGCGACGACCGGCCCCGGCCGGCCCGCCCCACCGAGTGGGCCCCCGCGCCCGAAGGCTCCGCGGCCGAGCATGGCCGCGCCGCCGGTGAGGAGCCCCCCGGCTCCCGCCGCTCCGGCGCCGCCGACCCCGGGCCCGCCGGTGGCCGAGCCCTGCGCCGAGGCCCCGGCCCAGCCGGTGCTCCCGCCGGCCGTCGGCGCGGTCGTCCCACCGGTGGGGCCGTCGAGCTGGACGCCGTGGCCGGGGTCGGAGCCGCTGCCGACGCTCGCCCCCCCACCGCCTCCTCCGCCGCCGGACCCACTGCCGCCCGACCCACCGCCGCCCGGTCCGAGGTCGAGGCCGGTCGAGCCACCAGTGAGCCGGCCGCCGCCCGAGGGCGCGACGTACGAACCTCCGGTCGAGGACCCCGGGGGGTAGCCGCCGCCCGAGGGTGGGGCGCCACCGCGGGACGGGGTGATCGTCACGCTGTCGTCCCGGGCCTCGACGGGGAGCTGCTTGGCGGCCTGCCCCATGTCGGTGCTGAAGTCGTCGAGGACCGCCTTGGCCACTGCCTCGCGCTGCTCACGGCGGCTGTCGATCGCGGCCTCGTAGCCGGTGATGTTGAACGGACCTCCCCCCGCGGGCCGGTACGCCTCGGGGTCGACGTCGGTGGAGACGCTCCGCACGTCGGTCGCGTACCGCAGCCGTGCGGAGTCGGCCGCGGCGGCGGCGTGCTCGAGCCCCGTGCGCACGTCCGCGATCTCGCGCGCACGTGCGTCGAGGGCGGTGGCCAGGGCGCGCAGGGTGTCGTAGGCGCTGTCGGCGGCGGGGCCCTCCCACGGCTCGTCCGCCCCCTGCAGCGCCGCGACCACGGAGCGGACCTCGGCCGACAAGGTCGTCACGGCGTCGGACACCTTGCGCCAGTCCTCGGCCGACATCCGCACCAGGGGCGTCGAGAAGCCGTAGATGTCGTGGAGCATCCGCTCGAACGGGCCGGCGTCACCCGGCAGCGGCGGAGTCCCCGGACCCTCGTCCCGGATCAGCATCAGTGGTTCCTCCCCTCGGCGCGGGCCGCGCCGGGGCGCGTCCCGTCCGTGGTCGTACGGGCCTGGTCGGTGGTGGCGTGGCGGCGGGCGTAGCCGGCGGCTCCGGCCACGGCGGCGAGCGCGAGGGCGGCGGCCCCGAGAGGCCACCAGGTCCGGGCCGCGCCCTCGGGCGGGGCTGCCGGCGCGGCGACCTCGCCCGCCGGCTCGCCCGAGGGGGCCGCCGAGGGCGTCGGCGCCGGACCCGGGGTGCTCCCGGCGGCGGTGGCAGCGGCGATGGCGGCCGGGTCCGGCCCGTTGATCGTGTCGTCCTCGCGGACGAAGGGGTTGGTGCGCTCGAGGGTGGTGGCGTCGACCCGGACGGCGTCGGCGGGGGCGAAGATGCCCCAGCCGTAGGCGGCGTTCCTGGACCGGACCTGCGGCAGGTCGGCGCCGACGCGCCGGAACCAGGTGCGGTACCCCGACCCGTCGTCCTTCGCCCGAAGCCCCACGTTCTGCCGGGCGGCCTGGAGCACCTGACCGGCGGTGGCGCCGGGGTGGGCGGACCACAGGGCGGCGATGCCGCCGCTCACGAGGGCCGTCGCGATGGACGCACCGGAGCCGAGCGTCGCGGAGCGCCACCCCGACCCGTCGTTCCGGCCCGCCATCACGTCCTCGCCGGGAGCGGTGAGCCCGATCGCGTCCGAGCCGGTGACGGCGAAGTCCGTCGTGCGGCCGTCCTCGCCGACCGGGTTGACGAGGACGACGCCGTTGCCCAGGCCCGGCCACTCGACCCGGCTCGCGGCGTTGCCCGTGCCCGCGACGACGACGGCACCCTCGCGGTAGGCCGTGAGCAGGCCGTCCTCGATCTCCCGGCTGTAGCCGGTGACGAGGCTGAGGTTGATGACGTCGGCGCCGTCCCGCGCGGCCTTGGCGATGGCGAGCCCGACCGCGCGGTCGACGTCGTCCCCGTCGGGGAAGTCGATGCCGCAGGTGAGGTCGTCGGGATGCCGCGGGTCGTCGTAGAGCACCGCGTAGTGCCGGACCGAGGCCTCCGGGGCGATCCCCCGGATGCCGCGGCCGCCGGGGCCGGTGCCCCGGCCGGTGCCGGCGATGAGCGCGGCCATCGACGTCGCGTGCTCGGCCTCGGTGCCGGTCCCCCGCGGCGACCGCGGGCGCGGGTCGGACGTGCGGGTGGGGTCGAGGCACATCGTCTCGCTCGAGACGACCACGCCTCGCAGGTCGGCGACGTCGGCCTCGATCGGCCCGTCGACGACGGCCACGGTGACGCCCTCCCCCCGGCCCCGGTCGTGCAGCTCGTCGACGCCCATGGCATCCCACCACCACTCCCCCGGCAGGGACGGGACGGACCGGGGCGCCGCAGCGGACGCGCCCCCGCCGGACAGGGCGGCGAGGCCGACGGCGCACAACGCCCCGGCCACGACGGCCCGTCCCCGGCAGCGCTCAGCCATCGGCGGGCGCCTCACCGCCGGTGTCCATCCCGCCGTCGGCGGGGTCGTCCGTGGCACCACCCTGGTCGGCCTGGTCGGTCTGGGCCGCGGCCTGCTCCAGGGTGACCTTCGCCCGCACCCCGTCGCGCACCTGCTGGTGCTCCGAGGCCGCGTCGTGCTGCTGGGTGCTGGTGAACCCACCCTCGGTGCTCCACTGCGAGCGCAGCTGCTGGAAGACGTCCGAGCTCACCTCGTCGCGGGCCCGGATCTCCTGGCCGGCCCGGGCCAGGGCCTCGCCGGCCGCCTCGAGGTCGGTCTTGATCCCCTTGAGGGTCGCTTCGTAGACGTGGAGGGCGGCCTGGTAGACCGCCGCGAACTGCTGCGCGGCCGGGATCTCGCCGAAGTGCCGGGGCTGGGCGATCGACCCCTGCACGCGCTTGATCTCGTCGTGCGTGGAGTCCCCCCACTGCTGCTGGTAGTCGGCCCCGAGCGTGCTCAGGATCGAGGGGTAGCGGATGGGCTGTCCGCCGCCGGCGCCGTCGGCACGGGCCATGTCACGTCCTCACTCACGTCGTCGGTCGAGGGGAGCGCTCCGCTCCCCGGGCGACGCCGCTCGTGCCGGCACCCGTCCCCCGGGTGCCGGCACGCGGCGTCGACGCGTGGGGCGGTCAGCCCCACATGCTGGTGTTGCGCTGCTCCCCGGCGAGGTAGTCCTCCTTGGACTGCACGACCGCGAGACGGACGTCCTCCAGGAGGGCACGGCACTCGTCGATCTGCTTGTCCCAGTCGAGCTGGGCCTGGCGGTACGCCGCCCGAGCCGAGCCGTCCCACTGCTCGACGTAGGGGCTGAGGTCCTTCTTCATGTCGGCCAGCCGCTGCTCGAGAGCACCGAGACCGGTCTTCATGTCCTGGACCAGGTTGTCGATGCCGGCGCCGCCGACCTTGATTCCGTCACCCATGGTTGTTCAGTCCTTCCGCTCAGCCGTTGCCGAGCATGCTGGTGTACTTGCTGAGCTTGGAGGCCGCGGCCGCGTCGTCGGCGTCGTACTGACGCTGCGTGCCGGTGAGGTTGGCCTCGAAGGTGTCGAGCACCTGGACGATGTCCTGGGTCTGGACCTTCCAGGCCTCGCTGACCTGGTGGAAGCTCTGCGCCCCCTGGCCCTCCCAGTGCGCCTTGACCGCCTCCATCTGGGTCCGGAGGTCGTTCACCTGCTTGCGCAGGTCCCCCCGCGCCTGCGAGACGATGTCGGCACTGGCCTTGACGACCCCTGCGCCTGCCCTGAACTGGTCACCCATGATGTGTCCTTCCCTGGTGCGACGCCCCGCTCGGGCCGCCGCCGTGATCACTGACCCCCTGGAGGGCGACGTGCTGTGGACCCCGGCCGGGTGGCCCCCTGGTCCTGCCCTCGACCCTACGGTCCCATGGGAATCCGGTCGATGGGGAGAACTCCCCGAAGGACGCGCGTCTATGCTCGGGGGCCGTCGGACCCGCACCGCCGTTCGGTGGTGCCGTCGGAGGGGAGCTGAACGGTGAGCCAGACCAGCGCGACCGCCGCGTCACTCGTGCGCGTCTCGGTCTCGTCGGGGACCCGGCGCGCCGACCTCGGCGTGCCCGGGGGTATCCCGGTCGTCGAGATCGTCCCCGAGCTCGCCCGCGAGCTGGGAGTGCTCGACCCCGACCACGTCTCACACGGCTTCCGGCTCGTCGCCGGCGGCGGCGCCGTGCTCGACCCCGACCGCAGCCTCGCCGCCCAGGGCATCGCCGACGGCACGATGCTCGCGCTCGAGGTCGTCGACCCGAGCACCGAGAAGGTGTACGACGACGTCGTCGAAGCGGTCTCGGACGTCGTCGAGACGACCTTCGCGCCGTGGACGGCCCGGCACAGCGCCGGCACCGCGGTCGGCGCGGCGGTCGTCTTCTTCCTCTGCGCCGCCTGGGCCCTGTTCACCGCGCGCGACGCCGGGCTGGTCGTCACCGCCGTCGCGGGCTCCGCGGCGCTGCTGCTCGTGGGGTCCGCGGCCGTCCTGCACACCCGCGCCCAGCCGGCCGGAGCCCTGGCCCTGGCCCTCACCTCGCTCCCGTTCGCGGCGACCGCCGGCAGTGCCGTCGCCCCCGACGACGACCTCTGGGGCCGCGGCCTGGTCTGGGTCGGACTGTTCGTCGCCGTCGTCGGTCTCGCCGGCGCGCTCGCGGTCGCCCGCCACCGGCTCGTCCTGGCCGCCGGGTCCGTCGTCGGTCTCGTCGTCGCGGTCCTCGGCATCGCCGGCGGCGTGCTGGGGGTCGCGATGACGACCGCCGCGGCCCTGCTGTTCGGCGTCGCAGTCGTCGTCGGCAACGTCCTCCCGTGGCTCGGGCTCTCGACGAGCCGGCTGTCCGGCCACGCGCCGCGCACCGAGGCCGAGATCGAGGGCACCGTCCCCGAGGTCGACCGCGGGCGCGTCCGCCATCAGGTGGCACGCGGCCATGACGTCATGGTCGCCACGGCCCTGGCCACCGGCGGCGCGGCGCTCCTCACCATCCCGCAGCTCGCCGCCTCCGGGCTCTGGGGCACCCTCCTCGTCGCCGCCGGCTGCGCCGCGACGCTGCTGCGCACCCGGCACAGCCGGACCCGGACCGCGGTCGTCCTCGCGATGGGGACCGGCATCGTCGGGCTCGCGGTCGCCGCCGTCGTCGCCGCGGCCGCACACCCCGACTGGCGCCCGGCCCTGGCCGTCCTGCTCGGGACCACCGGAGCGGTCGTCGTCGCGCTCGCGGTCCTCGCGCCGCGCACCCGGGTACGTCTCGGGCGGATCGCCGACACCCTCGACGGCGTGGCCCTCGTCGCGCTCGTCCCGCTCGTCGCGGCCACCGTCGGGATCCTCTGACCGATGGCGACCAAGAAGGACCTCGTCGAGGCGCAGTCGTTCAGCCGGCGGCGCCTCACGACCGCGTTCGTCAGCGGCGCGCCCGGTGGCCGCGAGGTCGAGCCGGACCGTCCGCTGCGGGCCGTCGTCGGGGGCCTGGCCCTGTCGGTCGTCCTCGTCCTCGGCAGCCTGGCCTTCGGCTGGCTCCGGTCGGCGCTGCCGGACGACTGGCAGAACGAACGGCTCGTCATCGCCGAGGACAGCGGGGCCCGGTACGTGTCGGTCGAGGGGGTCCTGCACCCCGTCGTCAACACGGTGAGCGCCCGCCTGCTCATCCCCTCGGCCCAGTTCAAGGTGGTCGCCGTCCCCGACGACGAGCTCGCCGACATCGGCCGGGGCCCGACCCTGGGGATCGTCGGGGCCCCGGACTCCCTCGCCCCGCGCGACCGGCTCGTCGACACCGGCTGGCTCTCGTGCCTGTCCGCCGGGGAGCAGGTCTCCACCGCCATCGGCCCCGGCCGCACCGGCCGGCCCGCCGACGGGTCCGCGGTCCTCGTCCGGACCGGTGACGACACCTTCGTCGTCGCCGGCGGGCTGCGCTACCCGGTGGCGTCGCGCGACCTCTCGGCCGTCTCGGTGGCGCTGCGCCTCGACGGCCGCCCCGCCCTCCCCGCCCCGGCCTCGTGGCTGAACCTGTTCCCCGAGGGACCGGCGCTCGCCCCGCTGGTCGTCGACGACCTCGGCACGCCGGCCGCGGGGCTGCCCGCGGGGGCCGCGGTCGGGTCGGTCCTGCGCCTGGAGTCCGACGGCCGCCACTACCTCGTCACCCCGCGCGGTGACCTCGAGCCGCTCCCCGACGTGGCCCTGTCGATGTACCGCCTCGGCTCGGGTGCGTCCTCGAGCGAGATCCCCGTCGAGGCCGCCCAGATCGCCCGGCTCGAGGTGCGCCCCCAGCGGATCGCGCCCCCGGAGTGGCCCGGCCGCCTGCCCACCGGGCTCGAGACCACGCCGTGCGCGACGCTGACCGCGGCCGCCGGCACCCCGCCCGAGGTCGCCCTGACCACCGTCACCGACGACCCCCCGGCCGCCGAGCGGGGCCGCACGACGGTCGACACCGGCTACGGGGCGCTCGTGCGTGCCGTGAGCGGGCAGGTCCTCGGCAAGGGCCCCGTGCTCGCCGTCGACCAGACCGCCACCGCGTACGCCGTCGACGGTGCCGACACCGAGGTCCTCGCGCGCCTCGGCTACGAGCCCGGCGACGTCGTCCCGGTGCCGCAGGCCTGGACCGAGCTGTTCCGCTCCGGGCCCGCGCTCGGCACGGCGGCTGCTCGGACGGTCGTCTCGGGCGGGTCATGAGCCGGGGCCGTCGGCTGCTCCTCGCCTGCCTGCCCGGGGCGCTCCTCGCCCTGGCGGCGGCACCCGCCGCCGCTGCTGCGACCGGTTCGGCGCCGGCTCCGCGCCTGCCGGCCGCGGCCGCCGACTGCGAGGAGGGGCGGACCCAGTACGTCCCCGACACCCCCGCCGGCCTCATCCGGCTCGCCGCCCCCCGGGCCTGGCCCCTCGCGACCGGCGCCGGGGTGACGGTCGCGGTCGTCGACAGCGGGGTCGCCTCGGCGAACGCGCACTTCCCCGACGGCGTCGTCCTCGACGGCCGCAGCTTCGTCGGCGGCTCCGCGTCCGTCGACCGTCGCCTCCACGGCACCGCGATCGCCGGGATCATCGCCGCCCGCCCCCTCGCACCGCGCTCGGGCGTGCAGGGGCTGGCGCGGGGGGCCCGGATCCTGCCCGTCAAGGTCGTCCCGGACGACCGCGGCCAGGGCTCGGACGCCGACGCCGGGACGCTCGCCGCGGGCATCGAGTGGGCGGCGCGGCAGGGGGCGAGCGTCATCAACGTCTCGCTCAGCACGCCGCGGGACGACCCGCGGCTCGAGGCGGCCGTGGCCGAGGCCCGGCGGCGCGGCGCCCTCGTCGTCGCCTCGGCCGGGACCCGGGCCGAGGACGACCCGCGCACGGGCCTGCGCTACCCGGCCGCCTACCCCGGGGTGCTCGGGGTGGCGGCCACCGACGGCGAGGACGTCGCCACCGACACCTCGGTGCGCGGGGACCACGTGGACCTCGCCGCCCCCGGGGTCGAGGTGCTCACGACGTTCGGCGCCTGGGGCGACTGCTACCTGAGCCCCGACGGGTCGACGAGCTATGCGACGGCCTACGTCTCGGCCGCCGCCGCCCTGGTCGCCCAGCGCTTCCCCGCCGAGGGCCCCGCCGGGTGGGCGCACCGCCTCGAGGCGACCGCCTCCCGCGACCGGCGCGACGCCCGGGGCGACGCCCTCGGCTGGGGCCTCGTCCAGCCCGTCGAGGCGCTGACCTCGGTCCTGGACGCCGGCCTCGCCGGCCCGCTGCCGCCCGGTGCGACCCCCCGCCCCACCGCGTCGGTGGCGGAGCGCCGCCTGGAGATCGCGGCCGTCGCGGACCCCCGCGCCGCCGACCGGCGGCAGGTGCTGTGGGTGGCCGTCGCGACGACGAGCCTGCTGCTCGCCCTCGCCCTGGTCCGGCTCGCCCGACGCCGGGGACCCGCCTGAACCCGGGTGATCGGGGCGCGTGCGGTCTGTGAGAATGGCCCGCATGACCGAGCACCTCTCCCCATCCCACGCTGCCTCCATCCCGGACCGGCCGTCCCTGGACGGTCTGGAGGACAAGTGGGGCGAGGTATGGCGCGAGCAGGACACCTACGCCTTCGACCGGGAGTCGGCCCTCGCCGGAGAGCGGGCGGACGTGTTCTCCATCGACACCCCGCCGCCCACGGCCAGCGGGTCGCTGCACATGGGGCACGTCTTCAGCTACACCCACACGGACTGCATGGCGCGCTACAAGCGGATGGCGGGCTTCAACGTCTTCTACCCGATCGGCTGGGACGACAACGGACTGCCGACCGAGAAGCGGGTGCAGAACTACTACGGGGTGCGCGGCGACGCCTCCCTGCCCTACGACCCGCAGTTCCAGCCGCCGTTCCGCGGTGACGCCAAGAGCATGAAGGCCGCCGACGAGATGCCGATCTCGCGGCAGAACTTCATCGAGCTCTGCGACGAGCTGACGGTCAAGGACGAGGAGGCGTTCGAGTCCCTCTTCCGCAGGATCGGGCACAGCTACGACTGGTCCATCGGCTACCGGACCATCGACGACCACTCCCGCGCGACGTCCCAGCAGGCGTTCCTGCGCAACGTCCGCCGGGGTGAGGCGTACCAGTCCGAGGCGCCGGGGCTGTGGGACGTGACGTTCCAGACCGCGGTGGCCCAGGCCGAGCTCGAGGCCCGCGACTACCCCGGCGCCTACCACCGGGTGGCCTTCCACGGCGCCGCGGGGGCCGTCCACATCGAGACGACCCGCCCCGAGCTCATCCCCAGCTGCGTGGCCCTCATCGCCCACCCCGACGACGAGCGCTACCAGCCGCTGTTCGGGACGACGGTGCGCACCCCCCTGTTCGACGTCGAGGTCCCCGTCGTCGCGCACCCGCTGGCCGAGATGGACAAGGGCGCCGGCATCGCCATGTGCTGCACCTTCGGTGACCTCACGGACGTCGTGTGGTGGCGCGAGCTGCGCCTGCCCACGCGTTCGGTGGTCACCCGCACCGGCCGGCTCCAGACCGACGTCCCGCCGTGGCTCGAGGGCACTCCGGGCGCCGACCTGTACGCGGGGCAGCTGGCCGGCCGGACGGCCTTCAGCGCGCGCGAGGCGGTCGTCGCCGCGCTGCGCGAGTCCGGCGACCTCGACGGTGAGCCGACCCCGACCCAGCGCAAGGCCAACTTCTACGAGCGCGGCGAGAAGCCGCTCGAGATCGTCACGACCCGGCAGTGGTACATCCGCAACGGCGGGCGCGAGGCCGACCTCAACGCCGCCCTCGTCACGCGCGGCGAGGAGGTCGACTTCCACCCCTCGTTCATGCGCAGCCGCTACGCCAACTGGGTCCAGGGCCTCAACGGCGACTGGCTCGTCTCCCGGCAGCGCTTCTTCGGCGTCCCGATCCCGGTCTGGTACCCGGTCGACGCCGACGGAGAGCCCGACTACGACCACCCGATCCTCCCCGACGAGTCCGCGCTGCCGGTCGACCCCGCGGCGAACCCGCCGACGGGGTACACCGAGGACCAGCGGGGCGCGCCCGGAGGCTTCGTCGGGGACCCCGACATCCTCGACACCTGGGCCACGTCGTCCCTGAGCCCGCAGATCGCGGGCGGGTGGCGCGGCGTCGACGGTGCCGAGCCGGACCCGCTCTTCCAGAAGGTGTTCCCGATGGACGTGCGGCCGCAGGGCCACGACATCATCCGGACCTGGCTCTTCGCGACGGTCGTGCGGGCGCACTTCGAGCACGGCTCCGTCCCGTGGACCAACGCCGCCATCTCGGGCTGGATCCTCGACCCCGACCGCAAGAAGATGAGCAAGTCCCGCGGCAACGTCGTGACGCCCGAGGACCTGCTCAAGGAGCACTCCGCGGACGCGGTGCGCTACTGGGCCGCCAGTGGCCGGCTCGGCGCGGACGCCGCCTACGACGTCGGCCAGATCAAGGTCGGGCGACGCCTCGCGATCAAGGTCCTCAACGCGAGCAAGTTCGCGCTGTCCTTCGGGGCGGTCGAGGGCGAGCTCGCGCCGCAGATCACCGACCCGCTCGACCGGTCGGTGCTCGCCGCGCTGCGGGAGGTCGTCGAGAAGGCGACGGCGGGGTTCGAGGCCTGGGACTACACCCGCAGCCTCGAGGCCACCGAGTCCTTCTTCTGGACCTTCTGCGACGACTACCTCGAGCTCGTCAAGGACCGGGCCTACGGCTCCCGCGGTGACGAGGCCGCCGCCTCGGCCCGGGCGACGCTGCGGCTCTCCCTGGACGTGGTCCTGCGGCTGTTCGCCCCGGTGCTCCCGTACGTCACCGAGGAGGTCTGGAGCTGGACCCACGACGGGTCCGTCCACCGCGCCGCGTGGCCGACCGTCGCCGAGCTGCCGGAGGGCGGCGACCCGGCCGTCCTGGCGGCCGTCGGGTCCGCCCTCGCCGTCGTCCGGAAGGCGAAGTCCGAGGCCAAGGTCGGCATGCGGGCCGAGGTCCCCACGGCGACGATCGTCGGGCCTGCCGCGACCCTGGAGCACGTGCGGGCCGGCGAGGCCGACCTGCGGGCCGCGGGCCGGCTCACCGGCGCCCTCGACTACGCCGAGGGCGAGGAGGTCGGGGCCCGCGACCTCGAGCTCGTGCCGGTCGCCAAGCCGGTGGGCTGAGCCCGCGGCCTCGGTTCAGGCGGGAGCCGGGCGCGGGCTGCGCGCCGGTTCGCGCTGCTCGACCCGGCTGAGCCCGCTCGGGCGGACCGCCAGCCACGGGACGTCCCACCCGGACAGCCCGATGCGACGCTGGACGACGGTGTCGCGTCGCAGGTGGTCGACCCGGCCCGTGGCGGGGTCGTAGACGTCGAGCATCCGGTCGCCGTCGCCGGGCAGGACGAGCACGACGTGCCGCGGCAGCAGCCGGTTGCCGATGTACAGCAGCGCCGGCTCGCCGTCGGCGACGACGTCGACGAGCCGGTCGAAGCCCGTCAGCAGACCGACCTCGTCGTGGCCGCGCAGCACGTCGAGCTCGTACACGGTCCCGCGCCGGGAGGCCCCGAACTCCAGCTCGTGCTTGGCGCCCCAGGGCGGCGTGCCCAGTGCGCGGGGCCACGGCAGCGACAGCACGCGCCCCGCTCCGACGAGGCCGTTGGTGCGGCGCATGACGACGCGCTCGTAGGCGGCGAACCGCTCGGCCTGGGTGGCGCCCGACGGCGACCCGGGCGGGTGCGGCTCGCCGGTGCGGACCCACGAGGCGAACACCGGGTCGACGAGCATCCGCGCGACGGTGAGGCACGCAGAACCGCACGTCACCGGTGACTGCTGCACCGGCCCGGTGTCGCCGGCCCGGAGCCGGAACGTCGTCGCCACGGTCCAATCGTTACCACGGGAACCCCCGGGCGCCACTACCCGCGTGATTGGGTGTGTCGGTGCTCGCACGAGAGGGGGTGACGGCCGCGGCCCTCCGGGGGTGGGCGGTCATGGCCGTCGGTGCCCTCGTCGGGCTGCTCGGGGTGTGGGCGGCCGCGGTCCCCCGCGCCTCCCGCCCGATCGAGCGGGCCGACCCCGACGCCACCGTCGAGGTCCTCGGCTACAACGATCCCGACCTCGCCCCGCGTTCCGAGTTCGACGCGCAGCGCTACCTCGGCCCACGCCGTCAGGGGTCGGTGTTCGACGAGCTCCTCGGCTGGGGGGCCACCGCCCTCGTCGCCGCGGCCCTCCTGCTCCTCCTCGTGCTCCTCGCCCGGGCGCTCCTGGCCGCCTACCGCGAGCGCCGCACCATCGAGGCCGACGACACCGTCGGCCCGGACCTCGACCGGGTGGCCACCGCCATGGCCACCGATGCTGCCGGCCGGCTCGCGGCGCTGTCGACGGGCACCCCCGCCGAGGGCATCATCGCCGCGTGGGGGCGCCTGGAGGTGGTGCTGCGCGAGGCGGGCCTGCCGCTGCCGCCCTCGCGGACATCGACCGAGACGACCGTCGCCGTCCTCGGCCGCTTCGTCGTCGACGCGGACTCCCTCCACGACCTCGCGGCCCTGTCCCGGGAGGCCGGCTGGTCGCGTCATCCGATGACCGAGGACCACCGGGCCCGGGCCGCCGACGCCTTCCGGGCGCTCGACGCCCAGCTCGCTGCCCGTCGACCGGCCGGGGCGGCACATGGCTGACCTGCCCGCTCCGCGCACCCGGGTCGCCCTCCTCGTCGTGTTCGGGGTCGTCCTCGTCCTGCTCACCGCGGTCCGCGGCCCCATCGTCCTGCTCGCCGCCGCGTCCGTGGCGGTCATCGTCACCGCCGTCGCCTACCTCCTCCCCCTGCAGCGGAACGACGGGATCGACTGGGACTGGCTGCCGCGCCGGGCCGACGACGTCGCCCCCGAGCCGGGGGTCGCCGCGCTCCGGCGGACGCTCGCGCCAGGCGAACTCGACACCGGCGCTGCCGGGCGCCTGCACGACCTGGTCGAGCGCGATCGCGCGGGAGCGGGCGCCGCACGGCGACATCGGCCCCGGCCCGCTCGCGACCTACCTCGACGCACCACCGCGACGGCTGGGTCTCGACGAGGTCGAGGTACTCGTCGCGGCCCTCGAAGACCTCACCCCTCCCTGGTCCGTTCCGAAGGAGAACCCGTGATCGACATCCCGACCGCCCACCGTCGTGCGAACGACGTGCTCGACGAGGTCGACACCGTCGTCGTGGGCAAGCGCCACGCGACCGAGATCGTCCTCGCGGCGGTCCTCGCGGGCGGCCACGTCCTCATGGAGGACTATCCCGGGCTCGGCAAGACCCTGGCGGCCAGGACCTTCGCCACCGCGCTCGGGCTCGACTTCACCCGCGCCCAGTTCACCCCCGACCTCCTGCCGTCCGACCTCACCGGCGCCTTCGTCTTCGACCAGAGCACCAGCCGGTTCGAGTTCCGGCGCGGCCCGGTCTTCACCGGACTGCTGCTCGCCGACGAGATCAACCGCACCCCGCCGAAGACCCAGGCGTCGCTGCTCGAGGCGATGCAGGAGCACCAGGTGACCGTGGAGGGGCAGACCTTCCCGCTGCCGCGACCGTTCCACGTCCTCGCCACGGCGAACCCCGTCGAGTACGAGGGCACCTATCCCCTCCCCGAGGCCCAGCTCGACCGCTTCCTCGTCCGGGTCGCCTTCGGGTACCCCGGCGCCGAGGAGGAGTGGGAGGTGCTCCGACGCCGCATCGAGCGCCGTCAGGAGGACCAGGACTCCCGCCGGGTCGTCGACGCCGCCGAGCTCCTGGAGCTCCAGTCGGCCGTCGAGGCCGTCACGGTCGCACCGGAGGTGGGTCGGTACTGCGTCGCGCTGGCCCGGGCCACCCGAGAGCACGAGCACGTCCTCATGGGGTCCTCCCCCCGCGGCTCGCTCGGGCTGCTGCTCGTCGGTCGCGCGTACGCCGTCATCCGGGGCCGGGACTACGTGACCCCGGACGACGTCAAGGCGGTGGCGCCGGCGGTTCTGGAGCACCGGGTCGTCGTGCGCCCCGAGCTGTGGATGAGCGAGGTGTCGTCGCGAAGCGTCGTCGCGGACGTCCTGCGCACGACATCTGCTCCGCGAGCCGTGGCCCGCGCGTCGTGACCGGCGGCTGGCGGCCCACTCGGGCCCTCGGCCGGGCGGTCCTGGTCGGGATGGTCCTCGTGGTGGCCGGGGCGACCCTCGGCCGGGGGGACGTCGCCGTCCTCGGGGTGCCGCTGCTGGGCGCCGCCCTGTGGTCGGTCGCGACCCGCCCGCGCCGGGCCCCGGGGGTGCGCAGCAGGGTCGACCGGGCCGTGGTCCGCGAGGGCGAGGACTTCACCTGGCGGCTCGACGTGACGCAGGTGGCCGGGTTGCGCGACGTCGCCGCCCATCTCCCCGGGGACAGGTGGGCGCGCACGACCCCGGCCCACGGCCACGTGGCGTCCGCGGCGACCGGAGACGGGACCGACGTGCCCGTCGCCGTCCGTCTCACGGCGGGGCGCTGGGGCGTTCGGCGCCTCGGCCCGGCCCAGCTGGCGGCGTTCTCGGACCTCGCCGGGTACGCCTGGGTGTGGCCGGTGCAGCAGACCGAGACCGTCACGGTGGTGCCGGCCCCTGGGGACTTCACGTCCCGCTCGGGCCTGCCGCACCCCGTCGGGCTCGTCGGCCAGCACCGGTCCTCGCGCCCGGGCGGCGGGACCGAGCTCTCGGACATCCGGCCGTTCCGCACCGGCGACCGTCTCCGGCGCATCCACTGGCCGGTGTCGCTGCGCACCGGCACGCTGCACGTGACGACGACCTACGCCGACCAGGACGCCGAGGTGTCCGTGGTCGTCGACGGGATCCGCGACCTCGGGCACCGGGACCCGACGACCGGTCGGCGGACGAGCCTCGACATCGCGGTCGAGGGCGCCGGGGCGATCGCCGCGCACTACCTGTCGACCGGCGACCGGGTCGGGCTCTCGGTGCTCGGTGGCGGCGGCGCCGTCGAGATCCCCGCGGTGGGCGGCCACCACCAGCTCGCCCGCATCGTCGTCGGACTCGGTCGCGCGGAGCCGGCTCGCGGGACCCTCGGCGAGGACCGGGCGGTGCGGGCCCAGATCGGCCGGGCCGTGCGACCCGGAGCCGTCGTCGTCCTGCTGTCCGCACTGGTGTCGCCCGTCTCGCTGGGCCACGCCGTCCGGCTCTCGCGCAGCGGCCACGCCGTCATCGTCATCGACACCCTCCCGCCGGAGCTGGCCGACGCCGACATCTCGGCGTCGGACGCGCAGGCGGTCACCGGCGCCGAGGACCCGCGCCTCGCCCGGCTCGTCTGGCGGCTGCGCCTGCTCGAACGCGAGCGCGAAGCCCGCCGGTGCGCCGCCGCCGGCGTGCCCGTCATCCGGTGGCAGGGCGCCGGCTCGCTCGACGCGGTGCTGCGAGGCGTCGGTCGCCGGCGCCGGGCACCTCAGGCGGTGTCGCGATGACCCCGGCCGGCCGCTGGCGTCGCGCGGCCGTCGGCGCCGTCGTGGCCGCCGACCTGCTCCTCCTGCTCATCGGTGGTGTCGCCCTGCCCGGCCTCGTGCCGTTCGCCGCGGGGCTCCTGGGCCTCGGCACGCTCTGGGCGCTGCGCCGGCCCGCGGGTGCCGGAGCCGGGGATGCTGCTGGGAGCCCAGGTGCTCACCGTCGGGGTGGCCCGGGCGGCTCCCGCCTCCGTCACCGACTGGGCGGTGGCGGCCGTGTGCGCCGCCCTGGTGCTCGGGACCCACGTCCTGCTGGCCCTGCTCGCGGCCTGGCCGCCGGGGGCGGCGCTCCCCCATGCGACCGCCGCGCGATGGGCCCGGCAGACCGGTGTCCTCGCCGCCGCCGGCATGCTGGCCGCGATGGTCGGCGCGCTCGCCGCGGCGACCCCGGTGGGGTGGGGTCCCTGGCTCGGGGCACTGGCCCTGGCGGCGGTGGCGGGGTCGGCGACGCAGGTGGGCCTGGCGACCCGACGGCGGCGCTGACTCAGGCGGAGCGCTTGCGCGGGGCGCGCTTGCGACCGGTCTCGGCCTCGTGCCGGACGATGGTCGGGTTGACGTTCTCGAGGACGACCTCGCGGGTGACGAGGACCTTGGCGATCTCCTCGTCGCTCGGGACGTCGAACATCACCGGGAGGAGGACCTCCTCCATGATGGCGCGCAGTCCGCGCGCGCCGGTGCCGCGGGCGAGGGCCTGCTCGGCGACGGCCTCGATGGCCTCGTCGTTGAACTCGAGGACGACACCGTCGATCTCGAACATCTTCTGGTACTGCTTGACGAGCGCGTTGCGCGGCTCGGTGAGGATGCGCACGAGGGCCGGGACGTCGAGCGGGGTCACCGTCGTGATGACCGGGAGCCTGCCGATGAACTCGGGGATGAGCCCGAACTTCATGAGGTCCTCGGGCATGACCTCGTGGATGCTCTCGGCGAGGTCCTTGGGGGTGTGCAGCTCGGACCCGAAGCCGAGGCCCTTCTTGCCGTTGCGGGACTCGATGAGCTTCTCGAGCCCGGCGAAGGCCCCGCCGACGATGAAGAGCACGTTCGTGGTGTCGATCTGGATGAACTCCTGGTGCGGGTGCTTGCGCCCACCCTGCGGCGGCACCGACGCCGTCGTGCCCTCGAGGATCTTCAGCAGGGCCTGCTGCACGCCCTCACCGGACACGTCACGGGTGATCGAGGGGTTCTCGCTCTTGCGGGCGATCTTGTCGACCTCGTCGATGTAGATGATCCCCGTCTCGGCCTTCTTGACGTCGTAGTCGGCGGCCTGGATGAGCTTGAGCAGGATGTTCTCGACGTCCTCGCCGACGTAGCCGGCCTCGGTGAGCGCCGTCGCGTCGGCGATGGCGAACGGGACGTTGAGCATCTTCGCGAGGGTCTGGGCGAGGTAGGTCTTGCCGCAGCCGGTGGGTCCGATGAGGAGGATGTTCGACTTCGAGATGTCGACGTGCTCGGCGTCCTTCTTGCCGCTGCCGGCCGCCTCGCCCGCCTGGATCCGCTTGTAGTGGTTGTACACCGCGACGGCCAGCGCGCGCTTGGCGACGTCCTGGCCGACGACGTAGTTCTCGAGGAAGTCGAAGATCTCGCGCGGCTTGGGCAGCTCGTCCAGGCCCAGGTCGCTGGACTCGGCGAGCTCCTCCTCGATGATCTCGTTGCAGAGGTCGATGCACTCGTCGCAGATGTACACGCCGGGGCCGGCGATGAGCTTCTTGACCTGCTTCTGCGACTTCCCGCAGAACGAGCACTTCAGCAGGTCGCTGGTCTCTCCGACGCGCGCCACGGATGCGTCCTTCCCTCGACTCCGGCAACGCCCCCGACGCTACCCGCCGAGGGTTCCTCCTGCACCCATTGAACCGTCGGCCGACCCGGCGCGTCGCGTGTGTCCGCTGTCAGCGCAACGCTGGACGGGAGTCCTTCCCGACACGACGCCGCCGCCCGGGTGGACCGGGCGGCGGCGTCGAGCATCGTCAGATCGCCTGGCCCACGACTCCCCTGGCGGTGAGCGTGTGCGCGAGGTCCTGTAGATCGGTCGTCGACCCGAACGGGTTGCGCGCGCTCATGCCGAGTCGTCGCATCAGCTCGTTGAAGTGGCCGGTGGTCTGCGACCCCCACTGCCCGTCGAGGGCGATCGAGACCCCCATGAACGCCTTGCAGGTGTACTGGACGAGCCAGGCGTCCCACGACCCCTTCGTGAGGAGGAGCGACCCCGACCCGTTCTTGTACCGGCCGAAGTGGATGTGGTTGCTGTGGCTGGGCTCGGTGCCGACGATGCCCACCTCGGGCATGTGCTTGCGCCCGGACCAGGCGAGACCGGCGTACTTCCGGTTGTTGACGACCCCCGCACCGGAGGTGTGCGAGTAGTTGCAGTCCACGTAGCTGCCGTTGGTGTGGTAGACCGCGCTGCAGTCGAAGGCGTTCCCGGTGCCGTGGTTGCCGGGCTTGTTGACCGTGACGCCAACGCACCCGAACCACGACGACGTGACCGCCCCCGCGGTCATGTACTTCAGCACCGAGCCGTAGGTGTCGGCCCACTGGGCACAGATCGTGTAGAAGGTGTCGTTGTACGTGAAGGACGTGACGCTCGGGTGTGACCCGAGGGAGCCGTTCCACCCGCTCCGGTACCTCGTCGGGACGTTGTAGTAGTACCCGATGGTGTTGCGCGTGACCGCCGCGGACGCCGGTGTGGCGACGGCGAGGGTGGCGACCGCGCCGGCGGCGAGCACCGCGCCGCCCCGCAGCGCCCCCCGCCGGCTGATGGCGATCGGGTGTGCGGTGTTCTCGTGCCCGGTGTGCTGGTTCATGTGGTGTGCCCCTCGTTCGTGGCGGGAGGCTCCCCCTCCCCCCTGGGCGTGAACCTAGCCGCGACTCGCTCGTCGCGCGCGCTGGGCGAGGGGGCACACGACGACGCGCCCACCCCCGAAGGGGCGGGCGCGTCGTCGTCAGCGAGCGGAAGCCTCAGACGGAGCCCTTGCGCGAGGCGAGGACCTCGTCGATGAGGCCGTACTCCTTCGCGGCGTCGGCCGAGAGGATCTTGTCGCGCTCGATGTCCTTGCGGACGAGCTCGACGTCACGGCCGGAGTGGGCCGCGATCGTGTCCTCGAGCCAGCCCCGCATCCGGATGATCTCGTTCGCGTGGATCTCGAGGTCGGAGGCCATGCCGCCGGTGCCCTCGATGGCGGGCTGGTGGATGAGCACCCGCGCGTTGGGCAGGGCGAACCGCTTGCCCTTGGCGCCCGCGCCGAGGAGCACGGCGGCGGCGGAGGCGGCCTGCCCGATGACGAAGGTCTGCACGTCGGGGCGGATGTACTGCATCGTGTCGTAGATGGCGGTCATCGCCGTGAACGAGCCGCCGGGGCTGTTGATGTACATGAGGATGTCGCGGTCGGGGTCCTGGGACTCGAGCACGATGAGCTGGGCGATGACGTCGTCCGCGGACGCGTCGTCGACCTGCACGCCGAGGAAGATGATGCGGTCCTCGAACAGCTTGGTGTACGGGTCGAGACGCTTCATCCCGTAGGACGTGCGCTCCTCGAACTGGGGAAGGATGTAGCGGCTCTGCGGGCCCGGCACGGCCAGGCGGCCGGTGATGTCTGGGTACATGTCTCTCTCTCGCGTCGTCTCGGCCGGGTCAGTCGGAGGTCACGGGGTTGTCGCCGTGCCGCCCCGCCATGTCGGCCTTGGTGATCACGTGGTCGACGAAGCCGTACTCCTTGGCCTCGGGCGCGGTGAACCAGCGGTCGCGGTCGGAGTCGATCTCGATCTGGTCGACGCGTCTGCCCGGTGTGCTCGGCGATGAGCCCGGCCATCTGCTTCTTGATGTGGATGAGCTGCTCGGCCTGGATCTTGATGTCGGAGGCCGTACCGCCGATGCCGCCGGAGGGCTGGTGCATCATGACGCGGGCGTGGGGCGTGGCGTAGCGCTTGCCCGGGGTCCCGGCCGACAGGAGGAACTGCCCCATCGACGCGGCCATCCCCATCGCGACGGTGGCGACGTCGTTGGGCACCCACTGCATCGTGTCGAAGATGGCCATCCCCGCGGTGACGGAGCCGCCGGGGCTGTTGATGTAGAGCCAGATGTCCTTCGCGGGGTCCTCCGCCGCCAGGAGCAGCATCTGCGCACAGATCGCGTTCGCGTTGTCGTCGCGCACGTCGGAGCCGAGGAAGATGATCCGCTCCTTGAGGAGCCGGTTGTAGATGTGGTCGTCGAGGCCGGACTTCTGGCCCTCGCCCGCGGCGACGATCTCGGGGTCGTTCACGGTCGTGTCGCTCCTCGCTCGTGTGGTTCTTACCTTCCAGTGACCCTAACGCCCGGCCCCGGCGGAGGTACTCCCGGTCCGCCGCGTGTTCGCCCTGAGCACAACGGCTCACGGCCCGTCGGGCTCGCGGACCGACGGGACGACCGACAGGGCGAGGACGGCGAGCGCACCGACGACGAGCAGGGAGTGCAGGACGCCGACCCGGTCACCGAGGAACCCGAGCAGCGGCGGGCCGGCGATGAAGGCGACGTAGCCGATCGTGGCCACGACCGACATCCGGGCCGCCGCCCGCTGCGGGTCGTCGGCCGAGGCGCTCATCCCCACCGGGAAGCCGAGCGCCGCGCCGACACCCCAGACGGCGGACCCGATGAAGGCGACCCAGTCGGACCCGAACACGACGAGCGCCGCACCGAGGACCGCCAGGGCGAAGCTGACCCGCAGGACCGGGACACGGCCGTAGGTGTCGATCAGACCCGTGCCGAGGATCCGCCCGACGGTCATGAAGGTGAGGAACGTGGCGAAGCCCAGGACCCCGACCCACTCGGGGACGTCGTGGCCCTCGGTGAAGGCGACGGCGAGCCAGTCGTTGGCGGTGCCCTCGGTGAAGGCCGCCGCCAGGACGACGACCCCGATGAGCAGGGTCCGCGGCTCGAGCCAGGCCGAGCCCTGACGGAGCTGCGACCCGGTGCCGTCGTCGCTGGACCGGGGCACGGCGGCCCGCGGGAGGAAGCGCGGCACCGCCCAGACCGCGAGACCGACGGTGACGACGGCGGATCCCACGAAGTGCGCGAGGAGCGACACGCTCCCCCACGACATCCCGGCGCCGATGAGCGCCGACACCACGGTGCCGCCCGAGAACGCCGCGTGGAAGTGCGGCATGACGGAGCGGCCGAGCGCCCGCTCGACCCCGGCCCCCTCGAGGTTCATCGCGACGTCCCACAGCCCGACGCCGAGCCCGAGCAGGAACAGGCCCGCACCGACGACCAGGCGGGGGCCCCCGGAGGTGACGACGGCCCCGACGGCGACGAGGCCGGTGAGCGCCACGCCCATGCCGAGCGCGACGGTGCGCGAGGCGCCCAACCGGTCGCTGACCCGGCCCGCCAGGGGGAGCCCCACGACGGAGCCGACGCTCGCCGCGAGCAGGGTGACGCCGAGCTCGCCCGCCGAGAGCCCGAGGACGGCCTTGGTGTCGGCGATCCGGGACGCCCAGGACGCGAAGACGAGGCCCAGCGAGGCCGAAGACGACGAAGACGGCGGTCCGCGCCCCCGTGACCCGGGCGGGCGGCAGGGCGGGAGCGTCGGTCAGGCGGGCGGTCACGGGCGGTCCTCGTGCGGGTGAGACGTGGGTCCTGGCGGTGTCGAATCGATTCGATCGAATCGATTCGATATTGTGGCTCCCATGTCCGCGACCCGTCAAGCCGAGCACCCGTGACCCGCGCCGGCCCGCTCGTCGGCCGCCGCAGCACACTGCGCGACGTCGCCGACCGCGCCGGGGTGTCCACCTCGACCGCCTCGCTCGTCTTCAGCGGCAAGGGCCCGGTCGCCGAGGCGACCGCCGAGCGGGTGCGCGTCGCGGCCGCCGAGCTCGGGTTCGCCGGCCCCGACCCGCTCGCCTCGTCGCTGCGTCAGGGCCGGGTGGGCACGGTCGCGGTGCTCGTCGAGGGGCCCCTGCGCTTCGCCTTCCGCGACCCGTTCGCCCTGGCCGTGCTCGACGGGCTCGCCGAGGAGCTCGACGCCGCCGACCGCACCATGCTCCTCGTCGCGCAGCCCGTCGACGACCCGGAGCGGGCGGTCGGGCAGCTCGCGACCCAGGCCGTCGACGCCGCCGTCTTCCCGCTGTGCGGGCTCAGCGACAACCCGGTGGTCGACCACCTCGCGGCGCGCGGCGTCACCCTCGTCGGCAGCGGGGCCCCGCTCGACCCGCGCGTGGTCCACGTCCGCACCGACGAGGCCGCCGCGATGGGGCTCGCCACGCGGCACGTGCTGGACCTCGGCCACCGGCGGCTGGCCCACGTCTCGATGCCCCTCGCGCCGGGAGCCGCCACCGGGTGGGCCACCGCGCAGGACGTGGACGAGGCCGCGTACCCGGACGCCCGGGGTCGGGTCGGCGGGTTCCGACGGCTCGCCGGCGCCGACGCGCCGGTGGTCCAGGCCGCCGACCTCACCGTGGGCGCCGGCGAGACCGCCGGCCGCCTGCTCCTCGACGTGCCCGCAGCGCGTCGCCCCACGGCCGTCGTCTGCCAGGCCGACCTCCTCGCGGCCGGCGTGGTCCGGGCCGCCGGCGCGCTCGGCCTGCGGGTGCCCGAGGACGTCTCGGTGACCGGCTTCGACGGGGTGGAGCTGCCCTGGCTCGACGCCACCCTCACCACGGTGCTCCAGCCCGGGGTGGCCAAGGGCCGGGCCATGGGCGCGCTCGTCCGCCGCGCCCTGGACGGCGAGCCCGTCACCGACGAGCCGTTCCCGGTCGCGCTGCGGGTCGGCACGACGACCGCTCCCCCGGCCGGCTGAGCCCCCCACACGCGACGGTGCCGCGCCCCTCGTGGGGGCGCGGCACCGTGTCGTGGCGGCGGGGTCAGACCCGGGCCTCGGCCTCCTCGGCCTCGTCGGCCGCGGGGCTCTCGGCCTCGCCGGAGTCCTCGACGGTGTCGGTCTCGGCCGTGGGGACGAGGTCGTCGAGGTCGATGCGGGTGCCGCTGGCGTCGGTGACCACGGCGCCGTCGAGGACGGCCGCGAGCGCCTTGCGGCGGGCGACCTCCTGGACCATCGCCGGGATCTGGCCCTGCTGGTCGACGGCCTGGGCGAACTGGTTCGGGTCCATGCCGTACTGCTGCGCGCTCATGATGAGGTACTCGATGAGCTCGGGCTGCTCGACCTTGACCTCGAGCTTCTCGGCGATCGCGTCGAGGAGGAACTGCGACTTCAGCGCCTTGCGCGTGGACTCGTCGACCTCGGCACGGTGCTCGTCGTCGTCCATCCGGCTCTCGCCCTCGAGGTGGGCGTCGACCTCGGCCTTGACGATGCCGTCGGGCACCGGGACCTCGATGGTCTCGAGGAGGTGCTCGAGGACCTTGTCGCGGGCCTGGATGCCCTGCTCGTACTTCTTGGCCTGCTCGGCCTGCGACACGACGTCGGCGCGGAGCTCGTCGAGGGTGTCGAACTGCGAGGCGAGCTGGGCGAACTCGTCGTCGAGCTCGGGGAGCTCACGGACCTTGACGGCCTGGACGGTGACGGTGCACTCGGCCTCCTGGCCCTCGCGGTCGCCACCGGCCAGCGGCGCGGTGAAGGTCTTCGTCTCGCCCGCGGTCATCCCGACGAGCGCGTCGTCGATGCCCTCGATCATGTTGCCGGAGCCGACCTCGTAGGACACGGCCTCGACGGAGTCGATCTCCTCGTCCTCGATCGTCGCGGACAGGTCGATGGAGACGTGGTCGCCGGTCTCGACGGCGCGGTCCACGCCCACGAGGGCGCCGAAGCGCTCGCGGAGGGCGGTCATGCGCTCCTCGACGTCCTCGTCCGAGACGGTGACGTCGTCGACGGTCACGGCGATGCCCTCGAGCTCGGGGAGCTCGATCGTGGGGCGGACGTCGGTCTCGACGGAGAACTCGAGGTCCTGGCCGTCCTCGAGCGGGACGGCGGTGACGTCGACCTCGGGCTGGCCGATGGCGCGGACGTCCTGCTCCTCGGCGGCCTGCGCGAAGAACTGCGGCAGCGCGTCGTTGACGGCCTCCTGGACGACGACGCCGCGGCCGACGCGCTGGTCGATGATGCGGCTGGGGACCTTGCCCTTGCGGAAGCCAGGCACCTGCACCTGGGACGCGATCGTCGCGTAGGCCTTGTCGAGGAGCGGCTTGAGCTCCTCGAAGGGGACCTCGACGGTCAGCTTGACCCGGGTCGGGGTCAGGGTCTCGACGGCACTCTTCACTTCGGGCACTCCACCTGGGGTGTCGGGTTCACGGTCTCGCGTCGGGGCCCGGCCTGCGCCGGGTCCGTCCGGGGCCGCGTGACACGCGGGCGCCCGGGACGACGCCAAAGGTCCATGCTAGCGGCCCCCGCCGGGGCGGCCGAATCGGGAGGTGCGTCCCCCTGCCGTCCGGGACCTGCAGCGAGTACCGTCCCGTCCACGTGCGCGCCCGGCAGGAGGAGCGTGCCCGACCGAAGGACCTCGATCATGCAGGCAACCCCCACCCGCGCTCGACTGACCGCCGCCGGCGCGCTCGCCGCCGGGCTCGTGGCGGCCGCCGCGCTCACCGGCAGCACGGCGGCCGCCACCGCCGCAGGCACCCCCTCACCCGCCGTCCTGGAGTGCGACCCGGCCCTGGGAGCGAGCGGCGCCCGCGTGGCCGACGGCGCCGCAGCCGCCGAGCCCAAGCTGTACCCCGACAACGAGGCCAAGGCCTACGGGGTCATCAAGGACGCGCCGCGGATGGCCGACGGCTCGGTGCAGATCGAGACCGTCTTCCACGTCCTGTCCGACCACGGCCTGACGACCGCCGAGCGGACCCGGATGGACACGATGATCGCCGACCAGGTCGAGGTCCTCAACGACTCCTTCGCGGGCCGGACCTCCCCGACGGCGGCGGACAGCCCGTTCCGGTTCGACCTCGTCGACACCACGTACACGGTCAACGCTGCCTGGTCCACCGTGAGCCCGGGCAAGACCGAGCGCGACATGAAGAAGGCGCTGCACACCGGTGACGCGACGACCCTCAACGTGTACGTCGCGGACATCGGCGGCGGGCTGCTCGGCTGGGCCTACTTCCCGAAGGGCTACAACAAGGGGCGCGACTTCATCGACGGGGTCGTCATCCTCGACGAGTCGATGCCGGGCGGCACCGCCGGCAAGTACGCCGAGGGCGACACCCTGACCCACGAGGTGGGCCACTGGATGATGCTCGAGCACACCTTCGCGCACGGGTGCAGCGCCGCCGGCGACGGCGTGGCCGACACCCCGAAGGAGGCCCACCCGCAGTTCGACTGCCCCGTCGGTGCCGACTCGTGTGCCGCCCCCGGCCTGGACCCGATCCGCAACTTCATGGACTACACCCAGGACTCCTGCATGAACGAGTTCACCCCCGGCCAGGTCGAGCGGATGAACGACGCGTGGGTCCAGTTCCGCGCGGGAGCCAAGGCGTAGCAGCCACGGCAACGACGACGGGGTCCCCGGCTGCGGCCGGGGACCCCGTTATCGTTCCCGCCCGCGGGCGGTGGTGGAGCGGGCGACGGGAATCGAACCCGCGTAGCCAGTTTGGAAGACTGGGGCTCTACCATTGAGCTACGCCCGCGCACCTCGTCGGCGTCCACCGCGAGGGCAGCGCTAGCCTAGGGCGGCGCGCGCGGGAACCGAAATCACGACACGACCCTGGTCCCGGGCGCACCGGGGTATGGCGCAGGTTGGTAGCGCGTCCGCTTTGGGAGCGGAAGGCCGCCGGTTCAAATCCGGCTACCCCGACGCGAACAGCGGCCCGATGCGCGCAGCGCGTCGGGCCGTTCTCCGTCGGTGTGACAGATGACGGGAGCGGGTGTGCGGCTCCGAGGGACGAGGCGGCGCACCCCGCGGCTCCGGCTACCCCGACACGACGACTGGCCCGGCGACGTCAGAGCCGAGCCGGGCCGGCGCCCATGCCGGCATGCCAGGTGCGCGCTCCAGCGCGCGCTCGGCAGAGCGTTCATGCGTCACGCCGCCCTGCGCAGCAGCTCGGCCCGCGCGCGCCTGATCTGGTCCGCCACGCGCTGCGGGTACAGACGCAGGGTGAGTACCGGCACCCGCAGCACCGTCTCCCCGCCGATCGTCACCTCGTTCTGCCGCAGGGCGTCGTCGACCGGGTTAAGTGCCAATGCGTGGTGACCGCCGTCCACCTCGAGGACGAGGCCGACGTCACCGCTCGGTACACCCGGCCGCCGGCGTGACGACGGACCACCTGACGGTCCGGCGCCGGGAGTCCGACGCGGCGACACAGCCGTGCGAGATCCAGCTCGCCGAGCGCCTGCGCCCCGTCGCAGACGTCGCGGATGACGATGCCGAGGAACTCCGACCTGGAGCTTCTCCGGACCTCCTGCCAGGCGGCGAGCAGCCGGTCGCCCGAGGCAGCGACGACCCCGTGGTGGGCCCCACCGCGCGGGGGCGGTGCAGCCGGACCCCGGAACCGCGCGGCCCGCGTCAGGGGTCCGGTGCCGACGACGACCGTGTGCCGGCCCGCGAGCCGCCAGCGCCCCGCCGCCACCTCCGTGCGGATGTCGTCGCGTGATACGCCTTGCGCCCGCAGCTCCGCCCGGTGAGCGACGCCGTCGTGCGGCTCGGCCACCCGGGCAGCACGAAGCGCGCGGTCGGCCGCATAGCAGGAGTGCGGCCGGCCGGGTCGACTGCCTCAGCGCAGGGTGCAGCGGAACTCCGACACCGAGCGTCCGTGCCGCAGACCCTTGGCCTCGAAGCCGTCGTCCGGTCGCCACGCCGGCCGCTCCCCCTCGACGACGTCGAAGCCGCCGTGCGCCTCGAGCTGGGTGCGGCAGTGCGCGGCGTAGGCGTCGATGTCGGTGGCGATCCGCAGGACGCCGCCCGGGGCGAGCCGGGAGGCGATGAGCGTCAGCGTGTGCTGCTGGACGAACCGCCGTTTGGCGTGCCGCGTCTTGGGCCACGGGTCGGGGAAGAAGAGGTGGACGGCGGCGAGCATGCCGGGCCCGATCCGCTCGGTGAGCAGCGGCAGCGCGTCGCCGGGATGCACCCAGAGGTTGGTCACCTGGGCTGCGTCGGCGGCGGCGAGCATCCGGGCGATCCCCGGCACGTGCACGTCGACGGCGACGACATCGGCGTCCGGGTGGGCCGCGGCATAGGCGATGGCCGCGGCGCCATGCCCGGAGCCGATCTCGAGGACGACCGGGCCCTCCCGCCCGAAGGCCGCTGCCGGGACGAGCGGGCCGTCGGGCAGCGCGCGGCCGGGGAGCAGGGTGTCCATCCGCTCGTCGGTGAGCGGGCTGTTGCGCCAGCGCGGGGTGAACGTGCGGACGCCCTCGCGGGGGGTGTGGTCAAGGACCGGGCGGGGTGCCACGGTGGAGCCTCCGGGGTCGACGGACGGGGACGCGCCGGGCCGGCGCGGGACCTCAGACCCGCCGTACGGCGAGTGCGGCCCGGTCGTCATCCTCCCCCGAACGGGCCGCCTCGCACACCATCGCGGGCGACGTCGCCGTCGCGCAGGACGGACATGGCGGCCACGCCGAGCATCCGGTCGATGCCGTCGCTGAGGTCACGGTCCCGCGCCTCGACGACGCCGTCGGAGTACACCAGGAGCGCATCGCCACGGTCGAGGCGTCCGCTCTGGCGCGGGAAGGTGACGTCGGCGACGATGCCGAGCAGCGGCCCCCGGCCGGCGTCGAGCACCGTCCACCGCGCCCGGCCCGAGGTGTAGAGCGCCGGCGACGGGTGGCCGGCGTTGGCGACGGAGTACTCACCGGTGCGCAGGTCCAGGTCGACGTGCACGGCGGTCGCGAACCCCTCCTCCCAGCCCTGCCGGATCAGGTACTCGTTCGCCGCGCGCAGGAAGTCGGCCGACGGCACCGCGCCGAGGAGCCCGCCGAGGGCACCGGAGAGCAGCAGCGACCGGGTGCCCGCCCCGGACCCCTTGCCACTGACGTCGACGAGGGCGATCTCGAGGCGGTTCCCGGACGGGCTGAGGTGGGCGACGACGAAGTCGCCCGAGAAGAGGTCGCCGTGCGCCGACAGGATGCAGGAGGTGGCGGTCCACCCCTCGGGCAGGGCCGGCACCTGCCCGACGGAGGCGATCCGGTCGCGCAGGTCGGCGAACATCCGGTCGCCGCTCAGCCCCCGCAGTCCGAGCTGGGCGCGGGACCGGGCGATGACGAGGACGAGGGCCATGACCGCCAGGACGGCGCCGAGCACGCCACCGGCCCGCACGACGCCGAGCATCGAGTACGGGATCCACGCGGCGACGACGGCGAGGGAGACCGCCTGGACCACGAGAAGCCGTCGCGGGTCGAGCAGCAGCCCGGACACGACGAGGAACGGGAAGAACACCGAGATCGGGACCACATCGGGCCATCGGATGACGGCGATCCCGAAGAGGAGGACACCGGCGATGAGCCCGGGCATGATGAACGGTCCGGAGTCGACGCCGAGGAAGCGGTTCGCGTAGACGCGGCGCTTGGGCTCCACCGGAGGTGTCCGGACGCGCGAAAGCAGCCATGCTCACCCCTTTCACCGTCGACCGGGCCGCGGCCACAGTAGTGCGCGGGTCCCGGTGCCGCCACAGGATCGGCACAGGTCCGTCGACCGGTGGCCGTTCGTCCCCGGAGGTGCGGCGGCGGCGGCTCAGGGCAGGGGCGGCAGGGAGCCGTCGGCCTCGTAGGCGTCGAGCATCGCGATCCGTCGCGCGTGGCGGTCCTCACCGCTGAACGGCGTCGCGACGAACGTGCGCACCATGGCCCGGGCCGTCTCGGGGTCGGCCATCCGCGCCCCGATGGAGATGATCCGCGCGTCGTTGTGCTCGCGCGCCAGCCGGGCGAGCTCCTCGTCGTAGCAGAGCGCCGCCCGCACCCCCTTGACCTTGTTGGCGGCCATCTGCTCGCCGTTGCCGGACCCGCCGAGGACGACACCGAGGCTGTCCGGCTCCGCCGCGACCGCCTCGGCGGCGCGCAGGACGAACACCGGGTAGTCGTCGAGGGCGTCGTACGCGTGCGGGCCGTGGTTGACGACCTCGTGCCCCTCGGCCTCGAGGTGGGCCGCGAGGTCACCGAGCATCTCGAACGCCGCGTGGTCGCCGGCGATGTGGACGCGAGTCATGTCAGTCCTCCGTGTCGAAGATCGGACCCCGGGGCGTCATCCTGCCACCGGCCCCCACCGACTCGGTCACCGACCCGTCACCGTGTGAAGATTGGACCTCGTGCGCCCTCTCGCGCGCCGACCCGATCCGCCGTTCGTCACTTCCATCCGCAAGGAGCCCCCGTGCCCGGCACGAACCTCACCCGCGACGAGGCCGCAACTCGCTCCGACCTCGTCACCGTCGACACCTACGACATCGCCCTCGACGTGACGACGGGCGACGAGACGTTCGCGACGACGACCACCGTGCGGTTCACCTGCGCCTCCCCCGGCGCCGAGACCTTCCTCGACTTCGTCGGCGCCTCCGTCGAGGAGGTCGTCGTGAACGGCACCTCCCTCGACCCGGCGGCCCACTACGCCGACAGCAGGGTGCGCCTGCCCGGGGCTCCAGGCGGAGAACACGGTGACGGTGCGGGCGACGGGCCGCTACACGAACTTCGGCGAGGGGCTCCACCGGTTCGTCGACCCGGTGGACGACGAGGTGTACCTCTACACCCAGTTCGAGGTCCCCGACAGCCGTCGTGCCTTCCCCGTCTTCGAGCAGCCCGACCTCAAGGCCGGCTTCGCGTTCACGGTCACCGCCCCGGCACACTGGGAGGTCGTGTCCAACTCGCCGACGCCGCCGTCCGAGCCCGCCGGCGAGGGGTCGGCGACCTGGCGGTTCCCCCGGACCCCGCGCCTGTCGAGCTACATCACCGCCCTGGTCGCCGGGCCGTACGACGTCGTGCGCGACTCCGTGACCACCCGGGCCGGCGAGATCCCGCTCGGCATCTTCTGCCGCCGCAGCCTCACCCCGTACCTCGACGCCGACAACCTGTTCACCCTGACCAAGCAGGGTTTCGCGTTCTTCGAGGAGGAGTTCGACTGCGCGTACCCGTTCGAGAAGTACGACCAGCTGTTCTCGCCGGAGTACAACATGGGTGCCATGGAGAACGCCGGGTGCGTGACCATCTCCGAGATCTACCTCTTCCGCTCCAAGGTGCCCGACGCGCTCGTCGAGCGACGCGCCCTGACCGTCCTGCACGAGCTGGCGCACATGTGGTTCGGCGACCTCGTGACGATGCGGTGGTGGAACGACCTCTGGCTCAACGAGTCCTTCGCCGAGTGGGCGTCGACGACCTGCCAGGCCGAGGCCACCGAGTGGCGCGACGCCTGGACGACGTTCTGCACCTACGAGAAGGACTGGGCCTACAGCCAGGACCAGCTGTCGACGACGCACCCCATCGTCGCGCCGATCGACGACCTGCGCGACGTCGAGGTCAACTTCGACGGCATCACGTACGCCAAGGGCGCCTCGGTGCTCAAGCAGCTCGTGGCCTACGTCGGGCGCGACGCGTTCCGCGACGGCCTCCGCACCTACTTCCGCAAGCACGCGTGGGGCAACACGAGCCTCGCGGACCTCCTCGTCGAGCTCGAGGCGACGTCGGGACGCGACCTGCACGCCTGGTCGGCCGCCTGGCTCGAGACCGCCGGGGTCAACACCCTGCGCGCCCGCGTCGAGGTCGACGACCACGGCCGCATCGCGTCGGCCGCCATCGAGCAGACCTCCGCCGAGGGCATCGGGGTGCCACGCCCGCACCGGCTCGGGGTCGGCCTCTACAGCCTGCGCGACGGCGAGCTGCAGCGCACCGACCTCCTCGAGGTCGACGTCGACGGCCCGCTCACCGAGGTCCCGGCCCTCTCGGCCGCGACCAGCCCGACCTCCTCCTCGTCAACGACGAGGACCTCGCCTACGCCAAGATCCGGCTCGACGAGCGCTCGCTCGCGACGGCCCTGGCGCACCCGCGGGCGTTCACCTCCTCGCTGCCCCACTCGCTCGTGCTCGCCTCGGCGTGGGACATGACCCGCGAGGCGGAGATGGGTGCCCGCGCGTTCGCCGACCTCGCCCTCGCGAGCCTCTCCGGCGAGTCCGACTCCACCCTGCTGCGGACCCTGCTCGCCCAGCTGCGGGTGGCCGTCTTCTCGTACACCGCGCCCGAGCACCGGGCGGCCGCCCGGGAGGGCGCCCGCGACCGGCTCTGGGAGCTCGCGCGCGCCGCGGCACCGGCCAGCGACGCCCAGCTGCAGCTCGTGACCGCGGCCGCCGCCTTCACGACCGCCGGCGACGACCCGGCGGCGCTGCGGGCTCTCTACGACGGCACCGAGACCCTCGACGGGCTCGACGTCGACTTCGAGATGCGCTGGACCCTGCTCACCGCGCTGGCCGCGGTCGGTGCCGCCGACGAGGCGGAGATCGACGCCGAGCGCGCCCGCGAGGACACCGCGACGGGTCGCGAGCGGGCCGCCCGGGCGCGCGCGGCCATCCCGACGGCCGAGGCCAAGGCGATGGCGTGGCGGGCCGCGGTCGAGGAGACGGGCCTGCCGAACGCCGTCGTCGACGCGCTCGGGCTCGGGCTCGTCCGGACCGGGACCCCCGAGCACCTGCTGCGCCCCTACGTCGAGAAGTACCACGCCATGCTCGACACCGTCGAGGAGAAGGGCTCCTCGGCCCTCGTCGAGGCCATCGTCCTCGGCTTCTACCCCCGGCCCCTCGCCGACGCCGCGCTGCTCGACGCGACGCAGACGTGGCTCGACGAGCACCCCGACACCCCCGCCGCGATGCGCCGCCTCGTCGCCGAGAACCGCGACCCGGTGGCGCGCGCCCTGACCGCCCAGGAGCGTGATGCCCGTGACTGACGCCACGACGATCCTCAGCCTCCCCGACCTCACCGGGCTCGACACCCAGGTCGTCGTCGGAGTCGTCGAGGCCGCCCAGGCCTGGCTGCTCACCGACGGCCTGCGCGTGCTCGCGACCCTCCTCATCGCCCTCGTCGCCCGCTGGGCCCTGCACCGGCTCATCGGGCGCACCGTCGCGACGATGACCTCCCGCTCGAGCGAGCGGACCCGCGAGACCGACGCGCGCGGCAACGTCCTCGCGACGACGATCGGCCTGGCGGGCGAGCGGCACCGCTCCCGGGTCCAGACGGTGGGGTCGCTGCTGCGCAGCATCTCGACGTTCGTCATCGGCGTCGTCGCCGCCCTCACCATCATGGGGCTCATCGGCCTCCCCCTCGGCCCCCTGCTCGCCTCGGCCGGCGTCGGCGGGGTCGCCATCGGCTTCGGCGCGCAGAGCCTCGTCAAGGACTTCCTGTCGGGGATCTTCATGATCTTCGAGGACCAGTACGGCGTGGGTGACGTCGTCGACACCGGCGAGGCCATCGGCACGGTCGAGGAGGTCACGCTGCGGATCACCCGGCTGCGCGACTTCGACGGGGTCGTCTGGTACGTCCGCAACGGCGAGATCATCCGGATCGGGAACCGGTCGCAGGGCTACGGCGCCGCCTGGGTCGAGATGCCGGTGTCGTACCGCGAGGACATCTCCCGCGTGCTCGAGGTCGTCCGCGAGGTGTGCGGGACCTTCGCCGTGGACCCCGAGTGGGAGCCCAAGCTCATCGAGGCCCCCACGGTGCTGGGCGTCGACTCGATCGCCGGGCAGACCGTCACCGTGAAGGTCCTCGCCAAGACGCTCGCCGGCGAGAACTTCGCCGTCCAGCGTGAGCTGCGGGCACGGATCAAGGCCGCGTTCGACGCGAACGACATCCAGGGTCCGCCGCTGCCGCCCTTCGCCCCGGCCGGCCCGCGGTGAGCATCTACGAGGAGGTCGGCGGGGCGCCGACGTTCGAGCGGCTCGTGCACGCCTTCTACGAGGGCGTCGCCGCCGACCCCCCGCTGCGCGCGCTCTACCCCGAGGAGGACCTCGCGCCGGCGGAGCGCCGGCTCCGGATGTTCCTCGAGCAGTACTTCGGCGGCCCGACGGCGTACAGCCAGGAGCGCGGCCATCCGAGGCTGCGGATGCGGCACGCGACGTTCCCGGTGACCCTGGACATGCGGGACCGGTGGATGCGTCACATGCTCGCGGCCGTCGACGTGGCGGGCATTCCCGAGCCGCAGGCGGAGCAGATGCGCGACTACTTCCTGCGCGCGGCCCACATGCTCGTCAACAGCGCCGAGGACGTCCCTCCGCTGACCCCCTGAAGACGCCTGCGCGGGGATTTCGTACGGCCCCGTCGATGCGGAACCATGGTCCGGGTGACCCACGACACCACGCCCGCCCTGACCGCCGCCGGCACGATCGTCCACGGCGCCGACGCGCCCGACGCCCCCTGGTGGCACGACGCGGTGATCTACCAGATCTACCCCCGCTCGTGGGCCGACGCCGACGGTGACGGCATCGGCGACCTCCCGGGGATCACCGCCCGGCTGCCGTACCTGCGCGACCTCGGCGTCGACGCGGTGTGGCTCAGCCCGTTCTACGTCTCGCCGATGAACGACGCGGGCTACGACGTGGCCGACTACCGCGACATCGACCCGCGCTTCGGCACCCTCGACGACGCGGACGCGATGATCGCGACCGCGCACGACCTCGGCATGAAGGTCGTCGTCGACCTCGTCCCGAACCACACGAGCAGCGAGCACGCGTGGTTCCAGGCGGCGCTCACCGCGGCACCCGGCAGCCCCGAGCGCGACCGCTACGTCTTCCGGGACGGTCGCGGCCCGGGCGGCGAGGAGCCCCCGAACAACTGGCCGTCGGTGTTCGGCGGCCGCGGCTGGACCCGGGTCACCGAGGCCGACGGGTCGCCCGGACAGTGGTACCTGCACATCTTCGACGTCACCCAGCCGGACCTGAACTGGCACAACGCCGAGGTCCGCGCGGAGTTCGAGTCGATCCTGCGGTTCTGGTGCGACCGCGGGGTCGACGGCTTCCGGGTCGACGTCGCGCACGGCCTCGTGAAGAAGGACGGGCTCCCCGACTGGCACGGCCCGATGGGCGTCTTCGACGAGGTCGATCGCCGACACCGGGCCCAGCGGGATCGGCCGCGACGTCGAGGAGCTCGAGGGCCACGACGGCGCGAAGGTCCTCGACCACAGCGCGACGGGCAACGCCCCGATGTGGGACCAGGACGGGGTCCACGAGATCTACCGCGCGTGGCGTGACGTCCTCGACTCCTACGGCGAGCCCGACCGCATCCTGTGCGCCGAGGCCTGGGTCAAGCCCGCGACCCGGCTCGCCCGCTACGTCCGGGACGACGAGATGCACCAGGCCTTCAACTTCGACTTCCTCGACACGCACTGGGACGCGGCCGCGCTCGCCCGGGTCATCGAGTCCTCGCTGCGCTCCAACGACGCCGTCGGCGCGCCGACGACGTGGGTGCTCTCGAACCACGACGTCGTGCGGCACGCGACCCGGCTCGGCCTCGACCAGAGTGCGCCGCGGACCAACGGCATCCGGGCCACCGACCCGCAGCCCGACGCCGCTCTCGGCCTGCGCCGAGCGCGGGCGGCGACGGCTCTCATGCTCGGGCTCCCGGGCGGCGCGTACATCTACCAGGGCGAGGAGCTCGGGCTCCCCGAGCACACGACGATGCCCGACGAGGTCCGGCAGGACCCCACCTTCCACCGCACCGACCACGCCATCGCGGGCCGGGACGGCTGCCGGGTGCCGATCCCGTGGGTCAAGGACGCCCCGAGCCTCGGCTTCGGGCCCGGCGACGACCCGTGGCTGCCGCAGCCCGAGGCGTACGCCGACCTCGCCGTCGACCAGCAGGCGGGCGTCGACGGCTCCACCCTCGAGCTCTACCGGGCCCTGCTGCGGACCCGCCGCGAGCAGTGCCTGGGGCGCGGCGCCCTGACGTGGGACGCCCTCGGCTCGGCGACGGTCGTCGCGGTCCGCAACAGCTCGCCCGGGCGGGACGCCGACGTGCTCGTCCTGGCGAACATCGGCCCCGACCCGGTCGCGCTCCCCGAGGGCGAGGTCCTCGTCTCGTCCGCGCCGCTCTCGTCCGGTCACCTCCCGGCCGACACCACGGCCTGGCTGCGCGTGCCCTCCGCCTGACGTGCGCGCCGCCGACTACGCCTACCTCTCCTCCCCCGCCCCGATCGCCCTCGCGCATCGGGGCGGGGCGCGGCTGCCCGAGAACGTCGGGTTCGAGAACACCCTCGCGGCCTTCGGGAGAGCCGTGGCGCTGGGCTACCGGTACCTCGAGACCGACGTGCACGCGACGTCCGACGGCGAGGCCGTCGCGTTCCACGACACGGTGCTGGACCGGGTCACCGACGCGCGCGGGCGGGTCGCCGACCTGCCCTGGTCGGTCGTGCGGCAGGCCCGCGTCGGGGGCATCGAGCCGGTGCCCCTGCTCGGTGACCTCCTCGAGGCCTTCCCGGACGCCTTCCTCAACATCGACGTCAAGGCCGACTCCGCGCTCGCGCCGACGCTCGAGGTGGTGCGCCGGCACGACGCCACCCGACGGGTCTGCCTCGGGTCGTTCTCGCCGCGCCGGATCCGGGCCGTCCGCAGGGCGCTCGGGCCCGGCGTCGCGACCGCGGCCGGGCAGCTCGGCACCGCGGCGCTGCGGTTCGGCCCGGGGCCGGTGACCCGGCTCCTGCACACCCCGGCCCCCGTCTTCCAGATCCCGGCCCAGCACCGGGTCGGCGGCCGCACCGTCACCCTCGTCACCCCCGGGCTCGTCCGCCGCGCACACCGGCTCGGCAAGCACGTCCACGTGTGGTTCCACGACTGGTCGCCCGAGGACGCGCAGGAGTACCACCGCCTGCTCGACCTCGGGGTCGACGGGATCGTGGCCGACCGGATCGACGTCCTGCGCGACGTGCTCGTCGAGCGCGGACACCCCCCGATGACCCGGTCCGGAGGCTAGATTGGCGCAAGTGCACGAGGAGACGACCCGGGCGGCCGCAGGGCCGCTGAGCCGTCCCTATCTCGAAGTCACCGTCGCCGTCCTGGCCCTCGTCACGATCGTGGCCTTCGAGTCCATGGCGGTGTCGACGGCGATGCCGGACGTCGCCCGCGAGCTGGACGCGGTGCGCTCCTACGGCTTCGCGTTCTCGGTCATGCTGACCGCCCAGCTCCTCGGCATCGTCCTGGCCGGGGTGTGGAGCGACAGGTCCGGCCCGCTGCCCGGGGCGTTCGTGGGGCAGGTGCTGCTGGCCGTCGGGTCCGCGACGTGCGGCGTGGCCGAGCGCTTCGACGTCTTCCTCGTGGGGCGGGCGCTCACCGGGCTCGGCGGCGGGCTGCTCGTCGTCATGCTCTACGTCATCGCCGGCCGGGTCTACCCGGAGGTGATCCGGCCGCGGCTGTTCACCTACGTGTCGGCGGCCTGGGTGCTCCCGGCGCTGGCCGGCCCACCCGTCTCGGCCTGGGTCACCGAGCACCTGTCGTGGCGCTGGGTGTTCCTCGGCGTCGTCGCCCCCGTGCTCGTCACCGTGCTCGCGCTGCGTCGGGCCCAACAACGCACCGACACCGCCCGCCTGCGCGAGGTCGTCAGCTCGCGCGACCACCGCACCCACGTCCGGACGGCGTGGGCCGGGGTGGCCGTGGCGCTGGCCGCCGGCGCGCTGCAGTTCGGCTCGCACGAGCTCGACCTCGAGCTGTCGGCCAAGACCGTCGTCGGCCTCGTCGGCCTCGTCGGGGTCGCCGTCGTGGCGCCGGTCCTGCTGCCGCGCGCGACCTGGGCCATGGGCCGGGGCCTGCCGAGCGTGATCCTGGCCCGGGCGCTGCTGTGCGCCGCGTTCTACGGCGGGATCACCTACGTCCCGCTCTTCCTCGTCGGGCAGCGGGGAGCGAGCCTGCAGGTCGCCGGGCTCGCCCTGGCCGTCGGAGCGGTCGGCTGGGCCGTCGGGGCCTGGTACCAGGGGCACGACGTGCTGCACCTGCCGCGGTACCGGCTCGTCGAGGTCGGCGGGGTCTTCCTGGCGGTCGGGCTGGTGTGGCTCGCCTGCGTCGCCTGGGCGGACCTCCCCGGCTGGCTCAGCGTCCTCGCCCTGTTCCTCGCCGGGATCGCGATGGGCACCGGCGTGACGACGACGACGGTCGTGGCGCTCGAGCTGAGCCCGGTGCACGACCACGGCGAGGCCTCCTCCGCGCTCCAGCTCTCGGACGTCCTCGGCAGCGTGCTGGGGATCGCGGTGGTGACGGCCGCGTTCGCGGCGCGCCACGTGCCCGGTCAGGACAACCCGTTGTTCGGCGCGATCTTCCTCGGGCTCGCTCTCGTGGCGGCCGTCGTCGTCCCGGCGGGTCAGCGCATCAGGACGTGACCGCCGGGCGCGGTGAGCCGCGTCCACCGGTTCGCGTGGAACACCCGGACCGATCCGCCCGGCGCGAGGAACCCCAGTGAGAACGCCGCGAACGCCCCGCCCGCGCGGACCCCGGGGGCGGCCTCGGTGGCCCACACCCGGTCGCGCACGAACCCGGCCGCCGCTCCCCGTTCCCGCACCGCCGCGCTGACCTCGTCCAGCCCCTCGCGGGCGGCGCGGGCGAGGTCGTCACCGGCCACCTCCCCCGAGGGCTCCCACCCCGAGCGGGGTGGGCTGACGGCCGACCACGGAGCGAGCGCGCGCAGGGGTGGCACCGGCAGGTCGCCGGAGCCGTCGTGGCGAGCCGTCCGGTCCGTGACGGCGCCGAGCGGGACGACGAGGTCGCACTCCGCGGGCTCGCGCAGGGCGAAGGTGCGCAGGCCGAGCACCGTCCCCTCGGCGAGGATGCCGCTGCCCTGGAGCACGCCCACCCAGGCCGCGAGCACGTCGCCGGACGCCTGGAGCCGGATCGCCCCCGCGTCGTCGAGGGCCCGGGCCCGGGCGGCGTAGCGCCCGAGGTCGCCCAGGGAGGCGGCGTCGACGAGGTGCAGGACGTCGGTCACCGGCCCGACCACCGGAACGTCACGGCGTCGCCGGAGTGCGCGGCGAGCTGGCCCCGCGCCTCGGCCGACAGGCGGCGGGGGCTGGACGTGGCGAAGTCGTAGAGCACCAGCCCGGTCTCGGCGACGGCGTACTCCCGCTCGCCCACCGCATCCGGGTCGCGCACGACGTACCCGAGGTCGAACCCGGCGCCGTGCACCCGGGTCACCCACATGTCGACCTCGACGGGCTCGGGCCGGTAGGTCAGCGGCGCCCGGTACTCGATGGCGTGGCGGGAGACGACGATGCCCTCGTCGAGCAGCGTCGGGCGGTCCGGGAACCACTCCCGGAACCCGATGACGCGGGCGTCCTCGAGGAGGCGCAGGTACTGCACGTTGTTGACGTGGCCGTAGGCGTCCATGTCGGACCACCGCAGGGGCACCTCGACGCGGTAGGGGCGGGAGGCGTGGGGACCGGGCATCTCCCCATCCTCCCAGCCCCGGCGGGTCCTAGGGTGGGCGGATGCCGCTGCAGCCCTCGACGACCCGCCACCTCGACCACGTGCTCGCCACCGCCCAGCGCGCGGGCCGGCTGCCGTCGGTCGTCGCCGGGGTCGTGCGCGACGGCGCCCTCGTGTGGAGCGGGGCCGTCGGGACCCTCGACGGACGCGCCGGGGGCGAGCCGGCCGACGACGACACCCAGTACCGGATGGGCTCGATCACCAAGACCTTCGTCGCGGTGTGCGTCCTCCGGCTCCGCGACGCGGGCCGGCTCGACCTCACCGACCGGTTCGAGCAGCACGTGCCCGGTTCGGCGCTGGGGCGCGCCAGCATCGAGCAGCTGCTGACGCACGCCGCCGGCGCCCAGGCCGAGACGCCGGGGCCCTGGTGGGAGCGGACGCCCGGCGGCGACTGGGACGCGCTCACGGCCGCCCCGGTCGGGCAGCGGTTCCGCGAGGGCCGGCGCTTCCACTACTCCAACGTCGGCTACGGCGCGCTCGGGCGGCTGCTCGAGGTCCACCACGGCGCCGGCTGGGCCGAGGTGGTGCGCGCCGAGCTGCTCGAGCCGTTGGGGATGACCCGGACCACGACCCGGCCCGCGGGCCGAGCGGCGCAGGGCCTGGCGGTGCACCCGTTCGCCGACGTCCTGCTGGCCGAGCCCGAGCACGACGGCGGTGCGATGGCCCCGGCCGGCCAGCTGTGGACCACCCTGCCCGACCTCGCCCGATGGGCCGGCTTCCTCGCCGGCGACACCGCCGGGCTGCTCCCGGCCGACACCCTCGCCGAGATGTGCGAGCCGCACCACGTCGTCGACGAGCCGGGGCAGCCGTGGACCGGCGCCCACGGCCTCGGCTGGCAGGTGTGGAACGTCGACGGCGCCCGCTTCGCGGGCCACGGGGGCTCGATGCCGGGCTTCCTCGCGGGGCTGCGGGTGCGCCTCGAGGGCGGCGACGGCGTCGTGACGATGACGAACACGACCTCCTCGACCGTGATGCGGTCGCTGTCCGAGGACCTGCTCGGCGTCCTCGACGCGGAGGCGCCGCCCCCGAGTGCCCGCGTGGTCGGCGGCCGGGGACGCGTCGCTGCTGGACCTCGTCGGCACGTGGCACTGGGGCCCGTCGACGACCACCGCGCGCCTCGTCGACGAGCACCTGGTCCTCGGCGAGCCCGGGCAGGCCCGGGGGTCGCGCTTCGCCCGGGTCGGGCCCGACGCGTGGGTCGGGCTCGACGGCTACAACGCGGGTGAGCCGCTGCAGGTGGTGCGGCGCCCCGACGGCACGGTGTCCCACCTGGACCTCGCGTCGTTCCGTTTCACCCGGACCCCCTACGACCCCGAGGCCGACGTCCCGGGCGGCGTCGACCCGGCCGGCTGGTCCTGACCCGGGCCGCGGGCCTGTGGACGGCGGCCCACCCGGTGTCGGGTCGGCGGCATACGGTGGGCGCACCATGACGACACCGACCGCCGCCGCACCCGCTCCCCCGTCCGCCGAGCTCGCCGACCGCGCCCGCGTGGCGCTGCGCCGGCTCGTCGGCCGCGAGGACGCCGACTTCCGCGACGGCCAGCTCGAGGCGGTCTCGGCGCTCGTGGCCCAGCGCTCCCGCGTCCTCGTCGTCCAGCGCACCGGGTGGGGCAAGTCCGCCGTGTACTTCGTCGCCACCGCCCTGCGCCGCGCCGAGGGCGCCGGCCCCACCGTCATCATCAGCCCGCTGCTCGCGCTCATGCGCGACCAGATCGCCGCGGCCGGACGCGCCGGCATCCGGGCCGTCACGATGAACTCGGCGAACGCCCAGGACTGGGACGAGGTGCGCGCGGCGCTCGCCGAGGACGCGGTCGACGTCCTGCTCGTCAGCCCCGAGCGGCTCAACAACCCGCGCTTCCGCGACGAGCAGCTGCCCGACCTCGCGCGGCGTTGCGGCCTCCTCGTCGTCGACGAGGCGCACTGTGTCAGCGACTGGGGCCACGACTTCCGCCCCGACTACCGCCGCATCCGTGACCTGCTCCAGGGCCTGCCCGACGACGTCCCGGTGCTCGCCACGACGGCCACCGCCAACGCCCGGGTCGTCCACGACGTCGAGGAGCAGCTCGGCGTCGGGGGGCGCCCGGTGCTCACGGTGCGCGGCGGGCTGGCCCGCGACTCCCTCCGCCTCGGGGTGCTCCGCTCGATGTCGCCCGAGCAGCGGCTGGGGTGGCTGCTCCAGCACCTCGGCGACCTCCCCGGGTCCGGCATCGTCTACGCGCTCACCGTCTCCGCCGCCGAGGACGTCGCCGCGAGCCTGCGTGAGGCCGGCCACGCCGTCGCGTCGTACACCGGCCGCACCGACCCCGCCGACCGCGAGCGCCTCGAGGAGGCGCTGCGGCACAACGAGGTCAAGGCGCTCGTGGCCACCTCCGCCCTCGGCATGGGGTTCGACAAGCCCGACCTCGGCTTCGTCGTCCACCTGGGGGCACCGAGCAGCCCGGTCGCGTACTACCAGCAGGTGGGCCGAGCCGGCCGTGCCACCGAGCGGGCCGACGTCCTCCTCCTCCCCGGCCCGGAGGACACCGACATCTGGCGGTACTTCGCGTCCGTGTCGATGCCGCGCGAGGACCAGGCGGCAGCGGTGCTCCGTGCCCTCGCCGAGGCCGGCCGTGCCGTGTCGACGGCGGCGCTCGAGACCGCCGTCGACGTCCGGCGCACCCGCCTCGAGCTGCTCCTGAAGGTCCTCGACGTCGACGGCGCGGTGCAGCGGGTCTCCGGCGGCTGGGTGTCCACCGGGGTCCCGTGGACCTACGACGCCGAGCGCTACGAGCGGGTCGCCGCCGCCCGTCGCGACGAGCAGCAGCTCATGGTCGACTACGAGCGCACCGACGCGTGCCGGATGGCCTTCCTCCAGGAGTGCCTCGACGACGACACCGCCGTGCCGTGCGGGCGCTGCGACGGGTGCGCCGGCCCCTGGTACCCCACCGACATCCCCGACACCGTCGTCGGAGCCGCCCGCGAGCGGCTCACCCGGGTCGGGGTCGACGTCGACGCCCGCGCCCAGTGGCCCACCGGCATGGACCGCGTCGGCGTCCCCGTCAAGGGCAGGATCCCGGCGGAGGAGGGTGTGGCCTCGGGGCGCGCCCTCGCCCGGCTCTCCGACCTCGGCTGGGGCCAGCGGCTCCGCGAGGTCCTGCGCGAGGACGCCCCGGCCTCCCCTGAGCTGCTCCGGGCCTGCGTCCCCGTGCTCGCCGAGTGGGGCTGGGCGCAGCGGCCGGTGGGTGTCGTCGCGATGCCCTCACGCAGCCATCCTCAGCTCGTCGGGTCCCTCGCCACCGGCCTCGCCGAGATCGGCCGGCTCCGGTTCCTCGGCACCCTCGACCTCGCCCACGGCGGCCCCACCGGGGAGATGGGCGGCAACAGCGCCTACCGGCTCGCGGGGGTCTGGGAGCGGCTCGTCGTGGGTCCCGAGCTCGCCGCCGCCCTCGCCGCCACCCCCGGGCCCGTGCTGCTCGTCGACGACGTGGTGTCGACACGCTGGACCCTGACGGTCGCCGGGCGTGCGCTGCGCCTCGCCGGGGCACCCGCCGTCCTGCCCTTCGCCCTCGCCGTCGATGGCTGAGCCGGTGCGTGCCGCTCGGCCCACCGTCGTCCTCGCGGGGGGCCGGGGGGCCCTGGGCCGGGCCCTGGCCGACGCCTTCGCGGCGGCCGGGCACACCGTCGTCGTCCTCACCCGCAGCCCCCGCGCCGACGCCCCGCACCTCGAGCTGGGCTGGGACGGGCGCTCGATCGCCGGCGACTGGGGCCACCTCGTCCCGGGCAGCATCCTCGTCAACCTCGCCGGGGAGCTCGTCGACCGGCGCCCCACCCGGCGGGCCGTCGACGGCCTCACCGCCTCGCGCGTCGAACCGACCCGGGCCCTCGTCGAGGCGTCGCGACGGCACGGGCCGCCCGCCGTCTGGCTGCAGATGAGCACCCTGGCGATCTACGGCGACGCGGGCGAGGCCCGGCTCACCGAGGGCTCACCGCCGGCCGACGGCCCGCCCCAGATGGCCGGGGTGGCCACCGCGTGGGAGCACGCGCTCGCCGGGCGCCGCCGCCGAGCGTCTCGTCGTCATGCGCACCGGATCGTCCTCGACGAGGGCACCCCGGCCCTGGACCGGCTCACGACCCTCACCCGCCGGTTCCTCGGCGGGCGGGTCGGCCCCGGCACGCAGTGGGTGTCCTGGATGCACGTCGACGACTTCGTCCGCGCCGTCCTGCACCTCGCGACGGTCTCGAGCGCTCTCGGGCGTCGTCCACGTCACCGGCCCCACCCCGGTGCGCAACCGCGACCTCATGCGCGCCCTGCGCCGGGCCCTGCGCCGCCCGTGGGCGCCGCCGACCCCGACCCCCCTCGTGCACGTGGGGGCCTGGCTCGTGTTCCGGTCCGACCCGGCGCTGGCGCTCACCGGTCGCCACGCCACCCCCGACCGGCTCCTCGCCGACGGCTTCCACCTCGAGCACGCCGACCTCGACGAGGCCCTCGCCGACCTGCTCGGCTGAGCGCCCCGCGCGGCCGCGCCTGTCCAGGGTCCGCCCGCCGATGCCGGCCCGACGCCCTCCGACGCGTAGCGTGAGCGGGTGAGCCAGGAGACCGAGGAACGCGCCGAGCCGGCGGCCGCCGAGCCGGACCCGCGGCGCTGGCGTGTCCTCGGGGTCACCCTGACCGTCGGCTTCATGGTCCTGCTCGACGTGACGATCGTGAACGTCGCCATCCCCTCGATGCGCACCGGGCTCGACACGAACGCCGGGACGATCCAGTGGGTCGATCTCCGGCTACGCCCTGGCCCTCGGCCTCGTCCTCGTCAGCGGCGGCCGCCTCGGCGACGCCTACGGCCGGCGCCGGATGATGCTCATCGGCCTCACCGGGTTCGTCCTCTCCAGCGCGGCCGCCGGGCTCGCCCCGCACGTCGCCGTGCTCGTCGCCGCCCGGCTCGTCCAGGGCTTCGCCGCCGGTCTGCTCACCCCGCAGAGCACCGGCCTCATCCAGTCCCTCTTCCAGGGCCGCGAGCGCGGGGTGGCCTTCGGGCTCTTCGGCTTCACCGTGTCGGTGTCCTCCGCCATCGGCCCTATCCTCGGCGGGCTGCTCATCGCCGCGTTCGGCGAGGAGGACGGCTGGCGCTGGATCTTCCTCGTCAACGTGCCGATCGGCGCCGTCCTGCTCGTCGCGATCGCCCGCCTCGTCCCTGGCCGCGTGCACGCCGACGGACCGGCCGGTGCCCGGCTCGACCTCGCCGGGGCGGCCCTCCTCGGTGGCACGGTCCTCGCGCTGCTCTACCCCGTCGTGAGCCTCGAGACCGGCCGTCGGCTCCCCCTGTTCCTGCTGCTGCTCGTCCCGGTGCTGGCCACTGCCTTCGTCCGCTGGGAGCGACGGGTCGTGCGCACCGGGGCCGCTCCCCTGCTCGACCTCAGCCTGCTCCGCAGCACGCCGGGCTACGCCAGCGGGATCGTCATCGGGAGCCTCTACTTCACCGGCTTCACCGGCATCTTCCTCGTGCTCAGCGTGTACCTCCAGGACGGCCTCGGGTACTCGCCGCTGCGCACCGGGCTGCTGCTCACCCCGTTCGCGGTCGGCTCCGCCGTCGCGTCGCCGCTCGCCGGCCGCCTCGTGAGCCGCCTCGGGCGTCCCCTCACCGTCGGGGCGCTCACCGTGATGATGAGCGGGGTCGTCGCGCTCGCCGTGCTGGCGCCTCCGTCCGAGGGCAGCCGCTGGATGTGGCTGATCCTCGCGCTGCCGCTGCTGGTGGCCGGCCTCGGCGGCGGGGCCACCGTCTCACCGAACTTCACGCTGGCCCTCGCCGACGTCCCCACCCGGATGGGCGGCGCGGCCGGGGGCGCACTGCAGACCGGTCAGCGGATCGGCGCCGCGGTCGGCGCCGCCGTCCTCATGACGGCCTATCAGGTGACCGTGTCGCGCACCGACGACCCGGGCACGGCGCTGCGCGGTGCGCTCGGGGTCTCGCTGGTGCTGCTGCTCGCCGCGCTGGCGGCGGCGATCTGGTCCTGGCGCACCGAGCCGGACGCGAGGCTCACCCCGGCAGCCTCCTGACGCGGCGCGGGCGGGTGGACCCGGACCGTGAGCATCGGCAGGAAGAGCTGCACGACCGGTCCGATGAGCAGCGCGTAGAGCAGCGTCCCGATGCCGACGACTCCGCCGAGCAGCCAGCCGAGGGTGACGACGGTGACCTCGAGGCCGGTGCGCACGAGCCGGATCGAGCGGCCGGTGCGCCGGGACAGCCCGGTCATCAGCCCGTCCCGGGGTCCGGGGCCGAGCTGGCTGCCGATGTACATCGCTCCGGCGACCCCGTTGCCCAGGACCGCGAGCACCATGACGAGCGCCCGCCAGCCGAGGCCCTCGATGGGCGGGACCACCGCGAGCGTGGCGTCGGTGGCCAGGCCGATGACGACCGCGTTGAGGACGGTGCCCAGGCCGGGCCACTGCCGGAGCGGGATCCACAGCAGGAGGACGACGAAGGAGCTCGCGATGACCATCTGGCCGTAGGACATCGGGATGTGCAGGACCAGGCCGTAGGTGAGCACGCCCCACGGCTCGAGGCCCAGCGCGGCTCGGAGCAGCAGAGCCATCGTCACGCCGAAGAGGACGAGCCCGACGAGCAGCTGCCCGACCCGACGCACGAGGTGCCCGGCGCGCAGCTGCTCCACGGGGTTCATCGGGACCAGGGCCACGCGCCGGGCGGCGCCGCGACGGACGAGCTGGAGCGGGGACATGTCCACCATCGTCGGCGGAATTGGCTCCTGAATCGAGGGCCAATCGTGGGACAGTGGCCTCATGTCACCCGCCACCCCGACCGTGAGCGCCGCCCGGACCGCACGGCTCGTCGGGGACGTCGCCCGGGCCCGCCCCGCCTACCAGGCCCTGGCCGACGCGCTCCGGCTCGCTGTCGCCGACGGCCGGATCGCCGTCGGGACCCGGCTCCCGAGCGAGCGCGACCTGACCCACCACCTCGGCCTGAGCCGGACCACCGTGACCCGGGCCTACGACGTCCTGCGCGAGGCCGGCTACCTCGCGTCGCGCCAGGGGTCGGGGTCGGTCGCGACGCTGCCCTCGGGTGCGCGCCCGCGCGGCACGGGCGGCCTCTTCCCCGCCGACGTCGCGGCCGGCGTCATCGACCTCACCTGCGCCGCGACCCGCGCGCCGGGCGGCATCGTCGAAGCCTACGAGCGGGCCGTCGAGCAGCTTCCGGCGTACCTCACCGGCGCGGGGTACCTGACCTTCGGGGTCCCGGAGCTGCGCGAGGCCATCGCCCAGCGCTACCGCGACCGCGGCCTCCCCACATCCGCCGACGACGTGCTCGTGACGTCGGGGGCGGTCGCCGGCCTCGGGGTGGTGGCGCGCGCGCTGCTCCGCCCCGGTGACCGCGTCGTCGTCGAGGACCCGACGTACCCCAACACCCTCGACGGGCTGCGGTCGCTCGGCGCCCGGCTCCGGGCGATACCGGTCGACCCCGACGGCTGGGACGTCGAGGAGTCGGCCCGTACCATCGCGTCCGCGTCCGCACGGGCCGCGGTGCTCATCCCGGACTTCCACAACCCGACCGGCGCCCTGATGGCGGACGAGGAGCGGGCGGCGCTCGCCCACCGGCTCCGGGCGGCGGGAACGACGCCGGTCATCGACGAGACGGTCGCCGAGATCGACCTCGAGGGCGGTCCGGCGCCCCTGCCGTTCGCGGCGCACGCCGTCGACGCGATCAGTGTGGGCAGCTCCTCCAAGTCGCACTGGGGTGGCCTGCGGACCGGCTGGATCCGGGCGCCCCGCGGGGCTCTGCGCGCGCTCGTCGAGTCCCGGGTCACGAGCGACCTCGGCGCGCCCGTCCTCGAGCAGCTGGTGCTCGTCGAGCTGTTGCGGCAGGCCCCCGCCCTCACGGCCGAGCGCCGCTCGGACCTCGTGGCCGCTCGCGACGCCCTGACGTCGGCCCTGCACGAGGCCCTCCCCACGCTGCGGTTCCGGGTGCCGCGGGGTGGGCTGTCGCTGTGGTGCGAGCTGCCCGACGGGCTCGGCTCCGTTGCCCTCGCCGCGGCCGCCGAGACCGAAGGGCTGCTCGTCGCGAGCGGTCCGCGGTTCGCGGTGGACGGTGGCCTCGACCGGTGGATCCGCGTCCCGCACGTCCTGCCCCCGGAGACGATGGCGGAGGCGGTCGCCCGCCTCGCCCGGGCCGCCGACCGGGTCCGCAGTGGGCGCGTGAGCGCGGGCGAGCGTGGCCGCCGCGACACCGCCGGGGCCCGCCGACCCCTCGTGGCCTGAGCACCCCCCGCGGGCTGGCTATCGTTGCGGCGTGACCGCCGAGCAGCCCGCCGCCCTTCTCGACCTCCTGAGGACCCTGGACCTCGAGGAGCTGGGCTCGGCCCAGGTGAGTGTCCAGCCCCGCATGCTCGACGCGGCCGACGGGGTGACCCTTCCCGAGACCTTCGCCGAGGACATCACGCTGTTCCGCGGCGAGAGCCAGAAGCAGCCCCATGGGCGGGTGTTCGGCGGGCAGGTGCTCGCCCAGGGTGTCATCGCCTCGGGCCGGACCGTCGCGACGCTCCCCGGCGAGCGGCGGCGGCTGCACTCGCTCCACGCGTACTTCATGCGCCCCGGCGACGACACCCAGCCGATCACCTTCAGCGTCGAACGGATGCGCGACGGCCGGTCGTTCTCGACGCGCCGCGTCCACGCCGTCCAGCACGGCAAGCCGATCCTGTCGATGAGCGCGTCCTTCCAGGTCCCCGACGGCGGCGTGGACCACCAGGACACGATGCCGCAGGTCCCCGGCCCGGAGTCGCTCCGCTCGCTCCGCGACACCTTCGCCGGCATCGACGACCCGCGCGCCCGGCACCTCGTCGACCGTGCCATCGACCAGCGCCACGTCGAGGGCGACCTCTTCACCGGCGTGCGGGCCACCGGGGCCGAGCAGCATGTGTGGATGCGCGCCGTCGGCTCGCTCCCGGACGACCCGCTGGTGCACGAGGCGGTCCTCGCCTACGCCTCCGACTACAGCCTGCTGGAGCCGATCCTGCGGCGGCACGGTCTGCCGTGGACGACGCCGGGCCTACGGATGGCGAGCCTGGACCACGCGATGTGGTTCCACCGGCCGGCCCGCGCCGACGACTGGGTGCTGTACGCGGAGGAGTCGCCCTCGGCCGAGGGAGGTCGCGGCCTGGGCCTCGGCCGGATGTTCGCCGCCGACGGCACCCTCGTGGCCACGGTGGCCCAGGAGGGGATGGTCCGGGTCCCCGACCCGACGGACTAGCCCGCGGCGCCCCCGACTGCCACTCCGGGCGCCGCCGCCGTGACCACCCCGTCGGCGATCTCGACCACGCGGTCCGCCGCCGACAGCAGGACGGGGTCGTGCGTGGTCACGAGGGTGGTCATCGCCCGCTCCGTGGCCAGCCGGGCGATCAGCGCCATGATCTCGCGAGCCGTCTCGGAGTCCAGCTGCCCCGTCGGCTCGTCCGCCAGCAGCAGCCCGGGCTCGGCGACGAGCGCCCGGGCCAGCCCGACCCGCTGCTGCTGCCCACCGGACATCTCGTCGGGGCGGTGCTCACCGTGCCCCACGAGACCGACGTGCTCGAGGGCCTCGGTGACGCGGCGCTCGCGGTCGCGGGGGTCGACGCCGCGCAGCCGCAGCGGCACCCCGACGTTCTCGCGGGCGGTGAGGATCGGCACGAGCCCGAAGGACTGGAAGACGTAGGACACCGGCCCGCGGCGCAGCGCGAGCAGCTCGGCGTCCGACATCGCCGTCACGTCACGCTCGCCCAGGTGCACCGAACCCGAGTCGCACCGGTCGAGCCCACCGATGATGTTGAGCAGGCTCGTCTTGCCCGACCCGGAGCGCCCGCGGACGGCGACGAGCTCGCCGGGCGCGACCTCCAGCGAGACCCCACGCAGGGCCTCGACCGCCGTGGCGCCCGCACCGAAGGTCCGGTGGACGTCCCGGACCACGAGCCGCTCGCCGATCATGAGTCCCCCTCGGGTCGGGGGGCCGCGGGCCAGATGCCGATGTGGTCGGGCTCGAGGTCGAGGCGGACCCGGTCCCGCATCTGCAGGCTCGCCGTGAACGACTGGGGCAGCTGGAGCCGCCCGGCGCGGTCGAGCACGGCGTACTCCTCGGCAGGGTGACCGCCGTCGCGGCGCAGCACCTCCGTCGAGGTCCGGCCGTCCCGGATCGCGACCGTCCGCGCGACGTGCTCGCTGACGAGCGGGTCGTGGGTCACGACGAGGACCGTCGTGCCGAGCTCGCTGTTGGCCCGCCGGATCGCCTCGAACACCTCGTCACTGCTGCGGGTGTCGAGCTCCCCCGTCGGCTCGTCGGCGAGGAGCACCCGCGGCCGGTTCGCGACGGCGACCCCGAGCGCCACCCGCTGCTGCTGCCCGCCCGACAGCTCGACCGGGCGACGGTCGGCGCAGTCGGGAATGCCGAGGACCTCCAGGGTGTCGAGCGCCCGGGCGGCACGCTCGCGGCCGCGCACCCCGGCCAGCAGCATCGGCAGCTCGACGTTCTCGGCCGCGGTGAGGTACGGCAGGAGGTTGGCGCCGGCCTGCTGGAACAGGAAGCCGACGGTGCGGCGGCGGTACTCGAGCCGGGCCCGCCGGTCGGTGGTCGACAGGTCGTGCCCGGCGACCCGCGCGAGCCCGGCGCTCGGGGTGTCGAGGCCCGACAGGATCCCGAGGAGGGTCGACTTGCCCGAGCCCGACGCCCCGACGAGCGCGACGAGCTCGCCGCGCCCCACGGCCAGGTCGAGCCCCTGGAGGGCGACGACCTCGATGCCTTCCGCCCGGTAGATCCGGACCAGGTTGTCGCACAGGATGTCCGGCCCCCCGGGGGGCTCGTCGGCGGAAGAACCGCGGCGGCGGCGGACGGTCGGGCTGGTGGTCATGCCGGATCTCCTCTACGCAGGTGGTCGGCGAGGCTGCCGCGTCGGGCGGACGCGGCGTCGAGGACGAGGGCCAGCGCCCCCAGGACGATGACGAACACGCCCGCGCCGACAGCCGTCGGCACGTGCGGCGGGAGACCGGGGCGGATGAGCCCGCCGGTCAGCGGTGACAGGTCGACGGCGGCCTCGACGAGGCGCGGCGCGAGCGTGCCGACGAGGGCCCCGGACACCGCCGCGAACCCGACGACGGGGAGCACCTCGGCCCAGGCGAGGGCCCGCTCGCCGCCGTTGCGCAGCCCCAAGGCCCGGAGCCTGACGACGAGCACACTCCGGTCGGGTCGGGTCGCCGAGAGCAGCAGGACGACGGCGAGGAGGGTGAGCAGGGCGGCGAGTCCCGCCCCCACCGCGTACGTGCCCGCGACGAGCCGCGCCAGGGCCAGGGCGGCGACGCGGTCCGAGACGGCGGCGGCCGTGACCACCCCGGTCACCCGACCGCTCGGGGTGAGCGAGCCGGGGTCGCGGAGCCCGTCGAGGGCGGCGGCGGCGGTGTCGTCGACGGTGAGGAAGGCCGTGTTCGGCTGGGCCGCGGGCACGGCCTCGCGCAGGCGGGCGAGGTCGACGACGACCACCGGGACCGCGCGCGTGCCGTCGTCGCGCACCAGGCCATCGTCGAGCGCCGCGGCCCGCACCGGGATGCGGGCGCCGCGCACGAGCAGCTCGACCGCACCCGCGGCGTCCGGGAGCGCACCGGCGACGACGGGCAGCGGGTCCCCCTCGACCTCGGGCACCGACGGGAGTGCCCCCGGGGTGCCGGCCACGACCCGGGCGTACGCGGCCGTGTCCGTCGCGACGAGCTCGACCGGCTCCGCCCGGCTCCCGGCGACGAGCTGGGCGGGCTCGACGTACGCCGCGACGACGGCGCCGACCCCCGGGCGCGCCTCGAGCGCGGCGATGTCGTCGGAGTCGAGCCGCAGGGCGTCGACCCGGGCCGGCGCCCCGACCGCCCGGTAGGACGCGGCCTCCCGCTCGTCCTGGATGGTCAGCGACAGGGCGGCGAACAGGGCCAGCACCGCGGCACCGACGACCACGGCGACGACGGGCACGGCCGCCACGGCCCCGGTACGCGCGGCCCGGGCGAGGCCGACGAAGGCCACGAGCCCGCGGCCCCGCCCGGCGAGGCCCGAGGCCCACCGCACCGGCCACGGCAGGAGCCGCAGGACGAGGACGGAGACGGCGATCGCGACGAGGACGGGGGTGAGGGCGGCGTACCAGTCGGTGCGCCCGGCCGCGATCTGCCCCCCTCGGGTCTGGACCGTCAGCACGGCGAGCACGGCGACGGCGAGCACGCCGAGCTCGGCGACGAGGCGGCGGGCGAGGCGCACGACCCGACGCTGCCGCACGGCGTCCTCGGACGCGTCGCTCCGGTCGAGCTCGCGGACCTGGGCGAGCGCGGCACCCGCCGTCGCGAGGACGGGCACGAGCCCGACCGCTGCCACCTGGAGCCACAGGTCCGTTCCCGTGGTGCCCGGGACCAGGAGCATTCCGGCGACCGCCGCGAGGGCGACGACCGGCAGGGTCGAGCCCGCGGTCCCCGTGCCCACCTGGACCACCACCTGCCGCACCGAGCCACCGCGGGCCCGCAGCAGGCGGATCTCGGGCGCCCGCCGGCGCACCCCGACGATGGCGGTGAGCGCGAGGACGAGCACGGCGAGCGCGGTGAGCCCGGCGGTCGCGAAGGACGTCATGACGCGGGCACCCGCGACCGCCGAGTCGTACCGGTCGAGGAGCCCGCCCAGCCCGGTGGTCGTCTGCAGGGGCCGGGCCGTGAGCCCCAGCAGCCGGCTGTCGGTGGCGAGCCGGACGAGGACGCGCCGCGTCGGCTCGACGTCCCCACGGGTCAGCCGGTCGGCATCGAGCGGGTAGCGCCAGGTCGCGGCCAGGACGGGTGACTCCGCCGGCTCCTCGGACCCGCGAGGGGTGCGCCACAAGGAGTCGGAGACGGCACCGTAGCTCTCCGCAGCGGCGAGGAGGGCACCCTGCTGCACGGCCCCGCCCTGCGGGGTGGGGATCGCGGCCAGGCCGGCCATCCGCGGCTCCGCGGCCCAGAAGCCGTCCGCAGGCTCGAGGGGGACGAAGATCCCCGAGACCACCGCGGCCATCGGCGTCTGGTCGCCGCCGGGGGTCAGGTCCAGGGCGTCCCCCACCCGCAGGCCCCACGACCGGGCCGTTCCGGCCGAGACGGCCACCGGGACGACGCGGGCGGGGTGTGCCGCGCCCGTCGGCCCGGGGAGAGTCCGCACCTCGTCCAGGGCGGGCCCCGGCGCCGCCCCGGAGGTCCACTCGACCCGGTCGGCCAGGCCGCTCTGGACCCGGACGACGGCCTGGGTGCCGTCGGGGCGGATCGCCTCGCCACCGGCCCGGGTGGCCGCCAGCGGCTCGGTCTGGGCGGCCCAGGTGGGCTCCTCGAGGAGCGCGACGACCTCCGGGCCCAGGACGTCGCGCAGCGCCTCGTCGACGGTCGCGAACGGGGCGGGCGGCCCCTCCCGCGGGTCCCCCGTCTCGTCGGGGCGCGACGGGACGACGGCCGGAAGCGCGGACAGCCCGACCTCGCGGGCCTGGGCGGGTGCCTGCGAGACCGTGTCGGCGATGGCGGCGTCCGCGGCCCGGGACTGCACCCGCGCGGTGACCACGAGGAAGGTGGTCGTCACCGCGGCGAGCACGGTGAGCACGACGACGGTGCCCCGGGCCACCGCGAGCCCGCGGCGCACGAGGAGCCAGGGTCCCAGGCCCCGGCTCATGACGGCTCCCCCTCCCGCAGCTGGCCGGCGAGGTGGTGCACGCTCGCGCGCAGGACGAGCGCGCCGACCGCCGACAGCGAGAGCAGGAGCACCGTCACGTACCCGCCGAGGACGAGGGGCGGCAGCACGACCCGGACCGACGGCACCTGGGCGTGCCCGTCGCCCCCGACGAGGAGGGGGACGACGACGACCGCGGCGACGACGCCGAGCAGCAGGCCCACGAGGACCGTGACGACGACGACGAGGACCCGCTCGGCGGCGAGGACGCGTCGGATCCGTCGCGTCGGCATGCCGAGCGCGAGGAGGACCGCGTTCTCATGCCTCCGGGCGCGTCCGAGAGCCGCGGTGCTCGCGGCGAAGCCCACCATCGCGAGGACGACCGACGCCGACGTCACGAGCAGCATCGCCGACCGCATGCCGGCGTTCACGGGGTCGTCGCGGCGGTCCGCGACGAGCTCGTCGCGGACCACGGTCACGGTGCCGTACGCCCCGTCCGCGCGGAGCCGGGCCGCCGCTGCCGCGGGGTCCGGCGGGGCACTCCACCACTCCCCCGGGTCGAAGACGGCGCGCGACCGGACCGCACCGGCCTCGGTGCGGTCCGGCAGCGCCATCGCGCTCGGCAGGTCGAGCAGCACGGCGCGGGTCGGCGTCGCGGCGGTGGGCAGGCTGTCGACGACTCCGACGACGGACACCGGGAGGTCGCGCACGCCGAGCGGGAGGACGACCGCGCGTCCGGTGCCGGCCTGGAGGGCGTTCGCCACCTCCCGGGTGAGGACGACCGGCACGGCGTCGAGCGTGGAGGGGGGCGCGGCCCGCCACAGCCCCCGCTGGTCGGAGGCCTCCGCCAGCACCCCGTCGGTGGGCACCTGGGTCCCGTCGACGGACACGGCCTGCACGTCCAGGGCCATCGCGGCCTCCGGGGCCCGGAACGCGACGAACCCGGGCACCGGGACCGAGACCCCGACGAGCGCCAGCGGTGGCTGCAGGTCCCTGCCGGTGAGATCGGTCGACACCGTCCGCGCCGTGGCGGACAGGCCCCCGAGCGGCAGGGAGGTCACCAGGCCGCGGGCGTCCCGGACATGCGCCGAGGCGGGGAAGCCGACGCCGAACCGCTGCAGCGAGCCGGCCCCCTCGACCCGCACCGTGATCTCGAGCTCGCGGGGGTCTCCGGGGAGCTCGACACCGCCCCCGACGTCCCGGGCCTGCAGGAGCCGCCCGGTGAGGTCCTGCCAGCTCGTCGCGCCGAGCGTGTCGGGCCTCGGGTCGGCCACCCGGCCGGCGGTCGCCGCATCGACCCCGAGCACGGTCACGTCGTCGATGCCGCCGAGGTCGACCATCGAGCGCCAGACCGGCGACACCCGGTCGGCGCCGCCCGACACGGCCGTGGCGAGCGCACCGGTGCCCAGCGCCTCCCCGCCCGAGATCCCGCGGACCACCCGCACCGGCGCACCGGCCTCGAAGGCCGACTGGTCCTCGACGGCACGACCCACGGTCGCGGAGTGCCCCAGCGCGATGGTGCCCATCCCGACGGCGAGGAGGACGAGGAGCAGGGTGCCGCTCTGGCTCGCCGCCCGCCGCGCGAACTGCCATCCGCCCCAGGCCGCGTCGAGCCCCGCCCGGCCGACGCCGGCCCGTGAGACCCACCTCGCGACGGGCGGCAGCAGCCGGAGGCAGACGACGGCGAGCCCGGCGACGACCAGCGCTGGTGCCGCCGCCGTCAGCGGGTCCACCGTCGTGGCGCCCGCCGTGTCGTACCGGCGGAGCTGGACGGCCGCGAGCGCGCCGAGCAGGACGAGCAGGAGGTCGAGGCCGGACCCGGCGGCGAACCGGGCCCCGGGCCGGCGTCCCGACCCTCCCGTGGCGCCCCGGGCGGCCCGGCCCACCCACAGCGTCGTGGCGACCGTGACGAGGACCGCGAGCGTCACCAACGGCAGCAGGGCGCGCCACAGGGCGGGGTCCGCCGCGTCGGCCGGCGTCCACCACGGCCCGGGGAGGCCGACGGCGAGGCGCGTGACGCCCGGCGCGAGCAGGACCGTGCCGAGCACGCCGAGCAGAGCGACGGCGCAGGCGTCCCCCGCGGCGAGCGCCGCGAGCCGCGCCGTGGAGGCCCCCCGGGTGCGCAGCAGCCTGGTCTCACCGTCTCGCAGCGTCGCGAGCAGGGCTGCGGAGCCGACGAGCGCCACGGCCCCGAGCAGGGCCAGCAGCAGCACGGGGGTGAGCAGTGACACCCGGATCCGGTCGCCGACCAGACCGGCGGCGTCGACGAGCCCGGGGAGCGAGGTCGCCACGCGCGGGCCGCGCAGGGCGAGCCCGGCCGGGGCGGCGGTCCTGGCGCCGCCCGCCTGCTCCGGCAGCCCGGCGGCGCGGCGCAGGTCGCGAGCGGCCGCGTCCACGGCGCTGCCCAGGGCCCGGAGCTCCGTCGCGCCGACCACCCCGAGGTCGGGGGTGGCCCGCCACGTGACCGTCGAGCCTCCGACGAGCGGTCCGTCGAAGGTGCCCGGAGCGAGCACGAACGGGCCGTACGTCGTGAAGTCGGTCGTCGACACCCCGGTGAGTGCCAGCGGCAGGTCGGCCCACAGCGCGTCCTGCGGTGACCGGGGCCGGAAGACACCGACGAGCTCCAGCGTGACCGGCGGCGCGTCCTCGTCCACGATGTCGACGATCTCGAGCGTGTCACCGACGGCGAGGCCGAGCGCCTCCGCCGCCGGCTGTGGCAGGGCGACCTCGACGGTCCCGCCGCCGGTGGCGGCCGCGACGTCCGGGGCCGTCGGCCACCGACCGTCGGTGAGGTCGGCCGCCGTGTCGATGCCGGCGACGTCGGCGAGGAAGGCACGGTCGGTGGCCGACCCCGACGGGAGCGCCCGCGTGGTCGCCGTCCCGACCCGGGTGACGGTGACGTCCGGGAGTCGCTGCACGGCACGGCGGAACGCGGTGTCGACCGGGTCGAGGTCACCGGGGCTCAGCGACCCCGCGAGGACCAGCGACCGGGAGGTGGGGGGGACGTCGAGCGTCGAGCGCACCCCGGCCTCGGTGATGGCGGCGGCGAGGAGCTGGAGGGCCGTGACGACGACCAGTGCCATGAGCACCGACACGACGATGGCGGCAACGGCCACCGGGTGGGTCCGAAGGCGCCGACGCAGCAGACGTGCACCGCTCACCGCCAACCGCTCCTTCCGGGCGGGTCCTCGCCCCGGGGTGAGGTTAGCGGTGGGTCAGCGCGGCCCCACCGAGACGACGGACACAGATCGGCAACGATGTGCCAGCGTCTCGGCTCCGACGGACACGGAGTCCGCATCCCAGGTGAGCAGGAGCCGTTCGACCCCCGGGACCGGGATCTCCACGGGGTCCGCACCGAGGCTCACGACGACGGCGTAGGCGCCGGCGTCCTCGCGAGCGTGGCGCAGGACGAGCCAGCGAGCGTCCTCGTCGACCGTGACGTCGACGTCGGCGAACCGGGTGGCCGCGTCGCCGACGAGCCGTCGCCGCCAGCCGGCGAGGTCGGTGTACCAGCGGAGCATCCGGGCATGCTCGGGGGTCTCGACCTCGCCCCAGTCGAGGACGGAGCGCTCGCGCGTCGCCGGGTCCTGCGGGTCCGGGACGTCGGCGGCGGACCAGCCGTGCGTGCCGAACTCGGCGCGACGCCCGTCCCGGACCGCGTCGGCGAGCCAGTCCTCGGCGAAGCTCGTGAAGAACTGCCACGGGGTGGACGCCGCCCACTCCTCACCCATGAAGATCATCGGCGTCGTGGGAGCGAGGAGGTACAGGGCGGCCCCGGCCGCCTGCAGCGCGGGGTCCGCGACGAGGGCGGAGATGCGCTCCCCCACGGCGCGGTTGCCCACCTGGTCGTGGGTCTGGAGGTAGCCGAGCAGCCGGCGGGCGTCGACCCGCTCCCCGTCGAGCGGCGCGCCCCACGCGGACCCACGGAAGCTGGAGTGCGTCCCGTCGTGGAGGAACCCGCGGGTGAGGACCTTGGCGAGCACCGCGAGGGGGGTGGCCTCGGGCGTCCCCGCCGTACCCCCGAAGTCCGAGTAGTAGCCCTGGGTCTCCCCCGTGAGGGTGACGTGGAGGGCGTGGTGGATGTCGTCGTCCCACTGCGCCGTCATCCCGTGGCCGCCCTCGGCGGTGGGGGTGATCATCACCGGGTCGTTGAGGTCGCTCTCGGCGACGAGGTCGAGCGGACGCCCGAGCCGGCCCGCCAGCGCGGCCACCTCGTCCGAGAGCTCGGTGAGGTAGTGACGGGGCGAGTCGTCCTTCAGCTCGTGGACCGCGTCGAGCCGCAGCGCGTCGACGTGGAAGTCGGCGAACCAGCGACGGACGCTGTCGAGAAGGAAGCGGCGCACGACGTCGGAGCCGTCATGGTCGAGGTTGACGGCCGGCCCCCACGGCGTCTCGTGGGCCGTGGTGAAGTACGGGCCGAACCGGGCCAGGTAGTTGCCGCTCGCGCCGAGGTGGTTGTGCACGACGTCGAGGCAGACCCCGAGGCCGCGGGCGTGGCAGGCGTCGACGAACCGGGCGAACGCCTCCGGGCCGCCGTAGGCGTCGTGGACGGCGTAGAGCCCGACCCCGTCGTAGCCCCAGCCCCGGTCGGTGGGGAAGGAGGCCACCGGCATGACCTCGACGACGTCGACCCCGAGCGCGACGAGGTGGTCGAGGCGGGCGCGGGCCGCGTCGAAGGTGCCCTCGGGGGTGAAGGTCCCGATGTGCAGCTCGTAGAACACCCCGCCCAGGGTTCCGGCGCCGTCCCGCGGGCCGCGCCAGCCGTCGTCGGTCCACGGGAAGGCGCCGGTGTCGACCGTCCGGCTCGGGCCGTGCACGGTGCCGGGCTGCCAGGCGCCGCGCGGGTCCGGCAGTGCGGGCTCCGCGCCGTCGAGGACGAAGGCGTAGTCGACCTCGCCGACGTCCTCGGGCAGCTCGACCCGCCACCAGCCGTCACCGACCGGCGTCATCGCCTCCTGCCGGGCCTGCCGTGACCTGTCGGTCGATGTGGGGACGGGCGACCACTCGAGCTCGACCCGCTCGGGGATCGGCGCCCAGACCTCGATCGTGCGAGAGCTCACGCGCCGACCTCCTCGCCGGTCGTCTCCTCCGCCGCCACGTCCGCGTCGTCGACGCGCACGAGCAGGGCCACCGGCCGTTCGGTGAGCAGCTCGGCCAGCGCGATGCCGGACCCGCCGACCTCGACGTCCCGGCCGGCCAGCACCTCGCGCCACCGGCCGCGCGGCACCGAGCACCCGGCGTCGCCGAAGCCACCGGCCGCCACGAGCCGGCCCGCGCCCCGGGTGACGACCGTGACGGCACGCGGCCCGTGGGCGTCGCCCCGGGCGAACGCGAGCGCGTGCTCGCTGCCGGTCCCGACGGGCGTGTAGGTGGCCTCGGGACCGACGAACGCCTCGGGGTGCTCGCGCCGCAGCCGCAGCGTGAGCGCGGTGAGCCGCATCTTGTCGTCGTCGAGGTCGAAGCACGGCTCGTCGTCGTCGACCCGGGCGAGCCGCTCCACGCGGTCGGTCCAGTCGACGGGGCGACGGTTGTCGGGGTCGACGAGGGCGAGCATCCCGAGCTCCCCGCCCTGGTAGACGTCGGGGACGCCCGGCATCGTCAGCTGGAGCAGCTTCTGGCCGAGGATGTTCGCGCGCACCGACGCCTCGTGCGGCACCGTCCACGCGTCGAGGTGCTCGTGGACGCCGAGGTCGCGCCCGAGCGCCCGGGCGAAGGCCACGACCTCGTCCTCGTAGTCGCTGTCGCCGTCGACCCAGGCCGTGTGGACCTTGGCCTCGCGCACAGCCTTGAGGAGGTACTCCTCGAGCCGGGCGCCCGAGATGGGCCAGGTGCCGACCAGGGTCTGCCAGACCAGGTACTCCGTGGGCGCGTCGACCCGGGCGGTGCGGTACGGAGCAGCGAGCTCGCGGGCCCGCTCCAGCCACTCGCCCCAGCCCTGCGCGTCCTCCGAGAGTGTCATCAGGCGTGCCCGGGTGTCCTCGGAGCGCTTGGTGTCGTGGGTGGTCAGGGTGGTCATCGAGGTGGGCCACTCCGCCTGCTGGCGGGCACACCAGTGGTGGAAGGCGTCGACGTCGATGGACGGCACCTCGGGGTGGCCGCCGACCTCGTTCGCCCCCGCGAGCCGGAACCAGCGGTAGAAGGCGGTGTCCTCGATGCCTTTGGCCATGACGGGCCCGCAGGTCTGCTGGAAGCGCACCCGGAACTCGTCGGCCGCCCGCCCACTGTCGACCTGGGCCTGGGGCAGGTGGCCACCGAGCACGAGACGGACGACGACGTCGAGCGCGTCGTGGTCGCTCGGCGCGAGCAGCGCCCGAGCCCGCAGGGCCGCTCCCTCGACGACGGCCGCCTGCTCGGGGTCGACGCCGCGGCCGGGCACGAGGTAGGCGCGGTACCGGTCCATCGCGACGAGGAGCGCCTCGAGCGCCCGACGCAGGGCGGCGCTGTCCTCACCCGCAAGGACCCGGCGGACGAGGCGCATCAGGCGGTCGACCTCGGCGGCCTGGACGTCGTCGACGACGAGCCGCTTCGCCGCGGTGACGACCTCATGCAGGTCGACGAGGTCCGGAGCGACCTCGGCCCACAGGCGGTCCAGGGTGCCGGTCTCGTCGGGCGGGGTCAGGACCTGTTGGACCCGGAGCAGCGCGTCGTACCCCGTGGTCCCCGCGCAGCGCCACGCGTCGGGCAGCCGCTCCTCGCCCTCGAGGATCTTCTCGACGACGACCCACGCGTCCCCGGTCGACTCGGCGAGCCGCTCGAGGTAGCCGCCCGGGTCGGCGAGGCCGTCGGGGTGGTCGATGCGGAAGCCGTCGACCTCGCCGTGCCCGTGCAACGCGAGCAGCAGCGCGTGGGTCGCGGTGAAGACGACCGGGTCCTCGACACGCACGGCGACGAGCGAGGTGACGTCGAAGAACCGGCGGTAGTTGAGCGCGTCGCCGGCCTCCCGCCAGCTCGACAGCCGGTACGCCTGGGCGTCGACGAGCTCGCGCAGCGGCAGCCCCTCGGTGCCGGGGGCGACCGGGAACTCGTGGTCGAAGTACCGCAGGACGGGGTCGGTGCCGCCGGGGCCACCGTCGTCGGCGAGGGTCAGCTCCCCCCGCTCGAGCGCCTGCTCGAGGCTGCCGCCCAGCACCGGCATGAGCAGCCGCTCGTCCTCGGCGACCCAGTCGACGTCGAACCAGCCCGCGTACGGGGAGCGAGCGCCCTCGCGCAGCAGCGACCAGAACGGCGCGTTGAGGTGCTCCGGCGACGGGACGGCCATGTGGTTCGGCACGACGTCGACGATGATCCCGAGGCCCGCCTCGCGGCAGGCCGCGACGAGCCGCTCGAACGCGCCCCGCCCGCCGGCCTCGACGTTGATGCGGGTGTGGTCGAGGACGTCGTACCCGTGCGTCGAGCCCGGCGCCGGCTGGAGCACCGGCGAGAGGTACACGTGCGACACCCCGAGCGAGGCGAGGTAGGGCACCTGCGCCGCGGCGTCGTCGAACCCGAAGCCGCCGTGGATCTGGAGCCGGTAGGTGGCTGTGGGGACGACGCGTGCGGGGTCGGGTCGGTGGGCCGCCACGGGGCTCAGCTCCGGGCGGGGGCGGCGGCCGCGGTGCCGGACGGCGGGGTCGGGGCCTCGCGCGGGTGGCGCAGGACGACGACCGAGCGGGCCTCGACGTGGACCTTCTCGGCCGCGCCGTGCACGGCCCGGTCGACCTCGTCGACGGCGGTGTCGATCTCGACGGACCACGCGTCGCCGTACTCCTGGCCGGGCAGGAGGAACTCGTGCCCCTCGTGGTCGGCGTTGAAGAGCACGAGGAAGTCGTCGTCGACGACCCGCCGGCCGTGGGTGTCGGGGCCGGGGATGGCGTCGCCGTTGAGGAACACCGTCATCATCCGGGCCTCGCCGTCGGTCCAGTCGTGCTCGCCCATCGACTCGCCACCGGCCTGGAACCAGGCGATGTCGCCCATCTCGGACTGCCCGCCGTGGTCGGCGCTGCCGGCGAAGAACCGTCGGCGGCGGAACACGGGGTGCTCGCTGCGGATCTTGGCGACCGCCGCGGTGAAGGCGAAGAGGCGCCGCTGCTCGGCGTCGAGGTCCCAGTCGACCCAGGCGATCTCGTTGTCCTGGCAGTAGACGTTGTTGTTGCCCCCCTGGGTGCGGCCGATCTCGTCGCCGTGCGCGATCATCGGCACGCCCTGGCTCAGCAGCAGGGTCGCCATGAAGTTGCGCTGCTGGCGCACCCGCAGCGCGATGACCTCGGGGTCGTCGGTGGGACCCTCGACCCCGCAGTTCCACGACCGGTTGTGCGACTCGCCGTCGCGCCCGTCCTCGCCGTTGGCGTCGTTGTGCTTGTCGTTGTACGACACGAGGTCGCGCAGGGTGAAGCCGTCGTGCGCGGTGACGAAGTTGATCGAGGCGATCGGCTTGCGGCCGTTGTGCTCGTAGAGGTCGCTGGACCCGGTGAGGCGCGACGCGAACTCGCCGAGCGAGCCCGGCTCTCCGCGCCAGAAGTCGCGGACGGTGTCGCGGTACTTGCCGTTCCACTCGGTCCACAGCGGCGGGAAGCCGCCCACCTGGTAGCCGCCGTCGCCGACGTCCCACGGCTCGGCGATCAGCTTGACCTGCGAGATGACCGGGTCCTGCTGGATGAGGTCGAAGAACGCCGAGAGCTTGTCGACCTCGTGGAACTGCCGGGCCAGGGTGGCCGCGAGGTCGAAGCGGAAGCCGTCGACGTGCATCTCGGTGACCCAGTACCGGAGGCTGTCCATGATGAGCTGCAGCACGTGCGGGTTCCGCATGAGGAGGCTGTTCCCCGTGCCCGTCGTGTCGTAGTAGTGCGCCTTGTTGTCGTCGACGAGCCGGTAGTACGCGGCGTTGTCGATCCCGCGGAAGCAGATGGTGGGGCCCATCTCGTTGCCCTCGGCGGTGTGGTTGTAGACGACGTCGAGGATGACCTCGATGTCGGCCTCGTGCAGCGCCTTCACCATGGCCTTGAACTCGGTGACCTGCTCACCCCGGTCCGAGCGCGAGTACGCGTTGTGCGGGGCGAGGAAGCCGATGGTGTTGTAGCCCCAGTAGTTGGACAGGCCCTTGGACTGCAGCGAGGTGTCCTGGACGAACTGGTGCACCGGCATGAGCTCGATGGCGGTCACGCCGAGCGCGGTGAGGTGCTCGATGACCGCGGGGTGGGCGATGGCGGCGTACGTGCCGCGGATCTCCTCGGGGATCTCGGGGTGCGTCATCGTCAGACCCTTGACGTGGGCCTCGTAGATGACGCTCTCGTGGTACTCGTGGCGCGGCGGCCGGTCGTGGCCCCAGTCGAAGTACGGGTTGGTGACGACGCCGAGCATCGTCTTGCCGAGGCTGTCCTGCGTGTTGCGCTCCGTCGGGTCGGCGAAGTCGTACGAGAACAGGGCCTGGTCGTTGGCGACCTGACCCTGGACCGCCTTGGCGTAGGGGTCGAGCAGCAGCTTGCTGGGGTCGCAGCGGTGCCCCTCGGTCGGCTCGAACGGCCCGTGGACGCGGTAGCCGTAGCGCTGGCCCGGCTGCATCCCCGGCACGTACCCGTGCCAGACGAAGCCGTCGACCTCCGGCAGCTCGATGCGCGTCTCGGCGCCGTCGTCGTCGACGAGGCACAGCTCGACGGTCTCGGCGACCTCGCTGAACAGCGCGAAGTTGACACCGCTGCCGTCGTAGGTGGCGCCGAGGGGGTACGCCGTCCCAGGCCAGATCTCCACGGAATGCCTTTCGAGGGGGGGTCACGACAGGCCGGCCGCGCTGCCGGCGCCGCGCGGGGGTCCCCCGCGCGAGGTCCCAACCTACCCGGACCTGGGGGTCGTCGATGACCTCCGCGTCAGGCCTGAACGGGCCGGGTGTCGGCTCGGCTACTGTCGGGGCGTCCGCCCCGGACCACCGACCCGAGGAGTCCTGCATGTCCGTCCAGCGTGTCGCCGTCGTCACCGGAGCCGCCCGCGGGATCGGGGCCGCGACCGCCGAGCGGCTCGCTCGGGACGGGTTCGCCGTCGCCGTCCTCGACCTCGACGAGGCCGCGTGCGAGGTCGTGGCAGACGGCATCCGGGACGCCGGGGGGCAGGCTGTCGGGGTGGGTGTCGACGTGTCGGACGCGGCCGCCGTCGAGGCCGGTGTCGCTCGGGTCGCCGACGAGCTCGGCCCGCCGGTCGTCCTGGTCAACAACGCCGGGATCATCCGCGACAACCTCATCTTCAGGATGACCGAGGACGACTGGGACGCCGTCATGGCTGTCCACCTCAAGGGCGCGTTCCTCATGACCAAGGCGTGCCAGGCCCACATGACCGAGCAGCGGTACGGCCGGATCGTCAACCTGTCGTCCTCCTCGGCGCAGGGCAACCGCGGGCAGGCCAACTACGCGGCCGCCAAGGCCGGGCTGCAGGGCTTCACCAAGACCCTCGCCATCGAGCTCGGGAAGTTCGGGGTCACCGCGAACGCCGTTGCTCCGGGCTTCATCGAGACGGACATGACCCGGGCGACGGCCGAGCGGCTCAAGGTCTCGTTCGAGGACTTCCTCACGCACACCGCCGCCCAGATCCCGGTCGCCCGGGTCGGTCAGCCTGCGGACATCGCCGCGACGATCGCCTTCCTCGTCTCGGAGGAGGCCGGCTTCGTCTCCGGGCAGGTCATCTACGTCGCCGGCGGCCCGCTCGACTGAGCCACGGCGGTCAGAGGCCGAGGTCGCGGCCGATGAGCTCCTTCATGATCTCGTTCGAGCCGGCCCAGATCTTCGAGACCCGGGCGTCCCGCCAGGCCCGGGCCACCCGGTACTCGTTCATGAAGCCGTAGCCGCCGTGCAGCTGGACGCACTCGTCGAGCACCTCGTTCTGCACCTGAGCGCTGAACCACTTGGCCTTCGCGGCGTCGACGGGGGTGAGGGCGCCCTCGGCGTGGGCGGCGACGCAGTCGTCGACGTAGGCCTGGGTGACCTCGAGCTTGGTCAGCAGCTCGGCCATCTTGAACTTGTTGTGCTGGAACGCGCCCACCGGCTGACCGAAGGCCGTGCGCTCCTTGGTGTACTCGACGGTCTCGCGGAAGATCTGGAAGGCGTGGGCGGTGTTCGCGACGGCCGCGCCCACCCGCTCCTGCGGGAGCCGCTGCATCATCGCGATGAAGCCCAGCCCCTCCTCGCCGAGCCGGTTGGTGTCGGGGACGCGCACGTCCTCGAAGAAGAGCTCGGAGGTGTCGGCCTCCTCCTGCCCGACCTTGTCGAGCTTGCGGCCGCGGGTGAAGCCGTCCATGCCGGCCTCGACGACGAACAGGGTGATGCCCTTGGCGCCCTTGCCCGGGTCGGTGCGGGCGGCGACGATGACGAGGTCGGCCTGGTAGCCGTTGGTGATGAACGTCTTGCTGCCGTTCAGGACCCAGGTGTCGCCGTCCCGGACGGCGGTGGTCTTGAGGGCGGCGAGGTCGGAGCCGCCGGACGGCTCGGTCATCGCGATGGCTGCGATGAGGTCACCGTTGGCCATGCCGGGCAGCCAGCGCTGCTTCTGCTCGTCGGTGCCGAGGTCGACGATGTACGGCGGGCAGACGTCGGAGTGGATGCCGAAGCACGACGACACGGCGAAGTTGAAGCCGGCGATGACCTCGGCGGAGATGGCGTTGAAGCGGTAGTCCTCGGCGCCCATGCCCCCGAACTCCTCGGGGATGTCGAGACCGAAGAGGCCCTGCTTGCCGGCCTCCTTCCAGATGTCGCGGTCGATCGACTTGACCTCGAGCATCTGCTCGGCGCGCGGCCTGAGCGTGCGCTCGACGAACTCCTGCACGGAGGCGCGGAAGTCCTCGTGCTCGCTGGCGTACAGGTTGCGCGGCATGGGTGCTCCTCGAGCGGTTGCGGGCGCGGCGGCGACGCCGCATTGACTAAGCGCTTGCTTAGTCTCGCCCGGGTGCGGCATGCTGTCAACCGTGCCGAGCACCACACCGCTCACCGAGAGCGCCGTCCTCGCCGCCATCGCCCCCGAGGGCGGGCGGCCGGGCGGCGGCACCGACGCGTCCGACACCGCCGTCCGGATCATGCTCGCCGCCGCCGACGCGTTCGCCGCGAACGGGTTCCCGGCCACGACCACCCGTGACATCGCGTCCCGGGCAGGCCTCTCCCCCGCCGGCGTCTACGTCCACTTCGCGTCCAAGGAGATCCTGCTCTTCGAGCTGAGCCGGCGGGGCCATGCCCGCGCTCGCGACCTGCTCGTCGAGGCGTCCCGCGACGCCGCGACGGCCACCGAGGCCCTGCGTGCGATCGTCGGCGGCTTCTCGCGGTGGCACGCCGAGCACCACCAGCTGGGTCGGATCGTCCAGTTCGAGTTCCGCCACCTCAGCGAGGACCACCAGGTGGAGGTCCTCGGGCTGCGCAAGGAGATCGACCACGTCGTCGCGGACGTCCTGAGCGACGGGGTCGCCTCCGGCGAGTTCGAGGTCGACGACGTGCGCATCACCGCGCTGGCGCTGCTGTCCATGGCCATCGACGTCGCCCGGTGGTACGTGCCGGGCGCCCGGAGGACTCCCGAGGCCATCGAGACCGAGTACGGCGAGCTCGCCGTCCGGCTCGTCCGGCGCACCGGCTGACCCGGTCGCCCCGGACTCCCCGATCGTCCCGGTCCGCGGCACCGCCCGCCGTACAGTGGCCCGCGTGACCGAGCCCCGCACCCGCACGCCGGTGGCGACCCCGCCACCCGCCGGTGACGCGGTGCTCGACCGGCCCGGGGCCGAGCCCACCCGGGTCCTCGACGCCCTGCTCGGCGTCCTCGCGCTCGTCGCCGTCACCCCGTCGTGGTTCCCGGCCGGGCTCTCCATCGGTCTCCTCGTCCTCGCCGTGACGGTCGCCGTCGGGGCGACCCGACGCCCGGTGCGGCACCTGACCGGAGCCCCCTACCGGCTGGGCTGGTTCGTGCCGCTCATGCTCACCGTGTTCGCGTTCGCCGTCGCCGTGAGCCTGGCGACGCCGGACGACTCGATCAACGGCTGGCCCCGGCGGGCGTTGCGGCTCGTCCTCGTCATGGGTTTCCTCCTCGTCGTCGTCTCGGGCCGCATCCACTACCCCTCCTTCGTCCGCGGCATGGCGGCCGGGCTCCTCGCCAACGCCGTGCTCTTCGAGGCCGGCCTGGCGCCCACCCCGTACGGCGACTACCTCTCGGGCTACCTCCTCGACAAGAACGTGGCGGGACTCGCGTACACGGTCGTCGGCCTGCTCCTGCTCGGGCTGGCCAGGCGCCCGTCCGCGCAGGTGGCGATCGCCGCCGCCACGTCGTGGTTCGTGTGGACCACGGGCTCGCGCACCTCGATCGCCGCGCTGGCCTGCGGCCTCGCCTGGCTGCTGCTCGCTCCCAGACTGCGCCGGGGCGGCCGGCTCACGCTCGCGGCCGGCCTGGCCCTCGCCGTGCGGTTCGTCGACATGAACTACGCCCGGATCGGGGTCTTCTCGACCCGGGACGGTACCGACGCCCTGCGCCAGCGGATCGACTACGCCTCGACCCTGAAGGTCGACGACACACCGTGGCACGGGCTGGGCCTCGGGTCGGCCTACGTGCACCTCGACGGCCGCACCTTCCTGTTCCACAACTCCTACTGGAGCGCGTTCGTCGAAGGGGGTTGGGTCCTCGCCGTCGCGTACGTCGCGGCCACCCTCCTCGTCGGGGTGGGCCTCCTGCGGCGCCAGCCGCCGACACGCACGTGGGCAGCCGCCCAGGCCGCCAACATCGCGGTGCTCGTGTGCGCCCTCCGGCTGGGTGAGGCCTTCGGGACGACGACCGGGATGCTCGCCCTCGGCGCCGGCCTGCTCGGTGTCATGGCGGCCCGCCGCGCGTCGGCGCCCCCGCCTCCGGACACCCCGGCGGAGTCCCCGGCCGCGCTCGGTACCCTGACGCGGTGACAGCGACGCAAGGCCACGGCGGCTCGGCATCGATCGCCATCTCCGACTACTGGTGGTACGTCGCTCGCTCCGACCTCCTGGAGGCCGCGCTGCACCGCCACGTGGGCGGCGCAGGCCTCGCCCTCGACATCGGCAGCGCCGACGGGCCGAGCGCCGGGTGGTTCCGCGCGGCGGCCACCCGCACGGTCTCCCTCGACATCGACCCTCGCGGGCTGGCCTCCGGCGGAGTCTGCGGCTCGGCGCTCGCCCTGCCGTTCCCCGACGGCACCTTCGACGCCGTGGCCGCCTTCGACGTCGTCGAGCACTGCGACCCCGAGGACGCCGCCCTGGCCGAGGTCCGTCGGGTGCTCCGCCCTGGGGGCACGTTCCTCATGTCCGTCCCCGCCTACGCCTGGGCCTGGAGCGACTTCGACGTCGCGAACGGCCACCACCGGCGTTACACCCGCTCCCGCGCGGTCGAGGCCGTCACCACGGCCGGGTTCCGCGTCGACCGCGCCACCTACGGCTTCGCCACCGTCTTCCCGCTCTTCGCCGCCGAGCGGCTCGCCCGCAAGGTCGGGCGGCGGCGGGCCGACGGACCGGTCGACATCGTGCAGGTGCCGCGGGTGCCTCCGGTCGTCAACACCGCACTGACCGCCCTGTGCCGCCTGGACCGTGCGGTCCTGACCCGGCGCGACCTGCCGTTCGGGTCCTCGGTCTTCCTCGCCGCCACCCGTCCCGCCTGACCCGGCGCCGGGTCAGCGCCGGTCGAGCGGGCCTCCGGCGACGACCCGCGCCCGCACGTCGGCGGCGGTCGCCGCGAGCCCGGCGGCGAGCGGGGTGGCAGCGAGCGCGTCCACCTCGGTCCAGCGCACCGACCCCAGCCGGAGGTCGAGCACCTGGCCGCGCCCTCCCGGCACCGTCACGGTCCGCAGCGGCCGGTGGAACACCCGGCGCGCCTCGCCGACCAGATGACCGACGGTGACGGGCCGCCCGGAGGCCAGGACCTTGACGACGGCGGACCCGGGCGGCGCGGCGCGGGCGAGGTCGGCACAGCGCACGATCATCTCGGCGAGGTCGGTGACGAAGACGTAGTCCCGGATCGTGTCGAGCGAGACGAAGACCGGCAGCGGGCGGGTCGTCGCGTCGGAGAGGCACAGCTGCGAGAGCAGGCCCTGCGGCTTGCCGAGGGTCTGACCGGGCCCGTAGACGTTCGCGAGACGGCCGAGGACGACCCGCACGCCGGTGCGGGCGGCCGCGTCCGTCAGGGCGCGCTCCATCGCGAGCTTCGTGCGCCCGTACGGGACGAGCGGGGCGGGCGCGGTGCGCTCGGTGAAGGGCGGGCGCGACGACCCGGCGTAGAGGCCCCCGGCCGAGGACGCGAGGAAGACGACCCCGTCGTCGGACCCGGCGTCGCTGCCGAGCAGCCCCACGAACCGCTCGAAGACCCGGAGCTCGCCGGCCAGGGCCTCCTCGGAGGTCGCGACGACGCCCGCCCCGGCACACCAGGCGAGGAGCCATCGGCGCCCGGCCCGCTCCGCACGGAACCGGGTGTACTCCTCGGACAGCACCGCCGACGCGGCGGCCTCGTCGTCCCAGGGGACGGCGCAGGTGCGCACCTCCCAGCCGTCCCGGCGCAGGGCCGTGACGAGGTGGCGTCCCACGAGCCCGCCGGCGCCCACGACCCACGCGAGCGGCGCGGGGTCGGCGCTCACGCCTCCTCGCCGGCGCGCTCGCGCCCGAGGGGCCCGTCGCGGCGGTCCCGGACGGGCAGGTAGAGCGGCTTGCCCATCGCCATGTTGACGGCCATCCCGACGTACTCGGCGATGACACCGAGGGCGAAGAGGATCGCACCGGTGGCGGCCATGAGCAGGACCATCGTCGAGGTCCAGCCGGGGGCGTCCCACCGCGCGGTGGCCCGGCCCACGACGAGCACGACGGCGATGAGCGGGGCCAGCACGATGGCGACCGCCCCGGTGAGGCTCACCCAGCGCAGGGGGGTCGTGCCGCTGGAGAGCACGAGACGCCAGAAGTGCGACACGAGCCGCCGCACGTCGTACCCGGAGGGACGGTCGCCCTCGGTGCGCATCGGGACCGGCGCGGTCGTGACCCGCCGGGCGACCCACGAGATGGCGACGTCGAGGTAGATGCCCGGGCCGGCGTAGGCGGCCACCGAGCGCGCGACCTCGCCGAGGACGAGCCGGAAGCTGTTGAAGTCGGCGGCGCGCGCGCCCCGCGCGAGCTTCGTGACGAGCCACTTCGCCGACCGGGAGGCGAGGTTGCGCCCGGCCCCGTGCGGCGGCGGGTTCGACGGTCGCGCGTACACGAGGTCGGCCTGCTCGGCCAGCGCCGCGTCCAGGAGCGACCCGATGTGCTCGGGGTCGTGCTGGCCGTCCTCGTCCATCGTCACGACCCACTCCCCGCCGGAGGCGGAGATGCCCGCGAGCGTCGCCGCGTGCTGACCGAAGTTGCGGCTCAGCCAGACCGGGCGGACCCAGTCGTGCTCGGCCGCCAGCCTGCGGATGACGGCGTCCGACCCGTCGGGGCCGCAGTCGTCGACGAGGACGACCTCCTCCACGACGTACGGCCGCCCGCCCGGCGTGCTCCGCGGCGTCGTCGACGCGGCGAGCTCGGCGACGACGGCCGGCAGAGTCTGCGCGCCCTGGTAGACGGGCACCACGACGGACACACGGTGCGGCTCGGGCCCGCCGGTCTCGCTCTCCACGCCGGACACCCTAGCCGCGCCGCGGCCCGCGGCAGCGGGTGGTCAGTCGCGGGTCAGCTTGCGGTAGGTGACCCGGTGCGGGCGGGCGGCGTCCTCGCCGAGGCGCTCGACCTTGTTCTTCTCGTAGGAGTCGAAGTTGCCCTCGAACCAGTACCAGCGCGAGGGGTTCTCGTCGGTGCCCTCGTACGCGAGGATGTGCGTCGCGACGCGGTCGAGGAACCACCGGTCGTGGCTGATGACGACGGCACAGCCGGGGAACTCCAGGAGCGCGTTCTCGAGCGAGCCGAGGGTCTCGACGTCGAGGTCGTTCGTCGGCTCGTCGAGCAGCAGCAGGTTGCCGCCCTCCTTGAGGGTGAGCGCGAGGTTGAGCCGGTTGCGCTCGCCGCCGGAGAGGATCCCGGCCTTCTTCTGCTGGTCCGGGCCCTTGAACCCGAACTGGCTGACGTAGGCGCGGGAGGGGATCTCGACGTGGCCGACGTTGATGTAGTCGTGGCCGCCGGAGACGGTCTCCCAGAGGTTCTTGTTCGGGTCGAGGCCGCCCCGGCTCTGGTCGACGTAGGAGATCTTCACGGTCTCGCCCACGGTGACGGACCCGCCGTCGGCCTCCTCGAGGCCGACGATCGTCTTGAACAGGGTGGTCTTGCCGACCCCGTTCGGCCCGATGACGCCGACGATGCCGTTGCGCGGCAACGTGAACGAGAGACCCTCGATGAGGACCCGGTCGCCGAAGCCCTTCGTGAGGTCCTTGACCTCGATGACCTTGCTGCCGAGGCGCGGGCCCGGCGGGATCTGGATCTCGTCGAAGTCGAGCTTGCGGGTGCGGTCGGCCTCGGCCGCCATCTCCTCGTACCGCTGGAGGCGGGCCTTGGACTTGGTCTGCTTGGCCTTGGCGTTGGACCGGACCCACTCGAGCTCTTCGGCGAGGCGCTTGGAGAGCTTGGCGTCCTTCTTGCCCTGGACCTGGAGGCGGGCCTGCTTCTTCTCGAGGTAGGTCGAGTAGTTGCCCTCGTAGGGGTACGCGCGGCCGCGGTCGAGCTCGAGGATCCACTCGGCGACGTTGTCCATGAAGTACCGGTCGTGCGTGACGGCGACGACGGCGCCGGCATAGTTCGCGAGGTGCTGCTCGAGCCACAGCACCGACTCGGCGTCGAGGTGGTTCGTCGGCTCGTCGAGGAGCAGCAGGTCCGGCTTCTGCAGGAGCAGCTTGCACAGCGCGACGCGGCGGCGCTCGCCGCCGGAGAGGACCGTGACGTCGGCGTCCGGCGGGGGGCAGCGCAACGCGTCCATGGCCTGCTCGAGCTGGGAGTCGAGGTCCCAGGCGTCCGCGGCGTCGATGGCCTCCTGGAGCTGGCCCATCTCGGCCATCAGGGCGTCGAAGTCGGCGTCCGGCTCGGCCATCTCGGCCGAGATCTCGTTGTACCGGTCGAGCTTGGCCTTGATCTCGCCCGCGCCCTCCTCGACGTTGCCGAGGACCGTCTTCTCCTCGTTGAGCTCGGGCTCCTGCATGAGGATGCCGACGGTGTAGCCCGGGGTGAGCCGTGCCTCGCCGTTGGACGGCTGGTCCAGGCCCGCCATGATCTTCAGCACCGACGACTTCCCGGCACCGTTCGGGCCGACGACGCCGATCTTGGCGCCGGGCAGGAACGACAGGGTGACGTCGTCGAGGATGACCTTGTCGCCATGCGCCTTGCGGGCACGCGACATCACATAGATGAACTCGGGCATGGGCCCAGCGTAACGAGCCGGGGGGCCCGGCCCGAATCCGCCGCGGCACCCCCGGAGCCGGGATCAGGCGACCTGCTCCTCGGCGGGCGGCACGAGCGGCCCGCTGTCGACCTGCCCCCTGCCGGGTGCGGGAGCCGGCTCGGGTCCACCGACGTCGTCGAGCACGACGTAGGGGTCCCGCTCCGGGTCGCCGACGCCGCTGTCCCCGGCCGGCAGCGCCGGGGCCAGGTCGCCGTTGCGGGTGTACGTCGTGCTCCCCCACCGCAGGTCGTGGCCGAGGGCGAAGGCGTCGACCTCGACCGCGGTGCCGTAGGACCCGTCCTCCCGCCGGAACTGCCGCACCCGCAGCCGCCCGTGGACGACCACGGGGTGCCCCTTCCGCAGGCTGCGCGCCGCGTTCTCGCCCGCGCCGCGTGACACGGACACGTCGTAGAAGCTCGGCTCGGAGTCGGCCCAGCGGCCGGGCTCGTCACGCACCGGGTGCCGCTCGGACTGCGCGACCCGGAAGGTCGTGAAGGCCCCGTAGCGCCCCTGCTTGACGACGGGGTCGGCGACGAGGCGCCCCTGGACGGTCGTGTAGGTCTCGTACATCGTGTGCTCCTCACGCGGGGCCGCCTGCCGACCCGCGAGCACCACGCTCGTCCCCGGGCCGCGGGGCCGACAAGCACCGGGAGGTGATCTGTGGACGACGAGCGGCCGGGCCGCGCCCTGTGGACGACGGACCTAGTCAGACGTCGGCGGCGTGCCGCAGCGCCTCGCGGGTCGCGGCGTGCCGGTCGAGGACGCGGCGGACCGGCGCGAGGATCTCGCCGTCGGCGACCGTCTCGATCGAGGACCGGAGCCGGGCGTCCATGACCGCGCCGCGGCGCCGCGCCCCGATCCGGGCGAGCCACGACGACACCGCGGCCAGGAGGGGGCCGAGCAGGAGACCGCCCGCGAAGAGGAGGAAGGGCACGGGCAGGACCCCGACCGTCGGCACCTCGGGGAGCAGGCCGTCGAGCTGCAGCCAGCCCGCGACGACGTAGCCGGCGAGCCAGACGAGCCCGGCGACCACGGCAGCCGCGAGCAGCAGCTGGACGAGGGAGGCGACCCGCCACCAGACCGGCGAGCGGGCGTACAGCGAGGTCCCCACCACGGCCTGGTCCAGGGCGTCGCCGAGGTCGGGGCCCGCGGGCGTCGCCGCACGCTGCACCGCCTCCGCCCACGGCGTCGGAAGATCTGCACCGGCCCGGTCGGCCACCCGGCGGGTGGCCAGCTCGACCGCGGCGCGGGCCGCCGGGGACGGCGGCGGCAGCGAGGACCGGCCGAGCACCGAACGCACGTCGGACTCCGAGACCCGCACGTCCCGGCCGTCCAGGCGCAGCCGCCGCAGCGGACGCGCCCGCAGCCGATGCACCCACCGGGTGAAGGGCCAGCCGGTGTCGGCCGCGGCCTCCATCCGGTAGTCGCGAACGACGGCTTCGACGACGGCGGGCACCCCGGCACTGCGGGCGAGGGCGTCGAGGAGCTCCGTGCGCGTCCGGTCGTCGACCCCGCCCTCTGCCGGCCCGACGTGGGCCGACAACGTGCCGGCCGCGGACCGCACGTCGGCAGCGAGCCTGGCGCGGGCCATCGTCCGGGCGGCGACGGCGTTCGCCAGGCGCTGGCGCAGCTCGTCGACCCCGGCGCCGGTGCGGGCCGACGTGGCGAGCACCGTGGCCCCGGGCATCCCGTCGCGCTCCATGAGGCGGACGAGGTCGGTCCGCAGCGGCTGGATGTCCTCCGGAGCGACCCGGTCGGACTGGTTGAGCACGGCCATCGTCACGGCCTCGTGCGAGGCGAGCGTCGCGACATGGTCGTCGTGGAGGCGGGCGTCGGCGTACTTCTGCGGGTCCGCGACCCAGACGAAGAGGTCGACGAGCTCGAGCACCCGCTCGGCCTCGACGCGATGCGCCAGCTCCCGGGAGTCGACGTCGGGCAGGTCGAGGAGGACCAGGCCGTCGAGGGAGCCGACCTGGGCCCCCTCCTCGGCGGCGACGTGGTGCCGGGCACCGACGCCGAGCCAGTCGAGCAGCTCACCCGCCGGCGCGTCGCCCCAGATGGCCGCGGTCGGGGTCGAGGTCGTCGGCCGGCGCACGCCGACCCGGGCGACGTCGGCCCCGATGAGGGCGTTGAACAGCGAGGACTTGCCGCTCCCGGTGGCTCCCGCGAGCGCCACGACGGTGTGGCCGCCGACGATGGCGGTGCGGCGGCCCACCTTGTCGACGACGGCTCGGGCCCGCCGCCCCTCGTCGGCCGGCAGCTCGGTGTCACCCGCGTCCACCGCGGCGCCGAGCGAGGTCGCGGCCGCGGCGAGGCGCTCGGGCGACACGACGGCGCCCCGGGCGGCGCCCATCCGGAGCGGGCTCATCGCGCGACCGCCGCGAGCCGGGAGCCGGCAGCCTCCAGGCGGGTGGCCTGGTCCTGCGGCGCGGTCTGGGTGGCGAGGGCGGCCAGGAACCGTCCCCGCTCCTGCCCGTACATCTCGTCGACCATCTCGAGCAGGCGCTGACGGGCCTTGGTCGCCATGTCGCGCACGGCCTGGTCCCCGAAGATCGCCTCGAGCACGCGCTGCGCGAGCAGCGCCGTCCCGCCGGCGATCCCGACCTCGGCTCCGATGAGGCCGCCCGTCTGGGCGAACGCGACGAGCATGAGGAACAGACCGATCGCGTTGACGCCGTACGCCGCCACCCGGGCGTTGGTGCGGCGGCCCTGCCCCTCGGTGCGGACGAGGTCGAACACCTCGCCCTGCCAGGCGCGCACGAGCCGTTCGACGGCCGCGGTCGACTCCGGGGACGGGGATCCGAGCGCCGGGCTCGCCGCGAGCACCGCGGGCCCACCAGGGAGCCGCCGCCAGGTGCGCACCGTGTCGGACGTCGCGGCCTCGAGGTTGGCCAGCAACAGCGCCGCGACCCCGGTGTGCAGCGCCTCGCCGAGGGTGTCGACCGGCGCGGGCGCGCCCTTGACGGCGGCCGTGATGCGGTCGCGCCATCGGGCGATCGTGGACTCGACCTGACGGAAGAACTCCCCCGTGCCCACGAACTCCTGCCAACGCGCCAGGACCTCGCCGCGCAGCAGGGTGCCGTCGGTCATGCCGTCGGCGACGCGCCCGTGGGCCACCTCGAAGGCCTCGCGGGCCGCCGCGACGAGGGCGTCCTCGGCCTCCTGCTGGGCCCGGCTCGCGGCGACGAGCGCCCGGGTCCGGTCCCCGAGCGAGCCGACCGCCCCCTTGAGGGTCTGGCTCACGACGATGTCGCGGGCCCGCGAGTCGCCGGCGAGCGCCTCGAGCCAGTCGCGGAGCCGGGCGAAGGTCCAGGCGGGCAGCAGGCCGTCCTCGAGCGCGACCTCGGGGATGCTGAAGATCGGGGCCGTCGGCAGGCCCTGCTCGCGCAGCATCGAGAACAGGTGGGGACGGATCTCCTCGACGGCCTCCGGCGGGACCCGGTCCAGGACGATCGCGACCGCGGTGCCGCGCTCCGCCGCGGTACGCAGCAGGTCCCACGGCACGGCGTCGGCGTAGCGGGCGGCGGTCGTGACGAACAGCCACAGGTCGGCCGCGGCGAGCAGCTGGGTGGCGAGCTCGCGGTTGGCGGAGACGACGGAGTCGATGTCGGGGGCGTCGAGCAGCGCCAGACCTGCCGGGAGGGCGTCCGACGCGGCGAGCCGCACCGTGCCCGGCTGGTCCTCGGCGGTCTGCCGGCCCGTGACCCGCGCGATGCCGGGCAGGATGCGCTCGTCCTCGAACCAGGTGAGGTCCTCGGGGTGGTGCACGAGCACCGGCGAGGTCGTGGTCGGACGCAGGACCCCGGTGCGGCTGACGGCCTGGTCGACGACGGAGTTGACGAGGGTGGACTTGCCGGCACCGGTGGAGCCGCCGACCACCGCGAGCAGGGGCGCCTCGAGCGAGCGCAGCCGCGGGAGGACGTAGTCGTCGAGCTGGTCGAGGAGCCGGCGGCGTGCGGTGGCGGCCTCGTCGCGGCCGGGGACGTCCAGCGGGAGCACCGCCCGGTCGACCTCCCCGCGCAGGGACTCGACGGCGGAGACGAGAGCCTCCACGTCCCGGTCCGCTGCCACGGGGCACAGCCTAACGAGGCGGCGAGGGGTCCCCGTGCATTCCCCCGCCCGACGGGCCAGGATGTCGGGATGCGGGTGTTCGTCGCGGTCGTCCCTCCGGCGCCGGCCGTCGAGGACCTCGACGCGTTCCTCGACCCGCGCCGGGACGTGCCGGGCCCCCGCTGGCTGCCGTCGGCCGAGTGGCACGTGACCCTCGCGTTCATGGCGGACGCTCCCTCCCGGGTGCTGGAGCCGCTCGTCGAGGCCCTGCGCGTCGTCGCGGCCGGGCAGGCACCCGTGCCCCTCGCCGTGTCCGGCGGCGGCTGCTTCCCCGACGTCACCCGGGCCACCGTCCTGTGGGCCGGGATCGCCGGCGGCGAGGCCGCCGCGCCACTGGCCGGCGGGATGCGTTCGGCCGCGGCGGTCGTCGGCGCGGCCCCTGCCGGCGGCCGGTTCCGTCCGCACCTCACCCTGGCCCGCTTCCGTCGGCCGGCCGACGCGAGCCGCTGGCTGCACGTGCTCGACACGTACACGGGCCCGGACTGGAGCGTCGGCGAGGTCGTCGTCGTGGAGTCGCACCTGCCGCGCGAGCGGGGCCACCGGCCGCGCCACGAGGTGCTGGCCCGCCTGCCGCTGGGCGGCTGACACCGCGGTGGCCGACGGGCCGCAGGCCGTTCTCGGGTGCCCCCGTCGGCGCTCTCACTCCGTTCGAGCCCCTGTTGCTTCTGCCGGAGGCTCCCTCCGCCACGACTCCGTCGTCGCGCGATGGTGCCCCCGGCAGGACTCGAACCTGCGACCTCGAGATTAGAAGGCTCTTGCTCTATCCGGCTGAGCTACGGGGGCCGGCGGCGACCGGGCGGACGCCGCCGCCAGTGTAGGTGTGCGTGAGCCCGGCTGCGGCTCAGCCCGACGCGAGCTGCCGGGTCCGGCGCAGCGCCATCTCGGCCATCGCCGCCGCCACGTCCGGGACCACCGAGTCGTCGAATGCGGCCCTCGGCGAGTGGTTGTCGGCGGCGAGGGTGTGGTCGGCGTGCACGCAGGCCGACACGTTGAGGTAGGCGCCCGGCACCTGCTCGAGGACGAAGGACATGTCCTCCGAGCCGGCCTCGGGGTTGACCATGTCGGCCCAGCGCTCCTCCCCGAACAGGTCGACGACGACGCCGCGCGCGACGGCGAACTCGTCGGCGTCGTTGACGGTGACCGGGTACCCGTGCGCGATCGTCACCTCGGCGGTCAGCCCGTGCGCGGCGGCGACCCCGGAGGCGACCTCGCGGACGACGGCGTGGGCCCGCTCGCGGTGCTCCGCCGAGAACGTCCGCAGCGTCGCCTCGAGCGCTGCGTCGTCGGGGATGATGTTGTCCTTGGTCCCCGCGGCGACCCGGCCGACCGTCAGCACGACCGGGTCCCAGACGCTGAACCGGCGCGTCACGGCCGTCTGCAGCGCCAGCACGATCTCGCACGCCACCGGCACCGGGTCCCTCGTGCGTTCCGGGGCCGACCCGTGGCCACCGACCCCGCGGACGACCACGTGCACCTCGTCGGCGGCGGCCATCAGGGTGCCGGGCCGGCCGAACCAGGTGCCCCGCGGGTGGTCGGCCGCGTACACGTGGACCGCGTAGGCGGCGTCGACCCGCCGGCCCGCCGCCACGAGCACGCCCTCGGCGATCATCGGCTCGGCGCCGCCGGGGCCCTCCTCGGCGGGCTGGAACATGAGCACGACATCCCCGACGAGCTCGTCCCGCAGCTCGGCGAGCACCCGGGCGGCGCCGACGAGTCCGGCGACGTGCAGGTCGTGCCCGCAGGCGTGCATCCGCCCCGGCCGCTCGGAGCGGTAGGGGACGTCGACCTCCTCGGCCACCGGCAGCGCGTCCATGTCGCCGCGGAGGAGGACGACGGGCCGCTCCCCCGAGTGGGAGGCCCGGCCACGCAACACCGCCACCACCGAGCTGAGCCCGGCGCCGGTGGTCACCTCGAGGTCCAGCCCGGCCAGCGCCTCGAGGACCATCGCCTGGGTCTCGGGCAGGTGCAGGCCGACCTCGGGCACGCGGTGCAGCCGTCGCCGGAGGTCGACGAGGCCGGGCCCGTGCCTCCGCGCGGCCTCCAGTGCAGCGCTCACGGTCATCCGACCGGCATCCCGACGAAGTGTCCCCGTCGTGCGGTGAGGGCCGTGAGCAGCTCCCGCTCCTGGTCCAGTGCGTGGGAGTCGGCGGCCTCGTGCTGCATGCGGCGTCGCAGCAGGGCCAGCTCGCTCGCGGTGTCCTGGAAGGCCCGCATCGCCGCGAGCCCCCGCGGGCCGCCGTTCATCCGCGCCCACATCCGGGCCTCGCGGCGCCGCGGCATCGACGAGAGCATCGCGACCTCGCCCGGCGAGATCCACCCCGCGTCGGCGTACGGCCGCAGGAAGTAGCCGATGAGCCGCCCCTCCCGGCGGCGCGCCCAGACGACGAACCCGACGAACGCGACGAACACCGGGACCTCGATGAGCACGTAGACGGTGAGCAGCCCCGCCCCACCGGAGACCGCGGCGAGGTTCCACAGGGCGTGGGCGATGACCGCGAGCAGGTAGCCGACGACGGGCGCGAGGATCCGCGGGAGCCACGTGCGGCTCGTCGCGGCGACCCCGACCCCGACCCCGATGAGCACGGTGAACATCGGGTGGGCGAACGGCGAGAGGAGGCATCGGGCGACGAAGGTCGCCGTCAGCGCCTCCCCGCCGCCCTCGGTGTAGGCCTGCGCGAGGTACTGGATGTTCTCGGTGAAGGCGAAGCCGGCCGCGCAGACCCCCGCATAGACCATGCCGTCGGTGACCCCGTCGAACTCGCGGCGCAGCAGGAGCCACACGAGGAGCACGAGCAGCCCCTTGAGGGCCTCCTCGACGACGGGTGCCACGACGACCGCGGTCGTCGCGAGCGCGGCGTCGGGGTCGGTGGCCGACTGGAGCACGACGATCGCGCTCGTGTTGAAGACCGCGGCGATCAACGCGGCCACGAGCGCACCCCAGAGGAAGGCGCCGACGAGATACCGGGTCGGCTCGGCCTCGAAGCGGTCGAGCCACAGGAACGTGGGGATGACGATGCCGAGCGGGATGACGGCCACGGCGAGCGCCAGGAGCGCCGTCTGGACCCCGAACGTCGCACCGAGGTAGGACGACACGACGAGGGCGGCGACGAGGAAGCCCACGCCGGCGACGCCGGTGAGCACCCACGAGCGCAGGGTGGAGCGCGTCGTCGGGTCGCGCCGCAGCGCCCCGGCCTCGACCGTCCGCAGGTCCCCGCTCACGAGCCCGAACCCTAGCGCCCGTGCGCCGACCCGTCCCGGAAGGGCACCCCCGCCACCTACGATGGCGCGCATGTCCAGCCCCACCGACCGTACGCACACCGACCGCATCGTGTGGATCGACTGCGAGATGACCGGTCTGTCCCTCGAGCACGACGCGCTCGTCGAGGTGGCCGCCCTGGTGACCGACTTCGACCTCACCGTCCTCGGGGAGGGTGTGGACGTCGTGGTCCGACCCCCCGACCACGCCCTCGAGCAGATGGGCGACTTCGTCCGGGAGATGCACACGACATCGGGCCTGCTCGACGAGCTGGCTGCCGGGGTGACGCTCGAGGAGGCGCAGGCGAAGGTCCTCGACTACGTGCGCCGCTGGGCGCCCGAGGCCCGCAAGTCTCCCCTCGGTGGCAACACCGTGGCCACGGACCGCGCCTTCCTCGCCCGCGACATGCCGGCGCTCGAGGAGCACCTGCACTACCGGATCATCGATGTCTCCTCGATCAAGGAGCTGTCCCGGCGCTGGTACCCCCGGGCCTACTTCTCGGCGCCGACGAAGTCGGGCGGCCACCGGGCGCTGGCCGACATCCGCGAGTCCATCGCCGAGCTGCGGTACTACCGCGAGGCGGTGTTCGTCGCCCCGCCCGGCCGCTCCAGCGAGGACCTGCGGGCCGCTGCGGCCCGCCACGTCGTCGACCACGGGGCGACCGGGCACCCCGCCGAGGACCACGGACCCGGGGCGGTCGGGAGCACCCCCTCGTAGCAGGTAGGATGATCCGCGCTGCGGGCGCACGCCATCCTCGTCGGGATGGCTGCCGCCCGCCGTGGTGGGTGTAGCTCAGCTGGTAGAGCATCGCGTTGTGGTCGCGAGGGCCGCGGGTTCAAGTCCCGTCACTCACCCCAGCACTCGGCCCCCGGTCTTCGCACCGGGGGCCGAGTCATGTCCGGGGTCGCTCGTCCGCCGCTGCGGCGGTTTGCGACGATGGACGGGTGTTCACCCGCAAGATGTCGGCCGCCGTGACGATCCTTCTCGTCGCCCTCGTGTCGCTGTCCCTGCTCGCCTCTGCGCTGCCGGTGTTCGCCGGCCCCGCCGCGCTGCCGGTGCACGCCCGGCTCGTGTCGACCACGCCCGCCGCCGGGAGCACCGTCGCGACCGCGACCGAGGTGGTCCTGACCTTCAGCGAGACCGTGAACGAGACCTTCGTCGAGGTCCGCGTCGACGGCCCCGCCGGCGACGAGGCCGACGGCGAGCCGACGGTGGCCGGCACCGCCGTCACCCAGGCGCTCGCCGCCGACCTGCCGGCCGGTGAGCACACCGTCACCTACCGGATCGTCAGCGTCGACGGGCACCCGGTCTCGGGCACGCTCTCCTTCACGACGACCGACGAGGCGGCCACCCCGACGCCGACGGGCACCCCCACCCCGTCCGTTCCGACCGTGGCCCCGTCCGCCTCCAACGCCGCGCCGGCCCCGAGCCCGGCGACGGCCCCCACCGCCGCCGCCGGCACGCCCGGCTGGGTCCTGCCGGCCGCCTTCCTGACCCTCGTGGCACTGCTCGCCACCGGCGGGGCGCTCCTCGCGCGGACCCGTCGGCCCACCGACGACGGGCCGGGTGGCACGGCCGGCTGACCGGATTTCGCGACCGGTCCACCCGGCTGCTAATGTCTCCCGTCGCGCGCCATTAGCTCAATTGGCAGAGCAGCTGACTCTTAATCAGCGGGTTCGGGGTTCGAGTCCCTGATGGCGCACCATCGCTCACCGAGCAGAGGCTCCCCGGCCACGGGGAGCCTCACTCGTCTCCGGACCCGGGAGGACCCATGACGACGCCCGAGCCGGCCGCGTCCGTCATCGTCCCCACCTACCAGGGCGGCCACCGCCTGCCGGTCCTCTTCGACGCCCTCGTGGCCCAGGACGCGTCGGACCCGTGGGAGGTCGTCGTCGTCGTCGACGGCTCCACCGACGACACCCGCGACGTGCTCGAGGCCTACCGCGACCGGCTGCCGCTGCGGGTCATCGACAGCCCCCCGCCGCACGGGGTGGTCGCCGCGCTGAACGCCGGGTTCGCGGCGGCCCGCGGCCGCGTCCTCATCCGCTGTGACGACGACCTCACGCCCTCGCCGGGCATGGTCCGGCTGCACCTCGACCACCACCTCGGGCACGACGACATCGGCGTGTCGTGCCTGACGCGTGACACGCCCTCCAGCGCCCCGTACGTGACCGCGTACGGCGCCGCGGCCGCGGCCCGGCGGCGACGGCAGTTCTCCGAGCGGCCGGCCGCGCTGCGCTGGATCGACTGGTCCGCGCACAACTCCGTCACCCGCGCCGCGTGGGACCGGCTCGACCACGGCTTCGACCCGCGGTTCGTCTACGGGCAGGACAGCGAGCTCGCCTTCCGGCTCGTCCGGTCGGGGCTGACCGTCGTGCTCGACCCCGCCCTCGAGATCGAGCACCGTGGCGCCTGCCTCTCGGCGGCCAACCGCGTGCCCCGGGCGTACGTCGCCGGCGCCTCCCGGAGCCTGTTCCAGCGCGTCCACGGCGCCACCCACGACGTCGCCGACGCGGTCCCCACGACGACCGCGCAGCACGTCTGGGCTGCCGGGACCAGGCTCACGGCGCGGGTCCTGCGCTCCTGGACAGCCTACGAACGGCTCGGGCGTGGCGTCGAAGCGGCCCTGCCGCGCCTGACCCCGCGGCTCGGCGGCCTGCTCGTCGCCTTCTCGGTCGAGGCGGCCGGGCGGGCGGGCCGCCGGCACGGGCCCGCGGACCTGTCGACCTTCCGGGCCCAGAAGGGCCGGGAGACCGCCCGCGAACGGTCGCGACCCCAGGACGACCCGGGTCAGAGGTAGAGACCGGTGGACCCCTCGTCGACCCGCTCGGCGGCGACGGCGTGGATGTCGCGCTCCCGGAGCAGCACGTAGTCCTTGGCCCCGATCTCGACCTCGGCGCGCTCCTCGGGGTCGAACAGCACCCGGTCGCCGGTCTCGAGGTTGCGGACCGCGGGGCCGATCGCCACGACCCCACCCCAGGAGAGCCGCTTCCCGACGCTGGCCGTCGCGGGGATGACGATGCCCCCGCCGGAGCGCCGCTCCCCCTGCTCACCCTCGAGGCTCACCAGGACGCGGTCGTGCAGCATCCGGATGGGCAGGCGGCTCCGCCCGCGTGCGGCTGCCACGGGTCAGCGGCGGCGCACGGCACGCCAGGCGACGAACCCGCCGACGACGGCCACGACCGCGACGACGGCCGCGAGCCGCTCGACACGCAGCTCGCCCTCGGGCGTCTGCGCGACGTCGGCGAACCGGGCCTTCGCGGACTCGACCTGGCGCTGGAGGATCGCCTTGGGGCTCGCGGTGACGACGAGCTCGTCGACGGTACGGGCGAGCCGCTCGCGCCGGGCGACGACCTCGGCCTCGAGGGCCGGAATGGACGTGTTCTCGCTCATGGGTTCTCCCTCAGTCCAGGCCGAGATCGCGACGGAGCTTGGCGACGTGGCCGGTGGCCTTGACGTTGTACCAGGCGTGGCTCACAGCGCCGTCCTCATCGACGACGACGGTGCTGCGGATGACGCCCTGGACCGTCTTGCCGTAGAGCTTCTTCTCGCCGAAGGCGCCCCACCCGGTCATCACCGCGCGGTCGGTGTCGGCGAGCAACGGGAAGGTCAGCGACTCCTCGGCGCGGAACCTCGCGAGCTTCTCGGGCGGGTCGGGCGAGATGCCGAGCACGGTGTAGCCGTCGGCGCTCAGGCTGTCGAGGGACTCGCTGAAGTCCACGGCCTGCTTCGTGCAGCCGGACGTCATCGCGGCCGGGTAGAAGTAGACGATGACCTTGCGCCCGCGCAGGTCGCTGAGGGTCACCGTCGACCCGGTGTCGTCGGGCAGGGTGAAGTCGGGCGCGATGTCGCCCGGGGCGAGCCGGTCGGCCACGGGTGCCTCCTGTCGTGGGTGCCGTCCCCAACCTAACGGACGAGCAGGTGGGAGCCGTGTCGTGCGCAAGGCGGGACTCGAACCCGCACACCCGAAGGCACCAGGACCTAAACCTGGCGCGTCTGCCAGTTCCGCCACTTGCGCGCGGCCCCAAGGGTACGGGTTCGGCAGCGGCTCGGGCCCGCCGGGAGGTCAGCCGAGCAGGTCGCGCAGCACCGGCTCGAGGGCGCGGAAGGCGGTGCCGCGGTGGCTGATGGCGTTCTTCTCGGTATCGGTGTACTCGGCCAGGGTGCGGGTGTCGCCGGCCGGGACGAAGACCGGGTCGTACCCGAACCCGCCCGTCCCGCGGGGCGCACGCCCGATCGTGCCCTCGACGCGGCCCTGCACGCCTTCGACCCGCCCGTCGGGCAGCGCGAGCACGGCGGCGCAGACGAAGGCCGCGGCCCGGTGCTCGTCCGGGACGTCGGCGACCTGCTCGAGCAGCAGGCTGAGGTTGGCGCGGTCGACCTCAGCCCGGGACGCACCCGCCCCGGCGTGGGTCCCGGACCAGCGCGCCGAGAAGACCCCGGGAGACCCGCCGAGCACCTCGACGGCCAGCCCGGAGTCGTCGGCCACGGCGGGCAGCCCGGTGGCCTCGGCGAGCGCCACGGCCTTGAGGCGGGCGTTGCCGAGGAAGGTCACCTCGGTCTCGGGCACGTCGGGAGCACCGTCGACCTCGCCGGCGCCGACGATCTCCAGCCCCAGCTCGTCGACGAGATCGGCGAGGATCTGCCGCAGCTCGTGGACCTTGTGCTCGTTGCGGGTGGCGAGGACGAGGCGTCGGGTCATCCGATCCGCTCCCGCGCGGGGGCCTCCAGGGCCTCCTGCTGGCGCCGAGTCAGGTCGGCGCACCCGGTGGTCGCGAGGTCGAGGAGGCGCCCGAGCAGGTCCCGGTCGAACGGCTCCCCCTCGGCGGTGCCCTGGACCTCGACGAAGCGCCCGTCGCCGGTCATGACGACGTTCATGTCGGTCTCCGCGGTGGAGTCCTCGGGGTAGTCGAGGTCGAGCACGGCGACCCCGCCGACGACGCCGACGCTGACGGCGGCGATGGACCCGGTGAGCGGCTCGGCGCCGGCCGCGACGAGCCCGCGCGCCTTGGCGTCGGCGACGGCGTCGGCGAGCGCGACGTAGGCCCCGGTGACGGCGGCGGTGCGGGTGCCGCCGTCGGCCTGGAGCACGTCGCAGTCGAGGACGATCGTGTTCTCGCCCAGGGCCCCCAGGTCGATGACCGCGCGCAGGCTGCGGCCGACGAGGCGGCTGATCTCGTGGGTGCGCCCGCCGACCTTGCCCCGGCGCGACTCGCGGTCGCTGCGGGTGTTCGTGGACCGGGGCAGCATCTCGTACTCGGCCGTGACCCAGCCGGTCCCCTTGCCCTTGAGCCAGCGCGGCACGCCCTCGGTGAAGGAGGCCGCGCACAGCACCCGGGTGCGGCCGAACTCGACGAGGACGCTGCCCTCGGCGTGGTCGAGCCAGTTGCGGGTGATGCGCACCTCGCGCAGCTGGTCGGTGGACCGTCCGTCGTGTCGCGTCATGGGGAGCAGGCTAGCCACGGGCCGGAGCGCGGGTCGCGGCGCCCGGTCAGGCGTCGGCGAGCTCCGGGGGCCACACCACGCGGAACCGCTCGAAGCAGACCTCGAGGTCGTCGGAGAACTCGACCCCGATGCGGGCGCAGGAACGGCGCCAGTACGCACGGTGGTGGCGCAGCCACGACTCGAGCGTGCGTTCGTACTCGCCCTCGTCCCAGGCGAACCGCTCGTCGACGCTGGACAGCGGCCCGACCCGCAGCTCGACGGCCCGCAGGACCGCGCGCGGGGCGCCCGACCCGTCGCACACCACCCAGTGGTCTCCGACCCGCGGCAGCGGCTCCTGCTCGGCCGCATACTCGGCGACCAGCCCCGCGGTGGCCCGCTTGGTGCCCGAGAGGACGAAGGCGAGCAGCTCGTCGGCGAGCTCCGGGGAGTCGCCGAACCACTCGACGACCGGCATCTCCTGGTCGACCAGGTCGGGGACCGTCGCGGCGTACTCGCCCCACATCCGCCGGGCCGCGGCCCGGTCGAGCAGGTCCGCCTCGCCGGACGGCGCGCCGATCTCGGTGGTCCAGCCGGAGCGTGCCAGCTCGACCCGGGCGCCCCAGACCGCGGCGGCCTGGGCCCGGCACACCTCGGGGTCGTTCCAGGCGGGGATGTGGGTGAGGACGAGGCGCCCCACTCCCCCGGCGCGCCCCGCCGCCGCGGCGGCCCGCGAGCCGGTGAGGTGGATGCCGCGGGTGGCGTCGCGGCCGTCGACGAAGGCCGCGTCGAGCAGCGCGAGGTCGGCGCCCGCGAGGAGCGGGTCGAGGTTGGGGCAGTCGTCGGTGTCGCCGGTGTACGCGAGCACGGCGCCGTCGGCCTCGACCCGGTAGCCGTAGGCCTCCACCGGGTGCTCGACCGCGTACGGCGTGACCGTGAACGGGCCGACCGTGAACGGCTGGGCGTCGGCGACGTCGACGACGTCGAACTCGCCGTCCATCCCGCCGGGCTCGAGCCCGTGGTACATCAGCGCCAGCCGTTCGGCGGTGCCCGTCGGTCCGTGCACGGGCATCCGGTGCGGCAGCGGACCCTGCGGCCGGTAGCGGCGCGTGACGTAGAGCCCGAGGAGGTCGGCGCAGTGGTCGGGGTGCAGATGGCTGACGAGGACGGCGTCGATGTCGGCGAGGTCGAGGTGCCGCTGCAGGGGGCCGAGGGCGCCGTTGCCGAGGTCGAGCAGCAGGTTCCAGGTGCGGCCCTCGTGCTCGGCCTGGACGAGATAGGACGATGCGGGTGAGTCGGGCCCGGCGAAGGACCCGGCACAGCCGACGACGGTGAGCCTCATGAGATGCCTGCCCGGACGACGACCGGCGGTGAGGGGAACACCGGGCCGACCGAGGCCCCGACGCCGAGGAAGCGCACGGCGAGCCGGCGGAACTCCTCGGGGTCCCCCGTCGTCGTGAAGCCGTGACCGGGCGGGGGCAGGTCGTCGGACCGCAGCAGGTCGGCGTCGGCGAGCACCCGGTAGACGTCCTTGGCGGTCTCCTCGGCCGAGGAGACGAGGGTGACGTCCTCGCCCAGTACGTAGGAGATGACACCGGTGAGGAGGGGGTAGTGGGTGCAGCCGAGGACGACGGTGTCGACGCCGCGCTCGCGTAACGGGTCGAGGTACTCGTGCGCGACGCCGACGAGCTCGGCCCCGCCGGTGACGCCGGCCTCGACGAACTCGACGAACCGCGGGCACGGCGTCGAGGTGACCTCGAGGTGCGGGGCGGCGGCGAAGGCGTCGAGGTAGGCCCCGGACTGGTGCGTGCCGCGGGTCGAGACCACCCCCACCCGTCCGGTGCGGGTGGCCGCGGCCGCGCGCCGGACGGCAGGCCGGATGACCTCGACGACCGGCACGTCGTACCGCTCGCGGGCGTCGTGGAGGACGGCCGCGCTCGCGGTGTTGCACGCGATGACGAGCACCTTGACCCCGTGCTCGACGAGCCGGTCGAGGCACTCGAGCGCGAACTCGCGGGTCTGGGCGATGGGTCGCGGCCCGTAGGGGGCCCGCGCGGTGTCGCCGAAGTACGCGACGGACTCGTGCGGCAGCTGGTCGAGGATCGCCCGCATGACGGTGAGCCCGCCGTAGCCGGAGTCGAAGACCCCGATGGGTGAGTCGGTCACCCGAGCAGCCTATGCGCGGACACCGACGTGGCCGAGGGTCTCGGAGTGTGGCGTCGGTGACGTTGTCAGCTGATCCGCTCGCGGCCGGCCACCCGCCGCAGGTGCCCCATGAGGGCCCGGAGGTCGCGGCGCACCGGCGGCAGGGTCGCCGCGAGTGCGAAGGTCGTGCCGACGACGCCGGCCACGACGACCAGGCGGGTGACCTCGTGCGCGCCGGGCAGCTGCGCCACCGTGACCCGCCCGGCGACTGCGGCCACGATGCCGAGCGCGACCACCCGCGCCCCGTCGATGCGGAGCCGGCGGACCTCGAAGCCGGCCCACCGCTGGACCCACGCATAGCCGAGGGTCCAGGTCAGGAGCGGGGTCAGCGCCGTCGCCCAGGCCACCGCCACCGGCCCCTGGAACGACGCGAGGACGATGAGCGTCACCGTCGTCGTCGCGGAGAACATCGCGTACCGGGACAGCTGCCGCCCCAGGCCGCAGGCGATCAGCGCCATCGAGGCGCTCTGCGTCACCTGGCGCAGCACGACCCCGACGCTCATGGCCGCGATGTACGGCGCTGCGAGCAGCCACCGCTCGCCGAGCGCCAGCCGCACGATGTCCTCGGGCGCGGCAGCGGCGACCGCGGCCACGGCGGCGAGCGGGTACGCGCCGGCCCGCTGGCCGTCCCTCAGCGCCGCCTCCAGTCGGGGACGGTCGGTGTGGATCCTCGCGAGGATCGGCTGGAGCACGGTCCCGAAGGCGCCCATCACCTGACGGCCAGGCTGCCGGACGAGCTGGGCGCCCCGGTTGTAGTAGCCGAGCACGTCCGCGCCGAACACCCGCCCCACGACGACACTGTCCGCGTTGGTACTCACGTACACCGCCACCGTCGACGTGAGCAGGTGCCCCCCGAAACGGACGAGCGTGCGGGTCCCCTGCCCGGAGCGCCACCGGCGGGCGCGCCAGGGATCGGCACCGACGACGAGCGCGAGCAGAATGAACCCGCTGGCGAGCTGCTGCCCGACGAGCGCCCAGTACCCGGCCCCGGCCACCGCGAGGGCGACCCCGAGGCCGAGCGCCAGCGTCACCGACACCACCTCGATCCAGGCCAGCCGCCGGAAGCGCAGCGCCCGGACGAGGCCGACCCGGTACTGCGTGGTCAGGCCCGAGACGACGAAGGTGGGGGCAAGGGCGAGGGTGATCGCGACGAGCTCCGGCCGGCCGTACCCGGCCGCGATCAGAGGTGCCGCGCCGCAGACGACGGCCGCGACGAGGGTCCCCATCCCGGTGTTGAGCCAGAACAGGTTGTCCCGCTGCCCGGTGCTCAGGTGCCGGGCCTGGATCGCGGCGCCCGAGAGCCCGAGGTCCCGCAGCACCTCACCGATGCCGATGACGGCGAGCACCATCGCGACGAGACCGAAGTCCAGCGGGTCGAGCAACCTCGCGAGGACGACGACGGAGACGACCTGGAGCCCGATCCGGTACAGCTGGTTCCCGAGCGTGACCACGACTCCCCGGCCTGCGCGGCCCCCGTACGACGCGGGGGTCGAGGTCGTCATCGGCGGCCGGTGCGCGGACGCCGCGCGGACCTGCGCCGAGGCAGACGTGCCATATCGTCTCCCTCGTGCGCGTGCTCGTCGTCTGGGCCAGCCCGGACCAGCCGAATCTCGGGGTGCGGGCCCTGGCCGCAGGCGCGGCCATCATCGCACGCCAGGCCTTCCCGGACGCCGAGATCAGGACCCACGGAACGGGCGCGGGCGCATCGGCGGAGTCGGCCAACGACGGACCGATGAACATCGGCCACCTCCCGCCGCTGGCCCGGGAGGTGCTCCAGCCACGGCGGGGGCTGCGCGAATGGCTCACCTCCTTCGACGTCGTCGTCGACACCCGCGCAGGCGACAGCTTCACCGACATCTACGGTCTCCGCCGGCTCGGAAAGATGTCGGCGTTGCCCGAGCTCGCCCACCGGTGGGGGGTCCCCGTCTACATGGCCCCGCAGACGATCGGGCCCTTCACGACGCGGCAAGGCCGTCTCCTCGCTCGCCGCAGCCTGAGCACGGCCGCGGCGGTCTGTGCCCGGGACCCCGACAGCGCGGTGGCCGCGGCCCGTCTCGGACGCCCGGTGGACGCTGTGTGCACGGACGTCGTGTTCGCCCTGCCGGCGCCGCGGGTGCAGCGCACCCGCGACGTCGTCCTCAACGTGTCGGGCCTGCTGTGGGACGAGACGAACCCGCACATCGACGCGATCCGGTACCGCGAGCAGAGCCTGGCACTGGTCCGCGCGCTCCTCGACCGCGGTCGCCGCGTGACGCTGCTGCCGCACGTCCTCGGCGCCCGCGGCGCCGGGGGGGACAACGACTGGGCCGCGGTCGAGGGGCTCCTCGGCTCCCTGGGCACGGGTGCGGTCGAGGTCGCCGAACCCACCTCGCTCGAGGACGTCCGGCGGATCGTCGGGTCCGCCACCGTCGTCGTGGGCGCCCGGATGCACGCCTGCCTCAACGCGCTGTCGATGGGCACTCCGGTGGTGCCGCTGGCCTACTCGCGCAAGTTCCACCCGCTGCTCGCGCCGTTGGGAGTCACCACGACCGTCGACCTGCGTGTCGTCGAGGGCAGCGCGGCGGCCGTCCTGGCACAGCTCGACCGCCCCGACCTCGACGCGGGAGTCCGGATCGCCCGCAGCAGGGCCGACGAGCTGGTGGCCCGCTCGGTCGAGGTTCTCCGTTCCGTGGCCGCACCGCGGGAGGGGCGCGGCTAGCATCCACGCATGCCCGCTGACCGACGTGCCGAGGGCGTCACCGTCGTCGTCCCGCACTACGGGCCGCCGGCCCCGACGCGCGACACGGTGCGCTCCCTCGTCGCCCAGGGTCACGATCCCCTCCAGATCGTCGTGGTCGACGACCACTCCCCCGAGCCGCTCGGGGACCTCGACGGAGCCGAGGTCGTGCACCGGTCGACGAACGGGGGCTTCGGCGCCGCGGTCAACACCGGGGTCGAGCGCGCCCGTCACCCACTGCTCCTCATCCTCAACAGCGACGTCTCGGTGGGTCCGACGTTCGTGGCCGACCTCGTGGCCGCCGCCGACCCCTGGCTCCCCGCGGTCGTCGGCCCGCTCGTCCTCGACCCCGGGGGGACGCCGGCTCCCACCGCCCGCCACTTCCCCAGGGTCCGGCACCACGCCGTCGAGTGGCTGACCCCGCTCGCCCGGTTCCGGGACCGTCGCCTCCTCCACGAGGCCGTCGGCCACGACACCCGGGCGGTCCCCGGAGCGGTGCTCCCCGTCGACTGGGTCGTCGGGGCCGCCATGCTGGTGCCCACGGCCGACTTCCGCGCCGTGCAGGGCTTCGACCCGCGGTACTTCATGAACTCCGAGGAGATCGACCTCCAGCGCCGGCTGCGCGAGCGCGGCCTGCCCTCGGTGTTCGCGGGCACGGTGTCGCTCACCCACGTCGGCGGCGGGTCCTCGGACCCGGCGGCCCGCAGGCGCTGGCTCGTCGCCTCCCGGATGGCCTACGCGGAACGCTGGGGCGGCCGGCGCCGGCTCGCGGTGGCGCTGACGGTGGCCACGGGTGTGAACACCGTCGCCAACGTCGTTCGCAACCTCAGGGGGTCCGACGTCGACCCCGTCGCCGTCGCACGCGAGGAGTGGCGGCTCATCCACGGTGATCGCCGATGAGGGCCGCACGCCGTCTCGTCGAGGCTCCGCCCTCCATCCGCTGGCACCTCGCCCGCGTCCGGGGCCCGCTGTACCGCCGCGCGTTCGCGGGCTTCGGGGCGGGGACCGTCATCGTGCGCCCCCGCGTGCTGCGCGGGGTCGAGCACATCCGCATCGGGTCGCGCTGCGCGGTCAACGCGGGCGTCTGGCTCCAGGTCGAGGCCGGGGGCGGCCCGCTGCACATCGGGGACGACGCCTACCTCGGGCACCGCGTGCACATCCACTGCCTCGACCCGGTCACGGTCGGCAACCGGGTCCACATCGTCGACGACGTGTACATCGGCTCGGCGGACCACGACCGTGCCGACCGGTCGGCCGTCCACGGGTCCGGCCCGGTCGTCGTCGGTGACGACGTGTTCATCGGCCAGCGCGCCGTCGTCCTCGGTGGGGTGAGCATCGGCGCGGGCGCCACCGTCGGCGCGGGCGCGGTCGTCACCCGCGACGTGCCCGCCGGCGCCACCGTCGTGGGGGTCCCCGCGCGGGTCGTGGGAGCCACCCCGTGAGCGTCCTCGTCACCGGGGGTGCGGGCTTCATCGGACAGCACCTCGCGCGTCGCCTCGTGGCCGGCGGCGCCGACGTCCTGGCCCTGGACCTGCTGCTCCCCCAGGTGCACGCGGACCCGGACCGGGCCGTCGCGGCGTTCCCAGGGCGGGTCGTCGTCGCCGACGCCGCGGACGAGGCCTCGTGGACGGCCCTGCCCGACGGCATCGAGGCCGTCGTCCACCTCGCCGCCGAGACCGGCACCGGCCAGTCGATGTACGAGGTCGAGCGGTACCACCGGGTCAACGTCGAGGGGACGCGCCTGGCCGCGGGCTTCGCCGTCTCCCGGAGCCTGCCGCTCCTGTCCCTCAGCTCGCGGGCCGTGTACGGCGAGGGTCGCTACGGCTGCCCCGAGCACGGCACGACCTTCGGCGGGCGCTGCTGCGAGCGGGCCGTCCCGGTCGCCTCCCGCGAGGACGACCCCCACCATGCGGTGTCGGTGTACGGCGAGACCAAGTCGCTCGCCGAGGCGGCGGCCGTCGAGGCGGCGGCGGGCGCGGTCCCCCTCACCGTCGTGCGGCCACAGAACGTCGTCGGCCCCGGCCAGGCGCTGCACAACCCGTACACCGGGGTGCTCGCCGCCTTCCTCGCGATGCTCCGCGAGGGTCGGGCACTCACCGTCTACGGCGACGGGCACCAGACCCGAGACCTCGTCCACGTCTCGGACCTCGTCGCCCTGCTCGCCTGGGCCCTCGAGCACCAGCCGTCCCCCGACGAGCCGCGCATCCTCAACTCCGGCAGCGGGGTCCGCACGACCCTCGTCGAGCTCGCCGAGGCCGCGATCAGCGGCGCACCCGTCCGCTCCCCCGGCGTCACGCACGTCGACGTCCACCGTGCCGGGGACATCGACCACGCCTGCGCCGACCTCGACCGGCTCCGCGGGCTCGGCGCCCCCGAGCCCCGGTGGGGTGCGCACGACGCGGTCGCCGACTTCATCCGCCGGTCCTGGGACCGGCCGGGCGCGGGCGCCTCGGCCTGGGACGCCGCCCTCGACGAACTGGCCCGTCGCGGCCTCACCTCGTGAGCCGGCCGACCCGGGTCCTCGTCCTCAGCCCGGCCTTCCACGGCTACTGGCGTTCGCTGGAGCGCGCCCTCGGGGACCTCGGCCACGACGTCCGGACCGTCCCGTACGACGAGCACCGGGGGCTCACCCGCCTCGTCGCCAAAGTCGGCCACGACCTGCCCGAGCGGCTCGGCGGGTCCGACACCCGCCGGCGGGCGGTGCTCGGCGCCCGGGCCCGGGCCGCCGTCCTCGAGCACGACCCCGACGTCCTCGTCGTCGTCAAGGGCGACGCCTTCGACGACGCCTTCTGGGAGCTGCTCGAGGACCGCCGGCAGCGACGCGTGCTGTGGCTGTACGACGAGCTGCGCCGCACCGGCCACGACGGGCGCTCGCTCGCCGCAGCGGGTCCGATCGCGTCCTACTCGCCCCTGGACGTCGCCGCCCTCACCGCCCGGGGGCTGCCGGCGACGCACGTGCCGCTGGCCCACGACCCGGACCACCCGGTGGGGCCCGCCGGCGCCGCCCGCGAGGAGGTCGTGTTCGTCGGTGCCCGGTACCCGTCCCGCGAGGCGACGCTCGGCCGGCTCGCCGCCGCCGGCGTCCCGGTGCGTGCCTACGGGCGGGACTGGTCGTCGCACCCCGTCGACCGGCTCCGGACCTGGCGCGTCGGCGCGCCCGGCCTCCCAGCCGGCCGTGACCTCGGCCGCGCCGACGCCTACGGTGTGATGGCGGGCGCGACGGCGACCCTCAACATCCACGGCGACCAGGACGGCTTCACGATGCGGACCTTCGAGGCGTGCGGGATCGGGGCCGTCCAGCTCCTCGACCGCGCCGACGTCACGCTCCACTACGACCCCGGCACGGAGGTCGCGGTGTTCACCGACGCCGACGAGGCAGCCGAGCTGGCCCGTCGCGCGGCCACCGACCGGACCTGGGCGGATGGGCTGCGCCGCGCCGGACGGGCGCGGACCCTGGCCGAGCACACCTTCGCGCACCGCGCCCGGGCCCTGGAGTCGCTGTGGACGGACTGACCCACCCCCGCGACCTCGAGGCCTGGCACCGGTGGCAGCTCGAGCGTCAGCCGTGGCGCCGCCGGGTCCGGAAGCTCGCCGGAGTCCTCGCGGACATCGCGCGACCGAGCACCCGGCCGGGCGAGGTCGTCGTCACCCGCGGCGGCACCGGACCCACCCGCGTCCTCGTGGTCCTCGACTCCCGCTCGACGAGCACGGTGTCGGCGCTGGTGAACCCGCTCGAGCACCTCGACCTCGCGGGTGTCACCGTGCTCTCATCCGAGCCCGTCCGCGACCTGCTGCCCACCTGGGTGTGGCGGGAGTCGAGCGGCCTCGTGTACGACGACCTCCCGCGCCTCGCCGCCGGGGCCCCCGCGGTGCTCTCGACCGGTCACTACCTTCCCCTCGGCCGCGCGGCGCGCGACGCGGTCACCGACCCCGCCCGGTTCGTCACCGTCCAGCACGGCCTGCTCACCCCGCATGCACCGCCGCTGGCGGAGGGGACGACGCTGCTCGCCTGGTCCGACGCCGACGCCGCCTTCTGGGGCGCCGGCCGGAAGGACGTGCGACCCACGGTCGTGGGCTCCGAGCTGCTCTGGGAGGCCGGCCGGCACCCGGCCGAGCCCGTCCGCCCGGACACTCCGCCCGTCTTCCTCGGGCAGCTGCACGGCGCCGAGCTCCCGCACGCACTGCTCGTGGCCGCGGCCGAGTCCTTCTGCCGGGAGACCGGCGCCGTCTACCGGCCGCACCCGGCCGAACGGGACCGGCGCTCACGGGCGGTCCACGACCGGTTCGAGGCCGAGGGCATCAGCGTCGACCGCACCGGCACCCCCGTGCACGAGCTCGGCGCGCCCGTCGTCGGCGTCTTCTCGACGGGGGTGCTGGAGGCGGCCGCCGCCGGACTCCCCGCCCGCGTCCACTGCCCCGACCCGCCGGCCTGGCTCACCGCCTTCTGGGACCGGTACGGCCTCAGCCCCTGGGGCGGGCCCCCGACGGCCTCCCCCGAACGGCCCGCCGTGCAGCCCTCCCGCGCCGTGGCCGAGGTCGTGGAGGGGATGATGAACGGGTGAGGATCCTGTGCGTCGTCCCCGCACGCGGCGGGTCCCAGGGCGTCCCCCGCAAGAACGTGCGGCCCGTCGCGGGACGGCCCCTGATCACCTGGACCGTCGAGCAGGCGCTCGCCGCCCGGCCCGCGATGGACGTCGTCGTGTCGACCGACGACGAGGAGATCGCCGCCGTGGCCCGGGCCGCCGGCGCGCTCGTCCCGTTCCTGCGCCCCGCCGACCTCGCCCGCGACGACACCCCCACCGAACCCGTCGTCCGGCACGCCATCGCCGCCGCTCGCGCCGCCGACGCCGCCCCGGACGCCGTCATGCTGCTCCAGGCCACCTCGCCCGTCCGGCTCCCGGGCACCATCTCGCGGGCCGTCGCCCAGTTCGAGGCCACCGGCGTCGACGCGCTCGTCGGGGTCGTCCCGCAGGCCCCGTTCATCTGGACCGACGGCCCCGAACCGAGCGCCGCGTACGACGTGACCGCCCGCCCCCGGCGCCAGGACCTGACCCCGCAGACCCTCCGGTACCGCGAGACCGGGTCGCTCTACCTCACCCGGACGTGGGTGTACGACGAGCTGGACAACCGCATCGGTGGGCGGGTCGGCCTCTTCGTCATGGACGAGCTCGAAGGTGTCGACGTCGACACCGAGCTGGACCTCGCCGTCGCCGAGCAGACCCTGCGCTCGCTCGCGAGGGCCACCGGAGCGACGTCATGATCATCGAGCGCACCGTCACCCCGTTCGTCGTCTACCGCGAGGACCCGGTCCTGCGGGCGCTCGAGAAGATCACGGCGAACAAGGCCCGCATCGTCTTCTGCGTCACCGAGCACGGCCACCTCGTCGGGGCGATCTCCGACGGCGACGTCCGCCGCTGGATGGCCGGCCAGGACGCCGTCGACCTCTCGCGTCCGTGCTCGGACGTGGCGAACACCACCCCCGTCAGCGTGCCCGAGACCGCCACCCCGTCCGAGATCCGGCCCCTGTTCACCGAGGCCGTCGACCACATCCCGATCCTCGACGAGCACGGGCACCTCGTCGCCGTCGCCGTCAACCGCAGCGACGCCTTCCGGGTCGGCCGTCACGAGGTCGGCAAGGACCAGGCGGTCTTCGTCATCGCCGAGATCGGCAACAACCACAACGGGTCCGTCGAGCTCGCGAAGCGCCTCGTCGAGCTGTCGGCCGAGGCCGGCGCCGACGCGGTGAAGTTCCAGCTCCGCGACATGGCGGCCCTGTACCGCGGCACGGCGGGCAGCAGTGCCGGGGAGGACCTCGGGCCGCAGTACACCCTGGACCTGCTCTCGCGGGTCAACCTCCCTGCCGAGTCCCTCTTCGAGGTGTTCGACCACGCCCGCGACGTCGGGGTCGACGTCATGTGCACCCCCTGGGACGCCCCGAGCGTCGACGCCCTCGTCGAGTACGGCATCCCCGCGCTCAAGATCGCCTCGGCCGACCTCACGAACCACACGATGCTGCGCCATGCCGCCGCGTCGGCCACCCCGCTCGTCGTCTCGACCGGGATGTCGACCGAGGCCGAGATCCGCGAGAGCGTCGCGCTCCTGCGCGGCACGGGCACGCCGTTCGCCCTGCTGCACTGCCAGTCGACGTACCCGGCGCCCTACAAGGACGTCCACCTGCGCTACCTCGCCCGGCTCGCCGAGCTCGGCGACTGCCCGGTGGGCTACTCCGGGCACGAACGCGGGTTCCACGTCCCGCTGGCGGCCGTCGCCCTGGGCGCGACGATCATCGAGAAGCACGTCACCGTCGACCGGTCCATGGAGGGCAACGACCACACCGTCTCGCTCCTGCCCGACGAGCTGCGCGAGATGGTCGTGCGGATCCGCGAGGTCGAGGAGGCCCTGGGGAGCGCCGCACCGCGTCAGGTGTCGACCGGCGAGATGATGAACCGGGTCAACCTCGCCAAGAGCCTCGTCGCCGCCCGGGACATCGCGCCCGGCGAGGTCATCGACCGCCCCGCCGTCGACGTCAAGAGCCCCGGCCGCGGCCTCCAGCCCAACGCGATGGACCGTCTCGTCGGCCGGACCGCCAACCGGTCGTTGGCGGCCGGCGAGTTCTTCTACGCCTCCGACCTCGCCGACTCGGTGCCGTCGGCGCGCGACTACACGTTCCGCAGGCCGTGGGGCGTCCCGGTCCGCTACCACGACTGGCGGCAGCTCGTGACGGACACCCGCCCTGACTTCCTCGAGTTCCACCTCTCGTACAAGGACCTCGAGCTCGAGCCGGAGGCGTTCTTCCGGGACCTTCCCGACCACTGCACCGACCGGGCGGGCGTCCTCGGCATGGCGTTCACGACGCACCTGCCCGACCTGTTCTCCCGGGACTTCATCGTCGACCTCGCCTCACTCGACGAGGACACCTGGAAGCGGTCGATCCACGAGCTGCAGCGCACGATCGACGTGACCCGCCGGCTCGCGCAGTGGTTCACGCTCACCGACGACCCCGTGGTCGTCGCGACGATGGGCGGCTTCACCTCCGACCGGCACCTCGACCCTGCGGAGCGTTCGATCCGGTACGAGCGGGTCGCGGCCGCCGTGGCCCAGGTGGACAGTGCCGGGGTTCGGCTGACGGCCCAGACCCTCCCCCCGTACCCGTGGCTCATCGGAGGCCAGCACTTCCACAACCTCTTCCTCGACCCCGACGACACCGCGGAGTTCGCCCGCTCCACCGGCATCCCGCTGACGCTGGACACCTCGCACACCAAGCTCGCGACGAACTTCCTCGGGCGCTCGTTCCGGGACGCGGTCGACCTCCTCGCGCCGCACACGATCCACCTGCACCTCGTCGACGCCGTCGGGGTCGACGGCGAGGGCCCGCAGGTCGGGGACGGCGAGATCGACTGGCCCGTGCTCGCCGAGCAGCTCGACGCGCAGGCCCCCGGGGTCCCGTTCATCCCGGAGATCTGGCAGGGCCACGTCAACCACGGCGAGGGCTTCTGGGTCGCGCTCGAACGGCTGGAGCAGTGGTTCTGACGGTGCCGCTGGCCCTCTGGGTCCTCCCGGTCTCCGACCTCGGGGGGGTCGCGCGCCATGTCCTGGACGTCACCGAGGTGGGCGTCCCCGGGTACCGGGTGGCCGTCCTGTGTCCGCCCGGTCCGCTCGCTGACCGGCTGCGCGCCGCGGGAGCGGAGGTGACCACCGGACCCGTCGGCCCGGAGCACGGGGTGCGCTCGGCCCTGACCGCGACGCGCTCAGCCGTCCGGGCCCTGCGACCAGCGGTCGTCCACTCTCACCTGTCCTGGGCCGACGTCGTGACGGCTGCCGCGACAGTGGGCTCGGGCACGGCCCTCGTGAGCACCGAGCACGGCATCGCCGACGACGACCTCGTCTACCACGGCACCGCGTGGCGGTCCCGCGTCAAGGCGGCGCTGCACACGGTGCGGCTCCGGCGGGCCGACGCCGTCATCGCGGTGTCAGACGCCACGGCGCGCAGCGTCCGGGCCCGGTGGCACCCGGGCCGCTCGACCACGGTCCACGTCGTCCGCAACGGGGTCGACCCGCTCCCCCGGGACGAACCGCGAGGCCCCGGCCTGCACGTGTGCTCGATCGCCCGGTTCGCCCCCGAGAAGCGCCTCGACGCGCTCGTCCGGGCGTTCGCCTCCTTGGCCGCCACCCACTCCGACGCCCGACTGACCCTCGCCGGGACCGGGCGCGAGGAGCCGTCCGTGCGCCGCCTCGTCAACGAGCTCGGCCTCGCCGACGCCACCGACCTCCCCGGGCACGTCGACCCCGGGGACCTGCTCGCACGCGCCGACGTCCTCGTCCAGCTGTCGGTGTGGGAGAACTGCTCGTACTCCCTCCTCGACGCCCTCGTCCACGGGGTGGGCGTCGTCGCCACACCGGTGGGTGGCAATCCCGAGATCCTGCCCTCCGCAGCCCTCGTGCCGCATGACGAGCCGGCCGCCGTCGCGGACGCCGTCGCCCGGCAGGGGCTCGAGCCGTCCACTCGGCCGGCACTGCCTGCCGGGTGGCCCACCCGGGCGGCGATGTGCGCCGACATCGCCGCGGTGTACGACGCGGTGACGGGGCGGCGGCCGTGACCGGGGTCGTCCTCGCCGCGAACAACGCCGAGATCGGTGGCGGGGAGGTCATGCTCCTCGCGACCGCCCGGGTCCTGCGGGACCTCGGTGTCGAGGCGACCATCGTCGGGCCCGGCACCGACGGCGGCGTCCTCGACGAGGGTGAGGCGCTCGGGTTCCCCGTGCACCGGCTTCCCACCGAGCGGCAGGCGTACCTCGCCCGGCTGCGCGGTTGGGCGGCGAACCGGCCCGACTGGATCTGGTGCCACGGCCTCGTGCCGGCCCTGGCCACCACCGGCCGGCGGCGGCGCATCGTGCACCTGCACCAGGCTCCGGCCGCCCGGCACCGCCCCGTCGCGGCGATCGCGCGCCGCCGGGCCGAGGTCGTCCTCGTCCCGAGCCACGCGATGGCCGCGCTCGTCCCCGGCGCCGAGGTGCTGTGGAACTGGACCGAGCAGCAGCCGCAGCAGCCCCTGCGGGAGCCCCGCGACCCGGTGCGGGTCGGCTTCATCGGGCGGCACTCGCGCGACAAGGGGCTCGACGTGCTCGCCCGGGCCATCGCCGACCTCGACGCGGCCGAGCCCGGCCGGTGGCGGCTCGTGCTCGCCGGGGACTCCCGCTTCGTGCCGCCGGAGCAGGTCGGCGCGGTCACTGCCGCCCTCGAGCCGGTCGCGGCCGTCACCGACCGGCTCGGCTGGTGCAGCCGCGAGGAGTTCCTCGACGCCGCCGACGTCGCCGCGTTCCCCTCCACCTGGCCCGAGCCGTTCGGGCTCGTCGCCGCGGAGGCGATGAGCGCGGGGATCCCGCTCGTCGTGTCCGACGCGGGCGCCCTGCCGGAGGTCGTCGGCCCCGAGCACCCGTGGGTGTGCGCGGCCGGGGACGCCGCGGCCCTCGCCGACGCCCTCCGCGCCTGTGTCGAGGCGCCCGCGCCGGCCCGAGCGGCCGCTGTCGACGCGGCGCACCGGCGCTGGACCGACCACTTCTCCCCCGCCGCGGGCCGGGTCCGCACCGCCGCGCTGCTCGCCCGGCTCGGGATCATCCCGCCCGACACCGCCTCGGACCCCCGGTAGCCGGCGGCGTGGTCTGCGAGGATGGCGGCCGACCCGCACCCCTGACCGAAGGCCACGCTCGCATGCCCCGCGCACTCATCACCGGCATCACCGGCCAGGACGGCCTGTACCTCGCGGAGCTGCTGCTGTCGAAGGGGTACGAGGTCCACGGCGTCATCCGCGGCCAGAACAACCCCAAGCGGGACCTCGTCCGCAGCACGGTCCCCGACGTCACGCTGCACACCGGCGACCTCACCGACCTGTCCTCGCTCCTCCGGGCGATGGCGGCCAGCGACCCCGACGAGGTGTACAACCTCGGGGCGGTCTCGTTCGTCGCGTACTCCTGGGAGAACGCGCGGGTCACCACCGACGTCACCGGGACCGGCGTCCTCAACGTGCTCGAGGCGGTCCGGCTGCACGGCGGGCCCGACCACGGCGTGCGGTACTACCAGGCCTCGAGCTCGGAGATGTTCGGCAAGGTCCAGGAGGTGCCGCAGCGCGAGACCACCCTGCTGTGGCCGCGCTCGCCGTACGGCGTCGCGAAGGTCTTCGGCCACTACCTGACCATCAACTACCGCGAGTCCTACGGGATGCACGCGAGCTCCGGCATCCTCTTCAACCACGAGTCGCCCCGCCGCGGCCCCGAGTTCGTCACCCGCAAGGTGTCGATGGCGGTCGCGCGGATCGCCCTGGGGCTCCAGGACACCCTGCTCATGGGCAACCTCGACGCCCAGCGCGACTGGGGGTTCGCCGGCGACTACGTCGAGGGCATGTGGCGGATGCTCCAGCAGCCCGAGGGCGGCGACTACGTCCTCGCGACGGGGCGCACGCACTCGATCCGCGACCTGCTCGACGTCGCCTTCGGTCACATCGGCGTCACCGACTGGTCCGGGATCGTCCGCCAGGACCCCCGCTACATGCGGCCCGCCGATGTCGACACCCTCGTCGGCGACGCCTCCAAGGCCCGCGAGCGCCTCGGCTGGCAGCCCACCGTCCACTTCGAGGAGCTCGTGGGGATGATGGTCGAGAACGACCTCGCGCTGCTGCGCGCGAGGCAGTGAGCGTCACGCTCGTCACGGGGGCCACCGGCCAGGACGGTGGCTACCTCGTCGAGCGGCTTCTCGGCGAGGGGCACGAGGTGCACGGGCTCGTCCGCGGCGAGGACCTCGGCGGGTCGCCGCCCGCCGGTCTCGTCGTCCATGAGCTCGACCTCGGCGCGGACGACGCCCACCTCGCCGCGCTCGTCGAGCGGGTGGCGCCGGACGAGCTGTACAACCTCGGCGGCGTCAGCTCGGTCGCGCAGTCCTGGGCCGAGCCCGTGCTCACGACGCGGGTCAGCGGCACGGCCGCGGTCGTGCTGCTCGAGGCCGCCCGCCGGGTGCAGGAACGCACCGGGCGCGAGGTCCGCGTCCTCCAGGCCGCGAGCGCCGAGATCTTCGGCGAGCCCACCCACTCACCCCAGGACGAGTCCACCCCGATCCGCCCGGTCAGCCCCTACGGCGCGGCCAAGGCCCTGGCCCACCATGCCGTCGGCATCGCGCGGACCCGCGGCCAGTTCGCCACGTCGCTGGTGCTGTACAACCACGAGTCCCCCCGTCGCCCCGCGACCTTCGTGACGCGCAAGATCACGAGCACGGTCGCCGCGATCGCCGCCGGTCGCGCCGACCGCCTCGTCCTGGGCAACCTCGACGCCCGTCGTGACTGGGGCTGGGCGCCCGACTACGTCGACGCGATGGTCCGCGCGCTGCGCCACGACGTGCCCGACGACTACGTCGTGGCGACCGGCGAGGCCCACACCGTCCGGGACTTCGTCGCGGCCGCGTTCGCCCGCGTCGGCATCGCTGACTGGGAGCCGCTCGTGGCGGTCGACCCGGCGTTCCTGCGTCCGGCGGACCCCAGCCTCCTCGTCGGGGACGCGTCCCGGGCGCGACGGGCCCTCGGCTGGGCCCCGACGACGACGTTCCCCGAGCTCGTGGCCGCGATGGTCGACGCCGAGCAGGTCACGACATGAGCGCGCGGCCGCCGGTGGCCATCGCCCACGACTACCTCACCCAACGGGGCGGCGCCGAACGCGTGGTCCTCGCGATGGCCCGGGCCTTCCCGGAGGCGCGCATCCACACGACGCTGTACGAGCCGGGCGCGACGTACCCCGAGTTCGCCGACCACGACATCGTCACCTCGCCGCTGAACCGGGTCGGCCCGGTGCGGCGCGACCACCGGGCGGGCCTGCCGTTCTTCGCCCGGGCCGCGAGCGCGATGACCGTCGACGCCGACGTCACCCTCGTCTCCTCCAGCGGGTGGGCGCACGGCTTCCGGCACACCGGCCGGTCGGTCGTCTACTGCTACAGCCCGGCCCGCTGGCTCTACCAGACGACCACCTATCTCGGTGGCCCCCCGACCCGCTCGGCCAAGGGCCTCGCGCTGCTCGCGATGCGCCCCGGGCTGCGCCGCTGGGACGCCGCGGCCGCCCGCCGCAACGACCGGTACCTCGCCATCTCGCGCGTCGTCCAGGACCGGATCCGCGACACGTACGGGATCGACGCCGAGGTCGTCCCGGCCCCGCACTCCATGGACCCCGCTGCCGCCCGGGAGCCGGTCCCCGCGCTCGCCGACTGGGCCGAGCAGGGCTGGCTGCTCGTGGTGTCGCGTCTCCTGCCGTACAAGAACGTCGACGCGGTCGTCGAGGCCGTCCGGGGCACCGACCTGCGGCTCGTCGTCGTCGGCGACGGGCCCGGCCGCGAGACCCTCCTGTCCCGGATGCCGCTCAACGTCCGCCTCGTCTCGGGCATCAGCGACGCGCAGGTGCGCTGGACCTACGCGCACGCCCGGCTCCTCGTCGCGCCCAGCATCGAGGACTACGGCCTCTCGCCCCTGGAGGCCGCCGCCTTCGGGGTCCCGAGCCTCACCCTCGGCGCCGGCGGGTACCTCGACACCGTCCGCGACGGCGTCACGGGCCGGTACGTCGCGCGCCCCGACCCGGCACTCCTGCGGGCGGCGGCGCTGGAGGCCCTCTCCCACGGCTTCGACCCGGAGACGCTGCGCTCACACGCCGCCGGGTTCGCCGAGACCGGCTTCCGGGACCGCCTGCGGGCCGAGGTCGACGCACTGGAGGCCGCGCCCCGTGGCTGACCACGGCCCGGACCGCCGACCTCGTCCGAACGGCCGGGACGAGCCCGGCTCCGTCCCGCGGCTCGGCGGACCCGGCGATACTGGCCGTCCCGACACTCCCGACCCCAGGCCGCCGATGACCGTCAACGAGCTCCTCGCGCCCCGGCTCGCCGCCCGTTCCACCCGCTGGAACCGCCGCGCGCCCGCGGCCGCTGCCGTCCTCGTCGACCTCGTCCTCGCCGTGCTCGTCACGCTGGCCGCGGGGCTCGGCCGCGCCCGGCTCCCGGTGTTCGTCGACGTCGGCGACGTCCCCGAGCTCGTCGCCATGGCGGGAGCGCCGATCGTCGTCGGCTGGGTCGCCATTCTCGCCCTGCACGGCGGCTACGCCCCGCACCTGCTCGGCGCCGGCACCCAGGAGTACAAGGTCATCGTCCGGGCGTCGCTGGTCACCGGAGGCGCCATCGGCGTCGTGAGCTTCCTCGGCAAGGTCCCGCTGTCCCGGGGGTTCTTCTTCCTCCTCCTCCTCTTCGGCGTCCCCACGCTGCTCCTCGGCCGCTACCTGCTGCGCCGGGCCATCCATGCGCTGCGCCGGCGCGGGCACCTCACCCACCGCGTCGTCGTCGCCGGGTCGGCGGGCCAGGTGGACGAGGTGGCCGACGTGCTGCGTCGCGAGCCATGGCTCGGGTTCCGGGTCGTCGGCGCGTTGCTGCCCGCGGGCGAGTCCGACACCGGCACACCGGGCGGCATCCCCGTGCTCGGGTCGACGGCCCGCACCGCGGCGGTCGCCGCCGAGGTGGGCTGTGACATCGTCCTGTTCGCCGGGGGCGCCGTCACCTCCGCCCAGCAGATGCGCCGGACCGTCTGGGACCTCGACGACACCGACGTCCAGATCATGCTCGTCCCGAGCCTCACCGAGGTCGCCACCGACCGGGTGCGGGTGCGCCCCGCGGCCGGGCTCCACCTCATGGAGCTCGAGGGTCCCCGGGCGCATCGAGCGAGCCGGGTGTCCAAGCGGGCCTTCGACATCGTCGGGGCGGGCCTGGGCCTCGTCCTCGCGAGCCCGTTGCTCCTCGCCACGGCCCTCGCGGTCCGGCGCCACGACGGAGGTCCCGTCATCTTCCGGCAACGACGGGTCGGGCGGGGCGGCGAGCTCTTCGACTGCCTGAAGTTCCGCTCGATGGTCATCGACGCCGACGCCCCGACGGGCCACCGCGCCCCTCGCAACATGCACGGCGAGGAGCACGTGCTGTTCAAGGACGCCGCCGACCCGCGGGTCACTCCCCCCGGCCGGGTGATCCGGCGCTTCTCGATCGACGAGACCCCGCAGTTCCTCAACGTCCTGCGCGGCGAGATGAGCCTCGTCGGGCCACGCCCCCCGCTGCCGGGCGAGGTCGAGCGGTACACCGACGACGTGCGCACCCGGCTCGCGGTGCGCCCGGGCATGACCGGGCTGTGGCAGGTGTCGGGCCGCTCCGACCTGTCCTGGGAGGACTCGGTGCGCCTCGACCTGTACTACGTCGACAACTGGTCGCTCGTGCAGGATCTCGCCATCCTGTGGCGCACCGCCTCGGCCGTGCTCCGGGCGCGCGGCGCGTACTGACGACCGGCCCGATGCTGCCACCGCGCGCCGGCGCGCCCACCTACAGTGGGCTCGTGTCCGAGGGCCCGGCCGTCCCCCTGCGGGTGCGGGTCGAGCTGGCGCACGCCGCCGTGCAGCGCCTCGCCGACTCGTGCGGCGTCGACGTGCTCCACATCAAGGGTCCGGCCGTCGAGCCCGGGCTGCGTCGCCGCGAGTCCTCGGGTTCCGACGCCGACGTCCTGGTGCGCCCCGACGGGGTCGGCCGGCTCATGGCCGCCCTCGCCGCCCACGGGTGGCGGGTCGAGACGACGTTCGAGGCGGGGTCGGCCTTCGACCACGCGGCGAACCTCTACCACCCGAGCTGGGGGCTCGTCGACGTCCACCGCCTCTACCCCGGGATGGACCACGACCCTGCGGCGGCCTTCGAGGTGCTGTGGGGCGAGCGTGGCGCCCGCCTGCTCGCCCACGTCGCCTGCGCGGTGCCGAGCCCGCTGGGGCAGTCCCTGGTCCTGCTGCTGCACGCGGCCCGGACCCGCACGACGGGCGAGCATCCCGACATCGGCCCCAACTGGACCGAGCGCACCGAGGCCGACCGCGACGCCCTCCGCGCGCTGGCGGACCGCACCGGGGCGACGGTGGCCCTGGCGGCGGCCACCGGTGAGCTCGCCCGGCACGCCGGAACGCCGGAGGCGGCGCTGTGGGAGGCCTTCGCCCGGGAGGACGACCGGCTCGGCGAGTGGCGGGCCAGGTGGCGTGCCGCCCGTGGCCCCGCGGCCAAGGTCTCGGTGGCCGTCCGGTCGCTCGGGGTGAACCGGTACTACCTGCGGCAGCGGCTCGGCCACGAGCCGACCGGCACCGACGTCGCCGCCGAGTTCGTCCGGCGGATGCGCGCCGGGGTGCGGGCCGTGGCGGGCCGAGCGGTCCGCCGATGACGGCGCAGGGTGTCGAGGTCAGTGCCGACGCGGGCTGGGTCGAGGTCGACGGTGTCGTCTACGCGGCCGCGCTCCCCGACGGCCCACCCCTGGTCCTGCACGGCCCGGGCGCGCTCGTGTGGCGAGCGGCGGTCCCGGGCGGGACGGTCACCGAGGTCGTCGCCCGGGTCGCCGCCGCGGCGGAGACGTCAGCCGAGGTCGTCGCGGACGACGTCACGCGGTTCGTCGACGACCTCGTCGCGGCCGGCGTCCTGACGTACGCGTGACGCGACGAACGCCCCGACGGCCGCGCCGGCCGTGTTGCAGGCGACGTCCAACAGGCTCGCCTGGCGCTCCATCACCGGCAGCAGCTGGACCAGCTCGACGGCGCCGCTGAGACCCGCGAGCACGAGGACGGCCGTCAGGACGCGGACGCGCAGGGCGGCCACGCCGAGCCACCCCAGCGGGACGAAGGCGAGCACGTTGAGCAGGGCCGCGTAGTGCTCCGGCCGGATCTGCTGCGGCATCCCACGCTCGAGAAGGAGCACGTAGCCGTCGACGACGACGCGGCGTACGGCCTCGCCGTCGGGCCACAACAGCACGGGTACGAGGAGCACGGCGAGCACGACGGCCACCCCGGTCCCGGGGCGTCGCACGGTCGTCACCGCCTCAGGAGTGCGGTCGCGAGGGTCTCCTGGAGCCAGGTGAGGAAGTCGTACAGCGCGACGGCATGGACGAGCGGGTCGTCCGGGCCCAGCTCGTCGGCACGGGCCTCGACCGCCTCGACGTCCTCGTCGGTGTGCAGGCCGAGCCGTTCGCCGAGCACCAGCCGCACGTCGGTGAGCGCGGTGAGGAACACCCGGGACTGGTCGGCGTCGAGCTCGACGTCGTCCCCGCTCGCGGCGCGCACCGCGGCCACCGAGGCGGCGAGACCCGCCGCCTTGCGGTGCCGGATGCCACCCTCGGTGAGGTGCCGGAACTCGTCCGCCGCCTCGGCATCCTGCCGGTTGGCCGTCGGCAGGAGCCGGTCCAGGGCCGGGTCGCGCTGGGCCCCGCCGGCGGTGCGGCCCCGGCTCGTCACCTCGTCGGGGTCACCCGAGAAGGTCATCCCGGCGACGATCGCGTCGAACCGTGCGTCGCCGGTCCCCGCGACGTCGGGCGCCTCGAGCAGGTCGGCGACCTGCTCCATGAGGGTCGCGACGATCTCGCGCTCGTCGGCGTCGAGCGTCGCGACGTAGCGGCGGTCCGTGCCCTTGCCCTGGCGTCGGAAGGCCTTGGCCATCAGGAGTCCTTCTGGAAGGTCGCCCACAGGCCGTAGCCGTGGAGCGCCTCGGTGTCGGCCTCCATCGCCTCCCGCGGCCCGGTGCTGACGACGGAGCGGCCCTCGGTATGGACCTGCATCATGAGCTTCTCGGCCTTCGCCCGGGAGTACCCGAAGTGCTGCTGCAGGACGAACGTCACGTACGACATGAGGTTGACGGGGTCGTTCCACACGATCGTGACCCAGGGGGTGTCCGGAGCCACGTCCCCCTCGGGGGTCACGACCTCCTCGGTCACGGGTGCGAGCGACACCGCCCCAGGATAGGAGGCCCGATGGGGTCAGCCGCGACCGCGGTTCCAGGAGTCCGCGTAGACGCCGTCGTCGACGGCCAGCCCGCCCTCACCGAGCTCGAGCGGACGGAAGGTGTCGACCATCACCGCGAGCTCGTCGAAGTACTCGACGCCGATGGACGCCTCGGACGCTCCCGGCTGCGGGCCGTGGGCGTGGCCGCCGGGGTGCACCGAGATCGAGCCCTTGCCGATGCCCGACCCCTTGCGCGCCTCGTAGTCGCCGTCGACGTAGAACATGATCTCGTCGCTGTCGACGTTCGAGTGGTAGTACGGCACCGGGATCGACAGCGGGTGGTAGTCGACCTTGCGCGGGACGAAGTTGCAGATGACGAAGTTCCAGCCCTCGAAGACCTGGTGCACCGGCGGCGGCTGGTGCACCCGGCCCGTGATCGGCTCGTAGTCGCGGACGTTGAAGGCGTACGGGTAGAGGCAGCCGTCCCAGCCGACGACGTCGAGCGGGTGGAAGGGCACCTCGTGGACCGTGCCGACGATGCCCCCGGGACCGTTGCCACGGTGCTTGATGTAGACCTCGGCGCCGTCGGTGGCCTTCGCCCCGACGTCCTCGGCCAGCAGCGGGCCCTGCGGGCCGCGCAGGTCGCGCTCACAGTACGGGGCGTGTTCGAGCAGCTGGCCGTACTTGCTGAGGTAGCGCTTGGGCGGGGCGATGTGGCTGTTGGCCTCGATGCAGTAGGCGCGCAGCGGGTCCTTCGTGGACCGCTTCGGGAGCCAGCGGTGGGTCGTGGCCCGCGGGATGATCAGGTAGTCGCCCTCGGCGACGTCGAAGGCGCCGAAGACGGTCTCGACCCGCGCCTGGCCGCGCTCGACGTAGACGCACTCGTCGCCGACGCCGTTGCGGTACCAGGGGCTCGGCTCGCCGGCGACGACGTAGGAGATGCGCACGTCACCGTTGCCGAGGACGAGCCGGCGGCCGGTGACGACGTCGGTGCTCTTGACGTCCTTGGGGGCGAAGAGGTCGTGCAGCCGGAGGTGGCGTGGCGTCAGCGGGTGGTTGGGCGTCGTCGACAGGTCGCCGGGGGTCCAGACCCGGGCGCCGGCGATCGTCGAGGGGATGTTGCGGTGGTACAGCAGGCTCGAGTCCGAGCTGAACCCCTCCTCCCCCATGAGCTCCTCGTAGTACAGCTCACCCTGCTTGCCGCGGCCGGCGGGCCGGCGGTGCTGGGTGTGCCGCTTGGGGGGGATGCTGCCCATCGCCTGGTAGTGCGCCACGGTTGTCGTCCACCTCGCTGTGGGGTCGGAGCTCGGTCCAGCCCACCTTAGAGTCTGGACGTTCGACTGGCATCCCTGCGCGGTCGACCCGGGTCAGTGTGGCCAGGTGTGTCCACCCATGCCCCCCGTCGGGCGGACAACCTGCCCACCGCCGGGCGATGCGCGAGGCCACGGGGGATGATGGGGCGATGGCGGCGCGCGCCTTCCCCTTCGTCCTGCACCTCGACCTCGACCAGTTCATCGCGGCGGTCGAGGTGCTGCGCCACCCCGAGCTCGCCGGGCGCGAGGTCGTCGTCGGCGGGCGCGGCGACCCCAGCGAGCGGGCCGTCGTCTCGACGGCGAGCTACGAGGCGCGCGAGCGCGGTGTCCATTCCGGCATGCCGCTGCGGGTCGCGGCCCGCAAGGCGCCGGACGCGGTGTTCCTCCCCGTCGACGGCCCCCACTACCTCGCGGCGTCCGAGGAGGTGTTCGCGACGGTGCGCGATCTCGGGCTCGTCGTCGAGGTGCTCGGCTGGGACGAGGGCTTCGTCGGTGGCGACACCGACGACCCGGAGTCGCTGGCCCGCCGCATCCAGGCGGCGGTGCTCGAGCGGACCCGGCTGCACTGCTCGCTCGGCGTCGGGGACAACCGGGTCCGCGCGAAGATCGCCACGGACTTCGGCAAGCCACGAGGCGTCTACCGGCTGACCGCCGAGAACTGGGTCGAGGTGATGGGGCACCGGCCGACGATCGCGCTGTGGGGCGTCGGGTCCCGGGTGTCGGCGCGCTTGGAGAAGCACGGCATCCGCACCGTCGACGGGTTGGCGGCGGCCGCACCGGAGGTCCTGGTCGCCGAGTTCGGGCCACGGATGGGGGCCTGGTACGGCGCGCTCGGGCGCGGGGAGGGCGGCGCGGAGGTCGACGACGCGCCGTGGGTCGCTCGCGGACACAGCCGCGAGACGACGTACCAGCAGAACCTCACGACGACGGAGGCGATCGCCGACGCGGTGCGGGTGCTCACCGCGCAGGTGCTCGAGGACGTGCACCGCGAGGGTCGCCCGGTGCAGCGGGTCGGGCTGAAGATCCGGTACGCCCCGTTCTTCACCGTCAACCGCAGCCGGAAGCTGCCGGCCGCCACCTCGGAGCCCGAGGCGGTGCAGGCCGCGGTGCAGGCTCTGCTCGCGGACCACCTCGAGGAGGGGCGCGAGGTGCGGCTGCTCGGCGTGCGCGCCGAGATGACGATGCCCGACGACGGCGACGACGTGGACCGGACCCCGGTGCGCGGACGGGTGTGACCCACGGACCTCCTGCCTTCGCGCGACGCTGGGTCACGCCCGCTGCAGGAACTCCAGACGGTTGCCGTTGTTGTCTTCGGTGTAGAAGCGACGCATCCCCGGAAAGTTGTCGTCCCAGGTCAGCGGCCAGTCATGGTCGCGCAGGCGCTGTGCCAGTGCGTCGATGTCGGTGACGAGCAGGCCGGGGTGTGCTTTCCGCTGCGGCGTGAAGCCTTCGTCGACGCCGAGGTGGATCTCGAGCGCGTCCGCGCGTACCCACAGCCCGCCCCGCGCCGCCAGAACGGCCGGCTTCTCGACCTCGGTCAGCCCGAGGACACCGACGTAGAAGTCCCGGCACGCGTCCTCCGCGCCGGGCGGCAGCGCCAGCTGCACGTGGTGCAGGTCGAACCCGAACGGAGTCGTCGATGCTGCACGGGCATAGGGCTGGCTCATCGGGTCCTCACGGGTGCAGGAGGTCGGGGTCGCGGATCGAACCTGTCTCGACGATGCCACGTCCCCACAGTGGTGTCGCGCGTCCTAGCGCCCAGAAAGGGGCTACCCGCCCACGAGGACTGGATTGTCGGTCCAGGGCGCGGTTGTCTCCCCGTCGGGCACCGATGACCCGGTCGATCTGGACGTCCAACAAGGGGAGGCGCACCGGCCATGCTCAAGGTCGACCTGACGTTCGCGGACGGAAGGGACGTCATGACGCCTGCTCGGGGCCGGATGTCTCCGGGCGTCAGCCGAAACGTTCAGGCGGGGAACACGCCGCTGGAGAGGTACCGGTCGCCGCGATCGCAGACCACGAAGACGATCGTCGCCCCCTCGACCTCCTGGGCCACCTGCAGGGCGGTCCAGCAGGCACCGGCCGCGGAGACACCGCCGAAGATGCCCTCCTCGCGGGCCAGCCGGCGGGCCGTCTCCTCGGCGTCGGTCTGGGTGACCTCCACGGTCCGGTCCACCGCCGACGGGTCGAAGATCTTCGGCACGTACTCCGGTGGCCAGGCGCGGATCCCGGGGATCTTGGAGCCCTCCGCCGGCTGTGCCCCGACGATCTGGATGCCCGGGTTGCGCGACTTCAGGAACCGCGAGACCCCGGTGATCGTGCCGGTGGTGCCCATCGCGGACACGAAGTGCGTGATCCGTCCGTCGGTCTGGCGCCACAGCTCCGGGCCCGTCCCGTCCTCGTGGGCACGGGGGTTGTCCGGGTTGCCGAACTGGTCCAGGACCCGGCCGCGGCCCTCCCGCTCCATCCGCGTCACGACGTCGCGGGCCTCTTCCATGCCGCCACCTGCCGGGGTGAGAACCAGGTCGGCTCCGTACGCCTTCATCGTCTGGATCCGCTCGGTGGAGGCGTCCTCGGGCATCACGAGGACCAGTGGGTAGCCGCTGATCGCCGCCGCCATCGCCAAGCCGATCCCGGTGTTGCCCGACGTGGCTTCCAGCAGGGTGTCGCCGGGGGAGATCTCCCCTCGCGCCTCCGCGCCCCGGATCATGCTGATCGCCGGCCGGTCCTTCACCGATCCGGCCGGGTTGTTCCCCTCGAGCTTGGCGAGCAGCACGTTGCCGCGGCGTTCGTTCTCCGGCCCCGGCAGACGCTGCAGACGCACCAGTGGGGTATCGCCGATGACGTCCTCCATCGTGGGGTACGCCGGAGGGTTGCTCACCCGCCGGAGTCTACGGCGGCGCATGCCGAGGAACCGCAGCCGACTGCTCGACCTCCACGCATCCACCGAGCATGAAGAGGTCGGCGAGAACGGCCTGGGTCCGGGGGCCGTACACCCCCGGCTCGAGGTGAGAACGGCATCTCTTCGCCGCGAGTCAACCGCCGGATCGCGGCAGGAGCGGACGTCCGTGCGCCGTATGGCTTTGGACCGTATTCCTGACACGCCAGAGGTGGTCGTGGCAGGGTCATCCGCGTGGGGGTCTGGCTGTGGATGAGGCTCGGCGTTGCCGCCGTGGTGCTGGCCATGGCGGCCTGCAGCGCAACCCCGGGAACGGAGCTCGGCTTGGAGGAGCCGGTCGGTGCCGATTGCGGCGGTCGTCCCGTGCCAGCAACCTCGGCACCGTCCACTCCGCATTCACGTGCCGCGCAGAAACAGGTTGAGGCGTTCATCAGTGACTACTACCGGGCTTGGGAGCGCGCGGGAAAGCCGGGGAGCACGTTCGAGGCGTGGAAGGCCGAGCTAGCCACACTTGCGTCGAGGCACATGGTCGACGAGGGCGCCTTCGCTCTCGACGAGGGAGGGCTCGGGTGGCCCGCGAACCATGATCCTGATCGGGAGCAGATCCGCAGCGTCTCGGTCTCCGGCGATCTCGCCACGGTGAGGAGCCAGGTCAGCAACACTCCTGAGCGGTTCTACACCTACCTCCTGAGCAGGGTCGACGAACAGTGGCGCATCGAGCGGACCACCATGACCCTGGATCCCCCCACTGCGCCGGTGCTGGACCCACGAGCTCACGCAGCACTGCTCGATGGCGTCGGCCCAGAAACGCTGCTTCAGGGGCACCCCGAGCAGGCGCCCTCGGATCCTGCGGTCCTCTTTGCGTCGCCTTACAGGGTGGAGCGAGTCGGTCGGATCACCACCTCCGGAGTCATGACCGTGCACGACTTCGGATGGGTGGGCGTCGACCTCGCGCCGCTGTCGCAGCGAGTCCCCGCCGGTACGTATCCGGTCCTCGTCTCCCACCGCGCCGACGGTGTCAACGCCGCTTTACGGGTGCGGTTCTCGGACGAGCCGGTCACGAGGTGGGTCACCGCTGACCGGGTCGGCTCCGACAACCAGGTCATCGTCGATGCGGGCAATGTCGTGGTGCTGGACTTCACGACGATGCCTCGCTGCCGCCACGAGCGGATCGTGGAGCTCTACCAAGACCACCTGAAGACCACCGACGGCGACCTCTTCAGCATCGGCGGAGGTCCGGACGACGCGGTCGTTGTCCAGGCGGGATACGGCGACGGCGTCTACCGGGTCTACTGGGGCGTCACGAAGGACGGGACGATCACGGATCTCCTGGTCGACTTCCTCATCGACTGAGGTGCTCGAGCACAGAGCCATTGAAGTGAGCGTGAACCATCCGACCATCGGCAGATCCGGACGGATCTGCGGACGTTGAGACCTGCCCCACTTCGCCGCGAGCCGGTACCCGCGTGAGCCGTCGCTTCGACGAATCTGTCGAGGACGGCTCGGAAGCCGGGCTGGGCGATCACCCGATTGACGCTCCTCCGTTTGTCGGGTCGCCCCGGCCCATCGCCCGATTATCCGGAGCGTCGGACGGCGGTTGTCTGGAGACAGAGACCTGACCTCCCGAAAGGCTGGCCCGATGTTCGACTCGACACACCCGCCGTCCCATGATCCGGTGGCCGTCAGCACTGTGGAGGCAGTGCATCGACGCGACCACCACCACGGAGGTGACGAGGCCTGCCATCCTCACCTGATCGAGGTCGTCCATCTTGGGCGCCAAGCCGTCGCCGTCTGCCACGACTGCCGCCAGGACTCGGGCTTCCTTCCTGAGCGCGACGCCGACCGGCTGGCTTCCGACCACCGCCAAGAGACCGCCGAGGACGGCGATCCCTCCTCACGGGTGGCGTGAGACGGCCCACTGTCAGCATTCACGGAGAAGTTCGTGCAGGCGACCTCCGCAGGCCCCTCACCCACGCGAACCTGGTGGCCCAACTCCCGGACCACTGCTCCATCGGTCTCCCGCACTTCACGCAGCCGCAGCCGCGTGCCGATCACGTAGCGGTCGGAGATCTCCTTGGTGCCGATGACGCCGTCGGAGACTCCGCGAGCTAGGAACCGTCGCTCGCTGGACTCGCCCCGCTCGCCGCGTTGACCTGCGTCATCCAGTCCGCCCTGGTGTAGGGGCGGGGTCGCGGTCAGGCGGCGTCGAGGATCGCCTCGAGGTGTCGTTCGAGCGGGGAGCCGGGTGGGTCGGTGCCCCAGCCGAGCAGGGGTGGGGCGTGGGAGCGGTAGGTGTGCCCGGTCGGGGTGGTGGTCTCGAGCTCGTGGGGTGAGGCGGAGAGCACCTCGACCTGCCAGCCGGGGGCCTCCTTGACGCCGTTGCAGCGGGCGCACAGCCCGGACCCGTTCCCGAAGTCGGTCCCGCCCCCGGCGTGGGCGGGGTGGGTGTGGTCGGCGTGCACGATCGGGGCGTCGCACCACGGCGTGGTACACACGTCGTCACGCAGCACCAGCATCCGCCGCAACAACCCGGTGAACAGCCGCCGCCGCGAGTCCATCGCCACCAGGTCCCGCCCACCCGGGCCCGTGTACAGCCGCCGCAGCCACACGCTCGCGTCCCCCGCCTCGCGGACCCAGGCCCGCGCCACCGGCGCCGGCACCGACCCGTGACCCGGGACCCGCGCCGGCTCCATCACCGGGCGGTCCTGGTCGCCGGTGCCCAGCAGCGCCCGGTCGGTCATCACCAGCTGCACCTCCACCGGCTGCACCTGCCCCGACCGCCAGCCCCGCCAGCAGCCGCAGCGCCGTGTCGGCCGCCACCGCCCCCACCCCACGCCCGTCGGCGCCCTCGTCGGGGCACTGCCCGCCGACCACCGCCGACGCCCTCGCCCGCACCGCCGCGTACGCCCCGACCACGTCCCGCAACGGACCCAGCACCGTCAGGTACGCCATCCCATCCGGCGCCGGCCGCACCGACACCCGCCGCGACCGCGCCGCCGCCTCCAACCGGGCCACCACCGACGCCGCGTCCAGCTCGGCCGCCACCCGCCGCGCCGCCCGACCCACCGCCCGCGGGGACAGCGACCCCAGCAGCGGACCCAGCCGCCGGTCCACCTCCGCGCGGTCCTCCCGCGTCAACGTCGCCGTCTCGCGGGCCACCTCGAGGGCGTGCCGCTCCCCCACCACCCCGTCGGTCAGGCACCGCATCGTCTCGGGCAGCTCCTCGCACCAGCGCGCCGGCGACACCCCCACGAACCGGTCACCGAGCGTCGGGGACTCCCGCCGCGCCAGCGCCACCTCGGACCCCACCGACCGCCGCGCATCCCGCGGCGCCGCCTGCTCACGCGACTCCCGCACCGCCTCCACCGCCCGCGCCTGACACGCCGACGCCGCCCCCTTCAACCGCTCCAGCTCGGCCACCAACGCCAACCGGTCCCGATCCGAGAGCGACCCGACATCGATGCCCGACAACGACTCCCGCACCCCCGCAACCCCCGACGCAGCAGAACCACCGACCGGCACCCGGTCGGCGATCTGAGCGCTCATCCCCTCCATGAACCAAACCTAGACGGGACCACCGACACCCCGAGATGGCACGAAGCCGTCGCACAGCGCCGCGCGCGAGGCGCCCCGGTCGGCGCTCGGTCCTCGTCGGCGCTCGGTCCTCGTCGGCGCTCAGTCCGAGTCGTCGCCCGGCACCGGCGCGTTCGGGCCGGTGGGTCCTTCCTGCACCTCGCCCGACTCGCCGTCGGGCTGGCCCGCCACGGCCTGGTCGTCGCTGATCGGGGTGTCGGCGTCCTCCACCGGCATCTGCTGCACCTCGGACACCTGGCCCTCGTCGTCTCCGCTCATGCTGAGACCGTAGCCCGCCGACCGGCCCCGGTCGGCGGAGCGGAACAGGGCTGCCCCCCACGCGGTCCAAGGTCAGGAGGCCTCGCGATACGTTTGGCCCCATGCCGACGACGCCCGACCTGCTGCGCGCTCTCGTCGACGACGCGGCGGTCTTCCCGCCCGCCAACAACCCACTCCCCGACGCCGTCGCCGCCCATGCGCGGCACCGCGACGCGACGTACAGCGCGTGCGTGGGCCCCCTGCTCGTCCCGGCGGCCTCCGCCACGGACCTGCTCGCCCAGCTCGACAGCGGGACCTGGGGCCGTCCGGACCCCCTCGGCGTGGGCATCATCGCCCGCCCCGGCACCGACCCCGGGGTCCTGCGCGACGGCATCGCCCTCCTGGCCGCCGACCCCCGGGTCCGGGTCACCGGCGCCGAGCTCGGCTGGACCCCGCAGTGGCGCCGACTCGACCTCCCGGGTGACCTGCCCCTGGCCCTCGAGGTCCCCCGCGGGCGCTCCGCCCAGGACGACGCCGTCGCCGACGTCCGCGCCTCCGTCGCCGAGGGCGACGCCGTCGTCGCGAAGTTCCGCACCGGCCCCACCCCCAGCTGGCCCTGGCCCGACGAGTCCGAGCTCGCCGTGTTCCTGCGCGCGGCCACCGGCGCCCCGGTCCCCTTCAAGCTGACCGGCGGTCTCCACCACGCGGTCCGCGGCACCTACGAGGTCGGCGGGGTCGCGGAGGAGAACCACGGCGTCCTCAACGTCCTCGTCGCCACCTCGGCCGCGCTCGACGGCGCCAGTCACGACACCGTCGCCGGGCTCCTCGCCGTGCGGGACGCCCGGGCCCTCGCCGACGTCGTGGCGGCATGGACCGACGCGACCACCGCACGGGCCCGGGCCGCGTTCACCTCCTACGGCTGCTGCACCGTCACCGACCCGCTCACCGAGCTGGCCACCCTCGGCCTGCTCCCCCGCTGACCCGGAAGGACCCGCCATGACCTGGCTCGACCTGCCCGCCGACCACCCCTTCGGCCTGCACAACCTCCCCTACGGCGTCTTCTCCGTCGGCGACGGTGACCGCCGGGTCGGCGTCCGGATCGGCGACCACGTCCTCGACGTCGCCGAGGTCGCCCGGATCGGCCGGGACGCCCGCGGAGTCGGCGACGGCCCGGACCTGACCGCCGCCTGGGAGCAGCCCACCCTCAACGCCTTCCTCACCCTGGGTCGCGACGCCTGGAGCACGGCTCGGGCCTGGCTCACCGAGGTCCTCTCCGACGACGTCCACGAGGCGCGGACCCGCCCGCACCTCGTCCCCGTCGCCGACGTGACGATGCACCTGCCGTTCGCCGTCGCCGACTATGTCGACTTCTACGCCAGCGAGCACCACGCGACCAACGTCGGGCGCATCTTCCGCCCCGACTCCGAGCCGCTCACCCCCAACTGGAAGCACCTGCCGATCGGGTACCACGGCCGCTCCGGAACGGTCGTCGTGTCCGGCACCGACGTGGTCCGCCCCACCGGCCAGCGCAAGCCGCCGACCGAGGCCACCCCCACCTTCGGCCCCAGCGTCCGCCTCGACATCGAGGCCGAGCTCGGCTTCGTCGTCGGCGGCGCCACCACCCTCGGTACCCCCGTCGACCTCGCCGACGCCGACGAGCACCTCTTCGGCGTCGTCCTGCTCAACGACTGGTCCGCCCGCGACCTGCAGGCCTGGGAGTACGTCCCGCTCGGGCCGTTCCTCGGCAAGTCCTTCGCGACGAGCATCAGCCCGTGGATCGTCACGATGGACGCCCTGCGCGCCGCCCGGGTGCCGCTGCCCGGCCAGGACCCCGAGCCGCTCCCCTACCTGCGCGGCTCGGGCGAGGGCCCGGGCACGGCGTACGGCCTGGACATCCACGTCGAGGTCGACTGGAACGCCACCGTCGTCTCCCGGCCGGAGTTCCGGGACATGTACTGGTCCCCCGCCCAGATGCTCGCCCACATGACCGTCAACGGCGCGACCGTGCGCCCCGGCGACCTCTTCGGGTCGGGCACCATCTCGGGCGCCGCCACGGACACCCGCGGCAGCTTCCTCGAGCTGAGCTGGAGCGGGCAGGACCCGGTGACCCTGGCCGACGGCAGCGAGCGCACGTTCCTCGAGGACGGCGACACGGTCGTCCTGCGGGCCACCGCGCCCGGCCCCGACGGCGCCGTCATCGGCTTCGGCGAGTGCACCGGGACGATCCGCCCCGCGCGGTAGTCAGCGCTTGCGGACGACGACGGTGTCGGCGACCTTGTCGTGCAGCGCCTGACGCTTGGGGTCCCACAACAGCCACGCGGGGTCGACGACCGACAGCATCGTCCCGAGGACGCCGAGGACGGCGTGCAGCCCGAGCAGCGACGACAGCACGGTGATCGCCTGGCGGCGCAGGGCCACGACGAGGGAGACTCCACCGGCCTGCGCCGTGGGTCGGACGATCGTGCCGAGCACCATCTTCCCCGGGGTGGCGGCCCGCCAGACGAGGAAGGTGGTCTCGTAGAGGAGGCCGACGGCGAGCCCGACGAGGGTGAGCGGCAGCACGGCCTCCGTCAGCGCCGCCTGGAACGCGCCCTGGTCCGGCGTGCGCCCGGCCAGCGCGTCCGCGAAGTACGTCTCGAACGCCGTCACGAGGGGCCCGAGGAACGGGATGGCCAGCAGCCCCGCCACGAGGCTGGTGATGAACCAGTCGATGACGCGGGCCAGCAGCCGGCGCCACCACTCGGCGAGGACGGCGCCGTCGGCCAGGGCGCCCTTCGGCGCAGCCCCCCAGGAGGGCGGCGCGCTCCACGAGGGCGTGTGGGTGGCCTCCGCCTTGCGGGCCCGCTGCTCGACGCTCTGGACGTCCGGCGCCCGCCCGATCGTCGACGTCCCGGCCGTCGGGGACAGCAGCGGCGTCGTGTGCCGCGTCCACACGACACCGTCGAAGTACCGCAGCTGCAGGGTGTCCTCGGGATCCTCGTACCAGCCGGGCGTCGTGGGCGTGCTCATGGGGACAGCGTCCCATGCGCCGCCCGGAGCCTCGTCAGAGGTTGCCGCGCTTGTCCTGCTCGCGCTCGATGGACTCGAACAGCGCCTTGAAGTTGCCCTTGCCGAAGCCGAGCGAGCCGTGCCGCTCGATGATCTCGAAGAACACCGTCGGGCGGTCGCCGAGCGGGCGGGTGAAGATCTGGAGGAGGTAGCCGTCCTCGTCGCGGTCGACGAGGATCTTGCGCTTCTGGAGCTCCTCGATCGGCACCCGGACCTCGCCGATGCGGGCGCGCATCTCGGGGTCCTCGTAGTAGGCGTCGGGGGTGTCGAGGAACTCGACGCCCTCCTTGCGCAGCTCGTCGACCGTCCGCAGGATGTCGTTCGTCGCGAGCGCGAGGTGCTGGGCGCCGGGGCCCTGGTAGAAGTCGAGGTACTCGTCGATCTGGCTCTTCTTCTTCGCGATGGCCGGCTCGTTGAGCGGGAACTTCACGCGGTGGTTGCCGTTGGCGACGACCTTGGACATCAGCGCCGAGTAGTCGGTGGCGATGTCGTCACCGATGAACTCGGCCATGTTCACGAAGCCCATGACCCGGTTGTAGAAGGCCACCCACTCGTCCATCTTGCCGAGCTCGACGTTGCCGACGATGTGGTCGAGGGCCTGGAAGAGGCGCTTGGGGGCGCCGTCGCGCTTGACGAAGGTCGAGGACGCGGGCTCGTAGCCGGGCAGGTAGGGCCCGTCGTAGGTGACCCCGTCGACGACCCGCTGGACCAGCGTGTGGCGGGTCTCGCCGTAGGTCGCGATGGCCGCGACGCGCACCGCGCCGTGCTCGTCGGAGAGGTCCTGCGGCTCCTGGACGATCGTGGCGCCGGCACGCCGGGCCTGCTCGATGCACACGTCGACGTCCGGGACCTCGAGCGAGATGTCGACGACGCCGTCGCCGTGCTTCGCGTGGTGCTCGATGAGCGGGCTGGCGGGGCTGACCGCGCCCTTGACGACGAACCGGATCGAGCCGGACTTCAGGACGAAGGCCTTGTGGTCCCGGCTGCCGTTCTCGGGACCGGCGTAGGCGACGAGCTCCATGCCCCAGACGCTCTGGTAGTAGTGCGCGGTCTGGGTGGCGTTGCCGACGACGAAGACGATCGCGTCCCAGCCGGTGACGGGGAACGGGTCCTGCTTCTCGTCGTAGTCGACCAGGCCCACGAGCTGCTTGAGCTGCTCGAGGTCGAGGCCGGCCTGACGCTCCTGCTCGGTGAGGTCGATGTGGCCGCCGGTCGTCGTCGTCGTGTCAGTCATCCCGCCACTGTCCGGGAGCGAGTACAGATGTGCAACCACACCACGACACGGTGGTCAGCGTGCGCATGGTGTTGCCTCAGAGCGGGGCTGACCCGGACAATGTGACCATGGCCAAGAACTACGGGGTGGACGCCCTCGACGCCCGGATCATCGCGCTGTTCACCGACGACCCGCACGTCGGGGTGCTCGGCGCCTCGCGCACCCTCGGCGTGGCTCGCGGGACGGTCCAGGCCCGGCTCGACCGGCTCCAGGAGCGCGGCGTGATCCGGTCCTTCGCCCCGCACGTCGACCCCGCGGCCGTCGGCTACCCCGTCACCGCGTTCTGTACGCTCGAGATCCGCCAGCGCCAGGGCCACGGGCCCGTCGTCGCGCACCTGTCGGCGATCCCGGAGGTCCTGGAGATCCACTCGATCACCGGCGTCGGCGACCTCGTCGTCCGGGTCGCCGCCCGCGACAACGCCGACCTCGGTCGCGTCATCGACGAGATCATCGACGACGTCCACGTCCTGCGCGCGAACACCGCGATCTGCCTCGTCACCCACCTCGAGCACCGCACCGGGCCCCTCGTGGAGGCCGCGGCGGCCGCCGGCACCGAGGGCGCGTGAGCGGGCCGGGTCAGGCCTGGATGACGACCGGCTCGCCGTCCGCGGTGAGCCGCCAGTCGACCGAGAAGAACGTCGGCGGGTCGATCTCGCCGCGCTCGGTGACCCAGTCGATGAGCAGCTGCCGGATCTCGACCTGACGGTTGTAGACGACGGGCGCGTCCTTGACGTGCGGGAAGCTGCCGCCACCGGACTGCCGGTAGTTGTTGATCGCGATGACGAACTCGTCGGTGTCGGCCACCGGCACCCCGTCGTACGCGAGGCCGGTGATCCGACCCCCCGGGGCCTGCGCGATGTCGATGTCATAGGTCAGCGGTGCGTCGAGGCCGCCCATGATGTCGTAGTTGTAGTCGGGCGTGCCGCCGGGAGCCGTCGGGGTGACGGCGTTGGTCACCCGGTCGGGGGTGAACGGCCCGGGCGAGGACACCTGCTGGAAGTACGTCGCCGACTTCTCGAGGTAGTCCGTGACCTGCGCCCCGGTCAGGGTGACGCCGAAGAGCGTGTTGTCGTAGATGTACAGCCCGGCGACGTCACGCACCGTCACCTCCCCCTGCGGGATCGCCGCGCCCTTGTTGAAGGGAGCGGAGATCGACAGGACGGGCAGGCCCGCGTGCTGGGTGCCGACCAGGGCGTCCTTGACCGCCTGCGCCTGGACGAGGTTGACGAAGTCCATCGCGGCCGTGTCCTCGTAGCGCGAGGTCGCCGCCGACATCGCCTCGGTGCAGGTGCCGATGACGGAGTTGACGTAGGTGAGGACCTTCTCGTGGGCCGGGCGCACGAGCGCGGCGATCTCGGCGTCCTCGGGCACCGTGTTGGCGTTCAGGGTCGTGGCCCCGGATCGCGCCACCGACCAGCGTCCGCGCACCTTGACGAGGTCGAGGTCCATGACCGTGACCCGCATGCCCCAGTAGAGCGGCTCGCTGAGCAGCACGTCCTGGCCCGTCGTGCTGTTCGCGACCTTGAGCTCGGGGATCTCGACGTGGGCGTGGCCGACGAGGATCGCGTCGATGCCGGGGACCTGCTCGGCGAGCAGCCGGCTCGCGTTCTCGGGGTACGGCAGCGCGTCGCCGTAGCTCGAGGATGTCGTGGAGCCGGAGTGGCAGGAGACGACGACGACGTCGGCGCCGGCGGCCTTCATCCGCGGGACCATCACCTGGGCCTGCTCGACGATGCCGGGGAACCGGACCCGGCCCTCGACGTGCGCGGCATCCCAGATGGCGACCCCCGGGGTCACGAGGCCGAGGATGCCGACGGTGATCGGCTGGTCGCCCGGGATCTTGACGCGCTTGAGGACGTACGGGGGGAACACCGGCTCGCCGGTGTCCCAGTCGACGGAGTTCGCCGAGAGCAGGGGGAAGTCGCACTGGTCCTCGAACGCGCGCAGGGTGTCGAGGCCGTAGTTGTACTCGTGGTTGCCGAGCGCGGCGGCGTCGTAGCCGAGGGCGTTCATCGCCGTGGCCATCGGGTGCTCGCTGCCGCCGGTGATCGGGTCGACCTTGGCGTAGTAGTACGCGAGCGGCGTGCCCTGGATCGTGTCGCCGGCATCGAGGGTGATGCACGACGCGGCGCCGCGCTCCTCCCGCACGGCCTTGACGAGCGTGGCCGCCTTGGCGACGCCGATCTCGTTGCCCCGGCTGTCGCTGTAGGCGCGGTTCGCGAAGTAGTTCCAGTTGTAGACGTTGCCGTGCAGGTCGGCCGTGCCGAGCACGGTGAGCCGGAACGTCTTCCCCGGGCCGCCACGGCCCGCGGGCGTGCCCGCGTGCGCGGACGGGGCGGCGAACAGCCCGACCCCGCCGACGGTGGCCATCGTGAGGAGCTGTCGGCGGGAGGCACTGGGGGTGGCGGTGGTGTCGGTCACGGGTCGGGACCCTAGCCGCGCTGACACCGCCGGCAGGTGGACCCCGGGGCGACGGATCGGCGACCGCCGGGCGTCGCTCTCAGGCGTCGCTCAGCGACGGCCGACGAACCAGCGGCGGATCGTCGAGATCCGTTCCTGCACCTGCTCCCCCGTGGCGGAGGCGAGCTCCGGCCCGCCGCAGGCGCGTCGCAGGTCGAGGTGGATGGTCGCGTGCGGGGCGGCGGTCTTGCTCGAGTACGCCGCGACGAGCTTGTTCAGCTCCTTGCGCTGCGCGGCGAGCGCCCGGTGGGCCGCGACCGGGCTCGGCCCCGTCGGGTGTGCGGCCGGCCGCCCGCTCTTCGCCTGCTTGGTCTGCCGCTCGTGCAGGAGCACCGCGACCTGGTCGGGCTCGAGGAGCCCGGGCAGCCCGAGGTAGTCCTGCTCCTCGGCGGACCCCACCTCGGCGTGCAGCCCGAACTGCTTGGCGTCGAAGAGCACGTGGTCGAAGTGCGCGTCGGACTCCAGCGCCTCGAACCGGGTCTCGTCCTCGAGCCCGAGGGTGCGCTCGGTGCGGTTGGCGGCCGCGAGCATCCCCTCCTCCTCGGCCCAGATGGACGCCTCGGACTCGTCGTCGCGACGGCGGTCGAGGGCGTGGTCGCGCTCCTCCTCCATCGTCGCGGCGAGCTGGAGGATCACCGGGACCGAGGGCAGGAACACCGAGGCGGTCTCGCCGCGGCGGCGGGCCCGGACGAACCGGCCGACGGCCTGGGCGAAGAACAGCGGGGTCGACGTCGACGTCGCGTACACCCCGACGGCCAGCCGGGGGACGTCGACGCCCTCGGACACCATCCGGACGGCGACCATCCATCGGGACTCGTCGCCGGCGAACTGCTCGATGCGGGCGCTGGCGCCGGCGTCGTCGGACAGCACGACCGTCGCGGCCTGCCCGGTGACGGCCTCCAGGATGCGCGCGTAGGCACGGGCTGCGGTCTGGTTCGAGGCGATGACGAGGCCACCGGCGTCCGGGACGTGCCGCCGGACCTCCGAGAGGCGCCGGTCGGCGGCCGCGAGCACCGAGGGGATCCACTCGCCCTTGGGGTCCAGTGCGGTGCGCCAGGCGTGCGCGGTCTGGTCCTTGGTCAGCGGCTCCCCGAGGCGCGCGGCGACCTCGTCGCCGGCCTTGGTCCGCCACCGCATCGCGCCGCCGTACGCGAGGAAGAGCACCGGGCGCACGACGCCGTCGCGCAGGGCCGCGGCGTAGCCGTAGGTGTAGTCGGAGGCCGAGCGCAGGATGCCCGACTCGTCCATCTCGTAGCGGACGAACGGGATGGGGTTGGTGTCGGAGCGGAACGGGGTCCCGGTGAGCGAGAGGCGGCGGGCGGCCGCGGTGAACGCCTCCCGGATGCCGTCGCCCCACGAGCGGGCGTCGCCCCCGTGGTGGATCTCGTCGAGGATCACCAGGGTCGGGGTCGTCTCGGTGCGCCGCCGGTGGAGGGCGGGGTTCGCCGCGACCTGTGCGTAGGTGAGGGCGACGCCGTCGTACTCGCTGGACTGGACCCCGGCCGAGTTGGAGAACGACGGGTTGAGCTGGATGCCGACCTTGCCCGCGGCATCGGCCCACTGGGTCTTGAGGTGCTCGGTCGGGGCGACGACGGTGACCGCGCGGATGACCCCGCGGTCGAGCAGCTCGGTGGCGATCCGCAGCGCGTACGTCGTCTTGCCCGCGCCCGGCGTCGCGACGGCGAGGAAGTCGGTGGCGTCGCCGCCGAGGTAGGCGGCCAGGGCGTCCTCCTGCCAGGCCCGCAGCTTCGCCGCGGTACCCCACGCAGCCCGCTCGGGATAGGCGGGAGGGAGATGACCGGCGGCTGAGGTACTCATGGGCGGACGCCACGATAAGCGCCGTCGCACCGACATGCCGAAAGCCCCGACGAAACTCGTCGGGGCCCTCGGGGTGTGCTAGCGCGGCTGTGGCGGGTCAGCCGGCGCGGTACGTCGTCCACAACGACTGCATCCGCGTCGTCTGACCGGACGTGAACATGTTCATGCACGCGTCGTCGGTGTAGTCCATGAAGTTCTTGATGGGGTCGGCGCCCGGCGAGGTGCAGGTGTCCCGCCCGGTCGGGCAGCCGTAGGCCGGTGAGGCCTCGGGGGCGGTGTCGCTCACGTAGTCGCCCTGGCCGTTACAGCCGCCCTGGAACGTGTGGTAGAGCCCGAGCCAGTGGCCCACCTCGTGGGTGGCGGTGTCGCCCTGGTTGTAGGGCGCGGCGCTGCCGCCGGGGAGGCTCTCGTCGAGCATGACGACGCCGTCCATCGGGTCGACCTGCGACTTGGGGAACGTCGCCCAGCCGAGGAGGCCGCCGCCGAGGTCCGCGGTGTACACGTTGAGGTCGTCCTTGCCGCCGATGTGCAGGGCGTTCTTCATCTGCCGCTCGGCGCTGCTGCCGTTGGTGAGCCCGTTGTACCAGGAGGCGTTGTTCGTGTAGTCGGTGCTGGCCGTCTGGAACGAGAAGCCCGTACCGGCGTAGGCGTTGTTGAGGACCGAGAGCTGCGAGGCGAGCTCCGAGCTCGTGAGGTTCCCCTTGCTGCCGTCGGTGATCACGTGCCAGTGCACCGGGATGACCGTCGCGGAGAAGGACCCGCCGGAGCCGGGCTTCTTGTCACCGCTCTTGGACGAGCCGACGCCCTTGGCGGCCATGTCCCGCTCGAAGCGCCGCTCCATCGCGGCGGCCTGGGCGTCGGTCAGCTCGTGCGGGTCGAGCCGGGTCCTGCCGTCGGCGTGCCGGCCACCGACCTCGTCGGTGTGGGTGAGGCACTCGGCAGCGACGACGGAGTCGACGCCCGCCATCGGCTGGGCCACGGCGGAGCCGACGGGGAGAACGAGACCGGCGGCTCCGAGGGCCAGCGCGGCGAGCGCAGAGAAGGGACGTGTTCGCATGACGACCTTTCGACGGGGGTCGGTGCGCCGGTCTGGCGCGACCTCCCGGCAACCTAGGGCCGCATCGTTCTGGTCCGGTTCCCGTCGCCGTAAAGAACCCGTAAGGAAGGTCTGCTGCTCGCCTACTCGCCGCCGTCCTGGGGCGCGCGCAGGCCTTCGTAGATCTCCTTGCACGTGGGGCAGACCGGGAAACGGTCGGGGTTGCGCCCGGGGATCCAGATCTTGCCGCAGAGCGCCGTGACCGGCTCGCCGGTGACGGCGCTCTCGACGATCTTCTCCTTGCGGACGTAGTGGGCGAACCGCTCGTGGTCACCCGGTTCGGCGACCTCGGGGACGGTCTCGGTGCGCTCGAGGACCGCCGTCTGGGTCTGCGGTCCGTCCGGCCCGTCCGGGCCGCGGGCCCGCCGGGGGCGTTCGGGTCCTGCGGCATCGTCTCGCTCATGGCCTCGAGGGTACGCCGCAGCCTCAGTTGAGGGCGGGATCGGCCGGGAACCACGCGACCCAGCGCAGCGGCTCGGGCTGACGGCGCAGCACCATCCGCCACAGCGCCTCCGGCTGCTCGGTGAAGACGTCGCCGCCCTCGGCCTCGACGACGAACCAGGAGCCGGTGTCGATCTCGACCTCGAGCTGGCCCGGGGACCACCCGGCGTAGCCGGCGAAGATCCGCAGCCCGGCGACCTCCGGCACGACGAGGACCGGCGGGGTGTCGAGGTCGACGAGCGCGACGCTGCCGAAGAGCCGGCGAACGCCCGTGGGCTCCTGCACGTCGCCGGGGACGGCGACGAGACCGAGCGCGGAGTCGAGCTGCACCGGCCCGCCCTGGAACATCGTCGCGGGACGGCTGGCGTGCTCCTCCCACCCGGGGAGGACGGACTGGATCTCGGCCTCGATCGGGCGGTTCAGCACGAGACCCTGCGCGCCGTCCTCCCCGTGGTGGAGGACGAGCACGACGCTACGCCGGAAGACGCCGTCCTCGATCTGCGGTGTCGCGACGAGGAGCCTGCCGGTGCGAAAGGGCGCGCTCACGCACCCATTCTGCCCCCGCGTCCCGAGCCGCGTGCGGCACTCGGCGAGGTTCCGCGCCCGCCCTGCGGACGCCCACCTCGCGGACCGCCTCGGTTCCCACCGGGGTGACCACCGCGACGCCCGCGGGGCTGCCCCTCGAGGATCGGACGCCAGATCTGGTCGGGGACCGGGACGCCGCTGGGGGCCCGGCCGCCGATGGCGGCGACCGTCGCGTCGCCCGGCGCGACCCTGGTCGTCTGCGCCTCGGCGCCGGCGCCCTCGATGATGCGGGTGACCATCTTGCGCTGGTGCGGCAGCGCGATCATGACGACGGCACCCTGCTCGCCGGCGCGCGCGGTCCGGCCCGCGCGATGCAGGTAGTCCTTGTGGTCCTTGGGCGGGTCGACCTGGATGACCATGCCGATGTCGTCGACGTGGATGCCGCGGGCGGCGACGTCGGTGGCCACGAGCACGGGCATCTTGCCGTCCCGGAACGCGCCGAGGACGCGGTTGCGGACGTTCTGGGTCAGCCCGCCGTGCAGAGCGGCCGCGAGGACGCCGCGCTCCCGCAGCTCGCCGGCGATCCGCTCCGCGCCCAGCTGGGTACGCGCGAAGACGACCGTGCGGCCACCCCGGTTCGCCAGCTCGGCGGTCAGCGCCTTCTTGTCCTGCGGGTCGATGAGCAGGACGTGGTGCGACATCGTCGTGACCGCGGCCTGGGCCTCGTCCGTCGAGTGCGTGACGGGGTCGACGAGGTAGCGGTCGACGAGGGTGTCGACGCCTCGGTCGAGGGTCGCGGAGAAGAGCAGACGCTGCCCGCCGTCGGGCACCGCGTCGAGGATCGCGGTGACCTCGGGGACGAAGCCCATGTCGGCCATGTGGTCGGCCTCGTCGAGGATCGTCACCTCGATGCCGCCGAGGTCGACAGCACCGCGGTCCATGAGGTCGACGAGCCGGCCGGGGGTCGCGACGAGCAGGTGCACGCCCCGCTGGAGGCTCTTGATCTGCGGCTCGTACGAGAGCCCGCCGGCGACGAGCCGGTGGGTGATGCCGGTGACGTGCACGAAGGGCTCGAGGGCGTCACTCACCTGCATCGCGAGCTCGCGGGTGGGGACCAGGACCAGGGCCCGGGGCCGCTTCGGCTGCGGGCGCACGCCGTCGGCGAGCCGGGCGATGGTCGGGAGCCCGAACGCCAGCGTCTTGCCGGAGCCGGTCCGCCCGCGACCGAGGACGTCGCGGCCCGCCAGGGCGTCGGGGATCGTCGCGGCCTGGATCGGGAAGGGGTCGGCGATGCCGTCGCGCGCCAGCCGCTCGACGAGGCGCTCGGGCAGACCGAGCGCGGCGAAGCCGTTGTCGGAGGTCACCTCACGCGGCCCCCCGGCCGTCGCGGAGCGGTACGTGGTCCAGGTGTCGGCCTCGGCGCGCTCGGCCTCGGCCTCCTCGAAGGAGCGCGGCCGGTCGGTGGACGCGGGGCGCTCGGCGTGGCGGCCCTCGTGCCGGTCGCGGCGGACCGGGTCGGCGACCCGCGGGCTGCGGTCGCGGACGGGGCGCTCGCCCCGCTCACGCCGGGGGCGCTCGTCGTGCGGGCGGTGCACGTGACGGTCGTCGCCACCGGTGGAGACCCACCGTGCGGGTCGGTCGTCGCGACGTCGGTCCTGGCCTCGGTCGTCGCGGCGGCGGTCGTCGCCTCGGTCGTCGCGGCGGGCCGACGGGCGGTCGTCACGCCGGACCGCGGGCCGCTCGTCGCGGCGAGGGGTGTCGGCGCGGTCGCCCATGCGGTCCTCGGGGCGCGTCCGGGGCATGCCCTCGCGGCGCTCGGCGCGCGACGGCTTGCCGCCTCGACGCGGGTCCTCGCGGTCCCAGCGGGGGGAGCGCTCGGCGCGGGGACGCTTGGGGCGGTCCTCGCCGTCGGCGGGGCGGGTGCCCGGCCCGCTCGTCCGGGGGGCTGCGGCCTGGCCGCGGTGGGGCTTCTTGGGTCCCTTGCGGGACGCCGCCTTCTCCGCCTTCTGGGCAGCGGTCCAACGGGCCTTCGGCCCGGATGCCTTCTTGGGCATGGGAATGTTCACCTGTGTCTCGTCGTGGGGCTTCGCGTTCGGACAGACACGTCGTCGGCCGGTGGCGAAACAGCGATCACAACGAGTCTCTGGACCAGCAGTGGTCCGTGGGGCCGGTTCGACCGAGGGTGTCACCGGCGCCGCGAGGTGGGAGGGAGGTCGACCACGATCTGCGATCGGCCGGGCGCTGCCACGCGCCCGCCACCTCGGTGCGGAGGACGAGTCTACCAGCGGAAGGGACCCCGGCCGGACCGCCGCCGGAGCCACCACACCAGGGCGGCCAGCGCGACCCCGGCGAGGTCGGCCAGCGCATCCAGCGGGTCCCCGGACCGGTCGGTCAGCACGACGCCCTGCACGACCTCGCTGACGACGGCGTGCGTTGCCAGGAGTGCGACGACCCCGCGGGCCGGCAGTCGCGCGGCGAGCGCCAGGAGGGCCGGGACGAAGAAGACGACGAGATGCACCACCTTGTCGGCGTGCGGGAACGGCGGCTGGCCGGTCCCCTGCGGCGCGTAGAGCACCACGACCTGCACGAGGAGGGCCGCCCCGAGCCCCGCGAGCAGCAGCGGGCGCCGACGACGTGCCCCTCGGTCGGGTGCGGTCATCCGAAGTCGGGCAGGTGCGGCCGGGCGTTCGGGTCCGGAAGCACGGGGGGCTCCTCGCTGGTTGCGGCGAGGACGGCCTTGCGGACGGCGTCGGCCACGACCGTGCTGACGTCGGGGTGGAACACGCTGGGAATGATGTAGGTCGCGTTCAGCTCGTCGTCGGTGACGACGGCGGACAGCGCATCGGCGGCCGCGAGCAGCACATCCATCGTCACGTGCTTGCTCGCCGCGTCGATGAGGCCTCGGAAGACACCCGGGAAGACGAGCACGTTGTTGATCTGGTTGGCGAAGTCCGAGCGCCCGGTGGCCACGACGGCGGCGTGCCGGGCCGCGAGGTCGGGGTCGATCTCCGGCGTCGGGTTCGCCATCGCGAACACCACCGAGTCCGGCGCCATCGACGCCACATCGGCCTCGGTGAGGATGTTCGGCGCGGACACCCCGAGGAAGACGTCGGCGCCGCGGACCGCGTCCGAGAGCGTGCCGGTGACGTCGTCGGCATTGGTGTGCCCGGCGATCCAGGCGTGGTTCGGGTGGTCGCCGGAGCGCACGTCGGCACGCTGCCGGTGGACGATGCCGTCGACGTCGGTGACGACGACGTGCCGCGCGCCGGCGTGGAGCAGCAGCTTGAGGATGGCGGTGCCGGCGGCCCCGGCTCCGCTCATGACGAGGCGGACGTCCTCCAGCTGCTTGCCCACGACGCGCAGGGCGTTGCGCAGCGCCGCGAGTGCCACGATCGCGGTGCCGTGCTGGTCGTCGTGGAAGACCGGGATGTCGAGCTCCTCGCGCAGCCGCGCCTCGATCTCGAAGCAGCGGGGGGCCGAGATGTCCTCGAGGTTGATGCCTGCGAAGCCCGGCGCGATGGCCTTGACGGTCCGGATGATCTCCTCGACGTCGGTGGTGTCGAGGCAGAGCGGGAAGGCGTCGATGTCGGCGAACCGCTTGAACAGGGCGGCCTTGCCCTCCATCACCGGCAGCGCCGCCAGGGGCCCGATGTCACCGAGGCCGAGCACCGCGGTGCCGTCGGTGACGACCGCGACCGTGTTGCGCTTGATCGTGAGCCGCCGCGCGTCCTCGGGGTTGCGGGCGATGGCCTCGCAGACCCTCGCCACGCCTGGGGTGTAGATGAGCGACAGGTCGTCACGGGTGCGGATCGGCACCTTCGACTCGACGGTCAGCTTGCCCCCGAGGTGCATGAGGAAGGTGCGGTCCGAGACCCGGCCGATCTCGACGCCCTCGACGGTCCGCATCGTCTCGACGATCGCGTCGGCGTGGTCGGGGTCGCGGGTGAGCATCGTGAGGTCGACCCGCATCCGGGCGTGTCCGGACCCGGTGACGTCCAGGCCGGTGACGACCCCTCCCGCCTCCTCGATGAGGCTCGTCATCTCGCTGACCGCCGTGGGGCGGGCCGGGAGGACGAGACGGACGGTGACGCTGTTCGCGATGGAGGGTGCGGCGGCCATGGGCCCATCCAACCGCGTACCGGCAGGTAGGCCGAAACGGCCGGCGTGGTGGTGGCTCCCGTCGGAGCCCTACAGTGACCCGCATGACGTGGGTCGACGCCATCGGATGGTTCGGCTCCGCGCTGCTCGTCTTCAGCCTGCTCCAGGCGCGCATCCTGCGGCTGCGGGTGCTCAACACCATCGCCTGCGTCATCCTCACCGGCTTCAACGCCATCCTCGAGGTCTGGCCGATGGTCGCGATGAACATCGTCCTCGCGGGGATCAACCTGTACTTCATCGCGCGGATGCTGCGCGAGCGCGGCGACGAGCGGGCCTTCGCCGTGCTCCCCGTCCGGGAGGACGACTCCTACCTCCAGCACTTCCTCGGGGTCTACCGGTCCGACATCGCGCGGTACTTCCCCGAGTTCGCCGGTGCGGCGGGCGAGGGTCGCTCGACCTACCTCGTGCAGCACGGCGACGAGACGGCGGGGGTCATCGTCGTCCGGGACGCCGGGGGCGGCACGGCCCAGGTGGAGCTCGACTACGTGACGCCCCGCTTCCGCGACTTCGCCCCGGGCGAGTTCGTCTTCCGCCGCTCGGGGCTCTTCCGTGACCGTGGCTTCACCCGCGTCCTCACCGCGCCCGGGATGGTCGCGCCGTACTACGAGCGGCTCGGCTTCGCCCGCGACGGCGACCGTTACCGCCTCGAGCTGGCCTGACCGATGCCCCGCGTGCGGGCTCGCCGAGTCGCGCGGAGCACTGTCCCGGCGAACAGCACGGTGATCGCCGCCAGGGCGGTCATGTCGACGGCGGGGACGAAGCGCACCCGGCCCCCGGCGATGCTGTAGACGCCGATGCCGCGGACGACGCCGCCGAAGCCACCGCCGGCGCCCTGGTCCTCCGGCCCGGCGCCGCCGCCGCCACCCCCGAAGGCCACGGCGACCGGGATCACCAGGATGCCGTCTCGTTCGACGGGCTCGCCGAACACGCGGCGGACGCTGAGCTGGTCGCCGACTCGGCTGAGCAGGTCTTCGGGCGTCATGGCGCACCCCGATCGGATCGAATGGACACTCGGTCCCCTCCAGGACACCACACAGTCCGTCGGATGCGCTCACACCTGCGAGGGACACCTCGGTGAACGACACCACCCCCACTCGCCCTCATACCCCACCCGGTACTAGAGTGGGCATTCAGTACTACGGTTCGTAGTATTTGAACGGCGATGTCGCGAGGAGGCGAGAGCCGTGGGGCAGTTCGTCCACGACTTCGAGAACGGTTCGATGGACCAGAAGGACCTGCTCGGGGGCAAGGGGGCCAACCTCGCCGAGATGACCCGGCTCGGCATCCCGGTGCCGCCCGGCTTCACCATCACGACCGACGCCTGCCGCGCCTACCTCGAGTCCGGGGTGGTGCCCGACAGCCTGTGGGACGAGGTCGACGCGCACGTCGCGAGCCTCGAGGCGAGGATGGGGCGGCGCCTCGGGGACCCGGCGGACCCGCTGCTGGTGTCGGTGCGCTCGGGCGGGAAGTTCTCGATGCCGGGGATGATGGAGACCGTCCTCGACATCGGCCTCGGCCGCGCGGCGGTCGACGGGCTCGTCGCCACGACCGGCGACGCCCGCTTCGCCTGGGACTCCTACCGCCGGCTCCTCCAGATGTTCGGCAAGACGGTGCTCGACCTCGACGGGGACCTCTTCGAGGCCTCGCTCGAGGCGGCCAAGACGGCCCGGGGGGTCAGCGCCGACGTCGAGCTGGACTCGGACGACCTGCGCACCCTCGCCACCACCTTCGAGGAGATCGTCGAGGAGCGCTCCGGCGCCCCCTTCCCCCAGGACCCGCACGAACAGCTGCGCGCCGCCGTCATGGCCGTGTTCCGGTCCTGGAACTCACCGCGGTCCGTGCTGTACCGGCGCCGGGAGCGCATCCCCGGCGATCTCGGGACCGCGGTGAACATCCAGGCCATGGTGTTCGGCAACCTCGGCGAGGGGTCCGGCTCCGGGGTCGCCTTCACCCGGGACCCGTCGACCGGCGAGCACGGCGCCTACGGCGACTACCTGCCCGACGCCCAGGGTGAGGACGTCGTCTCGGGGGTGCGCAACACCCTGAGCCTGACCGACCTCGAGCGCCTGGACCCGGCCAGCCACGCCGAGCTCGTCCAGATCATGACGCGCCTCGAGGGCCACTACCGGGACATGTGCGACATCGAGTTCACCGTGGAGCGCGGGCGGCTGTGGATGCTCCAGACCCGGGTCGGCAAGCGCACCGCCGAGGCCGCCTTCCGGATCGCCGTCGACCTCGTCGACGAGGGCGCCATCGACGAGGCGGAGGCCCTGCTGCGGGTCACGGGCGACCAGCTGGCCCAGCTGATGTTCCCCCACTTCACCCACGACGAGGAGCACCAGCCGGTCGCCGTCGGGATGAGCGCCTCCCCCGGAGCCGCCGTCGGGCGGGCCGTCTTCGACTCGAGCCGGGCCGTGGCGCTGGCCGAGCAGGGGGAACCCGTCATCCTCGTGCGCCGGGAGACCACCCCCGACGACCTGCACGGCATGGTCGCGGCCCGCGGCATCCTCACGAGCCGAGGCGGCAAGACCTCGCACGCGGCCGTCGTCGCCCGCGGGATGGGCCGCACCTGCGTGTGCGGCGCGGAGTCCCTCGACGTCGACCTCCCGGGCCGCAGCCTCACCGCACCCGGCGGCCAGGTCGTGCGGGAGGGCGAGGTCATCTCCATCGACGGGTCGACGGGGGAGATCTTCCTCGGCGAGGTCCCGGTCAGCCCCTCCCCCGTCGTCCGGTACTTCGAGCAGGAGATCGACCCGGACGCGCCTGACACCGCGCCCGTCGTCCGGGCGGTGCACCGGCTCATGGGGGTCGCCGACCGGATGCGCCGGCTCGGGGTGCGGGCCAACGCCGACCTGGCCCCCGACGCGGCCCGGGCCCGGCGCTTCGGTGCCGAGGGCATCGGGCTGACCCGCACCGAGCACATGTTCCTCGGCGAGCGGCGGACGCTCGTCGAGCGGCTGGTCCTGGCCGAGACCGACGACGAGCGGCAGGCGGTCTTCGAGGAGCTGCTCCCGCTCCAGCGCGCCGACTTCGTCGCGCTGTTCGAGGCGATGGACGGCCTGCCGGTCATCGTCCGGCTGCTCGACCCCCCGCTGCACGAGTTCCTGCCCGACCTGGTCGAGCTCTCGGTTCGGGTGGCCATCGAGGACGAGCGCGGGGAGCACTCCGAGCACGACGCCGCGCTGCTCCGCGCGGTCCTGCGGCTCCACGAGCAGAACCCGATGCTCGGGCTGCGCGGTGTCCGCCTGGGGCTCGCCGTACCGGGCCTGTTCGCGATGCAGGCTCGGGCCGTGCTGGAGGCGGCGGCCACCGTCATCGAGGCCGGGGGCAGTGCGAAGCCCGAGATCATGGTCCCGCTCGTCGGGGCCGTCCAGGAGCTCGTCGCGATCCGCGAGGAGATCGACGCGGCGGCGCACGACGTCCGGGTCGCGCATTCGGTGCACCTCGACCACGCCATCGGGACGATGATCGAGCTGCCGCGGGCGGCGCTCACCGCCGGCGACCTCGCCGAGGCCGCCGACTTCTTCTCGTTCGGGACCAACGACCTCACCCAGACGGTGTGGGGGTTCTCGCGGGACGACGTCGAGGGGTCGTTCTTCTCCCGCTACCTCGACAAGGGCATCTTCGGCACCTCACCGTTCGAGACCATCGACCGGGCCGGCGTCGGGCGGCTCGTCCAGATGGCGGCCTGGGAGGGTCGCGAGCGCCGCCCCGGTCTCGGTCTCGGCGTGTGCGGTGAGCACGGCGGTGACCCCGACTCCGTCCACTTCTTCCACGACGCGGGCCTGGACTACGTGTCGTGCTCGCCCTTCCGGGTGCCGGTCGCGCGGCTCGAGGCGGGGCGCGCGGCCGTGGCCGGCGGCTGATCCGAGCGACGCAGCGTGGCACGGATGCGGTGTGCGGTGACCACCGTCCCGAGCCAGCCGAGACCGAGGAGCCAGCCCGCGACGACGTCGGTGAGCCAGTGGTGGCCGAGATAGACCCGCGACAGGCCCATCGCGAGCACGAAGAGGACGCTCGTCACGACGACGAGCCAGCGCAGCCACACGCGGGCCGACCCGAGCAGCGCGAGGTACGCGAGCATCCCGATGAGCACCGTCGCGTTCAGGGTGTGCCCCGAGGGGAAGGACGGCGAGGACTCCAGCGGCGGCACGGCCAGGGTCACCGGGGGTCGCGACCGGCCGATGAGGTCCTTGCCCACGACGGTCATGAGGACGGAGCCGGCCGCTGCGACGGCCATGAGCAGGACCGGGGTCCAGGACCGTCGCACGACGGCCAGGACGACGGTGAGGACGACGGCGAGCGCGCTCATCCCGACGATGCCGCCGAGGTCGGTGAACGCGCCGACGGCGACGTCGGCACCCGGGGTGCGCAGGGCCACCATGGCGTCGAGGACCGGGCGGTCGAGGGTCTCGAGCCCCTCCTGGTCCAGCACCGCGTCGTAGACCTTGGCGGCGAGGAGGTCCAGGACGAGGACGAGCGCTCCCCCGACGAGAGCCGTGACGACGAGAGCGAGGTTGTCACGGCCCCACCCCACGAGGCGGGCCAACCGGGTCGCGGCCACGGTGACGAGGAGGACCAGCCAGCGCCCGGCAGCGGTCGGCCAGTCGGCGAGGTCACGCGCCCCGATGTGCTCCTCGTCGCGGCGCGGCTCCGGCAGGCCGTGGGGGGCGGGCGGGCGGCCGGGGAGATCCATCCAGGCATTCAAGCAGCACGGCCCGGACCGCGAGGTGGTCCGGGCCGTGGCTCGACAGCATGGGAGTGAACCGATGGTGGAGGTGGCGGGAATCGAACCCGCGTCCACTGACGGGAGACCAGGGCTTCTCCGGGTGCAGTGCGCTGTGGATTTTCTCGGCCCCGGGGCTCGCGCGCACACGTTCCCCGACAGGCCCAGCCGAGTAGGAGTCCCGCGTCGCCCCTCGACATGGCGACGCAGCAAGATCTCTAGCTGACGCTGGTGACTAGGCCGAGATCATGCCTAGGCCAACGGACTTCGAGCTCGCTCAGGCGGCGAGGGCGAAGTCGGTGCGCTTGGAATCGGCACCTATTGGTTTGCACGGAGCGTTGTACGAGATGACCGTGCGTCCTCGACCCGCTTCCCACTGGACATCCGACCAATGTCGAAACCGATCACCCCCATGAGGGGCTCACTCCCACGCTGTTGAGTTGTCTGCCGGTGGCGACCGAGGCCGAACCACCGACCCCACCAGTATGCCGTCCAACGCCCGTTGGACCCAACGGATTCCCCCAGCCGGACCGGAGGGACCGGGCTACGCGTTCTTCGACGAGCTCGCGGAGGACGACCCCTTGGCATCCTTCTTGCTCTGGCCGGGGGGCTGGGTGCCCTCGACGTACCCGTTGCCGTACCCGTTGGCGTTGCCGTTGCCCGTGCCGTTGCCGTAGGCGTGGCCGTTGCCCTTGTCCTTGTCCTTGCCGCCTCCCGTGGACGGGGGCTGGGCCGGCGGGGGCGGTGTGGGCGTGCTCTTCGGCGGCTTGGGCGGCTTCGGTGTGGTCGTCGGCGGCTTGGGCGGCTTCGGTGTGGCCGTCGGCGGCTTGGGCGTGGTCGTCGGCGGCTTGGGCGGCTTGGGCGTGGTCGTCGGCGGCTTCGGCGGCTTGGGCGTGGTCGTCGGCGGCTTCGGCGGCTTGGGCGTGCTCGTCGGCGGCTTCGGCGTGGTCGTCGGCGGCTCGGGCGTGCTGACCGGCGGCGTGACCGTGTCGGGGGTCTCGGGTGCCGGCGGCAGGTCGGTGGGCCCTGGGGCGACGCGCTGAGGCCAGGGCATGCCGGTGGACTGCGGCTGCCACGGCTCGGTCTCGTCGGTCGTCGTCTCGGTGGGCGGTGTGGCGGGCTCGTCCTCCGGCGGTGTCGTGGGTACCGGCTCCGGGGTGGTGCCGGGGCCTGGAGGGGTCGGCGGTGTGGCTGGGGCGGGCCGCAGCGGAGGGGGCAGGACGGGCCCCTCTGATGCGATGATGGAGGGCGTCTGCCCGAGGATGCCGAGGCCGGCCATGACCCCGGGCTGGAAGACGAGGGTGCCGGTGAACGTGGCGACGCCGGCGCAGGCGACACCCACGGCCGTCAGCGCGTTCGTCCGCGCCGAGGCCGGGTGCCGCTGCCCCGGTTGAGCCATACCATGCAGCGTATCGGTGCGCTGCCGAATCGGGGCATCGGCCGAAGGGCCCAGGGGGCGACACCCCCGGACACCGGGGGTCGGCGGTCCACGTCGGGAACGACCCGCCCGTCCCGAGGGATCCGTCACTAGGGTTGGGCCGGTCCGCGCCCCGACCCGGAGGTCCTGCCGTGTTCCAGAAGATCCTCGTCGCCAACCGCGGTGAGATCGCCGTCCGCGCCTTCCGGGCCGCCACCGAGCTCGGCGCCAAGACGGTCGCGGTGTTCCCGCACGAGGACCGCACCTCCGAACACCGCCTCAAGGCCGACGAGTCGTACCAGATCGGCGAGGAGGGCCACCCGGTGCGGGCCTACCTCGACCACGAGAACATCGTGCGGGTGGCCGTCGAGTGCGGCGCCGACGCCATCTACCCCGGGTACGGCTTCCTCTCCGAGAACCCCGACCTCGCCGAGGCCTGCGCGGCCCACGGCATCACCTTCATCGGCCCGCCGGCCTCGGCCCTGCACCTCGCGGGCAACAAGGCCCGGGCCATCGCCGCGGCCCGGGAGGCGGGACTGCCGACGTTGCGCGGCGCCGAGCCCACGACCGACCTCGACGCCCTCACCGCTGCCGCCGAGGAGATCGGCTTCCCGGTCTTCGTCAAGGCCGTGTCCGGCGGCGGCGGGCGCGGGATGCGCCGCGTCGACGACCCGAAGACCCTGCGCGAGTCGCTGGAGGCAGCCCAGCGCGAGGCCGACGCCGCCTTCGGCGACCCGACGCTCTACCTCGAGGAGGCGGTGGTCCGCCCCCGGCACATCGAGGTTCAGATCCTCGCCGACGCCGAGGGGACCGTCCTGCACCTGTACGAGCGGGACTGCTCGGTCCAGCGGCGCCACCAGAAGGTCGTCGAGATCGCCCCCGCACCCAACCTCGACCCGGCGTTGCGCGACCGGATGTGCGCCGACGCCGTGGCGTTCGCGCAGGCCATCGGCTACCGCAACGCCGGCACCGTCGAGTTCCTGCTCGGGGAGGACGGCCGCTACGTCTTCATCGAGATGAACCCCCGGATCCAGGTCGAGCACACGGTGACCGAGGAGGTCACCGACATCGACCTCGTCGCGTCGCAGATGCGGATCGCCAGCGGGGAGACCTTCGAGCGGCTCGACCTGCGCCAGGAGGACATCCGCACCCGCGGGTTCGCCATGCAGTGCCGGATCACGACCGAGGACCCGGCCAACGGCTTCCGCCCGGACGCCGGCCAGATCACGGTCTACCGGTCGGCCGGCGGCGGCGGGGTCCGGCTCGACGGCGGCACCGTCTTCGTCGGAGCGCAGGTGAGCCCGCACTTCGACTCGATGCTCGTCAAGCTCATCTGCCGCGGCCGGGACTTCCCCACCGCGGTCCGGCGCGCCCGGCGCGCCCTGGCCGAGTTCCGGATCCGCGGCGTCTCGACGAACATCCCGTTCCTCGAGGCCGTCCTCGACGACCCGACCTTCCAGCGCGGTGAGGCCACCACCGGCTTCATCGACGAGCGCCCCGAGCTGCTCGAGGCGCGCACCCCGGCCGACCGAGGCACCAAGCTGCTCCAGTACCTCGCCGACGTCACGGTGAACCAGCCGCACGGCCCGGCGACGACCCACCTCACCCCCCGCAGCAAGCTGCCCCCGCTCGACACCGACGCCCCGCTGCCACCGGGGACCCGCGACCTGCTCCAGCGCGTCGGGCCGGCGGAGTTCGCCCGTCGGCTGCGGGCGCGCGCCGACGTCCCCGTCACCGACACGACGTTCCGCGACGCCCACCAGAGCCTGCTCGCGACGCGGATGCGGACCCCGGACCTGCTGCAGGTCGCCGGCCACGTGGCGCGGACGACGCCCCAGCTGCTGTCGATGGAGGCGTGGGGCGGCGCCACCTACGACGTCGCGCTCCGCTTCCTGCACGAGGACCCGTGGGAGCGGCTCGCCCTGCTGCGGGAGGCGATGCCCAACATCCCCCTCCAGATGCTGCTGCGCGGCCGTAACACCGTCGGGTACACCCCCTATCCCACCAAGGTCACCGACGCCTTCGTCCACGAGGCGGCCCGGACCGGCCTCGACATCTTCCGGATCTTCGACTCCCTCAACGACGTCGAGCAGATGCGGCCCGCCGTCGACGCCGTGCTCGAGACCGGCACCGCGGTCGCCGAGGTCGCCCTCTGCTACACCGGCAACCTCCTCGACCCGCGCGAGGAGCTGTACACCCTCGACTACTACCTCCGGCTCGCCGAGAAGATCGTCGGCACCGGGGCGCACATCCTGGCGATCAAGGACATGGCCGGTCTGCTGCGGGCCCCGGCCGCCCGCCGCCTCGTCACGGCGCTGCGCGAGAACTTCGACCTGCCCGTGCACCTGCACACCCACGACACCGCGGGCGGTCAGATCGGCACGCTCCTCGCGGCCATCGACGCCGGGGTCGACGCCGTCGACGCCGCGACGGCGACGATGTCGGGGACGACGAGCCAGCCCAGCCTGTCGGCCCTGGTCGCCGCGACGGACCACACCGACCGGCCCACCGGCCTCGACCTCGACGCCGTGTTCGCCCTGGAGCCCTACTGGGAGGCCGTGCGTCACCTCTACCGGCCCTTCGAGTCCGGGCTCGCCTCCCCCACGGGCCGCGTCTACGTCCACGAGATCCCCGGCGGCCAGCTGTCGAACCTGCGTCAGCAGGCGATCGCGCTCGGCCTCGGCGACCGCTTCGAGGACATCGAGGACATGTACGCGGCGGCCAACGGCATCCTCGGCAACCTCGTCAAGGTCACCCCGTCCAGCAAGGTCGTCGGTGACCTCGCCCTGGCCCTCGTCGGCGCCGGGGCGGACCCGGCGGACTTCGAGGAGAACCCGACGAAGTACGACATCCCGGACTCGGTCATCGGCTTCCTCGGCGGCGAGCTCGGCGACCCGCCCGGAGGCTGGCCCGAGCCGTTCCGGACCAAGGCCCTCCAGGGGCGCAGCGTCAAGCCCCGGGTGACCGAGCTCACCCCCGAGCAGGAGGAGTCGCTCGTCACCGACACCCGGCGCACCCTCAACCACCTGCTCTTCCCCGGTCCGTCGGCCGACTACGAGCAGACCCGGGACCTGTACGGCGACCTGTCGGTGCTCGGCACGATCGAGTTCCTCCACGGGCTCGAGTACAACGTGGAGTACGAGGCGGAGATCGAGGCCGGCAAGCGGCTGCTCCTCGGGATCAGCTCGGTCGGCGAGGCGGACCGCCAGGGCGTGCGCACCGTCATGTGCACGCTCAACGGCCAGTTCCGCCCCGTGCAGGTGCGCGACCGCTCCATCGAAGCCGAGACCAAGGCCGCCGAGAAGGCCGACCCCGCCAAGCCCGGGCACGTCCCCGCCCCGTTCGCCGGGGTCGTCACCGCGACGGTGGCCGAGGGCGACACGGTCGAGGCCGGCGCGGTCGTCGCGACGATCGAGGCGATGAAGATGGAGGCCAACATCACGACCCCGACCGGCGGCACCGTCGAGCGGCTCGCCATCGACGGGCACCAGCAGGTCGAGGGCGGCGACCTCGTCGTCGTTCTCGCGCCCTAGCGTCCCCGGAACCGCCGTGCACCGATCCACCCACCGCGCCGTGCGATCGTCGTACGGTGACGGGACCGCACCGGGTCAAGAAGCGGCTTCGTGCTCCGACGAGTGGATGGAGACCATCATGGGATTCGACGACAAGCTGGAGAACACCGCGCGCGACGCCGAGGGGAAGGCCAAGGAGGCCACCGGCAAGGCCACCGACGACGAGCGTCTCGAGGCCGAGGGCCGGACCGAGCAGTCCGAGGCGGACCTGCGGAGCGCCGGCGAGAAGGTGAAGGACGCCTTCAAGCACTGACCCCTCGGGGATGCGAACGGGCCGCCCCGCGGGGCGGCCCGTTCGCCTGTCCGTCACCAGCTGCCGCCCGAGGACCCACCACCGCCACCACCGCTGAAGCCCCCGCCGCCGCTGAAGCCCGAGGACCCGGACGACCCGGGCGTCGAGACGAACGTGCCGGCGGCCACCGTGGAGAAGGAGTCCATGCTCGACGCGACCCCGCGGAAGCCGGCGTCGCCCCACGAGCCCGAGTACCACCACGGGGCGGCGACGACGTGGCCCGCGGCGGCCGCGGCGGTCGCGACCTCCTCGAACACCTCGGCCCAGCGCTCGGCGACCCCGAAGACGATGGCGTAGGGCAGGTAGCGGCTGAAGACGTCCTGCGCCTCCTCCCACCGGATCTGGTTCGCCTCGGCGGTGGTGAGGTAGCGCTCGAAGCCCCGCGCCTGCGCGAGCACCGCGGACCCCTCGGCGGTCCGGGCGGCCATCCGGCGGCCGAGCGAGCGGACGACGAGGCCGGCCAGGACGAGGCCACCGAACAGGACCCAGCCGGGGTTCACCGGGTAGGCCGCCTCGGCGAAGACCCCCGACATCGGGCCGGCGGCGAAGAAGATGCCCAGCACCCCCAGCCCCATGAGGGCGGTCCCCAGCCCCACCCAGCCGGCGCGCTGCCGCTCGGGGCTGCGCCGGAACCAGCCGCGCTCGACGACCTCCTCGTACATCCGCCGCTGGACGGCCTCGAGCGTCGGCTTGAAGTGGTTCTTCAGCGACGAGAGGCGGACGGCCTCGCCGCCGGTGAAGAGCGCGTCGAGCAGGACCTGCTCGTAGCCGGCCAGCGGCGCGGCCGACGCGGGCGGGGCCGCGCGGGTCAGCACCCAGTCATCGGACCGGAACGTCCCCCGGTCCTCCCGCGCGATGGTCAGGTGCCCGCGCACGGCGAGGTCGACGATCGTCGCGCTCACGTCGACGACGTTGGCCTCCTCGTCGATGACGGTGCCGACGAGGCCCGGCTGGACCCCCGACGGGGCGGTGAACTGCACCGCGACGGTCGGCTGCGCCCCGCCGTAGACCACCGGGGCCTCCTCGCCCCGCCCGGGCGAGAGGCCGGGGGTCAGCCCGGCGTACTGCTCGTCCCGGCCGCGCGTCCACACGAGCAGACCCATGAGGGCCGCCGCCAGGAGCGGCACGAGGATGCCGGCGCCGACGGCCAGCCCCGCCAGGGCCCGGGACACCGCCGGCGGCACGCTGCTGCCGCTGGAGGACTCCGAGCTGCCGGACCGCAGATCGGGCGCGAGGTCGCCGAACGCCTCGCGGGGGAAGGCCGCCACGACGGAGGCGCCCTCGTCGGCTGCGAGGTCGGGGATGCGGAAGGTGGCGGTGGGGCCGGCCGTGGCCTCGCACGCCGTGGTGGACCCGGACGGGCCGTAGAAGCAGGCGGCCCGGGTGACGTCCGCGGGCCCGCTGACGGTGGCCCGGACGTCGCGCTGCGGGAAGGTGTTCGCCGGGTCGACGACGTCGTAGTACACCTCGGCGGTGCCGTCACCGATGTCGTTGACGAGGTGGGCGAGCCGGTACCGCACGACGTACCGCGCGGTGCCCGTCACCGTCTCGGACGGGCTGCCGATGCGGATCTTGCGGAAGGCTCCGAAGTCCTGGACGACGATGTCGGTGGGTGCCCCCGTGGGCGAGCTGACCTCGACCCCGGACAGCTCGTAGTACCGGTACTCGCTCTCGCTGTCCTGGTAGCCGGCCCGCACGCGCACGTTGCGGTAGATGCCGTGCCGCTCCTCCCCCTCGGGGAAGCGCCAGGTGATGTCCTCGGTGACGACGACGGAGCCGTCCTCCTGGGCCTCGATGCTCGTGTGGAGCACGTCCGCCTGCTCCTCGGCCGCGAGGGCCGACGGCACCGCGGCGCCCCAGGCGCCCAGGGTGGGGGCCGTCTGCTCGGCGGATGCCGTCGACGCGCCGAACAGGCTGAGCGTGGCCAGCAGGAGGACGACCAGGACCGTCCGGGCCCCCCGGCCCCTGCCGCCCGCCGCGGGCATCTCAGGCCTCGCCGCGGCGCCGGGCGGCGATGGCCCGGTCGGCCTCTCGCCGGTCCTGGCGCTCCCGGAGCGAGTGCCGCTTGTCGTAGGACTTCTTGCCGGTGACGACCGCGATCTCGACCTTGGCGCGGCCGTCCTTGAAGTACAGCGACAGCGGCACCACGGTGCGCCCGGACTCGCGCGTGGCGTGGGCGATCTTCTCGAGCTCGCGGCGGTGCAGCAGCAGCTTGCGCTTTCGGCGCGGCGTGTGGTTGGTCCAGGTCCCGTTGAGGTACTCGGGGATGTGGACGCCCTCGAGCCACAGCTCGTCGTCCCGGTCGAAGCCGGCCCACCCGTCCACGAGCGAGGCACGTCCCATCCGCAGGGCCTTCACCTCGGTGCCCATGAGGACCAGGCCCGCCTCGTACGTGTCCTCGATGAGGTAGTCGTGACGGGCCTTGCGGTTGCTCGCGACGAGCTTCTTCCCGGTCTCCTTGGCCACGACAGGTCAGGCTACCCGTCGGTCGGGCCCGGGCACCTGCGGGTTCCCGGGGCGCCCGCTCAGCCCAGGGTGTTGAGCCACTTGCGGGGGTCGACGAAGTCGCCGTTCTCGAGGGTCTCGAAGTGCAGGTGGCACCCCGTGGAGGTCCCCGTGTCCCCGACGTAGCCGATGAGCTGGCCCCGGCTGACGCTGCCGCCGCCGACGGTGACCCGCGACAGGTGGTTGTAGGCGCTGGCCAGGCCCACGTTGTTCTTCAGGCCGTGGTCGATGACGACGCGGTTGCCGTAGCCCCCGCCCCACCCGGCCATGACGATCGAGCCCGGCGCCGAGGCGTACACGGGCACACCGCAGTTGGCGGCGTAGTCGCGGCCGGAGTGCAGCTTCCAGTACTTGTACAGGGGGTGGAAGCGCATGCCGTACTCGGAGCTGACCCACCCGCTGCGGACCGGCCGGCTGAGGATCCCGGTCGAGGACGACCCGCCGCTGGAGGAGCCACTGGAGGACCCGCCGCTCGAGCTGCCCTGCTGCTTGCGCTTCTTCTCGGCCGCGGCCCGGCGCTTGGCCTCCGCCGCAGCGGCCGCGGCGGCGCGGGCGCGCGCCTCGGCGGCGCGCTTGGCGAGGATCTTCTTCAGACGGGCCTGCTCGGCCTGCATCTCCTTGAGCTGCTTCTTGTCCGCGGAGAGCTGGTCCTCGTAGGACTTGGCCTGCTTCTCCTGGCTGGCGGCGAGCGCGTCGAGCTGCGCCTTCGCCGCGGCGGCCGCGTCGCGGGCCTTCTCGGCCCGGGCCAGGGCGGCCTCGGCGGCCTTCTTCTTCGCCGCGGAGTCGGCCCGCAGCGCGGAGAGGTGGTCCTCGAGCGCGGTGAGGTTGGCCTGTTCGGTCGTCAGGCGGGCCATGGTGCTCGTCTGGACGTCGAGCACGGTGTCGACCATCGCGAGGCGGTCCGCGAAGTCCTGCGGCTCGGTGCTCGACAGGGCGACGTCGAGCTGGCCGAAGCCCTGCTCCTGGTAGATCTGCGCCGCGAACTGCGCGATCCGCTTGCGGCCGGCGGCGACCTCGGCGGTCGCGGACTTCAGGTCGGTCCGGGCCTTCGCCTCGTTGGCGCGCGCGACCTCGAGCTCCTGGGTGGCGACGGCCTGCGCGTGGTCGGCCGCGTCGGCGGCGGCGCGAGCCTTCTCGAGGACGGTGCGGGCGGCGGGCAGCTTGTCCTGGGTCGCCTTGAGGTTCCTGTACGCCTTCGACAGAGCCGCACTCGTCTCGTCGAGCTGGTCCTCGAGCTGGTTGATCTTGCGGTCGACGCTCTTCTTCTGCGTGCCAGGGTCCGGGGCCGCGGGGGCCGGAAGGGCTCCGGTCGTCAGGAGCCCGGCGGAGCAGACGAGGGCCGCGCCGGCCCCCACGAGACGCCTCGGGGCACGAGCAAGTGCACGGTCACGACGTCCCATAGTCACCATTGGTAACACGAATCACACGAGTTCGCCTACCTGACGCGGAAAAAGGGCACCTATGACGGTACTCCTGCACCAGCGGGCTCTCAGGTGAACCGCAGGTTCGGGGCCCCCGCAGGCTCAGACGCGCAGGTACCGGCGCAGGGTGACCAGGCTCGTCGCCATCGCGATGACCAGCACTCCCCCGAACATCCAGGGCGCGAGGAGCCACACGTCCGAGACCCCGATGAAGGCCTGCGACAGCGCGATCTTGCTCGCACCCTCGGTGAACACGTACTGGGTGAGCCCGACGAGCAGCGAGACGGCGAGCAGGACACCGGCGGTGGACACCAGGACCATCTCGGACACGAACGGCATCCGGATCGTCCAGTTCGAGGCGCCGACGAGACGCATGATGCCGATCTCGCGGCGCCGGATGAACGCCGCCTGCCGGATCGTGGTCGCCATGAGGAGCGCGGCACACGCGGCCATGAGGGCCGCGAGCAGCACGGCGAAGAAGGTGACGTAGTTGATGATCGTGAAGAACTTGCTGAGGACCTTCTCCTGGTCCTGGACGGTGGCCACCCCGGGCGCGTTCTCGAACTGGGTGGTCACGATGTCGAACTTCGTGGGGTCCTGGAGCTGGACGCGCAGGCTCTGCGGGATGTCGCCCACCTGGACGTTGCCGGCGATGGGGCTGTTGCGGAACTGCTCCTTGAACCGGTCGAAGGCCTGCTGCTCGGACTCGTAGAAGACGGCCTTGACCTCCGGCAGCGCCTCGAGCTGGGACTCCAGGGCCGCCTTCTGGGCGTCGGTGACCTCCTTGCCCTCGCAGTTGGGCTGGAGCGAGTCGGCGGTACAGAGGTACATCGACACCTGGATGCGGTCGTACCAGTAGCCCTTCATCGTGTCGGCCTGGCGCTGGGCGAGCAGCCCGAGGCCGAGGAGGAACATCGAGACCATCGTCACGAGCACGACCGAGACGGCCATCGAGATGTTGCGACGCAGGCCGGACCCGACCTCGGAGGCGAGGAAGCGCATCTGCATGTCAGACCCCCTCCGCCGCGGCCGTCTGGGTGTACGAGGCCTCCTGCTCGTCCCGGACGATGCGGCCGTCCTCGAGCTGGAGGACCCGGCGCCGCAGGTCGTTGACGATGTCGTGGTCGTGGGTGGCCATGACCACCGTCGTGCCGGTGCGGTTGATGCGCTCGAGGAGCCGCACGATCTCGATGCTGATCTTCCGGTCGAGGTTGCCCGTCGGCTCGTCGCACAACAGGATCTGGGGACGGTTGACCACCGCCCGGGCGATGGCGACGCGCTGCTGCTCGCCACCGGACAGCTGGTGCGGGAAGCGCTTCTCCTTGCCGGCGAGCCCGACCATCTCGAGGGTCTCGGGCACGAGCTGGCGGATGGCGTGCCGTGGCTTGCCGATGACCTGGAGCGCGTAGGCGACGTTCTGGTGGACGGTCTTGTTCGGCAGCAGCCGGAAGTCCTGGAAGACCGCACCCATCTCGCGTCGCAGGCGCGGCACCTGACGCATCGGCATCTTGCCGAGGTCGTGGCCCGCGACGAGCACGAGCCCGCTCGTGGCGGCCTCCTCGCGCAGGGCCAGGCGCAGCATCGTGGACTTGCCCGAGCCGGAGGGGCCGACGACGAACACGAACTCGCCCCGGTCGATGTCGACGCTGACGTCGTCGACGGCCGCGCGGGTCGACCTCGGGTAGACCTTCGTGACGTTCTCGAAGCGGATCATGCGGTGGGGGTGGCCTCGGTGCTCGGGGGTGGGGACCGCAGCGGATGCGCGGCACTCCCGAGGATAGGTCGGCGACGCGGCGGAGGCGGTGAGGACGCCCCCTTTCGGCGCGTTCGGCCGACCCGCGGCGGCCGCTCGGCCGTCCCTGCGACGCGAACTCCTCGAGTTCTCGCAAGAGCCGGGCGATCCGCCATCCGTGCGGTTACATTGCTCGCGACCGGCGTGGGGGGACCACCTCCGGCCGAGGTCGCGAAAGGACCCGTCGTGCCCCATCTCCGCCCTCCGATCGCGCTCGCCCTGGCGGCGGCGGTCATCGTCCCCCTGACCGCCGGCTCCACCGCGGCGGTCGCAGAGCCGGCTCCGGCGCCCCGTGGCGACGCCGCCCGCGTCGGGGACTCCTCGCAGGTCAGCGCGCGCGCGACCCTGGCGCGCCTGGCCGCTCGCTCGGGCACCGCCGAGGCCGCAGCCACCGGGGTCCCGGCCGCGGCGGCCCTGTACATCTCCGACGGGGTGGGCTCGGTCCGGGTCCCGGTCAGCGCGAGCGGCGTCGCCGACAACACCAAGGCGACCACCAGCACGAGCCGCACCGACGTCGTCGTCGGGCCGGCCGGTGACGTCCTCGCCTACACCCCGATGCCCGACGCCGACCGCACCGTGGTCAGCGGCATCGGCTCCGGCGTGACCACCGACTACCCGACCTCCCAGGAGCCGGTCGCGTGGGGTCCGCTCGGCGACGGGTTCCTCCAGCTCGTCGACGGCGGCTACGTCGCGCAGGCCACCAACCCCGAGTACGACGAGCCGGTCAGCGTGCCCTCGGGCGCGAGCGACCCCGCGGTCACGCCCTACGGCGGCACCGCGATCGTCCGGGTCCCGGCGGCGGGCGGCGGGTCCGACCTCACGGCCGTCCCGAGCCCGTTCTACGGCTCCGACCACTCGATCGCGACCCCGATCCCCCTCGGGCTCGAGCAGTACGCGCCCGGGCCCCCGGCCGTCGACCAGCAGCCCGGCGCCGGCGTCTGGGTCGGCGAGAACGACGGTGCGACCTACCTCGCCTTCGTCGGTGACCGCCCCGGTGGCGGCGAGGACAGCCACCGCCTGTTCGTCGACCACCAGGACGGGCCCACCGGGACCGCCCTCGGCTACGGCACGCCCGTCGACGTCGCGCACGCCGGCTTCGGCTGCGACGTCGCCGCGCCGAGGTTCAGCCCCGACCGGCGGTTCCTCGCCTACGTCCGCGCGCAGGACGAGGAGTGCACCCGCTTCCAGGTCCGCGCGGTCAAGGTCAACACGGCGGGCCGCTTCGACCCGCCGGCGGACGACCTCCTCCTCCGGCAGGTGGCCACCGGCGCGCCGGCGCCCACGGTCCTGTCCTGGGAGCCCGCCAACCCGGTCGCCGCGAACTACCGGATCAGCGGTGCGAACCGGTACGAGGTGGCGGCCGAGGTCGCGTTCGGCTACCCCGAGAACAGGTCCGAGGGCGTCGTCCTCGCCGGCGGCAAGGCGTTCGCCGACGCGCTGGCCGGGGGCCCGCTCGCGGTCGCCGTCGACGGCCCGAGCCTGCTGACCGCCCCCGACCGGCTGCGCCCCGAGACCCGCGCCGCCGTCCAGCACGCGCTCGAGCCCGGCGGCACCGTGTACATCCTCGGCGGCACTGCCTCGGTGTCGTCCGCCGTGCAGACCTCGCTGAGCAACCTGGGCCTGCGGACCGAACGGATCGGCGGGTCGAGCCGCTACGAGGTGGCCGTCAACGTGGCGCGCAAGCTCGACTCGCTGAGCCGCCGCACCGCCCCGCGAGCCGCCTTCGTCGCCTCCGGCAAGGCGTTCGCCGACGCGCTCGTCGCGGGTCCGCCGTCGGCGCTGTACGACGCGCCGATCCTGCTGTCGAACGGCCCGACGCTGCCGGCGGTCACGAAGAGCTACCTCGACGCGATGGCCGACGAGGCCGAGATCTTCGCGATCGGCGGCAGCGGGGCCCAGTCGGTCATCGCCGACCCCCGCACCGAGGTCGTGGGTGGCGCCTCCCGCTACGACGTGGCCGGCAACGTCGCGAGCCGCTTCTTCACCTCCACGTGGTACGCCGGGATCGCCGACGGCCGCAACTGGCCCGACGCGGTGGCCGGGGGCACGCTCATGGCGACCTTCGGGGAGCCGATCCTCCTCACGAACGGGTCGGGGACGCTGCCGGCCGGGACGTCGACCTTCCTGCTCCGCTCCCGGGCCTCGGCCGACCTCGTGTACGCCTTCGGCGGACCCGCCTCGATCCCGACGAGCGCCTTCACCGCGGCGCTCAAGGCCGCCGGGGACCAGACGACGTACTACGGCTTCGACACCCAGCCCTGACCCCACCGGCCGGGGGTCGCGCCCTCAGCCCTCGTCGCGCCGGACGGCGGGCAGCCCACCCTCGGGCTGCCCGCCGTCGGGCGTCACGGCAAGCACCTCGCGGAACGTCTGCGCGACCGCGGCCGCCGCGCGCCGGGCGTCCTCGAGCGGCAGGTACGGGCCCTGGGGCACGTCGTCGGGCCAGAACCGGATGAAGTCGTCACCGTCGGCGACGGTGGGCCGGTGCCACCCGAGGGCGGTGATGGCGTCCTCCTCGTCACGCGTCCACGGGAAGGGACCGCCGTAGCGCTCCGCCCCGGCCCAGTGCCCGCGCAGGTGGTCCTCGACCCGCACGAGCCGCACCGCCGGGAGCACCGGGCGGCGGCGGGCGCTGACGAGGAAACGCACGCGGGTGCCCCGCGGCCGGCCGGGGCGGGCGTGCTCGGCCGCCGGGCTGATGGTCAGCGAGCCACCGTCGGGCAGGGCCAGCACGGCGTCGACGAGCGCGGACTCCCAGGCCTGCCAGGCGGGCTGGGCGGCCGGGCCGGGGGCGATGCTCATCGCGCTCAGGCCCCGGCGGCCTTCTCCTGGGCGATCCGCCACCGGATGCCGGCCTCGATGAAGGCGTCGATGTCGCCGTCGAAGACCCCCGAGGTGTTGCCCACCTCGTGCTCGGTGCGCAGGTCCTTGACCATCTGGTACGGGTGCAGGACGTAGGAGCGCATCTGCTCGCCCCAGCTCGCCTTGACGTCCCCGGCCAGCTCCTTGCGCTCGGCGGCCTCTTCGGCCTTCTTGAGCAGCAGGAGCCGGGACTGCATGACGCGCAGGGCGGCGGCCCGGTTCTGGATCTGGCTCTTCTCGTTCTGCATCGACACGACGGTGCCCGTGGGGAGGTGGGTCATCCGCACGGCGGAGTCGGTGGTGTTGACCGACTGGCCGCCGGGGCCCGAGGAGCGGAAGACGTCGATCTTCAGGTCGTTCTCGGGGATCTCGATGGAGTCGGTGCCCTCGATGAGCGGCACGACCTCGACGGCGGCGAAGCTGGTCTGCCGGCGGCCCTGGTTGTCGAAGGGGCTGATCCGCACGAGGCGGTGGGTGCCGCCCTCGACGGAGAGGTTGCCGTAGGCGTAGGGCACGTCGATCTCGAAGGTCGCGGACTTCAGCCCGGCCTCCTCGGCGTAGGAGGTGTCGAGGACCTTGACCGGGAAGCCGTGCCGCTCGGCCCAGCGCAGGTACATCCGCATGAGCATCTCGGCGAAGTCCGCGGCGTCCACTCCCCCGGCGCCGGCGCGGATGGTGACGACGGCGGCGCGCTCGTCGTACTCGCCGGCGAGCAGGGTGCGCACCTCGAGCTCGCCGACGGCCTTCTTCAGGCTGGTCAGCTCGCGCTCGGCCTCGGCGAGGGTGTCGGCGTCGTCCTCCTCCTCGGCCATCTGGACGAGGACCTCGAGGTCCTCGACGCGCTGGTCCATCCCGGTGACGCGCTCGTGCTCCGCCTTGGCGCGCGAGAGCCCGGAGGTCACCTGCTGGGCGCGCTCCTGGTCGTCCCACAGGGTGGGGTCGGAGGCTTCCGTCTCGAACGCCGCGATCTGCTGCTCGAGCTTCGCGAGGTCGGTGACCTCTCGGACGGATGCCATCGTGCCGCGCAGGTGCTTGATCTCCTGGGAGAAGTCGGTGGCCACGAGGGGCAAGCCTACGCGAGGAGCGCCGGGCGCCGGTGCCCGCGGGGGCCGGTCCCGCGGAACGCCGGACGCCGGGCGGCCCCCGCACGTAGGCTCGCAGCAGGCTCGGCAGGGAGGTGGGATCGGTGGCTCCGGTGCGCACGACGGCCGCGATCGGCGTGGTCCTCTCCCTCAGCCTGCTCGTGGCCTGTAGCAGCGGCGACGCGGGCGAGGCGCCCACCTCGGGGGCGAACACCCCCAGCGGCACCCAGTCCACCCCCGGCCCCTCGGGCACCTCGAGCGCCACGACCTCGGCGCCCGAGTCGCCCGGCCCCGGGGGCACTCCCGGTCCGGGAACGGCGACCCCCACCACCGGCGCCACCTCCCCCGGCGCCACGGCGTCCCCGAGCGGAGGGGCCACCGCCACTCCGGGCACCTCGCCGGCCGCCAAGCCCGTGGTCATCGACGTGCTCGGCTCGTTCCGCGACTCCGGCAGCACCGCGAGCAAGGGCGGGGTCGGGCCGGCGACGGCGTCGACGACGACGAAGATCGGCAGCCGCACCGGGTTCTTCGGCGACGCCCGGGCCCAGGTCGACGCCGGGAAGGCCGGCGAGTCCTACGCCTACGCCCGCGGCGCGACGAAGGCGTCGCTGACCATCCCGCGCTCCGGCACCTACGCCTACGACTGGCGGGCGCGCTACCACGTCGAGGGCCGGGCGCCGGGCGGCCCGGACGACGACGCGAACGTGCGGGTGTCCAGCTGGGTCGACCCCGGGGTGTTCGGCGAGCGCGGCCCCGAGGTCGGGGCCGACCTGACGTTCGGGCCGGGCATCGAGCTGCCCATCGACGGCACCCTGGCCCGCACCGGCAAGGTCACCGTCAAGGCCGGGCAGCGGGTCGACATCCGGCTCGAGTCCTCGTGCACCGTCTACAGCGGCGGTCTCTCGAAGGCGTCGACGTGCCGGTCCTGGATCGGGTTCGACCGCTTCGTCCTGCGCCTCATCCCCTGACCCTCGGACGCTCAGGGCCGGACGACCTCGGCCCGGGCGCTGGAGACGACGGTGATGGTGATGCTGAGCCCGAGCTCACGCAGCGCTCCCCCGGCCATCGGCAGCTCGGCCTCACCGCCGAGGGCGACCACGGCGGTCCGCCCGTCGGGGCTCCCGGTGCCGGGCGCCAGCCACCAGCGCAGCACCGACCGTGGCCGCTCGGCGCCCGCCAGGTACTCGGCCGCCCGCTGGCGGACCGAGGCGTCGCTGAGCGGGACGGCGTCGTCGAGGCCCCGCTCGTAGGCGGCGGCGTCGAGGGCGTTGGCGGCCGCGAGCGCCGCGCCGTCGGCCGCGTCGAGCAGGCGCATCCGGGACAGGTGGGCCGAGGTGACCGCGACCGTCCCGGCGACGAGCACCATCGCGATGGCCGCGAGACCGAGGATGAACACACTGATCGTCCCGCGCTCGTCGCGCGGCGCCGTCACGGCAGCACCCGGAACCGGTCGACCGTCGAGACCTGGCTCGCCGACACCGGGATGCTCACGGGGAGGGCGTCGCGCACGAACGCCGGCACGAGCGGCAGCGGGACCCGGACGGTGGCCGTCGTGCGGACCGTCCCGTCCGGCCGCAGGCACGGGGTCCCGTCGCAGGCGATCTCGAGCGTGCCGACGTCCTCGAACCGGTGGTCGCCGAAGGCGACGGCGGCCGCCGCCCGCGCCCGCGCCACGGCGTCCTCCCCCGGGTCGGTCGTGACGTAGGCCCGGCCCGCCTCGCGGCTGGCCTGGCTGACCGCGAAGGCGCCCGCCTGCACCCGGGCGAGACCCAGGACGAGATAGACGAGCGGGACGAGGAGGAGCACCCCGAGCGTGACGAACTCGACGACGGCACTGCCGCATTCGTCCCGGCGCAGCGGCGCCCGGGCCCGGTTCACTGGTCCTCCGCGAACGCGCGGCCGACGACGTGGAGGCGGCCCTCGGGGCCCAGGAGCCCGAGCACCGGGACCGGTGCCACGATGCGCACCTCGACGACCCGCACGCCGCCGATGACGGTCTCGCGTGAGGTCACCTCCCGCGCGTACCGGGCCGACAGCGAGGCCGAGACGAGTGCCGAGGCCCTGGCGACCCCCTCGCCCGGTCGGGCGTCGGCGCGCGCACCGAACCGGGCCCCCTCGGAGGCGCAGGAGATGAGCGTGTTGCGGGTGTGCAGGGCCAGGCCGAGCTGGACGACGGCGAGGAAGATCGCGAGGAGCAGGACCGACACCATCGAGAAGTCGACGACGGCCGCGCCCGTCTCGCGTCGGCGACGAACCGGCATCGCGCTCAGTTGCCGACCGAGGACAGGGCGCTCTTGAACAGCGAGACGAGCTGGTCCTCGGCAACGACCCACAGCGCCGCGACGAGGGCGGCCGTCATGAGCGTGATGAGCACCCACCCGGGCACGTCGCCTCGCTCCCGACGCCGGGCCCCCCGGGCGAGATGGCTGGTTCTGGACATGGTCGTTCCTTCCATCGAGTGGTCTAGAGGGTGAAGCGGAAGAAGCTGAACCCGGGGAAGACCGCGAAGAGCACGGTGACCGGGAGGATGAGGAAGACGACCGGGACCATCATCGCGATCTCCTTGCGGCCCCCTGCCTCCATGAGGGTCCGCCGGCCCTCCTCCCGCACGTCCTGGGCCTGGGCCCGCAGCACCTCGGCCAGCGGCGTGCCGCGCTCGACCGCCACGACGACACCGTCGACGAAGCGACGCAGGCTCGAGAGCCCCGTGCGGTCGGCGAGCCCGTTCAGCGCCGTCGGGAGGTTCGCCCCCGCCCGGGCGTCCGCCAGGCAGCGGCCGAGCTCGGTGGCCAGCTCGCCGTGCGAGAGCCTGCAGACCCGCTCGAGCGCACCGACGGCGCCCTCGCCGGCACCGACCGCAAGCGCGAGCAGCTCTGCGACAGTGGGGAACTCCGCCAGCATCCGGCGTTCGCGACGGACCGCACGGACCGTGAGCAGGTAGTCGGCGCCCGCCACCCCCAGCCCGAAGCCGAGCCCCGTGAGGAGCAGGACGGGCACGACCGAGGTGCCGCGCGCCAGCGCGACGAGCGTGCCGAACGCCGCGCCGCCGGCGGCGCCCGCGACACCCCACAGCACCTGTTCGGCGCGGAACCGGTCCACGTCGGGCGTGGCACCGGCCCGGAGCTGGCGGCTGCGGACGGATGCCGCCCCGCCGAGGACGCGCTCGGTCGCGTGGGCCAGGTCACGGACCAGGGGGGTCGCCACGATCCGCACGAGGCCGGCGCCGCGGCCGTCGTCGGCGAGGAGGCGGGACGGACGCGGCGTGTCGCGGAGGTAGGGCAGCACCCGGTCCGCGAGACGGGGGCGCCGGTGGCGCGGCAGTCCCGCCCACATCAGGAGGAGCCCGAGCCCCGCGACGAACCCCAGCGCGGCGCCGTCGCGCACGAGCCCGCTCATCGCAGCACTCGCTGGTCGTCGGGGAGTCGCCCGATCCGCATCATGAGCCAGTACGCGACCCCGCTGACCGCCGCCCCGCCGGCCAGGACCCCGGCGCCCAGCGGGGTCGAGTACGCGGCCACCGACTCGGGGTTGCTCGAGAGCATCGCCAGGACGAACCAGGGTGCGGCGACCGCGAGGCGGGCGGCGTTGACGGTCCACGACTGTCGCGTCTCGAGCTCGGCGCGAGTGCGCGCGTCCTCGCGGAGGAACCCGCTGAGCGTGCGCAGGAGCCGCCCGAGGTCGGTGCCCCCGACCTCGCGGGCGATGCGCAGGCTCTCGACGAGACGGTCGGCGACCGGGTCGCTGAGCCGGTCCTTGAGGCGGTCGAGGCACTCCGAGAACCGGCCCGTGAGCCGGTAGTCGTCACCGAACCGGCGGAACGGCTCACGCAGGGGTTCGGGGCCGCGCTGTCCGAGCTGGGCGAGGGCCTCGGGCAGCGCCATCCCGGCCCGGACCGCTGAGGTGATGTTGTCGACCGCGTCGGGCCACAGGTCACGCAGTAGCCCCCGCCGGCGCCGAGCCCGTCGACGGACGAGCACGACCGGCCCCGCCCCGGCCATCGCCGCGAAACACAGAGCGATGGGGAGGACACCGACGGTGAGCTGCCCGATGGCCAGGACGAGGGCGAAGGCGACGGCACAGGCGACGAGCAGAGTGCGCACCGTGAGGCCGGCGAACCCCGCCTGCACCACCTCGTCGGAGAGGCGGCGCAGGGCCGCGGGCCGGCGGCGGGGGCCGTCGCCGGGCACCGGCACCCAGCAGCTCCACCACACGAGGAACAGACCCACCCCGAGGGTCAGCCCCACGAGCAGGCCGTTCACGACCCCTCCTGGGCGAGCAGGGCGGCGAGGTCGAACCCGGCCTGCGCGAAGCGCTCGGCGTGCGGTGGAAAACCATCGGCCCGCACGAGGGAGCCACCACGCCGGACGAACAGCTCGCCGATCTCGACGACGTCCTGCTCGGCGCGGCCCGGGACGGCGGCGATCTCGCGGACGGTGCGACGGCCATCGCGCTCGAGCGCTGCGTGGACGACGAGGTCGATCGAGGACGCGACGGTCGGGACGACGAAGCGCGCCGAGACGTTCTCGCCCGCCAGGAGCGGGAGGGTGCACATCTTCGTCACCGCCTCCCGCGCGCTGTTGGCGTGGATCGTGCACATCCCGGGGAGCCCGCTGTTCAGCGCGATGAGCAGGTCGAGGCTCTCGGCCTGGCGGACCTCGCCGACGATGATCCGCGAGGGTCGCATCCGGAGCGCCTCCTTCACGAGGCGACGCAGGGGGATCTCCCCCGTGCCTTCCAGCGACGACTGCCGACACTGCATCGCAGCGACGTCACGGTGCGGGATGCGCAGCTCGAAGACCTCCTCGCAGGTGACCATGCGCTCGCGTGCGGGTACGGCGGCGGCGAGGCAGTTCAGGAGGGTCGTCTTGCCCGCCTGGGTTCCTCCCGCCACGAGGATGTTGAGCCCGGACACCACGGCGGCCTCGAGGAACCGGGCCGCCTGGGACGTCAGGGTGCCGAGCCGGACGAGGTCATCGAGCGAGTCGGCCTTGACGACGAACTTGCGGATGTTGAGGAACCAGTGCTCGCGGCTGATGTCGGGGATGACCACGTGCAGCCGGCTGCCGTCCGGCAGGACGGCGTCGACGAACGGGGAGCTGAGGTCCACGCGCCGCCCCGACGACCTGAGCATCCGCTCGACGAGGTCACGGACCTCGTCGCGGGTGAGCAGCGTCGTCGTCAGCTCGGCCACCCCGTCGCGCGCGATGAAGACCCGGGACGGCTCGTTGACCCAGATCTCCTCGACCCGCGGATCGTCGAAGTACTGCTGCAGCGGCCCGTACCCCGCCACGCTGTCCCACAGCGTCCTCGCCATGGCGTCGAGGTCGTCGAGCAGCGGGAGCCCGCCGTGCATCGACCGCTCGTCGTAGTCGGCGACCGCGTCCCGTACGAGGCTGCGCACGGCGGCCTCGTCCCGCGCGGGGTCCAGCCCCGACCTGCGGATGAGCTCGCGCACCTCGCCCTCGAGCGTGCGGCCGGCATCCATGCGACCCCTCCCCTCGGACGCGGGCCCCACCCCCGTCCCTGTCGTGCACGCCCAGCGAACCGCACCCCCCGCCGATCCGCACCCCGGGCGTTCGAGCCTGTGGACAAGTCGTTCCCCGAGTGACTGGCGTGTCCTCAGGTGCTGGTGAAGCGGAAGCGCTGATCCGTGGTCCCGTCCCGGTGGCCGGCGGACCGTGACCAGGCCGGCCCCGACGACTGTTGCCGAGCCGATACCGCGTGACGCGGCGACGACACCGGGTCGAGAGACACCTGTCTCCATCGGATCACCAGGGTCCGCGACCAAAAGGAGCGATCTCGTGCTTCCCACCATGATGTTCGTCGTTGTCCTCCTCGTCTTCTTCGCAGCACTGGGAAGAAGCGCCATGCCTCCCGCCGAACGTCGCCCCGTGACGCGGTGGTCGACCAGGGACCTGCTCGGGAACGCGCTCGCCGGCTGCCGGCGACTCGCACAGCTGCACCAGCGCAACCCGATGACGCCGCACAGGCGCACGCCCTTCCACCGCTGAGCGAGTCGTGCGCAGGGCCTTGCACGCCCCCTCGGGCCCGCAGGGGTGGCGAGCCGCGGCGGTGGTGTTGGCCCTGACATGCGGTAACGGCACGGTAACGACGGTGTTGACGGCCCGCGGCCGGGCCGTGACCCTCGATATATGGGCGTGAACGTGCTCGGTCCGGTGTCGCTCGAGGGCAACGCCGGCCGGGTCGCGCCGAGAGACCGGATAGTCCTGGCGGTGCTCGCGATGCAACCGCATGAAGCGGTGAGCGCCGCCCGGCTGGCGGACGCCATCTGGGGCGAGTCCCCGCCGGCGACGTGGCACAAGGTGGTGCAGGGCTGCGTCGTCCGCATCCGCAGGCTCCTCGGCCCGGAGTCGGTCGCGACGACCGACCACGGTTACCTCCTCGCGCTCCCGGACGAGGAGATCGACGCAGTCCGCTTCGAGCGGTTGGTGCGCCGGGGTGAGGAGCTGCTGACGCTGGGCGAACCGGAGCGCGCCCGGTTCACCCTCACGCAGGCCCTCGGGCTGTGGCGCGGCCCGGCCTTCGCGGACCTCGAGCACTGGGAGCCCGCGGCGGCCGCCGCCGGCCGCCTGGAGGCGCTCCACCACGACGCCGAGGAGCTCAGGGTCGAGGCCTCGCTCCGAGCGGGAGCCTGGCGAGAGGTCCTCCCCGAAGCGGCTGCGCTGGTCACCGCTGAGCCCCTGCGGGAACCGCGGTGGGGACTGTTGGCGCGGGCGCAGTACCAGGCCGGACGCCAGGGCGAGGCTCTGGCCACACTGCGGCGGGCCCGGACGGTGCTGATCGGCGAGCTCGGGCTCGACCCCGGTCCGGACCTGCTGGCCCTGGAGCGGGCGATCCTGGACCAGGACCCGTCGCTCACGCCTCGCCCCGCCGAGAGCGCATCGCTGCTGTGCCCGTACCGCGGCCTGCTGCCCTACGGAATCGACCAGGCGGAGGACTTCTTCGGACGGGACGGCGACATCGAGGCGTGCCACGCCATCCTCGACCGGGAGGGGACCCTCGTCGTGGTGGGTCGGTCCGGCGCGGGCAAGTCGTCGCTCGTGCGAGCCGGGATCGCCGCGGCCGCCCAGCGTGACGGAGACGACGTCGCGATCATCTCCCCGGGTGCCCACCCTGTCGCCGCGCTGACGGACGCGGGGGTGATCGGGACCTCGAGGACGCTCGTGGTCGACCAGGTCGAGGAGCTCGTGACGGTCTGTCGGGACGGCCGGCAACGCAGCGCCTTCCTGGACGCCGTCGTGGGACACACCGCCTCCGGCGCTGCCGTCGTGGCCGCGCTGCGCGCGGACCGGCTCGGGGAGCTCACGGAGCACCGCGGATTCGCCCGGCTGGTGGAGCGTGGTTTGTACCTCCTGGCACCGATGAGCGAGCCTGACCTGCGCTCCGCCATCGAGGGGCCGGCACGACGGGCGGGCCTGCTCCTCGAGCCCGGCCTGGTGGACCTGCTGGTGGAGGAGGTCTCCCACGAGCCCGGCGCCCTGCCGTTGCTCTCGCACGCCCTGGCGCAGACCTGGGGCCAGCGGGAGGGACGAACACTGACCGTGGCCGGATACCGCGCCGCCGGAGGAATCCGCGGAGCCGTGGCCCGCACCGCAGAGAACGTCTACCAGGGTCTTGACGCGGAGCAGCGACAGGGACTGCGCGAGCTCCTGCTCCGGCTGGTCACCTCCACGGACGACCACGCGGTACGCAGTCCCCTCCCCCGCCGGGTCATCCCGGGCGGCAGCCCATGGGAGTCGCTGGTCGAGGTCCTGGTCACGGCGCGCCTGGTGACCAGCGACGGGAAGGTGGTCGAGCTCGCCCACGAGTCCCTGATCGCAGCCTGGCCACGGCTTCGCAGCTGGCTCGACGAGGACGTCGAGGGCCAGCGCATGCTGCGGCATCTCACCGTCGCGTCGGACTCCTGGGAGGCCATGGGTCGTCCGCCGAGCGAGCTGTACCGGGGCACCCGGCTGGTGAGAGCACTCGAGTGGCGCGGGGAGACGAGCGCCGAGCTGACCCCGACGGAACGGGCCTTCCTCGATGAAGGGAAAGCACTGGCGGCCGAGGAGTCCCGGTCCGCCGAGGAGCGGCTGCGCGAGCAGCGGCGCGCCAACCGCCGCCTCAGGCTCGCGCTCGGGGGAGTCGCTGCAGTGCTCGTCGTTGCCCTCGGCGCCGGAGCCGTCGCGCTCCAGGAAGGACGGCGCGCCGACGCTCAGGCTCTGGTCGCCCAGGTGCGCGAGCTGTCCGCCGCCTCCCGAGCGGCGGCCGAGAGTGACCCCCAGCTCGCCATTCTGCTCGGGCTCGAGGCCGCCCGCCTCTCGGAAGGCGGCACCGAGGCCCCCGAGCGCGAGGCCCTCGAGGCCCTCCACACCGCGGTCACCTCCTCCAGGATCGACCTCGTCGTCCCGGGGCTGGGCGGCCCCGTGGCCTGGGGGCCGGGCGGCGAGGTGTTCGTCACCGAGGGCCCGGAGAACACCGGCCTCGTCGACATCCGCGACGCCGACACCGGGGAGTCGGTGCTCTCCTTCGTCGGCCACGAGATCGACGTCAACGACGTCGCGTTCGGTCCCGACGGCCTGCTCGCCACCACCGGTGACGACGGCGCACTGCGCGTGTGGGACGCGGCCGACGGCCGGCTCGTGGCAGAGGTGCTCGGCACCGAAGAGGTTCGGGGCCCTTCCTTCGCGGCCGACTCGGGGCGACTCTCCGCAGCGTGGACGGACGAGGGTGTGGTCCGGGTCGTGGATGCCGCCTCCGGCGGTGACGTCGCCGAGCTCGAGGTGCCGGAAGGACCTGCATGGACGTCACTGAGCCCGGACGGTCGGTCGGTCGCGGTCTCGACCTACGGCGAGACGGACGCCCGGGTCCTGGACGTGCGGACCGGGAGCATCGAGTACCTCATCCCTGACCGTGACGTGCCGGTGGGCACGGTGCGCTACAGCCCCGACGGCTCCTGGTTGGCGGCTGCCCGAGACGACGCCACCGTGCGGATCCGCGATGCCCGGACCGGTGACACCGTGCACGTGGTGGACCAGATGGCCAGCGTGGCCCGCAGCCTGGCCTGGTCACCCGACTCGGGGCGGCTGGCAGCCGCTGGGGTCGACGGTGCCGTGCACGTATTCGACGTCACCAACCGCGCGGTCGAGCCTGCGTTCGTTCTCGCCGGTGGCGCGACCGGACCGATCAACGGGCTCTCCTTCTCTCCCGACGGCATTCGGCTGCTGAGTGGCCAGGAGAACATCGCCGCCGTCACCGTCTGGGACCTCGGTATCGGTGGTGACGCCGAGGTGGCCAATGTGCCGGCGAACCCGTCCACCTGGAGCGATGTCGCGTTCACCCCGGACGGGCACGTCGCGACGACCAGTGGCGAGGGGTCGGTCACGGTCTGGGACACGAGCGACCAGAGCGAGGTACAGCGTCTCGTACCCGCGGAGCCGGGGCGATCGCCGGACGCCGTCCGGGAGATCAGCATCAGTCCGGACGGGACGATGCTGGCGGCGGGTGGTGGAGTCACCGCGCGGCTGTGGGACCTGCGCACCGGCGAGGAGCTCTTCGACGAGGCTCCCGGGGGGTGGCTGCACCGTCCCTCGTTCAGCCAGGACGATCAGCGGCTCGCCTTCGCGACAGACAGTGGCGTTGCGGTCCTCGGCCTCGACGGGGCGGTGTTGGCCTTCCGCGGCGCGGAGCCGGACAGTCCGCTGCTGTCGGGGCCCAAGTTCGCCCCCGGCGGACGCGTGGTCAGCGTCGTCGAGGCCAACCCGACGCCCGGAGGCGCGACCGACGGGAGGTTGCTGCTCTGGGACTGGCAGTCCGACACGGTCGAGAGGTGGGACGTCCCGATCGGGGACAGGCACGCGTACTCACCCGATGGCACCCTGCTCGCGACGAGGACCTTCCACGCCACGGTCGAGGTCTACGACGCCGCCTCGAAGGAGCACGTGGCGAGCCTCGGCGGTCACACGGCGAACATCTCCGACATGGCCTTCAGCCCCGACGGCACCCTGATCGCCGTGGCCGGGGCGGACGGTGCCACGGCGCTCTACGACGCTGCCACCGGCGAGACCGTCCTCCGACTGCCCAGGCTGGCGGCGGAGGTCGGCAACATCGCCTTCTCCCGGGACGGTCGGTGGCTGGCCACCGCCTCGCAACCGGACGACGTCGTCCGCGTCTGGGCACTGGACCCGGCCGAGCTCGTCGCCATCGCGCGTGACAAGGTCTACCGCTCCCTCACGCCCGCAGAGTGCGAGCAGTACCTGCACACCGTCGAGTGCCCCTCATAGGGAAGCCCCCGCGCCGCGCACCAGGTCAGGAGCCCGGGACCTTCAGCAGCATGAGCTGGCCCGACTCGAGCTTGCGCAGCACGCCGTCCTGGAGGCTCTCCCGGACGTTGCGGCCGTGACCCTGCACGTCGAGCAGCCAGGTGCCGCCGCCGAACCACGCCGACACGTCGACGATGCCGCTGGACTCGCCGTCCGGGTCGTTCACCGTGGCCACCGGGGCCCAGGTGCCCTGCCGCAGCCGGTGCTGCCACACCTTCGCCTCGTCGGTGTCCTCCTGGACCATCAGGCTGTTCCGGCTGGTGTCGAGGTTGTCGGGGCTGACGAAGGGGACGTAGGCCCCCGCACCGGGGTCGTCGCCCTGGGCGAGCTTGCCGAAGCTGGTGACCACGGTCGGGTCCTCGTCGTCGAACTCGAACCGGAAGACGGCACCGTTCGGGGAGACGCCGGCCCCCGGCCCGCGGGCGAGCCGCCCGGTGGCCGGGTTCGGCACCACGCCGCCACCACCGGTGTCGGCCATGTACACGACGTGCGGGTCGTTCTTGTCGTACGCGATGTCCTCGGCCCGCACGAACTGGAAGACGTTGTGCGCGTTCGACCAGGTCTCGAGCGCGGCCTGCGGCAGCGCACCGGTCTGCCCGCGCGCGATGTCGTCGGGGACCGGGATGAACTCGCCGGTCAGGTCGTCGCCGGGCTGGACGTCGCCGTAGTCGTTGGCGCCGTTGAACGGGTCCGCCGGGTCGACCGGGGCACCGTTCTTGCCGGTGACCCGGAACGCCCACAGGTGCCCGGCGTCGGCGAAGACCCCGGCCTGGTCGGCCGCCCGGTACAGGTACACCTGGGCCGAGGGCCGGTTGAAGGTGTCGTCGGTCGTCAGCATCGCGATCTCGTCGTACCCGGGGAGGGCGATGGTGTTCTCGTGGTTGAGCCGGCCCATGCCGGCGACGCTCGTGGACTCGCCGGTGGCGGTGTCGAGGACGACGGCGTACCCGCCCTGGCGGGTCCCGTCACCGGGGAACGGGTCGGGCCCGTAGGGGGCCCCTGCCGGCACCGCGAGTCCCGCATCGTCGGTCTCCTCGCCGGTGACGAAGACGTCGGTGTCGAACCCCTCGGCGGGGCCGACCATCCCGGCCGAGCAGAAGCGGAGGAAGCCGTCGTCCGGGCTGAGCGCGACCTCGGCGGCCAGGACCCCACCGCGCCCCTTCCCCCCGACGGTGCTCAGCGTGAGCTTGGCGACCGAGGCGTCCTCGAAGTCGGCCGAACCGAAGAACGGCACCGTCGTCTGCTCGTGCGCCACGTACACCTCGACGGTGTGCGGGGCCTCCCCCGAGCGCACCCCGATGCCGTCGGGCAGCCCCTGGAACTCGAAGGCGCCCAGGGTGTCGCCGGAGGAGATGATCGGGGTCACGGATGCACCCTTGGGCACCCCCGGAGCCAGCGTGATGTACGCGTCCTCACCGGTGCGGAAGCCCCCTCGATCGGGTGCTCCGAGGGCCGGGGCCGAGGCGGCCGCGACGAAGGACGCGGTCACGATGACGGCCCCTGCGGCCCGAGCCACGGACGTGCTGCGTGTACGGATGGGCATTTCCAACACCGCCTCAAGACGCGGACGGGGGTCCGCGAAGCCCGCCACGTTACCGCTCCCCCGGCGCCTTGGCGACCCCCCGGTTCCGGGCGGACGGAGGCTCCCCTTGACAGCGCGTCGGGACCAGGAGGACGTTGGAGAGGCGCATCGAGAGACGGGCTGACAGCGCTGCTCAGATCCTCGGAAGCACCTCTTCCGCGCAGCCCTCGTCACAGGTGTCCGTCGCCGACCCATCGAGGGACTGGCCATGGCCGAGAACTACTGCGAACCCTTCGAGCAGTGCGACGCCCTGGACGGCCGCCTGCTCATCAACCGCACGATGGAAGGCCCGCCGCTGGCGCGCGAGGAGGGCGAGCTGCCCCTCGGCAGCCTGGCCATGCAGGGCGGCGCGCTCCATCCGTACTTCCACCTGTTCTACGAGCAGCGGTGGATCACCAAGGAGCCGTGCTACGGGCCGGTCCGCTCCGTCATGGGGCTCGCCCCCGGCGAGACGGTCACGATCGAGGTGCGCCAGCGGGAGCAGACCGACTTCGTGCGCACCGTCCAGACGGCCTTCGAGTCCTCCGAGGTGAGCACCACGACGCGGCGCCACGGCCGGGAGCTCATCGACACCGACTACGAGGGGAACAGCGTCGAGCTGTGGCCCATGTCCTGGCGAAAGGGGTCGTTCTTCGAGGACGCCTGGGACGTGGTGACCGCTCCGGTGCAAGCGGGCGTGGACCTCGCCAACGGCGTGATCGACGGCGTGCAGGCGGGCATCGACGCGATCTTCGGCGGCGACGACGGCGGCGGCGGCGGCACGGCGTCGACCGGAAGCACCAAGACGCTCGACGTCATCGACGAGACGCTCGACACGGTGCAGCGCTCGGAGAGCCAGTCGTCGAGGACCGACACGACGAGCTCGCGCAGCGTGGCCGTGGAGCGCTCGATCACGCGGACGTTCTCCAACCCGTACCACGACCGCAGCCTCGAGCTGCGCTTCATCCCCGTCTTCCGCCGCTTCGAGGTCGTGACCTCCCTGTGGAAGGTCCACCACGGGATCCTGCTCCACACCGGCCTCCTGACGTTCCCCCAGCGCGGGATGGGCAGCGCCTACGGCGACTTCCTCCAGCGCCGGGTCACCGACCCCCGCATCGTCAGCGTCGCGAACGCCGAGCTCGGGCTCGACGACGACGTGCGCTCCGGCGCCCGCTCGAGCGCCGTCGCCGAGCACCTCAACGCGAACGCCTCGCTGTACACGGGCCGCTTCCTCAGCCACCTCGAGGACCAGCGCGCGCACGGGGAGCTCAGCCAGCCGATCCTCCGGCTCATGGACACGCCGGCCCGGAGACCGGCTCGTGAGCGCGACCAGGCCGCCGGTCTGCGCGCCGCCCTGGCCTGGTCCAACATGCAGGTCCGCGGCCGGACGGTGTACGTGCCGCTGACCGACCCCGGCAACATGGTCAGCGCGCTCGGCGGGTCCGAGAAGGCTCGCGACCTGTCCAAGCGCCTGACCCGCACGATCCTCGATCCGGACTGGCTGGCCCGGTCCGTGCGGCGGCGTGACGTGCACCTCTTCATGGGGACCAAGATCGAGGCCGTGGCCGGCAGCTGTGTGCTCGAGGACGTGCCGGGGGTGGCCGCCCACGAGCCCGGCGAGCCCGAGGCCCCGCCCGGATGACCCACGCTGCGGCAGCCGGTCTCGCAGCCCTGACGGCCCCGGGCGGCCAGGGAGAGATCAGCCGCGACGAGCACGGCCATCTTCGGCGCCGCCACCCCGACCTCGTCTGCGGGCCTCTCCTGCGGTACGTCGACCGCACATCGGTCGTGGTCTGGGTCGAGATCGGCGAGGGCTTCGAGGAGATCGAGGTCGAGCTGGTGGCCGACGGGCTGGGCGCGACGGTCCCGGTCCGCGCCACCGGGCACCCGGTCCGGGTCGGCGCCTCGTGGTACTGCTGGATCGCCTGCGACTGGCTGCTGCCGGACACCTGGTACACCTATCGGGTTCTCGGGCACCGGCAGGCGGGACCGCCCGTGGACCTCTGGCCGGACCGCCGGCTGGCCGGGGTCGGCCTGCCGAGTGCGTTCAGGACCCTGCCGACGTGGTCCTTCGACCGGCTGGACGTCGCCTACGGCTCGTGCCGCGCCGGCTTCGCGCAGGACGACCCGGCCGCGCCGAAGAAGGGCCCCGATGCGCTGCTCGGTCTGGCCGCCCAGCTGGCGGACGGCTGGGACGACCGCGCCACGTCCTGGCCGCATCTCCTCCTTCTCACCGGGGACCAGGTGTACGGCGACCAGCTCTCCGACCGGTTGACGGCGCGGTTCCGCCGCCCGGACCTGCGCGGCGACGACCCCGACGAGGCGACCACCCTCGCCCAGTTCGTCGAGGTCTACCGCGAGGCGTGGACCGCCACACCGTTGGTGCGGTGGCTGCTGTCGACACTGCCGTCGTTCATGATCATGGACGACCACGAGCAGACCGACGACTGGAACATCACCGCCGACTGGGTGGCCGCGCGCCGCTCACCGGCCTGGACCCGCCGCCTCGCCGACGGCCTCCTGGCCTACTGGCTCTACCAGGGCGCCGGCAACCTCGCGCCGGGTGAGTGGATCCGGGACGAGCGGATGCGGGTCCTGACCCCTCGCCTCCGACCGCTGAGCACGGATGTGACCGACCGTGTGGTGCCGATGTTCCAGCAGTACATCCGCGGCACGCGACGCGCGAGCTGGAGCTACGCCTTCGAGGCGGCGGGCACCCGCTTCGTCGTCGGTGACACCCGGATGTCGCGCAAGCTCAGCGGGCACCGCCTGCTCCTGGACGATGCCGCCTGGTCGGACTACCGGCGTCTGGCGCTCGACCACTCACGCCGACGCGTGGTCCTCGTCGTCCCGGGCCCGGTGCTCAACCCGCACCCGCTGCACGACCTGTTCAGCTGGGTCGCGGACAAGATCGAGAACGACCCGTCGCTCTTCGAGCGGCTCGGGACCGCGGCCGTCGGTGGCCTGGCGGGGGCCGCCGGCGGAGCGGTCGTCGGCGGTCTCGGGGGCCTCGTCCTGGGTGGACCGGGCGGTCTGGTGGTCGGCGCGGCCGGCGGCGCGATCGTCGGCGGCGCCGTCGGGGCGACGGCCGGCTTCTTCCTCGAGGAGATCATCGAGGGCTTCATCGAGGGACCCACCGTCGAGCAGGACATCGAGCTGTGGCCGGCGTTCCCGTCGAGCTTCGACCGGATGACCTCGCTCTTCGAGCAGCTCGCGGACGGGGAGGGCACCTCGCCGAAGACGTTCGTGGCGGTGATCTCGGGCGACGTGCACTTCAGCATGATGATGCGCGGCGACCTGACGAGGACGCTGCGGCGCACCCCGGTCTACCAGTTCACGATGTCGGGCTTCCGCCAGGAGATCAGCGAGGATCCGGACAGCAACGACGTGGCGAAGGTGAAACGCGTGCTCACCGGGGACTTCAGCGACTTCCCGACGGCCCTGCAGCTCGCCCGGGACCTCGGGGTCATCTATCGGCCCGACTTCGTCGACGCCCAGATGCGGCGGCTCGACTGGTACCCGCTCCGGGTCGACGGGACCCGCGCCGACGCGGGCGACGCCGACGAGTTCCTCACCTTCGGCACGTCCGTCGGCCGACTCCGCCTGGAAGGTCTGCGCATGACGTCCGGCTACTCCCGCGCGCTGGCGGGCGGACGCCACGGCGTGCGGCTGGAGCCGACGGGGCCCGACTTCCGCACCGTGACCGTCTGAGCACCGACCGCCCGGCGTGAGGGGGCTGTGGAAAACTCCGCGGCCGGGACGGGCCGGCTGCCTAGCGTGGCGCCATGGAGATCCGGATGACCGTCCACGTGCCGCGGCGCCGCCCGGCACCCCTGGACGTCGTCGTCGAGGTCCACGGCGGCGCGACTGTCGAACGGCTGCGGGCTGCGCTGGCCGACCACCTCCGCATGCCGGTCGCGGGCCTCGCCGTGGCGGGGCGGGCGCTCCCCGACGAGTCGCTCGTGGGCCACCCGCCCCTGCTCGACGGGGTGTCGGTGGCGGTCCTCGGCGCACCGGGGGCCACGGACCCGGCCGCGGGTGGTGCAGGGGACCGCCCGCGGCCGGTGCTGTCACTGGTGTGCGTCGGCGGCCCCGACGCCGGGCGCAGTCATCCGCTCGAGCCGCCGGGGCCGGAGGTCGGCCGCTCCCCGCAGCGCGGCCTGTCCCTGGCCGACCCGTCGCTCAGCCGCTCACACGCCCGGGTCGACGTCGGTGCGGACGGCGTGTTCGTCACCGACCTCGGGTCGACGAACGGGGTGAGCGTCGACGGCAAGGCCATCGACGGTCGCGTCGCCATCGACACCGGCTCCACGGTCGTCATCGGGGCCAGCACGCTGCGGCTCCGCCGCGCGCCCGGCCCCGGGACCCCGGTGGTGCACCCCGGGGACGGGACGGTGCTGGTGTCCCCGGGGTGCACGCCCGCGCCGGACGTGCCCGAGGTGCGCGTGGACGCTCCACCGCACCCACCGGAGCCGCCCCGCGCCCGCATCCCCTGGGTCGCGGCGCTGGCCCCCGTCCCGGTCGTCGCCGTCCTGGCGGTGCTCCTCGGCCCGCACCTGCTGGCCTTCGCGCTCATCGGGCCGGTCGCGCTGCTCGCCACCGGTCTCGCCGACCGGGTCGGCGCCCGCACGCGCCGGGCCCGGGACCTCGCCGACCACGCGGCCGCGACGCTGCTGGCCCGGCGGCGGTTCGAGGACGCGGTCGCGCACGAGTGCCGCGCCCGCTTCCGCGCCCATCCCGACCCGGACGAGACCCTCCGCCGGGCCGAGCACCGCCTCCCCGGCCTGTGGTCGGGGCCGGACGACCTCGTCGTGCGCCTCGGCCTCGGCGACGTCCCCTCCCGCGCCCGGTGGGCCGAGGGGGGCGTCGTCACTCCCGGCACGGCCCGACGGGTACCGGTCGTCGCCGACCTCGAGGACGTCCGTTGCCTCGGAGTGACCGGCCCACCCGAGCGGACCACGGCCGTGCTCGCAGCGGTCCTCGGGCAGCTCCTCGTCCGCTCGCCCCCGGCCCGGCTCCGCCTGCGGCATCACGGCGTGTGCTCCGCTGCCGGTGGCCCTCGCCCCTGGAGCGACCTGGTCCCCCACGTCAGCGGCTCGGGCCGGCCGGTGCTGGCCGTCGAGGACACCGCCGGGGTCCCGGGCGCCCCCGCGCTGGTCGGCGAGACCCTGGCCGCAGGGGGCGTGGCCGTCCTGGCGGCCCGCAGCCGGGACGAGCTCCCCGACGGCTGCGCGGCCGTGCTCGAGACGACGCCCGGCGGCGGCGGGGTCCTGCACCTGCCCGGCGGTGCGGTGCGGCTCGTCGTCGACGGGGTCGGGGCGGCCTGGCGGGACCGGCTCGCCCGGGCCCTCGCGCCGCTGCGCGAGTCCGGTGGCGCCGGCGGTCCCCTGCCCGCCACCGTCGACCTGCCCGACCTGGACCCGGCCCCGATCAGCACCGAGGCGGTCCTCGCGCGCTGGGCGGCCGACCGCGGCCCGGTCGCGGCGGTGGGCGTCGACGCGGGCGGCACCCACGTCATCGACCTCGTCGCGGACGGCCCGCACGTCCTGGTCGGCGGCACGACCGGCTCGGGCAAGTCCGAGTTCCTGCGCACGCTCGTCACCGGCCTCGCCCTCGACTCCGCACCCGCCGACGTGACGGTCCTGCTCGTCGACTTCAAGGGTGGGGCGGCGTTCGGCCCCTGCGCATCCCTCCCGCACGTCGTCGGGCTCGTCACCGACCTCGACGACCACCTCGTGGGCCGGGTGCTGAGGTCGCTCACGGCCGAGGTCCGGCGGCGCGAGCGCCTGCTGGCAGAGGTCGGCGCGAGCGACCTCGCCGACCACCGGAGCCGCCCGGGGCTCGAGCCCCTCCCGCGGCTCGTCGTCGTCGTCGACGAGCTGCGGACCCTCGTCGACGAGCTGCCCGACTTCGTCCATGGGCTCGTGCGCCTCGCCGCGCAGGGCCGGTCCCTCGGCATCCACCTCGTGCTCGCGACCCAGCGGCCGAGCGGGGCCATCACCCCCGAGGTCCACGCGAACGTCAACCTGCGGATCGCCTTCCGGGTCCGGGACCGGGCCGACTCGGTGAGCGTCGTCGACGATCCGGCAGCGGCCGAGCTGCCGCCCGACACCCCCGGACGGGCGGTCGCGCGGGGCGGCGACGGGGTCCTGCGCACCTTCCAGACCGCCCTGGTCCGGCCCGCACGCCCGTGCGGGCCGACGGTCGCGATCCGCGGGTCGGCCGGCGGCGCCCCGAGCACCGGCTCCGGTCCCGACGACCGGGCCGCCGAGACCGCTGCCGTCGTCGCGGTCGTCGCGGCGGCCCACCGCCGCAGCGGTGGCGCCCCACCGCGGCGGGCCTGGCTGCCGCCCCTCCCGGGCCTGGTGAGCCCGGAGTCGGTGGGGCCCGGCGGCTTCGGCCTGGTCGACGACCCCGACCGGCAGCGCCGGACGCCACTCACCTGGACGCCCTCGGTGCCCGTCTGGCGCGTCGTCGGCACTCCTCGCACCGGGCGCAGCACCGCCCTGCGGGCCCTCGTCGTGGCGGCGGCCGGCACCCTCCCCCGGTCCGCGCTGCACGTGCACGTGCTGGCCCGGGGCGACGAGCACGACGACCTCGATGCCCTCCCCCACCTGGGCACCCTCGCGCGCCTCGACGACCAGGCCGCGGTCCGGGCGCTGGTCGCGCACCTCGACGCGCTGACCCGGCGCGGGCCGGCCCCGGGGCAGGGGTCGACGACCGTCACGACGCTCCTCGTCGTCGACGGCTGGGACCGCGTGACCGACCTCGACGACCCGCACGACCCGACCCCGGTGTCGCACGACCTCCTCCGGATAGCCCGGGACGGCGCGGCCTGCGGCCTCGTCGTCGCGGTCTCCGGCGGGCGCGAGCTGCTGCGGTCGACGTGGTCGGCCCTCGGCGGCGAGGTCCTGGCGCTCACCCCGCTCGACCCGCTCGACACCGCGCTCCTGGGGTTGCCGGTCGGCCTGGCTGCGACCACGGGTCGCCCTGGGCGGGCGGTCCGGGCCGGCGACGGCCTGGAGGTCCAGCTGGCCCGGCCGGGCGGGGCCGACGTCGCGGCCGTGGCCGCGGCCGCCGACCCGCACGACGGACCGCCACCGTGGCGGTTCCGACCCCTCCCCGCCCGGGTGCGCCGCGAGGACGTCCGACCGGTCGCGGCGGACGGCACCCCCGCGCTGCCGCTCGGCATCGCCGGCCCCACGGGTGAGCCCTGGGCGTGGGTCCCGGCCGCGCACGGCCGCCGCCTGCTCGTCGCCGGGGCACCGGGGTCCGGCCGGTCCAGCACCCTCGACGTCCTCGCCCGGTCGGCGGCGGACGCCGGCCACCCCGTCCTCGTCGTCCGCGGCAGGTCCGGGTCCCCCCGGTCGTGTCCCGACGGCTCCTGGCCGGTGGTGCGACCCGAGGACCTCGACGCCCTCGTCGCGCTCCGGCAGGACCACCCGGACCTCCTCGTGCTCGTCGACGACGCGGACCGGCTCGACGGTGCGCCGACCCTCCCGGCGCTCACCGAGATCGCCGACCTCGCCGACCGGGACGGGGGCGCGGTCGCCGTCGCGACGACCACCTCGGCCCTGCGCACCCGCTTCCGCGGGCTCGACGTCGACGCCGCCCACCACCGCCTGGGCCTGCTGCTGCAGCCCGACCCCGGCGACGGGGACGTGGTCGGCATCCGGCGCCTCGCGGTCACCGCGCCGGCCCCGGCCGGGCGGGGCGTGCTCGTCATCGGCGGCGCCCCGACCCCGATCCAGGTCATCGACCCCGCCGGGTGATCCCGCCCGGGTGGGCTACGTAGAACCCCTGATTCCGCCGCCGCTCGCCAGCGGCTTCGATGACTGGTCGGGGGTCGACCGGCTCCCGTCGTGCAGGAGGGAACACTCATGACCGTCATGACCACCATGCGCCGGCGCATCCTCGTCGGCACCGCCGCTGCCGGGGCTCTCGTCCTCGGGGCCGCCCCCGCGATGGCGCACCACTGCTACGTGCCGATGTACAGCCTGAGCGGCCCGGTGTCGGCGAACTGGCTCGTCTTCAGCGCCGCGGACGGCGCGGCCGAGCTCGCCGGCTTCGAGGCCGCCTGCCCCGAGGCCGCCGACGCCGGCTACGACGCCCTGCGCGCCGCGGGGATGCCCGTCGGGATCAAGATCTTCGCGAAGATGACGATCGGCGACCCGAAGGAGACCGGCCGGATGAACCCGAACGGGGCCAACGGCAAGGGCCTGGAGTACTTCGGGGCGGGCTCGACCCTCGCCGAGGACATGGTCGGGACCTGGATCGGCGCCGCCGCCGCCTACGACTGCGCCGGCTGAGCCGGGGCCGGGCCGCCCGCGACCGGGGACCGGGGTGCTGACATAGCCCCTGGTCACGGGCGGTCCGAGGCCCTACCCTGCGGGGATGGGGAGCGGGGACCTCACCGTCGAGGCCGTCACGGGTCTCGTCGCCGCGATGGCGGCGACGCAGGACCCGGCCTGTCGGCGCGCCGCGATGCTCGACGCACTCAGCGGGCTCGCGGACGCCCGCATCGGGCAGCTCGTGCGCGGCGACCCGGTCGGTGCCACCGAGGCAGGCTGGGTCCCGGCCGCGCTGCTCGCGCACGCGGCTCGCGGCGACCTCACCCCCCGCTCGGCGGAGCGCGCGTGGGGCAGGCAGGTGTGGCGGGACTCCCCGGAGCGGGCGGCCGCCCTCGAGGCCCACGGGGTCGACCAGGTGTGCACGGTGCCGTTGCGCGGGGGCCCGGACCTGGCCGCCGTCGTCCTCGGCCGGGCCGGAGCGGACTTCACCGGGGCGGCGCTGCGCCGGCTCTCGGCGCTCCAGCCCTGCCTCGCCGCGATGGCCGCCCTCGCCGGTCTGCTCCCACCCCCGGGTCCGGGGCGCCGTCCCAGGCTCACCCGCCGGGAGTGTGAGGTGCTCACCCTGCTGGCCGCCGGCCACACCACCCGGCGCATCGGCCGTGAGCTGGGGTCGTCGCCGCGGACGGTCGAGGTCCACCTCCGCCGGATCTACACCAAGCTGGGCGTCGGGGACCGGCTCGCCGCGGTGCTGCACGCACTGGACCTCGGGCTCGTGGCCCCGAGGGCTCAGACCGGCTCGGCGTCGGTGTCGTCCGGGCGGGGTGCGACGTAGGCCGCCCCGAGCGCCACGAGCGCGACCGCGAGGACGGCGGCGCCGAGACCCGGCCGCCCCGCCTGGACCACGCTCCACCCGACCGGGACCACCAGCAGGTGCCAGACCACGGTGGGGGTCCGCGGCCACCGCGTCCACCGCAGCCACCCCCGCGCCAGGACCGCCAGTCCCGCAGCGGCCAGGACGATGAGCACCGCCGACATCACGACCCGCGCGGGGTCGCTGCCCAGTCCCAGGGCCAGCTCGTACACGTAGAAGCCGGCGAAGGCGACCAGGGCCAGGGCCTCCAGCCCGCACAGCACCGCTGCCACCGTCCGGGAGAGGTGCGCCGGCCGGACCGCACGTGCGTCGGCGGGGACGTGGGAGGAGTCGGACACGTGCTCGAGGATAATGAGCCGCCGCCGGGGAACACCCCGGTGGGCCCGCCCGTTGACCGGGGGTGATCCGCTCGACACTGCGCCCCACAACGTGAGGTACATCCCCCTAGGCTGTGCTGCGCATCCCCCTAGGCGCGCTGGGAGGGTCACGGTAGAGTAACAACACGGACGTCTGCGTTCACCACGTCCGTTGCAGGGTTGCAGCGACGCAACCCAGGACCACCCTCGCCCCGGGTGGTCCCCTTTTCACCCCTCTGTAGTACCCCCGACCAAGGAGCCCCATCCATGGATTGGCGCGACCGCGCTGCCTGCCTCGACGAGGACCCCGAGCTGTTCTTCCCGATCGGGAACACCGGCCCGGCGATCGCTCAGATCGAGGAGGCCAAGGCCGTGTGCCGTCGGTGCGAGGTTCTCGACACCTGCCTGAAGTGGGCCATCGAGTCCGGGCAGGACGCCGGAGTCTGGGGCGGCATGTCCGAGGACGAGCGCCGCGCCCTCAAGCGGCGCAACGCCCGGGCCCGCCGCGCCGGCTGACCCCACCCCCCGCACGTGACGGCCGGTCAGCGCCCGCTGACCGGCCGTAGCTTTGCCACGAAGACCACCGTCGTCCCGGTCGGCGACCCGTTCTCCCACCGGATCCGCCCACGCAGGTCCTGGACGAACGAGGTGACGATCCGCGTCCCGAGGCCCGCGAGCACCGGCCGGAACCCCGCCGGCAGCCCGACCCCGTCGTCGGTCACCGTCACCGTCAGCTCGTCCCCGCCCTCGGCCGGCTGACGCTGCGCCTCGACGGTGATGGTGCCGTCCCGGTCCGCCAGACCGTGCTCGACGGCGTTCTGCACGAGCTCGGAGATCACCATCGCCAGCGCCGTCGCGTCCTCGGCGCGGACCCGTCCGAACGAGCCCACGAACCGCGACTCCACGTGGTGCTCCCGGGTGGTGGCGACCTCGACGACGGCGCGGAAACCCCGCCGCGCGATCTCGTCGAAGCTCACCATCTCGTCGAACCCGGCGCTCAGCGTCTCGTGGACCAGCGCGATCGTCCCCACCCGCCGCACCGCCTCGTCGAGCGCCGAGCGAGCACCGGGCTCCGGCACCCGGCGCGCCTGCAGCCGCAGCAGCGCCGCCACCGTCTGCAGGTTGTTCTTGACCCGGTGGTGGATCTCGCGGATCGTCGCGTCCTTGGTCAGCAGCTCCTGCTCGCGCCGTCGCAGCTCGGACACGTCGCGCAGCAGGATCATCGCCCCGCGCCGTACCCCGTTCGTCGTCAACGGGATCGCCCGCATCGTCACGGTGGCGGTCCTGGCCTCGACCTCGGTGCGCCACGCGGCCCGGCCCATGACGACGACCGCGAGGGACTCGTCGACGTTCTGCCCGCTCTCGGCCGCGAGGTCGGCGACGACCTTGGCCAGCGTCTCGCCGATGACGTCCCCGAGATGGCCCATCCGGTGGATCGCCGACACCGCGTTGGGGCTCGCGTAGCGCACCACCCCGTCGACGTCGAGGTCGATGACGCCGTCACCGACCCGCGGCGCTCCCCGGCGCAGACCGGTCGGGGACGACGGCGCCGGGAACTCGCCGGCCGCCACCATCTGCAGGAGGGCCTCCGCGAGGTCGCGGTACGTCAGCTCGAGCCGGCTCGGGGTCCGGCCGCCGGTGAGGTTGGTGTGCCGGGTGAGGACCGCGACGAGACGGTCCTTGGCGACGACCGGGACGGCCTCCTCGCGGATCGCCATGTCCTCGCGGATGGCGGGCGTCGGCGACGCGACGATCCGCCGCTGCCTGGCGGCCTCGTCGAGCATCGCGGCCCGGGACCGGGAGGACGAGCGGCCGACGATGTCGTCGTAGAACACCATCGGCCCGGTGTTCGGCCGGACGTGCGCCACCGCCCGCCACCCGTCGGCCCCGCCGCGGACCCACAGCACGAGGTCGGCGAAGGACAGGTCGGCGATGAGCTGCCAGTCCCCGACCAGCAGATGCAGCCACTCGGACTCCGCGGGCTCGAGGTCCGTCGTCGTCCGCAGCATCCCGGCCAGCGTGCTCACGACTCGCAGCCTAGGTCAGGACGAGGCACCGACCCGCACGACCGAGCGCAGGGTGCGCAGCGCGACCGACAGTGCCGCGATGTTCGGCGCATCGAGCCGCTTGATCCCGGCCAGTGCCGAGCGCGCCCGGGTGATCGAGTCCTCGTTCGCGTCCGCCCACGCCTCGTACTGCGCGTTGGGGTCGCCCGTGGCGACGTCGGCCGCCCCCGAGGTCTCGATGACCGACCGGGTCAGGGACTCCAGCACGGCGTACAGGTCGTCGCGTAGCGCACCCCGGGCCAGCGCGTCCCACGGGTCCTCCCGCGGCAGCCGGGTGACCTTGCCGAGCATCGTGTCGATGCCGAACCGCTCCGAGACGAGGTAGTACAACGGCGCGACCTCCCGGGGGTCCCGGCCGGTGTCGGTGGCGATGTCGATGATGTCGAGGAGCGAGTACTGGTCGAGCAGCGAGGCCGCCCACAGGGCGAGGTCCTCGGGCACGCCGGTCTCCTCCAGCTCTGCCGCACGCTGCTCCAGCCGCTGCTGCTCGTCGCCGCGCAGCAGCTCCTGCACCGTCGGCGCCAGCTCGCGGACCACGGACGCGAACCGCTCGACCTCGGCCGAGATGTCCAGCACCGACGGGCGCGAGGTGAGGATCCACCGCACCGACCGGTCCAGCAGCCGCCTGAACTCCAGGTACAGCGCCGTCTGCGCCGCCGTCGGGACGACGTTGTCGAGCGCCTCGACACGGCGCACGTAGTCGGCGAGGTCGAAGACCTCCCGTGCGACGACGAAGGCCCGGGTGATCTGCTCCGCGCTGGCGCCGGCCTCCGACTGGGCACGGAAGGCGAAGGTGATGCCGCCGCGGTTGATCATCGAGTTGACGAGTGAGTTCGTGATGATCTCGCGGCGCAGCGGGTGGCCGGCCAGCTGGTCCTCGTAGCGCTCCCGGATCGGCCCGGGGAAGTACTCGGCCAGGGTCGCCTCGAAGTACGGGTCGTCGGGGATCGAGCTGGCGAGGATGTCCTCCTTCAGCGCCAGCTTGGCGTAGGCGACGAGCACCGAGAACTCCGGGCTCTTCAGCCCGAGGCCGGCGTGCTGGCGCTTCTCGAGCTCGGCGTCCGAGGGCAGGAACTCCAGCCCGCGGTCGAGCAGCCCACGCTCCTCGAGCCAGTGCATGAAGCGCTCGTGGACGGTGACCATCGTGTGCTCCTGCGCCCGGGCGTTGCCGAGGAGGACGTTCTGCTCGTAGTTGTCGCGCAGCACGTGGTCGGCCACGTCGTCGGTCATCGACGCGAGCAGCTCGTTGCGCTGCTCCAGGGTGAGGCCCCCGGAGCGGACCACCTCGCCGAGGAGGATCTTGATGTTCACCTCGTGGTCGGAGGTGTCGACGCCGGCCGAGTTGTCGATGGCGTCGGTGTTGACCCGGACCCCGTGGAACGCGGCCTCGATCCGGCCCAGCTGGGACAGACCGAGGTTGCCGCCCTCCCCCACGACCCGGACGCGCAGCTCGTCGCCGTCGACCCGGATCGGGTCGTTGGCGCGGTCGCCGATGGCCAGGTCGTCCTCGGAGGAGGCCTTGACGTAGGTGCCGATGCCGCCGTTCCACAGCAGGTCGACCGGCGCGAGCAGGATCGCGTGGATCAGCTCGGACGGCGTCATCTTCTCGACCCCGCCGGGGAGCCCGAGCGCCTTGCGCATCTGCGGCGTGATGGACACCGACTTCAGCGTCCGCGGGAACACCCCGCCGCCCTTGCTGATGAGGGACCGCTCGTAGTCGTCCCACGAGGAGCGCGGCAGGTCGAACAGCCGCCGGCGCTCGGCGTACGACGTCGCCGCGTCGGGCGAGGGGTCGACGAAGACGTGCCGGTGGTCGAAGGCGGCGACGAGCCGGATGTGCTCGGACAGGAGCATCCCGTTGCCGAACACGTCGCCGCTCATGTCGCCGACCCCGACGACGGTGAAGTCCTGGCTCTGGGTGTCGACGCCCATCTCGCGGAAGTGGCGCTTGACCGACTCCCACGCGCCGCGGGCGGTGATGCCCATCGCCTTGTGGTCGTAGCCCGCCGAGCCGCCGGAGGCGAACGCGTCGTCGAGCCAGAACCCGTAGGACTGCGCGACCCCGTTGGCGATGTCGGAGAAGGTGGCGGTGCCCTTGTCGGCGGCGACGACGAGGTAGGGGTCGTCGCCGTCGTGGCGCACGACCCGCTCGGGCGCGACGATGTCGCCGGAGACCCGGTTGTCGGTGATGTCGAGCAACCCGGAGATGAAGGTCCGGTACGCCGCCTTGCCCTCCTCGAGCCAGGCCTCGCGGTCGACCGCCGGGTCGGGCAGCTGCTTGGCGTAGAAGCCGCCCTTGGACCCGGTGGGGACGATGACGGCGTTCTTGACCATCTGCGCCTTGACGAGACCCAGCACCTCGGTGCGGAAGTCCTCGCGGCGGTCCGACCAGCGGAGCCCGCCGCGGGCCACCGGCCCGAAGCGCAGGTGCACGCCCTCGACGCGCGGGCTGTAGACGAAGATCTCGAACTGCGGCCGGGGCGCCGGCAGGTCGGGGACCTTCCGCGGGTCGAGCTTGAGCGAGACGTACGGCAGGTGCTCGGCCCCGTCGCGGCCCTGCTGGTAGAAGCTGGTGCGCAGCCCGGCCCGCACGACGCCCAGGAAGGCCCGGATGATGCGGTCGTGGTCCAGGCTCGACACCTCGTCGAGGGCCTCGAGCACCCGCCCGGCGGCGGACTCCTCGGCCTCGGCGCGCGGGCCGGTCTCGTCGGGGGCGAAGCGGTCGGGGTCGAAGCGCGCCTCCCACACCTCGACGAGGCCGCGGGCGATGTCGGGATGCGTGACGAGGGCGTCCTCGAGGTAGTCCTGGGAGTACGTGGCCCGGGTCTGGCGCAGGTACTTGGCGACCGTGCGGAGGATGACCACCTGCCGCCACCGGAGCCGGGCACCGAGGACGAGCCGGTTGAAGCCGTCGGACTCGGCCCGGCCGTCCCACACCGCGGCGACCGCGCCCTCGAACAGCTCCCGGAGCTGCTCGTGCGGGCACGACTCCCAGATGGCGACATCCGGCACCCGGAGCCCGAAGTCGTAGACGTGCAGGGCCTCGCCGTCCGCGCGCGCGATCTCGAACGGCTGCTCGTCGACGACCTCGACGCCCATGTGCGAGAAGATCGGGAGGATGTCGGTGAGCGAGAGCGGGTCGACTCGGAACAGCTTGAAGCGGCGGATGTCGTCCGAGGCCTCCAGCGGGCGGTACAGCGCGACGCTCGTGCCCTGGTCGGGGCCGAGCCGGTCGAGGTGACCGACGTCGGCGACGCCCTGGACGACGGTGAACCGCTCCTCGTACGCCGTGGGGAACGCCCGGCCGAAGCGGTCCATGAGCCGGTCACCGGCCTCCTCGCCGTGCGCGCTCGTCAGCGCGTCGCCGAGCCGGTCGCTCCAGGTGCGGCTCGTCTCGACGAGCCGCTGCTCCAGCGCCTCGACCTCGCTGCGGTCGAGGGTGCGCACCTGACGGTCATGGGGCACGCGCACGACGAACTGGAGTCGCGCGAGGGCGGACTCGCTGACCCGCGCCGCGAACTCCACCTCCTCGCCGCCGAAGGTCTCCTTGAGGATGTCGGCCATCCGGGTGCGGACCGCGGTGTTGTAGCGGTCGCGCGGGATGAAGACCATGCACGAGACGAACCGCCCGAAGTCGTCCTCCCGGATGAAGAGCTTCGTGCGCCGCCGCTCCTGCAGCTGGGTGACGGCCAGCGCGGTCTCGTACAGCTGGTCGATGCCGGCCTGGAACAGCTCGTCGCGGGGGTAGGACTCGAGCACGCCGAGCAGGTCCTTGCCGGTGTGGCTGTCGGGGGCGAGCCCCGAGCGGTCGAGGACGGCGTTGACCTTCTCGGCGACCAGCGGCACCCGGAGCACCGACTCCGTGTACGCCGTCGACGCGTAGAGCCCGAGGAAGCGGTGCTCGCCGACGACCTCGCCCTGGGCGTCGTGGCTCTTGATCCCGACGTAGTCGAGGTGTGCGACGCGGTGCACCGTGGACTTCGAGTTGGCCTTCGTGAGAACGAGCAGGTTCGGGGAGTGCGCGATCTCGGCCGCCTGCGGGGTGAGGACGTCGGGGTCCTTGCCCTGCGCGGGGTCGGCCCGCAGCAGCCCGAGACCGGAGCCGATGACCGGGGCGATGACCTCGCCGTCGTCGGTGCGGCCCAGGGTGTAGTCGCGGTAGCCGAGGAAGGTGAAGTGGTTGTCGGCCATCCACCGCAGGAACGTCGTGGCGAGGGCGACCTCGTCACGGTCGACCCCGGGCGGCGGAGCACCCTCGAGCTCGGCGGCCAGCACGAGGCACCGGCTGCGCATCTTCGGCCAGTCCTCGACCGCCTGCCGGACGTCCTCGAGCACCGAGCGGACGGTGCCCTCGATCTCGGCGCGCCGGCCCTCGTCACCCTCGCGGTCGATGGACAGGAGCATCCAGGACTCGGCCAGCTCGCCGACGGCGCCGGGGCGGAAGTCCTTGGAGATGTCGCGGTTCTCGACCTTCTGGAGCAGGCCGAGCGCGTCGCGGGTCACGACGAGCTGGGGGTGGATGATGAGGTGGATGTCGATGCCGGCCTGGACCAGCGCACCCGTGACCGAGTCGACGAGGAAGGGCATGTCGTCGGTGACGACCTGGATGATCGTGCGCGGGTTGGACCACCCGTCGACCTCGGTCGTCGGGTTGTAGACGCGGACGTTGGCCGTGCCCGAGGGCCGCTCCTTCGCGAGCTGCAGGTGGCTGTGCGCGGCGCCGGCGAAGGTGTCGGGGGTGCGCGAGGTGAGGTCGTCGAGCGGGATGTGGCGGAAGTACCGCTGCACGAAGTCGCGGCCCCACCCGTCCGGCGCGAGCTCCTCGAAGGCGGTCGCGATCGGCGCGAGGACGTCCTCGCGGGCGGTGGCCGGGGCGGTCGACATCGTGCGGTCGCACTCCTTCGTCGGGTGGCACCGCGGTCGGCGGCGAGCCACGTCCTCGTGTCGTCCCTCCGAGCCTATCCACCCCGGCAAGCGTGGCGCGGCGGGGTGCCCCGCGCGGGTGTCTCACCCACGGGACAGCGGGTCAGCGGGCGACGACGTCGAGGGTCGCCAGCGTCGGGTCGGCCGCGTACGCGATCCGGCTGCCCGCGGCGCCGGCCGCGCGCAGCGCCGCCAGGGTCTCGGCCGTGACGACCTCGCCGGGGGCGAGCACCGGGACGCCCGGCGGGTAGGGGGCCACGAGCTCGGCGGCGACCCGGCCCTCGGCGGCGTCGAACGGCACGGTCTCCCGCGGGGCGAAGAACGCCTCCCGCGGGGTCGTGGCGACCTCGGGGGCGACCGCCCACACGCCGGACCCCGCGACGGGGCGGGGCGCCGCCCGGCGATCCTCCACGGCGGCGGCGAGGGCGGCGACGAAGTCGCCGACCGTCTCGGGGGTGTCGGCCATCGTGACCATGGCGACGACCGTGTCACGGTCGGCCATCTCGACGGGCAGGCCCCGGGCGAGGAGGTCGGCCTCGACGGCGACGCCGTCGGCCCCGGTGCCCGCGAGGACGACGACGAGCCGGGTCGGGTCCACCCCCGGCCCGTCGAGGACGACGAGGCCCGGCACGGTCGCGAGGCGCCGCCGGGCGTCCGCCACGGTCGCGACGAGGTCGCCGAGCAGGCGCCGGCCGTCCCGCTCGAGCAGCGCGCGGGCGGCGTCGATGCTCGCGAGGATCGCGCCGTTCGGGCTCGTCGTGGCCGTGGCCTCGACGGCGGCGTCGAAGCGTGCCGGGTGGATCCGCCCGGACCGGGCGAGGACGAGCGCTCCCTGGGAGACGGCGGGCAGGGTCTTGTGCGCGCTCGTCACGAGGGCGTCCGCTCCGGCGTCCAGCGCATGGCGCGGCAGGTCGGGGTGGAAGCCCAGGTGCGCCCCCCACGCGGCGTCGACGACGAGTGGGACGTCCCGGGCGTGTGCCACCGCCGCGAGCGCGCCGACGTCGCCGACCGTGCCGACGTACGACGGGTCGCCGACGAACACGGCCACAGCATCGGGCGCGGCGGTGAGCGCAGCCTCGAGGTCGCCCGGCGCGACGCCGACGGGCAGCCCCACCGCGGGGTCGACCCGCGGGCGCACCCACACCGGCTCGAGCCCCGCCAGGACCAGGCCCAGCAGCATCGAGCGGTGCAGGGTCCGCGCGACGACCACCCGGTCCCCGGGGCGGCCCACCGCCAGCGCCAGGGCCTGGTTGCCGTGGGTGGAACCGCCGACGGAGAAGCGGCAGAGGTCGACCCCCCAGGCGCGGGCGGCCCGGGCCTCGGCGGCGGCGAGCACCCCGGCGCTCAGCCGCATCGTGTCCAGTCCGGCGTACAGCGGCACGTCGCCGGCGACGACGTCCCCGACCAGGTCGGTGCGGTGCTTGTGCCCGGGGATCGTGAACGGGGTCGGGGCGGACTCGTGGAACCGGAGCCAGGCATCGAGGAGCGGGGCGTCGGTGCGCAGTCCCCGGGGGTCAGTGGGCACGGGCCGCACCCCACGCCGTGACCGCGTCGACGACGGCGGCCGTGAACGCCCGGACCTGACGCACGTCGACCCACTCGTCGGCCGCGTGCAGCCCGCCGCCGGCCGGTCCGCAGACGAGCGCCGGTACGCCCGCGGCCTGCCACAGCGGCGCCTCCATCCAGTACGGGGCCGCGAAGGGCTCGGCGGGGCACGCGTCCCCGAGCGCCTGCTCGAGGGCGGCGGCCAGGTCGGCCGCGGGGCCGTCGGCGTCGAGCCGCCAGGCCTCGCGCGCCACGAGCAGCGTGAGCCGCGCGTCGACGTCGGGGTCGTCGCGGCGCAGGTCGTCGACGAGCGTCTGCGCCTCGGCCAGGGCGTCGGCCGCCCGCTCGCCGGGCACCGTGCGCCGTTCGAGCACGGCCCGCGCCTGCTGTGCGAGGACGAACGGGGACTCCCCGCCCCCGGCGACGGTGACGAGCAGCGACCCCCCGCCGGCGGCCACCTCGCGCCCCCGCGTCTCGACCGCCGCGAGCAGCCGGCCGAGGTGGGCGACGGCGTTGACGCCCTGCGCGGGCTGGGAGGAGTGCGCTGCGCGCCCCTGGAGCACGACCTCGACGAGGGCGTAGCCGCGCAGCGACGTCGTGCGGGCGAGCCAGGTCGGCTCGGCGACGAGGGCGACGTCGGGCCGGACCCCCAGACCGGGGAGGGCGTCGAGCACCGCCTCGGTACCGAGGCTCAGGTCCTCCTCGTCGGCGACGAGCACGAGGACGAGCCGCACCGGATCGGCCCGGCGCGCCAGGTGCTCCGCCGCGACGACGAGTGCCGCCACGCCGCCCTTCATGTCGCACGCCCCCCGGCCGTACAGCCGGTCACCCTCGAGGCGGGCCGTGAACGGCTCGTCCATCCCCTCGGTGCCGACCGTGTCGAGGTGACCGGTGAGCGCCACGGTGGGGCCGTCCCCGCCGCTGGGCGAGATCGCGACGAGGCTGGGCCGGTCGGGGCGGCCCGGCGGGGTCACGAGCGAGGTGGCGAAACCCGCGGCCGTGAGGCGGGCGCGGAGCACGGCGACGACCTCGCCCTCTCCCCGGGCCCCGGGGACGAGGCCGGGGTTGACCGAGTCGACCTCGACGAGCGCAGCGGTGAGCCGGACCGCGTCGTCGCCGACCTCGGTCGGCGAGGGCGGCGGGCCGGATGTCGCGGTCACGTCGCCACCCTAGGCCCGCTGCTCCAGCCTGTGGGAAAGCCTGGGGCGGCCTCGCCGTGCGCCGCTACCGTGGGCACGTGCCCCTCGGACCGGACCCCGCCCGCGCGCAGGAGGCCCGCGCCGGGCTCGCCGCGCTGCGCGACATCGCGGTCGACGGCGAGGACGACGTCCTCGCCGCGCTCGCCGTCACGGGCGAGCCGGCCGCGCAGCGGGTCCTCGACGACTGGCTCGACCAGGTCGCCGACACACTGCGGGCGCTCGGCGAGGCCGCGGGCGAGCTGGGCCTCGGGCTCGCCGGTGGCACGCCGCCGACCACCGGCCCGACGGCGCCGGTGCCGACCCTGCCCGAGGAGGTCGAGCGATGACCCCCGTCCCCGGCGACCCCGGCTCGCTGTCGTCGTGCGCCGCAGCGGTGGGGGCGGTCGGCACGCGCCTCGCGGGACGCGGCGAGACCGTTCGGCAGACCTTCGCCGACCTCGCGGACGGCTGGCCGGGGCCCCGCTCGGTGCGGACGCGCCGCCGGGGCGCTGCCCTGGGGGCGGCCGCCGGAGCCGCGGCCGAGGAGCTGGCCGAGGTGGCCCGCGTCCTCCAGGACCAGGCCACCGACCTGGCCGAGCTCGTGGCCCGGGCGCGCGGCGTCGGCGAGCGGGCCCGCGCGCACGGCCTCGAGATCCGCGACGACCGGGTCGTGCCGGCGCTCGGGGTGCTCGGCGAGGCCGACGTCCACGCCGACCGCCGCCGGGCCGAGACGGCCGCGGCGCTGCAGGCCGAGCTCGACGTCGTCCTCGCCCGGCACCGCCGCCGCCGCGACGCCGTCGTCGCGGCCCTGCGCGCCTCGACGCACCGGCTGGACGTGCTCGCCCACGACGTGCGTCTCCGCTGACCCGCTGAGCGCCTCAGCCCATGTGCGGGTAGCGGTGGTCGGTCGGGGGCACGAAGGTCTCCTTGATCGACCGGGTCGAGGTCCAGCGCATGAGGTTGGCCGCGGAGCCCGCCTTGTCGTTGGTGCCGGACGCCCGCCCGCCGCCGAACGGCTGCTGCCCCACGACGGCCCCGGTGGGCTTGTCGTTGATGTAGAAGTTGCCGGCCGCGAACCGCAGCCGGTGCGCGGCGTCGGCGATGACCCCGCGGTCCTGCGCGATGATGGCCCCGGTGAGCGCGTAGGCGGCGACCGACTCCATCTGGTCCAGGACCTTGTCGTACTGGCGGTCCGGGTACACGTGGACGGTGAGGATCGGGCCGAAGTACTCGGTCGTGAGCATCTCGTCGGTCGGGTCGCTGCTCTCGACGATCGTCGGCCGCACGAACCAGCCGTCGCTGTCGTCGTACGTGCCGCCGGCGACGATGTCGAGGTGGCTCGTCGCGTGCGCGCGGTCGATGGCGGCCTTGTGCTTGGCGAACGCCCGGTCGTCGATGACGGCGCCCATGAAGTTCGACAGGTCGGTGACGTCGCCCTGGGTCAGCCCCTCGGTGAGCGCGACGAGGTCGCCCTTGATCTGCTTCCACAGCGAGCGCGGCACGTACGCGCGCGATGCCGCGGAGCACTTCTGGCCCTGGTACTCGAACGCGCCGCGGATCATCGCGGTGCGCAGCACGTCGGGGTCGGCGCTCGGGTGGGCGAGGATGAAGTCCTTGCCGCCGGTCTCCCCGACGATCCGCGGGTAGTGCCGGTAGCCGGTGAGGTTCTCGCCGATGGTCCGCCACAGGTGCTGGAACGTCGGGGTGGACCCGGTGAAGTGCAGGCCGGCGAACTCGGGGTGGGCGAGGACGACGTCGGACACGGCGATGCCGTCGCCGGTGACGAGGTTGATGACGCCCGGGGGCAGCCCGGCCGCCTCGAGCAGCTCCATCGTCACCTGCGCCGCGAGCTGCTGGGACGGCGACGGCTTCCACACCACGGTGTTGCCCATGAGCGCCGGAGCCGTCGGCAGGTTGCCGGCGATGGCCGTGAAGTTGAACGGGGTGACGGCGTAGACGAAGCCCTCGAGCGAGCGGTGGTCGCTGCGGTTCCAGACGCCGGCCGAGTTGGCCGGCGGCTGCTCCTCGAGGATCTGGCGGGCGAAGTGGACGTTGAACCGCCAGAAGTCGATGAGCTCGCAGGCGGCGTCGATCTCGGCCTGGTAGGCGGTCTTGCTCTGGCCGAGCATCGTCGCGGCGTTGAGCCTGGACCGCCAGGGGCCCGACAGCAGGTCGGCGGCCTTGAGGATGACGCCGGCCCGGTCGTCGAACGACAGGTCGCGCCACGCCGGGGCGGCGGCCGTCGCGGCCTCGACCGCGGCCGTCGCGTCCGCCTTCGTCGCTCCCTTGGAGACGCCGAGGACCTTGCGGTGGGCGTGGGGCTGACGCACCTCGAAGCGCTTGCCTCCGCCCATGACCCGGCGGCCGCCGATGGTGTGCGGCAGCTCGTGCTGCGTGGAGCCGAGCTCGGCCAGGGCCACCTCGAGCGACGCGCGCTCGGGGCTGCCGGGGGCGTAGTCGAGGACGGTCTCGTTGGTCGGGCTGGGGACGTGCGTCACTGCGTCCATGGGATGGGGCACCTCGTTCGGGTCACGATGTCGGAGTGCTGCCCACTCTCGCGCCCTCGGTTCCCCGCGCGCAACTCGCCCCTCAGGGCGCGAGGAGGTCCAGGACCGCACCGAGCTCGGTGACGTCGTACCAGAGCAGGTCGGCGGTGCCCGTCCCGCCCGGCTCCTCGTCGACGTGGAACGACACGACCCCGGCGCGCGTGAGGGGCTCGGTGACCTCGACGCGGGACGGCACGTCGCCGTGCGGCGGCACCGCGACCGCCCCGGCGTCGACGTCCGCCGAGGCGACGACCCGCCGGGCGTCGCCGGTGCGCCGGGCGTCGGCCTCCTCGGTGGCCGAGACCCAGGCGAGGTGCTCCAGCTCCTCGTCGTCGGTCACCCCGCCGGCGCGGCCGAGCGCGGCGGTCACCCCGTGGGCGGCCAGGGGCGGCGGGCCGAGGTCGGTGCCGTCCCGGAGCGCCTCCAGGTCGGTGGCGGTGAGCGGGACGTAGACCCGGGTCAGCGGCATCGGTGCTCCTCGGTGGTCGGGACGGTCAGCTGGTACGGGCCCGCGGAGCGTCGAGCAGCTCCTGGAGGGAGTCCACGAGGCCCCGGCCGAGGACGTCGGCGTCGGGCATCGCGTCGCGGTCGGCGTACAGACCGTAGTAGACCCCGCCGTCGTAGGAGGTGAGGCCGATCGAGAGGGCCTGGCCGGCCCCGAGCGGGGTCACCGGGTACGTCGCGACCAGCTGGGCGCCGTCCGCGTACCGGGGGGTCTGCGGGCCGGGGACGTTGGTGATGACGACGTTGTGCATCCGGCGCGAGACCATGCCGCCGAGCCGGGCGCCGAGGGCGTGCATCGTGGGCGGGGCGAAACCGCCGACGCCGGTGAGCGCTTCCGCCGAGACCGCCCGGTGCCGGCCGCTCTCGGTCTGCTGGCGCATCGAGAACGCGATCTGGTGCAGGCGCATCGACGGCTTCGACTCCCCGACGGGGAGGTCGACGAAGCACGCGACGATCTCGGCGCCCGGCGGCGCGTGCTCCTCGGTCTCGGCCGGGCGCACCGACACCGGGACCAGGGCCCGGACGGTGGTCCCCGGGTAGACCGGCTCGCCCCGGGTCAGCAACCACGACCGGAACGCCCCGGCGACGGTCGCGAGGACGACGTCGTTGATGGTGACCTCCTCCGCGAAGGAGCCCTGGCCCAGCCGCGAGCGGATGGCGCGGTAGTCGTCGAGGTCGGTGCCGACCATGATGTAGCGCCGGGCCCGCCCGACGTCGGCGTTCAGCGGCGAGGTCGGGGCCGGCCGGGCCGAGAGGCGGGCGAGGGTCGAGACGACGTCACCGGCCACCGACGCCACCTTGCCGACGGTCTTGGTGACGTCCTCGATCCCACCGCGCACCGAGTCGACGAGATGGCTCGGGGTGCGGACGGCGTCGACGAGCGCGCCGACGACCAGCTCGGCCCCCGTGGGCTCGGCACGTGGCCGCCACGTGGCCATGACGCCCTCCGCGCCCGAGGGGTTGCCGTCGACGAGCACGTTGGCGATGTCGACGCCGTGCACCCCGTCGACGAGGCTGTGGTGGCTCTTGGTGATGATCGCGAACCGGTCGTCGGCGAGCCCCTCGACGAGGTAGACCTCCCACAGGGGTCGCGACCGGTCCAGCGCGCGCGGCAGGATGCGCGCCACCAGTTCCTCGAGCTGCTCGTCCGAGCCGGGACGCGGCAGCGCGCTGCGCCGCACGTGGTAGGTGAGGTCGAACGCGGTGTCGTCGACCCACACGGGGTTCGCCAGGCCCGCCGGCACGGTCTTGATCCGTTGCCGGTAGCGCGGGACGTAGGCGATCCGCTCGCTGATGAGGTCGACGAGGCTCTCGTAGTCGAAGCCGCCCTTCGGCACGTCGAAGACCAGGACCGACCCGACGTGCATGGGTGTCGTCGCGTCCTCGAGGTGGAGGAACGAGGAGTCGAGCGCGCTGAGCCGGTCTGCCACGGTCCTATCGTGTCAGACTCGCGCCCGGGGCCGACGGCCGTGGCGGGAGCCGACCCCCGGGGCGGGACAGCGCGGGTCGACGTCGGCGGCGAGCCCCGCGACCGCGGCGGCGAGCGCCGAGCGCGGGCCGACCTCCGGCACCGCGCGCCCCGCGAGGACGGCGGCGTCGCAGTCCTCCGGCGCCCACGGCAGCATCCGGACGTCCTCGAGACCGGCGAACCGGCCGAGGACGTCGCGGATGGAGCGCTCGGGGCGGGGCCCGGCGACCCCGGGCCGGACCTTGTTGACGACGACGAGCGGCGGCGGGGCGGGGACGAGGGCGACGTCCTGGACGGCGCGGACGAGGCGCTGGAGCGACACGGGGTCGGCGCCCCCGACGACGACGAGCCGGTCGGCCGCCTCGAGGGCGGCGAGGGTGGCCGCGTTGCGCCGCGGCGCCACGGTGTCGTAGCTGAGCTCCTCGTCGTCCTCGATGGCGAACCCGGCGTCGACGACCACGTGGTCGGCCACCGACCGGGCCAGCCGCAGCATGTCCTCGACGGCCGCCGTGCGCAGCTCGGGCCAGCGGTCCGCGCGCGGCAGCCCGGTGAGCACGCGGAGGCCCGGCAGCGCCTCGGGGGCCAGCCGGGCGAGCGCCGGGACGTCGAGGGCACCCTGTTCCGAGGCCCGAGCCGCGGCCGCCACCCCCGGCGCCTCGTCGACGAGGCCGAGGAGCTGGGCGACCGAGGCGCCCCAGGTGTCGAGGTCCACGAGCAGGGTGCGCACCCCGGCCGCGGCGAGCGTGGCGGCGAGCGCCACGGCCACGGTGCTGCGGCCGGGAGCCCCGGTGGGCCCCCAGACGGCGGTGACGGGGCTCGGGACGGCGGGGCGCACGTCGTCGACCGGGTCCTCGCGGGCGGGCGCGGGCAGCGGCTGGGAGGTCGTCGCGGCGGCGAGGCCGACGAGGGCCGCGGCCACCGCGTCGGGGGCGTCGCCAGGACGCAGGAGGGTCGCGACGCCGAGCTGTCGCAGCCGCCGCTCGCCGTCCTCGTCCGTCGGTGCGACGAACCCGGCGACCCGGACGCCGTGCCCGGCGAGGTGGCGCAGGGCGTTGCGGTCGAGCCCGCGCAGGTCGGGCGAGACCACCGCGACCCGGGCGACGCCCGCGGCACCGGTGGACAGCAGCTCGGCGAGGTCGGCACACCGGCGGACGAGGGTGAGCCCGGAGGCCTGCCCGATGGCGCCGACGAGGTCGGTCTCGTGCCGGTGCGTGACGGCCGTGAGGACGGTCGTCACGACTCCGCCCCGCCCGTCGGGCTGCCCGGCACCGGCACGAGGGTGATGCGCGCGCCGACGTCGACGTCGGCGACGAGGTCGCGGACGGACTCCCGCGGCACCATGACCCGCACCGCGCGGGTCTGGTCCGCCCCGCCGAGCACGGAGTCCTCGGCGGCGACCCGGACCACCGAGACCCGCTCGAGCACCCGTTCGGGGCCGACGTAGCCGGCCCGGCCGACGCCGTCGCCCTCGGCCGGGCGGTTGACGTACACGTCGACGACCGACCCCCGCTCCAGCGCCCCCGCGGACGTCGCGTCGACGAGCAGCGAGAGCTGCTGCACCTCGACCATGGCGGCGGGGCCCACCCCCGCCGCGGGCACCAGCTCGCCGGCGGCGAGGTCGCGGAGCGCGAAGGTGCCCGCCGGGAGCGCCCGGTCGGCCGCGAGGTAGTGGGTGGCCTGCTCCCCCAGCTGCACCTGGACCACGGCGAGATCCTCGCTCGTCAGCTGCTCCCCCGGGCTCACGTGGGCCCGCGCCGCGTAGACCGGCACCCGGTCGTCCGCCCGCTGGACGACGACCGCGCCGAGGACGGTCGACGTGACGACGAGCAGGACCCCCACGAGCAGTCGCGAGTCCCGCCAGGACGGGGCGCGCAGCCGAGCGGCCGACGGGGTCGGTAGTTCGGTCATGGCCGCGATTCTCGTGCAGGACACGCCGTCCCGCCCGTCGAGGACGACGGCCTGTGGACAACGTTCCCGGTCCCGGACAGCGGGGATGGCACACTGACGGGGTGGCTCGACGCTTCATCCCCCTCACCGAGGTGTCCGAGATCCTCGACGTCTCGGCCGCGCAGGCGTACGCCCTCGTCCGCAGCGGCGACCTGCCGGCGATCAAGGTCGGCGGGCGGGGCCAGTGGCGGGTCGAGACCAGCGAGCTGGAGAGCTACATCGAGCGGATGTACGCGCAGACCCGCGACGTCGTCGCCACCCGCGGCGACCAGCCTGGACCCCGACGCCCCGACCGCACCCTGAGGACCGCCCCGGTGGTCAGTGCCTGGACTCGACCGCACGGAGCGCCGCGAACGGGACGGTGAGCAGGCGGCGCACGTTCTCCTTCCGTCGCGGCTCCCCGTCGGGGTGCTCGGCCAGGACGAGGTGGTCGGCCCCCACGACGTCGACCGTGCCGACGACGGGCGGGCCGCCGGTGAGGTCGAGCGCCACGGTCGCGCGGTCCCGCGCGAGGGCCCGCAGCGCGTAGCCGAGCCCGAACCGGCGGGCCGTGCGCGGCTCCTGCGCGTGCCCGGCCAGACCCGACGCGGCGGCGACGGCCCCGAGCGGCACGAGGGTCTCGCGCACCGGGTCGCCGAGCAGCAGCCAGCCGTCGCCGAGATCGCGCAGGACGCCGTCGACGCTGCGGCCCCCGACGAGCACGAGCGAGAGCCGCTGCCCCCGCGCGGCTCCGAGCCGTGCGACGAGGTCGACGAGCGCCCGCTCCCGACGGGTGCGCTCGGCCACCTCGCTGTCGAGCTCGCGTCGCGCCTCGGCGTCGAGCTGCCCCTCGAGGTCCGCGAACAGCCCCTCCCACCTCATGCGCCCACAGGCTACGCGCCTGCCCTTGCGACGGCCCGCCGGGACAAATACCGTCATGTGCATGCAAACAACGGCAAACGGCATCAAACGGCAGGCGAGATCGGCCGGCGCCTGGCTCGCCGGGGTGGCCCTGGCCGGCGGCGGCATCGTCCTGTTCGCGCGGGTCGGGCTGGGCGTCGCCGCCGACGCCGCGTCCGGGGCGCCGGTCCCGCCGGCGACGGCCCTGGTCGGCGCCCTCGCGGCGGTCGGGGTCGCCGGGCTGGGGTGGCTGCTGCTCGGGGTGGTCCTCGAGACCCTGTCGCTCGTCCCCGGGGCGCTCGGTCGCGCCGCCGGGTCGGTGTCAGCGGCACTGAGCCCCCGGCTGGCCCGCCGCGCCGTCGCCGTCGTCGTCGGGCTCGGCGTGGGGGCCGGGGTCGGCTGCGGCGGTGCCCACGCGGCTCCCCAGCGGGTCCTGGCCGCCCTGCACCCCGGCGTCGCCGAGGCGCTGCCCGACCCGTCGTGGCGCGCTGCCCCCGACCCGGGCTGGACCCCGGAGCCGCCCCGGGTCCGCCCGCAGCCCGACGTGGGGGTGCTCGCGGGCCGGCCGACGGGCGCCGACGAGGCGGGCGTCGTCGTGCGCCGGGGCGACTCGCTGTGGGCCATCGCCGCCCGCCACCTCGGCGAGGGCGCGACCGACGCAGAGGTCGCGGCGCAGTGGCCCCGCTGGTACGAGGCCAACCGCGACGTCGTGGGCCCCGACCCGGACCTCATCCGGCCGGGTCAGGTGCTCCGGCCTCCGACTGCCGCCGACGGCGCCCCGTGACGCGGGCACCGGCCCCGATCCCTCCGGCCGTCCCGCTCGCCGAGGCGCTGCGGCAGGCCCGCGGCCACCGCAGTCCGCGGGTACCGGGGTACGTCCAGGATGCGCTCGCGGTCGACATCGCCTGCGGCTCCGACGAGCAGGTCTTCGGCCCGCAGCCGACGTCGCGCACCGACCTGCCGGACCCCGGCGCCTGGGCGGGCCGGATGGCCCTGGTCCTCATCGAGGTCATGGCGGGCCAGCGCCCCGCCCCCCAGGTGGTCCGCTGGACCACCCCCGAGGTGTACGCGGTCCTCGCCCGCCGCGCTGCGCGGGTGGCGCGGCGCGGCGTGCAGGGCCGCCGGCCCCAGGTGCGCCACCGGGTGGCCGTCCGCCGGGTCCGGGTGTGCGAGCCGGCCGACGGGGTCGCCGAGGCGAGCGTCGTGGTCCAGCACGGCCCGCGGGTCCGGGCCGTCGCCCTCCGGCTCGTCGGCCGGGACGGCAAGTGGCGGGTCAGCGCCCTCCAGGTCGGCTGACCACGCCCGGCCGGGTCACCGTCGGCCGTGGCACATCTTGAACTTCTTGCCCGAGCCGCAGGGGCAGGGCGAGTTCTTCGGGGTCGTCGTCAGCTGCTCGTCGGTGAGCACCGTCTCGGCCGAGCCGTACTCGTCGCGCACCTCGACCTCACCGGTCTCGGTGGGCGCCGAGTAGTGCAGGCGGCCCCGGCGGGGACGTCCCACCCCGACTCCGGACACCTCGACGTGCGGCGCCGCCTCGTCCCCGGCGCCGACCGGCACCGGCTCGGGCTCGACCGGCCCGGTGGGGGCGTCGGCCGTCGCCTGCGCACCACCGGACATCGCCCCGAGCATCTGCGAGACGTGCACCGGCTCGACGGTGGGGGTCTCGGCGGGCTCGTCGACCTTGACGTCGACATGGAACAGCAGCCCGACGGACTCCTCCTTGACCGACTCGTTCATCGTCTGCCACAGGAGGAAGCCCTCGCGCTGGTACTCCACGAGCGGGTCGCGCTGGGCCATGGCCCGCAGCCCGATGCCCTCCTGGAGGTAGTCCATCTCGTAGAGGTGCTCGCGCCACTTGCGGTCCAGGACCGAGAGCATGACGCGCCGCTCGACCTCACGCATGACCTCCGACCCCAGCGCCTCCTCGCGCTCGTCGTAGCCGCGGTGCGCGTCCGAGAGGATCTCCTCCTTGAGGATCTCCGGGGTCAGCCCGCTGCGACCGCCGGCGGCCTCCTCGAGCTGCTCGGGGGTGAGCGAGATCGGGTACAGCGCTCGCAGCGCCCCCCACAGCCGCTCGAGGTTCCAGTCCTCCGGCACGCCCTGGGCGGTCTCGGAGTCGATGTAGCCCTCGATGACGTCGTTGGTGAAGAACCGCAGCTGCTCGTGCAGGTCCTCGCCCTCGAGCACCCGGCGGCGCTCGTCGTAGATGACGGTGCGCTGACGGTTGAGGACGTCGTCGTACTTGAGGACGTTCTTGCGGATCTCGAAGTTCTGCGCCTCCACCTGGGACTGCGCCGACTGGATGGAGCGGGTGACCATCTTGGACTCGATGGGCTGGTCGTCCTCGAGCTTCGCGGTCGTCATGACCCGGTCGACGAGGCCGGCGTTGAAGAGCCGCATCAGATGGTCCTGGAGCGAGAGGTAGAACCGCGACTCGCCCGGGTCTCCCTGGCGGCCGGAGCGGCCGCGCAGCTGGTTGTCGATGCGGCGGGACTCGTGCCGCTCGGTGCCGAGGACGTACAGGCCGCCCGCGGCGGTGACCTCGTCGTGCTCGGCGGCGACGTCCTGCTCGGCCTTCGCGAGCGCCTCGTCCCAGGCCGCCTCGTACTCCTCGGGCGTCTCGTGCGGGTCCAGGCCCCGGTCCTTGAGGGCGGCGACGGCCCGGAACTCGGGGTTGCCGCCGAGCATGATGTCGGTGCCGCGGCCGGCCATGTTCGTCGCGACGGTCACCGCGCCCTTGCGCCCGGCGTCGGCGACGATCGCGGCCTCGCGCTCGTGGTGCTTGGCGTTGAGGACCTCGTGCCGGATGCCGCGGCGGCGCAGCTGCTCGGACAGGTACTCGGACTTCTCGACCGACACGGTGCCGACGAGCACCGGCTGGCCCTTCTCGTGGCGCCTCACGATGTCGTCGACGACGGCGGCGTACTTGGCCTCCTCGGTGCGGTACACGAGGTCGGCCTCGTCCCTGCGGATCATCGGGCGGTTCGTCGGGATCGGCACGACGCCGAGGCCGTAGATGGAGTCGAGCTCGGCGGCCTCGGTCATGGCCGTACCGGTCATGCCCGAGAGCTTGTCGTACATCCGGAAGTAGTTCTGGAGGGTGATCGTCGCGAGGGTCTGGTTCTCGTTCTTGATCTCCACCCCCTCCTTGGCCTCGATGGCCTGGTGCATGCCCTCGTTGTAGCGCCGGCCGGCGAGCATGCGCCCGGTGTGCTCGTCGACGATGAGGACCTCGCCGTTCATGACGACGTAGTCCTTGTCGCGGGTGAAGAGCTCCTTGGCCTTGATCGCGTTGTTGAGGTAGCCGATGAGCGGGGTGTTGGCCGACTCGTAGAGGTTGTCGATGCCGAGGTGGTCCTCGACCTTGTCGATGCCGCGCTCGAGCACCCCGACGGTCTTCTTCTTCTCGTCGACCTCGTAGTCGCCGCGGCCGGACTCGAGCTCGCCGCGCTCGAGGCGCTGGACGAGCTTGGCGAACTCCTGGTACCACTTCGCCGGCGCGTCGGCCGGGCCCGAGATGATCAGGGGCGTGCGGGCCTCGTCGATGAGGATCGAGTCGACCTCGTCGACGACGCAGAAGTTGTGGCCGCGCTGGACGAGCTCCTCGGTCGACCACGCCATGTTGTCGCGCAGGTAGTCGAAGCCGAACTCGTTGTTCGTGCCGTAGGTGATGTCCTTCGCGTACTCGGCGCGGCGCTGCTCGGGGTTCATCGACGCGAGGATGCAGCCGGTCTCGAGCCCGAGGAAGCGGTGGACCCGGCCCATGAGCTCGGACTGGTACTCGGCGAGGTAGTCGTTGACCGTGATGACGTGGACGCCCTTGCCCGCGAGGGCGTTGAGGTAGCTGGGGAGGGTCGCGACGAGCGTCTTGCCCTCACCGGTCTTCATCTCGGCGACGTTGCCCAGGTGCAGGGCGGCCCCACCCATGATCTGGACGTCGAAGTGCCGCTTGCCGATGGTGCGCTTGCTCGCCTCGCGGACCGCCGCGAAGGCCTCCGGGAGGATGTCGTCGAGGGTCTCGCCGTCGGCGATCCGCTTCTTGAAGACGTCCGTCTCCCCGCGCAGCTCGGCGTCGCTCAGCTTCGCGAAGTCCTCTTCGATGGCGTTGACCTGAGCCGCGATGTTGTCGAGCTTCTTGAGGATGCGCCCCTCACCGGCACGCAGCAGCTTCTCGACGATCTTCACGAGTAGGTCTCCTCAGGCAGACGGATGCTGGCGGTCGCACGACCACCGGACCCGCCCAGGGTAGTCGAGCGGATCGGGGCCCACCCACCGTGTGGTGGCACCGCTCCGTCAACGGCTCGGCCGCCGCGGCGAGTTCCCTCCACACGAGGTCGGTGGTTGGCTGGGCCCATGACCGACCCGACGTTCCCCCAGGGCGTCCCACCGCTCACCGACGGGCATGTCCTGCTGCGCGCCCACCGGCCGGAGGACCTCGAGCGGATCGTCGAGCAGAGCACCGACCCGGACTCGCTCCGGTGGACCACCGTGCCCCGGCCGTACGGCGAGCAGGACGGCCGCGAGTGGCTCGCCGCCATCGAGGCGGCCTGGAACGACCCCGCGGGCATCCGCCACTGGGCCGTGACCGCCGCCGACGACCCCGAGCGGCGATACCTCGGGACGATCGACCTGCGTCCGCAGCGGAGTCCCGACATCGCCGAGGTCGGCTTCGGGCTGCACCCCGACGGGCGGGGGCGCGGGCTCATGGCCGGCGCGCTCCGGCTCGTCTGCGAGCAGTGGTTCGACGGCGGCGGCACCCGGGTGCACTGGCGGGCGATCCGCGGCAACTTCGCGTCCTGGCGGGTGGCCTGGGCGTGCGGCTTCACCCACCACGGGACGCTGCCGGGGTCGCACCCGGACGCCGAGGGCGGGCCGGCCCTGGACACCTGGCAGGCGAGCCTCGCGGCCGTCGACGTCATGGAGGCCCACACCCCGTGGGTGGATCCCCCGACGCTGCGGACCGACGGCGGCGGTGGCCTGTGGCTGCGGCCGTGGCGCGACGACGACGTCGCCGCGCTCGAGCCGCGCGACCAGCCCGCCCACCACATGCCGCCCCGGGGAGTGCTCGACGCCGACACGTTCCCCGAGTGGCTCATGACCCGGCGCGAGAAGATGTCGGTGGGGACGACGCTCAGCTGGTGCGTCGCCGACGCCGACACCGACCGGGCGCTCGGCGAGGTCCTCGTCTTCGTCACGGCGGGCACCCTCGACGACGACACGGCCGAGCTGGGCTACCAGGTGCTGCCGAGCGCCCGGCGGCGCGGGGTGGCGACGGCCGCGGCCCGCCTCGTCACCGCGCACGCGTTCAGCCCGAGCGCGCAGGGCGGGCTCGGGCTGCGGCGCCTCGTGGCGACGACCGCCGAGGACAACGCCGGCAGCAACCGGGTCCTGGACGCGCTGGGGTTCGAGATCTGGGGCCGCGAGAGCGCCGCCGACGTCCTCCCGGGTGGCAAGGCGGTCGAGGCCCTGCACTGGGAGCTGCTGCGCCCCTGAGCCGGGGCGCCGCCGCTCAGTTGACCAGGCTCGTGGCCCACGTGTTGTAGCTGGCGCAGTTCGCGACACCGATGCCGCAGGACGTGTTGAGCTGGCCGACCGGGCTGTAGCTGACGTACTGGACGTCGATGTTGCCCGTTCGTGTCGTAGGCGATGATCTTCAGCTCGATGAACCCGATCGACCTTGTACACGGTGTTGGCGCCGTTGCCGGTGATCGTCGTGTAGACGGGGAACGCGTAGGTCCCGCCCAGCACCCCGTTCAGCGCGGTCTTGATGTTGTTCGAGTTGATCTTGTTCCCGGGCGTGCCGTCGAGGTCGATCGTCGGGGGGTTGCCCGAGAGGGTGAACTCCGAGGTGCACCCGTTCGTGATCGCGTTGGCGAGGGCCGGGACGCTGACGCCGCCGCCGCAGTCGATCCAGCCCCAGTTGCCGGAGCCGTTCTTGCCGGCGTCACAGCCGGGCTTCCACACCTTGTCGACCTCGATCTTCTCGGTCTTGTAGGGCGCGCCGAGCGCGGCGTTGGCGACGATGAGGTCGGCAGTGACGTTGCAGATGGCGAGTGGGAAGAGCCCGTTGACGCTCTTGGCCGCCCCGACGGCCGCCGCCGACGACTTCGTCGCGCTGATGGCCGAGACGCCGGCGAGGTTGCCGAACGTCGTCGGCACCTGCCGCTTGACGGTGACACTGGCCTGGAGCATCCCCGTGGCGCTGAGGTTGCCGGACTTGTCGACGCACGTGAGATCGACGGTCACGTCGATCTGGTTGCTCGTGGACTTGAGGCCGAACGGCCCGTTGGCGTCGGCCTGCTTCTTCGCGGTCGTCAGGGCCTCCCCGCCGTCCGAGGCCAGCAGCTGGGCACAGGTCGAGTAGATCCCGGGGTTGGCGGTGAGCTTCGCGCGCTTCTGCTTGACGATGGCCAGGGCCGCACTGTCGGAGCCGGACGCGAAGGCCTGCGCCTGGGCGTACGCCATGCCGTAGTCGAGGACGAACGCGGTGACGAGCATGAAGGGGACGAGGAGGAACGCCACGACCATGGCGACTCCGCCGCGCTCGTCGCGCGGGGACCCTCCGGCCCGGGACGACCGCCGGCTCACGTGTACTCGCACTCGAAGTCACCCTTCGTACTGAGGTTCATCGTGCCCATGAAGGGCACCGGGAACGGCGGGCTCGAGGCGTAGGTGAGGGTCACCGAGAGGCTGGTGGTGGTCGCCGACGGCGACGCCGACCCGGTGCACGGCTTGCTGGCCGCGGCGCCGCCGGCACTGCCGGACCCGGCGGCGAGGGTGCACGTCCCGCCCTGGCCCGTCACGGTGACCGCGACGTTGGCCTTGTTGAGCCCGATCCCGCCGAGCGCGGCGCCGTCGCGCGCCTTGGTCGCCACGGCGGAACAGGTCGAGCCCGTGCCGGACAGGCTCGAGGTCACCCCGGACCGCGAGGCGTCCCGTGCCGCGGTGTTCATGGCGATCTGCTGCGAGAAGAGGAAGCCGAAGTCGATGATCGCGCCGAGCACGAGGACGAGGGCCGGCAGGACGAGGGCGAACTCCACAGCGGAGGCACCGCGCTCCTCGACCCGTCGCGACCCCCTCGTCGAGGTCATCTGTGGCGTCTTTCCCGCCCATCGCGAAGTCACGAGTACAACCCTCCCCCACCACTTTTCTCGCCACATCCGCCGAAAGTACTAGGGACGGAGCGACGTTCGGCCCATCAGGACCTCACGACCCCCACCAGCCCCAGCCATGACGCCAGCAGGCCCAGCTCGGCGTCGAGCCCGGCCCGGTCGGCCGAGCCGCCACGACCCGGCTCCCAGGTCAGCCGGCGCACCCGGAGCACGCCGGCGGCCCGGTCGCTCTTGAGGTCGACCCGACCGACCAGCTCGTCGCCGAGGAGGAACGGCAGGACGTAGTAGCCGTGGACCCGCAGCTCCTCGGGGACGTAGATCTCGAGCCGGAAGTCGAAGCCGAACAGCGCCCGGGTCCGGTCCCGCTGCCAGATGAGTGAGTCGAACGGCGACAGCAGCGCGCGGGCGTGGACGCGGCGGGGTCGGCGGGCGTCCCGGTGCAGGTACGCGGGCCTCCGCCAGCCCTCGACGGTCGTCGGGAGGAGGACCCCGTCGGCCACGAGCGACTCGATCGCGGGGCGGGCCTGCTCGGGCTTCAGCCGGAAGTAGTCGCGCAGGCACTGCTCGCTGCCGACGCCGTGAGCGCGCGCCGAGATCTCGACGAGCCGCCGGAACGCCTCGCCGTCGGGCGGCCGTCGGGCCGGGTCCAGGGCCTCGGCGCGCACCCGCGGTGGCAGCACCCGGGCCGGATGGGCGTACCGGCGCTCGAACTGGGTGGTCCGCCCGGCGCTGGACAGCTCACCGGCCCAGAACAGGTGCTCGAGCGCGTTCTTCACCAGCGACCAGTTCCACCCCCACTCGTCCCGCTCTCGGGGCAGGTCGTGGGCCAGGGCGGCCTCCACCTCGCGGCTCGTCATCGGCCCCCGGGCCGCCACCTCGGCGCGCACGACGTCGACGAGCTCGGGGTGGTCGCGGGCCACCCGCCGCATCCCGCCCCACGCGTCGGCGCGTGCCCGCCGCATCCGGAAGTCCAGCAGCGGCCAGGTCTCCGGCGCCACGAGCGAGGCCTCGTGCGCCCAGTACTCGACGACCCGGCGGGGCGCGGTGTCGCGGGCCCGGTCGAGCAGCGCGCGGTCGTAGGGCCCGAGCCTCGAGAAGAACGGCAGGTAGTGGCTGCGGACGACGACGTTGACGCTGTCGATCTGGACGACGGCGACGGTGTCGATGACGCGCTGCACGTCCCGCATGCCGGGGCGCTCGGGCCGCGGGCGGGCGAAGCCCTGTGCGGCGAGGGCGACCCGGCGCGCGGCGGGGCGGGAGAGCCGGACCGGGGCCGGGTCAGCCATCCGTGGGCATGAGGCGCTGGCGGTGGGCGTACACCGCGGCCTCGACCCGGGAGTGCAGGTGCAGCTTCTCGAGGATGTTGCGCACGTGGTTCTTCACCGTGTTCTCGGCGATGCCGAGGTCGTCGGCGATCTCGCGGTTCACCAGCCCCCGCGCGACGAGCCGGAGCACCTCGACCTCGCGGTCGGTGAGCCGGACGTGCTCCCCGGCCGCCGGCTCGGTCTCGTGGCTCAGCCGGGTGAACTCCTGGAGCAGCGTCGCCGCCATCCCGGGCGGGATGATCGCCTGCCCGTCGTGCACCCGCCGGATGGCGTCCGCGACCTCCTCGCCCGGCAGGTCCTTGAGCAGGTAGCCGCTGGCGCCGGCCTTGACGGCCTCGAAGAGGTCCCCCTCGTCGTCGCTCATGGTGAGCATGAGGATCCGGACCTCCGGGACGAGCGCATGGAGGCGTCGACACGCCTCGATCCCCCCGACCCCGGGCATCCGCACGTCCATGAGGACGACGTCCGGCTTCACCCGGACGCACAGCTCCACGGCTTCGTCCCCGTTGCTCGCCTGCCCCACCACCCGGGCGACACCATCGAGCTCGACGACCACGGCCATGCCCTGGCGGTACATGGCGTGGTCGTCGGCGATGGCCACCCGGATGACCCCCGGTACGCGACTGTCGTCGCGCCCGGGGGTTCGTTCATCCCTCGACATGTCCACGCGCCTATCGTCGCAGGTAGAAACCGCGATGGACAGTCCTGTTCGGATGACCGGATGTCAGGATGCGGCAGCCCGCACGTCGTCGGTGCCGGTCTGCTCCCCGACCTGCAGGGTGCCGTCGAGGTCGAGGTGGAGCACGCCGTAGGACCACCCGCGTCGCCGGTACAGCACGCTCGCCCGGTCGGTGTCGACGTCGTGGAACAGGTAGAAGTCGTGCCCGACGGCCTCCATCTCGGCGAGCGCCTCGGTGAGCGACATCGGCGCCGAACGGTGCACCTTCTCGCGGACCTCGATCGGCGAGTCGCCGAAGGGACCGTCCTCGACCGTGTCGTGGTGGGAATGGTCGGTCTCGAGGGGAGTCTGGATCCGGGCCGTGGCGCGCGCCACCGACTCGGGGATCTTGCGGCCACGATGGACCTGGCGCCGGTCGCTGCGTCGCCTCAGCCGCTCCATGAGCTTGTCGACGACGACGTCGAGCGCGGCGTACTTGTCGTCCGCACACGCCTCGGCCCGGACGACCGGACCCTTGGCGTAGCAGGTGATCTCGACGCGGTCGCACGCCTTGGCCTGGCGGCGGTTGGGCTCGTGACTGACCTTCACCTCGACCCGCCGCGTCCGGGGCTCGAGCTGGGTGACCTTCCCCAGCTTCTCCTCGATGTGGTCGCGGAATCGGTCGGAGACGTTCAGGTGCCGTCCGGTGACAACAATGTCCATACGGTCCTCCTCATGCACGGTGATGTGGGGGCTCAGCGCGGATCCAGCGTCAGTGGCCACCACCTCCCGAGAACGGGGTCCATACCCAGACGCTAGCCAACGCGGGGGTGCCCCACAACCAGAAGTACGGAGTCGCAGGTCACCGCCGCGGGGTGGCCGCCACCGTGGCGGCGGCGACGTGCCGCGCGCCGGCGGCGCGCAGCGCACGGGCGGCCTCGGCGAGGGTCGTCCCGGTGGTCACGACGTCGTCGAGCAGCAGGCATCCCGCCCCGTCGACCAGGCCTCGGCGTCCCGGCCGCACCGCGAGCGCCCCGCCGAGGTTGGCGCGTCGGGCGGCCCGTCCGAGGCCGCTCTGGTCGGCGACCCGACGGGTGTGGCGCAGGACGTCGCCGAGCACGAGGGCGTCGGGGTCGACGGCCGTTGCCGCGGCCGCCGCGAGCGCCGCCACGGGGTCCCCGCCCCGGCGCCTGCGGGCGGGACCGGATGCGGGGACGGGCACGACGAGCACCCCGCTCCCCCGCCCGCGCAGTGTGCGCAGCCCCTCGTCCTCGGCGAGGGCCTGCGTGACGGCGGCCGCGAGCAGCGGCGCGAGGACGGCCCGCAGGTCGCGGCGGTCGCCGTCCTTGTGGGCGGTCACCGCGGCCCGGACCGGACCCTCCAGGACCGTGGCCGACCAGGTGCGGGGTGCCCCCGGCACCGTCGGGGGCACGAGCGGTGGGGGGTCCGGAGGCGGGCGGCGGGTCGCGCGCCGGCACCCGCCGCACCAGGGGTCCCCGACCCGGCCGCACCCCGCGCACCGGACCGGCAGCACGAGCGCGGCAGCGGCGCGGGCGGTGCGGGCCAGCCCGCCGATGACGTGGTCCATGCTGCCCAGGCTGCACAGTGGGACCGCGGCGTCCCAGGGACACCGCCCGGGATGTGGACGGCGGGTGGGAGCCCCGTGGGGGTGTGGACGGTCCGAGGTCAGCCGGCGGCCGAGGCCAGGTCGTCGGCGGGGCCGCTGTCGACCCACCGCGGCCCGGACCGCATGAACAGCCGCCCCTCGTCGGTGACGACGTACAGGTTGCGTTCGCCGCCGGTGGTCGCGACCTCCACTGCCCCCGCGACCTCCTCGAGGGTGGTCAGCTCGCCGCCGACCGTGAGGAGGGTCGGGCGCGGCTCGGCGCCGCGGATCGCGGCGACCGTCGCGAGGGTCTGGTCGTCGAGCCACACCAGCCCCCGGGCCGACGAGAAGTCCACCCCGAGCTGCAACGGCGCGGAGAGCCGCTGCGGCCGGTCCGCCTCCCCCCGCTGGATCCCGGCCAGGTCGACCCGGGGGTTGCGGCCCGCCATCGTCGTCGAGAGCACGGCGGCCCGGTCGCCGTCGGCGGCGACGCGGACCTCGACGACGCGACGGCCCTGGAGCCACGGCGCGACCACGGGGCTGGGCGTGGCAGTGGCCTGGTCGGAGGCGTCGGACCGGGCGTCGACGACGAAGAGCCGGTCGTCGGAGGGGCGGACCGCCCCCACCCAGAGGAACCCGCGCCGGTCGTAGGCCGGGGCGGAGACCCGCGTCCCGAGGCCGGGGACCTCGCTGCGGGTGCCGGCCCGCCAGCGCGAGACGCCGTCGCCGTCGGGGTCGAGCGCGGCGAGCTCGGTGCCGTCCGCGGAGAGCGCCAGGTGCGAGTACCCCTCGGGGACGGTCGGATGGTCGGAGGTGCGGGGGCTCGTCTGCCGTCCCTGCTCCTGGGCGTTGGCCCCCGGGTCGAAGACGGCGACCTCCGAGCCGCGGCGCACCACGGGCTTGGTCGTCGAGGTGTCCGGGGCGGGTGCCGGGAACCCGACCCTGCTGAGCGTCGACACCGGCCCGGCGACCCCGTCCAGGTCCACCGGGACCCCGTCGACGGCCAGCGTCACCGCCGTCACCGCCGGGTCCTGGGTCAGGGTCGTGACGAACTGCGCCCACAGGTTCTGCCGGGTCGCCTGGCCCGGCTCGAGGCTGCCCGAGATGAGGTTGACCTCGGCGACCCCGTTCTCGACCGAGACCGCGTCCCCGAGCAGCCGGGCCCCGACCGGGACCGCGGACACGGCGGCGCCCTGGAGGAAGCCGGGGACGGGGTCGATCTGGGCCCGGGCAAGCCGCGCGGCCAGCCTGTCGAGCGGGAACCACCGCACGTCCGGCACCGTCGCGCGCCGGCTCAGCGAGACGTAGTGCACGGCGAAGGGCTGGACGAGCCGCGGCACGTCACTGCGCTTGATCCAGCGTCCGAAGGTCTCGGGCAGGCCGTCGACGCGCCACTCCCCGTTGACCGGGGTCAGGGAGAAGGTCGAGGTCACCGTCGTGCCCGGTGCGGCTGCCTCGTACCGTCCGGAGGCGCTGACGGTCCCCGCGACCCGCACCGTGAGCGTGACCGTCGCGGGGTCGACCTGGGTGACGGTGGGCGCGTCGTCACCGCTCTGCAGGACCAGGGTGGCGTCGGGGTTCCACGACTCGCTCGCGGAGGCGGTGAGGAACCGCCGGGCCGTCTCGTAGGCCCCATCGCTGGCGGCCCCTGCACGGATGAAGCCGAGGACGACGCCCTCCTGGCTGGCCCCGGGCTGGGGACCGGGGAAGAACTGCCGCAGCTCGATGCTCTCGCCGGAGCCCACCTCGAGGCCCGAGCGCACCGGACCGCTGTTCGCCAGGCCGCCGCACCCCGCCAGCAGGGCGCCCGCGAGCACGGCCGTCAGGGCGGTGAGCCGGCGCCCGCGCATCACAGGTCCTTCGGGCTCAGTGGCAGCGGGGACCCGTGCAGGGTGCCGCCGGCCTCGCGCGGCAGGGTGAGCCGGAAGCGGGACCCGACCCCCGGCTCGCCCCAGGCCTGGAGCCACCCGTTGTGCAGCCGGGCGTCCTCGAGCGAGATCGACAGGCCGAGCCCGGTGCCGCCGGTGGTGCGGGCCCGGGCCGGGTCCGCCCGCCAGAACCGGGTGAACACGTTCGCCGCGTCGCCCGGACGCAGCCCCACCCCGTGGTCCTCGACGACGACCGCGACCGCGTCGTCGGCGACCCCGACGTGGACGTCGACGGGTCGGCCCTCGCCGTGCTCGACGGCGTTGACGACGAGGTTGCGCAGGATGCGCTCCACTCGCCGCTCGTCGACCTCGGCCTCGGCGGGGCCGGGTGCGTGGATCGTGACGGTGCTCCCGCGCCGCTCGGCGAGCGGGCCGGCCGCGGCCACGACCCTCTCGAGGGTGCCCACGAGGTCGACCGGCTCGACGTCGAGGGCGGCGGCGCCGGCGTCGAAGCGGCTGATCTCGAGGAGGTCGGCGAGGAGCTCCTCGAACCGGTCGAGCTCGCCGGCCAGCAGCTCGGCCGAGCGGGACACCGAGGCCTCGGCGAAGCCCTCACGGCTGGAGTGGATGACGTCGACGGCCATCCGGATCGTCGTCAGCGGGGTCCGCAGCTCGTGCGAGACGTCGGAGACGAAGCGCTGCTGGACCGCCGAGAGCCCCTCGAGCTGGCGGATCTGGGACTGGAGGCTGTCGGCCATGTTGTTGAAGGACGTCGCGAGGAGGGCGAGGTCGTCCTCGCCGCGAGCCGGCATCCGCTCGTTGAGCCGGCCGGCGGACAGCCGCTGCGCCACCTCCCCCGCCCGGCGGACCGGGATGACGACCTGTCGGGTGACGACCCACGCGACCGCGCCCACGAGGAGGGTGAGGATGACCCCGGCGATGAGGAACGCCCGGCCGATGAGGTCCATCGTCGCGACCTCCTGCTCCATCGGGAAGATGAAGTACAGGTCGTGCGGCCCGGCGTTCGGCACCTGCACGACGCTGCCGACGACGACGGCGGGCATGTCCTGGCCGCTGACGGTGACCTCGGTGAGCTGGGTCTGCAGCCGGGTCGGTTGCGCCGAGACGGCCTGCTGGAGGTCGGTGCTGACGACGGACAGGTCGAGCGCTCCGCTCGTGACGCTGGCGAGGACGACGTCGCTCTGGTTCTCGAGCGACCGGCTCATGACGACGTACCGGGTGGGGTCGGGCCCGGGCGCGCTGAGGATGCGGCCCATGATGTCGCGCGCGGACTGGTTGAGCTCGTCGACGGTGACCGAGGTGGACCCGTCCCAGTAGGTCTGGGCCTGGGCGGTGAGGGCCAGCGCCTCCTGCTGCGAGCTCTCGACGCGGCTGCGTTCGAGGCCCGAGGCGATCTGGGCGTGGAGCACCGAGCCGAGGATCGACACGACGAGCAGGCCGAGCAGCATCGTCGTCGTCACGACCCGCAGCCGCAGCGACTGCCGCCACTGCCGGCGCAGGGCCACGAGCCCGGCCCGCACGGCGCGGCCCGCCTCGCCCAGCGAGCGGCCCGCATGGGTGAGCCGGAGGCGCGTCACGGTGGGACGCACGCCGAGGCCGGCCGAGCCGGACACGGTCAGCCCTTGCCCGCCTTGTAGCCGACCCCGCGCACGGTCACGACGATCTCGGGGTGTTCCGGGTCGTGCTCGATCTTGGACCGCAGGCGCTGCACGTGGACGTTGACGAGCCGGGTGTCGCCGGCGTGCCGGTACCCCCAGACCTGCTCGAGGAGGACCTCGCGGGTGAACACCTGCCACGGCTTGCGGGCGAGCGCGACGAGCAGGTCGAACTCGAGCGGGGTCAGCGAGAGCGGGACACCGTCGCGGGTCACCGAGTGCCCTGCCACGTCGACCTCGAGGTCGCCGATCGTCAGGCGTTCCGGTTCCGGCTCGTCCCCGCGGCGCAGCCGGGCCCGCACCCGGGCGATGAGCTCCTGCGGCTTGAAGGGCTTGACGACGTAGTCGTCGGCCCCGGACTCGAGGCCGACGACGACGTCGACGGTGTCGGTCCTGGCGGTGAGCATGACGATGGGGACGCCGGACTCGGCCCGGATCTGGCGGCACACCTCGAGACCGTCGACGCCCGGGAGCATGACGTCCAGGAGCACGAGGTCGGGACGGTAGTGGCGGAACACATCCATCGCCGACGAGCCGTCGGCGACGTGCTCGGAGTCCAGGCCTTCGGAGCGCAGCACGATGCCCAGCATCTCGGCGAGCGCCAGATCGTCGTCGACGACGAGCACGCGTCCCTTCACTCCGTCTCGTCCTTCCCCAGGTCACGTCACTTGCGGCGAGCCCATCATCACACAGCCCCGTGGAGTAACCCCCCTGATTCGGGGCGGCGGGGCGCCTCGCGCACGTACCCTGTGCACGTGGCCCGTACCTTCTCCCTGCTGAGGACGGACGCATCGGCGAAGATCCGCCTGGCCTTCGCCGTGCTCAGCATCTTCCTCGCCGTCGCGACGCAGTCCTTCGTCGTGGTCCTGCCGTGGTTCCTCCTCGTCGTCGTCCTCGACCTCGTCGTCGACGCGCTCGACCGGATGCCCATCGCGCGTCAGGGCCTGCTCGACTCCGTCGTCCTCACGCTGCTGGCCCTGTCCGCCGGCGCCGCGGGCACCGGCTACGCGACCACCGGCATCGGCGCCGCCCTGCTCGTCCTCATCCCGGCGTACCACTTCGGCACCCGCTTCGGCCGGGCCGGCTACCTGTTCTCGGCGGTCGTCGCCAGTCTCGCCTTCGCCGCGGTGCTGGCCAGCCCGGCGAGCCGGGCCGAGTACGTCGGCGCCGGCTTCCTCGCGTGGGTCGCCGCGGGTCTCGTGCTCGGCGCGCTCGGCTCCTGGAACCAGCGGCTCATCTCGGAACAGGAGCTGGACGACGCCGACCCGGCCGCGCGCGAGGCGATCCAGCTGATCGAGCGGCTCCACGACCTGTCCGAGGAGATGGCGACCGGGCTCGACGCCCCCGCCGGCGCCACCCTCGCGCTGGACCTGCTGTCGGCCGAGGTGCCGTCCGCCCGCAGCGCCGTGCTCGTCTCCTCCGACGCCGAGCACCTCGTGCCGGTCGCCCTCCGCGGGTCGACCCGCGCCCCGTGGCACCTCGCCGACGCGCTCTCCCGGATCCTCACGTCCAACGCCGCCAGCTGGAAGCCCACGGAGGTGCCGTTCGAGGACGAGCTCGGGCCCCGCCTGGCGCTCGTCGTCCCGTTCGCCTACGGCACCGGGCCCACGACCGTCGTCATCGTGGAGCGCAGCGTCGAGCACGGCTTCACCGAGGCCGAGCGGCGAGCGGTGTCCGAGGTGACCAAGCGGCTCGCGCCCACCGTCCAGGCCGGTCTGCTGTTCGGCAACCTGCGCCAGTACGCGAGCCTCGAGGAGCGCAACCGGATCGCCCGCGACATCCACGACGGCATCGCCCAGGAGCTGGCGGCGCTCGGCTACCAGATCGACGCCCTGCGCGCCCAGTCCGGCCCGCCCGGCACCCACATCCGGGACGCGCTCGACGGCCTGCGCGAGCGCCTGAGCGAGGCGATGGCCGACCTCCGGCTGCACATCACCGACCTGCGCGTCGCCGAGCGTCCGGGGTCCGGCCTCGGTGCGGTCCTCGGCGCCGCCGTGCAGAGCTTCGGCAGCATGACCGGGGTGCGCACGACCATCACCGTCAGCGAGGGCCGGCGCCGGCTGGACCCGCGCGTCGAGATGCTCGTGCACCGCCTCGTCATGGACGTGCTCGCCGACGCCCAGGCCTCCGGCGCCCGCAACGCCTGGGTCTCCCTGAGCAGCTCGATCGTCGGGCCGGCCAACGTCGACGTCTCGCACGACGGCGACCCCAAGCGCGCTCGGCGCACGTACTCGGCGCCCTCGATCGGAGAGCTCGGCGGGACACTCCACGTGCGCAACGAGTCGAACGGCCGCCTGACCGTTAGCCTGAGCGTCGAGGAGCCCAGCCCCGTCGGGGCGAGCCGGGCTACCTGAAGACCGTAGGAGGGTCCGTGGCCATCAGCGTCGTACTCGTCGACGACCATGCGGTGGTCCGGGAGGCCGTCGCCGGGATGCTCGGCGCGCAGCAGGAGGTCTCGGTCGTCGGTCAGGCCGGGTCCCTCACCGAGGGGCGGGCGCTCTTCGACAAGCTCCTGCGCACCCCGCCGCCCGGCAAGGTCGTCGCCGTCATCGACGTGACGATGCCCGACGGCAGCGGGCTCGACCTCGTGCGGCTCGTCCGGGAGCAGTCCAAGGACATCGGCCTCGTCGTGCTCACGATGCTCAACGACGACTCAACGCTGCTGGAGGCGCTCGACGCCGGCGCGTCCGCGCTCGTGCGCAAGAGCGCCCCGTCCGACCAGGTGGTCTCGGCGGTGCGCCGCGCCGCGGACTTCCCGCTCGAGTTCTCGGCCAGCGGCCTCGCCGAGGCGATGCGCCGGCGCCACGAGCAGCCCACGACCACCTTGACGAGCCGTGAGACCGAGGTGCTCAAGCTCCTCGTCGAGGGCTCGTCGGTGGCGCAGGTCGGCAAGTCGCTCTACATGAGCCCGTCGACGGTCAAGACGCACATCGGCAAGATCTACGAGAAGCTCGGCGCCCACAACCGGGCCAGCGCCGTCATCGCGGCCGTGCGGCTCGGGCTCGTCCAGGACGTCGAGCGCACCTGACCCGGGGCGCCGGCTCTCGGGCCGGCGACACCGTCGCGCTCAGAGACCGCCGCCCGAGAAGGCGTCGACGATCTTGATGGCGCCGGGCCCGATGATGACGATGAACAGGGCCGGGAAGATGCAGAGCAGCAGCGGGAAGAGGATCTTGACGGTCACCTTCTGAGCCGCCTCCTCGGCCTTCTGCCGGCGGACGACGCGCATCTCCTTGGTCTGCTCACGCAGCACCGCGGCGATCGGCAGACCGAGGCGGTCGGCCTGCACCAGGGTGCTCACGAAGTTCTTCACCTCGGGGGCGGTCGTGCGGTCGCCGAGGGCGGAGAACGCCTCGCCGCGGGACTTGCCGATCTGCATCTCGGAGAGCACGCGGGCGAACTCCCCGGCGATCGGGCCCTCGACGGTGCGCGCGACCTGGAGGATGGCGGCGTCGAAGCCCTGGCCGGCCTCGACGCAGACCGTCAGCATGTCGAGGGAGTCGGCCAGGCCCTTGCCCAGCTCCTTCTGCCGCTTGAGGCCGAGGTTGTAGACGAGGAGGTCGGGGATGAAGAAGCCGACCGCCGCGGCGGCCGCCGCGACGAGCACACTGGTGATGTTCAGCCCCATGACGGCGAGCACGACGACCGGCCCGATGAGCAGGGCGAGCCCCTTGGCGCCCATGACCCGCTCCACCGTCCAGGCGGCCGGGTTCCCGGCCTTGTCGAGCGAGCGGCCGATCCGGCCGCCGGTGCCGGCCGGCGAGAGCCGCACGGCCATGGCGCGCAGCCGCTCCTGGAAGGGCGCCACGAGGCGGTCCCGGGCGCCGAGCTGGTTGCGGCCGACCTCGCGGCTCGACGCCTTGTAGTTGAGCATCTCGAGCGACTTGGCGACACCGGTGGTGCTGCCCGAGCCGGCGCTGACCGCCAGCACGATGACGAGGATCGCGACGGTGACGAAGACGAGCCCGGCGACCAGGAGGAACATCTCAGACCTCGATCTTGACGACTTGGCGCATCCAGAAGATGCCTGCGATCAGGGACACGATGCCGGCGCCGAGCATGGCGAGCCCGAGCGTGCGGGTCCACAGCAGGCTGACGTACTCGTAGTTCGTCCACATGCTGTAGAAGAACAGGCCGATGGGCAGGGCGACGAGGATGTATGCCGACAGCCGGCCCTCGGCGGAGAGCGCCTTCACCTGACGCTTGAGCATCTCGCGCTCGCGCAGGGTGGCGGCGGTCGTGCGCAGGGTCTCGGCGAGGTTGCCGCCGACCTCGCGCTGGATCCGGATGGCCATCGTCGTCCACCGCATGTTCGGGCTGTCGAGCCGCACCGCCATGTGGTCCAGGGCGTCGCTGACGTCGGACCCGATGCGCGCCTCGGCCAGGGCCCGCGAGAACTCCTTGGCCGCCGGCTCGGGCGCGTCCTTGGCCACCGAGTCCAGCGCCTGGAGCAGGCTGAAGCCCGACGACAGCGAGGTCGCGACGAGCATCATGACGTCGGGCAGGATCGTCTCGAACTTGCGAGCCCGTCGGGCCGCGAGGAACCGGAGGATCACCGGGGGCACGATGAACCCGAGAACGGCACCGAGGGCAGCACCGATGAGCGACTGCGCCTCCCAGAGCACTCCGCCGGCGATGGCCGCGATGACCATCGCGAGCAGCCGCAGGACCAGCCATTCGCCGGCGCGCCACGGCAGGTCGGCCCGCTCGAGCAGGGCCATCGTCTTGGTCGTCGACTCGCGCCCCTCCATGATCTGGTCGCCCATGTGCACGAGCGACTCGCTGATCACGGCGGTCGGGGCCGCCTGCTTCTGCGCCTGGCGGGCCCTCCCGAAGCCGTAGGCCTCGACGTCCTGGAGCCGCTCGCTGCGCTTGCTGCGGAACGTCGGCCCGGCGAGGGCCACGGACATGAGGAAGATCCCGAGGAAGACGACGACGACGGCCGGGATGAGCAGCTGGGGCGCCACCGCGGAGAAGGCGTTGGTGTCGCGGGGTGGCCCGGCTCCGAGCACCGGGTCGGGATCGGCATCCACCTTCACCGGGGCGGTGTCGCCGAGGTCGATATCGGAGGTGAGGGTGAAGGACTCCCCCGAAGCGGTCCCCGAGACGACGACCGGCTGCGTGCCGGACACCCCCGTGGGGCGCTCGACGGTGAGCACGACCTGCGAGACGAGGGCCTGCGCGGCCGCGTTGAACGCCGTCGACACCGCGGAGGTGTTGCCGGCGTTGACGACGGAGCCGCCACCGACCTCGGCGAACTGCTCGAGCACGTCGGTGTTGGAGTCCGGGGAGCGGAAGGCGACGACCTCGGCGCGCACCTTGGCGTTCGTCAGCGCCTTCAGAGCCTTGTTGCGCTCGCTCTTCTCGCGAGCGGCGCCACCCTCGATGCGCGAGACCGTGTCGCCGCCGTCGCTGAGCAGGACGATGCTGCGCTCACCGGTGGTGCCGAGGCCGCGCACGGCGTCCTGGATCGCCTCGTAGAGCGAGGTCTCGCCCTTGGACCGCAGCGACCCCACCGCCTTGCTCACCTTCGCGTGGTCCGTGGTCGGCGCGACGTCGACGCCGGAGGTGGAGGCGAACGAGACGACTCCGACCTTGACGTCGCCGGGAACGGTCGCGAGGAACTCCTTGACGGCGGCGCGCACCGTCGCCATTCCCGAGGCCTCCATCGACCCGCTCGTGTCGATGACGAGCATCGTCGACCGGTCCATGCGCTCGGCCGGCTGGACGCTGACCTTCGCTCGCTCGCCGCCGATGGTCGCCCCGACGGACGAGGGGTTGACCTTGAGCGCCTTGGAGGAGGAGCGCAGGACCAGGGTCGCCTTCAGCGTGCTGTCGGTGACCCGGACGTCGCTGAGCGTCGACGGGACGTCCGCGGACGCCGCCGGAGCGGCGAGCACCGGGATCACCAGGGTCGCGGCGACGACGGCCCCGAGTCCCATCCGGGAGAAGGCCGTCCGAACGGCGGTTCGGGCACCCACGGTCAGCGAGCTCCGTTGATGAAGAGCGTCGGGGGCACGTCGACGCCGAGGTCCTGGAGGTCCTGGAGGAACTTGGGTCGCAGGCCGGTGGAGATGAGGGTGCCCTTGAAGCGCCCGTTCTCGTCGCGGCCGGCCGCCCAGTCGAAGGCGAAGATGTCCTGGAGGGTGATGATCTCGCCCTCCATGCCGACGACCTCGCTGATCGCGGTGATGCGGCGCGACCCGTCCTTGAGGCGGGCCTGCTGGACGACGAGGTCGAGCGCGCCGGCCACCTGCTCGCGGATGGCACGGACCGGCAGGTCGACGCCGGCCATGAGCACCATGGTCTCGAGGCGGGCCAGGGAGTCGCGCGGGGTGTTGGCGTGGACGGTGGTGATCGACCCGTCGTGGCCGGTGTTCATCGCCTGGAGCATGTCGAGCGCGGCGCCGTCGCGGACCTCGCCGACGACGATGCGGTCGGGCCGCATACGCAGCGAGTTGCGGACGAGCTCGCGGATCGAGATGGACCCGCGCCCCTCGATGTTCGCCGGGCGGGACTCGAGCCGCAGGACGTGGTCCTGGTTCAGCTGGAGCTCGGCGGCGTCCTCGATGGTGACGATCCGCTCGTCCTCGGGGATGAACGACGAGATGACGTTGAGCGTGGTCGTCTTTCCGGAGCCGGTACCACCCGAGATGATGATGTTGCGGCGGCCCAGCACGCACGCCTTGAGGAAGTCGCGCACCGGCGGGGTGATCGTCCCGAAGGCGATGAGGTCGGCGTCGGTGTACGGGTCCTGGCTGAACTTACGGATCGTGAGCATCGCGCCGTCGAGGGCGATGGGCGCGATGACCGCGTTGACACGGGAGCCGTCGGGGAGGCGGGCGTCCACCAGCGGGCTCGCCTCGTCGACGCGCCGGCCGACGCGGCCGACGATCTTGTCGATGACGCGGCGCAGGTGGGCCTCGTTCGAGAAGTGCGTGTCGACGTTGTAGAGCTTGCCGCTGCGCTCGACGTAGATCATGTCGGCGCCGTTGACCATGATCTCGCTGATGTCCGGGTCGCGCAGCAACGGCTCGAGCGGGCCGTGGCCGAGGATCTCGTCCGAGACCTCCTGGGCGATCCGGGTGCGGTCGGCGTGCGAGAGCGGGGTCTGCTCGGCGTCGATCGTCGACTGGAGCGTCTGGCGCACCTGGGCGGCGAGCTCGTTCTCGGGCAGGTGCGGGTCGTAGAGCCGCGGGCCCAGGGTGTCGATGAGGCCCTGGTGGACGCGGTTCTTCACCTCCTGGAACGGGTCGTGGCCGCGCCGCTTGGCGGCGGCCCCGGCCCGTGGCCCGTTGACGTTCTGGGTGGTCGGTGCCTCGGCCGCGGCCTGGGCCCGGCGAACACTGTCAAGACGGTCGGCGAGACTCACTTACGCCCCCTGAAAAGGCTCTTGCGCGCGGAGGGGGCGGCACCGTCGGCGGACCCGTTGGGGCCGGCCGGGGTGTCGTCCGCCCGCGCGACGCGGATGTGGGAGTCGACGAGTTCCTTGATGGAGGTCGCGACGGGTGCCTTCGGCTCGTCGAGCACGATGGCGACGCCTCGGTTCACCGACGCGGGGACGGTGAGCGAGTTCGGGATGTTGACGGCGATCGGTGCCTTGATCGCCGCCTCGACGTCCTCGGCCCGCAGCCCGACCTTGGCGTCGGCCCGGTTGAGCACGATGATCCGGGAGTCCTTGGGGCTGCCGATCATGTCGAGGGTGTCGATGGCCACCCGGAGGTTCTTGACCGCCGGGATGTCGAGGGTCGCGATGAGGATGAGGGAGTCGGAGAGGTCGACGGCTGCGAGCACGTGCTCGGTGAACGACGGCGGGGTGTCGACGATGACGTAGTCGTAGCTGCGCCGGGCGACCTTGAGGATCTCGGTGATGGTCGGCACCGGGATCCGGTCGGCGTCACCGGGGTCGTTCGGGGCGCACAGCACGTGCAGCCCGCTCTCCTCGTGGGTGACGACGATGCTGGCCAGCGCCTGGTCGTCGAGGTTGCCGCTCATCGAGACCGCGTCGAACACCGACTGGGCCGGCACGAGCTGGAGGCTGATCGCGACGTCGCCGAAGGACAGGTCGAGGTCGACGAGCAGGGTCTTCAGCCCGCTGTGGGCGAGGTGCACGGCGGTGTTGGTCGAGAGCGTCGTCTTGCCGACGCCGCCCTTGGCGGAGAACACGGTGACGACGCGGCCCTCGCGCACGGTCCCGCCGGAGGCGTGGCCGATGAGCCGCGAGGTGAGGTCGCGGCTGCGCCGGAGCGCCTCGGCGATCGCCGTGTGGTCGTCGGCCGACACGACCTCGCGCACCCCGGCCCGCAGCGCCTGGGAGAGCGCCGTGACGTCGACCCGGGTGCGCAGCAGGATGACGCCGAGCTCGGGGCGCTCGAGCCGCGCGCCCTCGGCGAGCTGGCACGCCTGGTCCAGCGGCACGTCGGAGCCGATGATGACCTGCTCGACCTGGGTGTTGTCGTGGATCGCCCGGGTGACCATCCCCGAGGAGTCCAGCGACTGCGTGTCGGGGCCGAGCGCGAACCGATACCGCTCGATCGCGCTGGGGTCCGGATCCCAGAGGATGTTCACCGGGTCTTGTCCGTCAACATCGTGAGGTCGCTGACCGCCAGGTCGGGGTCGATCTTCAGCTCGGAGCCACGCAGGCCCGCGTACAGCGTGTAGTTGTTGACGCCGTGGACGAGGCGGGCGGCCTGCTGGGAGTCCACCTCGAGGGTCACGAGGAAGCTCGGCGCGGTCGCCGGGGCCTCCTCGCCCTCCGGGGTCTGGGCCGGGGTGAGCGAGGCGTCGCCCATCGCGATGACCTTGACGTTGTCGAGGAGGATCGAGGTGCCCTTGACGTCCTGCTCGTTGAAGACCTCGGCCTTGGCGTCGGTGTTGAGGTCCTTGAGCTGGTAGGTCATGAAGATCGTGATGTACGAGCCGGGGGTCACGAACGTGCCGACCCGGGCCGGGTCCTGGAGCTGCACCGAGACGGCGAGCTTGCCGGAGGCGACCTGGAGGGCCTTCTCGCCGAGCGGGGTCTCGCCGAAGCCGGCATTGAGGACGTACTGGCCGGGGGCGATGTCGGTGAGCGCGACGAGGGCCCCGTTGGTGTCGTCGATCGTCTCGAGCGAGCCGAGCGGGCTTGGCCCGGGCGGCGACCTCGGTCTGGGTCATCTGACCGAGCCGGACGGCGTCCTTCATCGAGGTGCCGGCCGGGACGACCGCGTTCGTCACGTAGACGACGGTGGGGCTGGCGGCTTCGACGGCCCGGGCGTCGGCCCCGCGTGCGTACAGCAGCACGAGGACGGCACCGACGAGCGCGATGACGGCGGCAGCGAGGATGGCGAGGATGCGTCGACCCATCAGAGTGTTTCCTTACCGAGGATGCGAGGAAGGGAATGCAGGGATGAAGTTGTGGTCTAGCCGGCCGGGACGGCCGCGACGGTACCGAAGTTCCCCGTCGTGGGCGGCCCGGAGAGAGCGGTGGCGGAGAGTGAGCCCTTGAGGAACCACCCCGAGATGCAGCGGTCCGGCCCGTTGCACGGGAAGCTGTTGCTGACCAGGCTCTTGACCTTGTTGGGGATGCTTCCCGTGACGTTCATGGAGTAGCCGCTGAGGTAGAACTGGGCGTACCCCACCCGGTGGTAGTACGCGTTGTTGCCGTTGCCGGCGTCGCAGTTCCCGACCGGCGGCTCGGAGCCGGGTGCGGAGGTGTGGGTGCAGTCGAAGATCGGCAGGTTGACGACCTTGCCGACGTAGACCGACAGGTCGCACGAGATGTTGTTGCCGGTCTGGGTGTGCATCCAGTGGTACGAGTACTCCTTGATGGCACACGGGTCGCCGTCGGTCTCGAGGACCCCGAAGCCGCCGGGCAGGGCGTGACCCTGCCAGTTCGGACAGCTGCCGGCCGGGGTGGCCCCGCCGGGGGGGTTCTGCGACAGGAGGATGACCTCGTTGCCGGGCAGGAAGCCGGGGGCGGGCACTGCGGGCAGTGGCCACCCGGGCTGGCCGGCGCCGGTGTACCCGTACGGGTTCGTGCCGTTGTAGACCGGGGATGCGTAGTACAGGCCGCCGCCGCCGCCGGTGGTGCCGCCGGTGGCGCGTCTGCCAGTCGCAGGCCGAGAACGTGATGGGCAGGGTGGCGGTGCCCGAGGCGGGGGTCCCGACGGCGGCGCGCGCGCAGGCGCCGGCACTGCTCGTCGCGTTGCCGCCGAAGGCCGCGCCGGCGAGCCAGTTCGTGAAGGCGTTGGCCCCACTCGTGGTGCGGGTCCGGGTGCGGACCTCGACGTAGGGCAGGCCGGACATGCCGGCGAAGCGCCGGCGGCAGCGGCGCGCAGTCGGCGAGCGCGCCGGATGGGGGCGCCGCAGGCGCCCGCGGCGCTGCCGGGGATGTTGACCGAGCAGACCGACTGGATGGTGCTCGTGCCGTCGGAGGCGTTGCGGTTGGTGAGGCCGACGGCCGTCGCCTGGGTGGCCGTGCAGCTGCCCGGCGTGATCCAGCAGTCACGGGCCAGCGAGACGGCGGCGGCGTCGGCGGAGTTCTGCAGCTCGCGCTTCTCGACGAGGATGCGCCCGACGTCCAGCGAGATGCTCGCCATCCCGAGGAAGACCCCGGTGGCCAGCATGATGCCGACGATCGTCATGACGCCGCCGTGCTCGGCGCGCCTCCGGCTGGACCTGGTCATCCGCCACACCTCACGTCTGCGGTACCGCTGGGCTAGGGGCTGGGTGACGGTGCCGCCCATGATCTTGAAGGCCGGCCCGAGCACCATGAACGTGAACGTGTCGACCGTGACCTTGACGTCGACGTGGTCGCCGGGCTGGGCGCTCGAGGTGGGGCAGGCGCCGTTGACGACCGGTGATCCGGAGGCGGGGATGAAGCGGTAGGTGGCGGTGTACGTCGGCGTCGCGATCATCGCCTGGGACACCCGTCGGGCCGCCGAGGGGTTGGTCGCCGCATTGCCGACGGGGTAGCCGAGGGCCAGCATGCGGGCTCCCTCACGAGCAGCGTTGACGGTGATGTTCTGGGTGTAGAAGAACCGGCCGAAGTCGATGGTCGCGCCGATGATGAGGAAGAGCACGGGCAACAGCAGGGCGAACTCGACGGCGGCAGCGCCGCGGTCGCGTCGAGGGCCTTGACCAGCCACGTCGCTCCCCTTCCTGGGAGGTGCGGGTCGCCGTCGCCGGCGGCCCCGAGTGCAAGGAACAGTAATCTGTGTAGCGAACTCCCGACAGGGCTTTCGCGTGTGCTACGAGCGAATTCGTCAGACGCTGTTGGACGCGCTCGTGAAGAAGTCGCGGAGGTTGACCCCCAGCAGGGTGACTGCTGCGATGATCACCAGCGCGATGAGCATGACCATCAGGGCGTACTCGACGGCCGTCGCACCCGTGTCGAAGCGGTGGGCCAGCGCCGTGCGGAGGCGGAGGCGAAGGCGGAGCACATGCAGCATGGTGGCTTCTTTCTGTCGCTGAGCGAGGAAGGCGCCGGCCGGGTCGGGTGATCCGACCGCGGCCGACGCCCTCGGGAGCTCGTCCGGCTCAGACGCTGGTGGCGACCGTGTTGAACAGGGTGCTGAAGGTTGCCACCCAGGAGGGCGACAGCGACGATGATGACGATCGCGATGAGGGCGACCATGAGGCCGTACTCGACCGCGGTCGCACCCTTCTCGGAGCGGAGCTGCTGAAGCTTGATGAGTGCCTTGGTCATGTCAGTGGAACCTTTCGGTGTTGGTCTCGGGGAAGCCGAGGAGTTGTCGAGCAAGAACCAGTCTCCCGATCAGGCGGCCCGGGCACATGGCCCAAGCGGGTCTACCTCCGCTATCCGAACGTCGCGGAAGGATCGTCCGTTCGGCCCATCGTGGCGCATCGGGTTTGCATGCATGGACGTGGAATGCTGCTGAGGCGTGTCCCCCAGCCGCGCCGAGCCGTCCGATCGCCCCCCGGCGACGGTGTCCGCGGGCCGGCCGTTCGACCGGGCACTCGCCGACCACTGGGTCCTCGCGCTCGTGCTCGTCCTCGCTGACCGTCGTGCTCCTGCGCCTACGCAGCGCGGTCGACGTCGACGTGTGGCTTCACCTGCGCCTCGGGCGCGAGCTGCGGGCCGGGGAGTGGTTCGGCTCGCTGCCGGACCCGCTCGTCGTCCTGGCGGACCGGGCCTACGTCCCCACCCAGTGGCTCGCCGAGGTCGTCGGGTCCCTGGCCGTCGACACTGCGGGACTTCTCGGCCTGCGAGTCCTCCGGCTGGTCGCACTGCTCCTCCTCATGGCCGCCGTCTACGCCACCGCCCGGCGGGCGATGACGCCGGCGCGGGCCACCGGCGTCGTCGTCCTCGTCGCTGCCACGACCGCCGCGGCGTGGGCGGAGCGGCCACAGGTGGCGGGGCTGGCGCTCGCCGCCGTCACCGTCCTGCTGTGGGACCGCACGCTCGCCGACGGCCGCCCGCGGTGGGTGCTCGTGCCGATCGCCTGGGTCTGGGCCATGCTGCACGGCACGTGGGCCCTCGGCCTGGGGTTCGGCGGCCTTGCGGTGCTCGTCGCGCTGCTCACCCGGCGTTCGACGCTCCGGTGGCGAGGGGTGCTGGGGGTGCTCGCGGCCGCGGTCGCCGTCACCGCGGCCACTCCCCTGGGCCCGCGCCTGCTCCTGGAGCCGTTCGTGGTCAGTGCCAGCGCCCGCGGCGGCGTCAACGAGTGGCAGCCGCCGGCGTTCACGAACCCGCTGTACCTCCTCGTCCTCGTGGTCGCGGCCGTCGTCGTCCTGCGGGCCCTGTCGATCGCGTCCGGTCGACCCGGGCGCGCTTCTGTTCGCCCTCGCCGGGGCCGGCCTCGCGTCGTACTCCGTCCGCACTCTCGCCTTCGGCGCGCTGCTGCTGGTCCCGGCCCTGGTCCGGGCGTTCCCGTCGGCGCGGTGCCCGTCGTTCTCGCGTCGTGAGCTCGCCCCGCTCGTCGCGGCGGCCGTCGTCATCGCCGTCGCCCCCGGCGTCGTCTGGGGGGGCCCGTCACGTCGGGGCCGCTCGGCTCGCGCGTCGACATCGCCCTCGCCGAGCTCCCGCGGGGCACCGTCGCCGCGGTGGACGTCCGGGTCTCCGGGTGGGTCCTCGCCGAGCATCCGGGCCTCCGGCCGCTGCGGGACCTGCGGGCCGAGGTCTACACCCCCGCGACGGCGGCGGCGTACGAGTCGTTCACGGACGCCGAGCCGGGCTGGCAGGCGTACGCCGACGAGCACGGCGTCGAGGTCGTCGTCGCCGCCGACGGCGAGCCCCTCGACCGGGCGCTGGCCGCGGACCCGGGCTGGGTCCCGGCCGCGGACGACGGCACCTACCGGCTGTGGCGCCGGGGCTGACCCGACCGGCTCACTGTGCCGGGGTGAGCAGCACGTAGCCGTCGACCGCTCGGCTCGCCACCCACCCCCCGCCCCGCCTCGACGGCGGGTGCCGCCTCCTCGGCGACGACGACGAGCCCGATGGCCGGGTCGTCGGGCACGGTGCCGTCGTGGAGGAAGTCGAGGAACTGCCCCTGGACCTCCCGCGGGAAGGCGTCGATGGGGTTGGCCGCCCACACGGTGACGCCGGCCTGGGCCAGCGTCTCGGCGAGCGGCTCGGACGCCAGCACCGGCCGCCCCTGCGCTGCGTCCCGGACCACGTCGACGACCTCGCTGCCGGGCGGCCCCACCGCGGAGCCGCGGACGGTGAACGCGGCGGCGGCCGAGGCCGCCACCGCCACCAGCGTGACCATCGCGACGACGCGGGCGGCAGCCGGGCGCGAGCGCGGCGCGGACCGGGCCGCGCGCCCGCATCGCCGCCGGGGCGAGGAACAGCAGGAGCCAGATCCCGTGGCGGCCGGCCGAGGCCGTCCCGAGCACGAGGCCCGCCGTGGCCAGCCACTCCCACAGCGGCGGGCGCCCCCGCACCGCGAGCACGGCCAGGACGAGCGCGGCCGCGATCATCGCGACGTCGAGCGGGTGGGTGAGGCTCGGCCGGGCCCACAGGTCGGTGCCGCGCGCCGCCGCCTCGTTGCCCAGCGCGGAGATGTAGTACGCCGGGGTGTGGACGCCCGCCGAGGTGACCACGAGGGCCAGCGCGCAGCCCGCGCCGACACCGACCCGGCGCAGCAGCGGCCCGCCGCCGGGTGAGGCCACGAGGAAGACGCCGAGCACGGCGAGGCCCACCAGCACTCCCCCGTGCAGGTTCCCCCACACGACGTAGAGCGGCACGAGCCACCAGATGGCCCGGCTCGGCCGGTCGTGCTGGTGGCGCAGGACGGCGAGCGCGACGACGAACGGGACGAGCGAGAGGGAGGGCAGCCGGGCGATGACGAGGTGGACCGAGGCGCCGATGACGACGAGCGGAGACGACGAGGGCGCCGCGGCCCTCGCCGCCGCCGAGCCGGCGGCCCTCGGCGAGCACGCACCGCGAGCGTCACGGCCACGATGAGCAGCTGGAAGGAGGCCAGGCCGGCAGGGCCCAGCCCGTGGACCACCGAGAACAGCACCTGGGCGAGCGCGATGGGGTTGTGCCACTCGGCCTGCGGGGCCGAGGCGAAGGGCAGGCTGGTCGGCACCCCGCCGCCGGAGCGCACGACGTCCCCGAGGGCGACGACCCACATGAGGTCGGAGCCGACGATGACGAACCACGCGGCCACCGCCAGCCAGAGCCCGAGGACCACCGTCGCGAGGGCGAACCGCCGCTCGGCGACCACGTCGGGGACCGACATCACGTGAATTCCTCGAGGTGCCGGGGATCGGGGGCCGGCTCGACCATAATCCATGGCATGGCGGCGGACACGGAGGTTCGGACGTCCGCCATCGCCCCAGACCGTCAGCACCCGCCCGCGGGTCGAGGCCGGGTGGGCGGCCGTCACGGCCGTCGTCGCCTTCCTGGCCGCCGTTCCGTCGTTGGGGCTGCTCTCGTGGGACCCCTCGACCCCGTTCGACGCTCGGCATCGACGAGACCCAGATCGCGATGCAGCTGAAGACCATCGACGAGCACGGCTGGTACTGGACGAACCCCGATCTCGGCTTCCCCTGCGGGACTCGTCGCGTCGTGGTTCCCCGAGCTCAACGTCCTGCACGTCGCCGTCGTCAAGGTCCTCGCAGTGGTCGTCGGCAGTGGGTTCACCGCCGGGGGGCTGTACTTCGTCGCGGCCTTCCCGCTCACGGGCGTCGCGATGTACCTGCTGGCACGCAGCCAGGGCCTGTCGCGCGTCGCCGGTCTCGTCGGGGGCGTCCTGCTCGCCAACGCCCCGGGCCATGCCGACCGGTTCGGCCACCTGTACCTCGCGCAGTACTGGGTCGTCCCCATCGCCCTGTGGCTCGTCCTCGAGGTCGGCCGCGGCCGACCGCTGTGGACCGGCCCCGTCGCCGGCCGCCGGTCCCGCGCGGGCTCTGGTCGTCGCGGCGGTCCTCGTCGTCGGCCTCAGCGGGGCGTACTACGTCGGGTACACCCTGCTCCTGCTCGTCGCGGCGACCCTGGCGCGACGGGCCGTGGGGCCCCGCGCGACCTGCTCCGCGGCCTCGCGGTGGTCCTCGGGCTCGGGCTGACCATCGCCGTGCCGCTCGTGCTGGCGAAGCTCGGCACGGCGGGCGACGTCGTCACCGGCCGGGTGGCCGCGACGCGGCTGCCCAGCGAGTCCGAGACCTACGCCGGCAAGTTGATGGACCTCGTCCTCCCGTGGCCGGAGCACCGACTCGAGCCGCTGGCCTTCCTCTCGCAGGCGTACAACGGCACCACCCAGGCGACCGTCGAGGTGTCGGCGCTCGGCCTCGTCGGCGTCGTCGGTCTCGTCATGCTCACGGCGTGGGCCTGGCGACGCTGCTCGCGGGGCGCCGGGCCGACCCGGACCTCCGAGCAGTGGTCGGGGCTCGCGCTCGTGTCGTTCCTGCTCTACACCGTCGGCGGTCTCGGCTCCTTCATCGCGTTCTTCGGCACCCCCCAGCTGCGCACCTGGTCGCGGATGTCGCTCTACCTCCTCGTCCTCGCGCTGCTCGCGGTCGGCCTGCTGCTGACCCGACTGGAGCGCCGTCGCGGACTGGTGGTCGCCGTCGTCGTCGGTGGCCTCGTCACGGTCGTCGGCGTCGCGGACCAGACCAACCCCGCTGCCGCCCCCGACCACGCGGCTGCGGCGACGACGATGGCTCGGCTCCAGGACTACGTGTCGACGCTGCAGGCCGCCACCGGGCCGGGCTGCGGCGTCTTCCAGGTGCCGGTCGTCGCCTACCCCGAGAGCGGCCAGTTCGTCGGCATGGACGACTACGACCAGATCGAGCCGTACCTGCCTCGATCGAGCCTGAAGTTCTCGTCGGGCGCGATGCGTGGCACCGCGGCGTCCACATGGCAGCGGTCGGTCGACGTCACCGACCTGCCCGCCCTCGGTGAGCAGCTACGGGCCGCGGGCTTCTGCGCGATCGAGGTCGATACCCGCGGGTTCACCGCCCGAGCAGGACCCGTCCGATGGGCTGCGCGCGGCCTTCGGCGACCCGGTGGCCCGCACGTCCGACGACGAGTTCGTCGCCTACCGGCTGCCCGACCTCCCACGGCGGCGGACGCCGCCCGGCTCTCCGACCGGCTGCTCGAGCCCGTCCTCGTCACCCTCGAGGCCTACGGCGACGAGACCGTCGACGGGGTCGTCGGGCAGCGGGTGGGTCCGTACGCAGGCTTGTCGATCGCGAACCTCGGCGAGCGACCGCGGGAGGTCACGGTGAGCCTCGCGGTGCGCGGGCAGGGCCCCGACCCGCGCGAGGTGGTGGTCCGCGACGGCGACGAGGTCCTCGCCCGGGCCACCGTCGACGACGCCGCACTCCGCGAGCTGTCGTTCACGACCAGGGCACGGCAGGGCCTGACGGCACTCACCATCTCCGTCGACGGCCCGGCCGACCGGTCCGCGGTAGACGAGCCGGTGTCGACGGCGTTCGTGACGGTCCGCTCGGCGTCGAGCACGTCCGAGGTCCGGGTCGCGATCGAACAGCGCCAGGTGGCCACCGGATGGGTCGCCCCCTGACCTGGGCGTCGACTCAGGGGAAGACCCCGTCGGGGTCGGGCGGCATGAACTCCGGGACCCACCACCACGCGGTCACAAGCCCCAGAGCGACCGCCGAGACGAGCAGGATCAGGCCCGGGCCCCGGCGCCGGGCCACCGGCAGCAGGCAGAGCGCCGCCGGGAACGCGAACATGAAGTACCGCAGCAGCGACGAGGTGACGAGGGACCCGAGGAAGAGGTACGGGGGGTAGAACACCACCCAGGCGCGCAGCAGGGTCGGCACGCCGTGGGGCATGAGCTTGAGCCCGATCGTGGTCGTCATCGCGAGAACCAGCACGAGCAGGACCGCGATCAACGGCTCCTCGAGCGCCCAGGCCGCCGGGGAGATCGGCGAACCCGCCTTCGCGAAGGAGTTGTGCGCGGTGAGGTAGACGCCAGGGTCACCCGAGTGCAGTCCGGCGTACACGGGCCACGCGATCGTCGCGAGGCCGGCCGCGCCGACGACCCCGACCAACCCTCGGACCGATGCCCAGGTGCGGGTCTCGCGCCAGCGCAGGAGCGCGACCACCGCGACGGTGGCCGCGAGCGGCACCGCCAGGGGTCGAGCCAGGGACAGCGCCACGATCGAGGCAGCCGCAGCGCCGTACCGGGAGTCGCCCACGAACTGCCAGGTCAGGACCAGGAGGAGGAGGGCGAGGCCCTCGGTGTAGGCCATCTGGAACACCGGGCTCGCAGGCCAGGCAGTGATGGCGACGACGAGGGTCACGGCCGCCGTCGTGCCGAGAATGCGGGTGGCCCACCGGGCGAGGACGACGACCGCGACCGTCGCCAGCGCGAGGTTCAGCCAGGGCGCGACCGCGGCGGTCGACAGCCCGGGGAGGGCGCCGAGCGCCCGCACGAGGAGCGGGTAGAGCGGGTGGAAGGCGTAGACGTCGAACCCGGCGGGCGGAGCGCCGGGTGACCCCCCGGTGGGGTACCCGTCGTCGGCGATGGTCAGGTAGCGCAGCCCGTCCCATTGGGTCCGCGGGTCCTGCCCGTCCAGGTCGTTGATCGCGACCGCGACGACGGCTTGGTACGCGAGGAACCCCAGAGCCAGCGCCGGCGCCACCAGGGCGCGGCGCCCACGGTTGTCCGGCTCGTCGTCGGTGACCTGCGCTTCCGCGCCGTTCGGCGTGGTCACCACCGGACTCGCCTCAGGCACGCCGGAAGGTGACGGTCCGGTGCCCGACGAAGCTCACCGTCACGACGACGACGAGGACGAGGAGCTGGGCACGGAACGGCGGGACATCGGCGACCTCGACGAGGGCGGGGACACCGATGAAGCTCATCGCGGCGCCGGTCCACCACACGCCGGCGAAGGCGATCACCTGCCGCGTCCACGAGCCGCTGGCATTGAACACGAGCCCCCTGTAGGCGGGGAACGCGAACGACATCGCGGCGAGTTGAGCCAGGACAAGACCCCCGAGATAGTGGGTGCCTGCCACCAGCGCCCCGCCGAGGACCCCAAGATAGATCAGCTGGGTCACTCCGCCGGTCAGGCCGTAGCGCACGACGACGGGCAACGCGCGCCAGAGGGTGACGACCCGATGCGTGACGGCCGGCGCGGGAGCAGGCAAGACGTCAGCCATGTAGCGCACTCCCTCCCGACGGCCGGCTCGCTTCGCTCGCGACATTAGGCGACGTGTGCCTTGGGCGGCGAGAGGCGCACGCCACAAGTGACCGTTCGGAGGACGTGTCGGCAGTGTGGTCACCGTAGTCGGACGATCCGCAGTTGCTTCGCACACCCGTAACGGGCTCGGACATCTGCGTCCGGCTGGTTCGTGAGGACCGTCGGTTTGGGGGACGCCCGGAGCAGCACGCATTCCTCGTTCACATCGAGGCGTTCTTGAGGGGTCCGGAGAGGCCCTGGGTCAGGTCGAACCGCGTCCAAGAGCACTCGAGTGAGCGTATCGGTGCCGAGAGCACCATCCGTGTAGACAACCTGAGCTTGTCCCGCCCCCGGCAGCGACAACATCCGCAACACCATCGCACCGTCCACCGTCGACCACACCCCGAAGAAGGCCGCGGCTGGTTGCACCATTGCGAACACAAGGGTGACGGCGCCAACGCCAAGCATCGACGTCCGCAGCAGGGAACGTCCCTCACACACTCGGGCAACAAGCCCGACGACAACAACGCTGAGGGGCGCGAGCGCCAACGCCGCGGACTGCCACAGGAGTTTGCTCGCGTAGTAGGTGTCGGGGGTGATGCCGACGTACGCCGCCAGCGCAAGCCCAGTCGTCGCGGGACCCACGGCGTACACAAAGAACCAGCGCTCCGGCGCGCCGCCTCGCGCCGCGACGACAGCAAGCGCAGCAACGCCGACCGCCAGAAATACCCATGGGGTCGGGACACGGACGCCCGCATCGGTCGCGTGCTGGACGCCGACGTCTTTCACGACAGCTAGGACCGACGGCCAGGCAACTGCCGCCGTCGCTCCGGCAAGCACTGCGACGGCCCACCGCCCAGAGGTGCCGTGGGCTCGAAACACGTGAAAGGCGGAGCGCACAGCTGCCAGCGCGACAACGGGAAGCAGCAACTGCCACGTGTGGGCGATGACAATGACGCCCGACGCCGCGATGGCCAGAGCGCGAAGCCCTCCGACGTCGACAATCTGGCTCCGCGTGACAACGGCCAGCGTGCATGCTGCGACGAGAGAGGTTTCGAGACCGAGACCTTGGTAGTTGCCCAGAAACGCCGGGATCAGAGTTGCAGTGCCAGCGAGCAGACCCGCGAGTCCCGTCGACGACCAGCCGAATCCTATTCGACGCGCGAGCGAGCCAGCGAGTGCCGCCGTCGTCAACGCCAGCGCCGCCGAGATTAGCCAGACGAGGCTCGCGGACAAATCGGCGACACGAGTGATGTCCTCCTGCGGGCGCAGGCCTGCGGCCGACCAGGTGGCGGCCAACAGCGTGTGCCACCCCCGGGGGTACGGTTGGTCGGCGTATGAGAGATAGCCAGTGGCCTGCACTTCAGCGGTCATGATCAGATGCCGCACGTGGTCGCCGCCGAGGTACCACTCCGTCCGAGGGCCTACCGGCATCGCACGGGCCATGAGCAGGTAGGCGACCATCACGACTGCGGGAAGCATGATCCACACCTGCTGGACCCGTCCGACCGCGCTCTGCCGCTCACGCCGACCGTCCCGCCGCAACAGGACGTACGCGATAGCCCCCACCAGACCGAATCCGACCATTGTGGCAAGACCCGCAGTCCCGCGCTCCAGGAGGCGGACACCGATGGCACCGAGACCCTGCGCGGCGGCCACGAGAACGGCTACGGCGATCGTGAAGGCGGACCCGAGGTCACCGATCCCACCGAACGGGTCCGTCGGCGGAGACGTGGGTGGCGGGAATCCCCCCTGCCCGGCGGCGGGGGCATCGCAGAGTGTCCCGGTGACCTCACCCACGTCGAATCCTCCCGGATGCCGCCCGGCCGATCGGCGACCTGGTCGAGCATACGGACACACCCACCAATCCCCGGCGTAATCGAGCGACGCGTGGGCACAATGGGACCATCCGGCTGACTCGGGAGGGTGCTGTGCAAGAGGTACACCGGGTGCTCGTTGTCATTCCAGCCCTCAACGAGGCAGCCTCCATCACCGAGGTCGTCACAGCGGTTCGCCACAGCTTGGACACAGCCGACGTCCTCGTGGTCGACGACGGCTCCTCCGACGGCACCGGCACGCTGGCCCGAACGGCTGGCGCTGCTGTCGCCAGGCTCCCATACACCCTAGGCGTGGGCGGTGCCATGCGCACCGGCTACCGCTACGCGGTCGATCGGGGCTACGACGCCGTGGTGCAAGTGGACGGCGACGGCCAACACGACACCGAGCATCTGCCCGCACTCGTCGCCGGCCTCTCGGACGCCGACGTCGTCATCGGCGCCCGCTTCGCGGGTCGCGACGCCTACGCGGTCGGACGAGCCCGTCGTGGCGTCATGCGGATCCTGGCAGGACTCCTGTCAGCCATCCTCGGCACGCGCCTCACCGACGTCACCTCCGGCTACCGCGCGATGGGGCCGCGTGCGCTGCGTGTCTTCGCCGAGAACTACCCGGCCGAGTATCTCGGGGACACCGTGGAGGCTCTCGTCATCGCGCGCCGGTGCGGTCTCGTCGTCCGCCAGATCCCGGTCCGGATGAACCAGCGGGAGCACGGTCGCCCCAGCCAGGGCCTGGTCGGCTCGGTCGTGTACCTGTCGCGGGCCGTGGTCGCCATCCTGCTCGGCCTGGTGCGGCGCTGGAAGGTGCCCGGCCCGGGGGGCGTGGTGGCATGAGACCCGACGGCTACTGGCTCGGGCTCATCGGCGGCCTCGTCGTCCTGGGCATGTCGATCGAGCTCGTGCGGCGCCGCTACGTGCGGGGCCGGCTGGCGCTCGCATGGGTGGTCCTCGGGCTCGTGGCCGTCACGTTCGCCCTCTTCCCGAGCGCCCTCGACTGGGTGACGACGACGATGCATGTCCAGGTACCCCTGAACCTCGTCCTGTTCGCGGGGGTGCTGTTCCTCCTCGTCATCTCGATGCAGCTGGCCGGCGAGGTGGGCCGGCTGGAGGCGCGGACCCGGCGGCTCGCCGAGGAGGTGGCCATCCTCGGGAGTCGGCTCGACGAGCCCTCCTCACCCTCCGTCGACGACGCTGACGAGCAGGCCCGGCCGACCGACGACGGTGCCGGCCGGTGACCCCGACCGTCTCGGTGGTCGTCGTGGGCTTCGGTCCCGAGCCAGGACTGGGCGAATGCCTGCGAGCGGTGGTCGCCGACGCGGGTCCCGCCGGCGAGGTCGTCCTCGTCGACAACGGGATCGAGGCCCCTCCCCCGGTTGCCGGGGTGACGATCGTCCACACCTCCCGCAACCTCGGCTTCGCCGGTGGCGCCCGGGTCGGCGTGGAGCGCAGCAGCGGCGAGGTCCTGGTGTTCGTCAACTCGGATGCCGTGATCGCATCCGGAACGATCGACGCGCTCACGCAGGAACTCCAGGAGCCGTCCGTCGGGATGGTGTGCGGCTGCGTCGTCCTCGCGGATGAGCCCGCGCTCGTCAACTCGGCGGGAAACCCGGTCCACGTCACCGGAATCAGCTGGGCCGGTGGCCTGCACGACCCGGTCGCGCAGCACCAGGCGCCATGCGATGTCGCGTCGGTGACCGGCGCGCTCTTCGCGATGCGGCGCGAGGTGTGGACGCAGCTCGGCGGTCTCGACCCCTCGTTCTTCATGTACTACGAGGACGCCGACCTCAGTCTGCGCTGCTGGCTGGCGGGACTCCGGGTCACGTACTGTCCCGGCGCCGTCGCTCGCCACTCCTACGACTTCGGACGCAACCCTCGCAAGATGTACCTCCTCGAACGCAACCGGCTGACGACGGTGCTCAGCGTCTACCCACGATCGCTGCTGCTGCGCGCCCTTCCCGTCCTGCTGCTCAGCGAACCTCTTCTGTTCCTCGTGGCCGCACGTGATGGCTGGTTCCGCGAACGGGTCGACGCCTGGTCCTGGGTGGTCCGGAACGTGCCGGCGGTCCGCAGGCGCCGCCGGGCCACCACGGCACGGGTCGTCGACCCCGGCGGCTTGGACCACGTGCTCACGAGTCGGCTGACGCAGGGCCAGCTGCGAGCGCCATCCGGGATGAACGTGCTCAACGCCGCGGTCACCCGGTACTGGCGTGCCGTGACCCCCCGCCGCGACGAGACGACCAGGCCAGTCCTGAGGAGGCACCCCTGATGAACCGTCCCGGCGGCGAGGACCGGCCCGACACCCGAGGTCGGGCCTACACCGAGCGCCTCCTGAGCAAGGGCAACGTGGGCTGGCGAGCCCGGCTCGACGTGCAGCGTCCCTACCGGTGGAACCTGAACCGGCTGAACCCTGGCCGATGCCTCGACGTCGGCTGCGGCGTGGGCAGGTACCTGGCGGCCCTGCCCGCCGGGTCGGTCGGCGTCGACCACAACGTCACCTCGGTCGCCGTCTGTCGCGCTCAGGGCCTGTCGGCCTACACCCCGGAGGAGTTCCTCTCCCTCGACGGGGTGGGTGAGTTCGACACGACCCTCGTGGCCCACGTGCTGGAGCACGTCGACGGAGCCACCGGCGTCGACCTGCTGACCACGTACGGGGCCTTCCTCAAGCCGGACGGTCGAGCGATCGTCATCACACCGCAGGAGCGCGGCTTCGCATCGGACAGCACCCACGTCCGCTGGATGGGCTTCGGCGAGGTTGCGGCGGCGTGCGACCGGTCGGGCCTGACGGTCACCCGGCAGTACAGCTTCCCGTTCCCGCGGGCCGTTGGGCGGGTGTTCTACGCCAACGAGTTCGTCACCGTCGCCTCACGCCGGGCCGCCGCCGAAGGGCAGCCCGGGTAGGCCGCCCCCGCCCCTGGTGGGCGCCGGCGGGGCCACGGTCCCGGGGCGACCGGTGGTCCGCATCGCCACGAGGATCGCGACCCCTCCAGCACCGGCCCGAGGGTCAGGCCGCCGATCACCCCGGCCTCGAGGCCGACCGGGACGAACAACGGCACGACTCCACCCGTGACGGCCAGCGCCCACGCGACGGAGTACACGCGATGCCGCGACCGCGCGAGACTCGCAGCGGCGAGAGACATCATGACCGCGAGCAGGGCGGAGTCGATGACGAGGGCGCTGACCACCCACCAGGGAACTGCGGACCCCGGAGCGACCCACGCGAGAACGGCGGGGCCCGCCAGCCCGCCCAGGAGGCTCCCCACGAGACCGGTCCCGACGATCCCAGGGATGAGCCATGGGGGGAGCCGGCCGCTCCGGCCGACGTGGGCGACCAGCAGCGGCTGGACGACGGCCAGTGGGACGAGGAACGGCGCACGGGTCAGGATGACCGCCAGAAGGATGCCGGCCGAGGCCTCGAACGCCGCAGCGGGCACAGCCGTCTTGACGATGAACGGGTAGCCGACCACGAGGATCGCCGGGCCGACCGAGGCGAGCGCGGCCGATGCCGCTCGCCGACGGAACCTCGATGCCGGCTCGGCGATGGGGCGGACGATCGCCCGCCGACCGGCCGGGGAGACCACCAGGAACGCGAGCCACGACAGGCTGGCTGCGGCCACCGCGAAACAGGCGACGATCATCTGGCCGGTCACCGTGACGGCCAGCGTGACCAGGCCCAGCCGCAGCAGCGCCTCCGTGATGAGCAGCGACCCGTAGGTGCTCCAGTCACCGGAGCCCGCCAGGGAGCCCGCGGTCAGGGTCTGGCCGACGTATCCGCCGACACCGACCGCGAGAATGGCCGGCAGAGCCCACGGAGGGAGGGCGAAGCCCTGGGAGCTCACCATCCCCACGACGGCGCCGACCCCGACCAGTGCCGGCAGGAGGGGAAGCGCCACGGCGCGCAGGCCGCCGTCAGAGGCGGTCGGCGGCCCCATCGCCCCCGCGGCCGACACCGACGCCGAGGCCTGGAGCCCGAGACCACCCACGACCGTGAACGCCGCGAAGAGGGCTCCCCAGACCGCCAGGAAGTCGGCGTTCTCAGGTGGGCTGAGGGTCCGTCCGACGACGACGAGGACCAGATACCCCGCCACCCCGGTCACCCCGGTCGACAGCGCAGCCATCGCCCGCGGTGCGATCCGGCGCCTCGCCACCCGCTCTTGCTGCACCACGACAACGTACGGCCCCATGCCGCCCGCGCGCAGGGCCTCTGCGGTGAGTCGCCGACGCAGCGGTGGGCGGACGGTACCGGGCGAGTCACCCCGCGCCGGGCGGGCTACGACGCCGCCAGTACGGAGAGCACCGAGGAGTAGTCGTCGGTCCACGCAATGCGCTCGGAGGCGACGGGGCGCCATCCGTCGACGCCCCGCAGCTCAGCGGTCCACGTGGGGTGGGAGGTCACGAGCACCCACCGCGCTTCGGTGGCGGGGGCCACAGCCCTCGGGTTCCACCCGACCGACGCGTCCCACCCGAGGTGGTCGCGCTGACGCCGCGACGACCGGCTCGAGGTCGAGGTAGCGGTTGCTGATGTGGACGAGGATCGCGCCGCCGGGGGCGAGACGGCTCGCGTAGGTGTCGAACGCCTCCTCGGTGAGTAGGTGGACCGGGACGGCGTCGGAGCTGAAAGCGTCGAGGACGATCACGTCGTAGCCCGCCTCGGGCGCCTTCGCGATCTGCAGCCGGCCGTCGCCGATGACGGTCGTCACCGAGGCCTCCGAGTCACGCAGGTACGTGAAGAGCCGTGGGTCGCGGGCGATCGCGTCGATCTCGGGGTCGATCTCGTAGAACGTCATCGCGTCGCCGGGCTCGCCGTAGGCGGCGATGGTGCCGGTGCCGAGCCCCACGACCGCGGTACGCGTGGGCCGGATGACCGAGAGCGCCTGCCCGAGCGGCCCGGAGCGCCCGTAGTACAGCGTCGGCTCCTCGCGGCTCGGCGGAGAGCTGGCTGCCGTGGACGGTGTTGCCGTGCATGAGCCGGTGGGCCGCACCGTCGCTCGAGACCCGGTAGGACCCGTAGAAGGTGCGGGTGGTCTCCAGCGTCCCGACGCCCCGGACGAGGGTCACGATGACGACGAGCAGCACCATGCCGCCCGCGAGGGACCATGGCTGCCCGGCCGCGGGCCACGCCGCGACGAGGGCCCCCAGTCCGAGAGGCAGGAGCCACCACGAGGCGGCGGCCTCGGGGGCGACGCCGACGAGCACGAGACCGCCCACCGCGAGGAGCAGGGCCAGCAGGACGACGCCCTGGGGCCGTCCGTACCGACGGGTGAGACGGGTGCCCGCCAGGCCGACGGTCCCGACGCCGAGGAGCAGGCTGACGACGAGGGCCCCGGGGTACTCCCAGACCCGGTCGAAGACGAGCGGGGCGACGAGGCCGTTGAGCAGACCGCCGGCGGCTCCACCAAGGGCGACGACGAGGTAGAACCGGGTCAGGTGCTCCACCGAGGGCCGCATCGCCGCCAGGCGGCTGTGCCCCACCAGGGCGACGAGCGCCAGGACCGCGAGGTCGACCCCCACGGCGACCCCGATCGGGACGACGACGGCGAGGACGCTCGTCAGGAGCGCGACGGCGGCCACGGCGCCGGCGGCCCGCACCAGTGTCGGGTTCACCGTCCGGGAGGTCCGCGCGAAGGCGATGACGAAGGTCGCGAGGTAGATCGCAAGCGGCACGACCCACAGCAGCGGGACGGCCGCGACGTCGGTGGACATGTGCGACGTGACGGCCAGCAGGAGCGCCGACGGCAGGAACGCCAGCCCCAGCCAGGTCAGCTGGACGCGGCGCCCGGGCGGCGGGGCAGCCACGTCGTCGACGGCGACGGGGGCCGCCTCGGCGGCGGCGGACGCGCGGGTGGGCGAGCGGACGGCCACGACGCCGCACGCCGCGACGAGCACGAGCAGCACGACGAACGCCACCGACCACGCGATGCGCTGCTGGTCCAGCGTCAGCGCCCGCTCGATGACCAGCGGGTACGCGAGCAGGCCCCCGAAGCTGCCGAGGTTGCTCGCCGCGAAGAGGAAGTACGGGTCGTCGTTACGGGCGGCCGGGGTCCACGAGTACCAGCGCTGGACCAGCGGCCCCGTCGTCGACAGCACCGCGAACGGCAGCCCGATCATCACGGTGAGGATCGCCAGGAGCCGGATCGCGGGGTAGCCGCCCTCGCCCCCCCCGGCCGGTGCGGCGACCGGCAGGGCGAGCAGCGGGACGAGCAGGACGACGAGGTGCACCCAGATCTGGGCGCGCCGCCGCAGCCGGTTCGTCGCGACGTGGACGTAGACGTAGCCGAGGAGCAGGACCACCTGGAAGAACAGCGAGCTCGTGCTCCACACCGTGGCGGACCCGCCGAACCGGGGCAGCACGAACCGGGTGACCATCGGCTGGACGACGAACAGCAGCGCCGCGCCGAGGAAGGCGGTCAGGGCGAACAGCACCGTCGTCGCCCGGGAGCCGAGGACCCGCCGTGCCGCGGGCCGGTCGGTTCGGGGCTCGACCGGGGCAGGGTCGGCGACCCGCACCTGGAGCTCGTTGGACACCACACGAACGCTACGGGCGGCCGGGGCGTCGGGAGAGGGCCTGCGGTGAGGTCTGGCCGAACGACGGAGGCGCCGCCGGACACGGGGTCCGGCGGCGCCTCGG